>CAWIVI010000008.1:0-809987 GCA_963839465.1 uncultured beta proteobacterium
CGCGCGGGCGCGTGAGGCTGCGCGCAAGGCACGCGAGATGACGCGCCGCAAGGGGGTGCTCGACGGGCTGGGCCTGCCCGGCAAGCTGGCGGACTGCCAGGAGAAGGATCCGGCGCAGTGCGAGATCTACATCGTGGAGGGCGACTCCGCCGGCGGCTCCGCCAAGCAGGGCCGCGACCGCAAGTTCCAGGCGATCCTGCCGCTGCGGGGCAAGATCCTCAACGTGGAGAAGGCGCGCTACGAGAAGCTGCTGTCCAGCGAGGCCATCCTCACGCTGATCACGGCGCTGGGTACCGGCATCGGCCCGGAAGACTTCAACGCCGCGAAGCTGCGCTACCACCGCATCATCATCATGACCGACGCCGACGTGGACGGCGCGCACATCCGCACGCTGCTGCTCACGTTCTTCTATCGCCAGATGGGCGAGCTGATCGAGCGCGGCTACGTCTACATCGCGCAGCCGCCGCTCTACAAGGTGAAACTCGGCAAGAACGAGCAGTACCTGAAGGACGACCTCGACCTCGACGCCTACCTGCTGAAGGTGGCGCTGCAGGACGCTCAGGTGGAGCCCGGCGACGGCAAGCCCGCGATCTCCGGCAGTGCGCTGGAGGAGCTGGCGCGCCAGTACATCGTGGCCGACAACGTGATCGAGCGTCTGAGCAATTGGATGGACTCTCAGGCGCTGCGCGCCATCGCCGACGGCCTCACGCTCGACCTTGACACGCCGACCGGCGCCGAGGTGAGTGCCACCGCGCTGCAGGCCGCGCTGAAGGACGCCGAGGTCGCGCCGGAATACGATGCGCGTACCGACAAGCACGTGCTGCGCGTGAGCCGCCGCCACCACGGCAACATCAAGAGCAGCGTGATCACGCCCGACTTCGTGCACGGCGCCGACTACGAGGCACTGTCGAAGGCCGGCACCACGTTCAAGGGCCTGCTGTCGCCGGAGGCGATCGTCAAGCGCGGCGAGGGCGAAAGGCAGAAGGAGCAGCAGGTCGGCGACTTCCGCAGCGCCATGAGCTGGTTGATGGGGCAGGCCGAGGGCCAGGTGAGCCGCCAGCGCTACAAGGGGCTGGGCGAGATGAACCCCGGGCAGTTGTGGGAGACCACGATGGACCCGAGCGTGCGGCGCCTGCTGCGCGTTCAGATCGAGGACGCGATCGAGGCGGACCGTGTGTTCACGATGCTGATGGGCGACGAGGTGGAGCCGCGGCGGGACTTCATCGAGAGCAATGCGCTGAGGGCGGCGAACATCGACGTGTAGCGGTTGGGGCGCCGGCCTGCGGAATGTCCGCTCGCATACGGGCTAAACCCGAAGCGCGCCGTGCATTGGCGCCCCTGAAGAAGTGTGGAACTTGTGCCGAATGAGCTCGTGCAGCGTAGCGGCTGACAGCGTGACATGACCATAGGTCGCTCGGCACGATCACTCGAACACTTGGGGGTGGCCGTGCGCCGTAAATGAACTAGATTGAATGTCTTTGGCAGCCGCTTTCGCTTTCGAAGGAACTCATGAAGCTCAGCCTGATATTGCTTGCGTGCGCGCTCTTCATCCTGAGCGGATGTGCCTTGCCCCAAGGGCCCGGCGTGAGCCGGTCCGGTACTGCGGAGGCGGCCGGCGCCGCCATGCACTCCCCGAGCCAAGCGACCTGCGATGCCATGCCGTCGAGCTTGGCCTGCCTGGAATGGAGGGCCATGAACGCAGGCGCCTGAACGCTTGGGTCAACACCGCGCCGCCGAGGCCACCCGGTCATTGCGCTACCTCGACGTGTTGTTCGGCGTGGCGCTGCTCGCAACGCCGTTTGCGTTTGGCGCCGAAACGGCCGCGACAGTGAACAGCATCGTCTGCGGACGGCGCTGATGCTCCTCAGCCGCCGGCGTGGACCCATTCGGCAGAGCTATGGGAGCTGGACGCGACTGGTTGTCTGAGAAGGGAGCATGGACTGCACCATCCGCACGATGCACCGCGACGAGATCCCTGTTGCGATCGAGTGGGCGGCGCGTGAAGGCTGGAATCCGGGCCTGCACGACGCCGCTTGCTTTCACGCGGCCGACCCCGAAGGCTTTCTGATCGCGGAGAGCGGTGCGCAGCCAATCGGCTGCATCAGCGCGGTCTCCTATGCAGGACGCTTCGGCTTCATCGGGCTGTTCATCGTGGCGCCTGCCTGGCGTGCGCAAGGCGTCGGCGCTCGCCTCTGGGCGCGCGCCATGTCGCGCTTGGCGGGCCATGTCATCGGGCTCGACGGCGTCCCTGCGCAACAGGACTACTACAGCCGCAGCGGCTTCAAGCTGGCTTGGCGGAACGTTCGCTTCGCCGCTGTCGCACGCTCCGGCCAGCCGGCCGCGCACCCGCAGATCATGCCGCTCGGCACGGTGGACTTCGAGGCGCTGTGCGAGGACGACAGTCGGGCTTTTCCGGCGCCGCGCGAGGCGTTCTTGCGCTCCTGGCTCGCGATGCCAGAGTCCACCGGGCTCGCCTGGCTCGAGAAGGGGCACCTTGCCGGATGGGGCGTGATCCGGCGGTGCCGGGAGGGGCACAAGATCGGCCCCCTCGTGGCGGACCGCCGCCAGGTAGCAGGCGCCCTGTACGACGCGCTGTGCAGCACGGTGCCGGCGGGCGATGCCGTCTACATCGACGTGCCGATCCGCAATGCAAGCGGGATCGCCCTGGCGAAGGCGCGGGGAATGAGAAGTGTCTTCGAGACGGCGCGCATGTATGCAGGCCGAGCGCCCGCCGCCGAACTGCGGCGCATCTACGGCATCACGACCTTCGAGCTCGGGTGACGCCGGCGGCTGCTCGCTGGACGGCTCGCAGCCGAGCAGCGTCGAGTTTGTCGTAGTCAGGTCTCTATCGGACCAAGCATGAATTCGCTGGACAGGCAGTGACCTCATGAGGCCTTCAGTCCAACGAAATCGAGGTCCTCTGACGCCCCCTGGCCCCCTCGAACGGGGTCCGCGCCTTCCCACGCGGGCTTGCGCCCCGCGCCGACAGACCCCGCGGGCGTGGCCCGATAGCGTCATGGCATCCCACTCTCAGCCCATTGGAGATGCCATGAAGTTCGTCAAAGCGCTGGCGCTCGTCGCCGCCACCACCCTCGTCGCGGCCTGCGGCGGGGGCGACACCGAAGACCGGCTGGATCTGCGCGACCCGGTCGTGCGCTTGCTGCACGCCGTTCCCGGAGCCGCCCCCGTGAGCCTGTTCCGGCAGGACGTCGTGCAAGGCGATGCGACCGACGTGCCGTACAAGGACGTGACTCGCTACTACGACGTGAGCAACAACGCCGCGACCTGGAGCGTGCGCGCGTCCAGCACGTCGACGGTGGCGCTGTCGTCGGTGGACGTGAACCCCGAGCAGGGCAACCGCTACACCTTCGTCGCGCTGCCCGGGCACCGCCGCCGGAACGCTTGACCTGATCGCGATCGACGATCCGTACGACAAGGGCCTGACGACCGACCGGGCACGCGTGCGCGTGCTGCACGCCGCGCCCGCGGCGCCCGCGGTGGACGTGTACCTGATCCAGCCGGCGCAGGACCTCGCGGTGGCCACGCCGACCTACACCGCGTTGGGCTACAAGGCGGCGATGCCGGCCTCGGGCGATGACTCCACCGAGGTGCCGGGCGGCACGTTCCGGCTCGTGCTGACGGGCGCCGGCACGAAGACGATCGTGTTCGACGCCCCGGTGAGCATCGCGAACAACGCCGACTGGCTGCTCGTCGCGATCCCCGGCCCGAGCGGCATGGCGAAAGACGTCCGAGTGCTGGTGGCCCAGGGCAACGATGATCAGAACGGGACGACGGTGGAGCTCGTGTCGCAATAAGCGAACGGGTGCTTGGGCCGGGCGCGCTGCAATGGCGCCGCCCGCTTCCGTTTCACGCCGTCAGCGCGTGCGCCCGGACGGCAGCGGCACCATGATCGGCTGGCCCGGCTGCGTGCAGCCGGTATCGCAGCAGCGCCCGGGCTGGCGGTTGCGCGTGATGGGGCGGTCTCCTTCGACGAGCGCGCCGCGCTCGAGCAGCCGCTGCACCAGCTCCACCTTGTTGCCCACCGGGTAGTGGCGCCAGATCTCCTGCTTCATCGCGGCCGGCGAGCCGCCGCCGTGCAGGCTGATCACCGAGTACCAGCCGCCCTGGTAGGAGGCGGTCAGGTCCTCGACGAAGCGCGCGACCTCGATGCGCTTGTCGTACGGCACGGCCGGGTTGGCGCGCAGCACGTCGGCCAGGCGCGCCGCGGTGGCGGGGTTGTGGTCTTCGTCCGGCCCGGGCAGCGCGACGACCAGGCCGCCGGAAACCTCGTGGGCGAGGCGGTGCATCTCGTAGATCTGCGTGGCCAGCAGCAGCTTGCCGATGTTCGCGAACACGGGCTCGGGCATCCAGGTGCCGCTGGCGTCGTCACGCGCGCCGTAGACGCTGGCGGCCACGCCGCAGGCGTAGAAGCCCTCGACGATCTTGATCAGCTCGACCATCGGCTCGCGCAGGCTGGCGGTCTCGCCGGGGTCGAAGCCGTTCGCCTCGCACATCAGCGCGCCGGCGCCGATGAGCAGGTCGCCGAAGCCGGCGCGCGCGCCGATGCAGCTGTGGCGGTGGTGCGTGGCGTAGCCGTAGGTGAGCGTGCCCGAGTGCTCCCACTCGCCGGCGTAGAACACGCGCTCCCACGGCACGAAGACGCGGTCGAACATGACGACGCCGGTGGCCTGGCCGTAGCGGCGCGAGAAGAGCGGCGCGCCGTGCTCCACCTTCTCGCCCGGGCGACCGGCCGGGCGCGACACGATCGTGATGCCGGGAGCGTCGACCGGCACCGCGCAGCAGACGGCGAAGTCGGCGTCCTCGCGGCTCATCTGGCGGCACGGCATGACGAGGAACTCGTGCATGTAGGGCGCGCCCGTGACGATGGCCTTGGTGCCAGAGATCACGATGCCCTTCGCATTGCGCTCGACGACGTGCACGTAGGTGTCCGGATTGGCCTGCCGGTGCGGGCGTTGCGAGCGGTCGCCCTTGGCGTCGGTCATCGCGATGCCGAGCGCGAGGTCGTTGTCCTGCACGTGCGCGAGGTAGGCGCGGAAGCGGTCGCGGTGCTCGCTGCCGCCGTTCGCGTCGTCGATGCGCGCGCACACCGCGGCGAGCGCGTTGAGGCCGTCGTGGACGAGATAGCGCTGCGCGCAGCCGGTCTCCTGGCACAGGATGCGCACCGCTTCGAGCTTGTTGAGCAGGTCGCCGGCCGACGCGTTCAGGTGCAGCATGCGGTTCACCGCGCGGCCGGGATCGTCGTGCGGGGCGAGCATCAGAGGCGCGAGCGCGGGATCGAGCGCGAAGTCGTAGCTCACGCCGAGCGCAGCCACGCCGGGCGCGAGCGACGGCTCGTCGACAACGGACTCGACGCGGCGGCCGTCGACGAACACCACCGGCTTCAGCCGCCGCAGCGACTCGCGATAGGCGGCGCTGGACATCAGGCGCGACGTGGACAGGGCGGGCGGCGCGGGCACGGGTGCGTTCATCGCAAGCTCCTCGGTTGCTTCCTCGTGTGCTGAGAGAATTTGACCACTTCCAGGAGCGCACCCATGAACCGGATCGACCGTGACCGCAGCGTGCTGGTGCTGGTGGATTACCAGGAGCGGCTGATGCCGACGATCCACGATGCGCAGCGCGTGGTCGACGAGGCGGTGTTCCTGGCCGAGGCGGCGCGGCTCATGGGTGTGCGCGTGCTGGGCACCGAGCAGAACCCGGCGGGACTCGGGCCGAACGTGGCCGCGCTGCGCGATCGGTGCGAGCGCACGTTGGCGAAGATGCACTTCGATGCGTGCGGCGACGGATTGATCGAGGCAATACAAGGTGCACGCAGCGTGGTGATCGCCGGCTGCGAAGCGCATGTGTGCCTTTGCCAGACGGCGCTGGGTTTGCTCCGCGCGGGGCTCGATGTGTTCGTGGTCGCGGACGCCTGCGGCTCGCGCCGGCCGGAGGACCTGGCGCTGGCGATGCAGCGGCTCGCGCAGGCGGGTGCCGTCATCGTCGGGGCAGAGATGGCGGTGTTCGAATGGATCGGGACGTGCGAGGCGGCGGGGTTCAAGGCCGTTCTTGGCTCGTTGAAGGAGCGGGGCGCGAGGCTGGCGGGTCGGGGGTAGGCCGCGCCCTCACCCCGGCCCTCTCCCGCTTGCGGGAGAGGGTGAGGAGAGGGTGGCGGCGAGCGCCAGGTACCAGTCGAGGCATTGGGGATTGGCCATCGCGTCGCGGTTGAGCACCTTCTCCAGCGGCTGGCCGAGGAAGATGCGCTTGAGGGGCACTTCCTGCTTCTTGCCCGAGAGCGTGCGCGGAATCTCGGGGGCCTGGAAGGTCTCGTCCGGCACGAAGCGCGGCGACAGCGCGCGGCGGATCGCGTCGTGCAGCCGGCGCGTCAGCGCATCGTCGAGCACGAGGCCCGGTCGCAGCACGACGAAGAGCGCCATCCAGCCCGGCCGGCCCGGGCGCTCGATGTCGATCACCATCGAGTCGAGCACCTCGGGCAGCGCCTCCACGGCGGCGTAGATCTCGCTCGTGCCCATGCGCAAGCCGTGGCGGTTCAGCGTGGCGTCGCTGCGGCCGTGGATCTCGCAGCTGCCGTCGCCATGCACGAGCAGCCAGTCGCCGTGGCGCCAGACGCCGGGGTAGACGTCGAAGTAGCTCGCGCGCAGGCGCGCGCCGTCGGGGTCGTTCCAGAAGTACAGCGGCATCGACGGCACCGGGCGCGTGCACACCAGCTCGCCGACCTCCTCGATCACCGGCTCGCCGGCTTCGTTCCACGCCTCCACGGCCATGCCGAGCGTGCGGCACGCGAGGCGCCCCGGCACCTGCGGCAGCTCGCGGTGGCTGCCGATGAAGACGCCGCAGAAGTCGGTGCCGCCGGAAATGTTGTTCCACCAGACATCGGGCGTGCCGAGCGCGGCGAACTGGGCGCTGCCCCAGCGCTGCACCTCCTCGGCCAGCGGCGAGCCGGTGCTGCCCAGCGCACGCACGCGCGACAGGTCGCCGCAGCGCGAGAGCTCGACGCCGGCCTTCATGCAGTTGGCATAGAAGGCGGCGCCCGAGCCGAAGTACGTGACGCGATGGCGCGCCGCGAAGCGCCACAGCACGGTCCAGTCGGGCGCGTCCTTCGGGCCGCCGGGGCTGCCGTCGTAGAGGCAGATCGTGGCGCCGTTCACGAGCCCGCCGACCTGGCAGTTCCACATCACCCAGCCGGTGGAGCTGTACCAGTGGAAGCGCTCGCCGAAGGTGTTGGGGTCGTGGCTGCAGGCGTAGTCGCAGGTCAGGCCGTTGGCGGCCATCATGAGCAGGATGCCGCCGTGGCCGTGCACGATGGGCTTCGGCAGGCCGGTGGTGCCGCTGGAGTAGACGATCCACAGCGGGTGGTCGAACGGCAGCCACTGCGGCTCGAAGGCGGCGGTCGCGGCGTCGTCGCGCGAGACCGCCTGCGCGAAGCGCACGTCGGCGTCGAGGACGCGCGCGGCCAGGCCGCTGTCGAGCACCACGAGCCGCTGCACCGTCGGCAGGCCGGCGCGCAGCGCCTCCACATCGCGGGTCCGGTCGAGCGCACGGCCGGCGTAATGCATGCCGTCGGCCGCGATCAGCACCTTGGGCTCGATCTGCCGGAAGCGGTCGAGCACCGCGGGCGGCGACATGTCGGGCGCGCACACGCTCCAGATGGCGCCGATGCTGGCGCACGCGAGGAACGCGACCACCGTTTCCGGCACGTTCGGCAGCCAGGCCGCGACGCGGTCGCCGCGCTCCACGCCGAGCTCGCGCAAGTCAGATCGCGAAGGACGCGACCTGGCGGCGCAGCTCGGGCCACGACAGCTCCCTCGCTCGGCCTCGCTCGTCGTCGCTCACGATGGCGGGCAGGCCCACCGCGTCGGCCGCCGCGACATGGCGCAGCGCGCGCTGCGCGAAGTTCACCTGCGCGCCGGGGAACCAACATGCGCCCGGCATGCGCTCGTCGGCGAGCACGGCGCTGAAGGGCGTCGGCGACGCCATGCCGTCGAAATCCCAGACGCTGCGCCAGAACGCCTCGTAGTCGGTGACGGACCAGCGCCGCAGCGCTTCGTAGCTCTCGAACGACAGGCCGTGGCGCTCCTGGAGCCACTGCTGGTAGAGGCGGATGCGCGGGACGTAGGGCGGCTTCATGGGTGGCCAGCGTACGAGGCGCGCAGCGCGCCGCGCGGTCAGGGTTTGTCTGCGTGCGCCGCGCCCTCACCCCAGCCCTCTCCCGCGCAGCGGGAGAGGGGCGCGCATGGCTACGCGGCCTCGAGCACGCGCAGGATCTCGCGCCCGTAGGCGTCCAGCTTCTTCGCGCCCACGCCGCTGATGTGCGAGAGCGCCTCCAGCGACGCCGGGCGCCTCGGCGCGCCATCTGCGCCAGCGTGGCGTCGTGGAAGACGACGTAGGCCGGCAGGTTGTGCTCGCGAGCCACCTCCGCGCGCCAGGCCTTGAGGGCGGCGAAGCGCTGCTGCCCGGCGTCGTCGAGCGCGGCGGCGGCGGCCGGCACGCGGTCGCGGCCGCCGCGAGAGCGCGTGGCCCGTGTCGGCTCGCGGGACTCGCGCAGCACGATCGGCACCTCGCCCCTCAGCACGGCACGCGCGGTGCCCGCCAGCGCCAGCGTGTTGAATTCGCCCTCGGCCTCCAGGTGCCCGAGCGCGACGAGCTGGCGCACGACGCCGCGCCACTGCGCTTCGGTGAGCTCGGCGCCGATGCCGAAGGTGGACAGCCGCTCGTGGCGGTATTGCGCGACCTTCTCGGTGGGCTTGCCGCGCAGCACGTCGATCAGGTGGCCGGCGCCGAAGCGGCTGCCCTGCTGCGCGAAGCGGTAGATGCACGACAGCGCCTTGCGCGCGGCCTCGGTGGCGTCCCAGGTTCTCGGCGGCGTGGCAGTTGTCGCAGTTTCCGCTCGGCACTTGTGCGCTCGCTGCCCCCGAGGGGGCTGCTGCCGCCTTGGGGCGGCCCGGCGTCGGGCGCGGCGCCGTAGGCTTCGCCGAAGTAGCCGAGCAGCCGCACGCGGCGGCAGTCGTGCGCTTCGGCCAGCGCGAGCAGCGCGTCGAGCTTGCCGCGCTGCAGGCGCTTGAACTCGTCGTTGGCCGCGCTCTCGTCGATCATGCGGCGCTGGTTGACCACGTCGGCCAGGCCGTAGGCCATCCACGCATCGGCCGGCGCGCCGTCGCGGCCGGCGCGGCCCGTTTCCTGGTAGTAGCCCTCGATGTTCTTCGGCAGGTCGAGGTGGGCGACGAAGCGCACGTCGGGCTTGTCGATGCCCATGCCGAACGCGATGGTGGCCACCATCACGAGGCCCTCCTCGCGCAGGAAGCGGTCCTGGTTGCGGCGGCGCACCTCGGCGTCGAGGCCGGCGTGGTAGGGCAATGCGGCGATGCCCTCGGCCTCCAGCCACGCGGCGGATTCGTCGACCTTCTTGCGGCTCTGGCAGTAGACGATGCCGGCGTCGCCTTCATGCTCGGCCTGCAGCCAGCGCAGCAACTGTGCGCGCCCGTTGTCCTTCTCGACGATGGTGTAGCGGATGTTCGGCCGGTCGAAGCTGCTCACGAAGGGCCGCGCGCCCTGGAGCTGCAGGCGCTCGACGATGTCGGCGCGCGTGTGCGCGTCGGCCGTGGCGGTGAGCGCGATGCGCGGCACGTCGGGGAAGCGCTCGTGCAGCACGGACAGGCCGAGGTACTCCTCGCGGAAGTCGTGACCCCACTGGCTCACGCAGTGCGCCTCGTCGATCGCCACCATGCTGAGCTTGCCGCGCTCGTGCAGCGACTCGAGCATGGCGAGAAAGCGCGGGTTCGTGACGCGCTCCGGCGCGGCATACAGCATGACGAGGCGCGCGCTCATCATCTCGCGCTCGACACGCGCGGCCTCTTCGCCGGTGAGCGACGAGTTGAGGAACGCCGCGTGCACGCCCGCTTCCTCCAGCGCGCCGACCTGGTCGTGCATGAGCGCGATGAGCGGGCTCACGACGAGCGTCACGCCCTGGCCGGCGCGGTGGCGCACGATGGCCGGCACCTGGTAGCACAGGCTCTTGCCCCCGCCGGTGGGCATCAGCACCAGCGCATCGCCGCCGCCGGCGACGTGGTCGATGATGGCCTCCTGCGGGCCGCGGAAGGCCGGGTAGCCGAAGACTTCCTGGAGAACCTGCCGCGGGGCGGCTTCTTGAGTGTCGAGCATCGTCGTCATTGCGACCGCCATGGTAAGCGCGTGCTAGCCTCGTTCCCCATTCCAGAGGAGTGAGCCGATGAACGCCGACGAGCTGCGCCAGCGCCTGATCCGCAACTTCGACGAGGCCACGCTCGAGCCGTTTTCGCGCCCGCCGCTGTACGAGTCGCGCTCGGCGCGGCTGTCGGAGGGTACCGTGGCGACGAAGCTCGGCGCCTCGGTGGACGTGATGCCGCCGGGCAAGCGCAGCTGCCCCTACCACCTGCACCACGTGCAGGAGGAGATGTTCATCGTGCTCGAGGGGCAGGGCACGCTGCGCGTGGCGGGGCAGGACGTGCCGATCCGCGCCGGTGACGTGATCCACGTGCCGCCCGGACCGGACTATCCGCACCACATCGTGAACACCTCGGACCGGCCGCTGAAGTACCTGTCGATCAGCACCCAGGAAGAGCCGGAGATCTGCGAATACCCCGACTCCGGCAAGTACAGCGCGTGGGCGCCGGGCTTCCAGGCCCGGCAGCGCCGCGAAGCATCACTTGATTACTGGGAGGGCGAGCCCTGACGCCATAATTGAGCCACCCCGCTACAGGATCTTTCCATGGCCTCCGTCAACAAAGTGATACTCATCGGCAACCTGGGTCGCGACCCCGAAGTCCGGTACACCCCCAGCGGCGCTGCGATCTGCAACGTGACGATCGCCACTTCGCGCAACTGGAAGGCCAAGGACAGCGGCGAGAAGATGGAGGAGACCGAGTGGCACCGCGTCGTCTTCTACGACCGCCTGGCCGAGATCGCGGGCGAATACCTGAAGAAGGGCCGCCCGGTCTACGTGGAGGGCCGGCTCAAGACGCGCAAGTGGCAGGACAAGGACGGCGTCGAGAAGTACACGACCGAAATCATCGCCGAGCAGATGCAGCTGCTCGGCAGCCGGGAAGGCATGGGCGGCGGCGCTGACGAAGGCGGCTCGCGTCCCGCGCCGGCGCAACGCCCGGCGGCCGGCCGGCCGGCCTCGGCGCCGGCATCGAAGTCGTCCACCGGCTTCGAAGACATGGACGACGACATCCCGTTCTGACACGAGCGGGACCTATGATCGCCGCCTGCTCCGCGCGGACGGGGCCGGGGAGAGGACCACATGCGCATCGAGCCGCCCGCGGCGGATTCGCAGCCTCCGCGTCACGATGACGCTGACGGCCCGGGGAGGCAGGCCACGCGCCGGCTGGCGCTGCTGCACGACCTGTCGGCCACGCTCGCAGATGCCGACAGCGCCCAGGCGGTGTGCGCGCTGGCCGCTGCGCGCCTCGGCCGCCATGCCGACGAACTGAGCTTCGCGCTCGCCTACCTGCTCCACCCGGACGGCCGCCTGGCGCGGCTGGCCGGCGCCGCGGGTCTCGCGGCGGGCGGCCCCGCCGCGCCCGTGCTGATGGATCTCGACGAGCCGCCGCGGGCCTGGCAGGTGGGCCCGGAGCGGGCCATCGTGCTGCCGGTCGGGGCCGGGCGCAACCGGCCGGCCGGCTTCCTCGTCATCGGCCTGCCGCCGTCGCACGAGATCGACGGCGCCGGGCGGCTCTTCCTCGATCTCGTGGCCGCGCAGGTGTCGGCCGCGATCGTGCGCGTCGAAGTGATCGGCGACGTGCCGGTGGACGATGGCTCGGCGTGGGTGCGCGACACCGGGCTCGCGATGCTCGACCCCTTGCCTGCCGTGCGCCTGCCATGCCGCCCGGCCCGTCGGCCCTGCCCGAGGCCGCCGGTGCGCTGCCGCGCGTGCTGGTGGTGGACGACAACCCGGACATGCGCATCTACCTGCACCGGCTGCTGCAGCCCCAGTACGAGGTGTCGAGCGCGGCCGATGGGCAGGCGGCCCTCGATGCAGTAGCGAAGGCGGAGCCCGAGCTCGTGATCAGTGACACCCTGATGCCGCGGCTCGACGGCTTCGGCCTGCTCGCGGCGTTGCGCGCCGAGCCGGCGACCGCATCGCTGCCGGTGATCCTGCTGTCCGCGCGGGCCGACGACGCGGCGCGCATCGCAGGCCTCGAGGCCGGCGCAGCCGACTATCTCGCCAAGCCTTTCAGCCCGCGCGAGCTGCTCGCGCGCGTGGCCGGCACCATCGCGATCGGCCGCGTGCGCCGCCAGGCGCTGCAGCGCGAGCGCGAGCTGCGGGCGGAGACGGTGGGCGTGCTCGAGAGCATGACGGACGCCTTCATCGCGATCGACCCGCAGTGGCGCATCACTTATGTCAACCCCCGGGCCGAGCAGCTGCTCGGCATGGCGCGCGAGCAGCTCGTCGGCCGCAACCACTGGACGCTCTTCCCGGAGGCGATCGGCACGCCGGCCGAGCACGAGATCCGCCGCGCGATGGCTGCGCGCGTGTCGGTGCAGGTCCCGCACGACGTGGCGCGCGACGGTCGCTGGTTCGAGATTTCCGCCTTCCCGATCCGCCGCGGCGGGCTGGCGGTGTTCGGCCGCGACATCACCGCGCGCAAGCTGGCGCAGGCCGCGCTGCTGCGCGCCGATCGACGCAAGGACGAGTTCCTCGCGACGCTGGCGCACGAGCTGCGCAATCCGCTGGCCCCGATCCGCAGCGCGCTGCAGCTGCTGCGGCGCCCGGGCAGCACGCTGGACGCGGAGCCGCTGTACGCGATGATGGAGCGCCAGGTCGACCACATCGTGCGCCTCGTCGACGACCTGCTCGAGGTGGCCCGCATCACCGAGGGCAAGATCGAACTGCGGCGCATGCCGCTGGACCTGGCCGACGTGATCGCGCGCGCCGTCGAGACCTGCCGTACGCAGATCGAGGCGGCCGGCCACGTGCTGGTGCTCGACCTGCCGCCGTCGCCGCTGCCCGTGCACGCCGACGCCGTGCGGCTCTCCCAGGTATTCGCCAACCTGCTGAACAACGCCGCCAAGTACACCGAGTCGGGCGGGCGCATCGAGGTGGGTGCGCGGCTCGACGGCGACACGATCGAGGCGACGGTGAGCGACAACGGCGTGGGCATTCGCGCCGAAATGCTGCCGCACGTGTTCGATCTCTTCACGCAGGCGGACGACGCCGGGCGCCACTCGCAGGGCGGGCTGGGCATCGGGCTCACGCTGGTGCGCAGCCTCGTGGAGATGCACGGCGGCACGGTCGAGGCGCACAGCGAGGGCATGATGGCCGGCAGCCGGTTCGTCGTGCGGCTGGCGCGCGTGCCGGTGTCGGCCGACGAGGCGGCACCGCAATCGCCGGCGGTGGCCGCCGAGCCGGCCCCGGCCCTGTCGCCGGCCGCGCCTGCGCGCCGCGTCCTCGTGGTCGACGACAACGCCGACGCTGCGGAGGGGGTGGCCCTCGTGCTGCAGTTTCTCGGCATGCAGACGCACGTGGTGAACGACGGCGCGGCCGCGTTGTCTGCGCTCGACAGCTTCCGCCCGCACCTGGTGCTGCTGGACCTGGGCATGCCTGGGCTCGACGGATACGACGTGGCGCGCTGGATGCGCCAGCGCGACAGCCACGCCGGCACCCGCATCGTGGCGCTCACCGGCTGGGGCGACGCGGCCGAGCGCGCGCGCACGCTGGAGTCCGGCTTCGACGCCCACCTGGTGAAGCCGGTGGACATCGCGGCGTTGGAGGCCTTGCTGGGCCGCAGCGAGGCGCCGGCCCCATTGTCGGCGCCCTAGTTCGGCGTCCGCCGCCACGCCGGGCGAGTTCCTTGCCTGTACCCGTGCCGATGACCAACGCCACCGCCACGTTTGCCAGCCGCGTGCTGATCGTCGCCGCCGTGGCGCTGCTCGCGCTGCTGGCGTGGCGGCTGCTGGACCTCTTCGCGCTCGTGTTCGGCAGCATCGTGGCCGCCGTGGCGCTGCGCGCGATGGCCGCGCTGCTGGAGCGGCGCGCGCACGTGGATCACCGCCTGTCGCTGCTGCTCGCCGTGCTGCTCATCGTCGGGGTCGTGGTCGGCATCGTGATGGCGGTGGGCCAGCCGCTGGGCGAGCAGATCGACCTGCTGCGCGAACGGCTGCCGCAGGCGGTGAACCAGTTCATCGTCTGGCTCGGCAGCCACCGCGTGGGGGTCTCGCTGCTGCAGCTGTGGCACGAGACGCGCGGCGACGACGTGCCGTGGGCGCGGCTGGCGAGCTACGCCGGCCTCACGCTCGGCGTGGTGGGCAGCTTCGGCCTGATGCTCGTGATGGCGATCTTCCTGGCCGCCGAGCCCGAGACGTACCGCCACGGGCTGCTGCGCCTGATGCCGCCTGCCTTGCGGCCGCGGCTCGACGATGCGCTGCAGGCAGCGGGAGACGGCTTGCGTGGCTGGCTCAAGGGGCAGGCGCTGTCGATGCTGTACGTGGGCACCACCACCACCATCGGCATCGCGGTCATCGGCGCGCCGCTGGCGCTGGCGCTGGGCCTGGTGAACGGGCTGCTGGCGTTCGTGCCGTACATCGGGGCCATCTTCGGCGGCCTGCTCGCGGTGCTCGTGGCCTTCATCGACGGGCCGCGAACGGCGCTGTACGTGGCGCTGCTGATGGTGGCGATCCAGCAGGCCGAGAGCCACCTCGTGCAGCCGCTGGTGCAGAAGTGGGCGGTGAGCCTGCCGCCGGTGCTGGGGCTCGTGGCGGCCGTGGTCTTCGGCGTGCTGTTCGGCGCGCTGGGGGTGCTGCTCGCGACGCCGCTGATGGTGGTGACGATGGTGCTGGTTCAGCGGCTGTACATCGAAGGCGTGCTGGAGCAGGCGGCTTAGGAGTCTGCGCGGCAGCCTCCTAAGCGCTGCGCTGAATGCACGACTCCCCCCAGCCCCCCGCCAAGCGGGGGGTTCCAGCATGGTCGACGAAGTCGGCTTGCAGCCGGCAACCCATCGCGCAGCGGAGCTTTTCCGCCGCCGCTGGCGGCACCGGCCGCAGGCCGGAGCGTCGACTCATGCTGGAGTCCCCCGCTTGGCGGGGGGCTGGGGGAGTCGTGCATTCAGCCGAAGGCGAAGGGCTAGGAGTCTGCCGCGCAGACTCCTAGAGCTTCGCCAAAGCCTGGGCGAGGTCGGCGCGCAGGTCGTCCACCGACTCCACGCCCACCGACAGCCGCACCAGCGAGTCCCCGATGCCGAGCGCGGCGCGCGTCTGCGCCGGAATGGTGGCGTGCGTCATGATCCCCGGGTGCTCGATGAGGCTCTCGACGCCGCCGAGGCTTTCTGCCAGCGCGAAGATGCGCACCGCTTCGAGGAACCGCCGCGCCCCGGCGAGATCGGTCTTCAGCGTGATGGAGATCATGCCGCCGAACCCGTTCATCTGCGAGCGCGCCAGCGCGTGCTGCGGGTGCGACTCGAGGCCCGGATAGTGCACGCGCTCCACCTGCGGCTGCGTCTCGAGCCAGCGCGCCAGCGCCAGCGCGCTTTCGCAGTGGCGCTGCATGCGCAGGGCCAGCGTCTTCACGCCGCGCAGCGTCAGGAAGCTGTCGAACGGCCCGGCGATCGCACCGACCGAGTTCTGCAGGAAGCCGAGCTGCTCGCGCACCGGGGCCAGGCGCGCATCGCGGCCGACCACCGCGACGCCGCCGATCACGTCGGAGTGGCCGTTGAGGTACTTGGTGGTCGAGTGCACGACGATGTCGAAGCCGAGCTCCAGCGGCCGCTGCACATAGGGGCTCGCGAAGGTGTTGTCGGCCACGCACAGGATGCCGCGCGCGCGGCAGCGCTGCACGATGGCACGCAGGTCGGCCAGGCGCAGCAGCGGATTGGTCGGCGTCTCCACCCACACCATCTTCGTGTCGGCCTGCAGGGCGGCGTCGAGTTTCGACAGGTCGGTCAGGTCGACGAACGTGAAGCGGTGGCCGGCGCTGCGGCGGCGCACGCGCTCGAAGAGCCGGAAGCTGCCGCCGTAGAGGTCGTCGCCCGAGACGATGTGCGAGCCGGCGTCGAGCAGCTCGAGCACGGTGGCGATCGCGGCGAGCCCGGAGGCGAACGCATAGCCCTGCGCGCCGCCTTCGAGGTCGGCCACGCAGCGCTCGAGCGCCCAGCGCGTGGGGTTGTGCGAGCGGCCGTAGTCGAGGCCCTTGTGCACGCCCGGGCTGCTCTGCACGTAGGTGGACGTGGCGTAGATCGGCGGCATGATCGCGCCGGTCGACGGGTCGGGCGCCTGCCCGGCATGGATGACGCGGGTGGCGAAGTCGAGGCCTTCGGTCTTTGTCATTGCGGTCCTCCATCGGTGCAGCAGCGGCACTCGTTGCGCATGGTGCCACGCCACCAAGCGGCGGCCGCGGATCCGGCTTGGCCGGTCCGCTGGCCGCGCCCCTCGAGGGGGAGGCGCCGAAGGCGCTTCGGGGGTGGGTCATATGCTCTCCGCAGATGGTTGAGCAGGTCGAAGCGCGTGATGAGGCCGTGGAAGCCCGCCTCGTCGGCGACGATGGCGACGAGCCCGCGGTCGAGCACCGCCTGGAGTTCGCCCAGGCTGGCCGAGGGAGCGAGCGTCTGGGGTGCGGCGGTCATCGCCGTGCGCACCGGGTCGCCGAAGTGCGCGGCGTCGGCGTGCACGCTCATCAGCACGTCGGATTCGTCGATCACGCCGACCAGCCGCTCGGCCTCGAGCACGGGCAGCTGGGACACGTCGGCGATGCGCATGCGCTGGAAGGCGGTGAGCAGCGTGTCGTCCGGGCTCACGCTCACCACCGCGCCTTCCTCGAAGCGACGCGACACCACGTCGCGCAGGTCGCCGTAGCGGTGGCGCGAGAGCAGGCCCTGGTCGATCATCCAGGCGTCGTTGTAGACCTTGGACAGGTAGCGCGTGCCGGTGTCGCAGACGAAGCTCACCACGCGCTTCGGCGAGGTCTGCTCGCGGCACCAGCGCAGCGCTGCCGCGAACAGCGTGCCGGTGGAGGAGCCGCCGAGGATGCCTTCGCGCTGCAGCAGCTCGCGCGCGCTGCCGAAGCTCTCGTCGTCGGCAATCGAGTAGGCCGCCCGCACGCCGGACAGGTCCGCGATGGCGGGGATGAAGTCCTCCCCGATGCCCTCCACGGCCCACGAGCCGGCCTCCCCCACCACGCCGGTGCGGGTGTACTCGGCGACCACCGAGCCCGCCGGGTCGGCAAGCACGAACGCGAGGTCGGGCTGCACGCGGCGGAAGTAGCGCGAGAGGCCGGTCACCGTGCCGGCGGAGCCGACGCCGACCACGATGGCGTCGACGTCGTGGCCCATCTGGGACCAGATCTCCGGCCCGGTGCCGGTCTCGTGGGCGAGCGGGTTGGCGGGGTTGTTGAACTGGTCGGCGAACCAGGCCCCTTCCATCCCGGCCGCGAGCGCGGCGGCGCGGTCCTGGTAGTAGTCGGGGTGGCCCTTGCCGACGTCCGAGCGCGTCACGTGCACCTGCGCGCCGAGCGCCTTCAGGTGCAGCACCTTCTCGGTCGCCATCTTGTCCGGCACCACCAGCACCACGCGGTAGCCCTTCGCGCGCGCGACGAGCGCGAGCCCGAGCCCGGTATTGCCCGCGGTGGCCTCCACCACGACGCCGCCGGGCTTCAGCCGGCCGTCGCGCTCGGCCGCTTCGACCATCGTGAGGCCGATGCGGTCCTTGATGGAGCCGCCGGGGTTCTGCGACTCGAGCTTCAGGAACAGGGCGCAGGGGCCGGTGTCGAAGCGCGTGACCGGCACGAGCGGCGTGTTGCCGATCAGGTCGAGCACCGCGGGGCGGGTGTC
Organism: uncultured beta proteobacterium; assembly: GCA_963839465.1. Taxonomy (GTDB): domain Bacteria; phylum Pseudomonadota; class Gammaproteobacteria; order Burkholderiales; family Burkholderiaceae_C; genus CAWIVI01. The sequence goes on from CAWIVI010000008.1 coordinate 17,814, forward strand.
GGAGGTCATGTCTCGCATCCTCGCAGGGCCGGTGGGCAGGGTCGAGCCGTCGATGGTAGACCCGCGGCGCGGTCGCGCTTCATGGGGCCTGCGCTGCAAGGCAGCCGGCGGCGATGGCGGGCGTGAGCAGCGTCACGGGCACGCCGGTGCGTGCGTGGAGACGCCAGTCGATGCGCACGCCGCGCCGCGCGGCGGCATCGACCACGATGATGTTGGCGATGCTGCCCACGATCAGCAGGTTGCCGGCGAACGTGCTCACGAGCGCCAGCGTCGGGCCGGCAAGCGGATGCGTGGCCACGGGCAGCAGCAGCATCACGGCCGGCACGTTGGAGACCACGTTGGACAATGCGAAGGCGGCGCCGCCGAGCAGCGCAGGGTCGTCCAGCCGCCACCCGGCCGCGGCCAAATCAGCCACGACGACAGCGGGCAGCCCGGTGCGCTGCAGCGCGTGGTTGACGACGAACAGGCCGATGAACAGCACCAGCAGCTCCCAGTCGACGAGCCCCAGCATACGGGTGGAGTGCATCTTGCGGCTGAGCAGCAGCACGCCGGCGCCGGTGAACGCGACCACCTCGCGCGGCCACGGCGCGAACAGGAAGCAGCCAGCACGATGCCGGCCACCGCAAGGCCCTTGCCGGCTTGCCAGCGATCCAGCCGGCGTGGCGTCGTCCGGCTCGCTCGCGCTGCTGGCTGCAACCGCCGCGGTCCAGCGTCCGCGCGCCTGCCAGGCGATCACGGCCCACGTGGCCGCGAGGCCCAGCGCGACCGGCAGCGCCGCCTGCAGCGCGTAGCCGCGCGAACGAAAGCCGCAGCGTCTCGCCCACCAGCATGTTCTGCGGATTGCCGATGAGCGTCGCGGCCGAGCCGACGTTGGCCGCGCACGCGAGCGCCGAGGAGGAACGGCAGCGGGTTCACGCGCCGGGCGCGGCACGCGTCGATCAGCACGGGCGCCACGGCGAGGCAGACGACGTCGTTGCTGAACACCGCGGCGAGCAGCGCCACGGCCACGATGAGCGCACCCAGCAGCGCGGGTGGCGACAGCGGCAACGCTGCGAGGCCGCGCGTGACCCAGCCGTAGAACCCGCCCAGCCGCATCTGCGCCGACATGACCATGAAGGCGAAGAGCAGCACCAGCGTCGGCAGGTGCACCGCGCGCGCAGCCTCCTCGATGGACACCGCGTCGAGCGCCAGCAGGGCGATGGCGCCGAGCAGGGCAACGCCGGTGCGGTCGAGCTGCAGGAACGGCAGGCCGCCTAGGATCATCCCGAGGTAGACCAGGGCGAAAACGGCGACGGCAGCTTCGGGCGGGGCGTGCGGCATGGCAGGCAGGCGGTGCGCGAGAGTCTGCCGAAGTCCGGGTGCAGAGGAAGGGGGATTGCCGCGCGTTGGGTCCGCAACTTCAAGGAGGACGCATGAAAGTCGTCTCGACGTTGGCAATGGTTGCCGGCCTGTGCGCGGCCGGCACGGCGGCCGCCCAAAGCTGCCAGCAAAGCACCAACCCATCGCCATCGACCGGAACGACCGCGGCGCCGGCGGACAAGGCCACCCGAGAGGAGGCCAAGGTCGAAGGCAAGGATGCCGACTTCCTCGAGCAGGCGGCACAGAACGGCCATGCCGAAATCGAGGCCAGCAAGCTGGCGCGGTCCAAGGGCGTGAATTGCCGGAGGATCCCTCGCTGATGCAGCGCGGCAAGCTGAAGATGCTCTCGGGCGCCGACGGCGAGAAGTTCGACAAGCGCTACGCCGAGGACTTCGGCGTGAAGGCGCACGAGGACACGGTGAAGCTGTTCAAGAACGCCGCGGCGAACGCGAAGGACGCCGACGTGAAGGCCTTCGCGCAGAAGACGCTGCCCAAGCTCGAGGAGCACCTGGCGATGGCTCGCACGATGGCCGCGGCCGTCGTGCCGACGGCGGCGGTGAACCAGGGCGACCGGGCCGCCGGCACCGGCCAGTCATCCGGCAAGGCCGACAGCAGCAGCACGACGAGCGGCATGCCGCAAAGCACAGGCAATTCCGAGCGCAGCGCCGGCACGGGCACCTCGACGCGGCAGTGATGCCCGCCGGCGGCTGGACGCGCCGCCGCGCCTAGAGCCGCTCGATGAGCGCGAGCGCCCCCGCGGGCGCTCGCTCCTTCGCGCGGCTGATGAAGAACATGAACACGTCGCGCGGGCCCGCGGGCTGCGCGGGCGCCGGCTCCACCCGCGGCACGCCGTCGGGCTCGCCGCCCGCCGCCCACACCTTCGTGCAAGCTGCCACGGCGTCGAGCTCATCGGGCGCATAGCAGGTGGGCAGTTCGGAGCGCCCGCGCATCAGCCGCGCGTAGACGAAGTCGCCCGTCACGTCGGCGAAGGTCGGGTACTCGTCCGAATCGGTGAACACGGTGGCCACGCCGTGCTTGCGCGCCAGCGCCAGGTACTCGCTGCAGCGGAAGCTCGGGTGCCGCACTTCCATCGCGTGGCGCAGCGCGATGCCTTCCGCCGCTCGCGGCAGCAGGTTCAGGAAGGCCTCGAAGTCGTCTGCATCGAAGCGCTTGGTGGGCATGAATTGCCACAGCAGCGGCCCGAGTTTCGGGCCGAGCTCGGCGATGCCGCTGCCGATGAAGCGCTCGATGGACTCGCCGGCCTCCGCGAGCTTGCCGCGGTTGGTGGCGTAGCGCGATGCCTTCACGCTGAACACGAATCCATCGGGCGTGTCGTCGCGCCACTTCGCGAAGCTCGTGCGCTTCTGCGTGCCGTGGTAGGTGCTGTTGATCTCGATCACCGACAGCTTGCGGCTCGCGTACTCCAGCTCGCGCGCGTGCGGCCACTTGGCGGGAAAGAAGTTGTCGCGCCACGGCTCGTACGTCCAGCCGCCGACGCCGACCCGGATCCGGGGCATGCGGTGGTCTCCTCGATCGTCCATCGCGACCGACCCGATGACCCGGTTATTGGTCCCGAGGGCGCGCATCCACCGGATCATCGCATCATGAAGCCACTCATCGGCCTGCTGCGATCGCGTTGCTGTCGAGCTGCGGGGGCGGCGGGGGCGGAGGACTCCGGCCCCGGCCCCAGCGGCTCCAGCCCCTGCTCCAGCCCCTGCTCCAGCCCCTGCTCCAGCCCCTGCTCCAGCCCCAGCCCCAGCCCCAGCCCCAGCCCCAGCCCCGCCCGACGGCATCGCGCCGACGATCGTGCTGACGGCGCCTGCCGCGCTCGCAGACGACCTCGCCGGCCCGCTGTCCATCACCGCAACTGCGAGCGACGATGTCGGCGTGGCGGCCGTCGAGTTCCAGGTCGACGGACTGCCGCTCTCCGAAGACACGGCCGCCCCGTACGAAGCCGCGCTCGACACGGCCGCCCACGCTGCGGGCCAGCACGTCGTGCGCGCCCGCGCCCGCGATGCTGCCGGCAACACTGTCGGCATGGGCCAGCGCCATGGTGCGGTTCGGCGGCAACACGAGCATCGGCGCGGCGTTCACGAAGGACGAGGCCTGGGTCACCGGGCTGGCCGACTCCACGGCGTTCGCGCAGGCGCCGGACGGCAGCCTCTTCGTCGCCCAGCAGGATGGTGCGTTGCGCGTCGTGAAGAACGGCGTGCTGCTGCCGACGCCGTTCGTGCAGCTTGCGGTCGATTCGCTCGGCGAGCGCGGCCTGATCGGCGTCGCGCTGCACCCGCAGTTCGCCACCAATGGCTGGGTCTACCTCCACTACACCGCGCCCGGGTCGCGGCGCACAACCGCGTGAGCCGGTTTGTCGCGGCCGGCGACGTCGCCGCCCCCGGCGAGACCGTGATCGTCGACCTGCCGGCGCTTTCCGGGGCCGACCAACCACAACGGCGGCGCCCTCCACTTCGGCGCCGACGGCAAGCTCTACGTCGCGGTGGGCGACAACGCCGACGGCGCCAAGGCGCAGAGCCTGTCGCATCCGTTCGGCAAGGTGCTGCGCTTCAACGACGACGGCAGCATCCCGCGCGGACAACCCCTACTTCGGCACGCAAACCGGCCTCGCGCGCGCCATCTGGGCCTCGGGCCTGCGCAACCCGTTCACCTTCGCCGTGCAGCCCGGCACCGGCCGCATCCACATCAACGACGTCGGCCTGGACACGTGGGAAGAGATCAACGTCGGCAGCGCGGGCGCCAACTACGGCTGGCCGCAGTCCGAGGGCCCGGACAACCTGACTGCGCAGATCACCGCGCCGCTGTTCGCCTATGCCCAGGCGGCCGCGTTGCCGCCCGGTTCGGGCCCGGGGGGTTTCTTCACCGGCTTCGCAGATCGCCGGCGGCGCCTTCTATCCGGCCGGCGGCAGCTTCCCCGCGCGCCTACCACGGCAACTACTTCTTCGCCGATTTCGGTAACCGCTTCGTCGCGCGTCTGGACGCCGCGAACGGCGATGCCGCGTACGCGTTCGCGCAGATGGCAACTTCTCCGTGGACATGCTCGTGGCTGCCGACGGCGCGCTGCTCGTGCTCACCCGCAGCGTCGTGGCCCGTATCGCGGCGAGGTAGTCATTGATGTTTCATTTGGTGACCGCGATCCCGCGGCGCCCGGCGATGCTTGCCGCATGCAGCAGGTCGCCTCACTTTTCCTGCTCGTCGCCCTCGCCTCGTGCGGCGGTGGCGGCGACTCCACCCCGGCACCCTCCGCCTGCCCCGGCGCCCGCGCCGAACGCCGAACCGCTCACCTGCGGCTTCGCCGCGTTCCAGGCCGACACCCTGCGCCTCGATCAATGCCCACCGTGCCGCCGGCGCCAGTTGCCGTACGCGCGGCATCTTCCCCGCCGCCGCGGCCTTGCGCTGGGACGACCGCCTCACCGCCGCCGCGGCCGGCCATGCGCAGGACATGGCCGAGAACGACTATTTCGAGCACGAGAGCCGCGAAGGCAGCACGCCGGCCCAGCGCGTGAGCGCCGAAGGCTACGCGTGGCGCACGGTGGGCGAGAACATCGCGGCCGGGCAGCGCTCGGTGTCCGAGGTGGTGGACGGCTGGATGGCCAGCGACGGCCACTGCGCCAACCTGATGAGCCCGGCCTTCCGCGACATCGGCATGGCCTGCGCCAGCGATTCGAGCAGCCGCTACAGCCGCTACTGGGTGCTCGAAATGGCCGCGCCGCGGTAGCGCTGCGGCCCGTCCGCGACGGCGGCGGACGCGATGACGCCGCCGCCCAGGCACACCTCGCCCTCGTACAGCACCGCCGACTGGCCCGGCGTCACGGCCCATTGCGGCGCGTCGAAGCGCATCGCGAAGGAGCCCGCCGCGCCCGGCTCGAACGTGCAGGGCGCATCGGCCTGGCGGTAGCGCGTCTTGGACGCGTAGGCGCCTGCGCGCGGCGGCGCCCCCGCGATCCAGCTCGCCTGGTCGGCCGTGAGGGCGCTCGACGCCAGCCAAGGATGGTCGTGGCCCTGGACGACGTGCAGCGTGTTGTGCTCCAGGTCCTTCGCGGCCACGTACCAAGGCGCATGGTCGCCGCCGCCGCGCGGCTCGCTGCGCTCCTTCACGCCGCCGATGCCGAGGCCCTGGCGCTGGCCGAGCGTGTAGAAGCTCAGGCCCACATGGCGCCCGAGCGTGCGGCCGCGATCGTCCTGGATCGGGCCGGGCTCGTGGCTCAGGTAGCGGTTCAGGAACTCGCGGAACGGCCGCTCGCCGATGAAGCAGATGCCGGTCGAATCCTTCTTGTGCGCCACCGGCAGGCGCGATCTCCTCGGCGATGCGGCGCACCTCGGTCTTGCGCAGCTCGCCGACCGGGAACAGCGCGCGCGACAGCTGCGCCTGCGTCAGGCGGTGCAGGAAGTAGCTCTGGTCCTTCGAGCGCGTCCAGGCCCTTCAGCAGCTCGAAGCGGCCGTCGACCTCGCGCACGCGGGCGTAGTGGCCGGTGGCGATCTTCTGCGCGCCCAGGCGCATCGCGTGGTCGAGGAAGGCCTTGAACTTGATCTCGGCGTTGCACAGCACGTCAGGGTTCGGCGTGCGGCCGGCACGGTACTCGCGCAGGAACTCGGCGAACACGCGGTCCTTGTACTCGGCGGCGAAGTTCACGTGCTCGACCTCGATCCCGAGCACGTCGGCCACGGACGCCGCGTCGAGGAAATCCTGGCGCGACGAGCAGTGCTCGTCATCGTCGTCGTCTTCCCAGTTCTTCATGAAGATGCCGACCACCTCGTGGCCCGCGCGCTTCAGCAGCCAGGCGCGTCACCGCGGAGTCGACCCCGCCGGAGAGGCCCACCACGATGCGCTGCTTCACCATGCTGCGATTGTCCCATCGGGGAAGAAATATCATCGGCAGGCCGGTCGGCAACGGCCGGCGCACGTCTTCAGGGCGGGGTGCAATTCCCCACCGGCGGTAGGTCGCGCAAGCGACGAGCCCGCGAGCGCCCTGCCGCCTTCGGGCGGCAGGGGTCAGCAGACCCGGTCGAATGCCGGGGCCGACGGTGAGAGTCCGGATGAAAGAAGACGAGCACGCTTCCTCGCGAAGGCGTGGACGCGTGCGTTCGCCCTGAAACGTTTTTCGCCAACCCTTGACGAGGAGCGTTTCCATGTCCCACCTTCCCACCCGCCTTCAACGCGCGCTGCACGCCTTGCAGCAGGGCCGCGCCGTCGTGCTGCTGGACGACGACGAGCGCGAGAACGAGGCCGACCTGATCGTCGCGGCCGAGCGGATCGACGAGCCGACCATGGCGCTGATGATCCGGGCCTGCAGCGGCATCGTGTGCCTGTGCCTGCCGGACGCCACGCTGCGCCGGCTGATGCTCGCGCCGATGGTCGAGCCCAACGAGAGCCCGCACGGCACGGCCTTCACGGTGTCGATCGACGCGCGCGACGGCATCACCACCGGCGTGAGCGCGGCCGACCGCGTGGCGACGATCCGCGCGGCCATCCGCGATGCGGCGGTGCCCTACGACCTGGTGCGTCCGGGCCACGTGTTCCCGCTGCGCGGCGCGCCCGGCGGCGTGCTCGCGCGCCGCGGCCACACCGAGGGCGCGCTCGACCTGGTGCGGCTGGCCGGGCTGAAGCCGGCCGCCGTGCTGTGCGAGCTGATGAACGACGACGGCACCCTGGCGCGCGGCGATGCCGTGCAGCGCTTCGCGCAGGCGCACGACTTCCCGCTGCTCGCGATCGACGAGATCGCCGCCTGGCGGCAGGCTCAGGACGCGGAGAACGTGTAGAGGCTCGGGTCCGTCGCCAGCAGGTCGAGCGGTGAGCGGCGGCCGGCGAGGTGGTCCTCCATGCAGCGCAGCACGAGCGGGCTGCGGTGGCGGGCCACGCTTGCGCGCACCTCGTCGGGAGTGAGCCACAGCGTGCGCACGATGCCGCGGTCGAGCGTGCGGCCGTTCAGCGGCTCGCCGGTGCGGCCGGTGAACGCAAAGCGCAGGTAGGTGACCGGCTCGGCGCCGGGCCGGGCCGTCGTGGCCAGGTAGATGCCGACGAGCGCGTCGGGCTCGAACGGGCGGGCCGTCTCCTCCAGCGTCTCGCGCACCACCGCCTGCACGAGCGATTCGCCCGGGTCGAGGTGGCCGGCGGGGTTGTTGAGGCGCAGTCCGTCGCTCGTTTCTTCCTCGACCAGCAGGAAGCGGCCGTCGCGTTCGACGACGGCCGCCACGGTGACACTGGGTTTCCATCGATCTTCCATGCGGGGATGGTAGTGCCGCCCACGAGACGCCCGCTCGGCGCGGCCGCGCCAACTTGGTAAGCTCGCGCCACTTCTTCGCAGGAGAGCTGCATGCGGATCGGGATCCCGCTCGAGACGGCGGCCGGTGAGGCCCGGGTCGCCGCGACGCCGGAGACGGCGAAGAAACTGAAGGCGCAGGGGCACGAGATCCGGGTCCAGGCCGGCGCCGGGCTGGCCGCGTCGGTCACCGACGAAGCCTACGCCGCCGCCGGGGCCGACATCACCGACCGCGCCGGCGCCCTCGGCAGCGAGCTGGTGCTGAAGGTGCGCTCGCCCTCGCCCGACGAACTGTCCGTGATGGCGCCGGGCACCGTGCTGGTGGGCATGCTGAACCCGTTCGACCGCGAGGGCCTGCAGCGCCTGGCCGCCGCCGGGCTGACGAGCTTCGCGCTCGAGGCCGCGCCGCGCACCACGCGCGCGCAGAGCATGGACGTGCTGTCCAGCCAGGCCAACATCGCCGGCTACAAGGCCGTGATGATCGCGGCGCGACAAGTACCAGCGCCTGTTCCCGATGATGATGACGGCCGCCGGCACCGTGAAGGCGGCGCGCGTCGTCGTGCTCGGTGTCGGCGTGGCGGGGCTGCAGGCCATCGCCACCGCGAAGCGGCTTGGCGCCGTCATCGAGGCGAGCGACGTGCGCCCGAGCGTGAAGGAGCAGGTGGAGTCGCTGGGCGCCAAGTTCATCGACGTGCCCTATGAAACGGCCGAGGAGAAAGAGGCGGCCGAGGGCGTGGGCGGCTATGCGCGGCCGATGCCGCCGAGCTGGCTCGAGCGGCAGAAGGTGGAGGTGGCCAAGAAGGTGGCGCAGGCCGACATCGTGGTCTCCACCGCGCTCATCCCCGGTCGCCCGGCGCCCGTGCTGATCACCGAGGAGATGGTCCGGAGCATGAAGCCCGGCTCGGTGATCGTCGATCTCGCGGCGCCCAACGGCGGCAACTGCCCGCTCACCGAGGCCGGCAAGACGGTGGCCAAGCACGGCGTGACGATCGTCGGCGAAACGAACCTGCCGGCGCTCGTGGCCGCGGACTCCAGCGCGCTCTACGCGCGCAACGTGCTCGACTTCCTCAAGCTCGTGCTCACGAAGGAAGGCACGTTCGCGATGCCGGCGGACGACGACATCGTCGCCGCGTGCTTGATGACCCAAGCCGGCGAGGTCAAACGGACATGAACAGCGTGATGCTGCGCGCCAAGCTGCACCGCGCCATGGTCACCGAGGCCGACCTGCACTACGAGGGCAGCTGCGGCATCGACGCCGACCTGATGGAGGCGGCCGACATGCGCGAGTTCGAGCACATCGAGCTCTACAACGTGCACAACGGCGAGCGCTTCTCCACCTATGTGATCCAGTCGCCGCGAGGCACCGGCGCCGTCTCGCTGAACGGCGCCGCGGCGCGCAAGGCGCAGGTGGGCGACCTGCTCATCATCTGCACCTACGCGCCGATGACCGAGGACGAAGCCCGGCGGCACAAGCCGCGCATCGTGCTGCTCGGCGAAGGCAACCGCATCGCCCAAGTCCGCCAGCTCTGAGGGGAACTCATGGACATCGTCTCGCCCACCATCACGAACCTGATCATCTTCGTGCTTGCGATCTACGTCGGCTACCACGTGGTGTGGACCGTCACGCCGGCGCTGCACACGCCGCTGATGGCGGTGACCAACGCCATCTCGGCGATCGTCATCGTGGGCGCCATGCTCGCCGCCGCGCTCACCGTGGGCGGCTTCGCCAAGGTGATGGGCGTGCTGGCCGTGGCGCTCGCGGCGGTGAACGTGTTCGGCGGCTTCCTCGTGACGCGCCGCATGCTCGAGATGTTCCGCAAGAAGGACAAGAAGGCCCCGGCCGGCGGAGAGCGCAAATGAGCCTCGACCTCGTCACGCTGCTGTATCTCGTCGCCAGCGTCTGCTTCATCCAGGCGCTCAAGGGGCTGTCGCACCCCACCACCTCCATCCGCGGCAACCTCTTCGGCATGGTCGGCATGGCCATCGCCGTGTTCACCACCGCCGCGCTCATCGTGCGCATCGCGGGCCAGGCGACCGGCCTCGTGTGGGTGCTGATCGGCCTGGTGGCCGGCGGCGGCTACGGCGCGTGGCGCGCCAAGACCGTCGAGATGACGAAGATGCCCGAGCTCGTGGCGTTCTTCCACAGCATGATCGGCCTCGCGGCGGTGTTCATCGCCATCGCCGCGGTGGTCGAGCCGGCGGCCTTCGGCATCGCGCCTTCCAGCGGCGAGATCCCGCGCGGCAACCGGCTGGAGCTGTTCCTGGGCGCGGCCATCGGCGCCATCACCTTCTCCGGCTCGGTGATCGCGTTCGGCAAGCTGTCGGGCACCTACAAGTTCCGCCTCTTCAAGGGAGCGCCCGTGGTGTTCCCCGGGCAGCACCTGCTGAACCTCGCGCTGGGCGTCGTGACCATCGGCCTGGGGATCGTCTTCATGATGACCGGCAACGGCTTCGCGTTCTTCGTGATGCTGGCGCTGTCGTTCGTGCTCGGCGTGACGCTGATCATCCCGATCGGCGGCGCCGACATGCCGGTGGTGGTGAGCATGCTCAACAGCTACTCGGGCTGGGCGGCCGCGGGCATCGGCTTCTCGCTGAACAACTCGATGCTGATCATCGCAGGCTCGCTGGTGGGCTCGTCGGGCGCCATCCTGAGCTACATCATGTGCAAGGCGATGAACCGCTCGTTCTTCAGCGTCATCCTGGGCGGCTTCGGCGGCGAGGCGGTGGTGGCGCAGGGCGAGACGGCGCAGCGCAGCGTCAAGAGCGGCAGCGCCGACGATGCGGCCTACATCCTGTCGAACGCCGAGAGCGTGATCATCGTGCCCGGCTACGGGCTGGCGGTGGCGCGCGCGCAGCACGCGGTGCAGGAGCTCGCGGAGAAGCTCGGCCGCAAGGGCGTGAGCGTGAAGTACGCGATCCATCCGGTCGCCGGTCGCATGCCGGGCCACATGAACGTGCTGCTGGCGGAAGCCGAGGTGCCTTACGACCAGGTGTTCGAGATGGAGGACATCAACGGCGAGTTCGGCCAGGCCGACGTGGCGGTGATCCTCGGCGCCAACGACGTCGTGAACCCGGCGGCGCTGCAGAAAGGCAGCAGCATCTACGGCATGCCGATCCTCGAGGCCTACAAGGCCAAGACCGTCATCGTGAACAAGCGCTCGATGGCCGCCGGCTATGCCGGCCTCGACAACGAGCTGTTCTACATGGACAAGACCATGATGGTGTTCGGCGACGCGAAGAAGGTCGTCGACGAGATGGTGAAGGCGATCGACTGATCGAATCCCCTGATGCCTCGTTGTCAGCCCGGCGTCAGAATCTCGGCGTCCCTGCTGAGAACGAGACCCATGGAAAAGATCTGGCTGAAGCACTACCCCGCCGGGGTGCCGGCGGAGCTGAAGACCGACCTGTATCCGTCGCTGGTCGCGCTGCTGGAGGAGAGCTTTCGCAAGTACCGCGACCTGCCCGCGTTCAAGTTCATGGGCAAGACGGTCACCTTCGGCCTCGTGGACGACCTCTCTCGCGCCCTCGCGGCCTATCTGCAGTCGCTCGGCCTGGAGCGCGGCGACCGCATCGCGCTGATGATGCCCAACGTGCCGCAGTATCCCGTGGCGCTCGCGGCGGTGCTGCGCGCGGGCTACGTGGTGGTCAACGTGAACCCGCTCTACACGCCGCGCGAGCTCGAGCACCAGCTGAAGGACTCCGGCTCCAAGGCCATCGTCATCCTGGAGAACTTCGCCGGCGTGCTGCAGCAGGTGGCGGGCAGCGTGCCGACGAAGCACGTGATCCTCGCCGCGATGGGCGACATGCTCGGCTTGCTGAAGGGCTCGATCGTCAACCACGTCGTGCGCAACGTGAAGAAGATGGTGCCGCCGTTCGAGCTGCCCGCGGCGGTGCGCTTCAATGCCGCGGTCGCGGCCGGGCGCAGCAAGCCCTACACCGCGCCGAAAGTCGGCCCCGACGACATCGCGGTGCTGCAGTACACCGGCGGCACCACCGGCGTGAGCAAGGGCGCCGTGCTGCTGCATCGCAACCTCGTGGCCAACGTGCTGCAAAGCGAGGCGTGGTACCAGCCGGCGCTCGCGAAGATCCCGCCGGGAGAGCAGGTCACCACCGTCTGCGCGCTGCCGCTGTATCACATCTTCGGCTTCACGGCGAACATGATGCTGTCCATGCGCATGGGCGGCTGCAACATCCTCATCCCGAACCCGCGCGACCTGCCGGCGGTGCTGAAGGAACTGTCGCAGCACAAGTTCCACAGCTTCCCGGCCGTGAACACGCTCTTCAACGCGCTCGCCAACCACGCCGACTTCGGCAAGGTGGACTGGAGCCATCTGAAGATCTCGGTCGGCGGCGGCATGGCCGTGCAGAGCGCCACCGCCCGGCTGTGGCTGGAGAAGACGGGCTGCCCCATCGTCGAGGGCTACGGCTTGAGCGAAACGTCGCCGTCGGCCACCTGCAACCCGGTGGACAGCGTCGCCTACAGCGGCAACATCGGCCTGCCGATGCCCGGCACCGAGCTGAAGCTGCTCGACGACGATGGCCAGGAAGTGCCGACCGGCACGCCGGGCGAGATCGCGATCAAGGGGCCGCAGGTGATGGCCGGCTACTGGCAGCGGCCCGACGAGACCGCGAAGGTGATGACGGCCGACGGCTTCTTTCGCAGCGGCGACATCGGCGTCGTGGACGAGCGCGGCTACTTCAAGATCGTCGACCGCAAGAAGGACATGATCCTGGTCAGCGGGTTCAACGTGTATCCGAACGAGGTCGAGGACGTGCTCACGCAGCTCGACGGCGTGCTCGAATGCGCCGCGGTGGGCGTGCCGGACGAGAAGGCCGGCGAGGCGGTGAAGGTGGTCATCGTGAAGAAGAACCCGGCGCTCACCGAGGCGGACGTGCGCGCCTACGCCGAGGCCAACCTCACCGGCTACAAGCGGCCCAAGGTGGTGGAGTTCCGCGCCGAGCTGCCGAAGACGCCCGTCGGCAAGATCCTGCGCCGCGAGCTGCGCAGCACGCTGAAGTGACTCTTGGCGACGCGCGCCGAGCGCATCGCCGTGGGCGCGCGTTGGCTCAGTGCGTCAGCGCGATGCACGAGGAGTTGCGCGCGCTGCTGGGCGACCTCGCCGAGCCGCGCAGCGAGCGGGTGGCGGGGCGGGACTTCCATTTCGGGTCCATCGACGGTCGCCCGGTGGTGCTCGTGCTGAGCGGCATCGGCAAGGTGGCGGCGGCGGCCACCACGGCGCTGCTGCTCGACCGGTTCGAGGTCGACGCGCTGCTCTTCACCGGCGTGGCGGGCGGGCTCGGGCGCGGGGTGGCGGTGGGCGATGTGGTGCTGGCGCGCGAGCTGCTGCAGCACGATCTGGACGCGTCGCCGATCTTTCCGCGCTACGAGGTGCCGCTGGACCGGCCGCTCCCGCTTCGCCGCCGACGCCGCGCTCACGCAGGCGCTCGCGCAAGGCTGCACCGGCGTGCGCGTGCACGAGGGGCTCGTCGTGAGCGGTGACCGCTTCGTGTCCACCACGCGCGAGAGCGACGCGCTGCGCGCGGCGCTGCCGGACGCGCTGGCGGTGGAGATGGAGGGTGCCGCGGTGGCCCAGGTCTGCAGCGATTTCGCGCGGCCGTTCGCGGTGATGCGCACGGTGTCGGACCGGGCGGACGACGATGCGCACGTCGACTTCGGCCGGTTCGTGGGGGAGGTGGCGCGCGCAGGTCGCCACCGCGTCGTCCGGCCGCGCGATGCCGGCGTAGCGCCCGCGGCATCACTGCCGCCGCTAACGCCTCCAGCCGCGCGGTGCGCGAAGCGAACCAGCTTTCCAGCGCTTCGTCCCCGAACCGCCCTGCCAGCGACCGCGCTCGCGACAGCGCCGCCGCCGCCTCCACGTCCAGCCCCAGGCGCAGGTTCGCATGAGCGAGCTCCAGCTCGAGGAAGGCACGGTCGACGAACTGCGCTCCCGCATCGTCGTACCGATCGAGCAGCGCGAGCCCCGACTGCGCATGGGCGCGGGCCGGGTGCGGATCTACGAGCGTGTTCGCCACGATGGCGCGCTGGTACCACGCGCGCTCGTGGTGGACCCAGTTGCCCGCCCGCTGCCACAGGCGCTGCGCAAGCGCCGCCGCATCGCTCATCGCGGCGCGCAACGGCGTAAGGCCGAGCTCTTCAAGCGGCCTCTCGCACAGGTCCGCGGAGAGGTTGTTGCAGCAGGCCGCTGCCGATTCGTCGAGCTCGCTGGCGTCCTGCCATGCCGGCTCGATCTCCAGCGGCTGCAGCACGGCGAGCGCCGCCTCGGCCGCTTCCCGCGGCGGCAGCTGCGGCACCTGGAACATGGCCGCGGCAAGCGCCACCAACTGCGCGGCCTGCTCGCTCGGCGCGCCGGCGGCCGCGGCGAGCCCGCCGGTGGACGCTGTCTCCGCGTCGCGGTCTCCGGCGAGCCGGGCCGCCGCGGCCGCCTGCCGCCACAGCGCGACGGTGGCGTCCGATGTCGGACACGTGCAGCAGCCGCTGCTGGCGCGCGCTCGCATCGAGCCAGTCGCCAAGCTTCTCGCCGAGCACGTGATTGAGCAGGAACGCCAGTCGCGGCCGCGCGGCGCCGTCGAGCTGCGCCGGGTCCACCTCGCGCAGCAGCGCGGCGGCCCGCGGCGCGTCGGCGTCGTGGCAGGCGTCGGCCTCGTTCAGCCGTTCGATCGCGTTGCTCATCGTGCAGACCTCCAGCACGCGATTGTGGCGCCGGCGCACGCGTTCCGGGGCGGCCCATCGGGCAAACTCCCGCCGATGCCGCGCCTGCACGTGGACCTGCTTCTCGCCCCCGCCGACGATGTCGCGCTGCCGCCCGCCGCCGCGCGTCATGTCCAGGTGCTGCGGCTTCAGCCGGGCGACGCGCTCGTGCTGTTCGATGGCCGCGGCGGCGAGTGGTCGGCACGCGTGCGCCGCATCGGACGCCAGGACGTCAGCGTCGACGTGGAACGCCATGTCGCGGTCGAGCGAGAGCTGGCGCTTCGCCGTGACGCTGGCGTTCGGCATGCCGGCCAACGAGCGCATGGACGCATTGATCGAGAAGGCGACCGAACTCGGCGCCACGGTGCTGCAGCCGCTCGTCACGGAACGCTCGGTGCTGCGCCTGGCGGGCGAGCGCGCCGAGCGCCGGCGCGCGCATTGGCAGGCGGTCGCCGTGGCGGCGAGCGAGCAGAGCGGCCGCACCCGGGTGCCGCACGTGCGGCCGGTCTGCACGCTGGCCGCCTGGCTCGGCGAAGCCTCGGGCTCGGCCGCGCGCTGGCGCTTGAGCACCGGCGACGCGCCCGCCATCGCGGCGATGGCGGCCCTGCCCGGCTACGCTGGACCTGCTCAGCGGCCCGGAGGGCGGCCTGAGCGCCGCCGAGGCGCAGCGTGCGGCGAGCGCGGGATTCGTGCCGGTGAGCCTCGGCCCCCGCACGCTGCGTGCCGACACCGCGCCGCTGGCCGCGCTGGCGTGCATCGGGGCGCCGCGATGATGCCGTCCGCCGTGCCGGCCTACGGCCAGGCCGGAGCCGCCGTGTGCGCCATGCTGGGCGCGCTCTTCCTGTGGATGCACTACCGGCACCGCGACCCGGGCGCCGCCTGGTTCTCGGTCGGTTTCCTGTGCATGTTCGCCATCTACTTCCTGAACCTGCGTGTCGATTCGGGCGTCGCGGCCGCGCACCGTGGGGCTACGCTGGCCGCTGCCCTGGGGCTCGTGGGCATCGGATTCGGGCTCGTCGACTATCTCGGTCACCAGGGGCGCACGCGCTGGGCTTGGCGAGCAGCCGTCGCCCTTCCGCCGTTGCTGGCGCTGGTTTGGCTGGCGTTCGGCCCGCTGCAGCGCGTGATCGCTCACTCCGTCCTGGCCGTCCCTCTCGTGGCGATGTCCGCGATGGCGTGGCAGGCGTCGAATCGAGAGCGCCACGTGGGCCACCGGCTCGTGGCGGTTACCCTGCTGCTCCATCCGCTGCTGCTCATGGTATTCCTTGCACTCGGGCGCGACATCTACGACCTGCGCTATGTCGTGCTGGCGCCCATCGCATTGCTCGGCGCCACGCTGTTCGCGGCCAGCCTCACGCGCGCGCGCAGCCGCGTGGAGGAGCAGGTGGCCGAGCGCACGGCCGAGCTGCAAGCCATGGTGGGCGGCCTCGAGACCTTCAACCGCACCGTCTCGCACGACCTTCGCGGCCCGCTCGGCGGCATCGCCGGTCTCACGCGGATAGCGATCGAGGCGCTGCAGCGCGGCAACACGGCCGAGGCCACGGCCATGCTCGACGCCGTCGCCGAGCAGGCCGACACGCTGACGACGCTCGTCAACGACCTGCTGCTGCTCGCGCGGGTGCACGACGCTCCCTTGCAGCGCCGCCCGGTCAGCGCCGCCGATTGCGTCGGCGAGGCGCTCGACGTGCTGCGGCTGGCCGGCGCGCTCGACCGGCGCGGTGCACGTGGGCGCGTTGCCGGTCGTGGTGGCAGACCCTGGCCTGCTGCGCCAGGTGTACGTGAACCTGATCGGCAACGCGCTCAAGTTCTCCGCCGGGGCGGCGGCCCCGCGCGTGGACGTCGGCGTGGCCGCGGAGCGCCGTCCGCCGGTCTTCTTCGTGCGCGACAACGGCGTGGGCTTCGCCGCCGGCGATGCGGTGCGGCTGTTCGAGCCGTTCCAGCGCTTGCATGCCGGCCGCTTCGCTGGCCACGGCGTCGGCCTGAGCATCGTCAGGCGCATCGTCGAGCGGCACGGCGGCCGAGTGTGGGCGGAGTCTTCGCCGGGCGCGGGCGCCAACTTCCGCTTCACGCTCGGGCCCTGAACCGCCGCCCGTGCCCGCGAGGGGCACGACGCTTGCCACATCTCCTTACCGACTCGGCGCGAATGTCCGGGTCTTCACCACTGGAGGAGTTCGTGGCAGACGACGCGACCGACAACGCGGACGTGCCCCCCGCGCCACCGCCTGCGCTGCCCCTGCCGGTCGATCCGCGCAGCGCGGCGCTCGTCGTTCTCGCGGTGATCGCCGTGCTGGCGATGCTGCACTGGGCGCGCGAGTTCTTCATTCCGCTCGTGCTCAGCATCCTGCTGAGTTCGGCGCTGATGCCGCTCGTGGACCGGCTCCAGCGATGGCGCGTGCCCCGCGGGCTGGCCGCTGCGCTGCTGCTGACCGCCATGGTGGGCGCGACCGGCGTGGGCGCGGTGGCGCTGCGCGAGGACACGCAGGCCATGCTCGACGTCGCTGCCCGAGGCGGCGCGCAAGATAACTCGCGCGGCCGGCGTCGGCACCCGCAACGGCGCGATCGGCAAGGTGGAGGAAGCGGCGAAGGAAATCGAGAAGGCCGTGCAGCCCGCCCCCGAGCGCGGCGTGCAGCGCGTGCGCGTGGAGACGCCCAAGGTCGACGTGCGGGACTACCTCTGGAGCGGCACCATCGGCCTGTTCACGCTCATCGGCCAGGGGGTGATCGTCGTCTTCCTCACGTTCTTCCTGCTCGCCGGCGGCGCCACCTTCCGGCGCAAGCTCGTCACGATCGCCGGCCCCACGTTCAGCCGCCGTCGCATCACGCTGCAGATGCTCGACGAGATCACGTCGCAGATCCAGCGCTACCTGCTGGTCAACCTGGGCGCCTGCCTGATCGTCGGCCTGTCGACATGGCTCGCGTTCGCCTGGATCGGGATGGAGCAGGCGCCGGCGTGGGGCGTGCTGGCGGCGGTGGTGAACTGGATGCCGTACCTCGGCGCCGTGGCCGTCACCGGCGCGGGGACGGTCGCGGCCTTCGTGCAATTCGACTCGATCGAAAAGGCTACGCTGGTGCTCGGTGCGTCCATGGTCATCCAGACGCTGGAGGGCTACCTGCTGCTGCCCTGGCTCACGAGCCGGGCCAACAAGATGAGCCCGGTGGTGGTGTTCGTGAGCGTGCTCGCGTTCGGCTGGCTCTGGGGCGTATGGGGGCTGCTGCTGGGCGTGCCGATGGTGGTCATCGTGAAATCGGTCTGCGACCGCATCGAGGATTTACGGCCCATCGGCGAGCTGTTCGGGGACTAGCTCGAGCTCCCGTCTCGCGCCGCCACTTCCCCTTGGGGAGCCGGCCATGCAGGATGCTGACGCAGCGGCGTCAGCCACCGCAACCTATCCCGCGTTGCGGGTCGAGGTTCGCAGCCCCCTCGGGCGCTGCGGCCGCCTGCGGTCCGGGGGCTCATCGATTCGACCCCGCTGTGAGCTCGAACTTGAACAGCCGGCACTCGATCGGGCCGTTCCACAGCGGCACGCGGCGGCTTTCCTTCAGGCGCATCAGCGAGGGCAGCTTCATCTCGGGGCTCAGCACCCAGGCCGTCCAGCCGGCGTAGTGGCGCTTCCAGTGCGTGGCGAGCGCGGAGAAGAACTCGGCCGGCGTGCCTCCGGCGCCGAACGCCTCGCGGCTGCCCTGCCCCTTGGCGCCGATGCGCTCGCCGTACGGCGGATTCAGCACCATCGTGCCGGCCGGCCGCGGGCGGCGGGCGCTGCAGCGCGTCGGCGGTCTTGAACTCGATGGCGTGGCGCACGCCCGCGCGCTCGGCGTTGCGCGCGGCGAAGTCGGTCATGCGGAAGGCCACGTCGCCCGCGAACACCGGCACCGCCGGCGCATGCACGCGCGCCTTCGCCGCCGCCTGCATCTCGCGCCAGGCGGCCAGGTGCGCGCGAAACGGCGCATGGCGCTCGAATGCGAAGCGCCGCTGCGCGCCCGGCGCGATGCCGCAGGCGATCTGCGCCGCCTCGATGGCGATGGTGCCGGCGCCGCACATCGGGTCGAGCAGCGGCCCGTCCTGCGCGCGCCCCTGCCAGCCCGCGGCCGCCAGCATCGCGGCCGCGAGCGTTTCCTTCAGCGGCGCCTCGCCTTTGTCGTCGCGCCAGCCGCGCTTGAACAGCGCCTCGCCGGACAGGTCGACGTGCAGCGCGGCGCGCTCGGGGCCGAGGTGCAGCGCCACGGCCAGGTGCGGACGCCGCGTGTCCACGCTCGGCCGCTCGCCGGTGGCGTCACGCAGCGCATCGCACAGCGCGTCCTTGATGCGCAACGCCGCGAAGTTGATGCTCGTGAGCGGCGAGCGCTGCGCCGTCGTGTCCACGCGCAGCGTCTCGCGCGGGGTGATCCAGCGTGCCCAGTCGACGCGACGCGCCAGATCGTAGAGGTCGTGCTCGTTCGCGTAGGGCCCCTCGGCCAGCGGCCACAGCACGCGCTGCGCGAGCCGGCTCTCCAGGTTGAGCCGCATCGCCGCCGCTTCGTCGCCGGCCACCACCACGCCGCCGCGCAACGCGCGCACGGCGGCGCCGGGCACGATGCGCGCGCATTCGTCGGCCAGCAGCGGCTCGATGCCGGCGGCGCAGGGGAGGAACAGGTCGTGGAGGGAGGTCACAGCGCGCGGCGCAGGTTCGCCGGGGCGATCTTCAGGGCCTCGCGGTACTTCGCCACCGTGCGGCGCGCCACCTGGATGCCCTGCTCCTCGAGCATGGACGAAAGCTGGCTGTCGCTCAGCGGCTTGGCCGAGTCCTCGGCCGCCACGAGCTGCTTGATGAGCGCGCGCACCGCGGTGCTCGACGCGTTGCCGCCCGCCTCGGTGTTCAGCGACGAGCCGAAGAAGTACTTCAGCTCGTACGTGCCGTACGGCGTGGACATGTACTTGGCCGTGGTGACGCGCGAGATGGTGGATTCGTGCAGCCCGAGCTCGTCGGCGATCTCGCGCAGCACCAGCGGCTTCATCGCGATGGCGCCGTGGCTGAAGAAGTTCTTCTGCCGCTCGACGATGGCCTGCGACACGCGCTGGATGGTGTCGAAGCGCTGCTGCACGTTCTTCATGAACCAGCGCGCCTCCTGCAGCCGCGCGCCGAGGGCGCCGCCGCCGGAGCCGCGCGCGCCGCGGATGGCCTGCGCGTAAAGGTCGTTGATGCGCAGCTTGGGCATCACGTCGGGGTTCAGCGCCACGCGCCACCCGCGCCCCGACTTCTGCACGATGACGTCGGGCACGACGATGTTCGCCTCGGCCCGCGTGAACGGCCGGCCCGGCTTCGGCTCGCAGGCGACGATCATCGTCTGCGCCGTCCTTCAGCAGCTCCTCGTCGGCGCCGGTGGCGGCCATCAGCTTGCGCGTGTCGCGCCGCGCGAGCAGGTCCAGGTGCTGCTTGCAGATGATGATCGCGATCGCCTGCGCCTCGCAGCGAGGCTTCGCGCGCAGCTGCAGCGCGAGGCACTCGGTGAGGTCGCGCGCGCCGACGCCGCACGGCTCCATGCTCTGCAGCCACTTGAGCCCGCACTGCAGCCGCTCCAGCAGCTCGGCGGCGCCCTCGGCGTCGTCGCCGGCCAGGCGCTCGGCGATCTCCTCGAGCGTGTCGGCCAGGTAGCCGTCCTCGTCGAGCGACTCGATCAGCACGTGCAGCGCCGCGGCGTCCTCCGGCGCGAGCCGCATGCCCACGAGCTGCGCGCGCAGGTGGTCCTGCAGCGAGGCCGAGGCCTGCGCGCGCTCCTGCGGCTCGAAGTCGTCGTCGGCCGGCGCGGAGGAGCCGGACGGCGTCTCGCGGATGCCGTCGAAGTCGTCGCCCTCGGTGCCGTTCTCCCAGTCGTCGCGCGCGGTAGTGCCGAACTCCGCGCTGTCGACGCCGGCGTCGTCGCCGCCGTCGGACGCCTCGCCCGCTTCGCTCTCCGTGCTGGCGCTCTCGGTGCTGCGCTCCGCCGCGAGCGGCCGCTCCGACGCGCCGTTCTCCGCCGCCGGCGCCGCTTCTTCCTCCACCTCCAGGAACGGATTGAGCTCGAGCATCTGCTCGACTTCCTGGTGCAGCTCCAGCGTGGACAGCTGCAGCAGGCGGATCGACTGCTGCAGCTGCGGCGTGAGCGCCAGGTGCTGCGACAGGCGGACCTGCAGCGACGGCTTCATCGAGCTCATGAAGCGCCTTGCGTACGGCGGCGGGCTCGAAGGTGCATCGTCACATCCGGAAGTGCTCGCCCAGGTACACCTTGCGCACGTCGGGGTTGTCGACGATCTCGCCAGGGGTGCCTTCGGCCAGCACGCTGCCTTCGCTGATGATGTAGGCGCGGTCGCAGATGCCGAGCGTCTCGCGCACGTTGTGGTCGGTGATGAGCACACCGATGCCGCGCGACTTCAGGAAACTGATGATGCGCTGGATCTCGATCACCGCGATGGGATCGACGCCGGCGAACGGCTCGTCCAGCAGGATGAAGCGCGGCTGCGTGGCCAGCGCCCGCGCGATCTCGACGCGGCGCCGCTCGCCGCCGGACAACGCCGGCGCCGGGCTGCGGCGCAGCTTCTCGATCGCCAGGTCGCGCAGCAGCCCCTCCAGCAGCTCGCTCGAGCCGGCGTGGCGCCAGCGGCCGGCCGTTCGGATCGAGCTGCAGCTCGAGCACGGCGCGGATGTTCTCCTCGACGTTGAGCTTGCGGAAGATCGACGCTTCCTGCGGCAGGTACGACAGGCCCAGCCGCGCGCGCTGGTGGATCGGCTTGCCCTGCACCGGCGCGCCGTCGATGCGGATCTCGCCGGCGTCCGCGCGCACGAGGCCCACCACCATGTAGAAGGTGGTCGTCTTGCCGGCGCCGTTCGGCCCGAGCAGCCCGACCACCTCGCCCGCGTGCACCGCGAGGTGGACGTCCTTCACGACCAGCCTGCGCGCCGTAGCGCTTCTGCAGCCCGCTGGCCTCCAGCCGGCTGTCCTTCACGCGCCGCGCCGAGCGCCGCGGCATGCAGCTCCGGCGCGTTCACTTGCCGGCTCCCCGGACGCGGCGCCGACCCGGCGGCCGGCGGCGGCGTGAGGATCGCGCGCACGCGCCCGCCCGGCGCTCGCCGGACGGCCGCGCCGGCGACGCTGAAGACCTCGGTGGTGTTGTCGTAGGTGATCAGGCCGCCGGTGATCTCGTCCGCCGTCGCGCCGCCGCGCAGGCGACGCATCGCGCGCCTTGCCGACGAAGCGCAGCGTGTCGCCGCGGCCGTCGTACTCGATGCGTTCGGCCGCGCCCTCGATGTGCTCGTCGCTGCCGTCGCGCCGCTGGCGGAAGGTGGCCGGCTGGCCGGCCGCGCCGACGCGCCGTGGCGACGCGAAAGCCGTCCGGCAGCTCGCGCACCTCGACCCGGTCGGCCCGGATCGTGAGCGTGCCCTGCGTGATGACGACGTTGCCGTTGAACACGACCACCTGCTTGAGCAGGTCGATGGTGCCGGGCCGGTCGGCCTCGATGGTCAGCGGCTGGCTTCGGTCCGCCCGGTCGGCCCAGGCCGGCGCGGCGGCGGCCAAGGCCAGCGCCACGCAGGCGATCAGGGATGGGAGGGTGCCAGGATTTCGCATTACGGCATGAAACTTGCAGGCCATTCTAGCCGCGCTCTCACTGCCGCCGCCCCGTGGCGGATGACTGAATTCCTCAGCCTTTGCGGGCCTGCTGGATCAGGTAGTCGGTGACCGCCAGCGCGCGGCCGTTGTCGCCGGCCAGCGAGCCGGAAGTGAACCAGCGGCCCTGGACGCCGATCGCCGGAACGCCGTCGATCTTGTAGGCCTCGGACAGCTGCTTGCCCTGCCGCACCTTCGTGGCCACGCCGAAGGAGTGGAAAGTGTCCACGAACTTCGCCTTGTCGAGTGCCGTTCTCCGCCATGAAGTCGGCGATGTCGCCTTCGCGGTCGAGCCGCTTGCGCTGCTGATGGATGGCTGCGAACACCTTGCGGTGCATGGCCTCCACCTGGCCCAGCGCCTCGAGGCGTAGAAGATCTTGGAGTGCGTCTCGTGCAGGGCGCGTGAAGGCGACATGGGCGCGCCGGAACGCGACGTCGGGCGGCAGCCGCTTCGTCCAGGCTTCGAGCGACGGCTCGAACGCGTAGCAGTGCGGGCAGCCGTACCAGAAGAACTCGACCACGTCGATCTTGCCGCCGGCCGGCACCGGCACCTGGGTGTTCAGGCGCACGTAGTGCGTGCCCTCGACGGGCGCACCCTGGGCCTGCGCCGGGCCTCGCCGCAGCGAGGCCGAGGCCCGCCATGCCGAGGGCTGCCGTGAAGTCGCGCCGTTTCATCGTCGATTCCTTTGCTGCTTGACCGCTCAACGTTCCACCCGCACCAGCGCCGCCTCGATGCCCGACCCCTGGAGCCGGTTCTGGGCGGCGGTGGCTTCGTCCGAGCTTGTGTAGGGGCCCAGCCGCACCCTGAAGACGGTGCGACCCGCCTGCTCGCGCTCGCTCACCCGCGCGGCGAACCCGAGCATCGCCAGCTTGGCCCGCTGCTGCTCGGCATCCTCGGCCCGGTTGAACGCACCGGCCTGCACGAAGTAGTTGAACGCATCGCCGCCCGGCGCGGCTGACCGCGCCGCGGTCGCCGCGCGCCGGCTCCCCGGCCAGGATGGCGGCCGGATCGCGCGCCGCGGGGCGCGGCACGCAGCGGCGGCGGCCGGGCGCGGACGCGATGCCCGGCGGCAGCACGGCGGGCGGGGCGGTGGTCGCGGGCGAGCCCGGCGCGCCGCTGCACCGGCTTGCCGCCCAGGGCGGCGTTCGGATCCCAGTTCTTGTTGCGCTCGATCTCCAGCGCTTCCTGCGTCGCGGTGCGCTGGGGCACCTTGTTGACGAACGGGATCGGCACCTTGGTGACGTACAGCGCGACCCCGAGGGCGAGCGCCAGGCCGACCAGCAGGCCGACGATCATGCCGAGGGCGAAGCCCCCGCGTTGCGAGGTCATGGCGTGGTCTCCCGTTCGTTGTCCGCTGTCGCGGCTCATCTGCTCGGGCGCGCTCACGCCGAGCACGCCCAGCCCGTTGCGCAGCACCTGCCGCGTGGCCGCCAGCAGCGCCAGGCGCGCGCGCCGCAGCGCCGGATCGTCGACCAGCACGCGCTGGGCGTCGTAGAAGCTGTGGAACGCCGAGGCCAGGTCGCGCAGGTAGAAAGCCACGTCGTGCGGCGAGAGCTCGGCGGCCGCGCGCTCGAGCACCTGCGGGTAGTCGGCCAGGCGGCTCATCAGCGCGAGCTCGGTGGGCGCGCCGAGCAGCGACAGGTCGGCCGCGCGCGTCGGCGGCCTCGCCGCCCTTGGCGATCACCGAGCACAGGCGCGCGTGCGCGTACTGCACGTAGAACACCGGGTTCTCGTCGTTGCGCTTGAGCGCGAGGTCGACGTCGAACACGAACTCGGTGTCGGCCTTGCGGCTCACGAGGAAGAAGCGCACCGCGTCGCGGCTGGTCCATTCGATGAGGTCGCGCAGCGTGACGTAGTCGCCGGTGCGCTTGCTGATCTTGACCTCCTGGCCGCCCTTCATCACGGTGACCATCTTGTGCAGCACGTAGTCGGGGTAGCCCTGCGGGCACCCCTTCGTTCACCGCCTGCAGCCCGGCGCGCACGCGCGCGATGGTGCCGTGGTGGTCGGTGCCCTGGATGTTCACGACCTTGGCGAAGCCGCGCTCCCACTTGTGCACGTGGTAGGCCACGTCGGGCACGAAGTAGGTGTAGGAGCCGTCGGACTTGCGCATCACGCGGTCCTTGTCGTCCCCGTACTCGGTGCTGCGCAGCCACAGCGCGCCGTCTTTCTCGTAGGTCTTGCCGGCGGCCACGAGCTTGTCCACCGTCTGCTCGACGCGCCCGTTGGTGTACAGGCTCGACTCGAGGAAGTAGTTGTCGAAGCGCACGCCGAACGCGCGCAGGTCGAGGTCCTGCTCGTGGCGCAGGTAGGCCACCGCGAACTGGCGGATGCCGTCGAGATCCTGCGCGTCGCCGGAGGCCGTGTAGGCCCGGTCGTCGGCGCGCACCGTCTTCCGGGCGGTGAAGTCGGCGGCGATGTCGGCGATGTACTCGCCGTTGTAGGCGTCGGCGGGCCAGTCGGCGTCGCCGGGCTTCAGGCCGTGCAGGCGCGCCTGTACCGAGCGGGCGAGGTTCGCGATCTGCACGCCGGCGTCGTTGTAGTAGAACTCGCGGGTCACCTGCCAGCCCTGGGTCTCGAAGAGGCGGCAGATCGCGTCGCCGAGCGCGGCCTGGCGCCCATGGCCGAGGTGCAGCGGGCCGGTGGGGTTGGCCGAGACGAACTCCACCATCACGCACAGGTCGTTTGGCGGCCGGTGGCCGAAGCGCTCTGCGGCGGCCAGCACTTCGGCGACGACGGCCTGCTTGGCGGCGGGGGTCAGGCGCAGGTTGATGAAGCCCGGCCCGGCGATCTCCAGGCCGGCTACCCAGCGCTGCACGGCCGGCCGGGTCTTCAGCGCGTCGACCAGCGCCTGCGCGAGCTCGCGCGGGTTCTTGCGGGCCGGGCGTGGCCAGCTGCATGGCCGCGGTGATCGCCAGGTCGCCGTGGGAGGCATGCTTGGGCGACTCGAACGCGGGGGTCACGTCGGCCCCGGGGGCCAGCTCGGCGACCACCTCGCGCAACGCCGCGAGCAGGTCGTGCTTCGCTTGGATCATCCGCGGATTTTACGTTTGGGGCCGCCGGCGTCCTGCGCCCGCCGAGGCAAAGTGCGCGAATGCGCGGCGTTTGGCGCATTGTTTTTTCGACCGCAGCGCGCCCGAAAGCCCGATGATGGCTCCCTGCCCTCGTGCGCCGCGCCCGATGCCCGTCCTCCAATCCGCCGTCTCCTCCGCCCCGTCCGATCCGGCGCTGCCCGCGCAGATCGGCAAGTACCAGGTGCTGCAACGCCTGGGCGAGGGGGCCACGAGCGAGGTGTTCCTCGCGCACGACGCCTTCCACGGGACACGACGTCGCCATCAAGCGGGTGCGCACCCGCGTGCTGGGCGACCCCGGCGGCGCGACCTACCAGGAGCGCTTCTTCGCAGCCGAGGCCGCGCTCGTCGGGCGGCTGCAGCATCCCAACGTCGTGCAGATCCTCGACGCCGTGGCCGACCCGGTCTCGCCGTACCTCGTCATGGAGTACGTGCCCGGCGTGACGCTGCGCCGCTTCTGCCGGCCCGACCAGCTGCTGTCGCTCGAGCAGATCGTGGAAATCGGCTTCAAGTGCGCGATGGCGCTCGGCTACGTGTACCGCCAGGGGCTGATCCATCGCGACGTGAAGCCGGCCAACCTGCTGGCGGTGATGGAGAACGAGCACGTCATCGACGTGAAGGTGACCGACTTCGGCAGCGTGCTGAACCTCGCCTCCGACCATACGCAGATCTTCCGCGTGGGGTCGCTGGCCTACATGTCGCCCGAGCAGCTCGACGGCGACACGCTCGATGCGCGGGCCGACATCTACTCGCTGGCCGCGGTGCTCTACCACCTCGTGGCGGGGCGGCCCCCGTTCGAGGCGGCGACGCAGACGGCGATGATGAACCTCATCTACACGGCCGAGCCGCCGTCGCTCATGGCCTTGCGCGAAGGCGTGCCGCCGGGCCTGGACGCCGTGATCCTGCGCGCGCTCGCCAAGCAGCCGGCCGACCGGCCCGCCCACTGGGACGAATTCGCGCAGGCGCTGTCGAAGCTGGTCGCCAACCGCGAGATCCCGCTCGGCAAGCTGCAGGGCGTGCTCGACTCCGAGCGCTTCAACCTGCTGCGCTCGCTCGAGTTCTTCGGCGGCTTCGGCGACGTGGAGCTGTGGGAGGTGGTGCACCGCGCGCGCTGGCAGCGCTTCAAGTTCGGCCACGCGCTCTACTCGCGCGGCGAAGAGGGGCGCAACTTCCACATCCTCGCGCAGGGCGAGGTGGAGGTGTTTCGCGACGGCGTGCGCGTGGCGCAGCTGGGCGCGGGCACGTCGGTGGGCGAGATGGCCTACCTCGCCCCGAGCCCCGACCTGCGGCGCCACAGCGCCGACGTGATCGTCTCGGCGCCGTGCACGACGATCTCGTTCGCGCCCGATGCGATGGAGCAGCTCAGCGCGGGCACGCGCCACCTGTTCGATGCGGCGTTCATCCGCGTGCTGGTGCGGCGGCTGCACACGGCGCACGAGGCGCTCGCGCATCCCGCGGCGGATCCTGTAGGCGAGTCGTCAGGCGCCGCTCTTGCGCAGCAGGTTCTCGCAGGTGGCGCGTTGCGCATCCGCAGCGTCGATGCGCGAGCACACGCCGTCGAGCTTCGCCTGCAGGCGCTGCAGCGTCGCGCCATGCGCGCCGCCGGCGTTCCAGGCGGAAAGCTTGTCGGCCATGCGCTGCAGCGAGCGCGCGCTGCGCTCGTGGAACGACGCGCCGTCCCGGCCGGCCTCGTCGATGAGCTGCGAGGCGGCGCGCTCGATGCGCGGCTCGTCGGCCGGCGCCAGCTCGACCAGCGCCGCGACGTAGCTCGATCCCCACTGCAGCCGCGTCGCCGGGCCTTCGCTGCCCTCGAAAGCCTGCTCGTACCAGCGCAGCGCCTGCGCCGTGTCGCCGCGCTTGCGCGCGTTGCCGCCGAGCTGGCTCATCAGGTAGTACGGGCGCCGGGCTCTTCTGGAGGTTGCGCTGCAGCAGCGCATCGGACTCGGCCCACAGCCCGGCGCGGCCGAGCAGATAGGCATCTGCCGTCACGACGGCCTGCCGCTCGTAGTTGTTGGCGATCTCGCTGTCGTTTCGCTCGGCAAGCGCCCGCACCTCCTTGACCAGCGGCGCCGGAAGCTGCGGCGCCAGCGCCTTTTCGTCCTGCTCCAGCCGCGCCAGCTCCACGCGCGCGATCAGCGCGCTGGAGCGGTCGGCGCGGGAGAGCGTGGCGTCGCTCTGCAAGCGCGCGAGGGCGGCGTCGAACGTCTTGCGCCACGCGTCGCGCTCGGCCGGCGTGCTGCCCAGCGCTTTGACGATCGATGGAGAGGCGTTGACGAGCACGTCCATCTGGGCTCGCGAGCGCGCCGGGTCGGCCAGCACGCGGCGCACGCGATCGCGCAGGCGCGCGTCGGGCTTCACGCCCTTGCCGTCGTCGCTCTCGGCCAGCGCCTTGAGCCACAGCCGTGTCTTGGCCTCGCCGTCCGGCGCCGCGGCGGCCAGCGTCACCAGCAGCCCCGCCCGCTCGTTCTCGGGCACGAGCTGCTGCTCGTCGGTCTCCCACGAGTAGAACGACAGCAGCCGCCAGTCGTTCGCGGTGAGCGGACGACCGGCGCGCGCATCGGCCAGCACCGCCGGCACCGGGCGTCCGCCGCCCAGGCCGAGCTGCAGCGTGGCGATCACCTGCGGCGCGTCGACCTCGCCGGGCAATCGCGTGATCTCGCGGCCGTCGGGCGTGAAGAGGATCATCGTCGGGTAGCCGCGAACCTTGTAGCGTGCGCCGAGCTTCTGCGCGCCCGGGCCGTCGCCGTCGACGTACACCGCGACGAAGGACTTCGAGTGCTCGGCGAAGTCCTGCCGGTTGAACAGCGTCACCTTGAGCTGGTTGCAAGGCGGGCACCAGTTCGCGCCCCAGTACAGCAGCAGCGGCTTGCGCTCGGTGCGCGCCTGCGCGAATGCGCGCTCGACGTCGGCGTCGGCGGCGGCATCCACCCAGGCGGTGTTGTCGGAAGGCGGCGCGGCCGAGGCCGGCGCGGCGAGTGCCGCGAGCAGGGCGGCAAGGGCGAAGCGGTTTCGCATCTCAGTTCTCCACGGCGCCGAATCGGGGGGAGGCGCCGCAGGCGCTTCGGGTTCATTCTGCGCCGTCGGGATCGCCCAGCCAGCGTTGCGGGCTGTCGTCCACCGGTTCGGGGGTGGCGCGCGCGAGCGCCATCCAGACGTGGAACGGCGTGCGGCAAGCGCGCCGGGGCGCCGGGCGAGCGACGTCCAGGCCACCCGCGCCGGCCACCATCACGCCGTACGCGTCGGGGATCTCTTGCGGCTCGGCGATGCCCTCGCGCAGCACGTACCAGCACTGGCTCGACAGCGCGCGATAGGCGGCGCCCTTGGCCGGCCGGCGCAGGTCGGCGAGCAGGTCGGCGCGGCGCACCTTTACCTCATGCACCATCGGCTCCACGGCATCCTCGAGCGTGGTGTGGCGGATCGAGAACACGTCCGGCATCGCCACGCACCAGGCGCCCTCCACCTGCGCGCGTAGCGGCAGCCCGCGCCAGACGATGCGGCCGGCACGCTGCATGTCCAGCGCCACGCGGGCCACCAGGGCCTCGTGGTCGTCGCGCGCGGCACGGTTCGCGGCCAGGGTCTGCGCCAGCAGGCCGACGCCGCGGTCGGTGACGCGCAGCGTCTCGCGCCCGGCACTGTCGCGCACGCGCTCGACCCAGCCGCCGGCGAGCAGCTCCACTTCGATCAGGTCGCAGCACGGCCAGCCGGCCGAGCGCCAGATCTGCCGCAGCCGCCGACGATGCAGCACGCCGGGCAAGGGTTGTTCGGCCATGGGTCGGAGCATGTGGGCATGGTTCCTGCCGAGTGGAAGCATGTCCCTACTCGCTTCCCCGACATGGCAACGCGTCGCCACGGCGGCACTGCTCGTGTTCTCGCTGGGCTCGTGCGCCGCCCTGCCGCCGATGCCGCCGCGCCAGGCGTCCCAGGCCATCGACCCGGCGACGCCGAGCGCGCTCGCCCGGCGCGTGGCCGCCGAGCAGGGTCCGCACGGCTTGTCGGGGCTGCGGGTGATCGAGAGCGGCACCGATGCGCTGGCCACGCTGATCCAGCTCGCCGACGGCGCCGAGCGCACGCTGGACCTGCAGTACTACGCCCTGCTCAACGACACCAGCGCCCGGGTGCTGATGCAGCGCGTACGCGCGGCCGCCGAGCGCGGCGTGCGCGTGCGCCTGCTGCTCGACGACCTCAACACCGCCGGCACCGACGATGCGCTGCGCCGCCTCACCACCCACGAGCGCATCGAAGTGCGGCTGTACAACCCGCTGCCCTCGGGCCGCATGTCCACGCTCACGAAGATCGCCGCCTCGCTGCATGACGCCCAGCGCATCAACAGCCGCATGCACAACAAGGCGTTCATCGCGGACAACGCGCTCGCAGTGACCGGCGGCCGCAATGTCGGCGACCCCTACTTCATCCAGGCCGCGGAAGCCAATTTCGTCGACCTCGACGTGCTCGTCGCGGGGCCGGTGGTGCAGCAGCTGTCGCAGGTGTTCGACCGTTTCTGGAACAGCGACCTGGCGTACCCGGCGAGCGCCGTGGTGGACGCTGCTCCCGCGGCCGCGAGCGCGCCGCTGGACATGCCCGACACGCTGCCCGAGGCCGCCCGCGCGGACGTGAAGCGGCGGCTCGGTCAGGGCGGCCGCGCGCTCGGTCTGCAGTGGGCGCCGGCCAAACTCATCGCCGACCGCCCGAGCAAGAGCTTTGCGCAAGGCGAGCCGAGCGACGCCGAGACGATGTTCGACGAGCTTGGCGAGCTGATGAACTCGGCGAGGCGCGAGGTGCTCATCGTCACGCCGTACTTCGTGCCCGGCGAGCAGCGGCATGGCGCTGATCGAGGGGCTGCGCAAGCGCGGCGTGCAGGTGCGCATCCTCACCGCGGCGCTCGCGGCGACCGACGCGCCCGTGGTCCACGTGGGCTACAGCAAGTACCGGCCCGGCTTGCTCGCTGCCGGCGTCGAGCTCTACGAGCTGCGCCCGGAGTTCGCGCCCGAGGGGCCGCATCGCCGAAGCGGTCCGGCAGCGGCGTTCATTCGCGCACCAATCTGCACTCGAAGGCCGTGGTGGTGGACGGCGCCACGCTGCTCGTCGGCTCGATGAACATCGATCCGCGCTCCGACAAGCACAACACCGAGATGGGCCTGCTCGTGAAGCAGCGCGCCACTGGCGCAGCAGCTCGTGAAGATCATCGAGCACGCCTGCCGGCAGGGGGCGTACCGCGTGGACATCGACGGGGACGGCGACCTTCGCTGGCGCTATACCGAGCCCGACGGCCGCGCCGTGGAGTTCGACCACGAGCCGCGCGTGTCGTGGTTCAAGCGCACGATGTGGCGCCTGCTCGCGCCGCTCGCCCCGGAACACTGCAGCCGAGGCAGGGGCGCCCGGCCGTCCGGCGTGCTCCGCGTCGAGCCGGTCACCGGCTCGGAGCTTGCCTTGCCGAGCGATTCCACGGGGTCTCCTCGTCCGCCGCGGCGGCACGCGCATCGCCGGCCTCCGGCGACGTCGGGCGGTGGCGCCGGTCGATTCGGCGCTCTCCGGTGTCGGTCCAGGCGAGCGCGCTGCCGGTGGACTCGCCCGGCGATCGGCCGCGATGCGCCGCGGCCGCGTCTTCGCAGGGCTTGAGCGCGGCCACCACGGCATCGATGAAGACGCGCGTGCGCGCAGGCATCAGCCGGCGCCCGGGAAAGACGGCCCAGGCGGCCGTGGGCTCCAGGCACCACTGCGGCAGCACGCGCTCCAGCTCGCCGCGCCGGACGTGAGCCTCGACGTAGAAGTCGGACACGGCGGCGATGCCGGTGCCGGCGATGGCCATGCGGGTGAGCAGGTCGGGCGAGTTGGCGAGCGTGCGCGACAGCGGCGCGCCGGCCCAGGTGAGGTTGTCGCCGGCATGGTGCAGCGTCCACGGCACGGGGTCGCCGGCCCGGCTGAGGATCATCAGGCCGTGCAGCTGCTCCAGCACCTCGGGCGTGCGGGGATCGCCATGGGTGCGCAGGTAGGCGGGCGACGCGTACAGGCCGCTCGTGAAGTGCGCGACGCGGCGTGCCGCGAGCTGGCTGTCCGGCGGCAGGTCGCCCATGCGGATGGCGACGTCGAAGTTCTCGGCGATCAGGTCCACGCGGCGCGGCGACAGGTCGATCTCGAGCGAGATCGCGGGATGCGACCGGGCGAACGAGGCCAGCATGTCGCTCAGCGCCAGGTTCGCGATGTCGCCGGGCATCGTGACGCGCAGCTTGCCGCTGGGCAGCGCCTGCCGGTGCAGCGCCAGGGCCAGCGTGCCGTCGACCTCGGTGGCCACCTGGCGCGCATGATCGAGCACGTTCTGGCCGAACTCAGTGAGCGCCAACTTGCGCGTGGTGCGGAGCAGCAGGCGCTCGCCGAGCCGACGCTCCAGCTCGGCCACGCGCCGCGACACGGTGGATTTCGGGACGCCGACGCGCTCCGCGGCGCGGCTGAAGCTGCCCGCCTCGACGACGCGGGCGAACAGCAGCAGGTCGTTGGGTTCGATCGTCTGTGCCATGAGTGGAACGATCTTATCCATTTCGACCTCTTCCGGATCGCCTTTCGAGCCAATAAATTGAGGACATCGAAACCGAACCCACCCGACCGGAGACCACCATGAACATCCTGCAGATCAATTCCAGCGCCCGCGCCGATGCCTCCATCTCCACGCGCCTGGCGTCCGAGCTGGTGTCCCGCCTCGCACGGCGCCGCCGACACCTTGACCGTGCGCGACCTGCGCGCGCAGCCGCACCCCGTGCTCGACGAAGCGGCGCTCGGCGCCCTCTTCACGCCGGCCGACGCAGCGCACGCCCGAGCAGGCGGCGCGGGTGGCGCTGGACGACGCGCTGATCGCCGAGATCCAGGCCGCCGACGTGGTGGTGCTGGGCGTGCCGATGATCAACTTCGGCATCCCGGTGCAGCTGAAGAACTGGATCGACGCCATCTCGCGCGCCAAGGTCACGTTCCAGTACACCGCCAACGGCCCCGAAGGACTGCTGAAGGGCAAGAAGGTCTACGCTGTGCTGGCGCGCGGCGGCAAGTACCGCGGATCGCCGGCCGACAGCCAGGTGCCGTACCTGCGCCAGGTGCTGGGCTTCCTCGGCATGACGGACGTGGAGTTCATCTACGCCGAAGGCCTGGCGATGGGCCCGGACGCGGAGGCAGCCGCCCTGTCGCGACGCGCGCGACAAGATCGCCGAACTCGCTTGAACGAAGAAAGGAAACCGCCATGGACACCGTCACCACCGTCACCATCGAGCAGCCGCGCGCCGTCGAGCGCCTCGTCGCCGGGATGGCGACGAGCGACGGCGCGGGCGTCAAGCTGACGCGCGTGCTCACCACGCCGCTGCAGCGCCGGCTCGACCCGTTCCTGATGCTCGACGCGTTCGGCACCGAGAACCCGGACGACTACATCGGCGGCTTTCCCGACCACCCGCACCGCGGCTTCGAGACGGTGACCTACATGATCGCGGGCCGCATGCGGCACCGCGACAGCGCCGGCAACGAGGGGCTGCTCGCCAACGGCGGCGTGCAGTGGATGACCGCCGGCCGCGGCGTGATCCACAGCGAGCTGCCCGAGCAGGAGGACGGCAGCATGGAAGGCTTCCAGCTGTGGCTGAACCTGCCGGCCGCCGAGAAGATGCGCGACCCGTGGTACCGCGACATCCCGACCGAGGAGGTGCCCCAGTTCACCCGCGACGGCGCGACCGTGCGCGTGATCGCCGGGCGCAGCCACGGCGTGGAGGGCGCGGTGCAGCGCGAGGCGACCGAGCCGCTGTACCTCGACCTGCATCTCGAGCCGGGCGCGTCGTTCGAGCAGGCGCTGCCGGCGGCGCACAACGCGTTCGTCTACGTCTACCGCGGCGGCCTGGACATCGAGGGCACCGACGTGCCGGTGCAGCGCATGGCGATCCTCGCGAACCGGCGGCGACGGCGTGGCGCTCACGGCGGGCCACGGACGGGGCGCGCGCGCTGCTGATCGCCGGCCGGCCGTTGAACGAGCCGATCGTGCAGTACGGGCCGTTCGTGATGAACAGCAACGAGGAGATCTTCCAGGCGGTGGAGGACTTCCGCAACGGCCGGCTTGGATAGGAGTCTCCGACGCTTCTGCCCGCGCACGCTCTTAGGCGGCCGGCGGCTCCTCGTGAACGCTCGGACGCGGGCGGACAGGTGGAGGCTGAGGTTGAGCATCAACTGGCCCGATCAGGGCCGGGCGTTCGACCGAGAGGCGCTCGAAGGCCTGGCGGGACAGCACCAGCAACACCGCGTCGTCCTCGGCCACGGCGTCGGCCGAGCGGGGGCGGCGCTCGAGCAGGCCCATTTCTCCGAACACGACACCGGGCGCGAAGGAGACGAGGCGCTTGCGCGTGGCGCCGGCGGGCTGGTCGGCGGGCAGCCAGATGCCGATCTGCCCGCGCACCGAGACGAACATCGCGTGGCTCTCTTCGCCGCTGCGGAACACGTGCGCGCCTCGCGGCACCTCGCGGCGAACGAGCAGGGCCGAGAGCGCCTCGATGTCCGCGGGCGACAGGCCGGCGCCGAGCATCGTGGACGGCAGCGGCAGCTCCTGCGGTTCTTCGGGCGGCGGAGCGAGCACGTCCAGCAGGCGGTCTTCGGCGCGACTCCAGCGCGAGGTCGGCGTCGTCGAAGAAGTCGGCCTCGGCGAGCGATTCGTGCACGTCCATCTCGCGGATCGTCCGGCGGCGCAGGTCGTGCGCCGGCAAGGCGGCCAGCAGGAGCCGGCGGCGCGCCATGTGCAGCTCCTCGGCCGCCTGCACGAGCACGCGGGCCCCGCTCGCATCCACTTCCGACACGCGGGTGAAGTCGACGACGATCTGCGTCGCCTCGCTGCCCAGGCGCTCGATCTCGCGTGCCGCCACGTCGGCCGTGCCGAAGAAGAGCGGTCCGTCGAGCTCGAGCACGGCGATGCGCCGGCCATGCTCGCGCAGCAGCGCCGCCACGTGCGCCGGCCGCACCTTGCGTGACGTGCGCCGATCGGCGTGCTCGATGGCCCGGATCGGCTGGCGGCTGTTGCTGCGGATGAACATCACCATCGCGGCGAGAACGCCGAGCGCCAGGCCGTGGGAGAGCGACACGAACACGGTCGTGCCGGCCACGAGCAGCATCACGGCGTAGCTCTGCGTGAGCGAGCGCGGCGGCGCGGCCGCGCGTGAGAGGCGCCGGGCGATCACGCCGGTGGCGCGACGGCTCCAGCCGTCGACGAGGCTGAACGCGACGGCGAGGAACACGCCCGCGATCGCCGCCATCGGCACGTGCCGCAGCAGCGCCGAGCCGGCGGCCAGCAGCAGCACGAGGCAGAGCCCGAAGGCGGCGCGCGAGGCGCCGCTGCTGCCGCCGGCATCGATGTTGACGCGGCTGCGGCTGATCGCGCCGCAGTTCTGCAGCGTGCCGAGGCATCCGGCGCCGATGTTCGCCAGCCCCTGCACCAGCAGCTCGCGCTCGCCGTCGCGGCGCGTGCGCGTGACCGCGTCCACGAGCGCCATCGCCATCATCGACTGCAGGCTCGCCATCAGCGCGCCGGCGACTGCGAACTCCAGGAGCAGCGGCAGCTTGTCCAGCAGCAGCGCGGCGTCGGCGCCCCGGGCCAGCGGCGCCAGCGCGGCCCAGGCCGGCCAGTCGAACGGCATGGGCCCGAGCAGCGGGCCCAGCGACGATTCGCCGAACGCGAGGCGCAACGCGTGGTGCAGCGCGGTGGCGGCGAGCAGCGCCGTGAGGTAGGCGGGCAGCGCGCGGGTCCAGCGCATGGGGCGCCAGGCGATGACCGCGGCGGCGAGCGCCACCGCGACAGCGCCCGCGCGCGCGTCGCGCCAGCCGCTGCCGTCGGCCAGCCCGAGCACGTGCGGCAGCATCGCCACGGCCATCAGCACCGCCACGCCGTTCATGACGCCGGCATGGACGGGATACGGCACATAGCGGAACACCCGGCCGGCGCGCAGGGCGCCCACCACCACCTGCACGGCGCCGGTCAGCATGACGCCCAGCGCGACGAAGGCCAGCAGCAGCGCGACGTTGGGGCGGCCGTCCGGCAGCAGGAAGCGTGGATCGGCCATCAACGCGAGCATCAACGGCGGCACCAGCAGCGCGAGCGCCGCGCTCGGGCCGCTCAGCAGCGGCCCGCGCGCGCCGAAGACGAACATGAGCACGTTGCCGACGATGGCGGCATACACGGCGCACAGGAAGGCGAACGACCGGTACTCGGGCCCGAGCGTCGAGAACGCGATGAGGCCGTAGCTGCCTTCGATCGCGATCATGCACGATCGCGGTGGTCAGGCCGCCTCGAACGTCGCCGGCGAGCGTGGGCAGGTGCGGACGCAGCATGCTGAAGGGCGTCGAGTGTAGCGACGCCCCCGCGCAGCCGCTTCGCAGGGCTATCGGTTGAGCCTCGCCTCGCCGCGGCGCAGGCGCAGCGCCAGCACGCGGCCGAGGCCGAACAGCAGCTCGAGGGCGTGCGCCGGCTCCTCGCGCGCGAACGCGTCGAGGCCCTGCCCGGTCCAGGCGCAGCAGCTCGGTCGGCTTGACGGCCCACACGCTGGCCGTGCGCGGCAGGCCGTCGAACAGGGAGATCTCGCCGATCACCGAGCCCGGGTGCTCGCGCGACAGCGTGCCCAGCGTGTCGTGCCGGCCGGCGCTCGAGGTGACTTCGAGCGCGCCGCGCGTCACGAAGTACAGCGCGCGGTCGTGCTCGCCGTGGCGGATGACGACGTCGCCCGTCGCCACGCTCACCGGCCGCGCGTGCGCGAAGAGCCGGAGCCAGACGTCGACGGTCCAGGTGGGCAGGTACAGCGTGTCGTCGTCACGGTCCTGCGTGCATTGCTGCTGGAACACGATGGCGGGATCCATGGGGTCAGGGTACTCCCCGCGCGCGGCCGGCGGCAATCCCGCCGGGCCCCGATTCTCCTCGCGGCCACGAGCGGGAAGACGAAGAATCGGGGCATGAGCAACTTCGTGCTGCTGGTCGCGTGCTTCCTCCTGGGCATCGCGCTGCGGGCGAGCCGCCGGCTGCCGGACAACGCGCCGGCCGCGCTCAACGGCTTCATCGTCAACATCTCGCTGCCCGCGCTCACGCTCACGTACGTGCACGGCCTGCGGCCCGACGCGCAGCTGCTGCTCGTGGCGCTGATGGCCTGGCTGCTGTTCGGCCTCGGCGCCGGCTTCTTCTGGCTCGTGGCGCGCGCCATGAAGCTGTCGCGCAGCACAACGGGCGCGCTCATCCTCACCGGCTCGTTCGCGAACACCTCGTTCATCGGGCTGCCGATGATCGAGATCTGGTATGGCCCGCAGTGGCTCGGCGTGGGCATCGTGGCCGACCAGCTCGGCTCGTACTTCGTGCTGTCCACGCTGGGCATCGTCGTCGCCGGCGCCTACGCCGGCGGCGGATCCCGGCTGCAGGCGCGAGCGGTCGTGCGCAAGGTCCTCACCTTCATGCCGTTCGTCTCGATGCTGGTGGCGCTGGCGCTGATCCCGCTGCCCTACCCGCCCTGGCTCGACGAGCTCTTCAAGCGGCTCGGCGCCACGCTCGTTCCGCTGGCCCTCGTCTCCGTGGGCTACCAGCTTCGGCTGAGCCAGATGCGCGGCCGGGTGCCGCAGCTCGCGCTCGGCCTCGCGTTCAAGCTCGTGATCGGGCCGGCGCTCATCCTGCTGCTGTATGCCGGCGTGATCGGCGCGCGCGGCACGGTGATCCAGGTGACGGTGTTCGAGGCGGCGATGGGGCCGATGATCGGCGCGGCCATCGTCGCGATGGACCACGACCTCGACCCGGCGCTCGTCACGCTGATGGTGGGCATCGGCATCCCGCTGTCGTTCGTCACGCTGCCGGCATGGTGGTGGCTGCTGCAGGGGCTTCGCCTGACCGGCCGGCACAATCGCCGGCGATGGACTTCTGGAACGTGATCGCGCGCCTCGGCGAGGCGCAAATCCTGCTGCCCGCGCTGGTGCTGGTGAGCGGATGTCTTGCCTGGCGATCGGCCGCGCCGCGCACGGCGGCGTGGTGGCTCGGCATCACCGCGCTCGCCGCGCTCGTCACCACGGCCACCAAGCTCGCGTTCATCGGCTGGGGAGTGGGCTATGCGCCGCTCGACTTCACCGGCATCTCCGGCCACGCGATGTTCGCGGCCGCGGTGCTGCCGCTGCTCGCGTTCGCGGCGCTTCCGGCCTGGCGCGTGCCGGCGCTCTCGGCGGCCTACTTGCTCGCCGCGCTGATCGCGGTGTCGCGTCTGGCGACGGGCGCGCATTCGATCTCCGAGGTGACGCTCGGGTTCGGGCTCGGCGCCGCCGCCAGTGCGCTCGCACTGGCGCTCGGCACGATGCCGCGCACGCCGGTGCCACGGGTGGTGGTGATCGGCCTGCTGGCGTGGATGGTGGCCACGCCGGCCGGCGCTCCGCCGTCGCGCACGCACGGCTGGGTGACCTCGCTCGCACTGGCGATGTCCGGACGGCCCCAGCCTTACACGCGGGAGATGATGCTGCAGCAGTGGCAGGCGCAGCGTGCCGCCGCGCTGCGTTAGACGTCGTCCATCGAAGCCATGACGACCGGGGCGTCGGACGCGTCGAACTCGATCACGTCGACCCCTCGCATCAGCTCGTAGCTGGACTCGTGCCAGCCCACGTCGAGCGGTGGCGGGGTGGCGGTGTCGGCGGCGCGGGTGGCGGGCCGCGTCTGGGCGGTGCGGGGGCTGGGCAGTAGCTTGGCGAACGCGGATCTCATTCTTGGATTCCCTGTGGACGCGTCGATGGTGTCGAAGCCGCAATGCGACAGTCCATCCCACATTGATAGGGTGTAAGGTCGACCGCGCGATGGACAGCCTCGAAAACCGAAGCGAGGAGCGTGCGCTGATGCGCCGCGCGATCGAATACGACTTCGCCCAGACGTCAGGCGCCACGGGCATCGCAAGGCCGAGCGACGCTGTGCTCGACGCGATGAGGATCGTGCCTCGGCACCGCTTCGTGCCGCCCGAGCTCGACGACGCCGCCTACGACAACCGGCCGCTGCCGATCGGCCATGGGCAGACCATCTCCCAGCCGTTCATCGTCGCACTCATGACCGAGCTCGCCGCGCTCGGCCCGGACGACGACGTGCTCGAGGTCGGCACCGGCTGCGGCTACCAGACCGCCGTGCTCGCGCGGCTGGCGCGCCGCGTGCACAGCGTGGAGATTGTCGAGCCGCTGTCGGCGGCCGCCGGCGAGCGCCTGGCGTCGCTCGGGGCGGACAACGTGGCGCTGCACGTCGGCGACGGCCACGCCGGCTGGCCCGGCGGCGCGCCCTACGACGCCATCCTCGTCACCGCTGCGCCGCCCGACGTGCCGCCTGCGCTCGTGGACCAGCTGCGCGTGGGCGGGCGCCTCGTGCTGCCGCTGGGCGCGCCGCACGGCGTGCAGGACCTGTGCGTCGTCGAGAAGCGGGCCGACGGAACGGCCGCGCTCGAACGCAAGCTGGCGGTGCAATTCGTCCCGATGACAGGAGGCCCCGAATGACGGCTTCGATGTCTCGCCGTGCCGCGTTGGCCGCACTCGCCATTCCCGCGGTTGGCTTCACGGGCGGCCCGCCCTCGCGCAGCAGATGCCGCGCATGCAGTCGTGGCCCTTGGGCACACCGCAGCGCACCGGCATCCACGACGTGGCGCCGCCCCCGATGGCGGCAGCGACGGGAGGAGCGTGGGGCGCCCATCCCATCGGGCGCACCCCGAACAGCAGCCCGTGGGCCCAGAAGGCGAACAGCGCCCACACCGCGACGCCCGCCACGATCGTGATGGCCGTGCCTTTCGCGGTACCCGGCGCATACGCCGTGCCGTGGGCACGGTCGCGGCGGCGAGCGCTGCGGAAGTCGAGCACCGCCCAGAGCAGGAACGAGCCGAACAGCACCAGGTCGGCCAGCGTGTTGTTGGCCAGCAGGTGCGCGAAGGCCCACACCTTCACCGACAGCACCATCGGATGGTGCAGCGCCGCCTTCACGTGATTGCGCGGCACCTGCGAGGCCGTGAGCAGCACCAGCGCCAGCAGCATGAGCGCCGCAGACAGGTGGCGTGCCCACACGGGCGCGGCCCACAGCACGACGGGATCGCGTTGCGCGAGGCCGTAGCCCCAGACCAGCAGCACGAAGCCGCGCGATCGGACACGAGCGAGTAGAGGCCCTTCCATCGCTTCTCGCCCATGCTCGCCAGGCGTGCGGCGCGCCAGTCGTCGGCCACGATGCGCACCGAGTGCGGCCCCAGGAACAGGAGGAGTCCGGCGACGAGGATCGGCATGCGCCCATTGTGTCAAATGGGCATGCATGTTGCTGCTCGCGGCAAGGCCAGCGCCCCGCTGCCACCATGCTTTCAATGACCAGCGCCGACGCCTCCGCACAAGGCGAGTTGTTCGAGGCGCCCGAGCCTGCCGCGCTCCCGGACGGCCTCGTTCTTCGCGCCGACTTCATCGACGCCGCCGAGGAAGCTTCGCTGGTCGAGGTCATCACCGCGCTGCCGCTGGCCGAGGCGCGCTATCGCGGGTTCACGGCGCGGCGGCGTGTCGCCAGCTACGGCACGCAATACGACTTCGACGCCCTGCGCCTCACGGCCGGCCTGCCGCTGCCGGAGGCGCTGCTGCAGTTGCGCGCCCGGGCCGCCGCGTTGATCGGGGCCGCGCCTGGCGACTTCACCAACGTGCTCGTGGCCGAGTACCGTCCCGGCACGCCGCTCGGCTGGCACCGCGACGTGCCGGACTTCGAGACGGTGGTCGGCATCTCGCTCGGGGGCGTCGCGCGCATGCGGCTGCGCCGCTGGCCCGCGGTGAACCCGAAGAAGGCGGACGTGCTGTCGCTCGCGCTGCCGCCGCGCTCGGCCTACGTGCTCTCGGGAGAAGCACGCTGGCGCTGGCAGCACAGCATCGCGCCCACCACCGAGCTTCGCTGGTCGATCACCTTCCGCACGCCCGCGTTCCTTGAAGAGGCTGCTAGCGGCGCGGCTGCACGTCCTGGCTGGCCGAGCCGAGGCGATCCTCCAGCTCGCCGATGTAGGACGACAGCGTGTTCCCCGTCTGCTCGATGAGCAGCCGCTGTTGCGCTTCGAGGCGGTCCAGCCTTGCGAGCAGCGTGTCGCGTGCCGTGTCGGCGCCCTGGGTGACACGCTGCAGCTCGCTGCTCATGAAGTCGCGCAGCTCGGTGAACCGCGAGGCTTCCGCCTGGTCGGCAAGCTGCCGTTGCGCCTGCAGCTCGCGGCTGTGGCGCCGCAACTCGAGCAGTGCGCGGCCGTGCAGCGTGACCGCGTAGGCCACGAAGAGCAGGCTCACGAGGGCCAGCACGCCCAGCATCACGAGGCCGATCGGCGCCTCCACCGAAGTGACGCCCAGCGACAGCAGCACCGGCGTGTTGAAAGCGGCCCAGTTCAGCGCCGCGAAGAGGCCGGTGAGCGCGAGGACGACGAGCAGCAGGATCGTGCCGACTTGCATGGTGTAGCCACCCTTCGTTCGAAATCACCGCCGCAGTGGCAATCCCTTTGCCCGGGCACCGGCGTTGCCGCGATGGTGGCATGGATGCGAAGGGCGCGCATGCCGCGCTGCGCGAGGCGACCGATCGCTGCCGCGAGTGCCCCATCGGCGAGTACGCCACGCAGTCGGTGCTCGGAGAAGGCTCGCTGTCCGCGCGCCTCATGCTGGTCGGCGAGCAGCCGGGCGATCAGGAGGACAGGCAGGGCCACCCGTTCGTCGGGCCGGCGGGACGTCTGCTCGACCGGGCGCTGGCAGAACTCGGCTGGTCTCGTGGGCAGGTGTACGTGACGAATGCCGTCAAGCACTTCAAGTACGAGATGCGCGGCAAGCGCCGCATGCACAAGACGCCGGCGCAGCGCGAGGCGGCCGCGTGCCTGCACTGGCTGGAGGACGAGATCGGCCTCGTGCAGCCGCAGGCCATCGTCGCGATGGGTGCGACGGCGGCGCGCTCGCTGCTCGGCCGGGCGGTGGCGGTGATGAGCGAGCGCGGCCAGTGGTTCGATCGGCCCGCCGATGGCCGACCCGTGCTCGTCACGCTGCACCCCTCCGCGCTGCTGCGCGTGGTCGACCGCGAGGAGGGTGCTGCCGCCTATGCCAGATGGGTCGACGACCTGCGTCAGGCCGCCCGCTATCTGGCGCCCAAGCGCCACGCTGGCGAATAGCTCAAGGCAGCACGAGGCGCGGCGTCGTCTGGTGCTTCTTCTCGTAGGCGGACTGGCAGTTCACGCAGCGCTTCGTGCTCGGCTGCGCCTTCAGCCGCTCGAAAGGGATGTCGCGCCCGCAGTCCATGCACTGGCCGTAGCTGCCGTCGACCATCCGCTCGCGGGCCTGCTCGATATCGCGCAGCTCCTCCTGGTCGCGCTGGACGTCCACGTGCTCCATGCCGGTACGAAGGCGCTCCTCGGCATCTTCGACAGCATCCTCGACGTGCCGCCCCTGTGCGCTTGGCCGCTCGGCCGCCGCTTCCTTCACCGCACGAACCTCCTCGCGCAGCGTGCGCTCGCGTTCGTCGAGCAGCTTGCGGATCGTGTCGAGCTTCGTGTCGTCCAATGGGGTCATCGTGTTTCTCCGGTTCGCTTCGCGAGGGCGGCAACGCCCATGCCCATGGCAGGAACAACGCTTGCTGCCGGAAGGCCATGCGATCGATCCTGACTTCCCGCCGCCCGGGCTGGGTGACGGCGGCCGGCGCGGCGGCCGCGCTCGGGGCCTGCGCCCTCGTCGTGCATCGCCAGTCGCTGCGCGCAGAGCGTGCCTGCCCCGTGAAGGGCCGGCTCGTCGACGTCAACGGCGTGCGGCTGCACTGCATCGAGCACGGCGACCCCGACGCCGCGCACACGGTGGTGATGCTGCACGGCAGCCGCAGCATGGCCGAGGAGCTCGAGCTGAGCGGGCTGCCCGAGCAGGCGGCGCGCCACCACCGCGTGATCGTGATCGACCGGCCGGGGCACGGCTTGAGCACGCCCGCGCGGCCGCACTGGAGGATGGAGGAGCAGGCCGACCTCATCGCCGCCGCGCTCGAGCGCCTGGAGGTTCGCCGCCCTGTCGTGCTCGGCCACTCGTACGGCGCGCTCGTGGCGCTGGCGCTGGGCCTGCGCCAGCCGGCGTCGGTCGGCTCGCTCGTGCTCGTGTCGGGCTACTACTTCCCCACCGTGCGGTTCGACAGCGCCTGGATGTCGCTGCCGGCATTGCCGTTCATCGGGCCGCTGCTGGCGCATACGGTCGCGCCGCTCATCGGGCGCGCGATGTGGTGGCCGATCGCGCGCCGCATCTTTGCGCCGGCGCCGGTGAGCCAGGGCTTCCGGCGGTTCCCGAAGTGGATGGCGCTGCGGCCCTCGCAGCTGCAGGCGGACGCCGCCGAGAGTGCGAAGCTGCTGCCGAGCGTCGCCGCGTTGCGCCGCCGGTACGCGACGCTGCAGGTGCCCGCCGTGCTCATGGCCGGGGCCGGCGACCGCTACGTGAGCACGCGATGGCACTCGTGCCGGCTGCACGAGCTGCTCGACTTCAGCTGGCTGCGCGTCGTGGAAGGCGCCGGGCACATGGTGC
Organism: uncultured beta proteobacterium; assembly: GCA_963839465.1. GTDB lineage: Bacteria > Pseudomonadota > Gammaproteobacteria > Burkholderiales > Burkholderiaceae_C > CAWIVI01. Next base: position 60,360 of record CAWIVI010000008.1, read on the forward strand.
ACCACGTGGCCGCGTCGCAGGTGCTCGCGGCCATCGACCAGGCCGCCGCCATGGGCCCGTCGCTGCCCCGCGTGCCGCTGGCCGGCGACCGCGACGGCGAGACGCGCCCACGTGGTCGACCGTGAATCGCCGCCGTGGCAGCACTCGCTCGACCTCGGCCGTTCCTGAAGCTGCGTCAGCGGGTGGTCTGGAACTCGTCGTCGTCGTCCACGGGAGCCGAGCGCGAGTCTTCGGCCACCACGGTGTTGCCGAGCCCGAGCAGCTCGCGCGCATGCTCGAGCCCGCCGAGGCCGGTGCGCGGGCGCCGCGCCGCGCTCAGGTAGCGCTCGATGGCGAGGACCAGGTCACGCAGCTCGGCCAGCGTCTGGGCGCCGGCCAGGCGGCCGGGCACGCGCGAACCGAAAGGCGGAGGGTTCTGGCGCACGGTGTCGGTCAGCAGCCCGCGCACCTGCTGCACCACGTGCGTCGGCGGCCGGGACGACGGGCACGAAGGCGGGCGGTGCCGGGGGCACGGCGGCGAGATCGGTCAGCGTGACAGCGGCGGCCGGGACGGGAGCCGGCGGCGACGAGCGCGGCGCGCACCGGCGCGCTTCGGCTTGGCGAGTCGCTCCACGCCGGGCGCGGGCGCTTCGTCAGCGGGCGCGGGCAGACGGTGCCGGGGCGCGCCGGGGCTGGGGGGCGGGCGGCTCGGCGACGGCGCGGGACCGCCGCAGGGTCCACGATGATGTCGCCGAAGACCGCCGGCTCGACCGCGGCCGTCTCGCTCGGTCGGCGGCAGGGCGGCGTCCCCGGTGGAGTCCGGGCCGCCGGCCACCTCCAGCTCGATGGCCGTGGTGTGCAGCGTGGGGAGCGCGCCGGGCTCGGTCATCACCGGGTCGGGCATCGCGACCTCGATGGGCAGCTCGACCAGCCCCATGCGCAGCACGTCCTCGAAGTGGCTGATCGCCGCGCCAGCCTGTTGCGCGAGGCTCAGCACCTCGGCGAGCGGCCGGCGGCCATCCACCAGCAGCAGGATCGTGCGATGACGCTGGCTCAGCCGATGCGTGCGCGTGCGCAGCTCATCCTGGCCGAGCGGTGTCTTGAACGGCACGTGGGGGGTCGACATCGCCCGCCATTGTGGCGTGGCGATGCCGCCGTGGCGCAACCGGCGCCCCGGCGGCGCGAGGAAGACGGCGCAACCGTGCAAGAAGGCCGCGCCGAGGGAGTCACAGGCGGCCGCGCAGGGTCGCTTCGCCTTCGTCCAGCGTGCCCAGCCGACGCGCTTCGCGCGCCTCGGCGACCACCTCCGCACGCTGGCGCGTACCGGTGGACCGGGCGATCTCCGGATGCGGCCCTTCACCAAACGAGAGGCGCTCTCCGGCGGCCAGCGCGGCCACGACCTCGGCACGCACTTCCGCGCGGGTGCGGGTGCTCGTGAAAGAGTCGTCGAAAATGGTCGCTTCGCCGGCGACGGCGCGCAGCGACAGCAAGGACAGGGACAGGATGATGACGATCGGCTTCATGGCGAACTCCAGGATGAGAAGGACAGGGCAGGACAGTCGGGCCAGCGAGCCGGCGCGGTCGGGTGGCGCCGGCGAATCGTTGGTCGTGCCGCCGCGTCCGTGCTTACAGCAAGGCCCCGCTGACCGCGCGGGAGCCGGCGAGGCGCACGATGGCTGCCTGCGTCAGCTCGAGGGGTGCCTGTCATGACCGCGGGGGGGGGGGGGTGATGACCGCCGCCTGTCGGTCCCGAAGGAAAAGCTCAAGTTCGTGCTGCTCGAGGGCATCCACCCTTCCGCGGTGGACGCGCTGGCGGCCGACGGCTACTCGCAGGTGGTCACGGCGCCGAAGGCGCTCGCCGGGCAGGAGCTGGCCGATGCGATCGCCGACGCGCACTTCGTGGGCATCCGCTCGCGCACGCAGCTCACCGCCAAGGTCATCGAGCAGGCCGGCAAGCTCACGGCCATCGGCGCCTTCTGCATCGGCACCAACCAGATCGACCTGCGCGCCGCGATGCTGCGCGGCGTGCCGGTCTTCAACGCGCCGTTCTCCAACACGCGCAGCGTGGCCGAGCTGGTGCTGGCGGAGATCGTGATGCTGATGCGCGGCATCCCGCACAAGAACGCCGTGCTGCACCGCGGCGGCTGGGTGAAGAGCGCGGCCGGCTCGTACGAGGTGCGCGGCAAGACGCTCGGCATCGTGGGCTACGGCCACATCGGCACGCAGATCGGCGTGCTGGCCGAGCAGCTGGGCATGCAGGTGGTGTTCCACGACATCGAGGCCAAGCTCCCGCTGGGCAACGCGCGCCAGCTGGCGTCGCTCGACGACGTGCTGCAGGCGTCCGACGTGGTGAGCCTGCACGTGCCGGAGACGCCGGCCACGCAGGGCATGATCGGCGAGCGCGAGCTGTCGCTCATGAAGCCCGGCAGCCACCTCATCAACGCCTCGCGCGGCACGGTGGTGGACATCGACGCGCTCGCCGATGCGCTGCAGCGCGGCCATCTCGCGGGCGCCGCGATCGACGTCTTCCCGGTCGAGCCGCAAGGCAACGACGCGGGGTTCGAGTCGCCGCTGGGGCGGTTCGACAACGTGATCCTCACGCCGCACATCGGCGGCTCGACGGCCGAGGCGCAGGCCAACATCGGCAACGAGGTGGCGGCCAAGCTGCTCCGCTACAGCAACAACGGCTCCACCGTGTCGGCGGTGAACTTCCCCGAGGTGGCGCTGCCCGAGCACACCGGCCGCTCGCGGCTGCTGCACATCCACCGCAACGTGCCCGGCGTGATGGCGGCCGTCAACGAGCGCTTCTCGGCCGCCGGCATCAACATCGACGCGCAGTACCTGCGCACCAACGAGGAAGTCGGCTACGTCGTGATCGACGTGGACAGCGACTCCAGCGCGGTGGCGCTGGAGTCGCTGTGCGCCGTGCCGGGGACGATCCGCTGCCGCATCCTGTACTGATCCGATCTCCTCTCCCTCTCCCGCTGCACGGGAGAGGGAGCCGTCAGATCGCGTCGATGCTCCCCGTCACCGGCAGCACGATCCCCGAGATGTACCCCGCGCACGACGGCGCGGCCAGGAACACGTAGGCCGGCGAGAGCTCCTCGGGCTGCGCGGCCCGCTTCATGTCCGTCTGCTTGCCGAACTCGGCCACCTTCTCGGCCGGCTGGTCGGCCGGGTTCAGCGGGGTCCACACCGGGCCGGGCGCCACCGCGTTCACGCGGATGCCGCGGTCGATGAGGTTGCTCGCGAGCGACTTCGTGAACGCGTGGATCGCGCCCTTGGTGGTGGCGTAGTCGAGCAGCTTGGGCGAGCCGCGCAGGCCCACCACCGATCCGGTGTTGATGATCGACGCGCCCCGCTTCAGGTGCGGCAGCGCCGCGCGCGCCATGTGGAAGTAGCCGTACACGTTGGTGCGCAAGGTCTCGTCGAAGCGCTCGTCGTCGAGTTCCTCCAGCGACGCCGCGTGCTCCTGGAACGCGGCGTTGTTGACGAGGATGTCCAGCTTCCCCATCTCCTTCACGGTGCGCTCCACGGCCTGCCTGCAGAACGCGGGATCCTTTACGTCGCCGGGCAGCAGCAGGCAGCGCCGGCCCTCGGCCTCGACGCAGCGCTTCGTCTCTTCTGCATCTTCGTGCTCGCTCAGGTAGACGATGGCCACGTCCGCGCCCTCGCGCGCATACAGCACCGCCACCGCGCGGCCGATGCCGGAGTCGCCCCCCGTGATCAACGCGGCCATGCCGGCGAGCTTGTCGCTGCCTTTGTAGTCGGGCGCCTGGAAGCGCGGCGCGAGTTCCAGCTCGGCCTCGGTGCCTGGTTTCTCCAGGTGCTGCTTCGGCAGCTGGGACGGCTGCTCGCGCGCACCGGCCTGAACGGCTTGCTGTTGCTTGCCACCCTGCTGCGGCCGGGCGGCATCCCGCTCGTCCTGTCCGCGCTGGATTTCGCGCTGCTTGCCGGCCACCGCCTCGGTGTCGCGCGGCTCTTTCTTCGCCTCGGGCTTGTTCATCGGGATCTCCTTTCGACCCGATCCGGCGGCAGCCCGCGTGCCCGCCGGTCACCGACTGCGGCGGGCCCGGTAGCGTTCCATCAGCGGCGTGGCCGAGACCCCGTGCGTGACGATCGACAGCGCGATCGTGACGAAGACGGCGTCCGCCACCAGCTCCGCCGCGCCGCTCGGCACGCCGCGGTGGATGGCGTACGAGAGGTAGTACACCGTGCCGACGCCGCGGATGCCGAACCACGCGACGAGGCGGCGCTGGGAGACCGACAGCAGGCGGCGCGGCACGACCAGCAGCACCGTGAGCGGCCGCACGACGACGAGCATCGCCGCCGCGAACAGCAGCAGCTCCCAACGCCATGCCACGGTGCCCAGCGCGGCGCCGATCACGAGCACGATGGCCACTTCCGCCAGGCTCTCGCACTGCCCGGCGAAGCGCACCAGGCGCAGCGAATGCGACGCGTCGTCGTGCTCCGACGGCGCCGGCCCGGACGCGCGCCCTTCGCGCAGACGAATCTCATGGTGCGCGAGCGCCACGCCGGCCACGAACACCGCGATGAAGCCGTACGTGAGCAGCAGCAGCGCCAGCCCGTAGGTGAGCGCGATGACCCCGAACACCAGCAGCTCTTCCTGCTCGGGCACGGCGCCCCCGGCGCGCAGGCGCGCCACGAGATGGCCCATGCCGATGCCGCAGGCCCAGCCGAGCGCGAGCCCGCCCCCCACCGCCCACAGCACGTCCACCGCCAGCCAGCGCCACCCGAAAGCGCCCAGCTCGTGGACGCCGAACAGGCCCAGCGCCAGCATCACCGCAGGGAAAGCCGTGCCGTCGTTCAGCCCGCCTTCCACCGTGACCGACAGCCGCACCGCGTCGCGGTCGGTCGGGCTGTCGACCTGCACGTCGGAAGCGAGCACCGGGTCGGTGGGCGCCAGCACGGCGGCCAGCAGCAACGCAGTGGCGAAGGGCAGCCCGAGCAGAGCCCACGCGGCCAGCGTCGACAGCGCCGTCATCACCACCATGCCGGTGCCGGCGAGCCGCACCGGCACGTTCCACGTCGAGCTGCCGAGCGGCAGGCGCACCTTCAGCCCGACTGCAAACAGCGTGATGAGCACCGCCACCTCGGCCAGCACCTCCAGCAGCGCGGCGTCGTCCACCGGGTCGATGCTCAGGAGGTCTGCGCCCGCGGGGCCGACCAGCCAGCCCACGCCCAGGTAGACGATGGCCGGCGACAGCGGCAGCCGCTGCACGAGGCGGCCCGACAGGCCGATGCCGATCAGGACGGCGCCGACGAGCAGGAACCAGGGCAGCAGGCTGAACCCGCTCAAAGGCCGTCGTCCCGGTCCGACAGGAGTTCACGCATGAAGGGCCCTCTGGCGATGGTCGATCACTATACGGGCCGGTCAGGCAAGCTAAATGCCGCGCGAAACCACAGGGCCTGAAGCCCGGACATGAAGGACACGACCATGAGCACCCTTCCTGCGCAAGCGAGCGTGACGCGCCGGTTCGACACCTCGGCCGAACGGGTCTTCGACGCCTGGCTCGACGTGCAGCGGGTGCGGCGCTGGTTCGGTCCGGGACTGGGCCCGGTGTTATGCGTGGACATCGATGCGCGTGTGGGCGGTGAGTTCTCCATCGTGCAGCAGCGCGACGGCGAAGACGTCGAGCACGTCGGCAGCTACCTGGAGATCGAGCGCCCGCGCCGGCTCGCCTTCACGTGGCGCGTGCCGCCCAGCGCCGAGAGCTCCCGGGTCTCGATCGACATCGCCGAACTGGAAGGCGGCTGCGAACTCACGCTCGTGCACGAGATGCCGGTCTCGGCGGCGCCATTGCAGGAGCGCGTGGAGCACGGCTGGCGCACGATGATCGATGCGATGGCCGCCGACCTGCGAGCCTGACCCAGTCGTCAGTTGAGCCGATCGAATAGCCCCGGCGCGCCGCCGAGTCGGGCGCGCTCGATCTCCAGCAGCCGCAGTTTCGTGCGGACGCCGCCCGGCGCGGAGAAGCCGCCGGCCGCGCCGTTCGCGGCGAGCACCCGATGGCATGGCACGACGATCGGGAACGGGTTGCGGCCGAGCGCCTGCCCGACCGCCCGCGCCGCGTGCGGCTCGCCCAGCGCGGCGGCCAGTTCGCCGTAGGTGCGCGTGGCGCCGGGGGTGATCCGGCGCGTCGCCTCGTAGACGCGGCGGTGAAACTCCGGCAGGCCGGCGGTGTCCAGTGGCAGGTCGGCCAGGTCGTCGGCCCCGCCGCTCAGCATCGCGGCGATGCGATCGATCGCCGAGCGCACGAACGCGGGCGGGTCGGCCGTCGGCACGTCCCCCAGGCGCCGGGACACCACCCCGTGCAGGGCGGAATCGTCCACGTCGGGCAGCCAGAGCGCCGCCAGCCCGGCATCGGTCCACGCCACGGCGCAGGAGCCGATCGGCGTGGAGAACACGGTGTACCCGTCTGCCTGCTTCATGCCTTTGCCTTGGTCGAGAACATCATGACACTGCTTCGTCCCGCCGCGCTCGTCGCGGGCTGGCTTTCCCTGGTTCGGATACGGCCTCGCACAGGCGGCCGGCGCAATGACGTGACGGATCACACGTTCTTAACGCGCCCTATGTAAACTGCGCCGCCGACACCATCCGGTCAACCGACGCCGGTGCACGAGCCACACGCTCGGCGCGCGCCGGCGTCTTCGATTGCGAGGCTTTCCGATGCGCGCCCTGCCGATCCTGCGTTCAATCGCAGTGCTCCTTCCGTTCGTGCTTGCCGCGTGCAGCGGCGGCACCGCTGCCGAAGGCCCCGGGCCGGGCGGCATGCCGCCCGCGACGGTCGCCGTGTCGCCGGTGCAGCCCGTCACGCTGCCGGCGGTCTTCGAATACGTGGGGCAAGCCGCTGGCTCGCGCGAAGTGGAAGTGCGCGCTCGCGTCCCGGGCATCCTGCTCGAACGCAAGTTCGAAGAGGGTGCCGCCGTGCGCCGCGGCCAGTCGCTCTACACGGTGGATCCCGCACCGCTGCGCGCCGCGCTCGACCGCATCGATGCCGACGTCGCTTCCGCCCAGGCACGGCACGCGATGGCGCAGCGCACGCTCTCGCGGCTGGAGCCGCTGTACAAGGCCAAGGCGGTGAGCCAGCGTGAATACGACGACGCCGCGTCCGCCGAGCAGATCGCGCGCGCCGAAGTGAAGGGTGCGCAGGCACGACGCTCGGAGGCCGCGCTGAGCCTGCAGTACACCCGCGTGGAGGCACCGATCAGCGGCGTCGCGTCCCGATCGCTCGCGTCCGAAGGCACCCTGGTGCCCGGCCCGGAGCTGCTGCTCACCACCATCGTCCAGACCGACCCGATCAAGATCCGCTTCGCCATCGCCGACAACGACCTGATGCGCTGGCGTTCGGAGGGCCAGGCCGGCCGCCTCGTGCTGCCGAAGAACGGCGCCTTCGACATCGAGGTGACGGTGTCCGACGGCAGCACGCTCAAGCGCCGCGGCAAGCTGCTGTTCACCGACACCCGCATCTCGGAAGCCACCGGCACGCACGAGGCGCAGGCCGAGATGGCGAACCCCGACGGCGCCCTCAAGCCCGGCCAGTTCGTGCGCTTGCGCCTGCTGGGCGCCTCGCGGCCCGATGCCATTCAGGTCCCCACGCGCGCGGTGCTCGAAGGCCCGCAAGGCAAGTTCGTCTACCTGGCGGTGGACGGCAAGGCGCAGCCGCGGCCGGTGAAGGTCGGCGACCAGCTCGGCGACCGCTGGCTGATCACGGAAGGCCTGAAGCAGGGCGACCCGGTGATCGTGGACGGCGTCATGCGCATCGGCCCCGGAGCGCCGGTCCAGGTGGCCCCCGCCAGCGCGCCGGCCGCGGCCCCGGCGGCGTCTACGGCGTCGAAGTAGCAGGGGAGGCGCGCCATGTTCTCCCGCTTCTTCATCGATCGCCCGATCTTCGCGGCGGTGCTGTCGATCTTCATCGTCATCGCCGGCCTCGCCTCCATCCGCTCGCTGCCGATCGCGCAGTACCCCGAGATCTCCCCGCCGGTGGTCACCGTGACGGCGATCTACCCCGGTGCCAGCGCCGAGGTGATCGAACAGACCGTTGCCGCGCCGATCGAGAACGCGATCAACGGCGTCGAGAACATGATCTACATGAACTCGACGTCCACCTCCAACGGCGTCGTCCAGATCCAGGTCACGTTCGACATCGGCAGCGACGCCGACCAGGCCGCTCAACTCGTCAACAACCGCGTCAAGCAGGCCGAGGCCAAGCTCCCGCAGGAAGTGCGGCGCCAGGGCGTCACGGTGGAGAAGGGCTCGTCGGCCTTCCTGCAGGTGATCGCCTTCTACTCCGAGGACGGCCGCTTCGACGACCTCGCGACGAGCAACTACGTCACGCTGAACGTGCTCGACCGCCTGAAGCGCGTGCCCGGCACCACCAACGTGCAGATCTTCGGCGCCAAGGACTACGCGATGCGCATCTGGCTGCAGCCGGACCGCATGGCGCAGCTGCGCATCACCACCTCCGACATCACGAAGGCCATCAACGAGCAGAACGCGCAGTTCGCCGCCGGCAAGGTCGGCCAGGCGCCCACCGGCGGGCCGCAGGAGATGGTCTACACCATCACGACGCAGGGCCGGCTCGCCGAGCCGTCGCAGTTCGAGGACATCATCGTGCGCGCCAATGGCGACGGCGCGTCCGTGCGGCTGCGCGATGTGGCGCGCGTCGAGCTCGGCTCGAAGGACTACGACTTCATCGGCCGCATCAACGGCCGCCCCGCCACGCTGGTGGGCATCTTCCTGCAGCCGGGCGCCAACGCGCTGGAGGTGGCGCAGGAGGTCAAGGGCACGGTCGCCGAGCTGGCGAAGAGCTTCCCGCAGGGCCTCACCTACTCGGTGGCCTACGACACCACGCGCTTCGTGGAGGTCTCGATCCGCGAGGTCGTGAAGACGCTGCTCGAGGCCATGGCGCTGGTCGTCCTGGTGGTGTTCCTGTTCCTGCAGAACTGGCGCGCCACGCTGATCCCGGTCGTGGCCGTGCCGGTGTCGCTCATCGGCACGTTCGCCGGCCTGCTGGTGCTCGGCTACTCGATCAACACGCTCACGCTGTTCGGCATGGTGCTGTCGATCGGCATCGTGGTCGACGACGCGATCGTCGTGCTGGAGAACGTCGAGCGGATCATGCACGAGGAGCACCTCAGCGCCCGCGAGTCGGCCATCAAGGCGATGCGCGAGGTGAGCGGCCCGGTCATCGCCATCGTGCTCGTGCTGGTGTCGGTGTTCGTGCCGATCGCCTTCCTCGGCGGCCTCACCGGCGAGCTGTACCGCCAGTTCGCGGTCACGATCGCCATCGCCGTGGTCATCTCCGGCATCGTCGCGCTCACGCTCACGCCGGCGCTGTGCGTGCTCATCCTCAAGCGCGAGCACCGGCAGCCCGGGCGCTTCTTCACCGCGTTCAACAACGGCTTCCACCGGATCACCGGCCGCTACGTGAGCGGCGTCGGCTTCATGGTTCGGCGCGCCGGCCTCGGCGTCGCGCTGTTCGCTGCTCATGGTGGCGGCCACCGTCTGGCTGTGGCGCATCACGCCCGGCTCGCTGGTGCCGGACGAGGACCAGGGCTTCTACATCTCCGCGATCATCCTGCCCGACGGCGCCTCGCTGCAGCGCACCGACAAGGTGGTGAGCGAGGTCATCGAGATCGTCAAGAGCAACCCGTACAACCTCGACGTCGTCGCCTTCACCGGCTTCGATTTCCTCGGCGGCGGCTTCCGCAACAACGCGGCCACGATGTTCGTCACGCAGAAGCACTGGGACGAGCGTCCGATGCCCGTGCAGGCGCTGGTGGGCGAGCTCTTCATGAAGACGGGCCACATCAAGGAAGCGCTCGTGCTCGCCTTCAACCCGCCGCCGATCTTCGGCCTCGGCACCGCCGGCGGCTTCGAGTTCTACATCCAGAACCGCGGCGAAGGCGGCGCGCAGCGGCTGGCCGAGGTGAGCCAGCAGTTCATGGCCAAGGCCAGCCAGCATCCGCAGCTCGCGGGCGTGCAGACGCTGTGGCGCGCCACGTCGCCGCAGCTGCGCGTGGACGTCGACCGGGACCGCGCGAAGGCGCTCGGCGTGCCGGTGGACGAAGTGTTCAACAGCCTCAGCGCCACGCTCGGCAGCTACTACGTCAACGACTTCAACAAGTACGGCCGCACCTGGCAGGTGCTCATGTCCGCCGAGAGCCGCTACCGCAGGAGCCCGGACGACATCGGCCGCATGTGGGTGCGCTCGGCGTCCGGCGAGATGGTGCCGGTGTCCGCGCTGGCACGGGTGAGCTACTCGGCCGGCCCCGAGACGCTGGACCGCTTCAACAACCTGCCGGCGGTGAAGCTGCTCGGCCAGGGCAAGCCCGAGGTGAGCTCGGGCCAGGCCATCGCCGCGGTGGAGGAGATCGCGCGCGAGGTGCTGCCGGCCGACTTCAGCTTCGACTGGGGCGGCGCCTCCTACCAGGAGAAGCGCTCGTCGGGCACCTCCGGCCTCGCGCTCAGCCTGGCTGCGGTGATGGCGTTCCTGATCCTCGCGGCGCAGTACGAGCGCTGGTCGCTGCCGTTCTCGGTGCTGCTCGCGATGCCGTTCGGCATGTTCGGCGCGCTGTTGGCGGTGTGGCTGCGCGGCATGACGAACGACGTGTATTTCCAGATCGGCCTCGTCACGCTGCTCGGCCTGGCGGCCAAGAACGCGATCCTGATCGTCGAGTACGCATCGCTCAAGCTGGAGGAGGGCATGAGCGCCTCCGCCGCGGCGCTGGAGGCCGCGCGGCTGCGCTTCCGGCCGATCATCATGACCTCGCTCGCGTTCATCCTCGGCGTGCTGCCGCTGGCCGTCTCCACCGGGGCGGGAGCCGGGGCGCGCCACTCGGTGGGCACCGGCGTGATGGGCGGCATGCTGGCCGCCACGTTCCTCGCCATCTTCTTCGTGCCGATGTTCTTCCGGGTGATCAGCGCGCGCCGCCTGCGCGAGCCGCGCACCACCGAGGAGCTGCAGGCGGAGGCACGGCACGCGCACGCGGCCGGACACGCGTTCCCGCACCACGTCGCGAAGGAGGGCACGACATGAAGCCGGCCAACGTCGAACTTCGCGGTGGCGGCCGCGGTGGTGCTGCTGCTCGCCGGCTGCGCCACGCCCGGGCCCGGCGTGTCGCTCCAAGCGCCGCAGGAGCTGCCCGCCACCAACCCGCCGATCCCGGTCGCACCCGACTGGTGGACCGCCTACAGCGACCCGGCGCTCAGTACGCTGGTCGACGAGGCGCTGCGCCACAACACCGACCTCGCGCGCGCCATGGCCCGCATCGACGAGGCGCGCGCCCTGGTCGGATCGGCGCGGTCCGCCAACGGGCCGGTCGTGAGTGCCAACGTCTCAGGCAATCGGCAGCGCTTCACCGAGAACGGCCGGGTTCCGCTCGGCGAGTTTTCGCCGTGGGCGAACCTCTTTCAGGCGACGCTGGACGTGTCGTACGAGGTCGACTTGTGGGGCCGCTTTGCCTCCGCCACGGAAGCCGCGCGCAGCGAGCTGCTGGCCAGCGAGTACGCGCGAGACACCATCCGCATCGCGCTGGCCGCGCAGGTGGTGCAGTCGTACGCCTCGCTGCGCGCGCTCGACGAGCAGATCGTCGTCTACCAGCGCGCCGTGTCGGCGCAGCGCGAAGGCCTGCGGCTGAACCGCGAGCGGTTCGAAGCCGGCGACATGTCCGAGCTCGACTGGCGCCAGCTCGAGGCCGAACTGCTCGCCAACGAGACCCAGCTGCCGCGCCTCGCACGAGCGCTCGGCGAGACCGAACGCGCGCTGGCGTTGATGCTCGGCCGTTCGCCGCGCGCCGTGCTGGAGCAAGGAGTCGCGCGCGCTGCCGCCGATGCGCCTCCGCTCGTCGCCGGCGGCGTGCCGTCCGGGCTGCCGTCCGACTTGCTGGAGCGCCGGCCCGACGTGCGGCAGGCGGAGGCCGTACTGCGTGCCGCCGGCGCCCGCGTGGATGTGGCGCGCGCCGCCTACCTGCCGTCCATCACCCTCACCGCCAGCGCCGGCAAGGCGAGCACCGAGCTGTCCGACCTGCTCGACGGCCGGTCGACGATCTTCTCCGTGCTCGCGTCGCTCACGCAGCCGATCTGGAACGCCGGTGCGCTGGACGCGCAGCGCGACGTGGCGATCGCGCGTGCGCGCCAGGCCGAGCTCGATTACCGCGACGCCGTGGCTGCCGCCTTCAAGGAGCTGCGCGACGCGCTGTCCGCCCACGAGGAGGCCCAGGCCACGCTGCGCTTCACCGAGCAGCGTGAACGCTCGCTCGCGCGGGCGTCCGAGCTCACCGGCGTTCGGTTCGAGGGCGGCGTGTCGAGCCGGCTCGACGCCATCGAGGCCGAGCGAGACGCGCTCACCGCGCAGGCCCAGCTCGCCGACGCCCGACGCGCGCTCGCGGCGGCCCAGGCCGACGTGTTCCGCGCGCTCGGCGGCGGCTTCACGGAGGGAACGTCCGTGGCCCGGGCGACACCAAGACCCGGCAGCTGAATCAAATTCGTGGAGGGCCCGATGAAGCGCGTGTTCCTGTTCGTCCTGACCAACATCGCGATCCTGATCGTCCTGAGCATCGCCGTGCGCGTGCTCGGGCTCGACCGGTATCTCACCGAGTCGGGCATCAACTACGGGGGCCTGCTCGTCTTCGCGGCCATCTTCGGCATGGGCGGCTCGTTCATCTCGCTGGCCATCTCCAAGTGGAGCGCCAAGCGCATGGTCGGCGCGCACGTCATCACGCAGCCGGCCACGCCCACCGAGCGCTGGCTGGTCGAGACCGTGGCCCGCCAGGCCCAGGCGGCCGGCATCGGCATGCCGGAAGTGGCCGTGTACGACGCGCCCGAGGTGAACGCCTTCGCCACCGGCATGCGCCGCAACAACGCGCTCGTGGCCGTGTCCACCGGCCTGCTCAACGCCATGGACCGCGACGAGGCCGAGGCCGTGCTGGCGCACGAGGTCTCGCACGTCGCCAACGGCGACATGGTCACGCTGGCGCTGATCCAGGGCGTGCTGAACACCTTCGTCATCTTCTTCTCGCGCGTCATCGGCCACACGGTGGACAAGGCGGTGTTCCGCACGGAGCGCGGCAACGGGCCCGGCTACTTCATCGTGAGCATGGTGGCGCAGCTCGTGCTCGGGCATCCTGGCGTCGATCATCGTGATGTGGTTCAGCCGCCAGCGCGAGTTCCGCGCGGACGCGGGCTCGGCCACGCTCGCCGGGCGCAACAAGATGATCGCCGCGCTGCAGCGCCTGCAGGCGCAGCGCGGCGCCACCACGCTGCCCGAGCGCATGACGGCCTTCGGCATCTCCGGCCACGTCGCGCAGGGCCTGAAGCGCCTGTTCATGACGCACCCGCCGCTCGAAGAGCGCATCGCCGCGCTGCAGTCGCGCGCCGGCCTGATCCGCTTCGCGCGCAGCCGGTGCGGCTTCGCGCCCGGCACCGGCAGCGCCTGGCCGGCGCCGCACAGTGGAAGCTTCTGCGGAGGAAGCTCCATGTATCGACACTACGCCCGCGGCGAGACTGCCTGGCCGGAGGCCGCCCGTCGCGCAAAGGCCTTCATCGCCGACCCTTTGTACCGTCACGTGACCACCTGGCCGCGCCACGGCAGACTCGGCGTGCCGGCGGACATGGACGGCCCGGAGCTGTGCTCGCTGCTGCCGCGCCTGCTGGAATCGCATGGCGAGTTCGGCCTGTTGCACGGCACGGGAAGTGACCGCCTGCTGGTGCTTCCGGTGCACGACGCGCGCGAGTTCATCGTGCTTTGCTACGGGCCCTGGCCGGGCATCGAAACCTGGGAGAGCGTCGTCGAGCCGGAGCTGCCCCGCGGCGCCACGCTGCTGCACACCTGGTGGAACGTGATGCCGGCACAAGCCGGCACCCGGCTCGTGCCGCCGGTGCGCGAAGCCGCGTGGAAGGTTCGCAACCTCGGCGTTGTTCGGCCCATCAGGCTTTGAGCGAGATGTGCCAGTGATGAAATGGCCCTGCTTGAACGAAAGTTCAGCGGGCTTGTTCGTCCAAGCGCCCAGCACCGGGGATGGGAGACGCCGTCAGGGAATTTCCCGTCTACCAAGGCACGGGCTTCATCCATGAGATGCCGGCGTACAACGATCGGGCAACGTTTGCCGCCTGTCTCGAGCAAAGCGCGATTGGCGCGGACCCAGGCGACAGCCTGGACCGAGTGCCGGTCCGGCGTCGCATTAGCGGCGACCTGCGACCGCCCCTGCAGTCGAGCAAAGCCTTGATATGCGCGCCATGGCCGGCCCCACCGAGCGCGTCTGCATAGCCGCCGTCACCGTCCGCGTAGCGCAAATCCACTGGATGGCCGTCGCTGTGTCCAGCGATGGTCCAGGATGGACCGCCCGGAACGACGTCTGGGCCACGTGCAAGCCTGAAATGTCGTTGAACCTGTAGCTGCTGGCCTTTTAGCCATGAAATCGTCCCGAAGGAGGCCCAGGAGTCCAATCCCGGTTCCGAATTGGGGGCGCCCTGTCCATAACGCCTGGCACTGCCGATTTCGTCGGCTGCCAGGAACAGCGGAGTGAATGCGGTGGAGCCGTCGTATTGGACCAGGTCCGGTGATTGCATCGGACGTCAATGTCTGGCCGTCATGAGTTCCAGTCAGTTCGACAAGGATGCTGGTCTTGCCGAAACGGAAGGCGAGTCGGGATGAGAGGCAGCACTGCATCCGGAAACCTGCAGCCGTCCGTCCGACCGTAGCGAAATCGACCCGGAGAGATCTGCCTCCGACATGACTGGCTCACCATCGACGACGATGCCCAGTGCGCACATGGGTGATTTCACGCTGCTTCGGGCTCGTACTCGATCCCCAGTGGAACCCCCCAGTCGGTTTCGTCACGACGGGCACACTGACGTAGTAGCCCTGGCAAGTTAGCTCCTGCCCGCCTTGATGACGCGGTGTCCGTGCCGATTGGGAGAGTCGAACTCGGCCTTGCACAACCTGAAGTTCTCTGGGACATGTCAGCTTCACGTCCAGTCGTGACCGTACGTCGGCATCGCCGCGTCCCCGACGTTGGTGGCGGTCAAGCTGGCACTTGAAGGAGAATGGAAGCTGTCTTTTGCAGATTGGTCGGCAACGTTGACGCAGCGCGTGGCTGGTCAGCATCACCGCGAGAATAGTGGCTATCGTTTACCGCAGCCGCGTGCTGATCCGACTCCCTGCAAGGCCGAAAACGACATACGACCACGAGTCGTTGAATTGACTCTTTGACCGACGTGAAGACCGGGTACTCCGGCGTGGCGGCGGTCATCGCAATCGAGTACTTCGGCGCGTTCCCTGTGGAATGGCGTGCTGCAATGCCGTCAACTGGTCGTGACGTTTTCCAGGTCCAGCGACCGCCTGATAGGTGGCCTCCCCAGCCGCTACATTGGAAGTTTCGCAAGTGGCGGGCGTGGCCTTGAGGAGTCGCTCCCGATAAGCGCTTCGATCGGGCGGCCGAGGAGGGGCTTCGCCATCTTGCTCGGTCCTGGCACCAAAGCTGATGGCGGCAATCCGGCGCGCGGACGCGCCCGCATGTGCAGGCTGGTCCCTTTCCTGCAAGGAGGCCGAACCTCCTTTCGAGGCGGCCGGTTCATACGGCAGCTGGCTGTTCACCCGGGTGCTGTTGGGATAGACCGGTGCCGTGACCGTCCAGAAGTTCGGATTGGTGGGGTCCAGGATGACGAGCTGGTACGTCCCGGCGCCCAGATGGGGGGCCGAGAATGATCCGTTGGCATCGACCGCGGCCACCATTCTCGTGCGGTTGTCCATGCCGCGGATTGCCACCAGCGTGCCCGCCGCGTCCAGCCTGGGTGAGCCGTCGAGTCCCACCACTTGGCCATTCAGAACTGCGGTCGGCTTGTGTGCCGACATGGTCCACGCGACAGCGAAATCCATGTCCTTGCTCGTCAAGCCAATATCGAACTCAATCTCTCCCGACGGTACGTCAGCCAGCACCGATGCCATCGCCTCCGCCGAAATCCTGAGTGTGTTCGTGACCGGGTCGAGGGACCAGTGCTTAGCGAGATCGATGGTCTCGCCCGTCAGCGGCACGAAGATCGTTCCGGCCGACCCCAGCAGGTCGAGGGGCGGGGCGCCTTCGACAGAGAAGGACAGCGGTTGGCCGGTGAGCGCGTTGTTGGCCCCAAGCCCCGTCACGGTCAACCTGGCTTTGCTGGCATTCGGGCTCAGGGTGCCGTTCTCGTCAGACTCGATGTGGGCAACCGCTGCTGTCGGCCGCTCGCTCTGGATCGTCACAGGCACGATCACGACCGAGCCAGGCAGGGCCACTCGCAGGGTCACCGCCGAATCGACGCCAGGGTCGCTCGGCGTGATGAAGCGGATCTCCCCGTCGCGAATCGTCAGGCCGACCGCCTCCCCGCTCGCGACCGACACTTGGGACAGGGCAGTGTCGGCAGGCAGCCCCACCGACTCGAGCGAAACGACAGCCACCGCCGCATAGCCGGCAGTTGCCGAAGAAGTGGTGACTTGATTCTCCGCCGGTGGCGGCGCCGCCGCCGATGTGGGTGTAATGCTTCCACCACTGCAGGCGCCCAGGAGGCAGGTCACCCATGCGGCGGCGATTCTCGCGGACGAAGTCCGGCGCGTGATTGTCAAGAGCACTCCCTGAGTTCTTTTTTGGAAGCCGCCAGTATCCAAACCGGCTCTAGTGACAAACAGCGCCGCATGCGGCGTGAACCGGTACTTATCTGGCGCCTGCGCTGAACCGCGCGCCAGCGGCCGAAGGGAGACCGCGCCCTAAGGAACGACCGTCACGCCCACGACAACGCTGTCCGCCTCGTGCCCGATGTCATCGACCGCACGTGCGAAGAAGCCCACTTGCATCGCCGCCGTGAACTCGGCATGAGGACGTCCGTCCTGTACGGCGCTTCGCTATCACGCGCGAGCAGCATCGCGCCGCTGGTCGCGGGGTCCAGCCGATAGAACGCCACGTGGTCCACGCGCGGAGTCGTCGCCGGCCGCGGCAACCAGCTCGATGACCTCGCCGGGCCGCGCCGCCTCGGGGCTCGCCGCGAGCGCGACGGTCGGCGGGTCGTCCTCTCCGTCGCCGTCGCTTCGAAGTCGCTGACGACGAACCAGAAGCCGCCGCCGCAGCCCGCAGAGTCCGAGCAGAAGCGCTGGGGCGACGAGCCGGGACCGGCGGAAGGCAGGTGCGCGTGCGTCATGCCGGACATCGTAGTGCGCCGCGCGTGGCCGCGCCGTTATCATGCCCGGTTGCCCAGCGCCATCCCATGCCTTCGAAACCCGCCGACGTCGACCGCAAGCAGGGTCGCACCTTGAGCGGTGGAACGTCGACCGCACCGCTCAACGCGTGCGCGGCGCCCGCACCCACAACCTGAAGAACGTCGACCTCGACATTCCGAAGCACTCGCTCGTCGTGATCACGGGCCTGTCCGGCTCGGGCAAGTCCAGCCTCGCGTTCGACACCCTCTATGCCGAGGGCCAGCGCCGCTACGTCGAGAGCCTGTCGGCCTACGCGCGCCAGTTCCTGCAGCTCATGGACAAGCCCGACGTCGACGTGATCGAGGGCCTGAGCCCGGCGATCAGCATCGAGCAGAAGGCCACCTCGCACAACCCGCGCTCCACCGTCGGCACCGTCACCGAGATCCACGACTACCTGCGCCTGCTCTACGCGCGCGCCGGCACGCCGTTCTGCCCCGACCATGACCGCCCGCTGGAGGCCCAGAGCGTGAGCCAGATGGTCGACGCCGTGCTCGGCTTGCCGGAAGACACGCGCCTCATGGTGCTGGCGCCGGTGGTGCGCGACCGCAAGGGCGAGTTCGTCGACTTCTTCGCCGACATGCAGGCCCAGGGCTTCGTGCGCTTCCGCGTCGACGGCGCCGTGGTCGAGGCCGCCGACGTGCCCAAGCTCAAGAAGGCCGAGAAGCACGACATCGATGTCGTCGTCGACCGCGTCAAGACCCGCCCGGACGGTCCGTCTGAGCCCCCGGCCGCTTCGCGTCCGCCCCGGGGGGCATCGCCCGGCCTTGGGAGCGGCCCGGCGTCCGGGCTCCGCCAGCGCCTGGCCGAAAGCTTCGAGGCCGCGCTGCGCATCGCCGACGGCCGCGCCATCGCGTTCGAGATGGACGGCGGCCGGGAGCATCTCTTCAGCAGCAAGTTCGCCTGCCCGATCTGCAGCTACTCCATCCCCGAGCTCGAGCCGCGCCTGTTCTCGTTCAACTCCCCCGTGGGCGCCTGCCCGGCGTGCGACGGCCTCGGCCAGGTGACGGTGTTCGACCCCGAGCGCGTGGTCGCCTTCCCGTCGCTCAGCCTGGCCAGCGGCGCCGTGAAGGGCTGGGACAAGCGCAACGGCTACACCTATTCCATCCTCGAAAGCGTCGCGCGCCACTACGGCTTCGACCTCGACACGCCTTTCGAAGACCTGCCGGCCGAGGCGCGGCACGTGCTGCTGCACGGCTCGGGCGCCGAGGAGATCGAGTTCGTCTACCAGGCCGAGAGCGCCAAGGGCGGCCGCGCGCGCAGCGTGAAGCGGCGCCATCCGTTCGAGGGCATCATCCCCACCTTCGAGCGCCGCTACCGCGAGACCGACTCCGTCGCCGTGCGCGAGGACCTGGCGCGCTACCAGGCGCCCAAGCCATGCCCCCAATGCGCCGGCACGCGGCTGCGTCGCGAGGCGCGGCACGTGTTCCTGCAAGGCGACGAGCGCTCGTCGCGGCGCGCCATCTTCGAGGTCGAGCACGCCACGCTCGCCGAGTGCCTCGCCTACTTCGAGACGCTGCAGCTCAAGGGCGCGAAGGCCGAGATCGCCGACAAGGTCGTGCGCGAGATCCGCTCGCGCCTGCGCTTCCTGAACGATGTCGGGCTCAACTACCTGAGCCTGGACCGCAGCGCCGACACGCTCTCCGGCGGCGAGGCGCAGCGCATCCGCCTGGCCAGCCAGATCGGCTCCGGCCTTACCGGCGTGATGTACGTGCTCGACGAGCCGAGCATCGGGCTGCACCAGCGCGACAACGAGCGCCTCATCCGCACGCTGCGCCACCTGCGCGACCTCGGCAACTCGGTGCTCGTGGTCGAGCACGACGAAGACATGATCCGCGCCTCCGACCACGTGGTGGACATGGGGCTGGGCGCCGGCGTGCACGGCGGCCGCGTCATCGCGCAAGGCACGCCGGCGGAGGTCGCCGCGAGCGACGAGTCCCTCACCGGGCAGTACCTCGCCGGCCGCCTGCGCATCCCCGTGCCCGGGCGTCGCGCCCGCCCGGCGCCGTCGGCGGACGCGGCCGGCGTGCTGCGCATCGTCAACGCGCGCGGCAACAACCTCCAGGGCGTCACCGCCGAGATCCCGGTCGGGCTCTTTACCTGCGTCACCGGCGTCTCGGGCTCGGGCAAGAGCACGCTGGTCAACGACACGCTCTACGCCGCGGTGGCGCGCCGCCTCTACCAGAGCCACCTCGAGCCGGCCCCGCACGACGACATCGAAGGCCTCGAGGCGTTCGACAAGGTCATCAACGTCGACCAGAGCCCGATCGGCCGCACGCCGCGCAGCAACCCGGCCACCTACACCGGCCTGTTCACCCCGATCCGCGAGCTGTTCGCCGAAGTGCCGGCCGCGCGCGAGCGCGGCTACGGCCCGGGGCGCTTCTCGTTCAACGTGGCCGGCGGCCGCTGCGAGGCGTGCCAGGGCGACGGCGTCCTCAAGGTCGAGATGCACTTCCTGCCCGACGTCTACGTGCCGTGCGACGTGTGCCACGGCCAGCGCTACAACCGCGAGACGCTCGAGATCCAGTACAAGGGCCGCAGCATCACGCAGGTGCTCGACATGACGGTCGAGGAAGCGCACGGCTATTTCGGCGCCGTGCCCAACATCGCGCGCAAGCTGCAGACGCTGCTCGACGTCGGCCTGGGCTACATCAAGCTCGGCCAGAGCGCCACCACGCTCTCCGGCGGCGAGGCGCAGCGCGTCAAGCTCGGCCTGGAGCTGTCCAAGCGCGACACCGGACGCACGCTCTACATCCTCGACGAGCCCACCACCGGCCTGCACTTCCACGACATCCGGCTGCTGCTGAAGGTGCTGCACCAGCTGCGCGACGCGGGCAACACCATCGTCGTGATCGAGCACAACCTCGACGTCATCAAGACGGCCGACTGGCTCATCGACATGGGCCCGGAAGGCGGCGCCGGCGGCGGCCAGGTGGTGGCGGCCGGCACGCCCGAAACGGTGGCCGAGCACCCGGGCAGCCACACCGGCCAACCACCTCGCGCCGCTGCTGGGTGGCGCGCGGCCGTTGGAATCAGCGCGGCAGACGCCTAGCCAGCAGGGCGCCGTCGCATTGACGCGAGGCGCGCGCACCAGCACCAGCCCGCCGAGCATCAGCGCCCAGGTACCGGGCTCCGGAACCGGCGTGAGCGGTGGCGCGGTCATGACAACGCGCCGGCGGCGCCGGGGCCGTCGGGAGACGGCACCACGAGCGGCGGCAACCCGCCGACCGGCCCGCGGCCGCCGAACGGAGGTGCCGGCACGACGCCACCTGCCATGCCGTCGCAGAATGTGCCGTAGGGCGGCAGCGCGCTGGACAACGACGATCCCGGCCCGGCCATCGGCGTCGGGCCTTCGCCCAGGCCGACGGCCTGCGGCGCCGCCCGCTCGGCGAACGAATCGGGATGGACGGCCCCGCGGCCGGGGGGTCGAACATCAGTTCGCCGTCGCCCGGTCCCGCCGGCACGGCCGGTTCGGCCACGCGCTTCGGCGGCAGTCGGTCGATGCGGCTCACGTTGCGGCACACCGTCGGCACGAGGATGCAGTGGCCGGCCTCGCAATACACGAGGCCGCGCTCGCGCATCTCGGCGCTCCAGCCAGCGCGCGTCGTCTGCGCGCACACGCTGCGCTCGCCGAAGTGCATGTCGCGAATGCCGGGGTCGTATTCGTCGCGGCCGACGATGCTGTCGCGCCGGATCGTCACGATGTCGTCGTAGCGCCGTTCGGCCATGCGTTGCTTCAGCCGCTGACGCACGTCGGCCGGGATGTCCGGGTAGTGGTCGACCGCCGCGACCACCTCGCCCATGAACGGGTTCTGGCCGGGGCTGTTCCACGAGCAGGCCGGGATCCGCTGTGGGCTCGCCGCCTGCGCCGCGCCTGCACCGAACATCAGCGCCGCAGCCAGCGTGATGTAGGTGGAGCGGTT
Organism: uncultured beta proteobacterium; assembly: GCA_963839465.1. Classification (GTDB taxonomy): domain Bacteria; phylum Pseudomonadota; class Gammaproteobacteria; order Burkholderiales; family Burkholderiaceae_C; genus CAWIVI01. The sequence goes on from CAWIVI010000008.1 coordinate 81,508, forward strand.
CATGGCACTGATACTAAAGTTACGTGCAGTTGCAGTCAATCTCCACGTTCCGGGGACCGTGGTCGCGGGGTCACGCGGGTTTCGCCTGACTGCGGTAAGGTTCGTGCCAAATTTCACGGACCACCGATGGACGTCGACTACTACTTCTCGCCGCAGTCGCCCTGGACCTACCTCGGCCACCGGCGCTTCCTCGACATTGCCCGCCGCAGCGGCGCACACATCAACGTGCTGCCGGTCGATCTCGGCGGCAAGGTGTTTCCGGTGTCCGGCGGCCTGCCGCTGGCCAAGCGCGCGCCGCAGCGCCAGGCCTACCGCCTCGTCGAGCTGAAGCGCTTCTCGAAATGGCTGGACGCACCGTTGAACCTGCAGCCCCGGTACTTCCCGGTGTCGCCCGACGACGCCGCGCGCCTGATCATCGCGGTGGACCTCGAGCACGGCACGGACGACGCCATGCGCTTCGCGGGCGCCGTGATGCGCGCGCTGTGGGTGGAAGAGCGCAACATCGCCGACGAGGCCACGCTCGCCAACCTGCTGGCCGAGCAGAACCTGCCGGCCGTCCGCATGGACGATGCGCACTCGCAGGCCGTGCAGGAGCGCTACGAGCGCGACACCGAGCGCGCCATCGAGGCCGGCGTGTTCGGCGCGCCGAGCTACGTCATCGAGGGCGAAATTTTCTGGGGCCAGGACCGACTCGAATTCGTCGAGCGCCGGTTGGCCGCCGCAACCTGAAGGGGACTTCATGAATCCGCGTCAACTCGACCAGATCGGGCAAGACATCGAGCGTCTCGTGGGCGAGGCCGAGGCCGCGGCCTCCGGCACGGGCAGTGAGGGCAAGGCTGCGCTCTCGCAACTGCGCCAGAAGCTCGGCGAAGTGCTCGACGGTGCACGCGAGCGCCTGGACGACGTGCACTACGGCGTGCGCGACGCCGCCCGCACCACCGATCGCTACGTGCACGACCAGCCGTGGCCGGTGATCGGCGCCGCGCTCGTCGTCGGCATCGTCGCCGGGCTTTTGATCAGCAGACGCTGAAATTGTTGGCCCCCAGCGCTCGTGGTGGGGGCGTTTTATGGCTGCGTCGTCTCGCTTGGCCACGATGGAGAACCGGACATGGCTTCCGTCGAACTGCAGGCCGCTGATGGCCATCGCTTTCCTGCCTACATCGCCCGCCCCTCCGGCACGCCGCGCGGCGCGCTGGTGGTGGTGCAGGAGATCTTCGGCGTCAACGGGCACATCCGCGCCGTCGCCGACGGCTACGCGGCCGACGGCTTCCTCGCCATCGCGCCCGCGGTATTCGAGCGCGTGGAGCCCGGCGTCGAGCTCGGCTACACCGATGCCGACATCGCGCGCGGCCGCACGCTGCGCACGAGCGCGGGCGACGACAACGCGCTCGCCGACATCGCCGCCGCCATCGTGAACGTCGGGCAAGGCCTGAAGGTCGGCATCGTCGGCTATTGCTGGGGCGGCCTGCTGTCGTGGCTCGCCGCGTGCAAGCTCGACGGCCTCTCGGCCGCCGTCGTCTACTACGGCGGCGGCGTGCCGGGGCAGGCCGCGCTGTCGCCGCGCTGCCCCGTGCTCGCGCATTTCGGCGAGCGCGACGCCGCCATTCCGGTGGACACCGTGCGCGCCTTCGGCACCGCCCACCCCGAGGTGGAACTCCACACGTACGACGCCGGCCACGGCTTCAACTGCGACCAACGCGGCTCGTACGACGCCGCCTCAGCGGCGAAGGCGCGGGAACGCACCGTGGCGTTCCTGACTCGCCACCTCGCCTCCTGAAGCTCTCTTACTCCCTCTCCCGCTAGCGGGAGAGGGCGGGGGTGAGGGCGCGGCCCCTCACTGTCCACGCCCCATCGCAAGCCAGGCCGGCGCCGCCATTCCCGGCCGCGCATCGAACGCCACTGCTTCGGCATTCAACGCCGCCAGCTCCCCGCTGGCCCGTGCCGCACGCACCTCCGCCATCACCGCCTCGCGGCTGCGCGGCGTGGCCACGGATTCGATGTACCCGGCACGAAACACCTTCATGCCGCCGTTGGCCCGTGCGTCGTCGAGCGCGGCGCGCACCTCGGCCCGGCTGAGCGTGGACGCGGTCCGCGCGGGTTCCGGCGTGGCTTCCTGGGCCGACGCGGCGAACGGCAGCACGGCGGCGGCGAGGAGAAGAATTCGCGAGTAAGACATGTCGGTTCCTTTCGAGAACGGGAGGAGACTTCGGCCGCTCGACGAACCCTCGTCGAGCACGGCCGATTCTTCGGGCCGCTCGTTAGGAACTGATTGCCGCGCGCTTAAGAACTCTTTAAACGCGCGGCGCAAAATGCACGCAATGAATCTTCTGCTGGTCGAGGACGACGAAATGCTGGCGCACGCCGTGCGCACCGGCCTGCAGCGCGACGACTGGCGCGTGCAGTGGGTGGCCGATGCCGCCGCCGCGCGGCTCGCGCTCTCCGACCACGGCTACGCCGCCGTGCTGCTCGACCTCGGCCTGCCGCGCGGCTCGGGCCTCGGCGTGCTGCAGGCCATGCGCCAGCGCTACGACCCCACGCCGGTGCTCATCGTCACTGCGCGCGACTCGCTCAGCGACCGCATCGCCGGCCTCGATGCCGGGGCCGACGACTACGTCGTGAAGCCGTTCGAGCTCGACGAGCTGGGCGCCCGGCTGCGCGCCGTGGTGCGCCGCGCCCAGGGCCGCGTGTCGCCCAAGCTCGCACACGGCGACGTCACCGTGGACCCGGCCCGGCGCAGCGTTCTGCGCGCGGGCGCGCCGGTCACGCTCAGCGTCAACGAATACCGCACGCTGCTCGCGCTGATGGAGCGCCGCGGCTGGGTCGTCACGCGCGCCCAGCTCGAAGACGCGGTGTACGGCGGCACCGGCAGCATCGAGAGCAACACCATCGCGGTCTACATCCACCAGCTGCGCCGCAAGCTCGGCGACGACTTCATCGCCACCGTACACGGCTTCGGCTACCGCGTCGGCGAGGAGCGTGCATGAGATTCTTGCCCGCCTCGCTGCGCGGCCGGCTGCTGGTCGCGCTGATGTCGGCCATCGTCGTTTGCGTCGGCGGCTGGCTGTGCGCCTACGGCACCATGGTCGATCGCCAGCAGACCGGCTGGTGGGACAGCACGCTTCGCGTCATCGCCCACCAGATCCTGCTGTCGCTGCCGGGCGATGTGGACGCGATGTCGTCCGCCCGCCCGGCGTTCCAGCTGCCCGAAGGCGCCGACGGCGGCTCGCTCGACGACCGGCTCGCCAACCACAAGCCGCGCTTCCAGGTCTGGCTGAACGGCGGTCGCGAGGGGTTTCGCTCCCCGGGCGCGCCGGCCCAGCCGTTCCGTGCTGACCTCGCCGCCGGGTTTTCCGACACCGAGGTGGCCGGCGAACGCTGGCGCGTCTACAGCGTGAGCGACGCGAGCGGGCGCGTGCACGTGCAGGCCGCGTGGTCGCACCGGCAGCTCGACGCCGAGCGCGTGCGCTGGCTCAAGCTCAGCCTCGGCGCCACGGCCGTGCTCTTCGTGCTGCTGGCCCTGCCGCTGTGGGCGGTCGTGCGCTGGTCGCTGCGCCCGGTCATGGCCGTCGAGGCCGCCATCCGTCGCCGCGAGGGGCTCGATCTCGCCCCCTTGCCCGCCGCCGGGCTGCCGTGCGAGATCGCGCCGCTCGTGGAGTCGTTCAACCAGCTTCTCCAGCGGCTGGACGGCGCCCTGCAAGGCGAGCGCCGCTTCATCGCCGACGCCGCGCACGAGCTGCGCACCCCGATGGCCGCGCTGCTCGCCCAGACGCAGCTCGCGCTGGAGGCGCGCGACGCCGCGGAGCGCGACGCCGCCCTGCGCCGGCTGCGCGAGGGGGTCCAGCGCAGCGCCCGCCTGGCCGAGCAGTTGCTCGACCTCGCACGGCTCGATGCCGGCGGCTCGCACGAGCGGCGCGTGGCCCTGCTCGACGTGGTGGAAGTCGTCGCGCGCGATTTCGACGCCGCCGCCCGCCAGCGCGGCCAGCGCATCGTGCTCGAGCTGGGCGCCTGCGAGATCGTGGGCGACATGGACATGCTCGGCATCGCGCTGCGCAACCTGATCGACAACGCGGTGCGCTACGCCGGCGACGGCGGCCGCATCGAGGTGCGCTGCGCCAGCGAGGCCGGCCGGGTGCGGCTGAGCGTCGCCGACGACGGGCCCGGCGTGCCGGAGCACGAGCGCTCCCGGGTCTTCGACCGCTTCTACCGCCTTCCCGGGGCGCCGGGCCGCGGCAGCGGCGTGGGGCTGTCGCTCGTCGCGCGCATCGCCGAGGTGCATCACGCGCGCATCGAGGCCGGCGCGGGGGTGGACGGCCGCGGCTTCGGCGTCACGCTGTGGTTCGAGGCTGCCGCAGAGCCGCCCGCCGCGCGACGCGGCGCGTCGGGCGCGTCAGATATCGCTGACAACCGAAGCGCCTTTCTCGGCGATCCCATTCAGCACTGACCGACAGCGGGCGCCCGGGGCGCGCTTCTAGAGTGGCTCGACACGCAATCCACTTCGAGGAGTACTCATGAAACTGTCCCGCAACCTCTCCGCTGCAGCCCTGTGCGTCATGCTGGGCGCTTCGCTGGTGTCTGTCGGCTGCTCCAGCACGCCGACGAGCGCCAGCACCGGCCAGCAGATCGACGACACCACGATCACCACGAAAGTGAAGGCCAAGATGGTCGACGATCCGGCCGTCAGCGCGCTGAATATCAAGGTCGAGACGTTCAAGGGCACCGTGCAGCTCAGCGGCTTCGCCAACAACGCCACCGAGGTGAATCGCGCGGTCGCAGATCGCCCGCAGCACCGATGGCGTGCAGTCGGTGAAGAACGACATCCGCCTCAAGACTTCGCAGTGATCTAGGAGCCGGCCATGATCAGGAACGACAAGGCCAACGCACTGGCCCGCGACATGCGCAACGTCGTCAGCGAGGTCGAGACCTTGCTGCGCGACGCGAACTCGGCCGGCAGCGGCACGATGCAAGACCTGCGCAACCGGGTCGGCCTCGCCATGGAAGCCGCGCGCGACCGCCTGGACCGCCTCGACTCCGGGGCGCGCGGGGCGCGATGCGGCGACCGTGACCGACGAATACGTCCACGGCAGCCCATGGCAAGCGATCGGCGTCGGCCTGCTCATCGGGCTGGCGGCCGGCGTGCTGCTGATACGCGCCGTTGAAGGGCCGCCCGATGGAGCCCCGCACCGAACTGAGCTCCACGGCGGAGTTGCGTGAGCGCGCCCGGCGCCACGTGATGGACGGCCCCGTGACCGAGGGCTACGACCTGGACCCGAAGCGCGTCGTCAGCCTGCTGAACGAAGCGCTGGCCACGGAATGGGTGTGCGCGCTGCGCTACAAGCGCCACTATTTCGTCGCCAAGGGGATCAAGTCGCGGCTCGCGGCCCAGGAGTTCCTGGAGCACGCCACCCAGGAACTCGACCATGCGGACCGGATCGCGGAGCGCATCGTGCAGCTCGGCGGCGAGCCCGACCTGGACCCTCGGGGCCTGGCCGACCGCTCGCATGCCCAGTACCACGCCGGCACGGGGCTCGCCGAAATGATCACCGAGGATCTCGTCGCCGAGCGCATCGCGATCGACAGCTATCGCGAGATGGTGCAGTTCCTCGGAGATCACGACCCGACCACGCGTCGCCTGCTGGAGGAGATCCTGGCGGTCGAGGAAGAACACGCCGACGACCTCGCGGATCTGCTCGAACAGGAACGCTGACCGATCACCCAAGGAGATCTACATGCTTCATTACGCCGTCGTGTTCTTCATCATCGCGCTCATCGCGGCCGTCTTCGGCTTCGGTGGCATCGCTGCCGGCGCCGCCGGCATCGCGAAAATCCTCTTCTTCGTGTTCCTCATCGGCTTCATCGTCTCGCTGATCCTCGGCCTGATGAGGCGCGGTCCCTGACCGTGCAAAGGTGTAGTCTTGGCCGGGCAGCGCAACACGCTGCCCGGCCTGTTTTGTGAGCCCGCTGCCGAGCCACTGAAGTAGCCCTCTTGGACACCACCGCCGACACCACCGTTGCGCCGGTCGCGGATACTTCCGGCGAGCCTGTCCGCGGGCGCGGCATCTACGGTCTGCCCCTGCGCCTGCTGCTGGCGCTGGCCATGACCGCCGTGGTGTCGGTGGTCGTGCTCGGGGTGTCCGAGCTCACCGCCAGCCGGGTGCGCGAGGTGCGCGTCGAGGCCGAGCGCGTGCACGAGATCGCCGCCAACATCGCCGCCATCCGCGAGGCGCTCGGGCCATGCCGAGTCGGCGCAGCGGGGCTATCTGCTCATGCAGGACCGCCGCTACCTCGAGCCCTTCAACGAAGCGATGGCGCGCGCGCAGCGCAGCTTCGTCGACCTCACCGCACGCACGCAGAACGACAAGGTCGCCTCCGAGCGGGCACGCGCGCTCGTTGCCGTGGCCACGAGCAAGCTCGACGAGATGCGCCTCACCGTCTCCAACGAGGAGCAGGGTCGCCACGAGCAGGCGATGAACCTGCTGCGCGCCGGCTACGGCATCCAGCTCATGGAAGATCTCGTGAAGCAGGCCAACGCCTTCGAGTCCGAGCAGCTGGGGGTGCTTGCCGACCGCCAGGCGGCCATCGATCGTTCCCTCGTGCAGCAGCGCATCGGCGTCGGGCTGGTGGTGTTCATCAACCTGGCCTTCCTCGCCGTGCTGGCCAACATGATGCTGCGGCAGTTCCAGCTGCGCGAGCTCCATCGCAAGGAGCTCGAAGCCCAGGCCGCCCTGCTCGAGCGGCAGGTGGCTACGCGCACCGAGGAGCTTTCCTCGTTGTCCAGCTACCTCCAGTCCACCAGCGAGCGCGACAAGAGCCGCCTCGCGCGCGACCTGCACGACGAGCTCGGCGGCATTCTGACGTCGGCCAAGATCGACATCGCCTGGCTCGAAGGCCACAGCAAGATCGCCGACCCCGAGGTGCTTCCGCGCCTGAAGCGGCTGTCGGAGACCGTCGACGAGGCGGTGCACGTGAAGCGCCGAGTGGTGGAAGACCTGCGGCCCTCGCTGCTCGACCACCTCGGCCTCGGGCCCGCGCTGGACTGGTACGTGCGCGAGGCCTGCGGCAAGGCCGGGTCTGGCGTGCAACTTCAAGTCGCTGCCGGACGGCGAGCAGGTGCCGCCGGAGCTTGCGATCGCCATCTACCGGCTGGTGCAGGAGGGCCTCACCAACATCCTCAAGCACGCCCAGGCCACGCAGGTCGACATCACGCTGGAGCGCCAGCGCAACGGCTACCGCCTGAAGCTGGCGGACAACGGCGTGGGCATCTCGGACTTCCGCGCCGACAGCCTCTCCCACGGCATCGCGGGCATGCGCCAGCGCGCACGGGCGCTCGGCGGGCGTTTCGCGCTGCGCACGGCGCCCGGCGAGGGCACCATGATCGAGTCGTACTTCCCGCTGCCCCGCGAGAGCTAGGCGGCCCGCAGCCGAGCCTCTTCGAGCAGCGGCCGCACCTTGAGGAAATCGCGGCTCTTGTCGAGGAAGTGGTCCGCCCCGGCCTGCAGGCAGGCCGTTTCGAGCACCGGCAGCGCGTGGTTCGTGAGAACGATCACCAGCGGCGGCGCCTTGGGCGCGCGGCGGCGAATGCCGTGCACCACGCCCAGGCCCGTGCCGGCGCGAAGCTTCAAGTCCACCACCACCGCATCGGGGCGAAGCTCGTCGAAGCGCTGCAGCGCCTCGTCCTCGGTTTCGGCGAAGGCCGTCACCTCCAGCCGATCGGGCTCCTCGATCAGCTCGCGCAGCAGCGAGCGCACGCGGGGCAGATCCTCCACCACGAGCACGCGCAGCGTTCGGGTCGAGCGCGCAGCGGCCAGGGGAGGATCGGAAGCGGCGTCCATCACGGGATGAGCTGGTTCCTGACGGCGTACTGGGTCAGGTCGGCGTTGGTCTTGAAGCTCATCTTTTCCAGCAGGCGCGCGCGATAGGTGCTCACCGTCTTGGCCGACAGGCACAGGTCGTTCGCGATCTCGGTCACGCTCTTGCCCACGGCCAGCTTCGAGAAGATCTGGAACTCCCGCTCCGACAGCCGCAGGTGGGCCGGCTGTTCGATGTCGTGCGTGAGGCCGGCGGCCAGCATCTCGGCCAGGCGCGGGCTCACGTAGCGCCGGCCCGCGGCCACCGTGCGCACGGCGGACACGATCTGGTCGGGCGCCAGCTCCTTGCTCAGGAAGCCGCTCGCCCCGGCCTTCAGCACGTTCAGGCCGTACTGCTCCTCGGGGTAGGCGCTGAGGATCACGATGTGCACTTCGGGGTGGCTGCCCTTGGCCTGGCGCAGCACGTCGATGCCCGACAGGTCGGGCAGCGAGAGGTCGATGAGGCAAACGTGCATCTCCGTCTTGCGAATGGCATCGAGCGCTTCCCGCCCGGTGCCGCCCTCAGCCACGATCTGGATGTCGCTGTGCCGCTCGAGGATGTAGCGAAAGCCCGCGCGGACGATGTCGTGATCGTCGAACAATCCAAGGCGAATGATCATCGGAACACCCCGTCCGGTATCGTGGTTCAGTGCATTGTCATGCAGGGGGTACTCGGGCGCCGCACGATGGGTCCGATTCCTGCGTAGGCCTTGTCCTACACTGCTTTCCCCTGCGGCGCGCCATCTCCTGAGCTGAAGTGATCCCCGCCCCCATACCGCTTGACGAGGAAGAGCGTCTGGCTGCGCTGCACTCGCTCGACCTCGTCGGCAGCGCGCCGGAAGACAGCTACGACGGGCTGGTGGCGTGCGCGGCGCTGATCTGCGCCTGTCCCGTTGCGCTGATCTCGCTCGCCGACCGCGACAGCGAATGGTTCAAGTCCGCTGTCGGCACGACGCTCACGAACTGCCGCGCGAGATGTCCATCTGCAGCCACGCGCTTGCGCAGAGCAGCCTCTTCGAGGTGCCGGACCTTGCCGCCGATGCGCGCTTCGCCGACCATCCGCTCGTCGTCGGAGAACCCTACCTGCGCTTCTTCGCCGGCGAGCCGCTGCGGCTGGACGGCCGAACGCTCGGCACCCTCAGCGTCTGCGATACCGTGCCGCGCGCCCTGGCGGAGCCGCAGCGCGCCGCGCTGCGCCAGCTCGCCTGCGCGGCCAACGAGCTGCTGCGCAGCCGTCAGCGCCTGCGCGCACTCGATTCGGAGCGGGCCCGCCTGCTCGACTTCGCGCGCTCCTCGGGCGACTGGATGTGGGAACTGGACACCGAGCTGCGCTACACCTGGATCGCCGGCGCCCTCGAGTCGGTGACCGGGCTGCGCGGCGAGCGACGTCGTCGGGCGGCGGGCGGCCGACGCGCCGCTGCTGGATGCCTTCGGCGACCCGCTGCCGGACGGCCAGCGGCTGCACCGGGTGCTGCGCGCCGGTCGCGCCTTCTCCCGCGTCAGCGCGCTGCTGGACACGCCGAAGGGCCGGCTGGCGGTATCGCTCAGCGCCACGCCGGTGCTCGGCCCCGACGGCGGGTTCGCCGGCTGGCGTGGCACCGCGCGCGACGTCACGCACCGCTTGCGCGCCGCCGCGGCGGCCCGCGAACAGGAAGCCACGCTGCACCGCCTCCAGGCCGCCGAGGAGGCGCACCGCGGCAAGAGCGAATTCCTCTCCCGCGTGAGCCATGAGTTGCGTACGCCGTTGAACGGCATTCTGGGATTCATGGAGGTCATGTCGCTCGACCGCGATCACGCGTTGGCGCCGGAGCAGCGGCGCCGCCTCGACGGCGCCCAGCGCGCCAGCCGGCGCCTGCTGCAGCTCGTGGACGACGTGCTCGACCTCACCCGCATCGAAGGCGACGACTTCCATCTGACGCTGACCGGCGTCGACCTCCCGCGAGCCATCGCCGATGCGCTGTCGCTGGTGGCTCCGCTGGCGCGCACGCATGGCGTGGAGCTGTCCAGCCTGCCGCCGGCCCCGATGGGCGTGCTGGCCGACCGCCGCACGCTGGAGCAGGTGCTCATGAATCTGCTCTCGAACGCGATCAAGTACAACCGGCGCGGCGGCGCCGTGCGCCTGGAGGTTCGGGAGAAGGATGGCCGCGTGCGGCTGAGCGTGGTGGACGAAGGGCCGGGGCTCAACGATGCGCAGCTGCAGCAGCTCTTCCAGCCGTTCAACCGGCTCGGCGCCGAGCGCACGCGCACCGAAGGCACGGGGCTCGGCCTGGTGATCGCGCGCAAGCTCGTGCACGCGATGGGCGGCGAGGTGCGCGTGACGAGCAAGCCCGGCGTCGGCAGCCGGTTCACCGTGGAGCTGGACGCCGCACCGCAGCCACTGGCCGATGCGGGCCCCACCACGATCGACAGCCTGCCGTTGCCGCTTGCCGATGGCGCCCTGCGCCGCGTGCTCTACATCGAGGACGAGCCGCTGAACGTCATGCTGATGGAGGAAGTGTTCCGCGGCCAGCCGGGGTGGACGCTGCAGGTCGAGCGCGACGGTGCGCGCGGCATTGCGGCCGCGCGCCGGAGCGCGCCGGACCTGCTGCTGATCGACATGAACCTGCCGGACATGACCGGCATCGAGGTGGTGCGCGCCCTGCGCGCCGACCCCGAGACGTCCGGCCTGCGCTGCATCGCGCTTTCGGCCGATGCCATGCCCGACCAGATCGGCGCCGCGCGCGCCGCCGGCTTCGACGACTACTGGACCAAGCCGATCGACGTGCGCCGCATGATCGCCGCACTGGCGCTCGCGCTCGACGGGGGCTGAGCCTGGAGGCGCCGCGCCAATGAAAAAGCCGGCCACTGGCCGGCTTTTTCAGGCACAGAACCGCTTACTTGAGGTGCGAGTTGATGAGCTTGGTCATCTCGAACATGTCGGCGCGGGCCTTGCCGAAGACTTCCTTCAGCTTGGCGTCGGCGATGATGATCTTCTTCTGCACCGCGTCCTGCAGCTTGTTCTTCTTGATGTAGTCCCAGACTTTCTTGGTCACTTCCGTGCGGGGCATCGGCTTGTCGCCCACCACCGCCGCCAGCTGGGGGCTGGGCGTCATCGCCTTCATGAAGGCGGCGTTCGGGGTGCGCTTCTTGGCCGGTGCCGCCTTCTTGGCGGGCGCCTTCTTCGCCGCCGCCTTCTTGGCGGGCGCTGCCTTCTTGGCCGGCGCCGCCTTCTTCGCCGCGGCTTTCTTGGCCGGGGCCTTCTTCGCTGCCGCTTTCTTCGCGGGAGCCTTCTTCGCAGTTGCCATTTCGAATCTCTCCATCAAGAGTGGTTGATGTGCCGGGTCCGGGGAGAGCCGCATGGACTCTCATTTCTCTCTGGCACCCTGCGACGCGAATGGTACTGCGTGTATATGGCACTGAGAAGCGGTTTTCCCTGGGAAACGGTGCATTCATGCGCCTTTGCGGCACGTCAGTGTCGCGTGGTCGCGTCAACTTCGCACCTGCGCAGCGTCGAGACGCGCTCTCGCATGCACTCGCCGATCACGCATCGGCCCACATGCGAAGCAGGTTGTGATACGTGCCGGTGAGCCCGATCGACGCAGGATCGCCCTCGCCGTGTGCGGTGCGCAGCCGCATCAGGTGGGTGTCCATCTCGAACAGGAGGCGCCGCTGTTCGTCACTGCGCACCATGCTCTCGATCCAGAAGAAGCTCGCCAGCCGCCAGCCGCGCGACACCGGCTCGACGCGATGCACGCTGGTGCCCGGATACAGCACCATGTCGCCGGCCGGCAGCTTCACGCGCTGTGCGCCGTACGTGTCCTCGATCACCAGCTCGCCGCCGTCGTACTCGTCGGGGCCGGCGAGGAAGAGCGTGCAGCTGATGTCCGTGCGCACGCGCTCGGCCCGGCCGCCCGGCAGGTAGCGGATGGCGTTGTCCACGTGGTCGCCGAACGCGTTCGCGGCGCCGCCGTAGCGGTTGAACAGCGGCGGGAACACCTTTTTCGGCAGCGCCGCCGAGAAGAAGACGGCGTGCCGGTTGAGGCCGGCGAGCACGATGCGCTGCAGCGCGCGGGCCGCTTCGCCGTCCTGCGGCAGCTGCTGGTTGTTCTTGGCACGTGCCGACTGCTCCCCCGCGGTCACCCGGCCGTCGCCCCACTCGGCGCCGGCCAGGATCTCGCGCGCCGCCCTGAGTTCGGCGGCATCGAGCACGCCGTGGACGTGCAGCAGCATCAGAAGCTCACGGTCGCCGACACCTGCAGCGTGCGCGGCTTGCCGGGGATGTAATGGCCGCGGTAGAGCATGTCGGCGTAGTGCTTGTCGGCCACGTTCGTGAGGTTCGCCTTCAACACCACCCTCTCCATCGCGTACTCGGCCATCAGGTCGGCTGTCACGAAGCGCGGCGCCACGACGGGCGAATTCGGCGCGAGCCCCACCGGCCGGTCGCTGCTGCGTGCATTCAGCCCGCCCCCCACTCGCCAGGCCGGTGTCACGCGGTACGTGGTCCAGACGGTGCCGCTGTGCCGCGGCGTGAGCCCCGGCCGGGAGCCCACGGGCTCGGTGCCGGGAGCGCCGGTGGAACTGTCGACGCTCGCCACAGGGATGAACGCGTACGACGCGAACACCTCCCACTGCGGCGTGAGAAGGCCGGCCAGATCCACCTCGAAGCCCGCCGCGTGCCGCTTGCCGGACAGCACGTAATTGCAGGCGTTTACCGTGTCGGCGTCGCGATTGCGCTCGTTGTACTTGGTGGCGTGGAAGAGCGCGAGTCGCGTCGTGAAGCGGCCATCCGCTGCATCCAGCCGGGCACCGAGTTCCACGTTGCGGCTCGACTCCGGCGCCACGTCCGCCGTGCCGGCGTCGTACTGGTAAGTGTCGCCCGACGTGTTGAATGACGTGCCGTAGGACAGATGGTAGGACTGGCGCTCGGTCGGCTGGAAGAGCACGCCCAGCCGCTCGCTCCAGAGCGAGTCGCTGCGGCCAACCTCGGAGGCCGGCTGCAAGGCGCAGCCGTTGGTCGGGTTGGCGGGCACCGACAGGTTGCGGTAGCTGCCTTCGAAGTGGTCCCAGCGCAAGCCGCCGAGCAGCTTCCACGCCGGCGCGATGCGCACCAGGTCCTGCACGTAGGCGCCGATGGCCTTGGCATCGAAGGTCCGGTTTCGCTCCAGAAGGCGCCCGGCCTCATCGACAAAGGCGCCGTCGTTCGGCGTGCCGACCGTCGTGCGGGGCTTGTCCAGCACCGGGCTGTCGGGCGACAGGCCGAAGCCTTCGAACTCCTCGTGCGCGGCGTCCACGCCGGCCTGCACCGAGTGCTCGAGGCCGAGCCACTGGTGCTTCCCGGAGTAGTCGCTCTGCAGGTGGCGCGTGCTCATGTCCATCGTCTTGAGCTGCACGCCGGTGTCGCCGGAGCGGCGCAGCACGGTACCGCTTTCGAAGGAGTCGGCCGTGACCAGCAGGCCGTCGGGCTGAAACTCCGCCGGCGCGAAGCGCACAGCGCTCGCCCGCTGGTCACGGTCGTACTGTGACGCCCGCAGCACCGTCTTCAGTTCCGCGCCCGCTCCGAAGCGGTGGATGTGGCCAAGCGTCGCCTGGGTAGTTCCGGTGCGGGCGTAGTCGCTGGCCAGTCCGTAATAGTTCTCCGGCGAGGTCGGCCACAGGCCGTTGCCCCGGCCGCTGGGCCCCGGTGCGAGCCACGGCAGCCCGTAGTGGATGCCGTTGTCGTTGTCCAGGTAGTACAGGTTCGCGTAGAACTCGTCGCGGTTGCCGATGCCGTGGCGGTAGCCCGCAAACAGGCCGTGCTTGTCGATGCCGGCACCGTGGTTGTCGGCGTTCGTGATCATGGCATTCACGCGCATCGCGTTGCGCTCGCCGGTGCGCAGGTTCAGGTCGGCGGTGCCGCGGATGTATTCGCCGGAGCCGGCGGTGAGCGTGGCCTCGCGCAGCGGCATCAGGGTGGGCTGCTTGGTCACCTGGTTCACTGCGCCGCCGGTGGAGCCGCGGCCGAACAGCATCGACGCCGAGCCACGCAGGACCTCGAGTCGGTCCCACGCGAAGCTGTCGCGCTCATAGAACGCCGGGTCCCGGATGCCGTCGATGAAGATGTCGCCGGTGCTTTGCAGCGAGAAGCCGCGCAGGCGGATGTCCTCCTCGCCGCCCTCGGCCGCCTGGAACGAGATGCCGGCGGTGTTCTTCAATGCGTCCTTCAGCGTGTCGAGGTTGCGGTCGTCGAGCAGGCGCTCGGTGACGACGGTGATCGACTGAGGCACGTCGCGCAGCGCCTGCGTGCCCTTCGCGGCGTTCGTCGTGGTGGCGCGCACGCTTTCCTTGCTGCCGGGCTCGGCGGCGGCACGCGCGCGCACCACCGGCAGCGCGTTGTCCGCCTCGGTGCCGTCGGCCGGTGCCGGCGGCGTTGCGGTCTGCGCCAGCGCGAGCGTGGCAACGCCAAAGCCGGCGGCCAGCGCGCCGAGCGGCAGGGCGATGTTCTTCGTGTTGTTCTTGCGTGTCATTGGGCTTCAATCCTCCAGTTCGTAAGCCAGGGTGGCGTCCGATGCGCACTCGATCGGCACGCCGTTGTCCATGCAGGGGTGGAACCGCGCGCGGCGCATCGCGTCCACGGCTTGCTCGTCCAGCCGTGCGAAGCCGGACGAGCGTTTCAGCGACACGCTGCGCGGCAGGCCCGCCGTGTTCACCACCACATGCAGCACCACGACGCCGGACTCACGCAGGCGGCGCGACAGCGGCGGGAATTCGATCGGCGGCTCCACCGCGTAGCGCAGTGCGCGCGGGGGCACGCTGCTTCGGGCCGGGCGGCGGCGCGGGCGGCGCGGCCGGGGCAGGCGCCGGCGGCAGCAGGGCCGCGGCATCCGTCACTGGCGGCGTGGGCGCGGGCGGCACGGGTGCGGGCGCCACGCTGATCGGCGGCTCGGGCGCGGCGATCTCGATGCGTGGAAGCGGCACCCAGGGCGCCTGCGGTGCCGGCGGAGCGGGCGCCTTCGGCACCGGCAGCGGATCCGGCTCGGTGATGCGAGTCGGTGCGTCGACGAGCGAGACGATCAGTGGCGTCGGCGGCGGCGCGGACGGTGATGCAGGCGTCCATCGCACGAACGCCGCCAGCGCCGCCAGGTGGGCCGCGACGATGCCGCAGGCGAACAGGTGCCGCGAGCGTGGCGGCAAGCCGTCGAGGGCAGGCAGGGGCGAGGTGGAGGCAACCATCGGGGCCGCATGCTAACAGCAATGAGAACGATTCGCATTAACAATGCGGACCATCCCCTCGAATCGAGGCCTCGCGTGTATCCTGCCCAGCCATGATGAAGCTCCTGCTCCGTTGGCTCCTGCTTTCTGCCGCGCTGCTGCTGGTGGCGTATCTCTATCCCGGGGTCTCGGTCACGAGCTTCGGCACGGCGATGATCGCGGCGCTCGTTCTCGGACTGCTGAACACCATCGTGCGTCCGCTGCTCGTGCTGCTCACGCTGCCCGTCACGCTGATCACGCTCGGGCTGTTCCTGTTCATCATCAACGCGCTGATGTTCTGGGCCGCGGCCACGGTGCTCGACGGCTTCAACGTGAGCGGCTTCGTCGCCGCGCTCGTCGGCTCGCTGATCTACAGCCTGTGCGGCATGGTGATCGACGTGGCCATGGAGCGGCTGTTCGAAAGCCGCTAGCGCTCTGCTCCCTCTCCCACTTTGTGGGAGAGGGGTGGGGTGAGGGCGCGGCCTCGCTCACTCAAGCCATCGTCCATGCGATGCCGGCGCAGCGCCATCACCCCCCGCCCTCTCCCGCGCTGCGGGCGAGGGAGCCCACATGTCGGGCGGAGCCCGCAGCTATTCCGGCTGCCCGCGCCCGCCCTCGCGTGCCTCGGCCGCGAGCTGCCGTCGCTGCGCTTCGAGCTCGCGCACCCGGGCGTCGATGATCGACGTCTCGATGAAGTCGGGTGCTTCGCCGCTGCGCGCGAGCCGCTGACCGGCGCGGAGCCGGTCCAGTGCGCCGGTGATGTCGCCCAGGGCGGCGCGTGATTCGGCCTCCGCCCGGACGGCGCGCAGCCGCAGGCCCAGCGCCTGCGCCATCTGCGCAAGTTGCGACCAGGCCAGCGCATCGGTGCGGTGCTCGGCTACCCAGCCTTGCAGCGTCTCGGTCTGGCGGCGCAGGTCCTCCTGCCCCGCGCCCGCGCGCGCGGCTTCCAGCGAGGCCTGCGCGCGCAGCAGGAGGCGCGGACGCGACCCCGAGGCATCGGCCTCGAGCAGCGCAACCGCCCGCGCAGGCTCGCCGCTGGCGAGGTGCCATTGCGCGGCCAGGAACTGCACGGCCCGGCGGGCGCGAGTGTCTTCGCGCGGGCCGGCGTTGACGAGCGCCAGCGCCGATTCCAACGGCGCCTGCGCGCGCGCGGGCTCGCGCAGCACGAGCGAAGCGAATGCACTCGCGTAAAGCGACTGCAGCCGGTCGGCCGGCGTGGCGCCGGCGGGCGCCTCGCTCGCCTGCAACGCGGCGCAGGCCAGCCACCGAACTGTCCATCAGGACCCGGGAGCGCGCGCGCATCAGCGCGTGCTCGAGCTCGCCGCCCGGCGGCGGCGCGGCGCGCCGCGGCGCTGCGTCGACCCGCGCTCGCGCCTCGCCGATGCGCTCGATGGTGAGCGGGTGGCTGCGCAGGTACGGGAAGGCGTTGTTGTCGGTCAGGCGATTCGCCTGGTCGAGCTTCTCGAACATCTGCACGACGCCCTCCGGCGCGTAACCCGCGCCGGTGAAAACGTTCCAACCGATGCGGTCGGCCTCGCGCTCCATGTCGCGCGAGAAGTTGAGCTGGCCCTGGATCATCGCGGCCTGCCCGCCCATGACGGCGGCCTGCGCCGCGTCGGAGCTGCCGCCGCGGCTGGCGGCGAGCACGCCCACGATCATCGCCGCCATGCCGACGAGCGACTGGCGCGACGAGTTCACCATGTTGCGGGCGATGTGGCGCTGGGAGACGTGCGAGAGCTCGTGCGCCAGCACCGAGGCAAGCTCGTCGCGCGACGCCGTCATGGCGATGAGGCCGAGGTAAACGCCCACGTAGCCGCCCGGCAGCGCGAACGCGTTCACGCCGCGGTCGCGAACCAGGAACGACTCCCATGCGAAGGCGGTGTCGATGTCCTGGCCGATGTCGCCACGGCGCCGCGCCGCCGCCACGAGCGGCGTCCAGAGCGACGTCACGTAGTCGAGCAGCAGCGGATCGTCGAGGTAGGCCTCGTCGCGCCGGACGAGGCGCATCACCTGGTCGCCGAGGCGGCGTTCCGCGCCGATGCTGACATCGTCGGACACCGATTCGCCGAGCGCCGGCAGGCGCACCTGGGCTCGTGGCGCGCCGGCCGGCAGGGCCGCCAGCGCAAGGGCGGCCACGAGTGCCGCCGAGGGGGAAAACAGCTTCACCCCGCTATGATGACACCGGCTTTTGCTGCATGGTTTCTGCATGTCCGATGCCCTGACTCACTTCGATCCGCACGGCCAGGCGCACATGGTGGACGTGGCCGCCAAGGCCGAGACGCACCGCATCGCCCGCGCCACCGGCGTCATCCGCATGCAGCCGGCCACGCTCGCGCGCATCGCGCAGGGCAGCGCCGCCAAGGGCGACGTGATCGGCGTCGCCCGCATCGCCGCCATCCAGGCGGCCAAGCGCACCGCCGAGCTCATCCCCCTGTGCCACCCGCTGCCGCTCACGCGCGTGGCGGCCGAGTTCGAGATCGACGAGGCCGCCATGCTCGTGCGCTGCACCGTGCAGGCCGAGACCCACGGCCGCACCGGCGTCGAGATGGAAGCCCTCACCGCCGTGCAGGTGGGCCTGCTCACGATCTACGACATGTGCAAGGCGGTCGATCGCGGCATGGTGATCGACGGCGTGCGGCTGCTGGAGAAGCGCGGGGGGAAGTCGGGCGACTGGACGGCGCCCGTCTGAGCCGCACACCGCCTCACGGCGGCTCGGTCGGCAGGAACTCCCGCCAGTGCGGCGCGCGCTGCGGCGGCTCGCACTGGAACGGCTTGGGCGGGGCCTCGCTGCACGGCGCGAAGAACGCATCGGCCGCCGGATTCCTGAACTCCTTCAGCCGCGCGGCGACGTGCCGGGCGCGATCGTCATCGCCCGCGCGCCTCCAGCGCGCGCGCCCACGCCGTCATCAGGCGGGTGTCCAGCAGGTAGTGCGGCGCGCGGTCGAACCCGCCGGCCACGGTCTCGGGTTGCTGCGCCGTGGTCACGGCCGCGTAGTCGGCGTGGTGCGCGAAGAACAGAGAGCGCCGCCCGCTCTCGATGCGCTCGGCCAGCGGCCCGGCCCCCGCGCTCGGCGCGAAGATCTCCACCACCCTCAAGTAGTCCGCCAGCGCCACAGCACTCCCCAGCACCAGCGCCACCCCCCCAAACGCCAGCCACTTCGGCCTCTTCTTCTCCCTCTCCCGCTCGCGGGAGAGGGCCGGGGTGAGGGCGCGGCCCTCCCTCTCCAAGACAACACCCCCAAACCCAAGCCGTAGGCAGCAGGAAATACGCATACCAAAGCGGATATTCCAACTGGCTGTGCAGCCCCATCATCAGCACCATCACGAACGCCGCCCGCGCAAAGGCGCCGTCCTCCTCCACCGCCCAGGCCCGCCGCCATGCCTGCCACAGCGCCACCGCAAGCAGCGCCAGCACGAGCAGTCGCCAGCGGGATGCCCAGCTCCACCAGCAGCTGCAGCGGGAGGTTGTGCGTGTGGTCGAAGAAGGCGAGCGCGCGTGCGGGAACGGCGTCAGGGTCCAGGCGAAGTTGAACTGGCCGAAGCCGACGCCGGCCCATGGATGGCGGGCGATCAGCACCAGCGTGTCGCGCCAGACGGCCGAACGTGAAGTCGACAGCACGCCTTCGCCGAGCCGCTGGTCGCGCCCAGCGCGTGGGCCGTCGCCGTCGCCCACGCCCACATCCCAGCCAGCTGAAGGCATAAAGCACGGGTGCCGCCAGAGCAGCCAGCGCGGCGGCCGCGGCAGCCGGCGGTCGAGCGCGCCCCACAGCGCAAGCACGATCACGCCCACGCCGCCCGTGCGTGAGCCCGACAGTGCGATGCCGAACACCATCAACGCAAAGAGCGCCACCGCCCATCGACGAGGCAGCCGGGACGCTTCCGACAGCGGCACGACCGCCACGGCGGACCACAGCAGCGCGGTGCTCAAGTGGTTCGGTTGCCGCATGTTGCCCACCGCGCGCCCCTCGAGCCCCGAGCGCGCGATCCACTGCCCGTCGGCCCAGTCGGCCGCGAACACCTGCACGATGCCGATCAGCGTGCCAAACACGCCGGCCACGATCCAGGCGACGAAGAAGGCGTGCAGTGCCGCCCTTCCGGCCCGAGACCCGGCCGAGACGAGCAGCGCCGACGCCGCCAGCAGCCCGAGCGCCGAAAGACTCAGGCCGGCCGGTAGCGAACCCCACAGCCACGACCACAGGACGCAGGCCGCCATCACGCCGTGTGCCGCCAGGAGCGGCCCGGTGGATGATGCGCCGTTCGCGGGGGCCGAGAGCGACCCCGTCATCGCCACCACCGCGCCCCAGAGCGCGAGCGCCGCGAGCTGATTGAACAGCGTGGGCGAAGGGGGAAGATTGAAGGCCAGCAGCGTCGGCAGCGTGACGGCCGTGACGAAGAGCACGAAGAGGCCGCGCGTCGGCACGGCGGGCGGGGCGGGGGAAGGGGGATTCATGCGGCGCGAAAGGCCGCGAATCGTATCAGCGGGCAGGGCCTACAGCCCGTCCTTGAAGCGGCTGAGCGGGCCGCCGCGCCGCGAGCGCAGCACCATCCAGTTCGGAGCGCGGAAGCGCACCAGGCGCAGATAGAGCCACACGTACAGCAGGCAGAACAGCGCCACCGACACCTTCAGCGCCGTGGGGTGGTGCCAGAAGAGCGTGGCCGGCAGCGCCGCCAAGCTCGACAGCAGCCACAGGTAGGGCGCGGTGAGGCTGTTGCGCAGCGTGAGGCTCGCGGCGTCGCGCCGGCCCACGGCCCAGCGCACGAGGCGGCGGAAGACGAGCATGTGCAGGTGCAGCCCATCCGGCACGCCGGGGCTGGCGCCGCGCACGATGCGCTTGCGCCAGATCGAGAACAGCGTCTCGAACACCGGGTAGATGCACAGCAGCAGCGGGTACCAGGGCGACACCTCGGGGTGCCGAGCCACGAGCAGGAACGACAGGGCCGCGAGCAGGTAGCCCACGAAGTAGGCCCCGCCGTCGCCAAGGAAGATCAGGCCCTCGCGGCCAGTTCCAGGCGAAGAAGCCGAGGAGCGCGCCCACGCCGCCGAGCGCCACCGAGACCACCAGGTTGTCGCCGACCTGCCATCCCACGTAGGCCAGCGACAGCAGCGCGATCTTGGCCACCACGGCCGCCAGGCCGTTATAGCCGTCGATGATGTTCACGGCGTTCGCCACGCCGCCGGTGGCGACCATCGTGAAGAGCAGGCTCACGGCGGGAAAGGCGAGCAGCCAGTTGACGCCGGGGAGCTGCACGTCGGTGAGCCGGGCGTCGAGCAGCCACCACATCAGGGCGCCGCTGGCCATGGTGGCGATCAGGCGCATGCGGGCGTTGACCCGCTTCGTGATGTCCTCGGCTAAGCCGGCGGCAAGGGCGGGGAGGCCGCAGAGCCAGAGGAGCCAGAGCTTCTGGGTGGGGCCGCGGCCCGTGGCCGTGACCCAAAGCGTCAGCGCGAGCAGGCCCGTGACGACGCCCAGGCCGCCGACGCGCGGGACGGCCGGGCATGGAACTTCTGCACACCGTCCGAGCTGTCATGCGCCCAGCCCAAGCCGGGATGCGCGAAACCCGCACAAGCAAAGCCGTGACCATGAAAGAGACGACGAAGGCTAGCGCGAGACTGGTCATGAGGTGGCGTCGGCGCGCCGAGCTTACTTGCCGGACCTCGCACAAACAATGCCAGATCGGGCAATGCTCAACGAATTCCGGCCTAAACGCACACCGAGTTGGTGTAACGTGGCAGCCGCTCATCAAAGCCACAGCCATGTTCGACAACCAGAGCATTCTCATCACCGGCGGCACCGGCTCGTTCGGCAAGGCCTTCGTCCGGACGCGTGCTGCAGCAGCACCGGCCCGCGCCGGCTCATCGTCTACTCGCGCGACGAGCTGAAGCAGTACGAGATGCAGCAGGAGTTTCACGGATCCCGTCGCCTGCGCTACTTCATCGGCGACGTGCGCGACGCCGAGCGGCTGCGCGGCGCATGCGGGGGTGCGACTATCGTCATCCACGCCGCCGCGCTGAAGCAGGTGCCCGCCGCCGAATACAACCCGATGGAGTGCATCAAGACCAACGTGCACGGCGCGCGAGAACGTGATCCACGCCGCGCATCGACAGCGAGCGTCGAGCAGGGTCATCGCGCTGTCGACCGACAAGGCGGCCAACCCGATCAACCTCTACGGCGCGACCAAGCTCGCCTCCGACAAGCTGTTCGTCGCGGCCAACAACATCGTCGGGCAGCGCGCCGACGCGCTTCGCGGTCGTGCGCTACGGCAACGTGGTCGGCTCGCGCGGCTCGGTGGTGCCGTTCTTCCAGGGGCTGCTGGCGCGACGGCGCGACGGAGCTGCCGATCACCGACGCGCGCATGACGCGCTTCTGGATCACGCTGCAGCAGGGCGTGGACTTCGTGCTGAAGAGCTTCGAGCGCATGCAGGGCGGCGAGATCTTCGTGCCGAAGATCCCGTCGGCACGCATCACCGACCTCGCCGAGGCCATGGCGCCCGGCCTGCCGCAGCAGGTCGTCGGCATCCGCCCGGGCGAGAAGCTGCACGAGTCATGTGCCCGCGCGACGACGCTCGCCTGACGCTCGAGTTCGCCGACCACTTCGTCATCCAGCCGTCGATCACTTTCCAGCACGATGCCGACCATCGGCGCAACGCGATCGGTCGAAAGCGGCGAGGCGGTCGACCCGGAATTCGAGTACAACTCGGGCAGCAACCCGGTCTTCCTGGACGTGCCGGCCCTGAGGGCGCTCGTCGCGGCGGCCGCGCGCCAGCCCGCTGCGCATGATCCCGTACTCCACGCAGGGCATCACCGAGCGCGACATCGCGGCGGTCGAGCGAAGCGCTGCGCTCCGGCTGGCTGACGCAGGGCCCGGCGGTGCCGCGCTTCGAGGCGCAGGTCGCGGCACTTGCACGCGCAGCGCGCATGCGGTCGCGGTGAGCAGCGCCACCGCCGCGCTGCACCTCGCCTGCCTGGCGCTCGGTGTCGGCCCCGGCGTCGCGCTGTGGACCAGCCCGAACAGCTTCGTCGCCTCGGCGAATTGCGCTCGCTATTGCGGCGCCGACGTCGACTTCGTCGACATCGATGCGCGCACGGGCTACGATGTCGCGTGGACGACCTGCGCGAGCGAGCTTGTCGCGGCCGAGCGCGTCGGCCGCCTGCCTCAGGTCGTCGTGCCGGTGCACTTCGCCGGCCAGCCGTGCGACTTGGCGACGATCGCGCGCGCTGGCGCGACCGCTACGGCTTTCGGATCATCGAGGATGCGTCGCACGCGGTCGGCGCGCAGCTACCGCGGCGAGCCGATCGGCTCCGCGATACGCCGACATCACCGTCTTCAGCTTCCATCCGGTGAAGATCATCACGACGGGTGAGGGCGGCATGGCCCTCACGCAGGATGCGGCGCTGGCGGAGCGGCTCCAGCTGCTGCGCACCCACGGCATCACGCGCGACCCGTCGCGGCTGCGAACGAGCCGATGCGACCGGGCTGGTACTACGAGCAGAGCGAGCTCGGCTACAACTACCGCATGACGGACATCCAGGCGGCGCTGGGTGCTCGCAACTGCGAGCGGCTGGCCGAGATGACGAAAGCGCGCGAAGCGCTGGTCGCGCGCTATGACGAAGCATTCGCCGGCTCGCGGATCCGAGCCGCTCGTCCGGCACGCCGACCGGGTCAGCGCTCACCACCTCTACCCGGTGCTGCTCAACGCTGCGCGACGCGACGGCGTCTACGGCCACCTCGAGGTCCGTCGGCATCGGCGTGAACGTGCACTACTACCCGGTGCACCTCCAGCCGTACTACCGCGCGCCTGGGCTTCTCCGCCGGCCAGTTTCCCGTCGCCGAGCGCCATGCCGCCCGCACGATGTCGCTGCCGCTTTACCCGGCGCTGAGCGAAGCGCAGCAGCGCGAAGTGATCGAGCGGCTGGCACAAGCGCTGCAGGCATGAAGATCGACGCCGTGGTCCAGGCGCGCATGGGCAGCACGCGTCTGCCGGGCAAGGTGCTGATGCCGCTAGGGAACGCGGCCGCGCTCGACCACGTATTGGCGCGCTGCAAGCGAAGCCGCGAGCTTCGCGACGTCGCCGTCGCGACCACGACGCTGGCGCAGGACGATGCCATCGTGCGGCACTGCGAACGGTTGGGCGTTCGAGTCCTGCGCGGATCGTCCGACGACGTGCTGGCGCGCTATGCGGACGCTGTGCGCGTGCTCGGGTCTGACGCAATCGTCCGAGTCACTTCGGATTGCCCGCTCATCGACCCCAACGTTATCGACGAGATGGTCGTCCGCTTCCGCGCCCTCCGCGAGCCGCCGTCGCGGTGCGACTACCTCAGCAATTCGCTGCAGCGAACCTTTCCCCGGGGACTGGACGCTGAAGTCGTCAGCAGCGCGGCGTTGCTGCAGGCAGTCGACGAGGCGGTGGTCCCCGAGGAGCGCGAACACGTGACGCCGTTCATCTACAGACGGCCTGAGCGCTACGCCATTCACCACTGGCGTTCGCCGGTCGACGCCGCGGAGCATCGCTGGACGCTCGATACATCGAAGGATTACGAACTCTTGTCGCTGATCTTCGATGCGCTCGGCAATTCGGCCGACACGGCCACATGGCTCGATGTGCTGGCGCTGGTCCGCCAGCATCCCGATTGGCCTCAGATCAACGGGGCATCGTTCAGAAGACGCTGCCCATCACGACGAGGTGATGCCGATGTCCGACTTCAGCACCGATCAGGAAGGCTTCTGGGCTGGCGATTTCGGCGACGAATACACAGAGCGGAATGCCGGCCCGGGCGTCGTCGCGTCGAACGCCGTGCTGTTCGGCCAGATCCTCGCCCGGACCGCCAAGGTCAATTCCGTGCTGGAGCTGGGCGCGAACAGAGGCCTGAACATGCTCGCGTTGAAAACGCTGCTCCCCGGCGCTGCGCTCATGGCCCTGGAGATCAATGCCCGCGCGGCCGACGTGCTGCGCAAGATCGAAGGGCTCGATGTGGTCGAAGGCTCGATCCTCGATTGGCAACCGGCGCGGCGCCACGACCTGGTCTTTACCAAGGGCGTGCTGATCCACCTCGCACCCGAGCGGCTGCCGCAGGTCTATGACCTGATGTACGCCGCTTCATCGCGGTACGTCCTTGTCGCCGAGTACTACGCTCCCACGCCGACCGAGGTGCCGTACCGGGGCCACAGCCAGCGCCTTTTCAAGCGCGACTTCGCCGGCGAGCTGATGGACCGGCATCCCGACCTCGAGCTGGTGGATCATGGCTTTGCGTGGCGCCGCGCCCGCTTCCCTCAGGACGACATCAATTGGTTCCTGCTCCAGAAGCGAGACCGACCGAACTGAGCAGCGGTCTTTCGCCCGCCGCGACGCCCACCATTCTCATGCGATGCGTCGCCGGGGGGCGGGTGGGTGCCGGTCACCTGAAGCGGTGCCTCGCGCTGGCTGCCGAACTCGATGCTCTGGGCGCGCGGGTGACTTTTGCACTGCCCTCTCCGAAGGAACCGTTCACCGACTGGATGCCGCACGCGGATTCTCCGTTCACGAGGCGGGTGCGGCGGCCGGCCCTGCCGCCGATGCAGCGGCGTGCATGGCTGCCGTCCCCGCAGCCGACTGGGTCGTGGTCGACGACTACGCGCTGGATGCCCGCTGGCACGCTTGCGCGCGCAACCGCGGAGCAAGCCGCATCGCGGCAATCGACGACCTCGCAGACCGACCCATGGCGGTGAATTTGCTCATCGATCCGAACGAGCGCTCCAATGCCGCGCTGCGTTACGCCAATCTGATGGCGTCAGGCGGGCAGCTTCTCTCTGGAGTTCGATACGCCCTCCTGGAGCCGGAGTACCGCCGAGCCCGTCGCCCCGAAGTGGTTGACGCGGTGCGCAGCATCGGCGTCTTCATGGGCGGCGGTGATCAGCTTGACGTTCTACAGGGTGTGCTCACGGCCTGCCGTCTCGCCTTTGCCGGGCCAATCGAAGTCGCCGCAACTTCCGCGCAGCGCAGGCTTGCGGAATTGCGAGACCTCGTGGCCAGCGACGGGCGCATGACACTGTCCCTGGACCTGCCGTCGCTGGTCGACTTCCATTCACGCCACGACCTCCACATCGGAGCGGCCGGTGCTGCAAGTTGGGAACGCTGTTGCGTCGGTGCCCCGGCCATCGCGATCCCGATCGCGCACAATCAGGAAGCGGTCGCCGAGGCACTGGCTGCGCACGGAGCCTCCGAAGTGTGGTCCGGCAACCCGCGAACCGATGCCGCCGGACTCGCGAGCATCATCGCGTTGCTGGCGGGCGATTCCACCCGCCGCACCGCCCTCTCCGCTGCGGCCCGCACCCTCATCGACGGTCGCGGAGCAGAGCGAATTGCATTGTTCATGCTGTCCGATCGCTTGAGCGTCCGGGCGGCCCGCCTGGACGATTGCAGTCGGATGATGCAGTG
Source organism: uncultured beta proteobacterium (assembly GCA_963839465.1). Lineage (GTDB taxonomy): Bacteria > Pseudomonadota > Gammaproteobacteria > Burkholderiales > Burkholderiaceae_C > CAWIVI01. The sequence continues at coordinate 106,972 of CAWIVI010000008.1, forward strand.
GCGCAACGACTGCGCCGTGCGCTCGGTCTCGAACAACGCAGCGGCCATCACGCCGGAGGCGCACCGCCGCTGGTTCTCCGCGTCGCTCGAGATGCCGACGCGCCTGCTCTCGTTGGCCACATCGGGCCGCGCAGCGTGGGCGTCGTGCGCTTCGACACGACGGCGGAGAACGCGCCTGAGTGCGGTCGTCTCCATCTATCTGGACCCTTCATTGGCGGGCATCGGCCTCGGTTCGGTCCTCCTGCGAGAAGGTGAGCGTGCCCTTCGCTCGGCCTGGCCCTCGGTGCGACGCATCGATGCCGACGTGTTGGCGGACAACCGGCGCTCGCGAAGCATGTTCCATCGCGCCGGATACCATGGCGACGGCGCGACTTTGACCAAGGTGCTGTGACCATGATCCACATCGGCGCCCGTCCCGTCGGCCTCACGCACAGCGCCCTTATCTCATCGCCGAGATGTCGGGCAACCACAACCAGTCGCTGGAGCGCGCGCTGGCCATCGTGGAGGCCGCCGCCGAGAGTGGCGCCGATGCCGTCAAGCTGCAGACGTACACCGCGGACACGATGACGCTCGACTGCGGCAAGCCGGGCTTCGTGATCGAGGACCCGACCAGCCCCTGGTGCGGCCGGCAAGCTGCACGAGCTGTACGACGAGGCCCACACGCCGTGGGAGTGGCATGGTCCGATCATGGAGCGCGCCGCGAGCGCTCGGCCTGTCAATGCTTCAGCACGCCGTTCGACGAGACGGCGGTCGACTTCCTCGAGTCGCTGGACGTGCCCGGCCTACAAGATCGCCTCGTTCGAGAACACCGACCTGCCCGCTGATCGAACGCGTGGCGGCCACCGGCAAGCCGATGATCATCTCCACCGGCATGGCCAGCGTGGCGGAGATCGACGAGGCGGTGCGCACGGCGCGGCGCGCCGGATGCAAGCGATCTGGTGCTGCTCAAGTGCACGAGCACGTATCCCGCCTCGCCGGAGAACACCAACCTGCGCACCATCCCGCACATGCGCGACCTGTTCGGCTGCGAGATCGGGCTCTCCGACCACACCATGGGGTGCGGCGTTGCGGTCGCGTCCGTGGCGTTCGGCGCGACGCTGATCGAAAAGCACTTCACCCTGCGCCGAGCGGATGGCGGCGTCGATTCGACCTTCTCGCTCGAACCGGAGGAGTTCGCGAGCCTCGAGAAGGGAGACCGAGCGCGCGTGGCAGGCGCTCGGCCAAGTGCGGTATGGCGCGACGGCGGCTGAGGAGAACTCCAAGGAGTTCAGGCGCAGCCTCTACGTCGCGCACGACGTGAAGCGGGGGGAAGCGTTCACCTCCGCGAACGTGCGCGCGGTTCGTCCCGGCCGCGGCTTGCCGCCGAAGCACTTGGCGCAGGTGCTAGGCCGCCACGCCAGCCGAGACATCGAAGCGGGCACGCCGGTGTCATGGGATCTGCTCGGCTGATGGACGCCGAGCGCGCCCTCCGCTCGTCTCGGTGATCGTGCCGGCATACAACGCCGCGCAGTGGATCGCGGAGACCCTCGACTCCATCAGCGCCCAAACCTTCGTCGACTGGGAGGCGCTCGTGTCGGACGACGCGTCTACCGACGACACCCCACGCATCATCGCAGAGCACGCAAAAGCCGATCCCCGCATCCGCCACGTGCGCCTGCCCGCGAATACCGGGGGACCGGCGGGCCCGCGCAACGTGGCCGTGAACGAGGCTCGTGGCGACTGGGTGGCCTTCTGCGACGCCGACGACCTGTGGCACCCGCAAAAACTGGCGCTCCAGCTGAGCGTCGCGAAGGAGCACAGCGCTGACCTCGTCTGCACCGGTATCCGCGACTTCAGTCCTCCGGATCCCCATGCACCGAATGCCGTGCTGCCGCAGGACCGCCCGCTGCGCGCCAAGCCCATCACGCTGTCGCGGCTGCTTGGCAAGAACATCATTCCGAACTCGAGTGTCTTGTGCCGCCGCGCGCCCATCCTCGAGGCCGGCGGTTTCGACACCGCGCGCAAACTCGTCGCTGTAGAGGATTACGACCTTTGGCTGCGCTTGCTGGAGCGCGGGGCGAGGATCGTCAAGATCGATGCGCCGCTCGTTCACTACCGCCGTCTTCCCGGGTCGCTTTCCGCGCGCAAGGCTCGGCTCGCCCGACGTGTGCTGCTTGTGTTGAAGCGCCACTTCTCGCGCCGCGGGATGAGCTGGGTGTTTCCGCTCGCCGCTCCCTGGCTCATGGCGAGCTACGCGTGCCAGGCGGTATACCTGCGACTGTGGCGCGGCCACCTGTAGGCTGGGGGGCTTGAATGGCGGTGTTCGCCGCGTCCGCCTCGAGAGCCGCGCAGCACTTCGCCTATGTGCCGCTGCTGGCCTTGGCGGCAGGCCTTGCGCTGGTCAAGGCGCTCGCCTACGCGCGCCTAATGAGTGTCGAGCCCTTCGGTGTCCTCAACAAGATGCTGCTCGTGTCGATGGCCTTCGGCATCGTGGAAGCCTGGGCATGCAGGCCGTCGCAAGCCGCGACATGCCGGCATTGCTCGCACGCGGACGGGATCGCCGCGCTTTGCATCTGCTCTCTCAAACGTTGGGCGTCACAACGCTGTTCGGCGCGGTGCTGGTCGGCGCCGCCTTGGTGGGGTTGTCTCCTCTGGCGCTCGGTCGAACCGAGATGGCGCTGGCCGTGCTGCACGGATGGTCGCAATCGGCCTTTCTCATCGTCGCTTTCGAGACGCGCAGCCGGCTCGAAATGCGGCGCTACGCGTTCGATCTGGCTTCGCGTGCCGTGGCCGTCCTTCTGCTCGGAGCGTTTGCTGCCGCGCTCGGTGGCGCACCGTGGGTAGTCATCGCGGTCGAACTGGCCGTCACCGTTGCCATGGCGGTGCAGATGGCCGCTTCGGTTGTTCGACGTGAGACGCTGCCCTGGCCGTTTTTCCTGCGAGGCGCCCGCGCGATCGGCAAGGGAATGCCATGGGGTTCTGCCTTGCTGATGCTTGGCGGCACATCTGTGGCATTCACGTCCGCCTCGCTGGACCGGTGGATCGGGGCGCACAATCTGGACGAGGCCTCGTTCGGGCGCTACTCACTTGCCGCCCTCGCGCTCGTGGTGGCTCAATCGGCCCAGGCGCTGATCAATGCCAGCGTGCTGCCGCTGCTGGCGCGTCGGCGCGCCACGGGACTTGCGCACACCGCGAGGCGCATCACGACGCTGTTGTCACTGACGGGCATTGTCGGCGGACTGTTGGCGGTCTGGCCCTTGTGGTGGTTGCTTGGCCACGCAGTGCGCGCTTGGTTTCCGGCCTACGGCGAGGTCGCCCCATTGTTGCTGCCATTGCTGATCGCCGCCGTGCTGCGCATGTCGGACTTCTGGGGCAGCCTCTCCATTGTCGAGGGGCGGGAAGGGCGGCTGCTCGTTGCGCAGGCCGCATCGACAGCGCTGGTCGCCTGCGCGTATTGGCTCGCTCGTGCGCGGCATGCCAGTGTCGCTGGATTCCTTAGCCTGGTTGGCGGTCGTGCTGGCAGCCGCATCCCACTTCGCAAGCCTTGGGGCGCTGGCAGGCGCCCCGCGAGGCCACTAAGGCTTGCGGGCCGAAAAGATCACGCAGAGCGCCCCGACGCCATCCCGGTCCTTCGGTGCGATGGCGTGGTTGTAGTAGACATGGTCCACTGCTTCGCCGAAGTAGCTGAGGATCTCGTCACACGATGCGATGCGGGCCCGCGAGCCCGGAACGTAACCCAGGGCCTGTGCCACTTCCTCTTGCGTCTGAGGTCGGTACTCCACCCCCACCGCGATCAAACCGCCGGGCTTGGCGATGCGCACAATTTCGCGCGCAGCGCGAACTCGATCCTCGCTGTAGGCCAGCACCCAGCCGAGAATCACGACGTCGAAGACATCGTTCTCGTAGGGCGGCGCATGCATGTCGCCCAGCGCGACGCGCGGCGAATAGGAGATCAGGTCCAGCGCTTCGATGTGACGCCAGACGAAGCCGTGCGCCGCCAGGTTGAACAGCTCACCTTCGCTTCTCGGGCCGATCGACAGCACGCGGGCGTTCGAGTCGACGGATTCGATCACCGACAAGGGCCGCACCAGCAAGTGGGATCGATTGACGGCCAGGTCGCGAAGCCCGCGAAGGTTGTGGTAGACCGTGTTGGTGGCCACCGATTCCTTGACTTGTGCCGCCGGGTCGAACGTGCGCAGCCGGCGCAAGATAATGACGAACCAGAGATAGCGGATGGCCACCACACCGAAGCGAAAGAGATCGACGAGCAGCACTTGGTCGAGCGTGTGCCGGAAGAGTCCCTTGACGCGTCGAACTTGGCTTGGGTTTGGCATGCAGCGGCCTGTCGCGGGCTGAGGTAGCGAGCGATTATCACCACCGATGGCAAGCCATTTGACGAACCGACTGCGCAATTTGACCTCTCGCCGGCGTGCGGGTGGCTCGTGCATTGGCCCCTGCTGGTGTTGGGCGCGGCGGCGTTCCGGCTGTCGGGCCGCACGCCATGGCTGGCCTACTGGTCGATGCGCAGGTTGTATTGCATGTCGCGCGGCCGATCGAACGACTGGTTGGCCCGGCGCCTCGCGGTGCCCCGCAAGGGCAGTGCAGCGGATGACAACAACGCGCATCGCGTCAACCAGTTGAACAACGATGGCTACGCCAGGCTAGGCGTCCTATTGACGCCTGAGGAGTGCGCCGAACTGCGGTCCTTCGCAATGTCGGTCCCTGCGAGACCCATACCGGCAATCGAGGGCCGCGGCAAGGTCCCGTTCGATCCAAGCCGGCCGGGCCGTGCCGTCAAGTACGACATGGCCGAATCGGACATCGTCCGGCACCCATCGTTCGGCGCCTCATTGCCGATCCGACGCTGCGGGACCTGGCGCGCAGCTACCTGGGATGCGAGCCGATCAACGACTTGGTCGCGATGTGGTGGAGTTGCCCGGGGCCGGCCAATTCGGAGGCCGCCCAGCTCTACCACTTCGACATGGACCGGCCGCAGTTCCTGAAGGTCTTTTTCTACCTGACCGACGTGGACGCCGACACGGGGCCTCACTGCTACATAAAGGGCAGCCATCGAGACCGGCCGGCGGCGCTCTGGCGCGACGGTCGCCACGACGACACGCAGGTGCTCGAGAGCTGTGGACGCGATCGCGAAGTCGAGGTCACCGGGTCCGAAGGCTCCGCGTTCGCCGTGGACACATCAGGCCTGCACAAGGGAAAGCCTCTTGTGCGGGGCAACCGGCTGGTCTTGCAGGTCGAGTACACGAGCGCGCTTTTCGGCACGATCTACTCGCGCCAGCAGGTTCCGGCCGACGACTTCTGGCGCGCGGAACTCGGAAAGCACCCGCACTACTATTCACGCTTCATCTCGAGGACGTAGCCCGCAGGTGCGCATCGGTTTCGCAACCATCTTCGCGTGGCGGCCTCATGTCGAGCATGCGCACTACCTCGCCCACCTGGCGCGCGAGGCAGGCCATGACACGCGCTTCCTCGTCTGCGACGCTGATCTACCCACTTGCTATACGCGAGAGCTGCACGGTGCGTCGCCGGCATGGCTGGAATGCCTGAAATGCCGCGCCGGCGGCCTTCGGTCGTTCGAATCGCAGCATGTGTCGTCGATCGGGTCGACCGGCATCCGTGCTCCGGTTGCGAACGAGTTTGAATCGATGGCCGAATCCAGCGCCAGCACGCTTGGGCGGTTCGAATCGAACGAAGACTATGCTCAGCCAGCGTTCATCGCCACAGCAAGGCGCCTTGCGCCGACCGTGGCACTCGCTTATGAGGCGACCCGCCGTTGGATCGAGACCGAGCGCCTCGATGCGGTGGTGATCTTCAATGGCCGCATGGACGCAACACGTGGGGTGCTGGAGGCAGCGCAGAAGGCGGGCATCCGGGCCGTTTCGCTGGAACGAAGCTGGTTCGGCGATGGCATCCAGTTGCTGCCGGACGAGAACTGTCTCGGGTTGAATTCGGTCGACCGCATGATGGCCGAGTGGCGCGACACCCCCGCTCACGAGCCTGCAGGCGCGCCGCGCCGCGCGGCTCGTCGCCTCACGCTTCTTGCGCAAGAACGACAGCGAATGGCGGGCCTACAACGTGGGTGCCACAGACACAGAGTGGCCCGTTCCCACCGGCCGGCATCGCGTGCTGCTGGTGCCAGGCAGCCGCAACGAAGTCCGCGGCTGCGCGGACCGCGAAGGCACTTGGGACGAGCGAACGCGCGCCTATGACCTGCTGATGGGGCGGCTGGGGCTGCATGCGGAGGACATCGTTCTTCGCTGCCACCCGAACTGGGGCGAAAACATCGGTGCCGTGACCGGCGAACGATCGGAGCATTACTACACTGAGTGGGCCCGGCAGCGTGGCATCCATGTCATCCCGAGCCGCGACACCGCAAGCACCGCGAGGTTGATCGCGGCATCTGAGGCGGTAGTGCTGAACGGCGGAAGCGCCGCGCTGGAGGCCGGCATTCTCGGCAAGCAGGTGATCGCAACCACGCCGTCCACTTATCAGCAGGCCGGCTTCCAGACGCGCTGCCTACGACGAAGTAGGACATTGCGCAGTTGCGCCTGAACGCCACGCTGCCCGCCCATGAAGCGCGCGAGAAATCCATGCACATCGCACGTCAAACACTGCGCTTCCTTCACTACGATGGTGTACCGACTGCCGCAGTTCGTTCCGTACGTGAGGCTGCGAACAACCACCCGGTACGACTACTACGAAGGGGCCGATCCGGACCGGCTTACATCGCTTTTGAAGTCGGGCGTGCTTGCGGCTGACGATGCCGCGTCCGCCGCAGATGCTACCGAAGAGGCCGACGTGCTCCAGGCCATTGCCGATCAGGCATGGCCCGCATTGCACGGACAAGCGCAGGAACCGTCGGGTCCCCGCTTGGAGATCAGCCGGCGGCCGATGTTCCGCCTGACTGACGTGATTCGGAACCGCTTGCCGCGAGGTGACCGCTAGCGCTGCGCGGCTGCGGCCGCTTCGTGGACCGTGATGAACCAGGAGCCCCCGATGGCGAGCGTGGCCTGGGGCTTGGAAGCGAATCTCGGAGCCAGCGGAACTCGCCCTTCGCGAATGGCGGCCTGGTCGGTCGGTGACAGCAGAATGGGATCTTCCGTCACGATGCGATGGTGGACGCCTGCGAACAGCGCCCGATAGTCATCATGAAGCAGCCGGTTCATGAACATGAATCGGTTGCCCGCAATGCGCTTCCAATGGGCATCGCTGTAGCGCAGGAAGTGAAACGGACCGATCTCGCGGTGGCTGTGCCAGAAGTGATCGCTGTAGTCGATGAGATGTGCGAACGCCCCGCCGGGGCGCACGACGCGATTGCCTTCCTTCATGATCCGCTCGATGGCACCCGGCGGAATATGCTCCAGAACCGTGTACGACGTGTGGAAGTCGATGCTCGCATTCGGCAAAGGCAATGAAGCCGCATCCGCAGGCGCGAGGTAACGGATACCCGCCGCCGTCATCAATTGGGTCGGGCTGAGTGACTTCGATAGCAGCGTCTCTAGCCGTTCAGCGACCAAAAGTTCTCCGAACGTCTTGCGCACCTCTTCCGGGTTCGCCTTGATGTAGCTCAGCGCCTCTTCGACAAGCTCAGGTCTCACGTATCGGTGAAGGTCGACGGTGAACGTCTCACTGGCGCCCGTCAGCCAATAACCCAAGGCCAGCGTTGGAGCGCGACCGGTTCCGATTTCCAGGAACGCTTTGTCCTTCACATCGAAGCCGTAAGCGTTCAGGTGCCGAACGGTCGATGCGCTGGCGCCGAGGAGCCGGGGCGCGGAATTGCTGAACGAGCGGGTCGCTCTTTAAAGCCGGTAGTAGAGCGCGTCGCCGAGTTGCGGCGGGAGCGTCGCGATCGCGTTCTGAATCGCCGCCTTCAGCTTCCAGTGCATGATTGAGGTACGGCGATGGTCTCAGCGCGCTGCGACCGCGGTGGTCCTTCGCTCCGGTGTGGGAGGAAATGGGATCGCGAGCAGCTTCGGGTGCTTTTCGGCATGAACCGCCCACGCCTTACGCCCCTCGGTGCAATGGCGCTGAATGGACATGTGGCACAGCAACCGGAGGCTGCGCTGCGCGTCCGCGTCGCGACCATTCAGCCCGGCCGCCAGCGCATATCGCATGAGTGCCGACGGCGATGGAGTGCGCGAGACAACCGTGTGAAGCCAATCGAGCTCCGCCTCAGTCATGCCAGGGCGAGCCTCGTTCAGCCACATCCGCACGTACTCGCGCGGGCCGTCGATCATCCGGACATCGGGTGGTGCAGGGTTCTTGCCGGGTTGCACGTAGCCGGCTGACCACAGGCGAACGCGGCGGACGGACTCCTCCACCTCCAGGTACTCGGTCACCGTGAAGTACAGGAATCCAGCCATTACGGCAGTGAATGCGGCAAATGCAGGGTCGCCCGACGGACACGGGCAGCGTCTTGGGCAAGGGTGGCATGCGCTCGTCCAGCGCGCCAATGATCAACCCGGCGGGCATCAGGAAGAACATGTACATCAGCGGGAACTCGACCATTGAATGGACGACGAGCACGCCCAGCGCTACCAATAAGCCCCATGTGTGCGCGTCTCCGCACTGACGCATGCGGCTGTAGAACCACCAGCCACATATGCCGATCACGAGCAGGCCGATCGGCAACCCATTCCACAGCAACAGGTCGAGCAGCAGGTTGTGGCTGCTGATGAGGAACTCGAAGGTCGGAGGATGGTTCAGCGTAGTGGCTTGCTGAGCGATGGTGATTTGCCCCCAGCCGTACCCCAGCATGGGTGACTGGAGCAGCGCGTCCCACAGTGTGACCCAGTGCGTCCATCGATGACCCGAGGCCGTGCGGGACGACAGCGGCCTCGGTGCGAGGTCGGTTTGGAGCCACGCATTGAGAGGCCCCCAGGCAATCAGCGCGACGATGAACAGCGTCACGATGGCCGCCACAGCCAACGGCGGCGTTCGCAGTTGCAGGCGACGCCGGTAGAGCGCCCACATCACCACGAAGAAGGCGATGAACAGCCAAGCTGCGCGCGATTGGGTCATGACAAACCCAAACCCGAAAAACGCCACTGCCAAGCCGGCTGTGGCGCCGCCGATTCGTCGGGTCTCGTAGAGCCAGACAGCCGCGGCGATGCCGAGGCCGATCACGCTGGCAAACTGGTTCGGCTGGACGAGGTTGGCATAGATCCGGCCCTCGCTGTTCATCATTTCTAGGAAACCGTACGGTCCGAGCCCCAGCCATTGGGCCAGACCAAGGCCTACGCACGCGGCGGCCGCCGCCAAGAAACAGCCTAACAATGCGCCAGCAAAGTGGGAATTCGTGCGCGCCAGTTGAACACCCGTGCCAATAGCCAAGCCAAAGGCCACGAGGTAGGCGGCCGGCACTACCGCATCGGACGCGTAAGGAATCATGCCGCTCGCAAACTGAAGCAGAGGCACTGCCGCCAAGCCGAAGGCCGTCACAGCGAACAGCGGCAGGCGAACGGGCCACTGCCGCGCGGTAACCACGACGGCGAGTCCCGCGAGACATGCGCCCCCTGCGGCCAACGCTTCCTGCTGGAAAGCCGTCCAAGGGAAATAGTGGCCGGGAAGCAGCCATGCAGTGCCAATGGCGACAAGTGCGAGCAGGTAGAGCATGGCGAATGTCAGCGACGAGGAAAGCGAAAAGGGCGGCTCGCGAGCCGCCCTCTGAAATCAGGTGGACCTGATCAGTTCTTGCACGAACCGGGCAGGTACTTCGCCGGGATCGGAGTCGTGGAGCCAGGGCCGCACAGGAACGTGCCGACCTGCGTTTGGCCGATGCTGGCCGCCACCAGCGGCGTGCCAGCGGAGCTGGCGGGGACCAGTTCGATCGTCGGTGCTGAGGCGTCCTTCAGGTCCGGGCGAGCAGCCAGCGTGACGGTGATCTTGCCGTTGACGTCGGTCATGACGGTCTGAACGTACTTGGACGCTTGGCCGGTCGAGGACTCGCAGCCCCAGCCGTTGATGCCAGGAGGCGTCGACGCATTGCCCGACTGATAGACCTCGGCGACCGCCGTACGGCACTGGCTGGTTGCCAGGATGCCTTCCGAGACCTTCGCCTTGATGGTGTAGGTCTGGTAGGCCGGCAGCGCAACCGCGGCCAGGATACCGATGATCGCCACGACGATCATCAGTTCGATAAGGGTGAAACCCTGTTGAACTACGCTTCATTGAATAGCTCCTTGATGAGATTGAACCCTGGAAGGCCTCCGTACTGATGCAGGGCCTGTGCCAGCCGGATACGCGCTGTTTCCATGTCAGGCGTGAGACTTTTTTCACGTCGGGCGACCGGATACGTCAGTTGTAAGGGCGCTGGAAGGCGCGGGTGACGCATCGCGTCACTCTCAGCCCAGCTCGATGACCTCGCCGGTCGTCAACGCGGCGATGCGATGCCCGCTTCCGAACGCCCCGATCTCCGCCATCACCGCCTCCACCTCGCCCGGCTTGATATGCGTGATGCGCACGTCCACGCTGCCGTCGAGCTGCCCAGCTCCGTGCCGAGCATCGAGGGGCAGAGATGGCGGCTGATCTGCGCCAGCGCTTGCTCTTCGTCGCCGAACGCCGTCTCGATGACCAGGTGGCTCACCGGCAGCCCGCGCAGCCGCTCCCACAGCTCGGGGTTCGGCCCGGTGTCGCCGGTGTAGACCCAGGCGCCGCCGTCGTGCAGCACCGCAAAGCCCACCGCCGGCACCGTGTGCGCCGCGCTCAGCACCTCGATGCGCCGCCCGTCCAGCTCCAGCACGTCGCCGATGGCGAACGGCTCGAACGCCAGCACCGGGTGCTCGGCGCTGGGCAGCCGGGTGAAGTCAGGCCAGATCACGCCGTTGAAGATGTGCTGGCGCAGCGCCGCGATGGTCTGCGGCAGCGCGTGGATGCGGATCGGCGGGCGGGCGGCGGCCTCGCGCAGCCGCAGCACGCTGTCGGCCAGCAGGCCGATGGACAGCACGTGGTCGAGGTGCGAGTGGCTGATGCAGATGTGCTCGATGCGGGCCAGCTCGTCGAGCGTGAGATCGCCCACGCCCGTGCCGGCGTCGATCAGGATGTCCTGGTCGACGAGAAAGGAGGTGGTCCGGCTGCCAGCGGCAATCGACCCCGAGCAACCCAGGACACGGATTTTCATAACGTGCACCTATGGTGCGAGGCTCGGGGGCGCCGCGCAAGGCACCAAAGTCGCGCGGCCTTCTGGAATTCGTGGGCGGTCGTCGCGGCGCGGCGCCGACCGTGATTTACGTCACGCTCTCGGGGGTCTGCTTTTCAGCCGTGCACGAACTGCATCTGCGTGCCGGCGAGCTCGATCACGTCGCCGTTCTTGAGCTGCACCGATTCGCCCACCAGCGGCGTGCCGTTCACGGTGGGGCGCGCGGCGCCTTCGACGTGGGCGAACACATAGCCGCCGGGCCGCTTGGTGATGGACGCCACCTGCACGCCGGGCTTGCCCACGGTGGTGACCACCTTGGTGAGCGCCACTTCGCGGCCCGCGGCGGCGCCGTTGAGCACCTTGATGGCGGCCGCCGTGCTGGCGCCGGTGCCGCCCAGGCCGCCGAACACGGAGTTGGGCATCGGTGCGGTGTGCGAGAAGCTGGGCGGGGCGGCGGCCGCGGCGGGCGCCGCGCGCTGCCGGGCTTCATGATCATGGTCTTCTCGTAGTCGGTGCCGTCTTCGACGAGGTACTTGATCTTGTACTTGCCGATCTCGACCGTGTCGTTGTGCGCGAGAAGCTGCTTCTTGATGGCCTTGCCGTTGATGTAGGTGCCGTTGGTGCTGTTCAGGTCTTCGATGAAGACGTCTTGCCCCACCATCTGCAGCACGGCGTGCTCGCCGCTCACCGCCAGGTTGTCGATCACGATGTCGTTGTAGGGGCGCCGGCCGAGCGTGGTCTTGTCCTTCGTGATCTGCACTTCCTTGATGACGACGCCGTCGAGCGAGACGACCAGTTTGCCCATGCTTTGACCTCTTGTCGCTTTCAGATCTCGGGGGAGCTTTTTGCGTGGGGCGTCAGCGGCGGAACGGCCACCACGATCGAGCGGCCGGGGCCGCGGGGCCCGGCACGCGGGCCAGGACCACCGCGATATTATCCTTTCCGCCTGCGTCATTGGCGGCGTCGATCAGGGCCTGTCCGGCCGCCGACAGCGAGTCGTACATCTGCAACACCTGCGAGATGCTCTGGTCGTCCAGCATGTCCGACAGCCCGTCGGAGCACATCAGGTAGATGTCGCCGGGCGTCACCTCGTGCAGGTGCGTCTCGAGCAGCACGGTGTCTTCCACGCCCACCGCGCGCGTCACGAGGTTCTTGTTGGCCGAGAACGCGGCCTGCTCGGGCGTGATGAGCCCGGCGTCGATCTGCTCCTGCAGCAGCGAATGGTCGCGCGTGATCTGCGAGAGCCGCCCGGCGCGCAGCCGGTAGGCGCGCGAATCCCCCACGTGGCCCAGCAACAGCCGCGTGTCGCGGAACACGCCCACCACCAGCGTGGTGCCCATGCCGGCGTACTGCGGGTTGGAGTTGGCGGCGTTGAAGATCGCGCGGTTGGCGTTGTCGACGCAGATGTCCATCGCGCGCCGCACCTCGGTGTCGGTGGCGCTCTCGGCCGGCTTCGCTGAGCCAGCGGCCGAGCTCGGCCTTGATGAACGAGGTGGCCATGCCGCTGGCGACTTCGCCGGCGTTGTAGCCGCCCATGCCGTCGGCCAGGACGGCGAGCGACGTGCCTTCGTCGAGCGCCACCGCATCCTCGTTGTTGGTGCGCGCACGGCCGGTGTCGGTGGCGCTGAAGAACTCAGGGATCATGAAGGACGCGTCAGGGCCGGGGCACGAGGGCGGTCGGGGCATTGTGCCCTGACTTGCCGGGGCTTCCGGCGCCCGCGCGGGGTTTCCCCAGGGTCAGGGGACGCTGCCGCCCAGGCGCCGGCTCGATGAGGCGCAGGTCGTCGGCGAGCTGCCGGGCGTCGGCATAGCGCGCCTCGGGGCGTTTCTCGAGCGCGAGCGCCACGGCCTCGGCCAGCGCCTGCGGCAGGTCGGGGCGCAGCGAGCGAAGGTCGGGCGCCGGGTCGGTGGCGATGCGGCGCAGCACCTCGCCCATCGAGTCGCCCTCGTGCGGCAGCCGGCCGGTGAGGAGCTGGAACAGCAGGACGCCCAGCGAATACACGTCGCTGCGCCCGTCCACCCGGCGCACCGGCGAGCTGCTCGGGGGCCATGAAGGCGGGCGAGCCGAGCACGAAGCCGCTGCGCGTGCGGCGAGGCGTCGGCCAGCTGCGCCACGCCGAAATCCGTCACCTTCACCTGGTGCGTGGGCAGGTGCACCATCACGTTGGCGGGCTTGATGTCGCGGTGCACCACGCCCTGGCTGTGCGCGTAGGCCAGGGCCTCGGCCACGCGGGTGACGATGCGCAGCACCACGGGCTCCGGCAGCAGGCGCGCCGGGCGCGTGTAGCGTGAGAGGTCGCTGCCGGACAGCAGCTCCATCACGATGAAGCCGAGCCCGCCCTCCTCGCCGGCGCCGTGCACGGTGACGATGTCCGGGTGCTGGAGCCGGCAGGCGGCCTGGGCTTCCTGCAGGAACCGCCGGCGCGCCTCGTTGGGCGCGTACTCGTCGGGCGCGAGCGGCACGACCTTGATGGCCAGCGGCGCGTCGGTGATGGGGTCGGCCGCGAGGTACAGCGTGCCCATGCTGCCCTGCCCCAGCGGCCGCTCGATGCGGTAGCCGCCGATCCGGGCGCCCGCCGGGCAGCAACCCGCCGGCAGGCCAGGCCGGCGGCGCCGGCGCGTCGCGGTCGTCGTCCACGTCTTCTTCGTCTTCGTTCGGGATGGGAATGTCCGGGTCGTCTTCGTCGAAGGCGCGCTGTTCCGGCTGGGTCAGCGAGCGGGCCCAGCGCTTGGCCGAATGCCAGAAGGATTCTCCGGATCGAGACATCGGACGCCTCGCGGGAATGCGAGGCGCCACGTTAGCACGCGCCGCGGCTACTCGGCCGCTGGCGCCGCCTCGGGGGTGCGCCGGCGGCGGCCCATCCACTTGCCGATGCGCCAGCACCAGCAGCGCCCCGGCGATGCCGGCGCCGTAGTGCCAGGCCGCGACCGGCGCGGGCAGCGCGCCTTCCGACCTCGGCGGCACCGTGGGCACGTACGGCAGCACGGCCGGATCGCTCACCGCCATCGTGCCGGCGATCCAGCCGAGCAGCATGCCGCCGAGCGTGATGATCAGCGGCCAGCGGTCCATCAGCTTGATCACGAGCTGGCTGCCCCAGACGATGATCGGGATGCTCACCAGCGAGGCCGAAGATCACGAGCAGGAGCTGGTGCTCCTCGCCCGCCCCCTGCGCGGCCCCGGCGATCGCGATCACGTTGTCGAGGCTCATGACGAAGTCGGCCACGATGATGGTCTTGATCGCCGCGAGGAGCTTGTCGCTGGCCTGGATGCTCGGCGTGCCCGTCGTCGTGCTCGGGCAGCAGCAGCTTCACGCCGATCCACAGCAGCAGGATCGCGCCCACCAGCTTGAGGTAGGGAATCGCGAGCAGCGTGAGCGCGAAGAAGATCAGCACCACGCGCAGCGCGATGGCGCCGGAGGTGCCCCAGAGGATGCCCTTCGTGCGCTGCTTGGGCGGCAGGCGCCGGCAGGCGAGCGCGATCACCACCGCGTTGTCGCCGCCGAGCAGGATGTCGATCAGGATGATCTGTCCGACTGCGAACCAGAAGTGCGGCGGTGAGTATCGATTCCATCGTGCCGCCTGCCGAGGTGGAAGTTAGGATCAGACCAGGCTCTTGAGGAGCTTGCCCATCTCGGAGGGGTTGCGCGTGACGGTGAAGCCGCACTCTTCCATGATCGCGAGCTTGGCCTCGGCGGTGTCGGCGCCGCCGGAGATCAGCGCGCCGGCGTGGCCCATGCGCTTGCCGGCCGGCGCGGTCACGCCGGCGATGAAGCCGACGACCGGCTTCTTCATGTTGTGCCTTGCACCAGCGCGCGGCTTCGGCTTCGTCGGGGCCGCCGATCTCGCCGATCATGATCACGGCGTCGGTGTCGGGGTCGTCGTTGAACAGCTTCATCACGTCGATGTGCTTGAGGCCGTTGATCGGGTCGCCGCCGATGCCCACGGCGCTGCTCTGGCCGAGGCCGAGCTCGGTGAGCTGCGCCACGGCCTCGTAGGTGAGCGTGCCGGAGCGGCTGACGACGCCGATGCGGCCCTTGCGGTGGATGTGGCCCGGCATGATGCCGATCTTGATCTCGTCGGGCGTGATCAGGCCGGGGCAGTTGGGGCCGAGCAGGAGGGTCTTCCTTGCCGCCGGCCGCCACCTTCGCCTTCATGCGGTTGCGCACTTCGAGCATGTCGCGCACCGGGATGCCCTCGGTGATGCAGATGGCCAGGTCGAGGTCGGCCTCCACCGCTTCCCAGATGGCCGCGGCGGCGCCGGCGGGCGGCACGTAGATCACGCTGACGGTGGCGCCGGTGGCGGCCTTGGCGTCCTTGACGGTGGCGTGGATCGGGATGCCTTCGAAGTCTTCGCCGGCCTTCTTCGGGTTCACGCCGGCGACGAAGCAGTTCTTGCCGTTGGCGTAGTCGCGGCAGCCTCGGGTGTGGAACTGGCCGGTCTTGCCGGTGATGCCCTGCGTGATGACCTTGGTGTCCTTGTCGATCAGGATGCTCATGGGTTCCTTCCTCACTTGCACGGCGGCCACGACCTTCTGCGCGGCCTCGGCCATGGTGTCGGCGCTGATGATCGGCAGGCCGCTGACTCGGCCAGCATGCTTCTTGCCCAGCTCTCGTTGGTGCCCTTCATGCGCACGACGAGCGGCACGTGCAGGTCCACCGCCTTGCAGGCGGCGATGACGCCTCTCGGCGATGGTGTCGCAGCGCATGATGCCGCCGAAGATGTTGACGAGGATGGCCTTCGACGTTCTTGTTCGCCAGCATGATCTTGAACGCCTCGGTCACCTTCTCGGCGGTGGCGCCGCCGCCCACGTCGAGGAAGTTGGCCGGCTCGCCGCCGAACAGCTTGATGGTGTCCATGGTGGCCATCGCCAGGCCCGCGCCGTTGACGAGGCAGCCGATGTTGCCGTCGAGCGAGATGTAGGCGAGGTCGAACTTGCTGGCCTCGATCTCGGCCGCGTCTTCCTCGTCGAGGTCGCGGTAGGCCACGATCTCGGGGTGGCGGTAGAGCGCGTTGGCGTCGAAGTTGAACTTCGCGTCCAGCGCCTTCACGTTGCCGTTGCCTTCGAGGATCAGCGGGTTGATCTCGGCCAGCGAGGCGTCGGTCTCCATGTAGCAGCGGTAGAGCTTCTTCAACACGTCCACCGCCTGGGCCTGCGAGGCCTCGGGCACGCCGATGCCCTGCGCGAGCTGCATCGCCTGCGCGTCGGTGAGGCCGACGAGCGGATCGACGAACACCTTGATGATCTTCTCGGGCGTCTTGTGCGCCACTTCCTCGATGTCCATGCCGCCTTCGCTGGAGGCCATCACGGCCACCTTCTGCGTGGCGCGGTCGGTGACGCGCGGCGAGGTAGTACTCCTTCTTGATGTCGGCGCCTTCCTCGATCAGCAGGCGCCGCACCTTCTGGCCGCCGGGGCCGGTCTGGTGCGTGACTGAGCTGCATGCCGAGGATCTGCGCCGGCCAGCGTCTTCACTTCATCGACCGAGCGCGCCAGCTTCACGCCGCCGCCCTTGCCGCGCCCGCCCGCATGGATCTGCGCCTTGACCACCCACACGCGGCCGCCGAGCTTCTGCGCCGCCTCGACGGACTCCTGCACGGTGAAGGCGGGATAGCCGCGCGGCACCGGCACGCCGAACTGGCGCAGGAGTTCCTTGCCTTGGTACTCGTGGATCTTCATGCTTGGCTCACTGCTTGGGGAAGGTCTCGAAGGTGAACGCTGGGCGAGGTTGCGCACCTTGCCCACCGGGCCGGTGAGCCCGGGAGTTTCCGTCGGTTTCAGGGGAGCGCGCACTTTAGCAGGTTGCCGTGCGGCAAGAATAGCACTCCGAACGGACTGAACGGTGGCCGAGGTGCCAATTGCATCACCTGTCCGCAAGACTAGCCAACGCTTAAAGTCCTGAAGTCTTGAGGACTGCGCACATCGACCCATCCCAACCGTGGATTCATACAGTGGAGTCACGTCTCTACTTTTGCAATTGGCGCATGGCCGAAATAGAAATAGTGCGCAGTGATACGGCCTCGCTCATCTGCCTCAGCAACGATTCGGTTGCCTGCGTAGAGATAGTGCGTCGTTTGGCTACTGGATAGCTTGCTTACGCGCTCGCCCGCGGCATTGTGAAAGTAGCTGCCCAGCAACTTGCCCGGTATCGGACACTTTCTTCAGTCGGCCGTCGACACCATAGGTGAATTGGCGCGCAGCGATGGTGGTGGGGTTGCCGGTCTGGTCGTATGTGAATGCGATCGGGTTGAGTGTGGAGCCCGGTCGGCTGCTCTTCGAGGATTGCCATCAGCCGGTTGCTGCCAGGTTGGTATGTGAGCGACTGATGCTTGACAGAGGCAAGATCCGATGAGATAGCTGCAGTCCGCGTGCCGCCCAGCTTCAGCACGGCAGTGCGATTACCCACTGCGTCATAGACAAATCCGCGCTGCTCCTGCGGCGTTCGAACTTCAACCAAGCGGTCAAGTGCGTCGTAGGAGTAGAGCTCCGAGGCGCCGTTCCGATCGATTGCTGTGATACGTCCGCCCAGGTCGTAAGTCATGCGTTGTGCATAGACCGTCGCTGGGGTGCCGTCTTTATTTCTTGTCGCGGTTGCAATTGCGGCGATGCGGCCCTGCTTGTCGTTTGCGTAGGCCGTCACGACGCCGTTGCCGAAGGTCAGTTCCTTCAAGCCATGCAGGGCATCTGCCTTCATTGAGGCGACGATAGGCTGCACCTTCCCGTTCGGGTACTTCAGTACCTGGCTTGTTGGCTTTCCGTGCTCGTCATACTCGTGGATCACGACGAGACCATCAGGCAGGCGCTTTTCAACCAGACGCCCATCCTTGTCGTAGCCGTATCGGGTGACGAATTCGTGGCTTTTGGAGCGGTCATCAAGCCGTGTCAGGCGCACGGTGTGCTCGACTAAGTCGGGACTCGCCATCCCAGCGATAGGCGTCGGACTGCTGCGCGATTGCTCGAGGCAACCAGGTGGACGCCCTGGTAGGTCCATCGGGCCTCGTCGACTTCGTCGAGGACGAGTCGGGTTGCTGATGACGCGGCTGATGATGCGACCCAGCACGTCGTACTGCCGCTTCGTGCGGTTGCCGGCCGCGTCGACAGCTTTCGACCAGAGCGGTCGGCCTCATCGTAGCGGGACGGTGTCGATGCCGGTGTCCGGGCTGGAGTGGCGCACTGTGCGACCGAAGTCGTCGATGTCCCCACTGGTGCGCGCGCCGTTGGGCGCGACGATGCCTAGGGGATCGCCATGGTGATCCGCGTAAAGCATCTGCGTACTGATGCTTGCTGCATGCTGCGGTGCGAGAGTTGTCTTCAGCAGCCTTGGGCGCCGGGTCTGACGGCAATAGAACGCTCGTGCTCCGTTAGCCGGCCCAGCTGCGTCGTAGTGATAACGGCTCTGCCGGTTCAGGGCGTCCGTGGTGCGCTCTGCAACCGCCCTTGGGCTGTCGTAGCGCGCGCGCCAGGCCACCGCTGCCGCTCACCGATAGGCGGCCCGATGGCGTCGTATTCGACTTTCGAGGGCTCGTACGGTACCTGCCCTGTGGCATCACGCGCACAGCGTTTCGAGCATGCGACCCTCGCTGTCAAACTGCATCTCCCGGCGATTGCCCTGATCGTCCGTCGACTGCGGTCGCCCGGCCCGCTGAGTCGTAGTGGAGGTCTCGAAGCGCTTGAACGCCGTTGAGGTCGATGCGAGTCACCCGGACCGATTGGGGTCACGGTGGATTGCACCGTGCGAGGCACACGCCGCCATTGGCTGATGCGTGCCTTGAGTAGTCAGAACGGTGCGGTGCACCGGTACGCCGTCCATCGGCGTGTGAGCAACCACGCGCCCCGCGGCGTCGTACTTGAACTGTGCCGTCAGCTCCATGGGGTAGGTGACTCTCGTGACACGGTTGCCGTCTTCGTCGTAGTGCAATCGCGTGATGTCACTGTCCTTCGGCGAGTTCGACGGCCCGTTGGGCAACGGGCCGTCCATCTGCGCGAGCAGGCTGCGGCCGTTGATGCGGGTGTAGGCGTAGGTGGTGGTGCGGCTGAGCGGGGCGCCTTCTGCGACCGGCTGGAAGTTCTGGTCGAGCGGGCTGTATCCCTCTTCGGTGATCGATGTCGGCTGGCCGATGTCGTTGCGCTCGATGCGCAGCGTGTGCTCCTTGCCGGCGATGACACTGGGGCGCACGATGGCGGCTGGCGTGCGGTCGGTGGCAGTGGCGTACCGGTAGCGGACCAGCCATTGCACGGGCTGCGCCTTGCCGGCGTGGTGCAGGATGCGGCCCGTGAGCACGACGCGGCCGAGCGGGTCCAGCATGTGGCGCGTGGTCTCGGCGGGCTTGCCGTTGTCGTCGAGCCGGATCGTCTCCGTGAGTCGCCCGCGCGTGTCGTAGACATGGCGCACATTGGTCTGGCCGCAGGTCGAGCAGCCGGGGCCGATCACGTCGACCAGCCGCGAGGCGCCGGCCACCGTGCGCCAGCGGTACCGCGTGGTGTGGCCCAGGCTGTTGGTGAGCGTGGCCTCGCCGCCCTCGTCGGTGTGGCGGCGCTGGATCGTCACGCGATCGATGTTGTCTCGGCCATCGCCCTTGACGCTGGAAACGGCGTGGCCCTTGTCGTCGTAGGTCCAGGTGCCGAGGCGCTGTGGCGCGGCATCGGTGATGGACGCGGTGATGCCGGTGAGCGCCTGGGGGTGGCGCGTGTCGTCATAGTGGTAGGTGCGCGTGGCTGCGCCCTCGCCAGGGTGCGTGACCTTCACGAGGTTCGCGGGGCGGCCGTGCTGCGTGTAGGTGTAGCGGCCGACCGGGGTGTCGATGGCCTGCAGGCGGCGCTTGGAGTCATAGATCAGGTGCATGGCCCGCCCTTGCGGGTCGCGCACCAGCACCAGCTCGCCACCCGGTGCGTGCTGCAGGGAGACGAACTCGCCGCTGGGCTCGCGGATCTGGGTGAGCTTGCCGTTGTCGAAGCGCAGCGTGCGGCCGCTCGGCCAGGTCCAGGTGTAGTGCACGCCTGA
Source organism: uncultured beta proteobacterium (assembly GCA_963839465.1). Taxonomy (GTDB): domain Bacteria; phylum Pseudomonadota; class Gammaproteobacteria; order Burkholderiales; family Burkholderiaceae_C; genus CAWIVI01. The sequence continues at coordinate 127,104 of CAWIVI010000008.1, forward strand.
CGTCGATGGGACGCGCTGGACGCGGCCTTGTTGCTCATCGGCGCCGGTGTAGGTGTCGGGCTCGGCGAAGCCGCGCGCAAAGCGCAAGGTCTTGCCGTCGGACTGCACGATGCTCAGGCTCTCGTGGCCTGCGTGCAGCTCGGCCTGGTAGCTCAGGCGCCACCCCCTTCCCAGCCCGCCGGTGTCGCGATGGCGCAGCGCGCTGTTGTAGTGGCGCACGAGCTCGAGGCCGAGGACGCCGGGCAAGGCCGGGAGGTCGGTCTCGCGCTGGTACTTGTTGCCGGTGATGATGTCCACCGGATTGCCTGCGCCGACGCTGGCGCCGGTGCGCGGCAGGTCGGCGGGGCTGTCATCGCCGCAGGTCGGGTTGCCGCCGGGCTGCGGGGTGACGCAGCACTGCAGCGTCGTGTCGCATTGGGCTTTGGCGGGCAGCGGTGCGAGCAGTGCAGGCGCTACGCATAGCGCGAGTTGAATAACAAACGGTCTTGAAAGGACGAGCGCAGCTGCGCCCGCCACGATGGGCGAGATGCGATTCACGGGACTCCCTGACAGTGCGACTTCTTGTGGGGCGGAAGTCTAGGGAGTGGGACGCTGGATGGGGCGGGGGTCCCTAAGTTGAAGCGTTAGGGACGGTAAGTGCGGCGGATGCGCCGGGCCCTGACCGCGGCCTCTCCGCAAGCGGGAGAGGGGGCAAGAGAGGTTCAGTCTGCGGGAACGGGTTTGGGGACGACTTGGCGGACGACTTCGCCCGAGAAGCCACGCGCCGCGAGGAAGCGCATCTGGCGCATGCGCTCGGGCGCATCGGCGGGTGGCTGACCGTATTTGCGGGCCCACACATCCTTGGCGCGGGACAGCTCGGTCTCGCGCAGCGCGGTGCGTGTGCCGGGATCGAGCGCCACGCCATGCTGCGCCAGTTCCTGCTCGATGCGGCGATTGCCGAAGCGCGACGCGCGAGCGTGGATGCGGCTTTCGACGAAGCGCTCTTCGGACAGGTACTTGTTCGCGTGCAGCCACTCGAGGAGGGAGTCGACGCGGGCGGCGGCGGCTTCGGCGCAGGTGGCTGCGTCTGCATGCTCGCCGGCCTTGGAGAGTGCGTCGGCCCGGGCCATGGGCAGCAGCTTGCGGCGCAGCTCGGCCCGGCTGTGCTCGCGCTGGGCGAGCAGCATGAGTGCCCGGCCCTTGAGCGAGAGGGTGCGACCGACCGTGGGTTACTCCGCGGCGCCAGGCAGCAGCGGGATGCCCATGGCTTCGCGCACCTTGTTCTCGATCTCGTGGGCGAGGTCGGCGTTTTCGCGCAGGAACTCGCGGGCGTTGTCCTTGCCCTGGCCGATCTTCTCGCCGTTGTAGGCGTACCAGGCCCCTGCCTTGTCGAGGATCTTGCCTTCGACGCCCATGTCGATGATCTCGCCCTCGCGGCTGATGCCTTCGCCGTAGAGGATGTCGAACTCGGCGGTCTTGAACGGCGGGGCCACCTTGTTCTTGACGACCTTGACCTTCGTCTCGCTGCCGATGACCTCGTCGCCCTTCTTGATGCTGCCGGTGCGGCGGATGTCCAGCCGCACGGAGGCGTAGAACTTGAGTGCGTTGCCGCCGGTGGTGGTCTCGGGGTTGCCGAACATCACGCCGATCTTCATGCGGATCTGGTTGATGAAGATGACCATGGTGTTGGTCTTCTTGACGGTGGCGGTGAGCTTGCGCAGGGCCTGGCTCATGAGGCGGGCCTGCAGGCCGGGCAATGAATCGCCCATCTCGCCTTCGAGCTCGGCCTTGGGGGTGAGCGCGGCGACGGAATCGATGACGATGAGGTCGACCGAGCCGGAGCGCACGAGGGCATCGACGATCTCGAGGGCCTGCTCGCCGGTGTCGGGCTGGCTGATGAGCAGCTCTTGCAGGTTGACGCCGAGCTTCTGCGCGTACTGCACGTCGAGCGCGTGCTCGGCATCGATGAAGGCGCAGATGCCGGCCAGCTTCTGCATCTCGGAGATGACCTGCAGCGTGAGGGTGGTCTTGCCGGAGGACTCGGGGCCGTAGATCTCGACGACGCGGCCGCGCGGCAGGCCGCCGACGCCGAGCGCGATGTCCAGGCCCAGCGAGCCGGTGGAGACGACCTGGATGTCTTCGACCACCTCGCCCTCGCCCAGGCGCATGATGGAGCCCTTGCCGAACTGCTTCTCGATCTGCGAAAGCGCGGCCTGCAGGGCCTTGGCTTTTTCGGTGTTCAGGGCTTTGACGGGTGCGTCCATGAAGGTCCTCCGATGCGGTGGCGCATTATAGGCAACAGGCTGGATATTCGTACAGTGATTTGCAGGGCCTCCCTACAATGGCGGCCTCTCGCGGAGGAGACAGCCGCATGCGGATCCTGATTGCCGAAGACGACCAGGTGCTGGCCGACGGACTGCTGCGCTCGCTGCGCCAAGCCGGCTATGCGGTCGATCAGGTGGGCAGCGGCACCGAGGCCGACGCCGCGCTCTCGTCGCACGAGTTCGACCTCGTCATCCTCGACCTGGGCCTGCCGAAGATGCACGGGCTCGAGGTGCTGCGCAAGCTGCGCGCGCGCGGCGCGGCGGTGCCGGTGCTGATCCTGACCGCGGCCGACAGCGTCGAGCAGCGCGTGAAGGGGCTCGACCTCGGCGCCGACGACTACATGGCCAAGCCGTTCTCGCTGCAGGAGCTGGAGGCGCGCGTGCGCGCGCTCACGCGGCGCGGGCTCGGCACGGCGTCGAACCTCATCCGCCACGGGCCGCTCACGTTCGACGCGACGGGCCGCGTGGCCTACATCCACGACCAGATGATCGAGCTCTCGGCGCGCGAGCTGTCGCTGCTGGAGGTGCTGCTGCAGCGCGCCGGCCGGCTCGTGAGCAAGGACCAGCTCGTGGAGCGGCTGTGCGAGTGGGGCGAGGAAGTGAGCAACAACGCGATCGAGGTCTACATCCACCGCCTGCGCAAGAAGATCGAGCAGGGGCCGATCCGCATCGCCACCGTGCGCGGGCTCGGCTACTGCCTGGAGAAGGTGCCGGAATCCAAGAGCGCGGCGTGAGGGCGGCGTCGTGAGGGCGTTCGGCGAGCAGCGGTCGCTCTTCGGCGAGATCCTCGACTGGATGCTCGCGCCGCTGCTGCTGCTGTGGCCGATGAGCGTGGCGCTGACCTGGCTCGTGGCGCAGGGCATCGCGAACCGGCCGTTCGACCGCGAGCTGGGCGACTGGTGCGCACGGTGGCGCGCCGCGTGGTGGTGCAGGAGGCGCCGGCGCGGCAGGTGGTGTTCCAGGTGGCGCTGCAGCAGGCAGCCGCCGAGATCCTGCGCGGCGACGATACCGACCGGGTCTTCTACCAGGTGCTGGGCCTGCGCGGCGAGTACGTGGCGGGCGACCGCGAGCTGCCGGTGCCCGACGAGCTGGAGCCCGTGGTGCCGGGCGAGCTGCGGTTTCGCGACGAGGCGATCCAGACGGAGCCGGTGCGCGTGGCCTACCTGTGGCTGCCCGAGCTGGGCCGCGACGGCGAGGCGCCGCCGCTGGTGCAGGTGGCCGAGACGCTCGACAAGCGCTCGCAGCTGGCCACGGAGATCATCAAGGGCGTGATCCTGCCGCAGTTCGTCATCCTGCCGCTCGCGGTGGTGCTGGTGTGGTTCGCGCTGGCGCGCGGGCTGGTGCCGCTGAACGAGCTGCAGCGGCGCATCCGCCAGCGCGAGAGCCACGACCTGTCGCCCATCGACGAGCGCCATGCGCCGGAGGAGGTGGCGCCGCTGGTGGGCGCGATCAACGACCTGCTGGCGCGGCTGGACCGCTCCATCGGCGCGCAGAAGCACTTCCTCGCCGACGCCGCGCACCAGCTCAAGACGCCGCTGGCAGGGCTGCGCATGCAGGCCGAGCTGGCGCAGCGCGAGATCGATGCCGGGCAGCACGACCCGCAGGCGCTGAAGCGATCGCTGCAGCAGATCGCCCGCTCGAGCCAGCGCGCCGCCCACATGGTGAACCAGCTGCTGTCGATGGCGCGCGCCGAGGACAAGGAGCAGGCGCAGCGGATGCAGGAGGTGCACCTGCACCGGCTCGCGATCGAAACCGTGCGCGACTTCGTGCCGCGCGCGCTGGAGAAGCGGCTCGACCTCGGCTACGAGGGGCCGGCGCGCGACGAGAACGTGCCGCCGCTGACGGGCCAGCCGCTGCTGGTGCGCGAGATGATCCGCAACCTGGTGGACAACGCGCTTCAGTACACGCCGGCCGGCGGCACGGTGACGGTGCGCGTGCTGGTGGATCCGTTCGGCCAGGTGCATGTGCTGCAGGTGGAGGACTCCGGGCCGGGCATCCCGCACGCCGAGCACGAGCTGGTGTTCCAGCCGTTCTACCGGGCGCTCGGCACGGAGGTGGACGGCTCGGGGCTCGGGCTGGCGATCGTGCGGGAGATCGCCCGCCAGCACGGGGCGCAGATCACGATCGAGGACGTGAACCCGCGGCTGGGCGTCGCGGGGGCGCCGGGGACGAGATTTACAGTGCGGTTTCCTGTGCGGGTGGGATAGGCCGACGCCCTCACCCGGCCCTCTCCCGCTCGCGGGAGAGGGAAGGTGGAAGCTGAGCGTCAGCTCTGCATCAGGCGGCGGCTCTTGGAGATCGACATCAGGATGCCGAGGCCGAGGCCGAGCGTGACCATCGCAGTGCCGCCGTAGCTGACGAAGGGCAGCGGAATGCCGACGACGGGCAGGATGCCGCTGACCATGCCCATGTTGACGAAGGCGTAGGTGAAGAAGCTGAGCGAGATGGCGCCGGCGAGCAGCCGCGAGAACACCGTGGGCGCCTCGGCCGCGATCATCAGGCCACGGAAGATGAGGAAGGTGAAGCCGAGCAGCAGGCCGACCGTGCCCATCAGTCCGAACTCCTCGGAGAAGGCGGCGAAGATGAAGTCGGTCGTGCGCTCGGGGATGAACTCCAGGTGCGTCTGCGTGCCGCTCATGAAGCCCTTGCCCATGGTGCCGCCGGAGCCGATGGCGATCATGCCCTGGATGATGTGGAAGCCCTTGCCGAGCGGGTCCTTCGTGGGGTCGAGCAGCGTGCACACGCGGTTCTTCTGGTATTCGTGCAGCACTTTCCAGTCGACGCCCGGCTGGCAGATCTGGTCTTCGGCCGAGACGAGCGCCCCGATGGCCACGGCGCCGACGAGCAGCAGCGGAAGGATCAGGCGCCAGCTCAGGCCGGCGAAGAAGATCACGTAGACGCCGGCCGAGAGGATCAGCAGCGAGGTGCCGAGGTCGGGCTGCTTGAGCACCAGCGCCAGCGGCACGAGCAGCAGGACGCCCGCGACCGCGAAATCGAGCGGGCGCAGCTGGCCCTCGCGCTTCTGGAACCACCACGCGAGCATCAGCGGCATGCCGATCTTCATGATCTCGCTGGGCTGGATCACGATGCCGACGTTGAGCCAGCGCGTGGCGCCCTTCTTCGTGACGCCGAAGATCGCAGTGGCGACCAGCAGCGCCACGCCGACGGTGTAGAGCGGCACGGCCAGCGCCATCATCTGCTGCGGCCGCACCTGGGCCACGACGAGCATGATGGCCGCGGCGAGCAGCATGTTGCGGCCATGGTCGACGAAGCGCGTGCCGTGGTCGAAGCCGGCGGAGTACATCGTGAGCAGCCCGGCGCCGGCGAGCAGCAGCACGGCGAACAAGAGCGGCCCGTCGTAGCCGATGAACACCGGCTTGATGCGCTGCCACGCCGACGGCCGGTCGAGCACCGCGCTCATTGGGGAGCCCTGCGCGCTGCGCGCTTCGGGATGAGCGCTTCGGAGCGGCCGTGCGCGCTCATTGAGGCGCCCCAGGAGGAAGCTCCGGCGGCGCGCCGACGGCGGGGAGGATGGCCGATGCCGGGCGCGGCGTGCCGGCGGGCGCGACCGAGCGGCCCTCTTGCGTGGCGAGCACGTCTTCGGGGCTCGGCACGCGGCCGAGCAGCGCGTAGTCGAACACCCGGCGCGCGATGGGCGCCGCCGCGGCGGCGCCGAAGCCGGCGTTCTCCACGACGAGGGCGAGCGCGATGGTGGGTGCTTCGAGGGGCGCGAACGCCATGTAGAGGGAGTGGTCGCGCTGGTGCTCGGCGAGCTTGGAGGCGTTGTACTTCTCGTTGGCGCGAACGCCGACGGCCTGTGCCGTGCCGGTCTTGCCGCCGCTCTTGTAGGGGGCGCCCATGAAGACGCGCGTGGAGGTGCCTTCCTGCGTGACGCCGTGCAGGGCGCGCACGATCAGGTCCGTGTGCTCGGGCTTGAACGGCAGCGGCGGCAGGGCCTCGCCGGCGATGGTGCGCTTCTCGCGCGTGACGGTGTTCTCGACCTCGCGCACCAGCCGCGGCTGGAAGCGCTGGCCGCCCGACACCAGCGTGGCGGTGGCGCTGGCCATCTGCAGCATCGTGAAGTTGTTGTAGCCCTGGCCGATGCCGAGGGAGATGGTCTCGCCGGCGTACCAGCGCTGCTGCTCGGGCTTCCTGTAGGCCTTCTTCTTCCAGGCGGTGGACGGCAGCACGCCGGTCACCTCGCCGTCGACGTCGATGCCGGTCTTGCGCCCGAAGCCGAACGGCGAGAGCTGCTCGTGCATCAGGTCGACGCCGAGCTCGTTGGCCAGCGAGTAGTAGTAGACGTTGCTCGACTTCACGATGGACCGGTACATGTCCACCGGGCCGAGGCCGTGGTCGCCGTGGCTGCGGAAGACGTGGCCGCCGAACGTGTAGCTGGCGTTGTCCATGATGATCTGGCTGGGGCTGCGCTTGCCGGTGTTCAGCGCCGCCATCGCCATGAAGGGCTTGAAGGTGGAGCCCGGCGGGTAGGTGCCGCGCAGGGCGCGGTTCAGCAGCGGCTTGTCGATGGACTCGTTGAGCTCGCGCCAGCTTTCGTAGTCGATGCCGTCGACGAAGAGGTTGGGGTCGAACGTGGGCTTGCTCACGAACGCAAGCACCTCGCCGTTGCGCGGGTCGATGGCCACGAGGGCGCCCCGGCGATCGCCGAAAAGCTGCTCCACGAGCGCCTGGAGCCGGATGTCGATCGACAGGCGCAGCGTGTTGCCGGGGGTGGCCGGGTGGCTCTTGAGGCTGCGCACGGCGCGCCCGCCGGCGCTCGTCTCGACCTCCTCGAAGCCGGTGATGCCGTGCAGCTCGCTCTCGTAGCTCTGCTCGATGCCGAGCTTGCCGATGTGCTCGGTGCCGCGGTAGTTGGCGAGGATCTCGTCGGGCCAGTCTTCCATGGCCTTCTTCTCGGCCTGGTTGATGCGGCCGATGTAGCCGATCAGGTGGGCGCCGACCTCGCCGAGCGGATAGTGGCGGAACAGGCGCGCCTTCACGTCGACGCCGGGGAAGCGGAAGCGCTGGGCCATGAAGCGCGCGACCTCTTCGTCGGTCAGCTTGCTGCGCAGCGGCAGCGACTCGAAGCTCTTGCTGTCGCCCATGAGCTGGCGAAAGCGCCGGCGGTCGCGCTGCTGCACGTCGACGATCTGCGCCAGCGCGTCGATCGTGCCTTCGAGGTTTTCCACCTTGGAGGGCGTGATCTCGAGCGTGTAGGCCGAGTAGTTGGTGGCCAGCACGACGCCGTTGCGGTCGAGGATGCGGCCGCGGTCGGGCACGACCGGCAGCACGGCGATGCGGTTGTTCTCGGCCTGCGTCTGGAGGTTGTCGTGCTGCACCACCTGCAGCCAGACCAGGCGGGCGCACAGGAGCCCGAACCCGATCAGCACGAACAGCGCCGCGGCCAGCAGGCGCAGGTTGAAGCGCGCCAGCTCGTGCTCGATGTTGCGCAGTACGGTGCGAGCCACGACGGGGAGTCCTACAGGGGGCGATTTTCGTCCGGATCGGGCGCCCGGCGTTGCGGCGCGAGCAGCACGAAGGTGGCCACCGGCCACAGTAGCGCTTCGATGAGCGGCGCGAGCGCGAGGTTCCAGCCCGGGACCATGCCGCCCGCCAACAATCTCACGATGAGCGCCACCACGTGCGCGGCGAGGAACAGCGGCAGCACCTGCACCGCCTGCGACAGCACCGGGAACCACAGCAGCCGCCGGTGCAGCGCGATGGCGAAGTACGACAGCAGCGTGTAGGAGAGCGCGTGCTGGCCGAGCAGCGCGCCCTGGTGCACGTCCATCACGAGGCCGAACAGGAACGCCACGCCGACGCCGACGCGGCGCGGCTGGTGCACGTTCCAGAACACGAGCGTGAGCGCGAGCAGGTCGGGCATGGCCGGTGTGCGGCCGAGCGGCATCAGGTTGACGCCGAGCGCGATGAGCAGCGAGAGCCCGATGAACAGCGGCCGCGCCGGCATCAGCAGCTCGGAGCCGCGCGGCATGATCATGGCTTCGCCTTGCCCTTGCCGCGCGGCGCGGCCGGCGCCGCCTCGGGCTCCGGCGGCGCGGGCATCTGCAGGCCCAGCGGCTCCAGCACGAGCACGTGGCGCACGCCGTCGGCGGCGGCTGCCGGCTGCAGCGTGACCCTGGCGAAGCCGCCTTCCGCGCGCCGGGCGACTTCGAGCACCTTGGCCACCGGCAGGCCCGGGCGGGTAGACGCCGTCGACGCCGGAGGTGACGAGCACGTCGCCGGCCTCGACGTCGGCGTTGCTCGCCATGAAGCGCAGCTCCATCGGCGCAGTGACCGCGCCGCCGAACGCGGCGCTGCGCTGCTGCGTGCGCGGGTTGAGCACGGGGATGGCGGCGTCTTTGTCGGCCAGCAGGGTGACCTCGGACGAGAGCGGGTAGACGCGCGTGACCTGCCCGACGACGCCGGCCTCGGTGATGACGGGCGACGCCAGCTTCACCTGGTGGTTGGCGCCGCGGTTGATGAACACCTTGCGCGAGAACGGGTCGCCCGCCTCGTAGAGCACCTCGGCGGCCAGCGAGCGCACGGACAGGGACGGCTGCAGCTGCAGCAGCGAGCGCAGGCGCGCGTTCTCGGTCTCGAGCTGCTCGACGCGGGCGGTGCGCTCGGCCTGCACGGCGAGCTGGGCGCGCGCGGCGTTCTCGGACGCGAGCGCGTGCTGCAGGCCGCGCAGGTACTCGCCGCCGCCCAGCACGAGCTCGACAGGCGCCCGAAGGGCCACCTCCACCGGGTGCAGCACGGTGGCGATGGCCGTGCGCAGCGGCACGACGACCTTCAGCCGCGTGTCGGCCACCATCAGGAACACCGCCAGCGCGGAGAAGAAGACCAGCTTCGTGACCGCCGAGTAGCCCTGGCGGAAAAACGGCGGCGGGGTCCGGTCGAGGGTGCCGAGCGGCATGGGAGGATGCGCGGCGGTGCGCGCGCGTGGCCTTACTCGGAGGTGAAGATGGAGCCCAGGCGCTCCATGCGTTCGAGCGCCATGCCGCAGCCGCGAACCACGCAGGTGAGCGGATCCTCGGCCACGAGCACGGGCAGGCCGGTCTCCTCGGCGAGGAGGCGATCGAGGTCGCGCAGCAGGGCGCCGCCGCCGGTGAGCATCATGCCGCGCTCGGCGATGTCGGCGCCGAGCTCGGGCGGGGTCTGCTCGAGGGCGTTCTTCACGCTGGAGACGATCTGGTTGAGCGGGTCGGTCAGCGCCTCGAGGATCTCGTTGCTGCTGATGGTGAAGCTGCGCGGCACGCCCTCGGAGAGGTTGCGGCCCTTCACTTCCATCTCGCGCACTTCGGAGCCGGGGAACGCGGAGCCGATCTGCTTCTTGATGGACTCGGCGGTGGGCTCGCCGATGAGCATGCCGTAGTTGCGGCGGATGTAGTTGATGATGGCTTCGTCGAACTTGTCGCCGCCCACGCGCACGCTGCCCTTGTAGACCATGCCGCCGAGCGAGATGACGCCGACCTCGGTGGTGCCGCCGCCGATGTCGACCACCATCGAGCCCGAGGCCTCGCTGACGGGCAGGCCGGCGCCGATGGCCGCGGCCATGGGCTCCTCGATCAGGTAGACCTCGCTCGCGCCGGCGCCGAGCGCCGACTCGCGGATGGCGCGCCGCTCGACCTGGGTGGATCCGCACGGCACGCAGATGATGATGCGCGGGCTCGGCTTCATCATGGACCGCGGGTGGACCATCTTGATGAACTGCTTGAGCATCTGCTCGGTGACGGTGAAGTCGGCGATGACGCCGTCTTTCATCGGGCGGATGGCCTCGATGTTGCCGGGCACCTTGCCGAGCATGGCCTTCGCCTCGGCGCCCACGGCCTGGATCGTCTTCTTGCCGTTGGGCCCGCCCTCGTGGCGGATGGCGACGACGGAGGGTTCGTCGAGGACGATGCCCTTGCCGCGTACGTAGATCAGGGTGTTGGCCGTGCCGAGGTCGATGGCCAGGTCGGTCGAGAAGTAGCGACGCAGGGATCCGAACATGGTGGGTGCGGCAAGTGACAAAACGCCGAGCGCGGCACGGCCGCTCGGCGCGTCTGGATTCGTTGGTGGCGGGCGATAATACCCCATCCCCTCGCGGATTCCATGCGTCGGAAGCCGCGTTCCACCCCCGATTTTCGAGCCTGATTTCATGGCCCTGACACCGCAGGACGTGAGCCGCATCGCTCACCTCGCCCGACTGGAGCTGTCGCCCGGCGAGCAGCGCGCGATGCTCGCGCAGATCAACGGCTTCTTCTCGATCGTCGAGCGCATGAGCGCGGTCGACACGAGCGGGGTGGAGCCGCTGTACACGCCGCTGTCGGCACTCGGCGACGTGAGCCTGCGCCTGCGCGACGATGTCGTGAGCGAGGCCTGACGCGCGCGCCGCGAACCAGCGCAGCGCTCCGGCGGTGGAGGATGGCCTGTTCCTCGTGCCGAAGGTCATCGAATGAGCATCGGGGGCAAGGACCTGCACGAGCGCGGGGTGGCCGGGCTGCGCCGCGCGCTGGCCGCGCGCGAGTGCTCCAGCGTGGAGCTGACGAAACATCTGCTCGCACGCATCGCGGCACACGAACGGCTGGGCGCGTTCCTGCACGTGAGCGAGGAACACGCGCTCGCCAAGGCCGCCGAGTCCGACCGCCGCATCGCGGCCGGCCAGGCCGGTGCGCTCGAAGGCGTTCCGGTGGCGCACAAGGACATCTTCGTCACGGCGGACATGCCCACCACCGCGGGGTCGCGCATGCTCGAGGGCTATCGCAGCCCGTTCGACGCCACGGTGGTGGAGCGCCTGCACGCGCAAGGCATGGTGGCCTTGGGCAAGCTGAACTGCGACGAGTTCGCGATGGGTTCGAGCAACGAGAATTCCGCCTTCCGGCCGGTGCACAACCCGTGGGACGCCGCGCGGGTGCCGGGCGGGTCTTCGGGCGGTTCGGCGGCGGCGGTGGCGGCGCGGCTGTTGCCCGCGGCCACCGGCACCGACACCGGCGGCTCGATCCGCCAGCCGGCGAGCTTCTCCGGCGTGACCGGCATCAAGCCCACCTACGGCGTGTGCTCGCGCTGGGGAATGATCGCGTTCGCGTCCAGCCTCGACCAGGCCGGCCCGCTCGCACGATCGGCCGAAGACTGCGCGCTGCTGCTGGGCGCGATGAGCGGCTTCGACGCCGCGCGACTCCACGAGCGCCCAGCGCCCGCCGCAGGACTTCCATGCGCAGATGGCAGCGGCGCGCGACGGCGCCACGCCGGCGCAGCCGCTGAGGGGCCTGCGCGTGGGGCTGCCGCGCGAGTTCTTCGCCGCCGGCGTGTCCGATGACGTCGCGGCCGCCGTGCGGCAGGCACTGGCCGAGCTGGAGAAGCTCGGCGCGCGTCTCGTGGACGTGAGCCTGCCGCGCACGGAGCTCTCGATTCCCGTGTATTACCTGATCGCGCCGGCCGAGGCGAGCTCCAACCTCTCGCGCTTCGACGGCGTGCGCTACGGGCGCCGCGCAGCGGCCTACGACGACCTGCTCGACATGTACAAGAAGACGCGCAGCGAAGGCTTCGGGCCGGAGGTGAAGCGCCGCATCATGATCGGCACCTACGTGCTGTCGCACGGCTACTACGACGCGTACTACCTGCAGGCGCAGAAGCTGCGCCGCATGATCGCGGAGGACTTCCGCGCCTGCTTCGCGCAGTGCGACCTGATCGCCGGCCCGGTGGCGCCCACGGTGGCCTGGGCGCTGGGCGCCAAGAGCGACCCGGTGGCCGCCTACCTGGCCGACATCTTCACGCTGCCCGCCAGCCTCGCCGGGCTGCCCGGCATGAGCGTGCCGGCCGGCTTCGGCGAGGGCGGCATGCCGGTGGGCCTGCAGCTCGTCGGCAACTACTTCCAGGAAGGCGCACTGCTGCATGCCGCGCATGCCTTCCAGCAGGCGACGGATTGGCATGAAGGCGCCCCCACGCCTCTTCCCGTCGCTGCCCCCCGAGGGGGCTCCTGCGGCGGACCGGCAGAGCCGGATCCACGCAGGCGGCTTGGATTCCTGAAATGAGCAGTTCACTGATCCGTGGCTACGAGGTCGTCATCGGCCTCGAGACGCACGCGCAGCTCTCCACGCAGAGCAAGATCTTCAGCGGCTCGAGCACGCGCTTCGGCGCCGAGCCGAACACGCAGGCGAGCGCGGTGGACCTGGCGCTGCCGGGCACGCTGCCGGTGCTGAACCGCGGCGCCGTGGAGCGCGCGATCCGCTTTGGCCTGGCGGTGGGCGCGCGCATCGCGCCGCTGTCGATCTTCGCGCGCAAGAACTACTTCTACCCGGACCTGCCCAAGGGCTACCAGATCAGCCAGTACGAGATCCCGGTGGTGCAGGGCGGCACCGTGGAATACCTGCTCGCCGACAAGCGCAAGACCGTGCGCCTCACGCGCGCGCATCTCGAGGAGGACGCCGGCAAGTCGCTGCACGAGGACTACCACGGCCAGTCGGGCATCGATCTCAACCGCGCGGGCACGCCGCTGCTGGAGATCGTGACGGAGCCCGACATGCGCAGCAGCGCCGAGGCCGTGGGCTACGCGAAGGCACTGCACGCGCTCGTGGTGTGGCTCGGCATCTGCGACGGCAACATGCAGGAAGGCAGCTTCCGCTGCGACGCCAACGTGTCGGTGCGCAAGCCCGGCCAGGCCCTGGGCACGCGGCGCGAGGTCAAGAACCTCAACAGCTTCCGCTTCCTGCAGCAGGCGATCGACTACGAGGTGCAGTGGCAGATCGACCGTCTCGAGGACGGCCTGGCCGTCGGGCAGGCCACCGTGCTGTTCGACCCGGGCAGCGGCCAGACGCGCACGATGCGCACCAAGGAAGACGCGCACGACTACCGCTACTTCCCCGATCCGGACCTGCCGCCGCTGACGATCGCGCCGCAGTGGATCGACGACGTGCGCGCGTCGATGCCCGAGCTGCCGGCGACCATGGCCGCGCGCTTCCAGCGCGACGACGGGCTGCCCCAGGACGACGCCGCGGTGATGACGCAGAGCCTGGGCTTCGCGCGCTACTACGAGGCCGCGCGAGACGCGTGTGGCCAGCCGAAGCTGGTCGCCAACTGGCTGATGGGCGAGGTGTCGCGCCGGCTCAATGCCGAAGGCCGGCCGATCGAGCGGAGCCCGGTGGGCCCCCCGGCGCTGGCGCGGCTGATCGGTCGCGTCGTGGACGGCACGGTGTCGAACAGCGGCGCGCGCCAGGTGTTCGATGCGCTGTGGTCGGGCGAGGCGGGCGACGTCGATGCGCTCGATCGACGCGCGGGGCCTGCGCCAGATGAGCGACAGCGGCGAGCTGGAGCGCATCGTCGACGAGGTGCTGGCCGCCAATCCGAAGTCGGTGGAGGAATACCGCGCCGGCAAGGAGAAGGCGTTCAACGCGCTCGTCGGGCAGGTGATGAAGGCCAGCCGCGGCAAGGCCGACCCGGCGCAGGCGAATGCCTTGCTGAAGCGCCGGCTGGCCTGATCAGGCGGGGCGGGGCGCCACGCCGGCTGCCGCCGACGTGACCAGCGGCCCGAGCGAGCCGGGCTCTGCGCCCGCGCGCAGCTTCTTGAGCCGGTCGAGCTCGGCGTCGTAGAGCTTGTTGACGCGGTCGAGCTCGGCCTTCTGGGCGGCGGTGAGGGCGCGCTGCGCCTCGGTGGATGCCTCGTTGGCGTCCACCGCCTGCTGCAGCTTCGGCGGCAGCGCCTTGCCCTTGTAGAACTCGGCTTCCTGGTCGAGCTGCTTGCGGTCGGTGGCCAGCTCGCGCAGGCGCGACTCGGAGGCCTCCATCGCCGTGCGCACGGTGTCGAGCGCGGAGACGCGGGCGCGGGTGTGGGCGGCCTCGTCGGGGTAGCGGGCGAGCAGGTTGCGATCGCGTCGCACGGCTTCCTGGCGCGCCATGCGGTCGGCGGCGGCGCGCCGCTCACGCTGTTCGGCGGCGGCGGCCTGTTCGGAAGACAGGGGCGGCGTGACCACGAGGCGGACGGTGCCGTCGCGGTTGAGCACGCGCTGCTCCATGCCGATGCACTCGTAGATGAGCCGGTCGGACGTGATGCGGCGGCCGTCCGCGGTGGTGCAGCTGTAGATCATCGTGCTCGGCGCGGAGCGCGGCTGGTTGCGCGACTGTGCGAGCGCCGGCGGCAGGCAGGCCAGCGCCAGCGCCCAGAGCGCCAGAGCCCGCACGGCTGTCGATCGATGCTTCGGCTTCACTCAGACTCCATACCGCTCGCGATAGGCCGCTACCCGCGACCGATGGGCGCCCAGCGTCGTATCGCTGGAGGCCGACAGATACTGCAACAGGTCGTCCAGCGTCGCAATCGCCAGCACGGGCACGCCATGCTCGCGCGTGAAGTCCTCAACGGCAGAATGTCGCGAGAGGGCGTCATCGCTTCCCCGGCGCTCCATCCGGTCGAGCGCGATGATGACGGCGGCGGGCTCGGCGCCGGCGGCGCGGATGGCCTCGACCGACTCGCGCTTGGAGGCGCCGTCGCTGATCACGTCGTCGACGATCACGACGCGGCCAGCCAGCGGCGCGCCTACGAGGAGGCCGCCCTCGCCGTGGTCCTTCGCTTCCTTGCGGTTGTGGCAGAACGGCACGTTCCGGCCTGAGGCGGCGAGCGCCATGGCGGTGCCGGCGGCCAGCGTGATGCCCTTGTAGGCCGGGCCGTACAGCATGTCGAACGCGAGGCCGCTGTCCTGCAGGCGGCGTGCATAGAATTGCGACAGCCGCGCGAGCTTCGCGCCGTCGTCGAAGAGGCCCGAATTGAAGAAGTACGGCGACAGCCGCCCTGCCTTCGTGCGGAACTCTCCGAAGCGCAGCACGCCGGCCTCCACGGAAAACTTCACGAACTCCTGGGCCAGGCTGCCGGCGGGCGCTGCGCTCGTCATGATGGAAATCTCGTCCGCATGTTCCGCGTCGTCACGATCAATCTGAACGGCATCCGCTCGGCGGCCGAGAAGGGCTTTGTCGCCTGGGCCGACAGCATGGGCGCCGATTGTATGGGGGTGCAGGAGATCAAGGCCCAGGCGGCGGACCTGAACGGGCGCTTCGACAAGGTGGCCGGGCTCGATGCGCACTACCACTGCGCCACGAAGAAGGGCTACTCCGGAGTCGGCGTGTTCACGCGCCGGGCGCCGAGCGCCGTGGTGACAGGCTTCGGCTGCGGCGAGTTCGATGCCGAGGGCCGCTACGTGGAGACGCGCTACGACACCGCGCGCCGCAAGTTCAGCGTGATCAGCTGCTACTTCCCGAGCGGCAGCAGCGGCGAGGAGCGGCAGGCCGCGAAATACCGGTTCCTCTCGCGCATCCACCCGCACCTGTTGAAGCTCAAGCAGGAGCGCGAGTTCGTGCTCGTGGGCGACATCAACATCGCGCACAAGGAAATCGACCTGAAGAACTGGAAGGGCAACCGCAAGAACAGCGGCTTCCTGCCGGAGGAGCGCGCGTGGCTGACCGGGCTGCTGGAGCGCGACGGGCTGGTGGACGTGTTCCGCCTGCTCAACGCGCGGCCGGACCAGTACACGTGGTGGAGCAACCGCGGCCAGGCGCGGGCGAAGAACGTGGGCTGGCGCATCGACTACCAGCTCGCGACGCCCGGCATCGCGGCGAAGGCGAAGCGCGAGCAGATCTTCCTGGAGCGGCGCTTCTCGGACCACGCGCCGGTGATCATCGATTACGACTTCAAGCTGTGAGCTCGCGGCATGGCCCGCTGGACAGGCCGCCGGCGGCCAGGGGCGGCAGAGCGCCGGCGCCGATCCGGGTCCCCGGTCGGCGACGAGCCCCGGGCGCTCACGGCGTGAGGCTCAGGTTTTCGCCGGGCGGGCCGAACTTGCGGTCCGGCTTGGGGGCCCGCGCGTAGAGGGGCTGGACCTTGGGCAGGCGCGACTCGATGTCGCGGATGCGCGTGGCGCCGGCCGGGTGGGTGGACATGAATTCCGGTGGCGCGCCTTCGCTCGCCTTCATCATCTTCTGCCACAGCGTGACGCCGGCCGCGGGGTCGTAGCCGGCGCGCGCGGCGAGCTCCATGCCGACGACGTCGGCTTCGGACTCGTCTTCGCGGCTGAACTTCATCGTGAGCAGCTGGCCGCCCATGTTGAGCAGCGAGTCGCCGGCCGTGCCGAGGCCCAGGAGGGACGACAGCACGCCCGCGCCGAGGCGCGTCGCGGCCGTCTTGCCCATGCGCTCGCGCGCATGCTCGCGCAGCGCGTGCGCGACCTCGTGGCCCATGATGGTGGCGACCTCGTCGTCGCTCAGCTGCAGCTCGCGCAGGATGCCGTAGAAGAACGCGATCTTGCCGCCCGGCATGCAGAAGGCGTTGAGCTGCTTGCTGCCGATGAGGTTGACTTCCCAGCGCCACTGCTTCGCGCGCGGGTTCCACTCGTCGGTGAGCGGGATGATGCGCTGCGCGATGGCGCGCAGGCGCACGACCTGCGGGTGCTCGGCGGGCCCGAGCGCCTTCTGCTGCGCGGCCTGCTGCATCATCTGCCGGTACTGCTGGTCGGCCGCCTGCTCGACCTGCTCGGCCGGACACGAGCTTGGTGAACTTCGACTCGCGGCCGACGTCGTCGCGCAGGCCTTCGGCGGTCTGGCCGAGCGCGGGCAGCGCCGCGCCCGCGACCAGCGCGCCGGTGAAGAGGCGGCGGGCGTGGAGCGGCAGCGGCAGCCGAGATCGTGCACGGGAGCGGCGACGTCGGCGTCGAGGCGGAAGTCGTGCGTCATGGTTCGTTCTGATCGTTTGAAGGCAATCTGCGTTCCACTGTTCAGTCGTCGGTGGTGCCGGCGGTGGACGGGTCGACCTCTAGCGCGCGCACACTTTCGCGCAGCGCCCACAGCATCAGCAGCGCGGGGAGCGCGGCGATGGTGGAGATGATGAAGAAGGCGGGCCATCCGATCGATTCGGCCAGCACGCCGGCGAGCGGGCCGACCCACACGCGGCCGATCGACGCGAACGCGGACAGCAGCGCGTACTGGGTGGCGGTGAAGCGCTGGTTGCACAGGCTCATGAGGAACGCGACGAACGCCGCGGTGCCCATGCCGCCCGACAGGTTCTCGAACGCGATGACCATCAGCAGGCCGCCGTCCACGGGCGTGGCCTGCGCCAGCTCGACGAAGCCCCAGTCGAACGGCGGGAGCACGAGCCCCGGCATCAGGCCCTTGCCGTTCACCGCGAGCCACCAGAAGCCGAGGTTGCTCGCCATCTGCAGCACGCCGAAGAGCAGCAGGGCGCGCCACAACCCGAGCTTGAGCATGAGCGCGCCGCCGAGCAGCGCGCCGCCGATCGTGAGCCACAGGCCGATGAGCTTGTTGACGACGCCGACCTCGGCCGACGTGAATGCCATCGACTTGAGCAGGAACGGCGTCATGAGGGAGCCGGCGAAGGCGTCGCCGAGCTTGTAGAGCACGATGAAGGCGAGGAACGCGGCCGCGCCGCGCTGGCTGAAGTAGCTCGACAGCCCGGCGATGAGCGTCTCGAAGCGGGCGCGCCGCGCCGCCCAGGCGGCCAGCGGCAGCGTGAGCGCGATGCCGAGCATGAGCTTGAGCAGGTCGGTCCACTTGGCCTGGATCGGCGTGGCGGTCTCGGCGACCCAGAACGGCGACATCAGCAGCCGCGCGGCAGCGCCGCCGAAGCGGTCGGTGAGCGCAACGCCGGCGGCGACGGCGGCGAGCACCGCGAGAAAGCCGATGACGTCGTTGCGCGCGACGGTGTGCCGCGTCTCGATGGACGGCAGGCGCGGCAGCGCGAGCGCCGACAGCACGGCTGCGACCGCCATGAAGCCGGCCATCAGGCGGTAGACCTGCGGCCAGTCCCAGCCGCCGCCCTGCGCGGGGTCGGTCCAGATGAAGGCGACGCCGCCGGAGACGATCATCGCCAGCCGGTAGCCGAGCACGTTGAGCGAGGCGCCGAGGCCGCGCTCGCGGGCGTGCAGCAGGTCGGTGCGGTAGGCGTCGATGACGACGTCCTGCGAGGCGGACACGAAGGCCACGAGCACGGCGAGCAGCGCAAAGGCTCGCGTGGCGGCGCTCGGCGACGTGGCGGCGAGCGCGAACAGCACGGCCGCGAGCGCGAGCTGCGTGAGCACGAGCCAGCCGCGGCGCCGGCCGAGCAGCGGCCAGTCGAAGCGGTCCATCAGCGGCGCCCACAGGAACTTGAAGGTGTAGGGCAGGCCGACCAGGCTGAGGAAGCCGATGGTGGCGATGTCGAGCCCCTCGACGCTGAGCCAGGCCTGCATGGCCTGCCCGGTGAGCGCCAGCGGCAGGCCCGATGCGAAGCCGAGCAGCGTGACGACGAGCAGCCGGTGCGCCGCGGCGACACGCTCGGCCGCGGTGGGGGTTGCGGGCATCGCGCGATTCTAGGGAGGAGTCTGTCGCGCGGACTCCTCGCCTTCGGCCTGTACGTCGACGAAGCGCCAGAAGTCACGCATGAAGGGATGGCGCCAGAAGCCGTGCAGGCGCGGCTGCAGGAGGTCGGCGCGCAGCCGGTGGGCATGCACCTTGTAGGGCATGTAGGCCACGAGCAGGTCTTTCGCCTGGCGCATGAGGGACTCGCGCTCGGGGCCGTCGGGCAGGCGGGCCTGGCGTTCGTACAGCCGGTCGAAGGCGGGCAGCGCGAAGCGGGCGTCGTTCGCCTCGTTGGCGTTCGGCCCGTAGGCGATGGCCAGGAAGAAGCCGCCGTCGGGCGACACGGCGGTCCAGCCGTAGCCCCACATCATGAGCTGGCTCGCGCGGGCCTTCTTCAGCAGCTCGGGCCAGGTGGCGATGTCGAACTCGATGCGCACGCCCACGGCATCGAGGGCGCGCTGCCACAGCTCGTTGAGCCGGCGCGACGCCTGGTCGCTCATCCCTGCGCGCCGCAGCACGAGCGGGCGGCCCGACGGCGTCTCGCGCCAGCCGTCGCCGTCGCGGTCGACGAAGCCGTAGAGGTCGAGCAGCGCGCGTGCCTTCGCGATGCTGTGCTCGCTCATCTCGCTGCGATAGGCGGCGTCGTAGCCCGACGTGAACGGCACCACCGGCGACTGCGCCGGCAAGGCGAGTCCGCCGCGCACCACGCGGATGTGGGCCGCGCCGTCGTAGGCCAGCGCCACGGCGCGCCGCAGGGCCACCTGCTCGGGCGCGTAGCCGCCGACCAGCGGGTCGGCGAAGTTGAAGAAGGTCATCTCCATGTCGGGGCTCAGCCCGAGGTGGCCCACGATGCCGCGGCGCGCGAGGAACGGCGCGAGCTCTCCGTTGGGCATCGCGAGCGTCGCGTAGCCGCCCGGCAGCTCGAGGAGATCGTGCTCGCCGTTCAGGAAGGCGAGCCAGCGCGGCTGCTCCTCCTCGATGATGTCGATCTGCACGCGGTCGACCAGCGGCAGCCGGCGCCCGGCCAGCTGGCGCGCGATGGCCTGCGCGACCGGCTCGTCGGCCGGCGTGCCGTCGTAGGTGACGTGCCGGTACGTCGGCGAGCGCTCGAGATCGATGCGCGAGGCGCGGCGCCACGCCGCCAGGCGGAAGGCGCCTGTGCCCACCGGATGCGCGCCGATCTCGCTGCCGTAGTGCTCCACCACCTCGCGCGCCACCGCGCCGAGCAGCCCGGCGTTGGCGAAGTTGTAGACGAAGCGCGGGTCGGGCTCGCCGAGCGTGACGCGGAAGGTGTAGCGGTCGAGCACGCGCACGCCCTCGACCACCGTGTCGTAGTCGAACGGCGCGCGCGTGGACAGGGCGCGCTCGCGCAGCTGGGCCAGGCCGGGCAGGCGGGCGCTCGTGAAGATGTAGAGGTCGCTCGAGTTCCAGCGCGGGTCGAAGTAGCGCTTGAGCGAGTAGACGTAGTCGGC
This sequence comes from uncultured beta proteobacterium, assembly GCA_963839465.1. GTDB lineage: Bacteria > Pseudomonadota > Gammaproteobacteria > Burkholderiales > Burkholderiaceae_C > CAWIVI01. Next base: position 147,190 of record CAWIVI010000008.1, read on the forward strand.
GGCGACGAGCTCGCGCGGCCGGCCCTTGAAGGCCGGGTCGTCGGCGAAGAAGATGCCCGGGCGCAGCCGGAACGTGAGCTGCGTGAAGTCGGCGGAGACCTCGGGCAGCGCCGCCGCGGTGTTCGGCACGAGGCGCACGGGGCGCGCGAGGTAGTCGAAGGCGAGCGGCGCCTCGAGGATGTTGGCGATGACGGTGTTGGAGTACAGCGAGCTGTCGGTCTGCGCGGGGTCGAAGCTCGTCTCCGCGGCCGGAAAGGCGTAGCGCAGCACGCGCTGCGTTCCTGGCGTCGCCCGTGCCGCCGGCAGCGCGGCCAGGAGGCCGGCGCCGGCGAGCAGCTCGCGCCGGTTCACCGCTTCGACTCGTCGATGTCCACCATGTGCCACCAGTCCTGCCAGAACACGGGGCGCCGGTAGCCCACGAGCCAGGGGTGGGCCATGTCGCTCACGATGCGGTGCACGAGGCTCTTGTAGGGCGCATAGGCCACGGCGAGCATCTTGGCCTGGTCGAACAGCGCCTGGCGCTCGGGCCCGTGCGGCATGAGCAGCATGCGCTCGTAGATGGCGTCGAACTCGGGCAGCTTGAAGCGCGCCATGTTCTGGCCGCCGATCTGCCTGCTGTGGTAGCGGGCCAGGCTCGGCTGCCCGTCCGGCGCGGCGGCCGAGAGCCCGACCATCCACATCATCAGCTTGCCGTTGCGCGCCGACTTGAGGTTCTCGGGCCACTTCGCCGTTGCGAACTCGATGCGCACGCCGATCGCATCCATGTCCTTCTTGCGCACTTCGCTGAACTGGCGCGACTGCCCGTCGGGCTGCATGGCCATCTGCAGCACCAGCGGCGAGCCGTCGGGCTGGTCTCGCCAGCCGTCGCCATCGCGGTCGACCCAGCCGTACATGTCGAGCAGCGCCTTCGCGCGCGCGGGGTCGTGGTCGCCGTTCTCGCTCTTGAAGCGGGCGTCGAAGCCCACGGTGTGCGGCAGCAGCGGCGACTGGGCGGGAATGGCCTGGCCGCGTCGCACGATGCGAATCTCGCGGTCCACGTCGTAGGCGAGGTTCAGCGCGCGGCGCAGCGCGATGCGCTCGGGCGTGTAGCCGCCGATCACCGGATGCTCCATGTTGTAGAGCACGATCTGGATGTCCGGCCGCACGGCCCGGTAGCCCTGCACGCCTCGCCTGGCGAGGTTGGGCGCGACTTCGCCGTTGGGCATCGCGACGTCGATGAACTCCGGCGGCACGAGCTCGAGCAGGTCGTGCTGCGCATTCAGGAAGCTCAGCCAGCGCGGCTGCTCCTCTTCGATGATCGAGACCTCGACGCGATCGACCATCGGCACGCGCCGGCCCTTGAAGCGCGCCAGCAGGGCCTGGCCCTCGGCATCGTCGGCCGCGGGCTCGGCGTCGTAGGTCATCGCCCGGTAGTGCGGATTGCGCTCGAGCACGATGAGCGACGAGCGGCGCCACTGCCCGAGCCGGAACGGGCCGGTGCCCACAGGATGCGCCGGGATCTGGTCGCCATAGCGCTCGACGACCTCGCGCGCCATCGCGCCGTACAGGTCGCCGCCGGCCAGCGCCTCGAGGAAGCGAGGCCGCGGCTCTTCGAGGCGGAAGCGGATCGTGTAGCGGTCGATCGCCTGCACGCCCTCGATCGGGCGGTCGTAGTCGAACGGGGCCTTGCCGTCGAGCGCGCCCTGCCGCAGCGCGGCGAGGCCGGCGATGCCGAACGTGTCCCAGAACGACCACGTCGGGCTCTTGACGCGCGGGTCGGCGAAGCGCTTGAGCGCGTAGACGTAGTCCTGCGCCACGAGCTCGCGCGGCTTGCCGTCGAACGCCGGGTCGTCGGCGAAGCGGATGCCGGGCTTCAGCCGCACGGTCCAGGTGCGGAAGTCGTCCGAGACCTCGGGCATGCCGTCGGCGGTGAGCGGCTTGATCTTCGCGGGCCGCGCGAGGTGGTCGTAGTGGTAGAGGCCTTCGAAGATGTGCGGCGTGACGGTGCGCGAGTACAGGTCGATGATCTGCGCCGGGTCGAAGCCGGTCTCGGCGACGCGGAAGGCGTAGCGCAGGACCTTGGGCGGCGGGGTCACGGTCTGTGCCACAGCCGCCGCGGAGACGGCGAGCGCCGCGCACATCAGCAGCGCCCGCCGGATCATCGCGAAGTCCTTCGGCTTTCGTCGATGTCCACCAGGTGCCACCACTCGTTCCAGAACAGTGGGCGACGGTAGCCGACGAGCCACGGGTGCACGAGGTCGTTGCTGACGCGATGCGTGTTGACCTTGTACGGCATGTACGCCACGGCGAGCAGCTTGGCCTGGCGGAACAGCTCCTCGCGCTCGGGGCCGTCGGGCAGACGGCTCATGCGGTCGTACAGCGCATCGAACTGGGCGAGCTTGAAGCGCGCCAGGTTCTGGCCGCCGACCTGCGGCCCGTAGTAGCGCATCAGCGCCTGCTGGCCGTCGGGCGCGGCGGCGGTGGAGCCGAGGCTCCAGATCATCAGCTTGCCGGCGCGCGCCTGCTTCAGCGTCTCCGCGAACTGCTGGGTGTTGAAGCGCGTGCGGACGCGGATCGCTTCCATGTTCTTGCGCCGCACCTCGTCGAACTGGCGGTAGATCTGCTCGGGCTGCGTCGCGACTTCGAGCACGAGCGGCTTGCCGTCGGGCAGGTCGCGCCAGCCGTCGCCGTCGCGGTCGACGTAGCCGAAGAGATCGAGCAGGGCCTTCGCGCGCACCGGGTCGTAGTCGCTCATCTCCGACTTGAACGACGGGTCGTAGCCCGTGGTGTGCGGCGACACGGGCGCCTGCGCGGGGATGGCCTGGCCGCGGCGAACGACGCGGATCTCGCGGTCGACGTCGGTAGCGAGCGCAATGGCGCGGCGCAGCGCGATCTTCTCGGGCGTGTAGCCGCCGACCACCGGATCTTCCATGTTGAAGTAGGTGAGCGACTGGTCGGCATTGACCTGGCGCGTGCCGACGATGCCCTTCTTCGCGAGGTGCGGGGCGATCTTGCCGTTGGGCATCGCCAGCACGGCGAAGTCGGACGAGAGGCCGCTCGCGGAAGTGACGAGCGCGTCGATCTCGCCGTTGAGGAAGGCGAGCCAGCGCGGCTGGCCCTCCTCGATGATCGAGACCTCGACCCGGTCGACGAAGGGCACGCGGCGGCCCTTGAAGCGCGCGAGCAGCGCCTGGCCTTCGGCGTCGTCGGGCGCGGGCTCGGCGTCGTAGAGCATTTCGCGGAACTCGGGGTTGCGTTCGAGCACGATGAGCGACGAGCGGCGCCACTGCGCGAGCTTGAACGGGCCGGTGCCCACCGGGTGCGCGTCCACCTCGGCGCCATAGTGCTCGACGACCTCGCGCGCCACCGCACCGTACAGGTCGCCGGCGGCGAGCGTCTCGAGCAGGCGCGGGCGCGGCTCCTCCAGCTGGAACTGGATCGTGTAGCGGTCGAGCGCCTTGATGCCTTCGATCGGCGTGTCGTAGTCGAACGGCTTGCTGTTCTTCGAAGTGGCGTCGCGCAGCTGCTGGAGCCCGACGAACTTGGAGTCCAGCAGACTGGGCGCCACCGGGCTCCGGTTGGCCGGGTCGGCGATGCGCTTGAACGCGTAGACGTAGTCGGCCGCGACGAGCTCTCTGCGCTGGCCCTTGAACGCCGCGTCGGATGCGAAATGGATGCCCGGCTTGACCTTGATGGTCCAGGTGCGGAAGTCGTCGCTGACCTGCGGCATGCCGTCGGCGGTGAGCGGCCGGATCTTGATGGGCCGCGCCAGGTGGTCGTAGCGGTAGAGGCCTTCGAAGATGTGCGGCGTGACGGTGCGCGAGTAGAGGTCGACGACCTTCGCCGGGTCGAGGCTCGTCTCTGCGCTGACGAAGGCCAGGCGGAGTGTCTTCGGCGGTGCGCTGGGCTGGGCGGCGGTCGAGACGGCGACGGCTGTCAGCAGGAGGGCGAGGAGCAGGCGGAGAAGGGTGTCGGTTCATCTCTCGATGTCCACGTAATGCCAGAACTGGCGGCCGTACAGCGGGCGGCGATAGCCGATGAGCCAGGGGTGCATCAGGTCGGTCACGATGCGGTGGACGATGTACTTCTGCGGTGCGTAGGCGGTCACGATCATGAAGGCCTCGCGCAGCAGGGCCAGCCGCTCGGGCCCGTCGGGCATGGCCTGCGTGCGCTCGTACAGCTCGTCGAAGCGCGCGTGCTTGAAGCGCGGCAGGTTCTGCCCGCCCGCCGCCGGCCCGTAGAGCACCTGCAGGCCCTCCTGCACGTCGGGCGAGGCGGACGAATAGCCGAGCGACCACATCATGAGCTGGCCTGCGCGCGCGGCCTTCAGGTGCTCGGGCCACTTGGCGGTGCGGAAGTCGATGCGGATGCCGATCTTCGTCATGTTGATCTGCCAGAGCTCGTCGAACTGGCGCGAGATCGCGTCCGGCGTGGTGGCGTACTGCACGACCAGCGGGCTGCCGTCGGGCTGCTCGCGCCAGCCGTCGCCGTCGCGGTCGACGTAGCCGTACATCTCCAGCAGCGCCTTGGCGCGCGGCACGTTGTACTCGCTGTTCTCGGTCTTGAACGCCGGGTCGTAGCCGAACGAGCCGGGCGCGGCCGACCGTCTGCGCGGGGATCGCCTGGCCGCGGCGCAGCAGCGAGATCTCGCGGTGCAGGTCGTAGCCGAGCGAGATCGCGCGGCGCAGCGCCACGCGCTCGGCCGTGTAGCCGCCCACCACCGGGTCTTCCATGTTGAAGTAGAAGAGGGTGACGTCGGGGTTGACGATGCGCGCGAGCTGCACGCCCTGGCGCGCCAGGTTGGGCGCGAGCTTGCCGCCCGGCGCGGCGTGCGTGGAGAAGCTCAGCGGCACGGCGACGAGGTCGATCTCGCGGTTCAGGAAGGCGAGCCAGCGCGGCTGGTCCTCCTCGATCACCGACACCTCGACCCGATCGACCATCGGCAGGCGGCGGCCCTTGAAGCGCGCCGCCAGCGCCTGGCCTTGCGACATCGTCGGCGTTCGGCTCGGCGTCGTACAGCAGCTCGCGGAAGTTCGGGTTGCGCTCGAGCACCATCTGCGAGCTGCGCCGCCATTGCACGAGGCGGAAGGGGCCGGTGCCCACGGGATGGTCGCCGACGGCCTCGCCGTAGAACTCGTCCACTTCGCGCGCCACGGCGCCGAAGAGGCTGGAGTCGGCGATGGTGTAGATGAAGCGCGGGCGCGGGCGCTCGAGCTTGAACTGCAGGGTGTAGCGGTCGAGCGCGCGAACGCCCTCCACCGGGCGGTCGTAGTCGAACGGCTTGTTGCTCTTCAGCGCCTCCTCGCGCAGCGCCTCGAGGCCGATCACGCCTTCCTCGTTGTACGAGGAGTAGCTCGGGCTCTTGTTGCTTCGGGTCGTAGAAGCGCTTCCACGAATAGACGTAGTCCTGCGCCACCAGCTCGCGCCTGGCGCCCTTGAACGCCGGGTCGTCGGCGAAGTAGATGCCGGGCCGGATGCGGATGGTCCAGGTGCGGAAGTCGTCCGTCACCTCGGGCATCGCGGCCGCGGTGTCGGGCTGCATCTTGTAGGGCCGCGCGAGGTAGTCGAACTTGTAGGGCGCGGCGAAGACATGCGAGGTGATGATGCGCGAGTAGAGGTCGCTCACCTTGGCCGGGTCGAAGCGTGGTCTCGGCGATCGGGAACGCGTAGCGCAGGATCTTCGGCGCGGGCGCCGGCCGGCTGCGTCGGCGCGACCGCCGGAACGCTGAAGATGGAGACGGCGCGAGCAGACAGGCGCGGATCATGGCGCTTGCGGTGCGCGAGCCGCTCGGCTCGATGTCGACGTAGCGCCAGAAGTCGCGCATGAACGGGTGGCGGCGGTAGCCCACCACCCACGGGTGGGTCATGTCGGTGGCGATGCGGTGGCCGACGAGCTTGTAGGGCATGTAGGCGACGCCGAGCAGCTTGGCGCGCTCGATCAGCGCGTCGCGCTCCGGGCCGTCGGGCAGCACGAACTGCTGCTGGTACAGCGCATTGAACTCCGCAAGGTCGAAGCGCGCGTGGTTGGCCTGGCCCTTGTTCGGGCCGTAGAGCAGGTCGAGGAAGTAGCTGCCGTCGGGCGTCGCGGCGCTCCATGCCACGCCCCACATCATCAGCTTGCCGGCGCGGCTGGCCTTGAGCTGCTCGGGCCACTTCGCCACCTTGAAGTCCATGCGCACGCCGATGGCGGTCATGGCCTTCTTCCACAGCTCCTGGAGCTGGCGCGACTGCTGGTCGGGCTGGCTCGAGTACTCGAGCACGAGCGCGGAGCCGTCGGGCCGGTCGCGCCAGCCGTCGCCGTCGCGGTCGACGTAGCCGTAGAGATCGAGCAGGGCACGGGCGCGTGCGCGGTCGTGGTCGCTCATCTCCGTCTTGAGCCTGGCGTCGTAGCCGGACACCAGCGGCGGCACGATGGCCTGCGCGGGGATCGCCTGGCCGCGGCGCACCTGCTCGATCTCCTGCTCGCCGTCGTAGGCCAGCGCGATGGCGCGGCGCAGCGCCACGCGGTCGGGCGCATAGCCGCCGACGACCGGATGCTCCATGCCGAAGTAGCTCATCGTCACGTCGACCAGCGGCACGCGGTCGACCTGGATGCCCTGCTTGCGCAGGTTCGGCGCGAGCTCGTTGTTCGGGATCGCGACCGTGGCGAACTCGTTCGGCAGGCGGTCGAGCAGGTCGTGCTCGCGGTTCAGGAACGCGAGCCAGCGCGGCTGCTGCTCCTCGATGATGCTCACCTCCACGCGGTCGATCATCGGCAGGCGGCGCCCGCGCAGCGCCTGCGCGATGGCCTGCGAGCGCGCGTCGTCGGCCGGGGCTTCCTCGTCGTAGCGGCGATCGCGGTAGGCGGGATTGCGCTCCAGCACGATGCGCGAGGAGCGCGTCCAGGAGGCGAGGCGGAAGGCGCCCGTGCCGACCGGGTGCTCCATGATGCGGTCGCCGTGCGCCTGCACCACCTCGCGCGCCACCGCGCCCATCACCGCGTTGTCGGCGAACACGTAGTGGAAGCGCGGCGACGGCTCGGCCAGGCGGATCTGGAACGTGTAGCGGTCGAGCGCGCGCACGCCTTCCACTTCGGTGTCGTACGCGAACGGCTGGCCCGACGCCATCGCCTGCTTGCGCAGCTCCGACATCCCGAGGATGCGCGCGTTCTCGAGCTGGAACAGGCTCGGGCTCTTCAGCTTCGGGTCGTAGTGGCGCTTGACGGAATAGACGTAGTCGGCCGCGGTCAGCTCGCGCGGTGCGCCGTTGAAGGCCGGGTCGTCGGCGAAGTGGATGCCCGGTTGCAGCCGGAACGTGAAGGTGCGCCCGCCGTCGGTGATCTCGGGCAGCGCGACGGTGGTCTGCGGCTTCAGCTTGAACGGGCGCGCGAGGTAGTCGTAGGTGAGCGGCGCCTCGAAGATGTTGGCCGCGATGGTGCGCGAGTAGAGATCGGAGATCTGCGCCGGATCGAAGCCGGTCTCGGCGATCGGGAAGGCATAGCGCAGCACCTTGGGCGCCTGCGCCACGGCGGGAAGCGGGAGCGCCAGGCTGGTGGCCAGCGCCAGGATCGCGGATCGGATCATCGTCATCGGGCAGCCCGGGGTACGGCGCCCGTCCTCGAAAGCGTTCGAGTCTAGCGGCGCAGAGGACGCCGGGCGCATCGCCGTTTACCCCGCCGGCATGGTCCTTGCTGAGGGCAACCCCCGACGAGTGCGCGCGCGGACGCAGCCCTAAACTCGCCCATCCTGGAATCGGGCGGACCGTTCACGAGACGGCGCCCCTGGAGTCACGACGACGATGGCCGCCTACCTGATACGGCGCCTGTGGCAAATGATCCCGACGCTCGCCGGGGTGGTGCTGCTGGTGTTCGTGCTGTTCAAGTTCTTCGGGGGCGACCCGGCCGAAATCCTCGGCGGCCTGAACGCCACGCCCGAGCAGATCGACGCCATCCGCCAGCAGCTCGGCCTCAACGAGCCGTGGTACGTGCAGCTGTGGATCTTCCTGAAGTCGATCGTCTCGTTCGACTGGGGCAAGAGCTGGGCGACCAATGAGGCGGTGAGCAACCTCTTCGCGACCCGTCTTCCGGCCACGCTCACGGTGATGCTGCCGATCCTGATCCTCGACGTGATCGTCGCGCTGCCGATCGCGATGTGGGTGGCGTACCGGCGCGGCTCGCTGGCCGACCGCACCATCATGGTGGTGACGACCGTCGCGCTGTCGATCTCCTTCCTCGTCTACATCATCGTCGGCCAGTACCTGTTCGGCTTCCAGCTCGGCTGGTTCCCGGTGCAGGGCTGGAGCGACAGCACGCTGACCAACCTCACCACCTACGTGCCGCTGCCGGTGATGCTCGCGGTGATGGTGGGCATCGCGCCGCAGACGCGGCTGTACCGCACGTTCTTTCTCGACGAGCTCGGCCAGGACTACGTGCGCACCGCGCGCGCCAAGGGCCTCACCGAGGGGCCGGTGCTGTTCAAGCACGTGCTGCGCAACGCGATGATCCCGATCCTCACCAACGTGAGCCTGGCGCTGCCGAGCGTGTTCGTCGGCTCGTTCCTGATCGAGGTGTTCTTCTCGATCCCGGGCCTCGGGCGCGAAGTGCTGCTGGCGGTGAATCGCAGCGACTATCCGGTCATCCAGGCCGTCACGGTGTATCTCGCGGTGCTGACGATGGTGATCAACCTGGCCACCGACGTGCTGTTCAAGCTGGTCGATCCGCGGGTGGTCTTCAAATGAGCTCCGTCCTCGTCGAACAGGGAGGCCGGCCCGGCGCGCGCCGGTGATCGAGCGCTCCGAAGGCGTGTGGCATGCGGCCTGGCGGCGCTTCCGCGCGGATCGCGTCGGCCTCGTGTCGCTGGCGATCGTCATCGCGTTCCTGCTGCTCATCGTGCTGGCTGCGCTTGGCTTCACGGCGCGCGACTGGCAGCGCGAGGTGGGCGTGCCGAACGCGCCGCCGACCGTCCTCGGCCCGGCGCCGCCCGAGGCGGCGGGCGTGATCGAGGTGCCGCAGGGGCCGAACGTCGACCTCTCGGCGGTGGACCCGCTCGCGCCGCGCTACAAGGAGTGGGAGGAGCGCGCGCGCCAGTTCAAGACCGAGGAGGTCGTGAAGGCCGAGACGCTGCCGCTCGGCGGCGACAGGCTCGGGCGCGACGTGCTGTCCAAGGCGGTGAAGGGCACGCAGATCTCGGTCTTCGTCGGCGTGCTGGCGGCCGTGGTCGCGACGCTGATCGGCACCGTGCTGGGGGCCTTCGCCGGCTTCATCGGCGGCAAGGTGAACGACTTCCTCGAATGGCTCTACAACGTCTTCGAGGCCATCCCGGGCATCCTGCTGATCTTCGCGTTCGCGGCCGTGTTCGGGCGCGGCATCGGCACGGTGGTGCTGATCCTCGGCCTCACCGGCTGGACCGGCCTGTACCGCCAGGTGCGCAGCGAGTTCCTGAAGCATGCGCAGCGCGAGTACGTGCGCTCGGCCGAGGCGATCGGCGCCTCGCGCTGGTCGCGCATGTTCCGCCACATCCTGCCCAACGTGAGCCACGTGATCCTCGTGCGCATGTCGCTGCTGGTGGTGGGCTTCATCAAGGCCGAGGTGATCCTGTCGTACCTGGGGCTGGGCGTGCCGGTGGACCAGGTGAGCTGGGGCACGATGCTCGCCGAAGCGCAGAGCGAGCTGATCCTGGGCCACTGGTGGCAGCTGGCCGCGGCCACGGTGTTCATGGCGGTGTTCGTGACGGCGTTCTCGCTGCTGACGGACGCGCTGCGCGACGCGCTCGATCCGAAGCTTCGCGGGTTGGAATGAATGTTGACCCCCCCGAAGCGGCCTCCGGCCGCCTCCCCCCGAGGGGGCGACACCAGCGGACCGGCAAAGCCGGATCCGCGGTGTCCGCTTGAGGGGCGCCGGCGGCTGTCGCCGCGGCTGGTTTCTCGCCATGGAGAGATCGATTTGTTGCTCAGCATCGAGGACCTGAAGGTCGCGTTTCGGATGGGCCGCGTGAACGGCGTGGAGCAGCGCGCCGAAGCCGTCAGGGGCGTGAGCTTCGAGATTCCGGAGAACACCACGGTCGCGCTCGTCGGCGAGTCCGGCTCGGGCAAGAGCGTGACGGCGATGTCGATCGTGCACCTGCTGCCGGACAACGCCGAGTGCACCGGGCGCATCCTGTGGCAGGGCCGCGACCTGCTGAAGGCCGAGCTGCCCGAGCTGCAGCGCCTGCGCGGGCGCGAGATCGCCTGCGTGTTCCAGGATCCGATGACATCGCTGAACCCGGTGTTCACGGTAGGCGACCAGCTCATCGAGCCGCTGATGCGGCACCTCGGGCTGTCGCGCCGCGCGGCAATGGATCGCGCGCTGGCACTGCTGGCCGAGGTGGGCATCCCCGAGCCGCGGCGGCGCATGGCGTCGTATCCGCACGAGCTTTCCGGCGGCCAGCAGCAGCGCGTGATGATCGCGATGGCACTCGCGTGCGAGCCCAAGCTGCTGATCGCCGACGAGCCGACGACCGCGCTCGACGTGACGATCCAGCGCCAGATCCTCGAGCTGCTCGCCAGGCTGAAGGAGAAGCACCGCATGAGCGTGCTCTTCATCAGCCACGACCTCGGCCTGGTGGGCGAGATCGCCGACCACGTGATCGTCATGCGCCATGGCATCGTGCGCGAGCAGGGGCCGGTGGCGCGCATCTTCGAGGCGCCGCAGGACGCCTACACCAAGGCGCTGCTTGCCTGCCGACCGGGGCTGCATGGCCACCCGGGCCGGCTGATGGTGATCGACGACCACATCGCCGGACGCGCCGCGCGCGCGGGCGGCGCGCGCCAAGGATCCGAACGCGCCGGTGGTGCTCGAGGTGCGCGCGCTCGCCAAGTCGTTCCGCATCAAGACCGGGCTCTTCGGCCACCGCGAGTTCAAGGCGGTGGAGGGCGTGAACTTCAAGCTGCGCCGCGGCCACACGATCGGCGTGGTGGGCGAGTCGGGCTCGGGCAAGACGACGATGGGCCTCACGCTGCTGCGGCTGCACGAGCCGACGAACGGCGAGGTGATCTTCGACGGTCGCAACCTGCTGGAGCTCACCGACCGCGAGCGCCAGGTGATGCGCCGGCGCATCCAGATCGTGTTCCAGAACCCGTATGCCTCGCTCAACCCGCGCTTCACGATCGGCCAGACGCTGGTCGAGCCGATGGCGATCCACGGCATCGGCGCGAACACCGCCGAGCGCGAGCAGCGGGCGCGCGCGCTGCTCGAGAAGGTGGGCCTGGACGACACCGCGTTCGGCAAGTACCCGCACGAGTTCTCCGGCGGCCAGCGCCAGCGCATCGCGATCGCGCGCTGCCTCACGCTCGACCCCGAAGTGCTGGTGCTCGACGAGGCGGTGTCGGCGCTGGACGTGTCGGTGCAGGCGCAGGTGCTCAACCTGCTGAAGGACTTGCAGGACGAGTTCGGCTTCGCGTATGTCTTCATCTCGCACGACCTCGCGGTGGTGCGCTTCATCTCCGACGAGGTGCTGGTGATGAAGGACGGCGTCGTGGTGGAGCAGGCCACGGCCGAGGAGATCCTGGCGGCGCCGCGCGAGGAGTACACGAAGCGGCTGCTGGCGGCCGTGCCGCGGGGCTATCGGGCGGCGATGGCCTGAAAACGGATCGTCGGGACGGCGTCAAGCCGTGGCAAAGTAAGCCCCTACAACAGGGAGCAACAAACGATGCCACCGATCTTCCGGGAACGGCCGACGTGCCAGCGCGCCGCGAGCGATCGCTTGATGTTTCGCACGATCGTGCTAAAGTTGATCACATCATGGAGACCAAGACCGAGCGCAGCGGGCTCACCCTCGCGGCCATCCTCGACACCGCCTTGCAGATGGCGGCGAAGGAAGGCCTCGAGAGCCTGACCATCGGCGACGTCGCCAAGCGGCTGGGGCTTGAGCAAGAGCGGCGTGTTCTCGCGCATCGGCTCGCGCGAGGCGCTGCAGCGCGCCGTGCTCGAGGAGTACGACCGCCGCTTCATGCAGGACGTGTTCGTGCCAGCGATGCGCGAGCCGCGCGGCCTGCCGCGGCTGAACACGATCATGCGGCTGTGGCTGCAGCGCGCGCGCGACGTCGAGATCCGCCAGGGCTGCATCTACTGCGCCGGCGCCTTCGAGTTCGACGATCGCGAAGGCCCGCTGCGCGACGCGCTGCTCGACGGCGTGATGCGCTGGCGCAGCGCGCTCAAGCGCACCGTGATCCAGGCCATCGACCAGGGCCACCTTCGGCCCGACACCGATGCCGAGCAACTCGTGTTCGAGATGGACGCGCTGTTCACCGGCCTGATGCGCGACGCACGCTTCCTGCGCGACCCGCGCGCGCCCGACCGCGCCTGGAGCCACCTGGGAGCGCCTGGTGCGCTCGCGCATGCCCGACCCCGACGCGCTGCCCGCCGAGCCGCTGGCCGCTCCTCGCTCCAACCGACCACCCGTCACCCGCTGACCGCCGATGAACGCCTTCAGCGACTTCCCGCCGTCCATGATTTCGCACGACCGTGCGAAGAAAGGAACCGTCATGTTGATCGTGATCAGTCTCTTCGCCGCCGTGGGCGTCGCGCGCGGCGCCTGGGTCTGCTGCGCCTGATGCGCGCCGTGCCGCGCAGCAACGCCGACTTCGGTCTGCCGGGAGCCGCATGATGACGAGCACCGCACAACCCAATCCGGCCGCCGTCTTCTATGGCGGCGGCCGCGTCGCCCGCTGGTTCTCCGTGGCGCTGCGTGCCGCCCATGGCATCGCGCCCGCCGTCGGCACGCGCCTGGCGCTGCGGCTGTTCTTCACGCCGCTGCCGCTGAAGACCACGGCGCGACGCCGCCCGGTGCCCGCGCCGTGGCGCGCCGAGCGCTTCCCGCTCGAAGGCGGCAGCGCCGTGCTGTGGCGCAGGCCGGATGTCGAGGGCGACGCGACCGCCCGCGCCCGGCCGCTCGTGCTGCTGGTGCACGGCTGGGGCGGGGACGCGATGCAGATGCGCCCGCTCGGCGACGCGATCGCCCAGGCGGGGTTCGCGCCCCTGCTGCTCGACTTCCCCGGCCACGGCCGCAGCGATGGCTGGCGCAGCACGCTGCCCCAGTTCGTGCGCACTCTCTTCGCGGTGCAGGCGCGCGTCGGCCCGCTGCATGCGGTGGTCGCGCATTCGCTCGGCGCGCTCGCGGCGGCGCATGCCGCCGCGAAGGGACTCGCGGTGGAGCGGCTCGCGCTGATCTCGGCGTCGCCGCCGCCAGCCAAGGTGATCTCGTGGTTCGCACACGGCTTCGGCGTCGGCGAGGTCGCTGGCACGCCGCATGAAGCAGACGATCGAGGGGATCGAGGGCATTCCGTTGGAGCAGTTCGAGCCGGCTTGGCTCGGCGAGCGGCTGTCGCAGCCGACGCTGTTGGTCCACGACGCCGCTGATCGCGCGGCCCCGCTGGCCGCGGGCAAGGGGCTGGCGAAGGCATTGCCGAACGCGCGGCTGATGGTGACCGACGGCCTGGGTCATCGGCGGGGGTTGAACGATGCGCAGGTGATCGAGGCAGTGGCAAGGCACTTGGGCTGATGCGTCAGGCTCCCTCTCCCGCTCGCGGGAGAGGGCTGGGGTGAGGGCGGTGCGCTCGCATCGAGACGCTGCATCAATCGCAGCGCCGCGCCCTCACCCCGGCCCTCTCCCACGTCGTGGAGAGGGAGAACCAGCTCGTGACGATCGCACGAACGGTCGTTTACGTCCTTCGGCATGGTGACGACCGAGGCTTGTCGACCCTGTAACGGCTTGCTCGCGCAGCGCCCGCCTTGGGCAACACAAAACGTCGCGGCCGGCGGCCAAGCGTGCCGAATGCCGCACGCCGTGTGCGCGGCGCGCTGGCATGGAAGCTGCGCTCGTCAGTGCAAGCGGCCCGACCTGCTGGCCGCACCGCTGCAGGAGCTGCGCACCATGGCCCTTGCCCCGTCTCCCGCTTCGAAGCCGCGCCGCTTGCGCGCGGCCAGCGCCGCACGGACGGGGCGGCGCATCGTCGCTGCTGCGGCTGTCGCGCGCGGCCGGAACGCTGCCCTCCGGAGCGGCGCTCGACGGCTGGGTGACGCGTGCCGCCGCGCTGCTCGACGAGCCTGCCCTGCCGATGATCACGCCCCTCGCACCGAGCACGCTCGTGCTGCGCTGAAAGGACCGACATGCAAGACCGCCCCGCCCAGCCTGCACCTTCGAGGCCCGCAATGCCGACGCGCCCTGCGCCGCTGCAGGCGACGTCGCGCGGCATGCCCGCGCGGGTGCTGCAGTCGGCCCGCGTGCCGCAGCAGCTGTGTCTGCAGTTCCATCGCTGACGGCCCTCTGCGCGAGGCCGGCTTCCCACCGGTTACGTCCCAGGGGAGCGGGCAGTCCAGGGGCGATGAGAGCGAGCGCCTGGAGCCACTGTCCCGCTCCCCTTTTTTTTGCGCAATTCCGCACGACCGACGGGCCCGCTTGCGCGCTGGCGGTCGCTAAACTGCCCGTCGATGAGCTTTCTCCCCGCCTGGCGCCAAGTCGACGCACGCCCGGGCGAAGTCGTCGCCCCCGACGAGCGGCTGCCCTGGCCGCAGACCGTCGCGCTGGGCGTGCAGCACGTGATCGCGATGTTCGGCGCCACCGTGCTGGCGCCGATCCTGATGGGGTTCGATCCCAACGTCGCGATCCTGATGAGCGGGATCGGCACGCTGATCTTCTTGTGGTGGTCGGCGGCCGGGTGCCGAGCTATGGGTCGAGCTTCGCGTTCATCGGCGTCGTGATCACCGCCACCGGCTATGCGGGCCAGGGGCCCAATGCCAATCTCCGCGTTGCGCTCGGCGGCATCGGCACCGCGACGTTCGGCGCGATCGTGCTTCATGCCTTGTTGGGGCGTCGGACGCGCGCTGAGCGCCCGTCATGCCTTCAGCCTGAGCGCAAGCCGCCGATAGTGCCGTGATGGTCTCGCCTTCGCCGCCTGGCTGCGCCGCTGCTGCCGCTGATGGCATTTTGCGTGGCGCTGCTCGGCGCACCGGCGTGGGCCAGCCACCCGGCGGACCTGGACGAACAGCTCGCCACGCTGGAGCGGGAGGGCCGCGCCGACCCGGAGCCCGCGCTGCAGCGGCTGGACCGCCTGCTGCCCGGCATCGAGGCGCCTCAGGCACGGCTGGGCGCGCTGCGCCTGGTCGGTACGCTGCTGGCCCAGCAGTCGGACGCCGAGCGCACCGAGCGCGTGGCCGCCGAGATCGAGCAGCTCGCGGGCCGGATCGACGCGAACGAGGCGCGCAGCGGCCGCGGCCTACGTGCGCGCGCGGCTGCTGCGGCAGGTCGGCCCGCTCGGCCGCGCCGACCGGCTGCTCGGCCAGGCGCTGGCGCGGCTGCCCGACCACACGGCCGCGCCGGTGCGCCTGCGCTTCCTCACGCTGCACGCGGACATCAAGGACGCCACCGGCCAGCTCGACGACGCGGTGCGGCTGTTCCAGCAGGCGCTGGCCCTGGCCGGCACCGGCGACGCCCGGCTGGCTGCGCTCCGAGCTGATGAGCTCGCTGGCCTACACGCTGCACCAGGCCGGCCAGGCGGAACGGGCCGAGGCGATGAACCGCCAGGCGCGAGAGATCGCGGAGGCGGCCGGCGATGGCGTGGCGCTCGCCTCGGCCGCGACGACCGACGCGATCCTCGCGTCGCAGGCGAACGACGCGGAGCGCGAGCTGCGGGCCCTGCAGGCAGCCATCGTGCCATGCGCGGCAGGCCGGCGCGCGGCGCGCGCAGGTGCTCGGGCTCGCGAACCTGTCCGACTACTACCTCAAGCGCGGCCAGTACGACGTGGCGCTGAAGCACGCCCAGGAAGCGCTGCCGCTGGCGCGCGCCATCAACAACGGCTCGGTGGAGTCGCTCGCGCTCACGAACAGCGGGCTCGCGCTGGTGTCGATGCGGCGCAAGGACGAGGGCCTGGCCAGCGTGCGCGCGGGGCTTGCGATCGACGAGCGCACCGGCGCGGTGAGCACGATGTCGCTCACCTACAAGGAGCTCGGGCTCTACCTCGAGAAGGCCGGCTACCTGCCGGATGCGATGGAGGCCTACCGGGCGCATCGCAAGCTGGCCGACGAGGTGTTCCAGCACGACCAGCAGCAGGCCATCCTCGAGCTGCAGGAAAGCTACGACCACGAGCGACGCCAGCGCGACCTGGCGCTGCTGAACCAGGAGAACCGGCTGAAGGAAGAGCAGCTGCTCGGCCTCGAGCTGCAGCAGCGACTGTGGGCGGCCGGCGCCGCGGCCGGCGTGCTGCTGCTCTTCGTGGTGGCGCTGCTGCACCGGCGTGTGCGCGAGAGCAACGCCGCGCTGGTGACGAGCAACGAGCTGCTGAAGCGGCAGAGCGAGCGCGATCCGCTCACCGGCCTGGCCAATCGCCGCCACTTCCAGGACGCGATGCGGCGGCTGGCCGCCGACGGCCGGCTCGAAGGCACGCTGTTCCTGCTCGACATCGACCACTTCAAGCAGATCAACGACGTGCACGGCCACGCCGCCGGCGATGCAGTGCTGGTGGAGGTGGCGCAGCGCCTGCGCAGCCACGCTGCGCGAGCCGGACCTCATCGTGCGCTGGGGCGGCGAGGAGTTCCTGATCCTGGTGCGCGGCCTCGCGCCGGAGCCGGTGGAGCAGCTCGCGCAGCGCCTGCTCGGCGCGATCGGCGGCGCGCCGGTCGAGACGGCGGGCCGCGACGGTGGACGTGAGCGCCTCGATCGGCTTCGCCACGTTCCCGCTGGAGCCAGCGGTTTCGCGCCGAGCTGGGAGCAGGCCATCGGGCTCGTGGACACGGCGATGTACCTGGCCAAGGCGCACGGGCGCAACCGGGCCTACGGCGTGCGACTGCTGCCGGCCGCGGACGCGGCGCAGCTCGACGCGGTGACGCGCAGGCTCGAGGCCGCCTGGCGCGAAGGCACGGTGGCGCTCACGCTGCTGCAGGGGCCCGCCGGCGCCGGGAGGGCGCCATGAGAGCCTGGCTCGCTGCCGCGTTGCTGGCGCCGATGCTGGCCTGGGGCACGGTGCCGATGGCCGCGCTGCAGCTGCGCGCCGACCGGCTCGTGCAGGAAGGCAACGACTGGCCTGAGCAGGCGCTGGCCGGGCTCGACCAGCTCGCCGTGGAGGCGACGGACCCTGCGGCGCAGCGCGTGCTGCGCCTGTCGCGCGGCCTGGTGGCCGCGCGCGCGGGCCGCGATGCCGATGCCGACGCGGCCGTCGAGGCGCTGCGCGCCGTGGGGCCCGGCGACCCGATGGCGGCCGCCGGGGCGCAGCTCGTGCTGGCGGTGCAGGCCGACACGCGCGGGCGCTTCGACATCGCCGCCGAGCATGCGGAGGCCGCGGTCGACCTGTACCGCTCGGCCTGCAGCGCCGCCGCCGCGGCGTGCGAGCGGCGCGCATGGTGGCGCGCTTACGTCGTGCTCTACACGCGCGCCATCAGCCAGGGCAACCGCGTGGCGGCGCGCAGCCACATGATGCAGGCGCTCGCGATCGCGCAGGAGGCGGGCGACCTGTACCTGCAGGCGTGGAACCACGCCACGCTGGCCTCCTTGAGCGCCCATCTCGGCGAGTTCGACGCTCGCGCGGCGCCAGATGGCGCAGGCGCAGCGGCTCGCGCGGGCTGGAGGGCAGCGCGTCGATCCAGGTGCGCCTGCGGCTCAACGAAGCCCGCATCGCGAACGCGCGCGACGATGCGGCGGCCGTGCGGCGAACGCTCGAAGGCGCCCTGCCGCTGGCGCGCCAGGCGCAGTCGCCGCGCCTCGAGGCGCTGGTGCTCAACAACCTGAGCGACGAGTACGTGAAGAACGGGCGGCCGGCGGACGCGCTGGCGGCGATCGATCGCGCGCTGCCGATCGTGCGCCGCTACGGCGACCATCGCCTCGAGCGCACCCTGCTGCACAACGCCGGCCTGGCGCGCATCGGCCTCGGCCGCGTGGCCGAAGGTCGGCGCGACCTGGACCGCATCCTCGAGCGCTGGGCGCTTGGCGGCGCGGAGGGCGACAAGGCGACGACGCTGCGCGAGTTCGGCGATGCGCTGGCCGCCGCCGGCGACGCGCGCGGCGCGCTCGACCTCTACCACCAGGAACGCAAGCTGACGGCCGAGATCATGGCGGCCAACCGCGACACCGCGCTGCGCGAGCTGCGCTCGCGCTACGACCGCGAGGCGCAGCAGCGCGACATCCAGCTGCTCGGGCGCGACAACGAGCTGAAGAGCGCGCGGCTGGCGAACCAGGCGCTGATGCAGCGCGTGTGGATCCTCGTCGCCGCGATGCTGCTGCTGGCGCTGGTGCTCGTCGCGCTGCTCTACCGCCGCGTCCGCGAGACGAACCGGCGCCTGGCTCAGAGCCACGCATGGCTGCGCGTCCAGAGCGAGCGCGATGCGCTCACGGGCCTGGCCAACCGCAGGCACTTCCAGGACGTGATGCGCGACCGGGGCGGCCACGAGGCTTTCGAGGGTGCGCTTCTGCTGGCCGACATCGATCACTTCAAGCGCGTCAACGACACGCGCGGCCATGCGGCCGGCGACCAGGTGCTGGTGGAGATCTCGCGCCGGCTCAACGATGCCGTGCGCGCGGGCGACCTCGTCGTGCGCTGGGGCGGCGAGGAGTTCCTCATCTTCGCGCCGGGCGTCGCCGTGGACCAGGTGGAGGCGCTGGCCGACCGCGTGCTGCGCGCCGTGGGCGACACGCCGGTGACGATCGAGGGCGGCCCGCCGCTGGCCGTCACGGCGTCGATCGGCTATGCCCGCTTCCCGCTGCCGCCGCACCGTGTGTCGCTGTCGTGGGAGCGGGCGGTGAACCTGGCCGACATGGCGCTCTACACCGCCAAGAGCCTCGGCCGCAACCGCGCCGTGGGCATCGCCGGCCTGCGGGCGCCGCACCGCGAGGCGCTGCGAGACGTGGAGGCGGACTTCGAGCGCGCGTGGTCGGATGGTCGGCTGGATCTGAGCCAGACGGCCGGGCCGGCGGTGGCCTAGGACCTCTCCCTTCCCGCCTGCGGGGAGGGTCGGGGTGAGGGCGGGGCCGCGGAATTCGCGTCTGGTTTGCCGGGTCGCGCTGCGTGCGCCGCGCCCTCACCGCCCTGTCCCGCGCGCGGGAGAGGGGGTAGCGCTTCAGCGCTTCTGCGATCAGGCGGATCACGGCGGGCGTGTGCGCCGGATCGAGCCAGCGCAGCACGACCACGGCGTTGCAGGCAGGATCCACCCACACCGTGTGGCCGCCGGCGCCGAGCATGAAGAATGCCTCGCGCGACGCGCCGGCGAAGGCCTTGCCGTCGAGGTTGAGCCACAGCAGCCGGCCGTAGAACGGCGCGATGGCGCACGGCTCGGCCATCGAGCGCAGCCAGCGAGCGTCGATGAGCTGCCGCCCCTCGTGCTTGCCGCCGTCCAGCATCAACTGGCCGATGCGCGCCTGGTCGCGTGCGCTGATCGACACGCCGCCGCCCCAGTGCGAGCCGCCGGGCACCGACTGCAGGCGCCCGGCGCCCGGCACGTCGACCCAGGCGTCGTCGTAGCCGCGCCATGCAAAGCCGCGTCCGCCGCCGAGCGGGCGCAGCACGCGCTCCAGGAACACCTCGGGCAGCGGCGCGCGGAACAGGTGCAGCAGGGCCAGTGCGAGCTGGTTGATGCGCACGTCGTTGTATTCCCAGTAGGTGCCGGGCGTCTGCAGCGGCCGCGCGCCGCCCTTCGGCCCGGCTGCCGGCCGCGGATCCTGCGCCACCTTGCGCCAGCGGTCCACGGTGTCGGGCAGCCCGAAGCTGGTGCCGCTCCACTCGCTCGTCTGCGTGAGCAGGTGCGCCCACGTCACCGCGCGGTTGCGCTCGCTGTCGTCGAAGCCGATGCCCGGCAGCCGCGAGCCGACGGTCTCGTGCACGTCGGGCAGCAGCCCGTCGCCGGCCGCCACGCCCGCGAGCAGCGCGAGGAAGCTCTTGGCCACGCTGAAGGTGAGGTCCGCCCGATCGGGCTCGCCCCAGGCCGCGATCTCGCGCCCGTGCTGCCACACGACGCCCGACTGGGGACCGCGCGGATGAACCGGCCCGCGCAGCCGGTTGTACGGCGGCGGATCGTCGTGGTGCACGCCCCAGGGGGTCTGGCCGGGCGCGAGCGGCGCAGCGGGATCGCGCGGCCAGCCGATCTCGTGCGCCTGGGCCAATTCGACGGCGGCCGAGAAAAGGGCTTGTCATGTCGAGCTCACTGTAGTCGCGCCGCGGGTGCGGGCGTGCGCCTCGCATGGCCGATGGCCTGGCGAGAAGCCGCGCCCTCACCCCAACCCTCTCCCGCAAGCGGGAGAGAGGGAGCAAGAGGAGTCAACCCAGTATCCGGTCCACACAACGAACGAGCGCGGCCACATCGAGCGGCTTCGCCAGATAGTCGACGAAGCCCGCGTCGAGCGCCTCGCGCATGCGCGCGGGATGCACATCGGCAGACAACGCCACCGCGGGCGGTTCGATCCCCGCGCGCGCGAGCTGGTGCGCGGACGTCCAGGCCGCTCATGTCGCCGAGGTGGATGTCCAGCAGCAGCAGGTCGGGCTGGCGATGCGCGGGCGAGCTGCAGCGCCTGCGCGCCACTCTCGGCCACCAGCAGGCGCAGCTGCGGGCGCAGGCGGAACACCTGCTGCACGAGCTCCACGTTGATCGGGTTGTCTTCCGCATACAGCACCGTGCGCTGGGCGCCGCGGCGCGCGTCGGCCGGTGTCGAGGCGGCGCGCCGATCGGTGGCGAGGGGCGCCTCGGCGGCGGGCAGGTAGACGGTGAAGCAGCTGCCGCGGCCGGCCTGCGACTGAACCTCGATGCGGCCGTCCATCATCTGCACCATGCGCTGGCTGAGCGCCAGGCCGATGCCGGTGCCCTCGACCGTGGTGCGCTCGGCGCCGAGCCGGTTGAACGGCTCCCACAGGTGCGCGAGCTGGTCGGGATCGAGGCCGATGCCGGTGTCGGTGACGGCGATCGCAACCTCGTTGCCGAGGCGGTCGGCGCGCGCGTGCACGAGACCGCCGCGGCGGTTGTACTTGATGGCGTTGGACAGCAGGTTGGCGAGCACCTGGCGCAGCCGCAGGCGGTCCACGTGCAGCCAGAGCTCGCGCAAGGCGGTGGGGGGCGCGAGCTTCACGCCCGCGTTGTGCGGCCTGGCTCGCCACCAGGGCGAGCGCGTCGTCGAGCACCGACGCGGCGGCCAGCGGCTCCGGCGAGAGCGGCATGGTGCCGGCCTCGATGCGCGAGAGGTCGAGCACGTCGTTGATCATCGCGAGCAGGTGCGCGCCGGCGCGCTCGATGTGCCCGATGCGCGCGCGCTGCACATCGCTCATCGTCTGCGTCTCGTCGATCTGCATGAGCTGCGCGAAGCCGAGCACCGCGTTCAGCGGCGTGCGCAGCTCGTGGCTCATGCGCGAGAGGAACTCGGTCTTGGCGGCATTGGCGCGCTGCGCCGCCTCCACCGACACCAGCGCCTCCTGGTAGCGCTTGCGCTCGGTGATGTCGACGATGTAGCCGTACCACAGCGTGCCGCCATCGCTCTCGCGCTCGGGCATCGCGTGGCCTTCGTGCCAGCGCGGGCCGTCGTGCGTGCTGCGCGCGAAACTCGAGCCGCCATGGCGTGAGCAGGCGCGCGGATTCGGCGATGGATGCGCGCACGCGAGGCAGGTCCTCGGGGTGGATGCGGTCGTGCAGCACCTGCGCGTTGTCGCGCACGTGCTCGGGCGCCAGGCCGTAGATCTGGCGCAGGCCCTCGGTGGCGTAGGGCATGCACTCGTCGCCGCCCGCGCGACGCCGGTACTGGAAGATCACCGCCGGCACGTGCTCGGTGAGGCGGGCGAGCAGCGCGTCGCGCTCGCGCAGCGCCTGGTCGGCGCGGCGGCGGTCGCGGTCGAGCTTCACCGAGCCGAGGATGGAGCCCACGGCCGACCACAGCGGCTCGAAGCAGGCGACCAGCGCAGCGTCGTAGCCTCCGGGGCGGTTCGCCAGGCCCACCATGCCCACCAGCGCGCCGAAGTGCAGCAGCGGCACGCCGAGGAAGGCCTCCAACGCCGCAAGGGCAGCCGGCAGGCCGGCGCGCAGCTCGTCCGCCGGATCGTTGGCGATCACGGGCTGGCCGCTCTCGAAGGCCGACGCGCCGAACATCGGGGGAAGGTTGCGGAGTTCGGCCGGGCGTCGATGCCGCCCGGCAGGGATGGGGCTTCGGCATCGTCCCGATCGCCGCCGCTGATCGCGAAGATCTTCAGGGTGGGCATGCCGTCCTCGGCCCGGTGCCGAGCTCGCCGATGAAGCCGTAGCCGCTGCGCGTGGCGGCGAGCATCTGCGGCAGCAGTGCGTCGAAAACCTCGTGCGGGCGCGCGTCGCGCAGGAAGTGGGACTGGACCCGCGCCGCCAGGGCGGCGATGTCTGCGGCGGACGGCGGGTCGGAGGCGGACGGCATCGCTGTAAGCGTAACTCCCTCGCGCTGGGTCAGAACTCGGATTGTTCCGGCGAGCCGGGCGCCAAAGCGAGTACATGCTCGCGCCCGGTGCTGCGGCACACTAGGGAGCTGGCCAATTCGCCCGAGCGTGCGGCCCTAATGAAACCGAACGTGAACGACGTGCTGCACGGCGTGCCGACAGTCTCACGGATGCCGGTGCTATCTGCGCCGCGATGTGGCTCGCTCCCTCTCCCACCTTGTGGGAGAGGGTTGGGTGAGGGCGCCCCGCGCTGCGGGAGAGGAAGCCCTTTGGGGGCTAAAGGTGCCTCGCCAACGTGTCGTGCAGGCGCTGTGAATCGATCGGCTTCGTCAGGAAGTCGTTCATCCCGGCCTTCAGCGCGGCTTCGCGCTCGGAGGTGAGCGCGGCGGCGGTGAGCGCGATGATGGGCAGCGCGTTCGGGTCGTGCTCCCGGCGCAGGATGCGCGTGGCCTCGTGGCCGCTCATCACCGGCATCTGCACGTCCATCAGCACGGCGTCGAAAAGGCGGCCGACCTGTGCCGAGCGGCGCACGGCATCGACTGCCTGCTGGCCGTTGGCGGCCTGGGTCACCGTGGCGCCCCACTGCTCCAGCAGCGCGACGGCGATCATCATGTTCACCGGGTTGTCCTCGACCATCAGCACGTTCGCGCCGGCGATCGGGCCGCCGTCCAGCGCGCCGAAGAACGACGGTTGCACCGGCACGTCGCTCGCGCGGCAGCGAGAGCTCGGCCCAGAAGCAGCTGCCCGCGCCCGGCGAGCTGTCGACGCCCACTTCGCCGTCCATCAGCGCGGCGAGCTGGCGGCAGATCGACAGCCCGAGGCCGGTGCCGCCGTAGCGGCGCGTGGTGGACTGGTCGGCCTGCGTGAAGGGATGGAACAGCAGCGCCTGCGTGGCGGCGTCGATGCCCGGGCCGCTGTCGTGCACCTCGAAGCGCACGCGGTCGCCGGCGATCGCGCGCGCGGCCAGGCAGACGCCGCCGCGCGAGGTGAACTTGAGCGCGTTGGCCAGGTAGTTGGAGACGATCTGGCGCACCCGCATCGGGTCGCCGAGCACGACCGCGGGCAGGTCGGGCGCGACCTGCAGGTCCAGCGCCAGCGCGCGCGCGTCGGCCAGGTGCTTGTAGCCCTTGTGCAGCGTGTCGAGCAGCTCGCGCAGGTCGAACGGCACGGCGTCGATGTTGAGCTTGCCGGCCTCGATCTTCGACAGGTCGAGGATGTCCGAGATGATGGTGGACAGCGTCTGCGCGCTGTCGAAGATCTGGTCGAGGTACTGGCGCCGCCGCGTCTCGTCGAGGCCGGGCTGGCGCGCCAGGCGGGCCAGGCCGACGAGGCCGTTGAGGGGCGTGCGGATCTCGTGGCTCGTGTTGGCGAGGAAGGCGCTCTTGGCCCGGCTGGCCGCCTCGGCGTCGTCGCGCGCCTTGGCCAGCGCCTGCTCGATGCGCCGCCGCTCGGTCACGTCTTCCGCGATCCAGATCGTGCCGCCGCGGCTCGGGTGCGTGGGATCGACCGCGCGCGCGAGCAGGCGGCACAGGAAGGTGGTGCCGTCGCGCCGGGCCATGAGGTTCTCGAACTCGACCTGGTCGCCGCGCGCCAGCTTCGGGCCGATGTCGCGGCCGAAGCGGCGTAGTCGTCGTCGCTCGTCCAGACCTCGCGGCCCGACTGCCCGACCAGCGTGCCGGGCGCCCAGCCGAACATCTGCTCGAACGTGGGGTTGGCGACCTGGAAGCGCTGGTCGCGCGTGAGCGCGATGCCGATGGACGCGTTCTCGAGGATGGCCTCGCGCTCCAGCCGCACGTGCTCGGTGCCGGTGACGTCGCGCGCGTTGATCACGAGGTAGGCGTCGCCGTCCATCGCGAAGCGCGCTGCGGACACGCGCATGGCCAGCCGCTGCCCCCACTTGCCGACGAACTCGGTCGGCATGTCCTTCACGGTGCCGTGCTCGCGCAGCTCCGACACGAGGCGCTCGCGGTCCTCGGCGCGGTCCCAGATGCCGAGCTCGGTCGACGTGCGGCCCATCACCTCGGCCTGCGTGTAGCCGGTGAGGCGCGCGAAGGTGTCGTTCACCATGGCGTAGCGGCCGGTGGCCACGTCGCTCAGCGTGATCACGTCAGGGCTCGTCGCCACGAGGTGGGACAGCAGCGCCTGCGAGCGGCGCACGGCGTCTTCGCTCGCGTGCAAGGCCCCGCGCGCGCGTTCGTGCTCGGTGATGTCGCGCGCGACGCCCCAGTAGCCGACGAAGGCGCCGCGCGAGTCGAAGCGCGGCTCGCCGCTCGCCGTGAGGTGGAGAACCGCGCCGGAGGGCGTCACCGCGCGCAGCGCCACGTCGCGAAAGGGCAGCCGCGCCTCCAGGTCCGCGCGCAGCTCGTCGAGCGTCTCGTCGTCGAACAGCAGGTGCGGCATCTCCCAGGGCTCGCAGACGGTGTCGAGCGTCACGGCGACGAACACGCCGTCGCGGTCGCGGCGCGAGAGCAGCGCGAGGCGGTATTGGGCATCGAGCTCCCAGTAGGCGTCCGCGGCGATGCCGAGCAGGCTGAGGAAGCGCTCCTCGCGCTCGCGGCTCGCGCCCAGGTAGCGCTCGGCGCGCGCCCGGTGGCGCAGCACGCCGGCGCCCAGGCCGAGGCCGAGCAGCAAGGCCCCGGCCAGTGCCAGGCTCAAAGCGGCGTCGAGCGCCGGCACCAGGCCGAGCGCGAGCGCGCCGGCCGCGCACACGGCAGCGGCGGCGGCGAGCCAACGCCGCAGGGCCGGGAGCTGGGGATTCACGGCGGCAGTATGGGCCGGGCGCTGCGCGGCGGTGCGTGCGGCGAGGTACGAATAGCCCTGCCGCGTGGAGGCCTTCACGACCGGCGCGCCGGCCGCACGCACGGCAGCGGCGACGCGACCGGCCGGGCGGCTCAGGCGGCTGCCGCGGCCGCCTGGAGCTGATCGCGCGTGGCCTGCGCGGCGCGCCGGGCGGCGTCCCGAAAATCGTCGCCGGCCGATGCGTACAGCACCGCGCGCGACGAGTTGACGACGATCGGCCCGCGCCGGCCGGCGGCCGGCCCGCACCGTGGCCTCGGCGTCGCCGCCCTGCGCGCCGACGCCGGGGATCAGCAGCGGCAGCGCGGGAGCGAGCTCGCGCACGCGGGCGATTTCGTCCGGGAACGTGGCGCCCACCACCAGGCCGAGGCTGCCGCTCGCGTTCCACGGGCCGGCGGCCAGCCGCGCGATGTGCTCGAAGAGCCGGTCGCCGCTGGCCAGCCGCTGGGCCTGCAGATCGCTGCCGCCGGGGTTGGACGTGCGGCACAGCAGGAACAGGCCCTTGCCGGGGTGGCGCAGGTAGGGCTCCAGCGAATCGAAGCCCATGAACGGCGACAGCGTGAGCGCATCGGCCCGGTAGCGCTCGAACGCCTCCCGGGCGTACTGCTCGGCGGTGGCGCCGATGTCGCCGCGCTTGGCGTCCAGGATCACCGGCACCTGGGGCGCCACGCGGCGGATGTGCGCGATGCAGCCGCTCCGAGCTGGTCTTCGGCGCGGTGCGCGGCGAAGTAGGCGATCTGCGGCTTGAACGCCGAGACGAGGTCCTTCGTGGCGTCGACGATGGCGGCGCAGAAATCGAGGATGCGCGCCGGGTCGCCCTTCCAGGGGCCCGGAAAGCGCGCCGGCTCGGGATCGAGGCCGACGCACAGCATCGAGCCGTTCAGCGCCTGCGCGGCGAGCAGCTGCTCGACGAAGGCTGCGCCATTGCCCTCCGACCGCCGCGCTCAGTGTGGCGCTTCAGCCGTGCGCGTCACAGCCGCTTCGCCAGCGCTGCGGCCAGCCCGGTGTAGCTGGCCGGCGTCAGGGCCTTCAGGCGTGCCTTCTCGGCTGCCGGCAGCTCCAGCCCGTCGATGAACGCGGCGATCGCCTCGCGCGTGATGGCCTTGCCGCGCGTGAGCTCCTTCAGGCGCTCGTACGGGTTGGGCAGGCCGTGGCGGCGCATGACGGTCTGGATCGGCTCGGCGAGCACCTCCCAGGCGGCATCGAGGTCGGCATCGAGCTGCGCGCGGTCGAGCTCGAGCTTCTCGAGGCCGCGCAGCATCGCGTCCTGCCCGAGCACGGCGTAGCCGATGGCCACGCCCATGTTGCGCAGCACGGTGCTGTCGGTGAGGTCGCGCTGGAAGCGGCTGATCGGCAGCTTCTGGCTCAGGTGCAGCAGCAGCGCGTTCGACAGGCCGAGGTTGCCCTCGGCGTTCTCGAAGTCGATCGGGTTCACCTTGTGCGGCATGGTGCTGGAGCCGATCTCGCCGGCCTTCGTCTTCTGCCTGAAGTAGCCCAGCGCCACGTAGCCCCACACGTCGCGCGCCCAGTCGATCAGGATGGTGTTGGTGCGCGCCATCGCGTCGAACAGCTCGGCCATGTAGTCGTGCGGCTCGATCTGGATCGTGTAGGGGTTGAACGACAGGCCGAGCGGCCCCTCCACCACGCGCCGCGCGAAGCCTTCCCAGTCGAACTCGGGGTAGGCGGCGAGGTGCGCGTTGTAGTTGCCCACCGCGCCGTTCATCTTGGCCAGCAGCTTCACGCCGGCGATGCGCTCGCGCGCGGTGCGCAGGCGCGCCACCACGTTGGCGATCTCCTTGCCGACGGTGGTCGGGCTGGCGGTCTGGCCATGCGTGCGGGCGAGCATCGGCACCTCGGCGTGCTGCTGCGCCATCGCGGCGAGGCGGGCGATGATGCGCGTCGAGCGCGGGCAGCAGCACCTCGGCGCGCGCCGCCTTCAGCATGAGCGCGTGGCTCGTGTTGTTGATGTCCTCGCTGGTGCACGCGAAGTGCACGAACTCGCCGGCCGCCTTCAGCTCCGGCTGGCTGCAGAAGCGCGACTTCAGCCAGTACTCGACGGCCTTGACGTCGTGGTTGGTCGTCTTCTCGATGTCCTTGATGGCTTGCGCATCGTCTTCGGAGAAGCGCACGACCAGGCCGCGCAGCAGCCCGCGGGCCGCCTCGGACAGCGGCTTGAACTCGGCGAAGCCGGCATCCGACAGCGCGATGAACCACTCCACCTCGACCTGCACGCGCCGGTGCATCAGGCCGAACTCGGACAGCAGCGGGCGCAGCGCGGCCACCTTGGCGGCGTAGCGGCCGTCCAGCGGGGACAGGGCGGAGAGAACGGAGTGGGGCATGGCGGCGGCGCGCGGGGCAGGCGCGAGGGGCACTGCGGAGGGCGGGCCATTTTACGGTCCGCCTTCCGGCGCGAGGCCGCTGGCCCGAACCGCGGCGCAGCGTCGCATCCCCGCACGCCGCTTCGCGCGACGATCGGCAGCGGACGTGTCGACGGCGAGCATTGGGCATGCAGATCAACCTTCCAGCCACGCATCCGACGCCTTCGCCACAGGTTTCCACTGACGACAAGGAGACCAGGCAGGCCAGGATGCCCGCCGCATTCCAGACCTCGCCGGCGATGGCCACCGATGCGCCTGAATCGACCGCGGAGGCGAAGAAGTCGTCCGCGCCACGCAATGCGCTGCTCCCCAGGGGCGTGGTGGGCCAGGTGCGGCTGGCGCTGCACACGACCGCCAGTCTCATCGGTGGCCCGGTCGCCCATGCGGCCAACATCTTCGCGGGCACGCTGGGAGGCATGGCGGCTGCCACGTCCCTGCAGGAGGCTGCCGTCGGGGCCGCGCTCGGCACGGCCCGCGCATCGGTGGCGTCCGGCACGCCGCTGCACTCCGCCCTGAAGCTCGCGCAGCTGGCCCTGGGCCTCATCACCGGCAACGCCAGGCCGCGCGACGTGATGGTGCACGGCGTCGGCACCACGCTCGACATCGCCGCGGGCCGTTGCCCGGCCCGCTGGGCTACGTGGCTGACTTCGCCTCGCGCAGCATCGCCTCGGCCGACAGGTTGGACAAGGCCGGACGACTGAACTCGGACGTGGGCAATACGGTCATGACGGCGGGAACGGCGGCGGCAAAGATGGTCCAGACGTCCGCGGCATGGCTGCGGGAGCCCCGATGACCCACCCGTGAACAGCCGTCCCTAGGCGCACCGGGCGGCGTTCGTTGAAGACCGCGGCCGCCGAAGCAGCGCCCTCACCCCCCGCCCTCTCCCGCTGCGCGGGCGAGGCGGAGCCTTCACGCGCGCCCTGGAACCGCCCTCTCCCGCAGCGCGGGAGAGGGAGCCCTCGCAGGCTCAGATCACGGAGTCCAGCGACGCGGCGAACTGGATTTCGATGTCGTCGTCCAGGCCGCCGTCGATCACGTCCGTCCCGAGGCCGCCGATGAGGACGTCGTCGCCCGCGCCGCCCGACAGCACGTCGTTGCCGTCGCCGCCGACGATCACGTCGTTGCCGGCCCCGCCGTCGGCGACGATGAACAGCGGCGCGGCCACGCCGCTGGCCTCGATCACGTCGTCGCCGGCCAGGCCGTTGATGACGAGGCGGTCCAGGTTCGGGTCGAAGCCGGTGATGTTCACGGTCGCGGCCAGTCCCAGCACCTGCAGCGACGAGCCGCTGCCCACCACCAGGATCACGTCGTCGCCGCTCGTGGCGTTGACGACGACGGTGTCGGCCGCGTTGTCGTTGACGCCGCCGGTGCCCGCGAGGTTGAGGTTCACCTCCGTGACGTCGGTGCCGGAGAGGTCGTTGACGACGATGTTGTCCGACGCCGCCGAGGGCGTTGAAGTCGATGCCCTCGACGTCGTTGAGGTCCATCACGACATTGGCGACATCGCGGGTGAACAGCGTCCGGCCGCCGTTGGCGAAGATGTTGATCTGCTCGGCCGCGTCGGAGCCGTTGAACAGCATCGTGTCGAAGCCGGCCTGGCCTTCCAGCGTGTCGTTGTCGTCGCCCGGGTTCCACACGAAGGTGTCGTCGCCGGCGCCCATGAACGCCGTGTCGTTGCCGTCGCCGCCCACGATCAGGTCGCCGCCCTCGCCGCCGAGGAACATGTCGTTGCCGAGCCCGCCGTTCATGGTCAGCGTCGGGCCGTCGGCCTCCAGCGACGAGGCGTCGATCACGTCGTCGCCGGTCAGGCCGTTCAGCACCAGCTGGTCGGTCTGCTCGGCGAAGAAGATGCGGGTCTGCGTCTGCAGCCCGAAGATCTGCACGCCGCCGGCGTCGCCCGCCACGCCGAACACGTCGGCGCCCTGCGTGGCGTTGATCGTCACGGTGTCGAGCGCGCCATCGACGCCGCCGTTCGGGCCGCGCAGGTCGATGTCGAGCGCGCGACAGTCGGTGCCGGTCATGTCGCCGACGACGATGTTGTCGACCCCGCCCAGCGCGCGGAACTCGATCCGCTCGACGTCGTTCAGGTCCATCGTGACGTTGGCGACGTTGCGGAAGAAGCCCACGCGCCCGCCGTTGGCGAAGATGTCGATGTTCTCGTCCGCGTTGGCGCCGAAGAACAGCATCGTGTCGGTGCCGTCCTGGCCTTCGATGGTGTCGTTGCCGTCGCCCGGGTTCCACTGGAACACGTCGTCGCCGGCACCCATCAGCGCCACGTCGTTGCCGTTGTCGCCGAAGATGAAGTCGTTGCCGTCGCCGCCGAGGAGGGTGTCGGCGCCCTGGCTGCCGAGGATCGTGTCGTTGCCCGTGCCGCCGTCGATCGTGAGCTTCACCACGCCGGCCGGCAGCGTGGTCGCGGTGATGCCGTCGTTGCCGCCCAGGCCGTTGATCACCAGCGAGTCGAGCGCGCCTTCGGAGCCGGTCACCTGCACCTTCGCGGCAAGGCCGAGCACGGCATAGGACGAGCCGGCGCCGAACACGTCGACGATGTCGTTGCCGTTCGTGCCTTGCGCGATCACGGTGTCGGCGGCCGCGTCGCCGGCGGTGCCGCCGATCGCGCCTTCGAGGTGGATCGTCGACCTGCGATCACGTCGGTGCCCGCGATGCTGCCGACGGTGAACGTGTCGGTGCCGCCGAGCGCGTTCGTCTCGATCTGCTCGACGTCGTCAGGTCCATCACGATGGTGCCGAGGTTGCGCGTCATGCGCGTGCGGCGCGCCGTTGGCCGAGACCTCGAAGATCTCGCTGCCGGCGCTGCCGTTGAACAGCAGCGTGTCGTTGCCGTCCTGGCCCTCGACGATGTCGCTGCCATCGCCCGGATCCCACTGGAAGACGTCGTTGCCGGCGCCGAGGAACGACGGTGTCGTTGCCCTGCTGGCCGTCGATGAAGTCGTTGCCGTCGCCGCCGAGCAGCAGGTCGGCGCCGTTGCTGCCGAGGATGGTGTCGTTGCCGGCGCCGCCGTCGACCGTTACCTGGATCAGCGAGGCGAGGTTGCCGGTGGCGCTGAAGCGGTCGTCGCCGCCGTTCATGTTGACGACGAGCTTCTCCATCGTGCCCATGTCGATCGAGAACGGCGCCGGGTCGACGCGGTCGAAGCGCACGCGCGTGCCGTTGGCGGTGGCGGTGAACATCTCGGCGCCGCCGCCGCCGTTCACCTCGGTCGTGTCGATGCCGGCGCCGCCCTCGTTCAGGTCGGTGTCGTCGCCCGGGTTCCAGATGAAGCGGTCGTCGCCGGACTCGCCGAAGAGCTGGTCGTCGGCGTCGCCGCCGGTGATCGTGTCGTTCTCGCTGCCGCCGAAGATGAAGTCCGCGCCGCCCTTGCCGAGCAGCGTGTCGTTGCCGCTCTGGCCGAAGAGCTGGTCGCCGCCGGAGCCGCCGGTCATCGTGTCGTTGCCCGCGCCTCCGAAGAGGTTGGCCTTGGGCAGCGCGCCGTTGGCCTCGTTCAGCGTGATGACGTCGTTGCCGTCCTGGCCGAACACCTGGATCAGCGAGGTGTTCGCGACGGTCGCCGTGCCGCCCTTGATGGCGACGGCGCCGCCGTTCACGAGCAGGGCGCCGGCCGCGTTGCGCGAGACCTCGACGTTGTTGGCGAGGCTGTCGCCGAAGACGGTGAGCAGCCCGTAGCCGGGCTGGAAGGTTGCAGTCACTGCCATGATGGTTCTTCCTGATGCAGGGTTGAGAGAAGGAGGAGACAAGTCGCGCGGTGCCGGTCAGGGCTCGCGCATCGCACGACCCGCGAAGACGTTCAGCGGCTTCGCGAGGTACTCGATCAGCGTGCGGTCGGCCGTGGTCACGTACAGCTCGGCCGGCATGCCGGGTTGCAGGCGCACGTCGGCGCGGCCGCGCAGCGCGGCGGCATCGACTTCGGCGGTGGCGGTGAACCAGGCCTCGCGGCCGTCGTCGGAGGTCACGCGGTCGGGCGACACGAAGGTCACGCGCGCGGGCAGCGGCTTCATCATCGCGGCGTCGTAGCCGAACAGGCGCACCTCGGCGTCGCCGCCCTTGCGCACGTACTCGGCGTCCTCGGTGCGCACGCGCGCCTCGACGATCAGCTTCTCGTGCGCGGGCACGACGTCGAGCAGCGGCGCGCGCGGCGCGACCGCCTCGCCGACCGCGGCCACGCGCACCGCCATCACCTCGCCGTCGACCGGCGAGCGCACGAGCTGGCGCTCGGCCTGGTCGGATTGGACGGCAGCAGCTTCTGCTCCGGCTTCGCGCAGGCGCGCGGCGGCTTCCTTCAGCTCGTCGGCGGCCTGGTTCTGGTACTGGTGGCGCAGCTGCGCGATCTTCGTCGCGTGCTCGCCGACGCGCTGGCGCACCGAGGCGTGCTCGGCGTGGAACTCGGCCGCGCGCGAGCGGTAGTCGGCCGCGGTGCGCTGCAGCTGGAAGATGCGCGTGCGGTTGATGAAGCCCTCGGCGACGAGCTTCTCGTTGACGACCAGTTCCTCGCCGGCCAGCCGCGCGGAGTCTTCCGCCGCGGCGGTGCTCGACTGCAGCGCCGCGGCCTGCGCCTGCGCCTGCCGCACCTGCTCCTGCAGCGCGGCCACCTGCTCGTCGAGCGCGCGGCGGCGCGCGGCGAAAAGAGCACGCTCGCGCGCGACGTGCTCGGCGGCCTCTGCGCCCTGCAGCTCGGGCGGCACGGCCATCGTGGCGCTCAGCGCCGACTCGGCCTGCGGCGCGCGCCCGGCGCGCCAGCGCGGCGCGGTGCGCGTCGCGCTGCAGCTCCAGCTCGGCGTCGGTGCGCACGTCGCCCACCACCATCAGCGCCTCGCCGGCGCGCACGCGCTGGCCTTCGCGCACGAGGATCTCGCGCACGATGCCGCCCTCCTGGTGCTGCACCGTCTTGCGGTTCAGCTCCACCTTGATCTGCGCCGGCGCCACGACGGCGCCCGCCAGCGGCGCCGCGGCCGACCAGGCGGCGATCGCGGCCGCGACGACCGTGATCGGCAGCACGGCCTGGCGCGCGAGGCGGCGCCAGCCCGCGCGCAGCGCGGCGTCGGCGGGCTCGTCGAGCAGTGCGGCCAGGGTGCGCGGTCGTGGAGCGGGGTGCGCGGTGTTCATGCGGTGGCTCCGAGGATCGGCGTGGCGGCGGCCGGCACGGCGCGCGCGTCGGCTGCGTCGGCGCGGAAGCGGCGCCGATGAGCTGCGGAAGCAGCGCGGCGGCGGTGTCGAAGGCGACGACGGCGCCGTCCTTCAGCACGGCGATGCGGTCGAGCCGCGACATCAGCGCCGGCCGGTGGCCGACCACGACCACCGTGGTGCCGCGTGCCTTGAGCGCCTGCAGCGCCGCGCGCAACGCCTCGTCGCCCTCGGTGTCGAGATTGGCGTTGGGCTCGTCGAGCACCACGAGCTTCGGCTCGCCGTACAGCGCGCGGGCGAGCGCGATGCGCTGGCGCTGGCCGCCGGACAGGCGCGCGCCGCCTTCGCCGATCGGCGTGTCGTAGCCCTGCGGCAGGCGCAGGATCATGTCGTGCGCGTGCGCCAGCCGCGCCGCCTCGACGACGCGCGCGTCGTCCACCGGGCCGAGGCGCGCGATGTTCTCGGCCACCGTGCCGGCGAAGAGCTCCACGTCCTGCGGCAGGTAGCCCACGTGCGCGCCGAGCTCGTCGCGGTTCCATTGCGCGATGTCGGCGCCGTCCAGCCGCACCGCGCCGGCCTGCGGCTTCCAGATGCCCAGCAGCAGCCGCGCCAGCGTCGTCTTGCCCGAGGCGCTGGGGCCGATGAGGCCCAGGCTCTCGCCGGCCGCGATCGAGAACTGCACGCCCTTGATCAGCGCCGGGCGCTGCGCCTCGAGCCCGAAGGTCACGCGCTCGACTTCGAGGCGGCCGCTCGGCACCGGCAGCGAGGTGGCCTCGTCGCCCGTCCGGCGACAGGCGCCGCTCGCTCAGCCGGCGCCATGCGCCGCGCGCATCGAGCAGCTGCTTCCAGCCGCCGATCAGCAACTCCACCGGCTGCAGCGCGCGGCCGAGCAGGATGGTGCTGGCGATCATCACGCCGGGCGATGCGTCGGCGCCGACCACGAGCCAGGCGCCGATGCCGAGCATCAGCACCTGCAGGCCCTGGCGCAGCATGCGCGCCAGCGCGGACAGCCGCACCGAGCGCGCCGAAAGCCGCGCCTGGGCGTCGCAGCACGGCGTCCTGGTCGACGCGCCACGCGTCCACGGCGGCGCGGCCCATGCCCATGCCCACGATGACCTCGGCATTGCGCGCCAGCGCGTCGGCCTTGCGGCTCGCGGCGCGAGAGCGCTGCACCACGTCGTCGCCGGACGAGCGCGTGAGCCGCTCGGTGAGCACGCCGAGGGCGACCAGCACGGCCGCGCCCAGCGCCGCCACGCCGCCCAGCAGCGGATGCATGAGGCCGATCACCAGGAGGTAGACCGGCAGCCAGGGCGCGTCCATGAGCGACTGGACCGCCGCCCCCGACAGGAAGGCGCGCAGCCGCGCCGACGTCGCGCAGCGCGTCGGTGTCGGCGCCGCGCCCGGTGCCCGTGCGCACCGCCTGGCGCAGCGCGTCGGCCAGCGCCGCGGCGCCCAGGCGCTCCTCCAGCGTGCGGCCGGCCCAGGCCAGCGTGCGTGCACGCAGCGCATCCATCGCATAGCCCAGCCCGAGCGCGAGGGCGGCGAAGACCGAGAGCATCACGAGCGTCTCCACGCTGCGGCTCGCGAACACACGATCGAACACCTGCGTCATGTAGATCGCCGGCACCAGCATCGCGAGGTTCAGCAGCAGGCTCGCGGCGCCGGCGAGCAGCACGAAGGGGCGCAGGCGGGGCGCGAACAGCCAGGTCATCGAAAGCTCCTTCGGTGGCACGACGGGTGCGGCGGGGCCGCCCTGCACGCCGGGGCGGCGTGTGGGAAGGCACTGTGCAGGGGGGTGGCAACCGGCGCGTTGCGCGAACGTATCGCGCCGGTTATCGGGAGGTGGGCGGCTTGTCGCGCCGCCCGTGCGCGTCAGGCGGGCTGGTGCCTGCGCGCTTTCGCGTTCGGCCAGCAGGGCCTGCGCGAGAGCGATCTGGCCGTCGCGGCGCGCGGCGTCGATCAGCGTCTGGTCGAGCAGGTCGCGCTGCGCGTGGCTGCCGCCGAAGCGGTGGGCCTTGTTGCGGATCGGGCGCAGGAGCTGCACGGTCGCGGCGAAGTCGCCGTCGGCATAGGCCTTCACCGCCCGCGTCGCGGCGTGGCCCACCTCGAGCATGAAGTCGGCGTTGTCGTCGTCCGCTTCGGCGGCCGCCGCCTGTGCCTCCAGCACCGCATGCGCGTCGGCGCTGCGGCCGGCCATCGCGAACGCCATCATCGCGTGCATGTCGTTGAACGCGTAGTTGCCCGCGCGCGCCATCGGCGCCCAGCGGTCGGCCACGGGCTCCCAGCGCGTGCCGACGTCGACGCCGCGCAACTGCAGGCGCCACAGCAGAGCGGAGGCGTCGATCAGATCCAGCGCAAGCACGGACTGGCCGCCCGCGACCGGGCCGTCGAACAGTGCGAGCACTTCGTCCACCTCGTCGAGCCCGAGATGGAACAGCGCGGTATGCCACCAGTTGTGCACGGCGAAGAAGCTGCCCTCGGACCAGGCCGCCGCGTTCGACCGCATCCAGCCGATGCCTTCGCGGCGCCGGTTCTGCATCTCCAGCACGTGGGCCACCGCATGCTGGCCCCAGCCGTCGCGCGGCTGCAGCTCCACCGCCTGGCGGCCCATCTTCTCGGCGCGCGCGTAGCGGCCGGTTTCCTCCAGGCCGAAGGCCTGCATCGACAGCACCGCGTGGTAGCCCGGCATCGACGCGCTCCAGTGCGGCAGCGCGCGCGCGATGCGGTCGTGCAGCATGCGCGAGTCGCCCACGTAGAAGTCGGCCAGGTGGCCCGCCTGCAGCGCCAGCGCGTCGCGCGGGTATTCGATGCTCAGGTCTTCCAGCACGCGGCCGGCGGCGCGCCAGCGGCCGTCGGCCATCAGCCCCACGGCCTCGATGTGCGCGCGCTCGCGTCGCATCGGCCGGCAGCGCCTGCGCGGCGCGATGCGAATCGCGCGCCACCGCGCGGCCCTCGGGCTCGGTGCCCAGCAGGTGGAGGTAGGCATGCAGCACGTGCGCCATCGGCATCTCGGGGCTGGCGTCCAGCGCGCGCTGAACCGTGCTCACGGGGTCGTCCACGTAGCAGCGCAGCTCGTGCAGAGCCGTCTCGAGCAGGTCGAGCGAAGCGGCGGTGGCGCCGCTGACGGCGTAGCCGGAGGTGTCCTTGAGGGTCATGTCGTTTCTCCTTGGAGGTTGATCAGCAGCAGTCGGTGGGGATCGGTGAAACCGTGATGGTGGTCGCGCGGCGTCCTGCCAGCGTCCTTGGGGCCGGATGCGGCGGCGCGAGCCTTGCGAGCAGGCGTTCCAGCACTGCGCCGTTCGCCTCTGCCGCAGCGCGCGACGGCGGCGGCATAGGCCTCCTCGACGAGCCGCGACGGCCGGATGCCGAGCTCCTCGCGCAGGGCGGCCGCACACTCGAAATAGGCGGTCTCCACGCCGGCGGCGTCGCCGCGCTCCGCACGCGCGGCGATGAGGCACGCATGGCCGGCCTCGTTGCACGGGTCGATGCGCACCAGTTGCTCCGCCGCGGCCTGTGCGGCGGCGCTTGTGCGCCTCGTCGATCCAGCGCAGCGCGAGTTCCTGCAGCGCGCGCGCCACCAGCGCCGCGTGCTCGCGGCGGGCCGCATCGAGCCATTCGTCGAACGCGTCGGTGCCGAGCGCAAAGCCGTCGAGCAGGCGCTCGGCATGGCGGTCGAGCAGCGCGGCGGCCTGCGCGGCGGCCAGCGCCTCGCCGCGCAGGACGCGGCGCGCCAGGCGGCGCACCTGCAGCCAGTCGCAGTCGACCTGCGCGGCCTGCTCCAGCCACAGCGAGTCTGCATCGCCGGCCACGAAGGGCAGCCCCAGGCGCCGGTTCAGCTCGTGCAGCAGCCGCCGCAGCCGCGTGCGGCCGACCGCCTCGGGAGCGTCGGGCCACAGCAGCGCGGCCGCGCTGCCGCGCGAAAGGCGAGCGCGTGCGTCGGCCAGCCGGGCGACGAGCGCGAATGCGTGTTTCAACGCGAGCGGGACGGCGCGGCCGTCGACCGCGATGGACGGGTAGCCGTGCAGCCGCAGCTCGATCACGGCGGAGGGGAGGAGTGTTCAACGGTGCTCATGGAGGCGAATCTTCCAAGTCCATGCGCAGCTTGTCGTTGGGCTGCGGTAAAAGTTGGCCGCGATCGCTTTCCCGCCCTCTCCCACGAGTGGGAGAGGGATACAATGGCTCCCTGAATATCGCCAGCGACATGACCACGGCATCGGAATACCGCTTCGGGCGCTTCGTCCTGCGGCCGGACTTGCGCCGGCTCTACGCCGGCGGCGAGCTGCTGCCGATCGGCGGGCGCGCGCTCGACCTGCTCACCGTGCTCATCGAGGCGCGTCACCGGCCGGTCGGGCGCGACGAGCTGCTCGCCCGCGTCTGGCCCGGCCGCGTCGTGGCCGAGGAAAACCTGAAGGTGCAGGTGCTCGCGGTGCGCAAGCTGCTCGGGCCGCAGGCCGTCGTCACGCTGCCGCGGCTGGGCTACCGGTTCGGGCTCGACGTGGAGGTCGTGCGCGTCGGCGCGGCGGGCGCGCCGGCACTCGGCCAGCCCGCGCGGCTGCTCGGCCGCGACGCCGAGGCGGCGGCCGTGCGCGACGCGCTCGGCGCGCATCCGCTCGTCACCCTCACGGGCCCGGCCGGGATCGGCAAGACGATGCTCGCGCAGGCCGTGGCCGAAGGCTCCGCGCCCGACTTCCCCGACGGGCTCTGCGTCGTCGACCTCGCCGCCGTCGCGGACCCGGCCCACGTCGCCGCGACCGTGGCGCGCCGGCTCGAGCTGGCGGGGGACGCGTCGCGCATCGCCGCGCCGGCCATCGCCGCCGCCCTGCGCTCGCTGGCGCTGCTCGTCGTGCTGGACAACTGCGAGCATGTCGTCGCCGCGGCGGCCGACCTCGCGAGCGCGTTGAGCGCCGGCGCCCCGCGCGTGCGCGTGCTCGCCACGAGCCAGGAGCCGCTCGGCGCGCCGGGCGAGTACGTGGTGCGCCTCGCCCCGCTGGAGCGCCCGCCCGAGGGCGCGGCGCTGGAGCCACCGGACGTCGCGCGCTATCCGGCGCTCGCCCTCTTCGTCGAACGCGCCCGCAGCATCACCCCGGCCTTCGAGCTCGACGCCCAGACCCTCGGCCCCGCGATCGAGATCTGCCGCCGCCTCGACGGCGTGCCGCTCGCGATCGAGCTCGCCGCCGCGCGCGTGCCGCTGCTCGGCGTGGCCGGCGTCGCCGCCCGGCTCGACGGTTTGCTCCAGCTCCTCACCGCCCGGCCCGCCGGAAGCGGCGGCCGCCACGCCTCGCTTCGCGACGCACTCGCCTGGAGCTACGGCCTGCTCGCGCGCGACGAGCAGGCCGTGTTCCGCCGCCTGGGCGTGTTCGCAGGCAGCTTCTCGCTCGATGCCGCGCAGCACGTGGCGTGCGACGTCGGCGACGAATGGGCCGTGCTCGGCCACGTGGCGGCGCTCGCGGACAAGTCGCTGCTGCAGGTGGTCGGTGCCGGTGCCGTCAGGCGCTACCGGCTGCTGGAAAGCGCCCGCGCCTTCGCGCTCGAGCAGCTCGACGCGGCCGGCGAGGCGCCGGCCGCCCTGACGCAGCCACGCACAGGCCGTGCTCGCGCTCTTCGATCGCGCCGACGCGGCGTTCTTCGGCGCCCCGCTGCTCCCCTGGATCGCCGGGCTCATGCCGGAGATCGGCAACCTGCGCGCGCGCGTCGGCCTGGGCGCGCGGGCCGCACGGCGACCCGGCGCTCGCGTTCGCGCTCGCCGCCGCGGCAGGCGGCTTCTGGGCCGCCGCCGGGCTCGAGTCGCAGGCCGGCCGCGACCTGATGGCGGTGCAGGCGCTGGTCGACGAGCACACCCCGCTGCGCCGCCAGGCGCAGTTCTGGCTCGCGATGGCGAACCGCGGGCTCGACCTCAACGTGCGCGCCGCCGAGCTGGTCGACGCGGCGCAGCGGGCGCTGGCACTGTTCCGCAGGATCGGCGACGAACAGGGCATCTACCGCAGCCTGAGCCTGTACATCCAGAACGCGCAGCGCCTGAGCGCGCCGCTCGACATCGACGCCCTCGTCGACGAGATGCGGCGCCAGGAAGGGCCCGACTGGACGGTGCAGCAGCGGCGCGGCCGGCGCTGGGTGGTGGCGCGGCAACTCTCGCGCGCGGGCGACTGGCCCGGCTACTGCCAGCGCTTTCGCGCCGAGGTGGCGATGCTCGACGAGGCGGGCGACGAGTGGCGCGCCTGGACCTGCGCCCACACCGTGGCGCTGGCCGAGATCTCGCTCGGCCGCCCCGAGGAGGCCGTGCGCATCATGGAGCCCGCGGTCGGCGCGATCCGCGCGCACGGCCTCGCGCGCCGCTGCTGGCCGCAGGTCGCCATGCTCGCGATGGCGCGCATCGAGTGCGCCGACCCGGCCGGCGCCGCGCCGGCGGTTCGCGAGGCGGTGGCCCTGATGCGCAGCGCCGACAGCGTCTGGTGGCTCGGCGACCATCTTGCGTGGTGGCTCGCGCAGGTCGGCGCTCTGCGCGACGCCGCGCGGCTGCTCGGCTGGGCGGACGCGCGGGTCAGGCGGCGCGCAAGGAGCCGCGCAGCCCGCAAGGCAAGGCCGCCCACGCGCGGCTGCTGTCGCTGCTGGACGCGTTGCCCGCGGACCGGCGCGAAGCGCTGCGCGACGAGGGCGCGCGCCTGATCGACGACGAGGTCGCCGAGGTCGTGCTGAACGCGCGCCGCGCTCCCGCGAGCGCGCGAGGGCGGGGTGAGGGCGCGGCCGTTCCCATGCGCAGGCGCCACACCGATGCCAATGACTATCCGCGGACGACGCGGCTGAGTAGAGCGCCCGAGGTCACGCGGCAAGGGCCCCCTCGGCGGGCAGCGACGGGAGAGGAGCGTGGAGTGTCAATCGTTTCGGCAGCGCACGGCTTCCGCGTCCACGCCCGGGCAGTGCGCCGCGCATGGCCACGCGTGCTCCGGCCGCCGACGCCGAGCAGGCAACGGCGCCCGGCGCGAGCAGCATGGCGACCAGCAGCGCCAGCGCCCGCCGCCCGACGAGCCGCTTCATCGCGCCGCCGCGATCGCCTGCGCGAACGCCGCCACGTCGGCGGCGAAGCGCGCCGGCTCTTCCCAGTGCAGCGCGTGCCCGGCGCCTTCGTATACCGCGAGCCGCGAGCCGCGCAAGCGCCCGAGGATCGTGTCCTGGTCCGCGCGCGACGCGAACGCGTCGAGCTCGCCCCAGGCCAGCAGCGACTGGCGCCTCGATGCGGTGCATCCCGTGCGCATGCTCGTCGTCGAACAGCGCGCCGAACGCGCCGTGCCACACCGGCGCCGGCACCTTCATCGTCTCGCGCACGATGGTGTCGAAGTAGGCCGGGTCGATCGGCCGCGCGAGCGTGCTGCGCTGCCATTCCTCGATGAACGCGCGGTCGATCGGGTCGCGCAGCGGCACGATGGCGTCGCGATGGAACTCCGCAAGCGCGGCGTTGCCGCGAAAGCCCGCGAACGCGCCCGCCAGCACGAGCCCGTGCAGGAGGTCCGGCCGGTCGATCGCCAGCCGCATCGCGTTCACGGTGCCCATCGAGTGGCCCACCACCAGCGCGCGGCGCAGGCCCAGCGTCTCGATGAAGGCGGCGGCGTCGGCGGCGAATTCGCTCGTGCGGTAGCTCTGCGGGCGGTCCGATTCGCCGTGGCCGCGCTGGCTCAGCGAGAAGACGTTGAGCGACGCCGGCAGGTGTTGCATCACCGTCTCGAACGAGCGCCACGAGTCGGTGATGCCGTGCAGCATGACCACCGGCAGGCCCGCCGGGCTGCCCTGTTCGGCGTATTCCAGGCGCACGCCCGAAGGCAGGCGGACGAAGCGGACGTCAGGTTGCATGGCGAGGTCTCCTTGGTCGGCAGGGGCGGCCATCTTGCGCACCGGGCGTCCGTTGTGCGTCCGCTGTACGCTTGCGCGATGACGCAGGCCTCGAAGCTGTGGGCGGGCGCGAGCGGCTACGCCTTCAAGGAGTGGCAGGGCACGCTTCTACCCCGACCGGATCGCGCCCGACGCGATGCTCGCGTGGTACGCGCGAGCGGCTGCCCACGCGTGGAGATCAACAACACCTTCTACCAGATGCCCCGCCCGGCCGTGCTCGAGAAGTGGACGCAAGCCACGCCCGAGGCCTTCCGCTTCGCGATCAAGGCCTCCCGGCGCATCACGCACGATGCGCGCCTGAAGGCCGACGCCGCGGCCGACTCCGTGCAGTATCTCTACCGCACCCTCGCAGCCCTGGGCGACAAGCGCGGCCCGGTGCTGTTCCAGCTTCCGCCCTTCCTGAAGAAGGACGTGCCGCGCCTCACCGAGTTCCTCGCGTTGCTGCCCGAGGGCCACCGCGCCGCCTTCGAGTTCCGCCACGACAGCTGGTTCGACGACGACGTCTACCGCGCGCTGCAGACCGCCGGCGCCTCGCTGTGCCTCTCCGAGCGCGAAGACCAGGCCCCGCCGCCGCTCGTCGAGACCGCCCCCTGGGGCTACATCCGCCTGCGCCTCGAGACCTACTCCGACGCCGACCTCGCCCAG
This sequence comes from uncultured beta proteobacterium, assembly GCA_963839465.1. GTDB lineage: Bacteria > Pseudomonadota > Gammaproteobacteria > Burkholderiales > Burkholderiaceae_C > CAWIVI01. The sequence goes on from CAWIVI010000008.1 coordinate 188,383, forward strand.
TGGGCCGAACGCCTCGCCGCGACCCGCTGGCAGGAGACCTACGCGTACTTCATGCACGAGCCCACCGCTCCGGCCTACGCCCAGGCGCTCCTGGATGCATGGCAGCGAAGCCACAGGAGTCCCTCTGGGACAGGCCGCCGCAGGCGGCCAGGGGCAGCCCGTTAGCGCCCGGTCCAGGATCCGGGTCTCCCGGTCCGGACCGCAGCCCCCTCGGGGGGCGGCCGCCAGGCGGCCGGGGGCTCCACATCACCATTGAGACATTGAAGTGGTTCGTCGTCCGGTCCACCGCTCGACCGCCGCCGCCAGCGTCGCGATCGTCACCGGCTTCACCACGTAGTCGTCCATCCCGGCCTCCAGGCTGCGCTCGATCGTGGCGGCCAGCGTGTCGGCCGACATCGCCACGATGGGCAGCCGCGAGGCGCCGCGCGCCAGCTCTTCGCGCCGGATCGTGCGCGCGGCGTCGGCGCCGTCGCGCTTCGGCATGTGCAGGTCCATGAACAGCAGGTCGTAGTGGCCGCGCGCACGCGGCCTCGCACGCGGCCACGCCGTCGCCCACCACCTGCACCGCGCAGCCGAGCTTCAGCAGCATCTGCTCGATCACCATCTGGTTCACCGGGTCGTCCTCGGCCAGCAGCACGCGCGCGAAGAGGCCGCTGGTGTCCGGCGGCTCGGGCTCGGCCACCGGCGCCGGCGCGCCGGCGGCCAGCGGAACATCCACCTGAAAGGTCGAGCCTTCGCCCAGCCGGCTGCTCACCGCCACGCGCCCGCCCATCAGCTCCGCGAGCTCGCGCACGATGGCCAGCCCCAGGCCGCTGCCGCCGTGGCGCCGCGTCGTCGAGGCGTCGGCCTGCGTGAACGCGTCGAATACCGAGTCGAGGTGCTCGGGCGCGATGCCGATGCCTGTGTCGCGCACCGACAGGCGCAGCCACGCGTCCGCCCGGCGCATCCTCGGCCGCCGTCACCTCCACCTCCACGTCCACGCGCCCGCGCTCGGTGAACTTGACCGCGTTGTGCAGCAGGTTCATGAGCAGCTGGCGCAGTCGCACCGGGTCGGCCTGCACCCGCTCGGGCACCTGCGGCGACACCGCGGCGCCGACGACCACCGGCTTTCCGCGCGCCGTGGGCGCCATCGTCTCCACGGCGTCGTCGACGAGCGCGCGCACGTCCACGCTGGTCGGCCGCAGCGTCAGCTTGCCGCTCTCCACGCGCGACAGGTCCAGCACGTCGTCGATCAGCGCGAGCAGCGCGGTGGCCGAGCGGTAGGCGATGCGCGCGTACTGGCGCTGCGGCGGGGTGAGCGGCGTGTCCAGCAGCAGCTCCGTCGTGCCGAGGATGCCGTTCATCGGCGTGCGGATCTCGTGGCTGATCATCGCGAGGAACTGCGACTTCGCCCGGCTCGCCTGCTCGGCCTGCAGCCGCGCGCGCTCCAGGTCCTGCGTCTGCACCTCGAGCGCCTGCGTCTTCTGCTCCAGCCGGTCGACGAGCTCGTGGCCGGCGCGCACGGCCTCGCGCAGCCGGTTGCGCAGCCGCTCCATCACCGAGCCCGTGAAGGCCAGGTAGATGCCGACGAGGTACATGATCGCCGCCGTGGCCAGCCGGTCCGCCCAGGGCACCACCGCGGGGTCGTGCACGACCATGAAGGCCGCGTAGCCGAGATAGACGAGCACCACCACGTGCGCGAAGTACAGCGCGCGCCGGAAGCCGAAGCCCACCTGGTCGGCCACCCGCACCAGCAGCAGGTAGGCGTAGGCGGGGTGGCCATGCTCGATGTGGTTCAGGATCACGAGCCACATCAGCACGTCCACGTGCAGGAACGCGAGGCTCAGGTCGACGCGCCCGGTGCGCCCGTGGCCGTAGCGCAGCGCGAGCCAGCTGAGCAGCGCATACGCCGCGTTCAGCGCCAGCAGCCACCCGTGCTCGGCAAGGCCGCCCACCCGACGCCGCCCGCATCGTGCAGCAGCGCGATGGCGCTCAGGATCGCGAAGCCGATGGCGCGGATGAACGGGATCACCACCGTGTGCACGCGCCGCTCGCTGGCCTCCTTGCGCTGTGCGCGCAAGGCCGGATCCAGCGTGAACCCGCTCTCCTTGCCGCCCGCCTGCCCGCCTGCGCTCACTCCTTTCCTCCCCGCCCTGACTTCTCCCTGGCCGCCATGGTGGTCCGTTTGGGCGCCGAGGGCAATCGCCGTGCTCGCGCGTAGACTGCGCAGTCTCCACGAGAGGATCCCCCATGGCGTACACCGAGACGCGCCGCCACGAGCTGCGCAAGTCCCGCATGCTGATGATCGACGGCCACCTCGCCGTCAACTCGCGCACCGCCGAATCCGGCATCAGCGCGCGGGTCTACCGCGACGGCTACTGGGGCTTCGCCTCGGCGCCCGGCGACGCCGGCCTGCCCGCCGTCACCGACCGCGCGCTGCGAAACGCCCGGGCCATGACCCGCTTCGGCGAGCGCCAGCCGCTCGCGCTGCCCGCCGAGGTGCACCGCGGCGCCCACGAGTTCCGCGGCCGCCCCGCCTTGAGCGAGGCCGAGTGCATGGAGCGCCTGGCCGAGCTGCACGCCTGGTGCGCGCGGCGCTACCCCGAGCTCGAGTCCACGCGCTTCCTGCTGAGCGACGAAGACCACGCCAAGCACGTCGGCACCGACGCCGGCGCCGATGCGGCGAACCGCATCCAGCGTGCGCAGTGCTACGTCACCTTCTCGGCCCTCGGCGACGACGGCGCGCCGGTGGAGCTGTCAGCGAATACCTGAGCGCAAGGGCGGCCTGGCGACCTGACGCTCGGCATCGAGCGCGCTTGCGCCGCTGCTCGACAAGCTGCACGAGCATGTGCAGGCCAAGCGCCACGCCGTGGCCGCGCGCGGCGGCCTGCACACCGTGGTGCTGGCGCCCGAGCTCGCCGGCATGCTGGCGCACGAGGCCATGGGCCACCCCTGCGAGGCCGATCTCGTGCTCGGCGGCTCCGTCACCGGCAGCCTCGTCGGCCAGCGCATCGCCAGCGAGCTCGTGACCATGATCGACGCGGCGCACCACTTCGCGGGCGAGGAGACCATGATCCCCGTCTATGCCGACGATGAAGGCACCCCCGCGCGCGACGCGGTGCTGATCGAGCGCGGCATCCTCAAGGAGTTCATGACGAGCCGCGAGACGGCTGCCCGCCTCGGCATCCCGGCCACCGGCAGCGCGCGCGCCTACTCGCCGCACGACGAGCCGCTCGTGCGCATGCGCAACACCGTGATCGTGCCCGGCACCGCCAAGCTCGCCGACATGATCGCCGGCGTCGACGACGGCGTGCTCGTGCTCAAGACCGGCAACGGCCAGGCCGACTCCACCACCGAGTTCATGTTCGCCGTCACGCTCGCCTACGAGATCCGCAACGGCCGCCTCGGCCGCGCCCTGCGCGACACCACCATCTCGGGCTCGGCCATCAAGGTGCTGAGCAGCGTCGACGCGGTGTCCGACGACCTGTACTGGAGCTGCTCCGGCTATTGCGGCAAGAAGCAGCCGATGGTGGTCTCGATGGGCGGGCCGGCGCTGCGCGCGCGGGTGCACGTCGGCGGCCAGTGAAGGGGCAAGGCATGAACGACACTTCCGAATCGATCATCGGCAGCGCCGCCGAGCGTGCCCTCGCGCAGATGCGCCGCCAGGGCTTCGAGCACGCGCAGGCCGCCGCCAGCGTGCTCGTGCTCACCGAGCTCAACGTCGCGCACAACGATCCGAGCCTCCTGCGCAGCACCGAGCAGCGCAAGCTCTCGCTGCTGGGCATCGTCGACGGCCGCAGGGCCTCCACCGAGCTCACCGAGTTCCACGACGATGCCGTGCGCGAGCGCATCGAGAGCCTCCACGCGCAGACGCTTTGCGCGCCGCGCGACGACGCCAACGCCGTGTCGTCCGGCCAGCGCGCCCGCATCGTCCAGGGCCCGCAGGCGGCCGACGAGGCCGTGCTCGCCGGGAAAGTGCAGGAGCTGCTCGACTTCCGCGCCCGCGAGACGCCGAAGATGCTGGTCGACGAAGCCTTCGTCGCCCACACCCGCGTCGAGTCGCGCCTGCTCACGAGCGGCGGCAGCGACCTCGCCTGCCGCCTCGGCTGGTACGGCATGAACGTGTTCGGCACCGCGCGCGACGGCAACCGCTCGAGCTCGTTCGCCTACACCGGCGGCAGCAGCGACGACCTCTCCTCGGCCCACGCCTGCGCGCACTTCGGCATCGAGGAGATGCTGCGCGACACCGAGCGCCAGATCGAGACGCAGCCCGTCGCCGACAGGTTCGCCGGCGACGTCGTCCTGTCGCCCGGCGCGGTGGCCGATCTCGTCGAGTGGCTGCAGGGCCAGGTCGGCGACGTTCAGCTCATCGCCGGCAGCTCACTGTTGCGCCACCGCGTCGGCGAGCAGGTCGCCTCGCCGCTGCTCACGCTGAAGAGCCGCTTCGACGCCCCCGGCGTCGCCGCCGTCTCGGCCGACGGCTTCGCCACGCCCGCGGTGCACCTGCTGAAGGCGGGCCGCCTCGTCACCCTCATGCCCAGCCTCTACGGCAGCCGCAAGACCGGCCTGCCCCACGTGCCGGTGGCCGCCGGCGGCTGGGAGATCGAGGCCGGCGACACGCCGCGCGCGCAGGTGGTGGGCGGCGTCGCGCGGGGCGCCCTCGTCGGGCGCCTGTCGATGGGCATGCCCGCCGCCAACGGCGACTTCTCCGGCGTCATCAAGAACAGCTTCCTGGTCGAGAACGGCCAGGTCGGCCCCGCGCTGTCCGAGGTGATGATCTCCGGCAACATCGCCCGCATGCTGAACGACGTCGTGTCGGTCAGCCGCGAGCGCATCGACACCGGCGACCTGCACCTGCCCTGGATCCGCATCGCCGGCCTGCACTTCTCTTGATGTGAACCCGGCCCCGGAGCGCCTTCGGCGGCCGCCCCCAGGGGGCCTGCCGGCCGGTGGAGCCGGGCAGACCCGGACGCCGCGGCCTCGGCCGCTACTGGCGGCCGATCCGCGGTGGCCGCTTGATGGCAGCGGGTCTGCCCCATGCTGTCGGGCGCCACGGCGAACCGACTCGGCTCAGGCGTTGCGAGCGCTCGCAATTCCTGCTGGCGCTCGGCGCATCGCGAACCATACTGGTGACATGACCGCAGCCGTTGGAGGTCGCCGTGTGCTACAGGGTCCATGAAAGAGAGTTCGAGCGCGATGGCGCCCGCCAGGCCATTCCGCCGTCCGAGCCGGCCCGGCCGAGAGCGCGCCGGCTGGCCGGCGTCGCCGCCGCGGTGGCGGTGGCCGCGGTAGCCGCCGTGGCCGTGCTGTTCCCGGCGTCCACCCCGGCCGTCTCGACCGCCGCGCAGGAGGCGGCCCGGATACAGCCCACGCCGGTCGCCGACCGCTCGGCCGCGCTTCCCGCCGGCCCGCAAAGCACGCCGGCGCCGGACGATGGCCCCATCGTCACCGCCGAGAAGCCCGGCGGCTGCAGCCACGACCTGTAGCTCCCTGACTCCCTCTCCCGCTTGCGGGAGAGGGCCGGGTGAGGGCACTGCGTCGGCATCGCACGCGACGGTACTGCGACCCCGCCCTCACCCTGAACGGGTTCGCGCGTCGCGAACCACAGCCCGATCCCGGTGGCGATCAGGAACGCCCCGTCGAGCACGCCCACCATCAGGAAAGCCTTGCTCTGCAGCCGGTCCATGAGTTCCGGCTGGCGCGCCACCGCCTCCAGGTACTTGCTCGCCATCACGCCGATGCCCAGGCACGAGCCGATGGCGCCGAGGCCGATCATGTGCCCCACCGCCAGGGGGACGAGGTCGATGCCGTTCACTGTGCGCTCCTTGTCGTTGCCGTGTCGGCCCGATACTGCGGCCCATGGCGACGCGCGTCGATGACGCTGGAGGTAATGGCCGATGAACCGCCCGCTCCTGCTGCGCGGCTGCACGCTGCCCGACGGCCGCACCGGCTGCGACGTGCTCGCGCTGGACGGCCGCATCGCCGCGATCGATCCCGCGCTGCCCGCGCCCGAAGGCGCCGAAGTGATCGACGCCGGCGGCTGGCTGCTCTCTGCGCCCTTCGTCGACGCCCACTTCCACATGGACGCCGTGCTCAGCCACGGCCTGCCGCGCGTGAACCGCTCCGGCACGCTGCTCGAAGGCATCGCGCTGTGGGGCGAGCTCAAGCCCGACCTCACCGCCGAGGCCATCGCCGAGCGCGCGCTCGCCTACTGCGACTGGGCAGCGGCCCGCGGCCTGCTCGCCATCCGCAGCCACGTCGACGTCTGCGACGACCGCCTGCTCGCCGTCCAGGCGCTGCTCGACGTCAAGCGCCGCGTCGCTCCGTGGCTGCAGCTTCAGCTCGTGGCCTTCCCGCAGGACGGCCTGCTGCGCTCGCCGAACGCGCGGGCCAACCTCGAGCGCGCGCTCGACCTCGGCGTGGACGTCGTCGGAGGCATCCCGCACTTCGAGCGCACGATGGCCGAGGGCGCCGAGAGCGTGCGCCTGCTGTGCGAGCTGGCCGCCGCGCGCGGCCTGCCGGTCGACCTGCACTGCGACGAGAGCGACGACCCGATGTCGCGCCACATCGAGACCTTGGCCTTCGAGGCGCAGCGCCTCGGGCTGCACGGCCGCGCCACGGGCTCCCACGTCACGTCGATGCACTCGATGGACAACTACTACGTGTCCAAGCTCATCCCGCTGATCGCGGAGTCGGGCGTGTCCATCGTCGCCAACCCGCTCATCAACATCACGCTGCAAGGCCGCCACGACACCTACCCGAAGCGCCGCGGCATGACGCGCGTGCCCGAGCTGATGGCCGCCGGCGTCACCGTCGGCTTCGGCCACGACTGCGTCATGGACCCCTGGTACGCCGCTCGGCAGCGCCGACATGCTCGAAGTCGCGTCGATGGGCCTGCACGTGGCGCAGATGACCTCGCAGGACGGCATGCGCGCGTGCTTCGACGCCGTGACGCAGCACAACGCGCGCATCCTCGGCCTCGACGGCTACGGCCTCGCGCCCGGCTGCCGCGCCGACTTCGTGCTGCTGCAGGCGCGCTCGCCCGCCGAGGCGATCCGCCTGCGTGCCGCGCGCCTCCTCGTGGTGCACGGCGGCCGGGTGATCGCCCGCTCGGCGCCGGCCGAGTGTGAACTTCTCCTCCCCGGCCGGCCGTCGCGCGTGGACTTCACGCGACAGCACGCAGGCTGATGTGTCAAGACGCTTCGATAGAATCGGCGGCTCCTGCACCCGCCCTTGCCACACGCATGAAGCTCATCGGATCGCTCACCAGCCCCTACGTACGCAAGGTGCGCATCGTGATGGCCGAGAAGAAGCTGGACTACCAGTTCGTGATCGAAGACGTGTGGGGCGAACGACAACATCCTCAAGATGAACCCGCTCGGCAAGGTGCCCTGCCTCGTGATGGAAGGCCAGGACACCATCACCGGCTCGGTGTTCGACTCGCGCGTGATCGTCGAGTACCTCGACACGCTGTCGCCGGTCGGCAAGCTCATCCCGCCGTCGGGCCGCGAGCGCATCGAGGTGCGCACCTGGGAGGCGCTGGCCGACGGCGTGCTCGACGCCTGCGTCGCCGCCCGCCTGGAGCAGACCTATGCCGGCCGCGGCGAGGGCGAGCGCAGCCGCGCCTGGATCGACCGCCAGATGGGGAAGGTGCACGCCTCCCTGCGCGCCATGAGCCAGGGCGTGGGCGAGAAGCCGTGGTGCTCGTCGAACCACTTCTCGCTGGCCGACATCTGCCTCGGCTGCGCGCTCGGCTACCTCGATTTCCGCTTCGCCCACATCGACTGGCGCACCGACTATCCCAACCTCGCGCGCCTGCACGAGAAGCTCTCGGCCCGCCCCAGCTTCGCCGACACCGCCCCACCGGTGGGGTAGGCCCACCCCCGAAGCGGCTTCGCCGCTCCCCCTCCAGGGGGCGCCACCGACGGACCGGCGGAGCCGGATCCGTGGTGTCCGCTCGAGGGAGCCGGCGCTGCGCGCGGCACTCCTCTCTCTCTGCGTGGAGAGCCTCGGCGTGTCAGCTCGAACGCGCTTCGAAAAACGCCTTCAGCGTGTCGGCCGTCGCCTCCGGCTGCTCCTCCGGGATGAAGTGCCCGGCCCCCTCGCACAGCTTCGCCTCCACGCGCGCGCTGCACTGCGCCTGCCACAGCGCCACCGGATCGAACAGCCGGTGCACCACGCCGCGCTCGCCCCACATCACGAGCGTGTCGCAGGCGATGCGCTCGCCGGCGGCGCGCGATGCGCGGTCGTGCACGAGGTCGATGCCGGCCGAGGCGCGGTAGTCCTCGCAGGCCGCATGGATGGCCTGCGGCGTGCAGAAGCACCGCTCGTAGTCGCCGAGCGCCTGCGGCTCCACGTGGGCCATGCCCTTGGAGCCCCACCCGCCGAGCTTCCAGTGCAGGTAGAAGCGCGCGTTGCCGCCGATCATCCGCTCGGGCAGCGGGTGCGGCTGGATCAGGTGGAACCAGTGGTAGTAGGCCGTCGCGAACGCCTGGTCGGTGCGCTCGTACATGTCCAGCGTGGGCGCGATGTCGATCAGCGCCAGCCGCTGCACCGCGCTCGCGTGGTCCAGCGCCAGCCGGTGCGCCACGCGCGCGCCGCGGTCGTGCCCCGCCACGAAGTAGCGCTCGTGGCCAAGCGAGCGCATGAGCCATGCCATGTCGGCGGCCATCGCGCGCTTGCTGTACTCGCGCATGGTCGTCGCCGCCCGGCGGCTTGTCGGATTCGCCGTAGCCGCGCAGGTCCGGCAGCACGAGGCGAAAGTGCGGCGCCAGTCGCTGCGCCACGCGGCGCCACATCACGTGCGTCTGCGGGAAGCCGTGCAGCAGCAGCAGCGGTGGCGCGTCGGAGCGGCCGCCGATGCGCGCGAACACCCTCGTGCCGCCGACGACGTGGCCCGCCGCCTCGAAGCCGTCGAAGCCATGCATCACGGCATACTGCCTCAAATCAGTTCGGGGGTGACGATGGGGCATCTGCGGGCGGGGAGTTGGCTGGCGCTCGCGCTCGTCGCCTGCGGCGATGCGCCGCCCTCCGCGTTCGGCGGCTACGTGGAGATGGAGCCGGTGCGCATGGCCGCGCCGATCGCCGGCCGCCTCGTGAAGCTCGAGGTGCAGCGCGGCGCCGAAGTGGCCGCCGGCGCTCCCCTGTTCACGCTGGAGCAGGAGAGCGAGGCTGCAGCCGTGCGCGAGGCCCGCGCTCGCGTCGAGCGGGCCGACGCCGCAGCGCGCGACCTGGAGAAAGGCCAGCGCCCGCTGGAGCTGGCCGCGCTGTCGGCCGCGGTCGATGCGCAGCAGGCCGCGCTCGCGCGCTCCGACAGCGAGCTGAGGCGCCAGCGCGCGCTCGCCACCCAGGGCTTCGTCTCCGGCGCCAGCCTCACGGCGTTGCAGGCGCAGCGCGATGCCGACGCCGCCCACGTGCGGCAGCTGCAGGCCCAGCTGCGCGCCGCGCGCCAGGGCGGCCGCACCGACACGCAGGCCGGCGCGCAGGCCGAGGCCCAGGCCGCGCGCGAGACGCTCGCGCAGATCGAGTGGCGCCTGGCGCAGAAGGCCGTCACGGCCCCCGTGGCCGCGCGCGTCGACGACACGCTCTACCGCGTCGGCGAATGGGTCGCCGCCGGCAGCCCGGTGGTCACGCTGATCGAGCCGTCCGCCGTGAAGCTGCGCTTCTTCGTGCCCGAGGCGCGGCTCGCGCAGGTCGCGCCCGGCACCCGGGTGCAGGCCGTGTGCGATGGCTGCCCGGCGCCGATCGCCGCCACCGTGCGCTACGTCGCCCGCGAGGCCGAGTTCACGCCCCCCGTCATCTACAGCCGCGGCACCCGCGAAAAGCTCGTGTTCCTGGTCGAGGCCTGGCCCTCGGCGGCCGACGCGGCCCGGCTGCGGCCCGGCCTGCCGGTGGACGTGACGGTGGCCGCGCCATGACGCCGGCGCCGGGCCGCCCCAAGGCGGCGAGCGCCCCCTCGGGGGGCAGCGAGCCTGCGAGCGTGGGGGCTCCATGACCCCGGCGCCCGCCATCGACGTCCATGGCCTCACCAAGCGCTACGGCGAGCGCACCGTGGTCGACGGCCTCACCATGCAAGTCGCGCGCGGCGAGATCTTCGGCTTCCTCGGGCCCAACGGCTCCGGCAAGACCACGTCCATCCGCATGATGTGCGGCCTGCTCACGCCCGACGGCGGCGAGGGCCACACCCTCGGCCTGGATGTGGTGCGGCAGTCCGGCGAGATCAAGAAGCGCGTCGGCTACATGACGCAGCGCTTCGGCCTCTACGAGGATCTCTCCATCCAGGAGAACCTCGATTTCGTCGCGCGTGTCTACGGCGTCGCGTCCCGGGCCGCCCGCGTGCGCGAGGGGCTCGAGCGCCTGGGCTTGCAGGCGCGCGCCGGCCAGCTCGCCGGGCGCCTGTCCGGCGGCTGGAAGCAGCGCCTGGCGCTGGCCGCCTGCATGCTGCACGACCCCGAGCTGCTGCTGCTCGACGAGCCCACCGCCGGCGTCGACCCGGGCGCCCGGCGCGACTTCTGGAACCACATCCACAAGCTCGCCGCCGAGGGCATCACCGTGCTCGTGTCCACCCACTACATGGACGAGGCCGAGCGCTGCCATCGCCTCGCCTACATCGCCTACGGCAAGCTGCTCGCGCAAGGCACGCCGGCCGAGATGCTGGCCGGCAGCGGCCTCTCGTCACGGCTCGTGCGTCCGGTCGACGCCAGCGCCCTCACGGCCGCCCTGGAGCACGAGGTCGCCGTGACCAGCGTGACGCGCCTGGGCGACGCCCTGCGCGTCGCCGGCCCCGACGGCGCGGCGCTCGACACGCTGCTGGCGCGCCACGGCGCCCCGGCCGAGCCCACGCCGCCGACGCTGGAGGATGTCTTCATCCTGCTGTCGCGCCAGGCGGCGGACAACATGGCCTGACCCGTGCTGAGCGACGTCTTCAGCCTCGGCCGCCTCTACGCCATCATGGCCAAGGAGTTCGTGCAGCTGCGGCGCGACCGGCTCACGTTCGCGATGATGGTCGGCATCCCGGTCATCCAGATGACGCTCTTCGGCTTCGCCATCAACGGCGACCCGCGGTCGCTGCCCACCGCCGTCGTGGCGCACGAGCAGGGGCCGTTCACGCGCAGCCTCGTGCGCGCCCTCGAGAACACCGGCTACTTCCGCGTCGTCGACGCCACGCTGGGCGAGGCCGAGGCCGAGCGCGCGCTCGCGCAGGGCGACGTGCAGTTCGTCCTCACCGTGCCGGCCGGCTTCGCGCGCGCGCTCCAGCGCGGCGAGCGCCCGGCGCTGCTGCTCGAGGCCGACGCCACCGACCCGGCCGCCACCGGCAATGCCATCGGCGCGGTGCAGCAGCTGGCCGCCCGCGCGCTGCGCCACGACCTCGTCGGCCCGCTTGCCGCGCCGGACGCCCCGCCGCCCTTCGAGTGGCGCATCCAGCGGCGCTACAACCCCGAAGGCATCACCCAGTACAACGTGGTGCCCGGATTGATGGGCGTCATCCTCACGATGACGATGATCATGATGACGGCGCTGGCCGTCACGCGCGAGGTCGAGCGCGGCACCATGGAGAACCTGCTCGCCACGCCGGTGCGCCCGCTGGAGGTGATGGTCGGCAAGATCGTGCCCTACATCGCCATCGGCCTCGTGCAGGTGGTCATCATCCTGCTCGCGGCGAAGTTCGTCTTCAGCGTGCCGTTCGCCGGCTCGATCGCGCTGCTGATGCTCGGCGTGCTGGCATTCATCGCCGCCAGCCTCACCGTCGGCATCACGATCTCCAGCGTCGCGCGCAGCCAGATGCAGGCCATGCAGATGACCTTCTTCTTCTTCCTGCCCTCGCTCCTGCTGTCGGGCTTCATGTTCCCGTTCCGCGGCATGCCGGGCTGGGCGCAATGGCTCGGCCAGGTGCTGCCGCTCACGCACTTCCTGCGCTACATCCGCGGCGTCATGCTCAAGGGCAACGCCGCCGCCGAGTTGTGGCCCCACCTGTGGCCGGTGCTGCTCTTCACCGCCGTGGTGCTCGCCGTCGGCCTGAAGCGCTTCCGCCGCACGCTCGACTAAACTGCGCCGCCCATGCGCTCCCTCGGCCACGTCACGCCCCGATCCCTCTCGTTCGCCGAGCCGCTGCGGCTCAAGAGCGGCGCGTCGCTGGCCGGCTACACGCTCGTCTACGAGACCTACGGCACGCTGAACGCCGATCGCAGCAACGCCGTGCTGGTGTGCCACGCGCTCAACGCGTCGCATCACGTGGCGGGCACCTACGAAGGGCGCGACGCCAGCGAAGGCTGGTGGGACAACCTCGTCGGCCCGGGCAAGCCGCTGGACACCGACCGCTTCTTCGTCATCGGCGTCAACAACCTCGGCTCGTGCTTCGGCTCCACCGGCCCCATGCACGCGAATCCCGCCACCGGCAAGCCCTACGGCGCGGATTTCCCGGTCGTGACGGTGGAAGACTGGGTCGACGCCCAGGCCCGCCTGCTCGACGCGCTGGGCATCGAGCGCCTGGCCGGCGTGCTCGGCGGCAGCCTCGGCGGCATGCAGGCGCTGAGCTGGACGCTGCGCCATCCGCACCGCGTGCGGCACTGCATCGCCGTGGCCACGGCCCCGAACCTCTCCGCACAGAACATCGCCTTCAACGAAGTGGCCCGGCGCGCCATCGTCACCGACCCCGACTTCCACGGCGGCCACTACTACGAGCACGGCGTGCTGCCGCGCCGGGGCCTGCGCGTGGCGCGGATGATCGGCCACATCACGTATTTGTCCGACAACTCCATGGAGGAGAAGTTCGGTCGCCAGATGCGCGCCGCCGAGCTCGGCTACACCACCCTGGACATCGAGTTCCAGATCGAGAGCTACCTGCGCTACCAGGGCGACAAGTTCAGCGAATACTTCGACGCCAACACCTACCTGCTCATCACCCGAGCGCTCGACTATTTCGATCCGGCGTCCACCCACGGCGGCGACCTCGCCCGCGCATTCGCGCCGGCCACCGCGAAATTTCTCCTCGTGAGCTTCACCACCGACTGGCGCTTCTCCCCCGCCCGCTCGCGCGAGATCGTGAAGGCGCTGGTGGACAACCACCACGACGTCACCTACGCCGAGATTGCCGCACCTCACGGCCATGACGCCTTCCTGCTGGAAGACCCGCGCTACCACGCGGTGCTGCGCGCCTACTTCGACACATCGCCGATGACGCCGACCGACGCGGGCCCAAGGCGGCGAGCGCCCCCTCGGGGGGCAGCGAGCCTGCGAGCGTGGGGGCTCCATGAGCGATCGTGCCGACATCGAGGCCATCGCCCGGCTCGTGCCCGAGGGCAGCCGTGTGCTGGACCTGGGCTGCGGAGACGGCGCGCTGCTCGAGCACCTGCGCGACCGTCGCCGCTGCCGCGGCTTCGGCATCGAGATCGACGATGCCAAGGTCGCCGCCTGCGTGCGCCGCCGCGTCCAGGTGCTGCAGCTGAACCTCGAGGAAGGGCTCGCCCTGTTCGAGGACCGCAGCTTCGACGTCGTGCTCCAGCTCGACACGCTGCAGCACCTGCGCAACACCGAGAACATGTTGCGCGAGACGGCGCGGGTCGGCCGCCTCGGCGTCGTCAGCTTCCCGAACTTCGCGCACTGGCCCAACCGCCTGCGCGTCGCTTCGGGCCGCATGCCGGTCACCAAGACGCTGCCGTACCAGTGGTACGACACGCCCAACATCCGCGTCGGCACTTACGCCGACTTCGAGGTGCTCGCACGCAAGAACGGCCTCGAGGTGCTCGAAAGCTTCGGCCTCCAGGACGGCAAGGTCGTCAAGAGCTGGCCGAACCTGCGCGCAAGCGTCGCGGTTTTCAAGTTCGAACGGGCGGCCCCGTAGCCGCCCGGCGGGCGGCCTCGTTTAGCGTAGCAGGCTCCAGGCGGAACGCTCTAGAACTTGCTGCGGTAGTAGAACATCGGGCGGCCCTTGCGGATCTTCAGCGTCAGCCGGCTGTCTCCGCTGAGCTGCATCCCGACCGCGCCCAACTCCGCAAAGCTCTTGCTGCGGGGGGCTGCGAACTGCATTTCCACGCGTGTGGTCACCGCCGGCCGCTCGTCGTCAACCTCCCCGGACAGCGCGCGCCAGGCCGCCACGTCGACGCGGTGGCGCGAGTTCACCGTCGAACGCCAGCGCACGCCGACGTCCATCGATGCCGAAGCCTGCTCGCCCAGCCGCGGCGCCGGCGCCGGCCGGTCGAGCGTCGAGCCGAGCGCGACGCCGAACGAGTTCGATCCGCGCTCCGCCCAGCCCACCGCCTCCACCCGGGTGTTGCCCGGCTCCGGGCCGTCCAGCCGCGCGAGTGTGCGCTCGCTCAGTTCGAAGCGAGGAGACACCGACGTGGAATCCGCCGGAATCTCCTGGCCCGAAGCCAAGCCCCAGGACGAGGCCGTTATCAACGCTGCGCCCCATTGCACCAGGAAGCGGGTGCCGGGGGGCCGATGGAGCATGGTGTTCATGCGCAGCGTGGAGGTGAGTGGTGTCGCGAGTGTGTTGGCAATCACCTTGCCAGGTCTGTCCGCCAACGAACGATAGTCTTGTCAGGCGTAGCTGACACCTTCGCGCCGCGCCGCCGCCATCACCCGTTCCGGGGGCGACGCCGCCTACACTGCGCCGCGATGCAAACCCTCCGCACCGACGACGGCCTCTCCCTGCAACTCCAGCGCTGGCCGGCGGCCGGCGAGGCGCGCGGCACGGTGCTGATCGTCCACGGCCTCGGCGAGCACATCGGCCGCCACGACCACGTCGCGCGCCAGCTCAACGAGTGGGGATGGCACGTCGCCGGGCCCGACCAGCGCGGCCATGGCACGTCCGGCGGCGCGCGCGGCGGGCTGTCGAGCGACGACGACCTGCTGCGCGACCTGGCCCTCGTGATAGACGTCGTGAGGCCGTCGGCCGACGGCCCGCTGGTGCTCCTGGGCCACAGCATGGGCGGCATGGTGGCCGGGCGATTCGTCGCCGAGGGCCTGGCCGAGGCGCCGGCGGCCTGGTGGCGCGAGGTGGATGCGCTGGTGCTGTCCTCTCCGGCGCTTGCCGCGGACACCAGCGTGGTGCAACAGACCCTGCTGGCCATCGGCCGTGCCGCGCCGGACTTTCCGGTAAACAACGGCCTGAAGCCGGCCTGGATCAGTCGCGACCCGGCCGTCGTGCAGGCCTACCGCGACGACCCGCTGGTGCACGACCGCCTCACGCCGCGCCTGGCCCGCTTCGTCCTGGACGGCGGCGCGCTGGTGCGCGAGCGGGCCGCGCGCTGGCGCACCCCCACGCTGCTGATGTGGGCCGGCGCCGATCGCTGCGTGGCGCCCCGCGGCAGCGCCGAGTTCGCCGGCGCGGCGCCCGCGGGCGTCGTGACCTGCCGCGAGTGGCCGGGCCTCGCGCACGAAATCTTCAACGAGCCCGAGCAGGCCGAGGTGCTCGCCGAGCTCGGCCGGTGGCTCGCGAGCAGGGGTCACTGAGGGGGCCACGGAGCGCGGGCCACCGAGCCGGGT
This sequence comes from uncultured beta proteobacterium, assembly GCA_963839465.1. Lineage (GTDB taxonomy): Bacteria > Pseudomonadota > Gammaproteobacteria > Burkholderiales > Burkholderiaceae_C > CAWIVI01. The sequence goes on from CAWIVI010000008.1 coordinate 203,848, forward strand.
CGCCTCGGGCCGGGCGTAAACTGCCCGCTTCGTCACGGAGCCACAAGCACCATGAACGCGCCCGACCGCCTGAACCGACCCGATTCCAAGGCCCTGCAGTCCTTCGTCGACCGCCTCTGGGACGATGAGATCGTCCCCGCGCTCACCCACTACATCGCGATCCCGGCCAAGAGCCCGATGTTCGATGCCGATTGGGAAGCCCACGGCCACATCGAGCGCGTCGTTCGCGATGCCGCCGCCTGGGTCGAAGCGAAGAAACTCGCTGGACTGAAGCTCGAGGTGGTGCGCCTGCCCGGGCGCACGCCGGTCATCTTCTTCGACGTGCCGGCCACGCGCGCCGCGAGCGACGACACCGTCGTGCTCTACGGCCACCTCGACAAGCAGCCCGAGTTCAGCGGCTGGCGCAGCGACCTCGGGCCGTGGACGCCCAAGCTGGAGAACGGCCTGCTGTACGGCCGCGGCGGCGCCGACGACGGCTACGCCGTGTACGCGTCGATCGCCGCGCTGCTCGCGCTGGATGCGCAGGGCGTGCAGCGCCCGCGCTGCGTCGGCCTCATCGAGACCAGCGAGGAGAGCGGCTCGATCGACCTGCCGGCCTACATCGACGTGCTGAAGCCGCGGCTGGGCAATCCGAGCCTCGTCGTCTGCCTCGACTCCGGCGCCGGCAACTACGACCAGCTCTGGCTCACGACCAACCTGCGCGGCAACGTCACCGGCACGCTGAAGGTCGAGATCCTCACCGAAGGCGTCCACTCCGGCGACGCGAGCGGCGTCGTTCCGTCGAGCTTCCGCATCCTGCGCCAGGTGCTCGACCGTCTCGAAGACAGCGCCACCGGCCGCCTGCTGCCCGAGGCGTTCCACTGCGAGATTCCCGGCCTGCGCGTCGAGGAGGCGCGCGCCACAGCGAAGATCCTCGGCGACGAGGTCTGGAAGCGCTTCCCCTGGGCCTGCGGCGCCGATGGCGCGAGCACACTGCCCACGACCACCGACCCGGTCGAGGCGCTGGTCAACCGCACATGGCGGCCCACGCTGTCGATCACCGGCGTCGACGGCATGCCCGCGCTGAAGGACGCCGGCAACGTGCTGCGCCCGTACACCGCGTTCAAGCTGTCGCTGCGCCTGCCGCCGCTCGTGGACGGCAACGAGGCCGCGGTGAAGCTCAAGGCCCTGCTCGAGGACAACGCGCCCTACAACGCGAAGGTCACCTTCGCGCCGGACGGCCGCATGGGCGCCTGGGGCGCCACCGGCTGGAACGCCCCGGCGATCGCGCCGTGGCTCGCCGATGCGCTGGACACCGCGTCACGCGCGCACTATGGCGCGCCGGTCGGGTTCATCGGCCAGGGCGGCACCATCCCGCTCATGAGCCTGCTGCAGCAGGGCTTCCCGGCCGCGCAGATGATGGTGTGCGGGGTGCTCGGGCCGAAGAGCAATGCCCATGGCCCGAACGAGTTCCTGCACGTGCCTTACGGCAAGCGCCTCACGGCGTCCGTTGCGCAGGTGATTGCTGCCCACCCTTGAGATCTGTCTCTCCCTCTCCCGCCGCGCGGGAGAGGGCCCGGGTGAGGGCGCGGCTTTTGCAAGCCGTTCTCAGGCACCGACGTTGTAGACGTCGCGCGTGAACCGCGTCCCGTTCGCGTGGGCTTCGGCACGCACTTCGTCGCGGCTCTTCGTGGCCTGCGCCGGCGTCGCGGCGAACACGGTGGCTTCGCCGGCGCGCACCACGGCGCGATCGGCTGCCGCCGCTTCGGCCTGCACTTCGGCGCGGCTCTTCGTCGAGGCCACCTTCATCCATGCGTCCGAGGTCGCTTCCTGAGCGATGGCGGCATTGGCGCCGACGAAGGCGAGGGCGGAGACGGCGATCAGTTGCTTGGCATTCATTTCAGTACTCCAGAAAGTTCGTTGATGGGATGACTGAACTCTAGGCAGCAACGATCGAGAGAAAAATGGCGTGGCGCACAATGGGACGTTGCGAAACGCGGAACAATCGAGCGCCCATGGACCAGCTCAAATCGATGCGTACCTTCGTACGCGTGATCGACGAAGGCAGCTTCGCCGGCGCCGCACGCGCGATGGACACCGCCCCTGCGGTCGTCACGCGCGCCATCGCCGATCTCGAAGAGCACCTCGGCACCCGGCTCATCAACCGCACCACGCGCCGCATCGCGCTCACCGAGATCGGCGAGCGCTACCTGGAGCGCTCGCGCGCCATCCTGGCCGATATCGACGATGCCGCCGCGCTCGCGAGCGCCGCGCATACCCAGCCGCGCGGACACGTGCGCCTGCGCTGCGCGCCGGCCTTCGCGGTGCACCAGCTCGCCAAGCGCCTGCCGCGCTTCCATGCGGCCTATCCGCAGATCACGATCGAGATCACCGCGTTCGGCCCCGTCGACACCATCGACGAGAGCCACGACATCACGATCATCGTGCGCCAGCAGGATCTCGAGGGCGAGTTCGTCGCGCGGCGCCTCGCGCGCTCGGAGGTCGTCACCTGTGCATCGCCGGAATACCTCGACCGCCGGGGACGGCCGCGCGAGCCGCAAGACGTCGTCGGCCACGACGCGCTGATCCCACCGCTGTCGGAAGTGCAGCGCGGCGTCACGTTCCACCGCGGCTTGTGGGGCGACGACGAGGCCGGCGGTGAGAGGGTCACGGTCCCGCCCGGCCGGCCCGTGCTGACCAGCGCCAGCCTCGACCTGAACTACGCCTGCGCGCTCGCCGGCCTCGGCATCGCGGGGCTGCCGTCGTTCATGGCCGAAGACGCGCTGCTCGAGCATGCGCTCGAACGCGTGCTGCCGCAGTGGCGCCTGTTCGTCTTCACCATCTGGGCCTGCATGCCCACGCGCAAGCACGTGCCCGCAAGCACGCGCGCGTTCATGGACTTCCTGCTCGCCGAGTTCGGCGGCGAGGACGCCGACCCGTGGCTCGTCGCCGCAGGCTGTGCCACCGCCCTCGAGCCCGCATGAGCTGGACCCCCCCGAAGCGCCTTCGGCGCCTCCCCCCGAGGGGGCGCAACCAGCGGACCGGCAGAGCCGGATCCGCGGTTGCCGCTTGGTGGCGCCGGCTCATGCGTCGAGCGTGCCGCTTCGGCGCCATGTCGGTAGTCAAGGCTCGACGAGCGCGGGCATCACGAGGGCGTGCAGCTCGTGCACCGTGCGCTTCGGGCGGATGCCGGGCGGCAGGTGCGGGGCGACGTGCTCCGCGTAGAAGCGGTCGGATTCCGCCTTCGAGCGCCACAGCTCGATCACGCGCCAGCCGCCTTCGACGGCGTGGCTTGCGTGAGCGACGAAGCCCGGCGCCGCCTGCACGCTCGGCTCGAGGAATCGAAGCATGCCGTCGTAGCCTTCCTCGGTCTGCCCCGCGACCTCTGCAATCATCATCACTGCCATGACGCTCTCCTGCGTGATCGGTTCCAGCAGATGTTGATCCGGCGCGCAAGGCATGTCGATCCGGCACGGCTGCACAGGCCCTGTGCACGCCTGCATGGCGACATAGACTCGACGGCATGGCCTCCGGAGCCAAGCTCGACTGGGACGACCTGCGCTACTTCCTGCGTGCGGCCCGAAGCGGCACGCTGTCTGGCGCGGCGCGCTCCATGGGGGTCGAGCACACGACGATCGGCCGGCGCCTGACCGCCCTGGAAGTCGCGCTCGGGGCGCCGCTCGTCGTGCGCGCCGCCGACGGCCTGCACCTCACGCCGCTCGGCGAGCATGTGCTGCCGTTGGTGGAGGGCATCGAGCACGCCGTGCTGGCGGTTCAGGATCAGGCCACGCAGCAACCCACGCGGGTGCGGCTGGCCCTGCCGAGCGGCTTCACGAGGCTCTTCACGGCGCACCTGGACCGTCTTCTGGACACGCCGTCGCGCGTGTCGCTGGAGCTGCTGACCGGTTCGAAGACGCTCGACCTTTCGAAGGGAGAGGCGGACATCGCCATTCGCAGCGGCCCCGTGGCCGACGAGAACCTCGTCGCACGCAAGCTCGGCGACTCCGGCTGGTCGCTCTACGCGGCCCCGGCGTATCTCGCGAGGCATCCGGCGCCGGCCGACCCGGACGACCTGCAAGGCCACGATCTGATCGGCTACGACCTGAGCTTGTCGAGCGTGCCCGCCGCGCAGTGGATCGAGCGGCACGCTGCCGGTTCGCGCATCGTGATGCGCAGCCGGGAGATGACCGACATGCTGGAGGCCGCCATCAGCGGCGCGGGTTTGGCGCTGTTGCCGTGCCTGCTCGGCGACTCGGAGCCGGCCTTGGAAAGGTTGACGCCCCACGTGCTGGCCGCCCGGGAACTGTGGCTGGTGTACCCGCGGGAGGCGAGGCGATCGGCCGCCGTGCAGTCGGTCGCGCGCTTCGTCACCGCCGTGATGCGGGACAACGCGCACCGCGTGTCCGGTGCCGGCTGAGAGCCGGCACCGTCTAGCGCAACGTGAAGCCGGTCTCCGTGCTCACGCCGGCCAGCGGCTCGAGCAACGCCAGCAGCGGCTCCAGCGGCCGGTAGCGCACCGCCGCCTTCATCGCGTAGCCGAAGAAGCGCGGCAGGTCCGCCGCATAGCGCAGCTTGCCGTCGCGGTGCTTGAGCCGGCAGAAGATGCCCAGCACCTTCAGGTGCCGCTGCAGCCCCATCCACTCCAGCGCACGCCAGAACTCGCCGAAGTCATCCGCCATCGGCGCCTCTGCGAAGAGGCCGGCCCGGCGCGCCTGCTCCCAGTAGCGCACCGCCCAGTCGATCTCGCGCTCCTCGTCCCACGAGACGAAGGCGTCGCGCAGCAGCGAGGCGATGTCGTAGGTCACCGGGCCGTGCACCGCATCCTGGAAGTCGAGGATGCCGGGGTTCGGGTCGGCCACCATCAGGTTGCGCGGCATCCAGTCGCGGTGAACGGCGACCTTCGGCTGCGCGAGCGCGCTGTCCACCAGCAGCCGGCACGTGCGCTCCCACACCGCACGCTCGCCCTCGCCCCACGATACCCCGTGCTCGCGCTGCACGCACCACTCGGGGAACAGCTGCAGCTCGCGCATCAGCAGCGCCTCGTCGTAGGGCGGCAGCGCCGCGCCGTCCACGTGGCGACTGCCATCGCACCAGGGCCTGCACGGCGTCGCGCATCAGCGCGTCAGCTTGTCGCGGCGTCGCCTCGTTCAAGCGCGTCGAGGTAGAGGGTGCTGCCGAGGTCGCTCATCAGCACGAAGCCTTCCGGCGCGTCGCTCGCGAGCACCTGCGGCCCATGCAGCCCCGCGCCCGCGATGAGCCCGGCGATGCGCACGAAGCGCTCCACGCCCTCGGCCTGCTCCGGCGCATCCATCACGATCATCGATCCGGCCGGCGAATCGATGCGGAAGTAGCGGCGCGAGCTCGCGTCCGCCGATGCGATGCGCAAGCTGGCCGCCTCCAGCCCATGCCTTGCGGCCAAGGGACCGAGCCAGCGCTCGAACGCGGCCTGCCGCGCGGGCTCCGCCCAGGGAATCGTCGATAGAGGGGTCGGTCATAATCGATTCTATAAACCGCGCCTGCCGCACGAGCGGGCCCGCGCACCGGTCGCTTCCTTGGTCCCGCTCCGATCCGTCCCTTCCGTCGCCCTGGCGCCCGTGACCGCGGCCGCGCTCATGTTCGCGAGCCCCGGCGTGGTCGGTCAGCCCGCGGCGCCCGCGCTGCCCATCGAGCTGCAGGCCGACAGCATCCGCGGCCGGCCCGATCTCGAGACGGTGGCCGAAGGCAAGGTGGAGCTCAAGCGCGGCTCCGTCGTGCTGCGCGCCGACCGCCTCAGCTACGACCAGCCCGCCGACCTCGCCCGCGCGCTCGGCAACGTGCAGATCACGCGCGACGGCGACCGGTTCTCCGGCCCGCAGCTCGAGCTGCACCTGCAGCGCTTCGAGGGCTTCTTCCTGGAGCCCACCTACTACTTCGAGCTCACCGGCGGCGGCGGCCGCGCCGCCCGCGATCGACTTCATCGACAGCCAGCGTGCGCAGGCGTTCGGCGCCACCTACACGAGCTGCCCGCTCGACGGCTCGGGCGGGCCGGCCTGGCTGCTCTCGGCCGACCGCGTCCGGTTCGATCTGCAGAAGAACGAAGGCATCGCGCACGGCGCGGTGCTGCGCTTCTACGGCGTGCCCATCCTCGGCGCGCCGGTGCTCAGCTTCCCGCTCACGAGCGACCGCAAGTCCGGCTGGCTGCCGCCGAGCGTGAACCTGGACAACCGCAGCGGCTTCGAGTTCGCGCTGCCGTACTACTGGAACATCGCGCCCCATCGGGACGCCACCATCACGCCGGCCATCCTCAGCCGGCGCGGCGTCGCGCTGCAGACCGAGTTCCGCTACCTCGAGCCGAGCGATGCCGGCGAGGTGATGCTCGACCTTCTGCCGCAGGACCGCACCGTCGACCGCGCGCGCCATGCGCTGCGCTTCGTCCACCAAGGCGAAGCCCGCCGCGTCCGCTACGCCGCGCAGGTGATGCGCGTGTCCGACGACGAGTACTGGAAGGACTTCCCCCGCCTGCTGCCCACCGTGGCGCAGCGGCTACTTCCGCAGGACGTTCGCGCCGAGGGCAACCTGGCGGCTAGACCGGAACTGGTCGCCCTACGCGCGCGTGCAGCACTGGCAGGTGCTGCAGGACGCCGAGTTCCCCATCGTGGCTCCGTACCAGCGCAGCCCGCAGGTCGGCGTGCGCGGCCAGGGCCGCTTCGGGCCGGGGCTGCAGTTCTCGCTCGAGACCGAGGTCAACCGCTTCACCCGACCGGAGAGCGACGCCCTGGCCGGCGGCACGCGCTGGCACGCCGTGGGATCCATCAGCCGCCCCTGGGTCGCTCCGGGCTGGTGGTTCACGCCGCGCCTGGCGTTCAACAGCGCCAGCTACCACACCGACGAGCCGATGGTCGACGGCCGGCGCAGCGCATCGCGCACCATCCCCACCCTGAGCGCCGATGCCGGGCGCGTTGTTCGAGCGCGATGCCGTCTGGTTCGGCCGCAGCCTGCGCCAGACGCTGGAGCCGCGCCTCCTCTACGTCAACACGCCGTTCCGCCCGCAGGCCAGCCTGCCGAACTACGACTCCGCGCCGAAGGACTTCAACGACATCTCCGTCTTCAGCGACAACCTCTTCTCCGGCGTCGACCGCGTGAGCGACGCGCACCAGGTCACCGCCGGGGCGACGTCGCGCCTGCTCGACCCGGATGACGGCGCCGAACTGGTGCGGGTGGGCGTCGCGCAGCGGTTCCTGGCCCGCGACCAGCGCATCACGCCGGACGGCACGCCGATCACCCAGCGGCTGTCCGACCTGCTGCTGCTCGGGTCGTCGCGCCTGAGCCCGCGCTGGGCCTTCGACGCCGGGGTCCAGTACAGCCCGGACGCGCGGGCGCCTGCAGCGGTCCGTCCTGCGTGCGCGCTGGTCCCCGGGCCCGTTTCGCACCTTGGCGGCCGGCTACCGGCTGGTGCGCCTGGCCAGCGAGCAGCTCGACATCGAGCTGGGGCGTCTGGCCAGCGAACAGCTCGACATCGGCTGGCAGTGGCCGGTCTACGGCCCCGCGCCCGACGCGCCGGCCGCTGCGGGTGCGTGCCGCGGCACCCTCTACAGCGTCGGGCGCATGAACTACAGCATGCGAGACAGCCGCATCACCGACTCCGTGTTCGGCGTGGAGTACGACGCGGGCTGCTGGATCGGCCGCGTCGTCGCCGAGCGCGTGTCCACCGGCCGCACCGAGGCCACCACCCGCCTGCTGTTCCAGCTCGAGCTTGTGGGCTTGTCGCGGCTGGGTTCCAACCCCCTCCAGGTCTTGAAGGACAATATCCCCGGTTACCGCCTGCTGCGCGAGGACCGCTCTTCCTGGTCCGCCACCCCTCCCGTGTATGAATGAAGTGCTCCACAAGCTGACCCTCGCGCTGCTGCTGTCCGTCGCGCTCGCGCCCGTCGCAGGCCCAGCGCACGCCGCCCCGCACGGCCGACTACATCGCCGCCGTCGTCAACCAGGAGCTGGTCACCGCGGTCGAGGTCGACCAGCGCATCGCCCGCATCCGCGCAGAGGCCGAGCGCTCCAACCAGCGCGTCCCCGCGCCCGAGGCCCTGCGCCGGCATGTCCTGGAGTCGCTCATCGACGAGCGCGTCGTCATCACCTATGCGCGCGAGTCCGGCGTGCGGGTCGACGATGCCGAGCTCGACCGCGCCATGGCCAGCATCGCCGCGCAGAACCAGATCAGCGTGCAGCAGCTGCGCGAGCGCCTGGCGCGCGAAGGCACCGACTACGCCCGCTTCCGCGCCGACATCCGCGACCAGATCCTCATCGAGCGCGTGCGCGAGCGCGAAGTCCAGTCGCGCATCCGCGTCAGCGACGAGGAGATCGATGCATGGCTCGCGCAGCAGCGCGGCCCCGCGGCGGCGGCCGCGGCCGAGTACGACATCGCGCAGATCCTCGTCACCGTGCCGGAGAACGCGGCCGACACGGTGGTGGCCGAGCGGCGTTCGCGCGCCGAAGCGGCGCTGGCGCGCGTGCGCGGCGGCGAGCCCTTCGAGGCGGTGGCGCGCGAGATGTCCGAAGACGCCAATCGGGAGCAGGGCGGCTCGATCGGCCTGCGCCCGGCCGACCGGCTGCCCGACGTGTTCCTGGAAGCCGTGCGCAACCTCAAGCCCGGAGACGTGTCGCCGACGCTGCTCAAGACCGGCGCGGGTTTCCACGTGCTGAAGCTGGTCGAGCGGCGCGAAGGCGCCGCGGCCCGCGTCACGCAGACGCGTGTGCGCCATATCCTGCTGCGCGCGGCCCCGCCGGTCACCGCCGAGGCCGCGGCGCGGCGGCTGGCCGAACTCAAGCAGCAGATCACGACCGGCGGCCGACGTTTCGAAGACCTCGCGCGCGAGCACTCCGAAGACGGCAGCGCCCCCCAGGGCGGCGACCTCGGATGGGCCAACGCCGGCAGCCTGGTGCCCGAGTTCGAGCAAGCGATGAACCAGCTCCCGCCGGGTGGCATCTCGGATCCGGTCGCTCTCGCGCTTCGGCGTCCACCTGATCCAGGTACTCGAGCGCCGCCAGGTCGCGCTCGACCCGAAGCAGTTGCGCGAGCAGGGCCGCGCCGCGCTGCGCGAGCGCAAGTTCCAGCAGGCGTTCGCCGACTGGGTGCGCGAGCTGCGCTCCCGCGCATACATCGAGATGCGCGAACCCCCTGGGTGAAGCGGCCCACCCCCGAAGCGGCTCGCGCCGCTCCCCCCTCAAGGGGGCGCCACTGGCGGACCGGCGGAGCCGCGGGTTGGCCCACCCCCGAAGCGGCTCACGCCGCTCCCCCCTCAAGGGGGCGCCACTGGCGGACCGGCGGAGCCGGATCCGCGGTGTCCGCTTGAGGAGACCTTGCGGCTGCGCCGCTGGTCGTGAAGCACGTTGCGCGGAAGCGCTTTGGGCAGCACTTTCTCGCCGACACCGGGGTCGTCGATGCGATCGTTCGTGCGATCGACCCTCGGCCGGGGCAGGCGCTGGTGGAGATCGGGCCGGGGCTCGGGGCGCTGACGCAGCCGCTGGTGGAGCGGTGCGGGCACCTGGCCGTCGTCGAGCTCGATCGCGACCTGGCTGCGCGATTGCGCCGGCGGGCGGGGCTGGAGGTCATCGAAGCCGACGTGCTCACGGTCGACTTCGCCGCGCTCGCCGCGACGCGCGGTGCGAAGCTGCGCGTCGTCGGCAACCTGCCCTACAACATCTCCACGCCCATCCTGTTCCACCTGCTGGAGGCCGCCGAGCACATCGAGGACCAGCACTTCATGCTGCAGAAGGAAGTGGTCGAGCGCATGGCCGCCGGGCCGGGCGGCAAGGAGTACGGGCGCCTGTCGGTGATGCTCCAGTGGCGCTACGACATCGAGTCCATCCTCGACGTGCCGCCCGAGGCCTTCGACCCGCCCCCGCGCGTCGAGTCCGCCGTCGTGCGCATGCTGCCCTGGCCGCAGCCGGCGAACGTCGACCGCCGGCTGCTCGGCGAGATCGTCACGGTAGCGTTCTCGCAGCGGCGCAAGCTGCTGCGCCACACGCTCGGCCGCTGGCTGGACGAGCACGGCGCCAGCATGCCCTTCGACACCCAGCGCCGCGCGGAAGAGGTGCCCGTGGCCGAGTACCTCTCGCTGGCCGCGCACGTGAAAAGGCCCGCCTGAGGCGGGCCCTTCTTCGTCAGCGCGCGGCGCCGATCAGGCCGCGTTCAGCCACATCGCGGTGTCGAACGCGCTGCTCATCAGCGGCATGTTGGTGCCGAAAGTGGCCGCCGCGCTGTGCTTGCTCTTGGCTGCCGGCTTGACGTCGTTCTGGGCCGTCTCCGTCGCCCGCTCCCATGACCCGATTTCGAGGGAGCGGGCTACTGAAAAGAATAGAAGCACCTGAATGGTGTCTTTCGCTCCGCCCAGAAGTCGGCCGCGTCGCGGAACACGTCGAGCAGCTGCTCGCGCGCCTCGCGGTCGAAGCGCGGGTTGTCCGGCAGCTGCTCGAGCACGACCACGAAACCGGGCTGGCTGCCCGACTTGTGCACGAGGTCGGTCATGCAGTCGTAGAGCGAATCGAGGTTCCTGCCGAAGTGGGCCGGGAACAGTGAACGCTTCCACGATGCTGTCGAGCACCTCCTGCTTCGACTGGGCGTTGATGAGGTTCGCGTACAGGAAGTGCTGCCCGGCCCCCTCGGCGGCCTGCATCAGATCCTCCACGCGATAGGCGCGTATGGCTTGAACGATGTTCGGACGGACTGTCTGCAAGAGCATGGTCACGTTCCTCCTGGAGTCACAAAAAGAACTGTTCACCCCGTCCACGGAAACCGTGGCGGTGTTGTCGAATGGGGGAATGTCAGGTTTCAAGATGGCGCACTTGGCGCGCTACGCCGCGCGGCAGGCCGGGGCCCGGCGGCCCCGCCCTCTGGCCACGGTGCACGGGTTTACCCTGAAAGATGAAACCGAGATGGTACCGAATCGAGGCCCAAAGCTCAAGCCGCTGCCTCAATTTGGAGCAGTGGCGCAAGGTCATAAGTGAGTGTGTACACTCACTACGGTCAATTGATTGCTGTACTCAGGGCATGTATGCTACCTTGCGGCGTTCGCGTCGGCCACCGTCAATGCCGTCATGTTCACGATGCGGCGCACCGTGGCCGACGGTGTCAGGATGTGCACCGGCTTGGCGGCACCGAGCAGCACCGGGCCGATCGCGATGCCGCCGCCGGCCACCGTCTTGAGCAGGTTGTAGGAGATGTTGGCCGCGTCGATGTTCGGCAGCACGAGCAGGTTCGCCTCGCCGGCCAGCGTGCTGCGCGGCATCACCTCGTCGCGCGCGGCCGGGTCGAGCGCCGCGTCGCCGTGCATCTCGCCGTCGACCTCCAGCCATGACGCGCGTTCGCGCAGCAGCTCCAGCGCGGCGCGCATCTTCAGGGCCGACGGCTGGTTGGTGGTGCCGAAGTTGGAGTGCGAGAGCAGGGCCGCCTTCGGGGCCACGCCGAAGCGCCGCAGCTCCTCGGCGGCCATCACCGTGATCTCGGCGATCTGCTCGGCGCTCGGGTCGTAGTTCACGTGGGTGTCGACGAGGAACACCTGGCGCCCGGGCAGGATCAGGCCGTTCATGCACGCGTACACGTTCACCCCGGCGCGCTTGCCGATGACCTGGTCGATGTGCGCCAGGTGCATCGCCGTGGTGCCCCACGTGCCGCAGATCATGCCGTCGACCTCGCCCTTGTGCAGCAGCATCGCGCCGATCAGCGTCAGGCGCCGGCGCATCTCGATCTTCGCGAACTGCTCCGTCACCCCGCGGCGCTCCATCATGCGGTGGTAGGTCTGCCAGTAGTCGCGGTAGCGCTCGTCGTACTCCGTGCTGACGAGGTCGTAGTCCTGGCCCGCCTTCAGGCGCAGGCCGAACTTCTCGATGCGCTGCGCGAGCACCTGCGGCCGGCCGATCAGCGTGGGGCGGGCGAGGTTCTCGTCCACCACCACCTGCACCGCCCGCAGGATGCGCTCCTCCTCGCCCTCGGCGTACACGATGCGCTTGTTCGGCGCGCGCTTGGCCACCGCGAAGATCGGCTTCATCGTCGTGCCCGAGTGGTACACGAAGGTCTGCAGCTTCTCGCGATAGGCGTCGAGGTCGGCGATGGGGCGCAGCGCCACGCCGGAGTCGGCCGCGGCCTGCGCCACCGCCGGCGCGATCTTCATCATCAGCCGCGGGTCGAACGGCTTCGGGATCAGGTACTCGGGGCCGAAGCTCAGCGTGGCGCCGGCGTAGGCGGCGGCCACCACTTCGCTCTGCTCGGCCTGCGCCAGCTCGGCGATCGCGTGCACGGCGGCGATCTCCATCGCATCGGTGATCGTCGTCGCGCCGGAGTCCAGCGCGCCGCGAAACACGTACGGGAAGCACAGGACGTTGTTCACCTGGTTCGGGTAGTCGGTGCGGCCGGTGGCCATCAGCGCATCCGTGCGCACCGCCTTCACCTCCTCGGGCGAGATCTCCGGCGTCGGGTTCGCCAGCGCGAAGATGATCGGCTGCGCGGCCATCGAGGCCACCATGCCGGGCTTCAGCACCCCCCCGGCGGAGAGGCCGAGGAAGACATCCGCCCCCGGCATCACCTCGGCCAGCGTGCGCAGCGTGGTCTTCTGCGCGAACAGCGCCTTGTCCTCGTCCATCAGCTCGGTGCGGCCCTCGTAGACGACGCCGGCCAGGTCCGTCACCCAGATGTTCTCGCGCGGCAAGCCCAGCTTCACGAGCAGCGTGAGGCAGGCGAGCGCCGCGGCGCCGGCGCCGGACACCACCATCTTCACCTGCCGGATGTCGCGCCCGGTCACCTTCATCGCGTTCAGCATCGCCGCGCCGACGACGATGGCCGTGCCGTGCTGGTCGTCGTGGAACACCGGGATGTTCATGCGCTCGCGCAGCCGCCGCTCCACGTAGAAGCAGTCGGGCGCCTTGATGTCCTCGAGGTTGATGCCGCCGAAGGTCGGCTCCAGCGCGGCGATGCAGTCGACCAGCTTGTCGAGGTTGCGTTCGGCCAGCTCGATGTCGAACACGTCGATGCCGGCGAACTTCTTGAAGAGCACGCCCTTGCCCTCCATCACCGGCTTGGCGGCCAGCGGGCCGATGTCGCCGAGGCCGAGCACCGCGGTGCCGTTGGTCACCACCGCCACCAGGTTGCCGCGCGCGGTGTAGCGGAACGCGTTCACCGGGTCGGCGACGATCTCCTCGCAGGCCGCCGCCACGCCCGGCGAGTACGCCAGCGCGAGGTCGCGCTGGTTGGTCATCTGCTTGGTCGGCGTGACCGCGATCTTTCCCGGCGTGGGGAACTCGTGGTACTCGAGCGCACTGCGGCGCAGCTCGGCGCGCTTGTCTTCGTAGGTGGACATGAGTGGTGGCGACCGGTGCAGGGGGCACCGATTCTAGGTCGCGCGAGCGGCTGTCGGAATACTTCGGCGCCATGGCGTCCGCAACCCCCCGATCGGCGAGTTCGACCTGATCGCGCGCTGGTTCACCCGCCCTGCGGCGCGCAGCCCGCTCGGCGTCGGCGACGACTGCGCGCTCCTCGCGCCGGCCGCCGGCATGCAGCTGGCGGTGACGAGCGACATGCTGGTGGAGGGCCGGCACTTCCTGCCGTCCGTCGATCCCGCGCGCCTCGGCCACAAGGCGCTCGCCGTCAACCTGAGCGACCTGGCCGCCTGCGGCGCGCGGCCGCTGGCGTTCACGCTCGCGATCGCGCTGCCGCGCGTCGACGAAGCCTTCCTGGACGGCTTTCGCGCAAGGGCTCCTCGCGCTGGCCGACCGCCACGCCATCGAGCTCGTCGGCGGCGACACCACGGCCGGGCCGCTCACGCGTGTGCATCACCGCGTTCGGCGAAGTCCCCGCGGGAGGCGCGCTGCTGCGCAGCGGCGCTCGCGCCGGCGACACGCTGTGGGTCAGCGGCACGCTCGGCGACGCGCGCCTGGCGCTCGAGGCGTTTCGCGGCGCCGTGGCGCTCGACGAGGCGGCGTTCGAGCGCGTGCGCGTTGCGATGGAGCTCCCGCAGCCGCGCGTCACGCTGGGCCTCGCGTTGCGCGGCGTCGCCAGCAGCGCGATCGATGTCAGCGACGGCCTGGCCGGCGACCTCGCCCACGTCCTGCGGCGCTCGGGCGTGGGCGCCACCGTGCAGGCCGATGCGCTGCCGCGCAGCGCCACCCTGGCCGCGCAGCCTGAGACGATGCAGCGCCTGTGCACGCTCTCCGGCGGCGACGACTACGAATTGCTGTTCACCGCGCCGCCGCATGCGCACGACCGACGTGCTGCGCGCGGCGCGCGACGCCGGCGTGGAGGTGACGGCCATCGGCCGTGTCGAGTCGACGCCCGGGGCACGCTTCGTCGATGCCGGGGGCGCTCCGGTGTCCGGCTTCGCCGGCTTCGACCACTTCGCCTCATGACGGCCGATCCCGTGGCACCGGCGCGGCCCGCTGCGTCCCGAACGCGCGCTTCCTCCTGTCGCATCCGGCGCATGCCATCGCGCTCGGCTTCGGCAGCGGCCTGTCGCCCTGGGCGCCCGGCACCGTCGGCACGCTATGGGCCTGGCTCGCGTTCGTCGTGCTCGACCGCTGGCTCGGCGACATCGCCTGGGCCGCGGTGCTGCTGGCCGCGCTCGTGATCGGCTGGTGGGCCTGCACGCGCACCGCGCGCGACCTCGGCATCGCCGACCCGGGCGCCATCGTGTGGGACGAAGTGCTCGCGTTCTGGATCGTGCTGTGGCTGGTCATGCCGGCCGACTGGACCGGCCAGCTCGTCGCCTTCGCGCTCTTCCGCCTGTTCGACGCCGTCAAGTTCGGCCCCGTGGCCTGGGCCGATCGTTTGTTCAAGGGCGCGCCCGGCTGGCGCCAGGGTTTCGGCATCCTGTTCGACGATCTCGTGGCCGCGTTGCTTACGCTCATCGTCATCGCGTTGTGGAAACAATGATGGAATCGTTCGAACCGCAGGTTCTCGAGCTCGGGCAGCGGCTGCGCGCACGCGGCTGGCGGCTCGCGAGCGCGGAGAGCTGCACCGGCGGCCTGATCGCTGCCGCCTGCACCAGCGTCGCCGGCTCGAGCGACTGGTTCGAGCGCGGCTTCGTGACCTACAGCAACGAGGCGAAGGTCGACGACGTGGGCGTGCCGGCCGCCACCATCGCGGCCCACGGCGCCGTGAGCGAAGCGGTGGCGATCGCCATGGCCGAGGGCGTGCTGCGGCACGCGCCCGTGCAGCTCGCCGTGGCCGTCACCGGCATCGCCGGTCCGGGCGGAGCGACGCCCGACAAGCCGGTGGGGCTCGTGTGGCTGGCATGGGGCACGCCCGGCCGCGTGCAGGCCACGCGCCTGCAGCTCGCCGGCGAATCGCTCGGCGGTGCGCCGGCAGACGGTGCGGGCCGCGCTGGAGCGCCTGCTGGAGGCGGCTCGATGAACGTGCTGTTCGTGGCCGATGCGCAGCCGAACGAGCGCCGGCGCTGGCGTCTGCGCATTGGAAGCGGCGGCGCCGGAGCTGCACTGGCACGAGCCGGGCGAAGCGTTCGACGCCGCCGCCATCGAAGCGGCGGTGGTCGCCAACCCACGGCCCGGCAGCCTGCGCGGCTTGCCCGCGCTGCGGCTCGTGCAGTCGGTGTGGGCGGGC
This sequence comes from uncultured beta proteobacterium, assembly GCA_963839465.1. Taxonomy (GTDB): domain Bacteria; phylum Pseudomonadota; class Gammaproteobacteria; order Burkholderiales; family Burkholderiaceae_C; genus CAWIVI01. The sequence continues at coordinate 219,407 of CAWIVI010000008.1, forward strand.
GTCGACCGGCTGATGTCCGATGACCACGCTGCCGGCGGTGCCGGTGGCCCGCATGGTCGACCCGGCCATGACGGCGGCCATGGCGCAGACGGCCTGTGGGCGGTGCTGTCGCTGCACCGCGGCTTCTTCGTCTACGCGCGCCAGCAGCAGCGAGGCGCGCTGGCACCCGCTGCCGCAGCGCCGCGCCGACGAAGTGGCCGTGCTGGTGCTCGGCCAGGGCGAGATGGGGCGCGCGGTGGCGCAGGCGCTGCAGGCGCATGGGCTACCGCGTGCAGGGCTGGCGGCGCGGCGCGGCGCTCGGCCCCCTTGCTCGGCGAGCGCCGAGATCGTCGTCAACCTGCTGCCGCTGACGCCCGACACGCGCGGGCTGCTCGATGCCGGCTTCCTTGCGGCGCTGCCGCGCGGCGCATCGATCGTCAACCTCGCCCGCGGCGCGCACGTGAACGACGCGGATCTGCTGCAGGCGCTGGACAGCGGCCACCTCGCGCACGCGGTGCTCGACGTGTTCCATGTCGAGCCGCTGCCGTCGGACCATGCCTACTGGCGCCATCCCAAGGTCAGCCTGCTGCCCCATGCCGCCGCGCAGACCGATCCGCGCAGCGCCGCGGCAGTGGTCGCGGCCAACCTGCGCGCGCTGCGCGACGGGCGGCCGCTGCGCCATCTCGTCGACCGGCAGCGCGGATACTGATGCTCAGCCTTCGAGGGCCAGGCGACGCACTACGGGCGCGCGCCCGGGCGGGGCCGCCGGATGGTTCAGCGGCTGCATCACCATCAGCACGAGCCGCCGCAGGGCATCCCAGGCGTCGTACGGCCAGCCGGGGTGCTTGAGGCCCTTCACGATGCCGTCGCACACCTGGGCCGCTTCCACGCAGATGCGCGAGCTGGTGGTCGGCCAGCTGCGGCAGCGCGCGCTCGTACAGCTTCTCCTTCACGCCCCAGACGCGCTGCTCGCGCAGCGCCACGGCCAGGGGGCGCCCCTGCGCGGCGGCCTCGCGCACGCGCTTGAGCGCGCGGATGTCCTCGGCCAGCGTCCAGTGCACGAGCACCGCCGCCTCGCCCTCGGCGCGCAGGCCGTCGAGCATGCGCAGCGCGCGCGCCACCTGGCCGGCCAGCACGGCCTCGCCGAGCTTGAAGACGTCGTAGCGCGCCACGTTCATCACCGCGGCCTCCACCTGCTCGAAGCTCAAGGGCCCCTGGGGGTACAGCAGCGCGAGCTTCTGCAGCTCCTGGTGCGCGGCCAGCAGGTTGCCTTCCACGCGGTCGGCGAAGAACGCCAGCGTGCGCTGGCCGGCCTCGCCATCCTCCACGCGCTGGCCCTGCGCGGACAGGCGCCGCGCGAGCCAGGACGGCAGCTCGCGCCGCTCCACCGGGTCGACGCGCAGCGTCACGCCGGCCGCGTCCAGCGCGCCGAACCACGCGCTGGATTGCTGCTGCCGGTCCAGCCGCGGCAGCTGCACCAGCGTGAGCACGTCGTCGGCGAGGTGCTCGCAATAGCGCTGCAGCGCCTCGGAGCCGTCCTTGCCCGGCTTGCCGCCGGGAATGCGGATCTCGATCAGCTGCCGGTCGGCGAAGAGGCTCATCGCCTGCGACGCGCCCAGCACCGCTGGACCAGTCGAAGTGGGCGCCGCTCACCGTGAACACCTTGCGCTCGGCGAAGCCTGCCGCGCGCGCCGCCGCGCGGATCGCATCGCCGGCCTCCTGCGCCAGCAGCGGCTCGTCGCCGTGCACGGTGTAGAGCGGGCGGAGCCCCCGCGCGAGATGGGCCGGGAGCTGGTCAGGCCGGATCTGCATGGCTCACAAGTCCACCGCGGCCAGGCGCCGCATCACCTGCGCGACGATGTCGCCCTGCATCGCGCGAAACAGCTCCGCCTCCTCCTGCTCCTTGGCCAGGGCCGAGCGTCTCGGTGTAGCTCATGTCGCGGGTCAGCAGCAGCTCGGTGGGCGGGATCAGCGAGCGCCCCTTCGGCGTGGAGAGCCGGAACACCAGGCGCGTGCGCAGCTGCAGCTCACGCACCTGCCCGCCCGCGGTGGACGCCACCACCACGCGCTGGCGCTCGTCCTCCAGCGCCTCGAGCACGACGTCGGCACGGGCCGGGGTTCTCCACCAGCTGCACGTCGTCGAGCGCTCGCCGCAGGTCCGCGCCGAGCGGCGAGCGCGGCTCGAAGCCCACGAGCGCGATGCGCCGGAAGGGCAGCTCGGGCGTGCGCCGCAGCTCGAAGCCGCAGCCGGCAACCAGCGCGGCCGCGGCGAGTGCGAACGCTGCGACGCTGCATCGTCGGCAGGCCCTAGACCACCACGTTGACCAGGCGACCCGGCACGACGATGATCTTGCGCGCCGGCTTGCCCTCGCGAGAAGCGCGTGAAGTCCGGGCTCGCGATCGCGGCCGCCTCGATGGCGGCCTTGTCGGCCGACGCCGGCACGATGATCGCGCCGCGCAGCTTGCCGTTCACCTGCAGCACCAGCTCGATGCGATCCTGCACCAGCGCAGCCTCGTCCACCTCCGGCCACGGTGCGTCGAGCAGGTCGCCCAGGCGCTCCGCATAGCCGAGCGCGCTCCACAGCGCGTGCGTGATGTGCGGCGCCGCCGGGTAGAGCGCGCGCAGCAGCACGCCCAGGCCTTCACGCAGCGCGGCGTCGATGCCCGGCGCATCGGCGGCCGCCGCATCGAGCGCGTTGAGCAGCTTCATCGCACCGGACACGACGGTGTTGTACTGGAGCCGGTCGTAGTCGTGGCTGATCTGGCGCAGCAGGGAATGCACCTCGCGCCGCAGCTCCTGGGCCGCGCCGGCGGCCGCGACGTCGTCGCCCGCAGCGCGGATGCGCCCGGCGTGCCGCTCGGCGAAGGCCCACAGCCGGCGCAGGAAGCGGAAGGCCCCTTCGGCGCCGGAGTCGGACCAGGCCGCGCTCTGGTCCGGCGGCGCGGCGAACATCGTGAACACGCGGGCCGTGTCGGCGCCGAAGCGCGCGATGATGTCCTTCGGCTCGACCACGTTGTTCTTCGACTTCGACATCTTCTCGATGCCGCCCAGCAGCACCGGCTGCCCGTCCTCGCGCGCCGTGGCGCCCACCGGGTGGCCCTTGTCGTCGTAGCGGATGTCGACCTCGCTCGGGTAGAACCAGCGCCGCTTGCCGGCCGCGTCGTCGCGGTAGAAGCAGTCGTTCAGCAGCATGCCCTGCGTGAAGAGCCGCGTGAACGGCTCGTCGAACTTCACGAGCCCGAGGTCGCGCATCGCCTTCGTCCAGAAGCGCGCGTACAGCAGGTGCAGCACCGCGTGCTCGATGCCGCCGATGTACTGGTCCATCGGCATCCAGTAGTCGTTGCGCGCGTCCACCATCGCGCCGTCGCTGTCCGGGCAGCAGTAGCGCATGTAGTACCAGGCCGAGTCGACGAACGTGTCCATCGTGTCGGTCTCGCGGCGCGCGGGCTTCGCGCAGCGCGGGCAGGCCACGTTCAGGAACGCCTCGCACTTGTTCAGCGGGTTGCCCGTGCCGTCCGGCACCAGGTCTTCGGGCAGCACGACCGGCAGGTCCTGCTCCGGCACCGGCACGCGTGCCGCAGGCATCGCAGTGGATGATCGGGATCGGCGTGCCCCAGTAGCGCTGCCGGCTGATGCCCCAGTCGCGCAGCCGCCAGGTCGTCTTCTTCTCGCCCAGCCCCAGGGCCACGAGATCGGCCGCCACGGCATCGACAGCGGCCTTGTAGCCGAGCCGGTCGTACTTGCCCGAGTTCACGCACGTGCCGCGCTGCTTGTCGGCATACCACTCTTGCCAGGCGTCGGTCGAGAAGGTCTCGCCTTCGACGGCGATCACCTGCGGGATCGGCAGGCCGTACTTCTTCGCGAAGGCGAAGTCGCGCTCGTCGTGCGCCGGCACGCCCATCACGGCGCCGTCGCCGTACCCCATCAGCACGTAGTTGCCGACCCACACGGGCACGTCGTCGCCCGACAGCGGATGCTTCACGAAGAGCCCGGTCGGCACCCCTTCCTTCTCGCGCAGCGCCAGTTCCGCCTCGCTCGTGCCGCCCTTCGCGCACTGCTCGACGAAGGCGGCGATCTTCGGGTCGCGCTGCGCCGCGAGCGCGGCCAGCGGATGCTCCGGCGCCACGGCGCAGAACGTGACGCCCATGATGGTGTCGGCGCGCGTGGTGAACACCCACAGCCGGCCGTCCTGCACGAGCTCGCCGCCAGCGCCGCGGATGTCGTGCGGGAACGCGAAGCGCACCCCTTCGCTCTTGCCGATCCAGTGCTCCTGCATCAGCCGCACGCGCTCCGGCCAGCCGTGCAGGTAAGCGGGGTTGGAGGGGTCGGCCACGTTGGCCAGCAGCTCTTCGGCGTACTGCGTGATCGCGAAGTAATACCCGGGGATCTCGCGCCGCTCCACGAGCGCGTTGCTGCGCCAGCCGCGGCCGTCGATCACCTGCTCGTTGGCGAGCACCGTCTGGTCGACCGGATCCCAGTTGACGACCTGCGTCTTCTTGTAGGCGATGCCCTTGTCGAGCAGCTTCAGGAAGAACCACTGGTTCCACTTGTAGTAGCGCGGATCGCAGGTGGCGAGCTCGCGCGACCAGTCCAGCGCGAGGCCGAGCGGCTCCATCTGCGCCTTCATGTCGGCGATGTTGTCGCGCGTCCAGGCGGCCGGCGCGATGCCCTTGTCGATGGCGGCGTTCTCCGCCGGCAGGCCGAAGGCATCCCAGCCCATCGGCATCAGCACGTTGTGGCCCTTCATGCGCAGGTAGCGCGCCATCATGTCGTTGATGGTGTAGTTGCGCACGTGCCCCATGTGCAGCTTGCCCGAAGGGTACGGAAGCATCGAGCACGCGTAGAACTTGCGCTTCCTCGGGTCTTCGGTCACCCGGTACGCGTCGCGCGCGGCCCAGTGCGCGCGCGCATCGGCCTCCACTTCGGCCGGAACATATCGTTCATTCATGCCCGATTGTATGGAGCCCCCGGCAGGGGCTGGAGCCCCTGGCCGCCTGGCGGCGCGCCCCTGGCCGCCTTTGGGCGGCTTGTCCCAGGGGACCCCTTGGCGGCTCACTGCGTTGGCTTCGGGTCCACGACGAAGCCGATGCGGGTGAGGCCGGATTGCTGCAGGAGGGCGATGAGTTCGGCGACTTCGCCGTAGGGCACGCGGCGGTCGGCGCGCAGTTGCACGTCGGGGGGCGGCTGGCGGTGGGCGGCGTCGCGCACGCGCTGCTCGAGGGCTTCGCGGGGAATCGGCTGGTCGCCGAAGTAGAGGCGGCCTTCCGCGTCGATGGCGATGGTGATGGCGGTCGGCTCGTCGGCGGGGGCGCCGGCCTCGGCCTTGGGCAGGTCGAGCTTCAGGCTGGACGTCATCAGCGGCGCGGTGATCATGAAGATCACGAGGAGCACGAGCATCACGTCGATGAGCGGCGTCATGTTGATCTCGCTCATCGGCCTCGGGCCGGTGGTGCGCTCGAGGCGGCCGAACATCAGTCCCTCGCCCGCTCGAGCATCATCTCGCGCAGGTCGTGCGCGAAGCCTTCGAGGTCCGCCTCGCTGGCCGCGGCCCACTTGCCGAAGATGTTGAAGGCCAGCACGGCGGGAATCGCCACCGCGAGGCCGGCGGCCGTCATGATCAGCGCCTCGCCCACCGGGCCGGACACCTTCTCCACCGTGATCGAGCCCGCGGCCGCGATGCCGATCAGCGCGTGGTAGATGCCCCAGACGGTGCCGAAGAGGCCGACGAACGGCGCCGTGGCTGCCCACCGACGCGAGCAGCACCTGGCCGAACTGCAGGTGCGCGAGCACCGCGATGCAGCCCATCGCGCAGGCGCCGCGTGAGCTGCGACTGGAGGTGGCCGCTCGTCTCCAGCGTGCCGCCGGCCGGCTGCGCGAGCGCGGCGTCGAGCAGCGGCAGCAGCACGCCCTCGCGATCGATCGCGCGCAGCCGGTCGCGCCCGCCGTCCAGCGTGGCCGCGTCCCAGAACGCCGCGGTGCCGCGCACGATGTCACGCGCTGCGCGCCGCAGCACCCAGGCCTTCCAGACGATGAGCACCCAGCCGCTGATCGACATGGCCAGCAGCAGCAGCGCCACCGCGCGCGTGATGCCGTCGCTGGCGTCCCAGAAGCTGCCGAGGTCGTCCATCGCGCGTGCTCAAGCCAGGCCGAGCACGTCGCGCATGTCGAACAGCCCGCGCTCCTGGCCGGCGATGAAGCGCGCCGCCCGCAGGCTGCCTTGCGCGTAGTTCGCGCGGCTCGAGCTGCGGTGCGTGATCTCGAGGCGCTCGCCCGTGCCGGCGAAGAGCACGGTGTGGTCGCCGACGATGTCGCCGCCGCGAATCGTGGCGAAGCCGATCGTGGACGGATCGCGCTCCCCCGTCACGCCCTCGCGGCCATGGACCGCGCATTGCTTGAGGTCGCGCCCGAGCGCGGCCGCGACGGTCTCGCCCATCGCCAGCGCCGTGCCGCTCGGGGCGTCGACCTTGTGGCGGTGGTGCGCCTCGACGATCTCGATGTCGTAGCCTTCGGCCAGCGCCCGGGCGGCGGTGTCGAGCAGGCGCAGCATGACGTTCACGCCGACGCTCATGTTCGGTGCCATCACGATCGCGAGGTGCCTCGCATGCTCGGCCACCTGCGCGCGCTGCGCGTCGCTGAACCCGGTCGTGCCGATGACGGCCTTTACGCCGAGCCGACGGCACGCGGCGAGGTGCGCGAGCGTGCCGTCCGGCCGCGTGAAGTCGATCAGCACCTGCGCGTTGCGCAGCCCGGCGTCGATGTCGTCGGTGACCACCAGGCCGCTGTTGCGGCCCAGGAAGGCGGCGGGATCGGTGCCGAGCGCCGGGCTGCCCGACGACGTCGAGCGCGCCGGCCAGCGTGCAGTCGGGCGCCGCGACGATGGCCTCGACGAGAGTGCGCCCCATCCGCCCCGACGCGCCGGCCACGGCGATGCGCAGACCGTTCAACGCCGGCCCCGTCACCGCGCCTCGAGCGGCGGGTAGCTGCGCACCGGGCCGGCGCGGCGGCGCTTCGACGGACGGCTCCGGCCGGGCCGGCACGGGCAGCGCCTTGCGCTGCTCGTCGGTGAGCGCCAGCACGCGCGGCTTCGACGACGGCTTGGCCGTGGTGATGGACGCGACGAACTCGCTTTCCGACGGCAGCTCGGGCGCCTCGATCGCCGAGAGCACGTCGCCGTTGAACCGCGCGACCAGGCTGCGGCGCTGCGGCTGGGCCCCCTGGCGGCGGATCGTGAAGATGTAGTCCCACCGATCGCTGTGGAACACGTCGGTGAGCAACGGCGAACCGAGGATGTCGCGCACCTGCACGCGCGTCATGCCGGGCTTGACCGCGGCGGCCTGCTCGCGCGTGATCACGTTGCCTTGCACCACCTCCAGGCGGTAGGGCGTGATGACGCCCAGGAAGCTGTCCGACGATTGCAGCGATGCGCAGCCGGAAAGCGCCAGCGCGACCAGGAGCGGGACGTGGATTCGGGGCATGGGGACGGGCCGGCGGGCGGGGCGCCGCGGCTGGCTATGATGCGGCGATTCTATCCGTCCGACCCGGCCCGCCTCGCGCGCACACGCCCCATGACACACGCCGACGAACTCAAGAGCAGCGGCCTCAAGGCGACGCTGCCGCGCATCAAGATCCTGGAGGTCTTCCAGCGCAGCTCCCAGCGCCACATGACCGCCGAGGACGTCTTCAAGGCGCTGCTCACCGAGGGCTCCGACATCGGCCTGGCGACGGTATACCGCGTGCTGATGCAGTTCGAGCAGGCCGGCCTGCTCAGCCGCAGCCACTTCGAGTCCGGCAAGTCGGTGTTCGAGCTCAACGAAGGCCAGCACCACGACCACCTGCTGTGCCTCACGTGCGGCCGCGTCGAGGAGTTCTACGACCCCGAGATCGAGAAGCGCCAGCGCACGATCGCGCACACGCAAGGGCTTCGAGCTGCAGGACCATGCACTCTCGCTCTACGCGGTCTGCACCAAGAAGGACTGCCCGCACCGCCCTGGATAGGTCGGGGGCACCCGCGCCGAGCGTGGGGGCTCCGCTACTCTGAGGCGCCGCCCTTTTCCATGGCGCGCTGGTGGCGCTGGATGAACTCGTTGTACGTGTCGATGCCGCGCAACTGCAGGATGGTGTTGCGCACCGCGGCCTCGACCAGCACGGCGAGGTTGCGGCCGGCGTCCACGGCGATGATCGCCTTGCGCACCGGCACGTCGAGGATCTCCTCGTACAGCGGCTCGTAGGGCAGGCGCTCGAACTCGCGCTCCAGCGTCTCCTTGCGCACCAGGTGCACGATGAGCTTCAGCCGCATCTTCCGGCGCACCGCCGTCTCGCCGAAGATGGCCTTGATGTCCAGCAGGCCGATGCCGCGCACCTCGAGCAGGTTGAGCAGCAGCTCCGGGCAACGTCCGTCGAGCGAGGTCTGGGACACGCGGTAGAGATCGACCGCGTCGTCGGCCACCAGGCCGTGGCCGCGCGAGATCAGCTCGAGCCCGAGCTCGCTCTTGCCGAGGCCCGACTCGCCGGTGAGCAGCACGCCCAGCCCGAGGATGTCCATGAACACGCCGTGCCGCGTCGTGCGCTCGGCGAAGAGCTGGCTCAGGTAGGCGCGCACGACGTCGATCACATGGCCGGCGGTCTCGGCCGTGACGAACAGCGGGATCTCCGCGCGGTCGCACATCGCCACCAGCCGGTCCGGCGGCACCTGCGCCGTCGGCCACGATCAGCACCGGCGGCTCGAGCGTCACGATGCGCGAGATGCGCCGTTCCTGGTCTTCGCCGGCCGTGTCGGAGAGGTAGGCCACCTCGCGCCGCCCGACGATCTGCACGCGGTAGGGATGGATGTAGTTGAGGTAGCCGACCAGGTCGGCCGCCGAGTTCGCGTCGCGCACCGCGGCTTCGTCGAAGTGCCGCTCCGGATGCGCGTGGCCCGCCACCCACTCCCAGTGGAGGGCGGTCCGGTGTTCTTCGAACAGCGCCTCGGCGCTGATGGAGGTCGGTTTCATGACGACCCCCGCGCCTGCGGCCGACCCCGAGGGTCGCGCAAGGTCGGGAAACCGCCCTTGCAGCGGTCGCTAACCTGCACCGCCCCTGGCCGCTGGCGCGGCCGGTCCCAAAGGGACGTCGGGGGTCGTCATGCGACCGATTTCAGCGGCTCCCAGTCGGAGATGAGCTTGTGCAGCGTGGCGGCTTCGGGTTCGGTCTTGAGGCGCTCGCGCAGGTCGCGGTCGGAGAGCAGCTCGGCGATCTCGGACAGGATCTCGAGGTGGCGCTGGGTGGCGGCTTCCGGCACGAGCAGGAAGATCAGCAGCGACACGGGCTCGTCGTCCGGGGCGTCGAAGGGGATCGGCTGCTGCACGCGGAGCACCGCGGCCAGCGGATTCTTCAGGCCCTTGATACGCCCGTGCGGAATCGCCACGCCATGCCCCAGGCCGGTGGAGCCCAGCCGCTCGCGGGCAAAGAGGTTGTCGCTGACGGTGGCTCGGGCGATGGCGTGCTGGTTCTCGAACAGCAGCCCCGCATGTTCAAAGGCCCGCTTCTTGCTAGTGGCGTCCACGTTCACCAGCACGTTGCTGGCGGGGAGGATGGCGGCGAGACGGTTCATGGAAGCGATCCTTCCGCGACGACACGACTGCCTGTTTCGCGGGGACTGTGACAGAGCGTTGAATTATAGAAATCCGACCTGCGGAGAATAGGCTTCACACTCCTGCAACCTCGGGGGGTGTTGCGCATTCGCTGCGGCGCCGCACGGGCGTGCGCTTCAGGGATACAAGAAATAAGCGGCCCAGGGGCCGCTTCGGTTGACCGGCCCCGCGAACGGGGGCTCAGGCGTTCAGGTCCAGCCGCTTGACGGCGGCGTTGTGGTGGTCCTGGATGCGGTCCTTGTGGCGGCAGACCTGGCGGTCGAGCTTGTCGATCAGCTGGTCGATCGCGGCGTAGAGGTCTTCGTGGGCCTGCTCGACGAAGATGTCGCGGCCCTTCACGTGCAGCGTCACCTCGGCGCGTTGTCGGCGCTCCTTCTCCTTCAGCTTCTCGACGGTCAGCAGCACGGTGATGTCGACCACCTGGTCGAAGTGCCGGATCACTCGGTCCAGCTTGCTCAGCACGTATTCGCGCAACGCCGGGGTCACTTCCAGGTGATGTCCGCTGATCGTCAGGTTCATCAGGTCCTCCTTTCAGGGGGGATGCGAGATGGAAAGAAACAGGGAATGGGAGAGGGGAAGACAAGGTAGCGGGGTGGGGAATCGGCCGGAGCCAGTGTGCCCCTGAACCCATGCATGTGACAAGCCGGTGACGGTGCCGCGTCCGGGGGCACAATGCGCGTTTGTGGCGCTCGGTGCGAGTGCCATAATCGCGCCCGTTCCCACTGAGGAGATCCTCCTTTGGACCGAAGTCACCCTCGGTGACCGTCCGCTCCGGAAGGGTGCGTCGCATGCGCACCGGTCTTGGGCTGAGGCGGTCCCCGTTTTCATTCCAGACCACGGTAGAGCCGCCTGCGCGGCGCCGGAGAGTTGCATGCTCAACGTCTTCAGGCTGGCCAACGGCCGGCTGTTCCAGGAAGAGATCGACAGCGCCGAGGCCCTCGCGCGCCTGCAGCCCGTCTGGGTAGATCTCGAAGCCCCCACGGCCGAGGAAAAGCGCTGGATCACCGAGCGCTTCGGCCTCGTGATCCCCGACGACATCGTCGACGAGGACCTGGAGGAGTCGGCGCGGTTCTACGAGGAAGAGGAAACCGGCGAGTTGCACATCCGGTCGGACTTCCTCATCGAGGACGAGGACCAGACGCGCAACGTGCGCGTGGCGTTCATCCTGCGCGAGAACGTGCTCTTCTCGGTGCACCACGAGGACTTGCCCGTGTTCCGGCTGCTGCGCCTGCGCGCACGGCGCATCCCGGCGTTGATCGAGGACGCCAAGGACGTGCTGTTGAAGCTGTACGACGCCGATGCCGAGTACTCCGCCGACACGCTCGAGGGCATCTACGTTGCGCTCGAGCATGTGAGTGCGCGCGTGCTCAAGAAGCGCGTGAGCGACCTCGACGCGGCCGAGGTGCTGGCCGCCATCGCGCGCCAGGAAGACCTGAACGGGCGCATCCGCCGCAACGTGATGGACACGCGCCGCGCCCTGAGCTTCATGATGCGCAGCCGGCTGCTGTCGGCCGAGCAGTTCGAGGAGGCGCGTCAGATCCTGCGCGACATCGACTCGCTGGACAGCCACACGGCGTTTCTGTTCGACAAGATCAACTTCCTGATGGATGCCACGGTCGGCTTCATCAACATCAACCAGAACCAGATCATCAAGATCTTCTCGGTGGCGGCGGTTGCGCTGCTGCCCCCGACGCTGATCGCGAGCGTCTACGGCATGAACTTCCGCCACATGCCCGAGCTCGATTGGCCGCTCGGCTATCCGTTCTCGATTGCGCTGATGGCGGTGAGCGTCGCCATCCCGTTCTGGTTCTTCAAGCGCAAGGGCTGGCTGTAGGGGCGGGCCATGAAAAAGGGCCGCAGCGACCCGGTGCCGCTGCGGCCTGGCCGTCAACTCTTCAGCGAACCGGGTGCGCCTGCGCCTGGTCGGGCTCGGCCTCCGTTTCCGGCGGCGCGTACTTGTCGTCCGGCTCCTGGTAGCCGTAGGCGTTGCTCGCGGGTTGCACGATGTCGCGCGGCGACTCCGACGACGGCTCCTGGATCGCCGGCGGCGCGGCGCTTGTTGGCTGCGATGCCTCGACCGGCTCGGTCGCCTCGACCTCGTCCGCGGGCTCCGACTCCAGCGGCACGGAGGACGCGTCGGTTCCTTGAGGTGCCTCCTCGGGCTTGCCCGGGAGCGGGGCCGCAGCATCGCGTTCCATGCGTGCACGGTTCCAGTCGGCGATGGCGTCGCCGCTCGGGGACGGCGTCGCCGGATCGTCGGCGGGCGCGGTGGGCGAGCCCACGGGTTGGGCGGCCGCGCTCGAGTCGACCGGCGACGCGACGGCCGGGCCGTGAGGGGCCTCGGCGGGCGCCTGCGAGGAACCGGCCGCTGAAGGTGACTGCGCGATGACGCTGGACGGCTGTGCCCTGGCTGCGGCTTCCGTGGCCAGGCGCTGCTGCTCGAGTTCCTGGGCGCGGGCGTGCCGCTCCTGGGCGAGGCGGTTCATGGCCATCCGGCGTTGCAGCACGGCGTCGCTCGGACCGGCTTCGTTGCCGGCATCGTGCGCGCCGGCCATGCGCCACTCCTGCAGATCGGCCATCACTTGCGCCCGGGTCAGCGTCGCAGAGGGCGGCGGAATGTCCCACGGGGTCACTTCCTGGGCATGGGCGGGGGCCAGGCTGGCCATGGCCAGCGCAATGGATGCGGCAAGGGGTGCCAGGACGGCAGGTCGGTTCATCGGGGACTCCTGTTGTTGATGGGTGAACGCCCGCATCGCTGCGAGCGCGCATGACGCAGGGATACACCGGTCGCGTCCTGAATGTGGAAACAGGTGTCAACAGCTGTGCGGAAATAACTCCGGCCGGTGCGTCCGAGCCCGTCTTTTGCTGAAACATTTGGTTGCCGTGAATCTTGTCACGCGACGGTTCAGACGCCGGATGCGCGGACGCAGCGGCGGCGGCGGCCTTCCGATATTCAAGACATGAAGCCCACCTTTTCTGCTGCTCGATACAAGTTCGCGTTGGCCGCGTTTGTGCTTTGTGCAGCAGGTGCTGCATCTGCGCAGTTCGCGATGGCGCCGTCACCCACCCCGAACTCTGCATTGAAGCCGTCGGCCGCGCAGACCGCGAAGGCCTATCGCAGGCGACGGTGCCAAGCACCTCTACACGGTCTACCGGCAGCACATCTACAAGGGGCGTATGCCGCCGCTGCTGTACGGCATCGCGGTCGTGGAGACGGAGATCGACGAGAACGGGCAGATCCTGGACGTGAACATCATTCGCAAGCCCGCGGCGCCGGAAGTCGGCCCCTGGGTGGTGGAGATGATCAAGAAATCCGGCCCCTTCCCGCCGCCCGCCAGGATGGGCCGGGTGAAGTACCTCGACGTCTGGCTCGTGCACAAGAGCGGAAAGTTCCAGCTCGACACGCTGACCGAAGGCCAGAACTGATCGGCGACAAACAAGAAGGGGTACCGAAGCGGTACCCCTTGGTCATAAAGAAGGCTGCGCAGCGCCCCAGAGCGAAGGAGGGAGGGAGGGAGGAGGAGGAGAAGCGCCCTGGGATTGCACCCGTAGGGAGTCTGCGCAACACCAAATACCAAATCTGTGTTCAGTGTGACTGAAGCGCAAGCGGATGGGTTCCGCGAGGCGGGTCATCGTTGTATCGAAAGGTGGCGGTTCTCCGAGGCGGCAACCCGGCCCGTTTCAACGTTTGTTGACGATCGCGATGCCGGCGGTCACCGCCGCGAGTGCCACGACGAGGCGCAGGGTGACCGGCTCCGAAAGCAGCAAGCACGCCCGCCAGCAGCCCCAAGATGGGCGTGAGCAGCGTGAACGACGCGAGCGGCGTGGCCGGGTAATGGCGGATCAACCAGAACCAGACCAGGTAGCTCGCAAAGCATGACGACCACCGTCTGGAATGCCAGCGGCCCGAGCGACGCGGCGCTCAGCCGGCCGGGCCAGCTCTCGCCGGCCAGCATGGCGCCCAATGCGAGCAGCGCCCCCGACACGGCGAGCTGGTAGAGCAGCGTCTTTTCCGCGCTGGCGCTGGACAGCCGTGTGGCCCGGATGACGAGCGTGGTCGCGCCCCAGAACACGGCGGCCGCGAAGCCCAGCGAATCGCCGACCCACTGCAGTTCCCTGCCTGATGGCGTGGAAAACCCTTCGGCAAAGGCCCAGGCCACGCCCGCAAACGCGCCGGCCAGGCCGGCGAGCTGCCGCCGGGACAGCCGCTCCGTCGCGGCGATGAACGGCATCCCGATCGCAATGACGAAGGGCGCCAGGTAGATGAAGATGACCATCCGCGACGCGGTGGTGTATTGAAGCCCGACGAAGATGCAGCCGAACTCGGCGGCGAAGAGGGCACCGGCCGCGAGGCCGCCGGCGAGCGTGCCGTCGCGCTGCCACAGCGGGATGTCGCGCGCACGCGACCAGGCAGCCACCAGGAGCGCGGCGCCGATGGACCGCGCAGCGGCCTGGGTGAGCGGTGGAATTTCGGCAAGCGCCAATTTCGCCGCCACCTGGTTCAGACCCCAGAGTACGCAGCACGCGAGGATGCATGCCACGGCGAGCCCGTCGAGGTGCTCCTTGCGGGCAGTCATTGGAGCAGCTCTCCGCCGCGCCGTGCGCGGGTGATGTGCCAGGCGCACAGCGCGCACAGCGCGCCGGTGGCCGCGCCGGTGGCATGGGCCAGCGGGGCGATGTAGATGTCCCACCCGGGCGTCATGCGCAGCGTCGGACCCCACGGCGCTTCGGTGAGCACCTTGACGAGCAGGCCCGCTGCCACCGCCGCGCCGATGGCCTGCTCGCGGCCCTGGCGTGCGCAGACGAGCCAGCACGCAGCGACGGCCACGGCGGCATGCAGCACGCCGGACAGGCCGCCGTAGTGCAGCAGGTCGCGGCGCGTCAGCAGCCCGAGGTGCGTGAGCGGCCAAGCGGCGATCCAGGCCGCCGCCGCGGCCCGCGGCAGGCGCGCCGCGAGTCCGAAAGCGGCGACCACCGCCACCCCGAGCAGGTTCATGGCCAGGTGCAGCGCGCTCCAGTGCACGCCCGCGGCCGTCAGCAGGCGCCAGGGCTGCTGCCAGGCGAGCGACGGCTGCCAGTCGAGCGCGTGCGGGGGCACGGACCACGCGGCGAGCGCGAGCACTGCGGCGCCCAGGCAGGTCGCGAGCCAGGCGCGCGCTGCGTGAAGGCGGCTCGGCAGCCCGGTCAATCGAACACGGCCTGCCAGAGCCGCCGCACGGCGCTGCGCTGCGCCTCGAGCATGTCCGGCGGGAACTGGGTGGGCTGCTCGTCGAGCCGGGCCCGGTGCTGCGCGCGGCGCAGTTCGCGGTAGGCGTCGGCCGCGGCGGTTCCGGCCTCGCGCGGCAACAGGCCAATGGCTTCGGCGCGTTGCAGCAGCGCGATGTTGCCGACGTTGTCGAGCAGCTGCGGATGCCCGTGCGCGTGGGCGAGCACGAGGTATTGCACGGCGAACTCGACGTCCATCATGCCGCCCTCGCTGTGCTTGACGTCGAAGAGGCCGTCCTTCACCGGCCGCGCGCGGGCGACCTTCTCGCGCATGGCGCGCACTTCTTCGCGCAGCTTGCTGCCGTCGCGGGGGGCGCTGATGACGGTCCGGCGCACGGCCTCGAATCGTTCGCCGAGCGGGGCCGTGCCGGCGCAGAAGCGGGCGCGCGTGATGGCCTGGTGCTCCCAGGTCCATGCGGTGTTGCTGCCGCGGCCCTTCTGGTATTGCTCGAACGACGCCACCGAGGTCACGAGCAGGCCGGAGTTGCCGTTCGGGCGCAGCGCGGTGTCGATGTCGAACAGCTCGCCGCTGGACGTGCGCAGCGTGAGCCAGGTGATGAGCTTGCGCACGAAGGCACCGTAGACCTCGGCGGCGCGCTCGTCGGGGTCGTCGTAGACGAAGACGAGGTCGAGGTCGCTGCCGTAGCCGAGCTCCTTGCCGCCGAGCTTCCCGTAGGCCACGATGCCGAAGCAGCGGCGTGTCGCGATGCCGCTGGCGCAGGTGCCGCCAGGCCCAGCGCAGCGTGCAGTCGAGTGCGGCGTCGGCCAGGGCGGAGAGGTCGTCGGCGACCTGCTCCACGGTGATGTGGCCCTCGATGTCGCGCACCAGAGTCCGGAAGACCTCCGCATGGTGCGCGCGGCGCAGCGTGTCGAGCAGCGATTCTTCCGACGCCTCGCCCGAGCGCTGCCACGCGGCATGGCGGGCGTCGAGATCGGCGATGAAGCTCTCGCGATCGAAGCGGGCATGCAGCGAGCGCGGGTCGGCCAGCTCGTCGATCACGCCCGGGTGCTTCATGAGGTAGCGCATGGGCCAGCGCGCGAGCCCCAGCAGCCGCAGCAGCCGGCGCTGCACCTCGGGCCGCTCCACCAGCAGCGCGAGGTAGCTTTCGCGCCGCAGCAACGGGTCGAGCCAGTCGATGAAGCGCAGCGTCGCGTCAAGCGTGCAGCCTTCGGCCTTCACGGTGTCGGCCGCGCGCTGCACCAGCCGGGCGAGACGCAGCTTGGTCTCGTCGCGCAGGCCTTCGACGCGCGCCCCGGCGCTCCAGGCGCGCACGCGGATGGCGAGGTCCGGCGGCAGCTTCTCGATGAACGCCTCGCTGTCTACCGGCAGCGGGCCCGGGCCGCAGACGCAGCAGCCTTTGCGGCCGTTGACCGGCATCGGGCGGCCATCGTTCAGGAGCGCGTCGAACTCGGCGGCGACGAACTCGCGCGTCTCGCCGAGAGCGTCGAGCAGCTCGCAGGCGTCGGCGTGGCACGCCAGGCCGAGGCTGAGCGCGATCCATGCGAGGTCGCCGTCGGCGCCGGGGAGCTGGTGCGTCTGCTGGTCGTCCAGGTACTGGATGCGGTGTTCCACGCGACGCAGCAGCGTGTAGGCGTCGGCCAGCCGCTGCGCCGTCTCGGGCTTCATCAGGCCGCCGGCGGCGAGCCGTTGCAGCGCCTTCAGCGTGGAGCGGGTGCGGATCTCGGGGAACTGGCCGCCGCGAACGACGAGCAGCAGCTGCACGATGAACTCGATCTCGCGGATGCCGCCGCGCGAGAGCTTGACGTCGTTCGCGCGTTCGGGCCGGCCCGCGGCGCGGCGCTGGGCTTCCTCGCGGATCCTGTGGTGCAGCTGGCGCAGCCCCTCGAAGACGCCGTAGTCGAGGTAGCGGCGGTAGACGAAAGGCGTGACGAGCGCGCGCAGCGCGAGCGCGCGGCCGCTGTCGACGGCGGCGCGCGGCGCGACGATGCGGCTCTTGAGCCACGCGAAGCGCTCCCATTCGCGACCCTGGGCCTGGAAGTACTCCTCCAGCATGGCCAGGCTCACCACCGGCGGCCCGGACTTGCCGTTCGGGCGCAGCGCGAGGTCGACGCGGAAGACGAAGCCGTCGTCGGTGGTGTCGCCGATCAGCGCGTACAGGCGCCGCGCGACGGCGGTGAAGTACTCGTGCGCGCTGACGGCGTGCGGGCCGGCGGTCTGGCCTTCCTCCTCGTACACGTAGATCAGGTCGATGTCGGAGGAGACGTTCAGCTCGCGCGCGCCGAGCTTGCCCATGCCGACGATCCAGAAGTCGATGCGCTCGCCGGAGGGGGCCAGCGGCGGGCCGCAGCGCATGTCCTCGTCGGCCTGCGCGGCGGCGAGCGCGCGCTCGAGCGTGCGCTCGGCCAGCGCCGTCATGGCGTGGGTGATGTCGTCGAGGCTCGCGTCCTGCTCGATATCGAGCACCGCCAGCCGCTCGAGGACGAGCTGGCGTGCCACGCGCAGCGCCGCGGCGAGCGGGCGGCCGCCGGCCTGGAGGCGGTCGATGCAGGCGTCGATGGCGGCGGCATCGGGCACGCCAGGGGCGAGGATCGGCAGGTCGGCCGCATGGCGGCGGCGCACGCGCTGGACGAAACGGCTGTACTGCGCTCCCAAGGTGGCGGAACCCGGTCTGGACATGGGCGGTGTGCTAGATTGCCTCGAGGCCCCGGCGGCTGTCGGCGCAGCCCGGCCCTCGGCCGTTCGTTCCCTCATCGCCATGCATTTGCTGGCGTCCCGACATTCCCGATGCCTCCATTGACGCCCGACGCTGCCGCCGCCACTTCGCTGCGCCGCTGGGCCCGCAAGGGAGCCGGCATCGCGATCGGCCTGGTCGTCGGTGCGTGGAGCTTATTGCTCATCGCCTGGCTGACTCTGCACTGGGGGATTCTGCCGCACGCCGAGCAATGGCGCCCGCAGATCGAGCGGCGGGCCAGTGCGGCGCTCGGGGTTCCGGTGCTCGTTGGCGCCATCCAGGTGCAGTCGCGTGGCTGGGTGCCCACGGTCGAGCTGACCGACGTCGTGCTGCACGATGCGGCCGGCCGGGAGGCGCTGCGGCTGCCGCGCGTCGCCGCCGCGCTGTCCGCGCGCTCGCTGCTGGCGCTGAAGGTGCGCTTCGAACAGCTTTACGTCGAAGGCGCGGCGCTCGACGTGCGACGCGGCGCGGACGGCCGGGTGCGCGTGGCGGGCATCGAGATCGGCGACGGCGGCGGCGCGCGCAGCGACGCGCGCCGACTGGTTCTTCGAGCAGCACGAGATCGTGATCCGCAACGGCGCGCTGCGCTGGACCGACGAGCTGCGCGGGGCGCCCACCCTGGCGCTCGAGCGCGTGGACCTCGTCATGCGCAACGGGCTGCGCCACCACGACCTGCGGCTGGACGCCACGCCGCCGCCGGGCTGGGGCGACCGCTTCTCGCTGCGCGGGCGCTTCGTGCAGCCGCTGTTCGCGCCCGCCGGCGACTGGCGTCGCTGGGACGGCACGGTGCACGCGGACCTTCCACGCGCCGAAGTGAGCGAGCTGCGGCGTCATGTCGCGCTGCCGGTGGAGGTGAGCGAAGGCGAAGGCGCGTTGCGCGCGTGGATCGACGTGGTGCACGGGCAGGCCGCGCGGCGCCACGGCCGACGTCGGCCTGCGCAACGTGACGGTGCAGCTCGCGCGCGACCTGGAGCCGATGTCGTTCGCCGAGGTGCAGGGGCGCCTCGTCGGCTCTCGCGATGCGCAGGGGCTGTCGCTGGCGCGCAGGGGTTCGGCTTCGTCACCGGCGAAGGCGTGGCCTGGCCGCCCGGCGACTTCGCGGTCTCGCTGCGGCGCGCGCGCGAAGACGCCCCGGTGAACGCAGGCGAGTTCAGCGCCGATCGGCTGGACCTGGCGCTGATGGCCCGGGTCGCCGCCCGGGTCCCGCTCGGCTCGGCCGCGCGCGACCTGCTCGACCGGCTGTCCTCGCCGCAAGGCGTCGTGCAGGGGCTGTCGGTGCGCTGGAGCGGCCCGCTCGATGCGCCGCAGCGCTACCAACTCCGGGGGCGGGCGGTCGGGCTCGGCATCGCGCCGACGCCGTCGGCCGGAAGGCCGCGTCGGGCGTCCGGGGATGCACAACGCCAACCTGGACTTCGATGCCAACGAGCGCGGCGGCCAGGCGCAGCTGTCGCTGGACGGCGGGACGATGGAGTTCCCCGGGGTATTCGCCGAACCGCTGGTGCCGCTGGACCGCTTTTCGGCGCAGCTCGCCTGGCGCATCGAGCCGGCTGCCGGCGTCGGCGCCTGCGGTCGAGCTGCGCGTCAGCAACGCCCGCTTCTCGAACGGCGACGGCGCCGGCGAGCTCAACGCGGTGTGGCGCTACCGGGCAGGCGCCGGACCGGCGCCTGCCCGGATGCGCTCGACATGACCGGCAAGCTCACCGAGCGCGCGCGTGTCCGCGACCGCTCGCTACCTGCCCCTGGTCATTCCCGCGGCCGTGCGCGACTACGTGCACCGCGCGGTGCTGGACGGGCGCGCGGCCGGCGTCGACTTCAAGGTGAAGGGCGCACTGTTCGGAATTTCCTTTCGCCGCGCGTCCCGGAAGGGCGGCCGTGCACGGGCACGTTCCGCATCGCCGCCCGCGTCGCCGATGTCGCCTTCGCCTATGTGCCGCCGCGCCCGGATGCCGAGCCTGCCTGGCCGGCCTTCAGCCAGCTCGGCGGGGAGCTGGTGTTCGACCGCACGTCGATGGAGATCCGCAACGCGAGCGGCCGGCTCTGGGGCACGGGCCTCGCGCAGGTGAACGGCGGCATTCGCGACCTGACGCGCGAGCCGACGCTGCGCATCGACGGCCAGGCGCGCGGTCCGCTCGCCGACCTCGTGCGCTTCGTCAACAGCACGCCGCTCGGCGGCCGCGGGGGCGACGCGCTGAAGCAGGCCAGCGTGACCGGGCCGGCAGAGCTGAACCTCTCGCTGGCGCTGCCGCTGGCCGCGCTGGACCGCAGCACGGTGAAGGGCAGCCTCGTGCTGGCCGGCAACGACCTGCGGCTGCGGCCGGACACCCCGGTGCTCGGGGCCGCGAAGGCCCGCGTGGAGTTCACGCGAACGGGGGTGTCGGTGTCCGGCGGCAGTGCTCGCGTGCTGGGCGGGGACGTGCGCTTCGACGGCGGCACGGCCGCCGACGGCGCCGTGCGCCTCCTGGCGCGCGGCTCGGCGAGCGCCGAGGCGCTGCAGCGCATGCCCGAGCTGGGGACGATCGGGCGGCTGGCCCGGCGTTTCTCGGGGCAGGCGCCCTACCGCCTGCAATTGGCGCTGCACGACGGGCGATCGGAGTTCACGCTCACGAGCAGTCTCGAGGGCGTCGCGAGCGACCTGCCCGCGCCGCTCGGCAAGCGCGCCGACGCTGCCCTGCCGCTGCGCATCGAGACGGCGCTGCTGCCGGGCGGCCAGCGCGACGAGCTGCGCGTCGACCTCGGCAGCCTGGCGCAGGCGCGGTTCGTGCGCGACCTGTCGGGCGGCGAGCCGCGCGTGCTGTCCGGCGGCGTGGGCGTGGGCGACACGGCGCCGTCTCCGGCGGCCGGCGTGCACGCCAACGTCAGCCTGCCGCGCGTCGACGCCGACGCGTGGGGCGACGTGCTGGCGTCGCTGGGCGGCGCGGCGAGCGCCGCGGCGGGCGTGGGCGAGAGCTACCTGCCGCGCGCCATCGCCTTTCGTGCCGGCGAGCTCACGGCCGGCGCCCGCCGCCTCACCGGGGTGGTGGCCGGCGTCACGCGCCTTCCCGGCGATGCCACGTGGCGCGCCAACGTCGAGGCGGACCAGCTCAGCGGCTACCTCGAGCTGCAGCCCGGCGCGGGCCCGTCGCAGCCCGGCCGCGTCTTTGCGCGGCTGGCACGCCTGTCGGTGCCGCAGCAGCATGCCGAGTCGGTCGAGACGCTGCTCGAGGCGGCCCAGACGAGCGCGCCGGCGCTCGACATCGTGGTCGACGATTTCGAGCTGAGCGGGAAGAAGCTCGGCCGCATCGAGGTCGAGGCGTCGAACCGGCTCGCTTCCGGCGGCGCGCGCGAATGGCGCCTGTCGAAGCTGGCCATCGTGACGCCGGAAGCGCGCCTGTCCGGCAGCGGCCAGTGGGGCGGCAGCACGCGTCGCCGCATGGTGCTGGACTTCCAGCTCGACCTCGCCGACAGCGGCGCGTTCGTCGAGCGGCTGGCGGGCATGCGCGCACTGCGGGGCGGCCGTGGAAAGCTCTACGGCCAAGTGTCGTGGTCCGGCTCGCCCTTGTCGCTGCACGTGCCGAGCCTGGCGGGACAGATGAACCTGGCGCTGGACGCCGGCCAGTTCCTCAAGGCGGGCCCGGGCGCCGGGCGGCTGCTGTCGGTGCTGAGCCTGCAGTCGCTGCCGCGCCGCCTTGCACTCGACTTCCGCGACGTGTTCCAGGAGGGTTTCGCCTTCGACAACGTGACCGGCGACATCACCATCCAGGACGGCGTGGCCAGCACCAACAACTTTCGCATGCGCGGCGTCCAGGCCGCGGTGCTGATGGAAGGCCGTGCGGACCTGGCACGCGAGACGCAGGACCTGCGCGTCCTCGTGGTGCCGGAGATCAACGCCGGCACCGCGTCGCTCGCCTATGCGGCGATCAATCCGGCCATCGGGCTCGGCACGTTCATCGCGCAGATGGTGCTGCGCAGGCCGCTGATGGCGGCCGGCACGCGCGAGTTCCACGTCGACGGCCCGTGGGCCGACCCGAAGGTGGAGCGTGTCGAGCGCCCGCTGGGCGCGCCGCTGCCCGACATCGGCCCGCCGCCGGCGGCCGCCCCCGATACCCCGCCGCCGCGCACCCCTTGAAGAGGATCGAAAGATGAAAGTCGCCGCCCTGCAGATGGTCTCGACCCCCGATGTCCCGCGCAACCTCGATGCGGCCGCCACGCTGATGCGCGAAGCGGCGGACGGCGGGGCGGAGCTGGTCGCGCTGCCCGAATACTTCTGCCTGATGGGCGCCAGCGATGCCGACAAGCTGCGCATCGCCGAGCCGCCGGGCGACGGGCCGATCCAGCGCTTCCTCGCGCAGCAGGCGGCCGCCCTCGGGCTGTGGGTGGTGGGCGGCACGGTGCCGATCGCCTGCGACACGCCGCAGCGCGCGCGCAACGCCTGCTGCGTGTACGCGCCGGACGGCACCCTGGCGGCGCGCTACGACAAGATCCACCTCTTCTACTACGACAACGGGCGCGAGCGCTACGACGAAGCCGCAGTGCTCGAGGCCGGCAGCGAGCCGACCACGCTGCAGGCCGGGCCGCTGCGCGTGGGATTGAGCATCTGCTACGACCTGCGTTTCCCCGAGCTCTACCGGGCCATGATGCAGCCCCCGTGCGATCTCATCGTCGTGCCGGCCGCGTTCACGTGGACCACCGGCCGCGCGCACTGGGAGCTGCTGCTGCGCGCGCGCGCCGTGGAGAACCAGTGCTACGTGGTGGCCGCCGCGCAAGGCGGCACGCACGAGAACGGGCGCCGCACGTGGGGCCAGAGCATGGTGGTCGACCCGTGGGGAGAGGTGCTCGCGCAACGCGCCGAAGGGGCCGGGCGTGGTGATGGCCGACATCGCTCGCGAGCGGCTCGCGGCGGTGCGCCTGCAGCTGCCCGCGCTCGAGCACCGGCGCTTCTAGCGCCGGCCGAACATCATCTGGCGCGCCAGGGCCGACTTCAGCGGTGTAGCGGCCTGCAGCAGCGCCAGCGCCAGGCCGCGGGCGGCCGGCAGGCCGGGCGCCTGCCAGGTGAAGCTGCGCGCCAGGAAGTCGGTCACGGCGATCATGCTCCAGCGATCCGGCGCGCGGTGCCACTCCACGCGCCGCAGCGCTGAATCGATGCGTCCGGCCGCGGATTCGCGCAGCGCATGGACGAGCGAGGCGGCATCGCGCAGGCCGAGGTTCAGGCCCTGCCCGGCCACCGGATGCAGCGTCTGTGCGGCGTTGCCGATGCGCACCGTGCGCCCCTGCACCAGCGTGCGCTCGGCATTCATGCCGAGCGCGAAGTCCTTCAGCGGCGCCGAGACGCACGATGCGCCCCGCCTCCGGCGGGAACACGGTGCCGAGCACGGCCAGGCGCTGCGCGTCGTCGAGGTCGCGCACCGGATCGTCGTGCGACGACACGCACCAGACGAGCGCCGCGCACTGCTGCCCGTCGCCGTCCGGCGGCAGCGGCAGCAGCGCCGCCGGACCATGGCGCGTGAAGCGTTCGAAGGCGGTGGCGGGGCGGCCGGCCTCGATGCCGACGCGTGCCGACCCAGGCCGTCTGACCGTAGTCGCGCCGTACCCCCTTGCGCGCCTGCTCGCGAGAAGACGCCGCCTTCCGCGACGACCGCCACGTCGAAGGTCTCGGCGATGCCGGCATCGACCTCGACGCCGCCGCTGACCCGCTTGAGCGCCGACACCGGCGTGCCGAATCGGGACTGCAGCCGCGCCGGCTCGCTTGCGGCTTGCTGGAGCCAGGCCGCCTGGAGCGGTGCCAGCAGCGCGCCGTATCGCATGACCGCGCCGAGCATCGGCACGCCTTCGTCGAGCGCGTTCAGCAGCACCTGGGGCGTGCCCCAGGGAAAGGTGGGCGGCTGCTGCGAGACGTGCACCTCCGCGATCGGCTGGGCGGCCGCGGCCGGCCACGCGCGCAGCCGCTTCAGGAACTGCACGCTGCCGAGCGACAGGGCCAGCGTGCGCGGGTCTGCGCCCACGTCGCGCTCGATCGGCCGCGCGTCGAACACGGTGACGGCGGCCGCGGGCATCAGCCGGGCGGCATGCAGCGCCAGCGACAGGCCGACCGGCCCGGCGCCGATCACGGCGATGCGCGGCGAAAACGCGATGGGCAGCGTCATGGAGCGGGCATTCTCGCGCCAATCCGGCATCCCGGCCGCGCTGTAGGCTCCGTCCTACTCCGGGTCGCGGCCGGTGCCGATGCCCAGGGCGCAGTCGCGCGCTTTCAATGAGGATTCCCAAGCACGGAGATCATGATGAAGCAGGACAGACCCCTGGCGAAGGAAGACATGAAGCGCAACCTCGACCGCGAGGACGGCCGCGGCGCGATGGGACAACATCCGGTGGGCACCGGCGTTGGCGCTGTCGCCGGCGGCTTGGCGGGCGGCGCGGCGGCGGGGGCGGCTGCCGGGCCGATCGGCGCGGTGGTGGGCGGCGCGATCGGCGCCGTCGCGGGCGGCTTGGCCGGCAAGGGCATCGCCGACGTGGTCGATCCGACGATGGAGGACGATTACTGGCGCGGCAACTGGGCCAGCCGCTCGTACATCGACGGGGGCTACACCTACGACCAGGACTACGCGCCCGCGTACCGCTACGGCTGGGAGACCTATCCCCGCTATGCCGGCCGCAGCTTCGACGAGGTCGAGGCCGAACTCGGCGCCGATTGGGACAACGCCCGCGGCGAGTCCCGGCTCGACTGGGATCGTGCACGCCACGCCACGCGCGACTCGTGGGACCGTGTGGGCGAGCGCATCGAGCGCGCGATGCCCGGTGATGCCGATGGCGACGGCCGCTGACCCGGGCCGCGCGTGACGCGTCACTTCTCGATGATCCGCGGCTTCCATGCCGCGGATTTCCTCACGCTCGCCAACGCCGCCAGCGGCATGGTGGGCGTGCTGCTGGCGATGGCCTATGTCGCCGGCGAGGATCTTCGACACTTCCTGCTGTCTGCCGCCATGGCGCCGGCGGCGTTCTTCTTCGATGCGCTGGATGGACGAGTCGCGCGCTGGCGGCAGACACATTCGGCCCTGGGGCGCGAACTCGATTCACTCGCCGACATCGTCTCGTTCGGCGTCGCACCGGCTGCGCTCGCATACGCCGCCGGGATGCGCGGCGGCTGGGATGCGATCGTGCTGGCCTACTTCGTCTGCTGCGGCGTGAGCCGCCTCGCGCGCTACAACGTGACCGCCGAGGCGCTCTCGGAAGGGGCGGACAAGGTGCCCTACTTCGAAGGC
Source organism: uncultured beta proteobacterium (assembly GCA_963839465.1). Taxonomy (GTDB): domain Bacteria; phylum Pseudomonadota; class Gammaproteobacteria; order Burkholderiales; family Burkholderiaceae_C; genus CAWIVI01. The sequence continues at coordinate 244,206 of CAWIVI010000008.1, forward strand.
ACGCCGATTCCCACGTCGGTGCTGCTCACGGCCGTGCTGGCCGTGGCAGGCTGGCAGGGTCGCGTCGGCGATGATCTGTGGGGAGGGGTCTGGCAGCTCGGCCCCTGGGCGCTGCACCCGCTGGTGCTGATGTTCGTGCTGTCGGGCTCGCTGATGATCAGCAAGACGCTGCGCATTCCCAAGCCTTGATCAGGAGGCCATGAAGGCCTGGAACGCCTGCTCCTGCGCGGCATCGAGCGGGCCGAGGGCCAGCCCGATCTTGAACGCGGCAGGCCCTGTGTAGGAGCTGTGCACCGAGCGCGCCGCCAGTGCCATGAGCTGCGTGCCGTCGGGCAGAGGCAGCTCCAGGCGCACGGTGCATCGCGTCCCCGGTGAGATGGGACGCGCGCACACCAGGCTCAGGCCTGAGGGGCCGATGTCCAGCGTGCTGGCGTCTCGCAGCGCGCCGCCCGGCAGCTCCACGCTGGCCGGCACGCGCAACGGCATGCGAATGGCGCTTCGACGGTTGCTCGTGGGGTCGACCATGCGGCAGTCTAGCGAGAGCCTTCGTTGAGGGCGTCGAGCTGCCCCGGCGTGCCGACGTTCTCCCACGGCCCGTCGAGTCGGCGGCCCGCGAGCCGGCCGGCCCGCGCGCTGTCGAACAGCAGGGGCCCGAGCGGCGCACGCGTGCCCGGCGTCACGCCGCGCACGAGGCGCGAACGCACGAGGGCGATGTTCGCGTAGGTCACGTTGCGCTCCTGCGCGGCAGCAGGCCGCAGCAGGCGTCCGCGGTTGTCGAGCGTGAAGTCGCCGTCGCGCTTGAACGAAGGATTGGCCACCACCCACAGCAGCGCGTCGTCGTCGCCGGCGTCGAACGCCCGCACCGCGTCGGCATCGAACCGGAAGGCGGGGGCGTAGATGTCTGCCGAGACGACCCAGAAGCGCTCGCCCAGCAGCGGCAGCGCCTTCGCGATGCCCCCGGCCGTCTCGAGCGCGCCGCCATGGTCGCGGCCCTCCATCGAATAGGCGATCGAGACGCCGAAGCGCTCGCCGTTGCCGAGCACCGCCGGAAACTGCTCCTCGAGCCAGGCCGTGTTGATCACCACTTCCCGCACTCCGGCGCGCGCCAAGGCCTCCAGGTGCCAGGCGATCAGCGGCCGGCCGTGGACGGGCAGCAGCGGCTTGGGCATGCGGTCGGTCAGCGGCCGCATGCGCTCGCCGCGTCCGGCCGCGAGGATGAGGGCCTTCGGAGTCATGCGCCTCGCGAGTTTAGGCGGGCGCACCGGCCCCTCGACGGCGCCGAGGAAGCTGAATCAGTGCGTTATTTGGCGGGACGGAGCCTGATCGGCAGCGCCCGTAAAATCCAGGGTTCCCCGCCTGCCTCACCCCCAAGCATGAGCGCCTCCCTCCCGCAAGACAACACGTTGATGGCCAATGCCATCCGAGCCCTGGCGATGGACGCCGTGCAGCAGGCCAACTCGGGCCACCCCGGGGCCCCGATGGGGATGGCCGACATGGCCGTCGCCCTGTGGGGGCGGCACCTGCGCCACAACCCCGCGCATCCCCAGTGGCCCGACCGCGACCGCTTCGTGCTGTCCAACGGCCACGGCTCGATGCTCGTCTACGCACTGCTCCACCTCACCGGCTACGAGCTGCCGATGAGCGAGCTGCGCAGCTTCCGGCAGCTGCACAGCAAGACGCCGGGGCATCCCGAAGTCGGCATGACGCCGGGCGTCGAGACCACCACCGGGCCGCTCGGACAGGGCCTGGCGAACGCCGTCGGCATGGCGCTGGCCGAGAAGCTGCTCGCGCACGAGTTCAACCGGCCGGGCCACACGATCGTCGACCACCACACCTACGTGACGGTGGGCGACGGCGACTTGATGGAAGGCGTGAGCCACGAGGCGTGCGCGCTCGCCGGCGCCTGGCGCCTCGGCAAGCTGATCGTGCTCTACGACGACAACGGCATCAGCATCGATGGCGAGGTCGATCCCTGGTACGTGGACGACGCCGGCAAGCGCTTCGAGTCGTACGGCTGGAACGTGATCGGCCCGGTCGACGGCCACGACATCGACGCGGTCGACGCCGCGATCGTCCGGGCCCGCCGAGGCGGCGGCAATGCGAACTTCGTGATCTGCAAGACCAACATCGGCCACGGCTCGCCGAACCGCGCCGGCACTGCCAAGGCGCACGGCGAGGCGCTCGGCGCCGACGAGGTGAAGCTCACGCGGGAGCGGCTGGCGTGGTCCCACGAGCCGTTCGTGCTGCCGGAGGCGGCCTACGAGTTCTGGGACGCACGCGGCGCAGGCGCGAAGGCAGAAGACGATTGGAAGGCGCGCTTCGCCGCCTACCGGCAGGAACACCCGGCGCTGGCCGAGGAGTTCGAGCGCCGCATGGCCGGCGAGCTGCCGAAGCACTTCGCGCAGGCCGCGGTCGACGTCGTCGTCGCGGCCCACACGAAGGCCGATACGGTGGCCACGCGCAAGGCCAGCCAGATCGCGCTCGAAGCCTTCACGAAGGCGCTGCCGGAGATGATCGGCGGCTCGGCCGACCTCACCGGCTCCAACCTCACGAACACCAGCTCCACGCCGCCGCTGCGCTTCGACGCCGCGGGCACGCCCAACGGCGGACGCCACATCAACTACGGCGTGCGCGAGTTCGGCATGGCCGCCGTGATGAACGGCCTGGCGCTGCACGGCGGCTTCCTGCCCTACGGCGGCACGTTCCTCACCTTCAGCGACTACAGCCGCAATGCCATCCGCATGGCCGCGCTGATGCGCCGGCGCGTCGTGCACGTCTTCACGCACGACAGCATCGGGCTGGGCGAGGACGGGCCCACCCACCAGAGCGTCGAGCACGCCGCCGCGCTGCGCCTCATTCCGAACCTCGACGTCTGGCGTCCGGCCGACACCGCCGAGACCGCTGTCGCCTGGGCCAAGGCCATCGAAACGCGCGACCGGCCGAGCGCGCTGTTGCTGTCGCGCCAGAACCTGCCGTATTGCCCGAAGAGCGGCCTCGACGACATCGCGCGCGGCGCCTACGTGCTGGCCGAGCCGGGCGAGGTGGGCCTGAAGAAGAAGGCGCAGGCAGTGATCCTGGCCACCGGCTCCGAGGTGCAGCACGCGCTGCACGCGCAACAGCAGCTCGCGGTGCAGGGCATCGCCGTGCGGGTCGTCTCGATGCCGAGCACCACCGTGTTCGATCGCCAGCCGGAGTCGTACAAGCGCGCCGTGCTGCCGGACCGCCTGCCGCGCATCGCCGTCGAAGCCGGCGTCACCGATTTCTGGTGGAAGTACGGCTGCGACGCGGTGGTCGGCATCGACCGCTACGGGGAGAGCGCACCCGGCGGCGTGCTCTTCAAGCATTTCGGCTTCACGCCGCAGAACGTCGCCGACACGGTCCGCAAAGTTCTCGCGATGTAACCCGGGCCGGGCACACTTTCGTCTTTCGCTGAAGGGACTTCACATGAGCATCAAGATCGGCATCAATGGATTCGGGCGCATCGGACGCATGGTGTTCCGTGCAGCCGTGCAGAACTTCAAGGACATCGAGGTGGTCGGCATCAATGACCTGCTCGAGCCCGACTACCTCGCCTACATGCTGACGTACGACTCCGTGCACGGCCGCTTCAAGGGCGACGTGGCGGTCGACGGGTCCACGCTGGTCGTCAACGGCAAGCGCATCCGCCTCACCGCGGTGAAAGATCCCGCCGAGCTCAAGTGGAACGAGGTCGGGGCCGACATCGTCGTCGAATCCACCGGCCTGTTCCTCACGACCGAGACAGGCGGCAAGCACCTGGCCGCCGGCGCGAAGAAGGTCATCCTCTCGGCGCCGTCGAAGGACGACACGCCGATGTTCGTCTACGGCGTCAACGACAAGACCTACGCCGGCCAGCAGATCGTGAGCAACGCGTCGTGCACCACCAACTGCCTCGCCCCGCTGGCCAAGGTCGTGAACGACAAGTGGGGCATCAAGCGCGGCCTCATGACCACCGTGCACGCCGCCACCGCCACGCAGAAGACGGTCGACGGCCCGAGCAACAAGGATTGGCGCGGCGGCCGCGGCATCCTCGAGAACATCATCCCGTCGAGCACCGGCGCGGCCAAGGCGGTGGGCGTCGTGATCCCCGAGCTCAACAAGAAGCTCACGGGCATGGCGTTCCGCGTGCCGACGTCCGACGTGTCCGTGGTCGACCTCACCGTCGAGCTTTCGAAGCCGGCAACGTACGCCGAGATCTGTGCCGAGATGAAGGCGCAGGCGGCCGGCGCGCTGAAAGGCGTGCTCGCCTACACCGAAGACAAGGTCGTCGCCACCGATTTCCGGGGCGAAGCCTGCACGTCGGTGTTCGACGCCGATGCCGGTATCGCGCTCGACAGCACGTTCGTCAAGCTGATCGCCTGGTACGACAACGAGTGGGGCTACTCGAACAAGATCCTCGACATGGTTCGCGTCGTCGCAAGATGATGCGCGCGGCGGCCGCGCTGGCGCTCGGGCTGGCCGCGGCCGTTGCGGTGGCGGCAGAGCGGGCCCCGCTGCCGCACCCGCTGCCCGCCGGCGAGGCGGGCGTCGCACGCGTCATCGTGCGCTTCAAGCCCGAGGCGGCGTTGCTGCGCGAGAGCGCGCTGTCGGCGCGAGCCGATGCGGTCGAGACCCGGCGCGCGCTCCAGAGCCGCGCTGCCGCGCTCGGCGCGCGCCGCGGCATGACGCTCGCCGCCGGGCCGCCGGTCGACGACCGCACGCAGGCCGTGTCGGCCAGCGGCGGCACCAGTGCCGGGCTCGCGGCGGCGCTGGCAGCAGATCCTGACGTCGAGTTCGCGGTGCCCGACGAACCGCGACGCCGCTTCGCCATCCCGAACGATCCGCTGTACGCCGCGGGCGGCGCCACCGGCCCGGCCTCCGGCCAGTGGTACCTGCGTGCTCCCGATGCGCAGGTGCGCTCCGGCATCGACGCCCCGACGGCCTGGGACCGCACCACCGGCAGCGCGGACATCGTCGTGGCCATCATCGACACCGGCGCGCGCTTCGATCACCCCGACCTGGCCGGCCGCCTGCTTCCGGGTTACGACATGGTGAGCGACGACGCGGTCGCGAACGATGCCGACCCCGGCCGCGACGCCGATGCCTCCGACCCCGGCGACTGGGTCACCTCGGCCGAGACGAGCCAGCCCCGCTTCTCCGGCTGCACGCCGGAGTCCAGCTCCTGGCACGGCACCCAGCTGGCCGGCCTGATCGGCGCGGCGAGCGACAACGCCATCGGCATGGCCGGCGTGGGGTGGAACGTTCGACTGCTGCCGGTGCGCGTGCTCGGCAAGTGCCACGGATTCGACAGCGACATCATCGCCGGCATGCGCTGGGCGGCCGGCCTGCCCGTGCCGGGCGTTCCGGCCAACCCGACGCCCGCGCGCGTGCTCAACATGAGCCTCGGCGGCGCCGGCGCATGCAGCGCCGCCTACCGCACGGTCGTGGCCGAGCTCGGCGCCGCGGGCGCCTTGGTCGTCGCGGCGGCGGGCAACTCCACCGGGCGCGCCGTGAGCATGCCGGCCAACTGCCCGGGCGCCGTCGGCGTGGCCGGCTTGCGCCATACCGGCACCAAGGTGGGGTTCTCCGACCTCGGCCCGGAGATCGCGCTCGGCGCGCCCGGCGGCAACTGCGTCAACCTGGGCGGCGCCTGCCTCTATCCGCTGCTCACCACCACGAACCCGGGGCAGAGGGCGCCCGTGGCCGGCGGCGCGGCCTACACCGACAGTTTCGACATCAGCGTCGGCACCAGCTTCGCCGCGCCGCTGGTGGCCGGCACGGCCGCGCTGGTGCTCTCCGTGCGCCCCGAGCTGCGCCCGTCCGACGTTCGGACGGTGCTGCGCGCGAGCGCGCGCCCTTTCCCCGATGCTTCCACGGATCCTTCCGTGCCGGCTTGCCACGCCCCGGGCAACGTCGACCAGCTCGAATGCCACTGCACCGCCTCCACGTGCGGCGCCGGCATGCTCGACGCCGCGGCGGCCGTCGCCGCAGCGGCCAGTGCCGTGCCGTCGCCCACGCCCGATCCCGGCCCGGTCGACACGCCGCCTCCGCCGCCGGCGCCGCAGCCCGGTTCCTCGGGCGGGGGCGGGGGCGGAGGCGGTGGTGCGCTCGGTCCGGGCTGGCTGGTCCTGCTGACAGTCGCGATCATGGCGTTCGGCCGGCGCCGCGGCCAGCAGCGACAATCCGCCACCCGCCACCCTCCGAGCAAGCGCCGATGAACCGACGAACCGCCTCGTGGACGATCCTGCCGCTGCTGGCCGCGCTCGCGGCGCCGGTGCTCGCGGCAGACGACGGGCCGGTGCTCGGTCTCATCGTCAAGACGAAGCCCGCCGCCGGCATGCTCGAAGCGCCGCAGGCGGCCCTGAACCGCGTGGCGCTGATCGCGCAGCGGCGCGGCGTGGGCTACCACCAGGTGCGCCAGACAGCGCTCGGCGCGCACGTGCTCTCGGCGGGCCGCGTGCTCAGCCGCGAAGAAGCGCAGGCGCAGGCGCGGCGGCTGTTGGCGGATCCCGACGTCGAGTACGTCGCCGCCAACACCCTCGAGCGTCGCCAGGCGACGCCGAACGACCCGGCCTACGCACTGCAATGGTGGCTGCAAGGGCCGAACGCGAGCGCCGCGTCGCCCAACTTCCCGGCCGCCTGGGACATCCACACCGGCAGCAGCAGCGTGATCGTGGCGGTGCTCGACAGCGGCATCCGGCGCTTCCACCCCGAGTTCACGGTGGGCTCTTCGCGGCTGCTGAGCGGCTACGACTTCGTCTCCGAGGTCGAGTACGCGAACGACGGCGACGGGCTCGACAGCGACCCCACCGACCCCGGCGACTGGGTGAGCCAGGAAGACAAGGTGCAGCACCCGTCGATCTACGGCGCCTGCGACGTCGCCGAGAGCACCTGGCACGGCACCGTGATCGCGGGCCAGCTCGTCGCGTCCACGAACGACAACCACGGCATCGCCGGCATGACCTGGAGCGGCAGGCTGCTGCCGGTGCGCGTGGCCGGCAAGTGCGGTGCGGCGGTGAGCGACATCGTCGAGGGCATGCTCTGGGCCGCCGGCATCCCCTACACCGGCTCGCCCGCGGCGAACCCCAATCCGGCGCGCATCGTCAACCTCAGCTTCGGCGGCAGCCGCCCGTGCAACGTGGACAGCGGCGACCCGCTCGTCGCCGGCACCGCGCGGCTGTACACCGACGCCATCGAGGCGCTGCGCGTCAAGGGCGCCGTGCTGGTGGCGGCGGCCGGCAACGATGGCGACGCCGTGGTGCGCCCCGCCAGTTGCGCCGGGGCCCTGGCCGTGACGGCGCTCGACCGCGAAGGCGCGAAGGCCGACTACGCGAACTTCGGCAGCGAGGTGGATGTCGCCACTGTCGGCGGCGTGACGAGCCCGGCCGGCAGCGGCATCTACTCCACCACCAACACCGGCACGAGCGGGCCCGTGGCCGAGGGAGTACGGCTACTACGCCGGCACCAGCTTCGCCACGCCGATCGTGAGCGGCACGGCGGCGCTCATGCTCGCCGTGAACCCCGACCTGTCGGTCGATCAGATCATCTCGGGCATTCGCGCCACCACGCGGCCGCACGTGCAGAACGGCGGCCTGGGCAGCTGCTCGGCGATCGACTTCGGGTAATGCAATTGCACCACGGGCACCTGCGGCGCCGGCGTGCTCGATGCCCCCGAGGCGGTGGCCTGGGCGCTGGCAACCGAAGGCACGTTCACCCCGCCCGCCACGAACCCGAGCATCGACTTCATCCCGGATCGGCTGCAGGCTGGCGGCAGTGGATCGTCGGGCGGTGGAGGCGGCGCCGCGGGCCCGTTCTGGCTGCTCGGGCTGCTGGCGGCCGCTGCGGCGCTCAGCGTGCGGCGCAGGCGCTGAAGCCGGTGCCCAGCGCCGGCGCGCGCGCGGCCAGCAGCTGGGAGCGCAGCTCGGGGCTGCCGCGATCGACGCGCAGCAGTACCTCGCTGGCCGCCGGTGCAAGCATCAGCACCCGCGACGCCACGCACGCCGCGCTGCGTCAGCCGCTCCAGGGCCGCCTCGGCGGACGCGCCGCTCTCGTGAGCGGAGAGCAGGAGCCCGGGCTCGTGCTCCGGCTGGCCCTGCAGCGCCTCGGCGTCGACGCGCTGGGCCGCAGAGCTCGACGCGACGGACCTCGAGCGCCTCGCGATTCGGAAAGCGCCCCATGTAGACGATCCAGCGGCCCGGCCGCTCGACCGGCACGCGGCTCCAGCTGCCGGGCGGCATCAGCGCGGCCAGGGCCTGCTCGGCGGCGGTGGCTTCGCCGGCGCGGAACGGACCGGCCTCGACGCAGGTCGGTGTGGCGGCCAGCGCGGCCGCGGCGGCCGGGAGCGGTGAGCAGGCGCACGGCCTCTGGGCGAACCTGGCGCGCGAGCCGGTCGGGCTCCCGTGCACCGTCTCCAGGCACCTCGCCGAGCCAGCCGCGCGACCAGGCGAAGAAAACGCCGTTGGCGACCACCAGCAGCAGCACCGCCCAGCGCAGCATCAGCGGGCCGTGCTCGGCCGCACGCTGACCTCGGCGCTGGCCAACAGGTGCAGTTCGTCGCCGACGCGCACACGCAGCGCGCCGTCCGGGGCCACCCCTTCGGCAATGCCGGCCGGTGCCGCGGGCGAGGTCGTCGTGACGGCAAGCCCGCGGAGCAGGTCGCGCCGCGCGTAGCCGTCGAGGAAGCCGGGAAACCCGGTGCGCTCGAAGCGCAGCAGCGCCCGCACCAGCGGCGCCGCCACGAGATGCAGCGACTGCGGCGCGTCGATCGCCGGCTGCAGCTCCTGCAGGCAGGCATAGCCCGAGCCCAGGTCGCGCACCGGCTGCGGCAGCACGTTCAGCCCCACGCCGACCACCGCCATGCGGCGGTTGCCGACGGCCACCGTCTCGATCAGCACGCCGCCCATCTTGCGTCCCTCGCCCGGCGCGTCGAGCAGCCACAGGTCGTTCGGCCACTTGAGGCCGATCCGCGGGCCGCCCGGCGGCGTCGGCTCCAGGGCCTCGGCCAGCGCCACGCCCACCGCCAGCGACAGCCCCGACCAGTCGGGCGGGTCCAGCGCGAGCGCGAGCGAGAACGTGAGCGACGCCCCGGCGCTGCCCTGCCACAAGCGGCCGTGGCGCCCGCGCCCGCGGGTCTGGTGCTCGGCCACCAGCAGGCAGGGCTGGGTGTCGCCGGCGCGGCGGCCGAACGGCGTGGGCTCCTCGGCGGTGAGTGACGAGGGCCCGACGGGTTCGAGCGGCATCGGCGAGCTGATGGGCTGGTCGCGCCGACCGCCGGACAGGCGCGCGCGCTCCAGCAGCTGGGTGTTGGTGGAATCGGTGCGGGCGACGATCTCCACGGAGAGGCCGGGCAGCAGCGGCTCCAGCGCCTGCCACAGGCCTTCGCCGCCCCAGTTCAGATGGCCTGGCTCGGTGGTCATGGCTGGCGGCTCAGCGCTTGGGCGCGAGCATCGTGCCCCGGCAGCGCCGGGCCCCGCAGCGGCAGGCGAACTGCTTCTTCAGCTCGGCGGTGTGGCGGCCGTCGAAGATGAGCCCGTAGTCGTAGAACAGCTCCTCGCCGGGCTGCAGGTCGCGCAGCGCCTTGATGAACACGCGCCCGTCGACTTCGTCGGCCTCGCAGTTGGGCTGGCAGGCGTGGTTGATCCAGCGCGCCGCGTTGCCGCCATGGGCGGCGTCGATCACACGACCGTCGTCGATGTGGAAGTAGAACGTGTGATTGGGATCGTCCGGGTCGTGGGGATGGCGGCGCAGAGCCTGCTTCCACGTGATGATCTCGCCGGTGTATTCGATGATCCGCTCGCCGCGGCGGATCGGCCGGAGCGCGAACACGCCCTTGCCGTGAACGCCGCTCCTGCGGACCTGGATGCGGCGGCCGCCGCCCTTCGATGCCCCCGTGGCTTGCGCGCTCGATGTCATTCGGTACATTGATTTCATGGGTGCGCGCGCGTGTGTGCGTGCGCGCGAGAACATGGGATTGTAGGGAACATGAGCAAGACACTGGTCATCGCAGAGAAGCCGAGCGTCGCGCAGGACATCGTGCGGGCGCTCACGCCCGACAGCGGCAAGTTCGAAAAGCACGCCGAGCACTTCGAGAACGACACCTATGTCGTCACGTCCGCCGTCGGCCACCTGGTGGAAATCAAGGCGCCCGAGGAGTTCGACGTCAAGCGCGGCAAGTGGAGCTTCGCCCACCTGCCGGTGATCCCGCCCCACTTCGACCTGGCGCCGATCGACAAGGCCAAGACGCGCCTGAACGCCGTCGTGCGGCTCGTCAAGCGCAAGGATGTCGGCCAGCTCGTCAATGCCTGCGATGCCGGGCGCGAGGGCGAGCTGATCTTCCGGCTCATCGTGCAGTACGCCGGCGGCGGCAAGAAGGTCGACAAGCCGATCCGCCGGCTGTGGCTGCAGAGCATGACGCCGCAGGCGATCCGCGACGGCTTCGACAAGCTGCGCACCGACGCCCAGATGGCGGGCCTGTCCGACGCCGCGCGCAGCCGCAGCGAGGCCGACTGGCTCGTCGGCATCAACGGCACGCGCGCCATGACGGCGTTCAACTCGCGCGACGGCGGCTTCTTCCTCACCACCGTCGGCCGGGTGCAGACGCCCACGCTGTCCATCGTCGTCGAGCGCGAGGAGAAGATCCGCAAGCACGTGGCGCGCGACTACTGGGAAGTGAAGGCGACCTTCGGCGCCGCCGCCGGCGCCGTACGACGGCAAGTGGTTCGACCCGAAGTTCAAGAAGGACGAGACCGATGCCGAGCGGCGCGCCGACCGCCTCTGGAACGAAGCCGAGGCGAAGGCCATCGCCGACGCGGTGCGCGGCCAGCCCGGCAACGTCACCGAGGAGGCCAAGCCGAGCAGCGCAGTCCAGCCCGCTGCTGTACGACCTGACCAGCCTGCAGCGCGACGCCAACGGCCGCTTCGGCTTCTCCGCCAAGACCACCCTGTCGCTCGCGCAGGCGCTGTACGAGAAGCACAAGGTGCTCACCTATCCGCGCACGGACTCGCGCGCGCTGCCCGGAAGACTACGTGGCCGTCGTGAAGGACACGATGAAGGTGATCGCCGCCGAAGACCTGCCCGGCCCGCTGCGCGCGCTCGCGCAGCACGCGCGCAAGGCCCTCGACGAGGGCTACGTGAAGCCGACCAAGCGCGTGTTCGACAACGCCAAGGTGTCGGACCACTTCGCGATCATCCCCACGCTGCAGCCGCCGCGCAGCCTCACCGAGGTCGAGGCCAAGCTGTACGACCTGGTCGTCAAGCGCTTCCTGGCGGTGTTCTATCCGCCGGCCGAGTACATGGTGACCACGCGCATCACCAAGGTCGCCGGCCACGTGTTCCAGACCAACGGCAAGGTGCTGGTGAACCCGGGCTGGCTGGCCGTCTACGGCAAGGAGGCGCAGGACGAAGACGCGATGCTCGTGCCCGTGACGCCCAATGAGCGGGTGAGCACGGAGGACGTGAAGCTGGCCGCGCTTCGCACCAAGCCGCCGCCGCGCTACACCGAGGCCACCTTGCTGTCCGCGATGGAAGGCGCCGGCAAGCTGATCGACGACGACGAGCTGCGCGAGGCGATGCAGGAGAAGGGCCTGGGCACGCCGGCCACGCGCGCGGCCATCATCGAAGGCCTCATCCTCGAGAAGTACATGCTCCGCGAGGGCCGCGAGCTGATTCCCACCGCCAAGGCCTTCCAGCTCATGACGCTGCTGCGCGGGCTCGACATCGAGGACCTCACGCGAGCCCGAGCTCACCGGCAACTGGGAGTACCAGCTCGCGCAGATGGAGCACGGGCGCCTGAAGCGCGAGCAGTTCATGGCCGAGATCGCGAAGATGGCCGAGCGCATCGTGAAGAAGGCCAAGGAGTACGACCGCGACACGATCCCGGGCGACTACGCGACGCTGAAGACGCCCTGCCCCAACTGCGGCGGCGTGGTGAAGGAGAACTACCGCCGCTTCGCTTGCGAGAAGTGCGACTTCTCCATCAGCAAGATCCCCGGCGGCCGCAGCTTCGAGCTGCACGAGGTCGAGGCCTTCCTGCGCGACAAGAAGATCGGCCCGCTCGAAGGGTTCCGCTCCAAGGCGGGCTGGCCGTTCACCGCCGAGCTGCGCCTCGTGCGCGACGAGGAGATCGGCAACTGGAAGCTCGAGTTCGACTTCGGCGAGGACGCCAAGAAGGAGGCCGAGTCGGGCGAGCCGGTCGACTTCTCCGCGCAGCAGAGCCTGGGCCCGTGCCCCAAGTGCAAGGGCCGCGTCTTCGAGCACGGCACGAGCTACGTCTGCGAGCATGCCGTGGGCGCGAACGTCACGTGCGACTTCAAGAGCGGCAAGATCATCCTGCAGCAGCCGGTGGCGCGCGAGCAGATGAGCAAGCTGCTGGCCACCGGCAAGACCGACCTGCTCGACAACTTCGTCTCCAACAAGACGCGGCGCAAGTTCAAGGCGTACCTCGCCTACGACAAGAAGGAAGGCAAGGTGGCGTTCGAGTTCGAGCCGCGGGCGGCCAAGGCGCCGGCGAAGAAGGCGGCCGCGCGCAAGGCGGCGTGAGGCGATGCGCGCCGGCCACCTTCGCGGCATCATGGCATCCCCCCATCCCTGGAGCTCGCATGAACACGATCACGTTCAGGAGTGCCGTCGCAGCCGGCGCGCTGGGCGCTGCCGGCCTGGCCCATGGCGCCGGCTTCAAGCTCGAGAGCCCCACCGTGAAGCCCGGCGCCATGCTCACTGACGCCCAGGTCTTCAACGGCTTCGGCTGCAGCGGCAAGAACGTGTCGCCCGCGCTCAAGTGGAGCGGCGCGCCGAAGGACACCAAGAGCTATGCCGTCACCGTCTACGACCCCGACGCGCCGACCGGCTCCGGCTGGTGGCACTGGGTCGTCTACAACATCCCCGCCTCCGCAACGGAGCTGCCCGAGGGCGCCGGTTCGGCCGACGGCAAGGGGCTGCCGCCGGGTACCGCGCAGGGCCGCACCGATTTCGGCGCCCCCGGCTTCGGCGGCGCCTGCCCGCCGAAGGGCGACAAGCCGCACCGCTACATCTTCACCGTCCATGCCCTCAAGACCGAGAAGCTGGAGGTGCCGGCCGATGCCACGGCGGCGCTGGTCGGCTTCATGATCAACGCCAACCGGCTGGGCCAGGCGACCTTCACCGCGAAGTACGGGCGCAAGTGACCGGCGCGAGCGCCCCCTCGGGGGGCAGCGAGCCTGGGGGCCCGGGTGACTGTCGCGGTCTTCTACAAGCTGCTCGCGATCTTCCTGGCCGTCGCGCTGGGCTGGTTCGCGGGCCGCATGCGGTGGCTGGGCGACGAGCGGCTCGGCGCCGATCCTGCGCGCACGCTGTCGAACGCCGCCTTCTACATCTTCGTGCCGGCGCTGCTGTTCCGCACCACGTCGCGGCTCGATTTCCGGGCGCTGCCGTGGGCCACGCTCGGCGCCTTCTTCGTGCCCGTCCTCCTGCTGCTCGTGGCGGTCTATGCGTGGCAGCGCCGCCGCCCGCACCCGGCGGACCTGCCCGCTGCGCCGTCCGTGCGGGCCATCTCCGCCACGTTCGGCAACACGCTGCAGGTCGGCGTCCCCATGACGGCCGCGCTGTTCGGCGAGGTCGGGCTCGGCATCCACATCACCATCGTGAGCCTGCACGCGCTCACGCTGCTCACCGTCATCACCACGCTGGTCGAGCTGGACCTGGCACGCGCGAAGGCCCGCCACGAGCAGACGGCCTCGCTCGCCGCGACCATGGCCACCACGCTGCGCAACACGATCGTCCACCCCGTCGTGCTGCCGGTGCTCGCCGGCATGGCGTTCAACGCCACCGGGCTGCCGCTGCCGCCGGTCGTGGACGAAGTGCTGGAGCTGCTCGGCAGCGCCGTCGTGCCGCTGTGCCTGGTGCTGATCGGCATGTCGCTCGCGTACTACGGCCTGCGCGGCGCCGCGCGCGGCGCCATCGGGCTGGCAGTGCTCAAGCTGCTCGTGCTGCCCGCCCTCGTGCTGCTCATCGCCCACTGGGGCTTCGGGCTCGGCGGGCTTCCGTTGGCGGTGGTGGTGATGATGGCGGCGTTGCCCGTCGGCAGCAACGCGCTGATGTTCTCCCAGCGCTACGAGACCCTGGAGGCGGAGGCCACGGCCACGGTGGTCCTGTCGACCTTCGGCTTCGCCGTCACCGCGCCGCTCTGGCTGGCGATCCTCGGGAGGCTTGACGCCCCGTAGCGGCCTTTCGGCCGCCTCTCCCGGGGGGCTCCGCCGGCGGACCGGCGGAGCCGGATCCGCGGTGGCGCTTGAGGGTGGCGCTACCTTCGGGCCTTGCGTGGGAGAATTCCGGCCATGAGCCTGACCGACATCGCTGCCTACATGGCCCACGTGGGGGCCGCCGCGCGCGGCGCCTCGGCCATCATGGCGGCGTCGTCCACGGCGGCGCGCAATGCTGCGCTGATCGGCCTGGCGCGTCTGCTGCGCGCGGAGCGCGAGCCGCTCGAAGGCGGCCAACCGCGAGGATCTCGATGCTGCACAGGCTGCCGGCCTGGCCGCGCCGCTCGTCGACCGGTTGCGCCTGGACGATGCGGCGCTGGCCACGGTCGCCGAAGGCTGCGAGCAGATCGCCGCGATGGCCGACCCGATCGGGGAGGTCGTGAGCCTGCAACGGCGCCCGAGCGGCATCGCGGTCGGGCGGATGCGCGTGCCGCTGGGCGTCTTCGGCATGATCTACGAGAGCCGCCCGAACGTCACGATCGAGGCCGCGTCGCTCGCGATCAAGAGCGGCAACGCGGCCATCCTGCGCGGCGGGTCCGAGGCGCTCCACTCGAACATGGCGCTCGCGCGCCTGGTGCAGCGTGCGCTCGGCGAGGCCGGGCTGCCGGCCGAGGCCGTGCAGCTCGTCGAAACCACCGACCGCGCCGCCGTCGGCCGGCTCATCGCCATGCCCGAGGCGGTGGACGTCATCATCCCGCGCGGCGGCAAGGGCCTCATCGAGCGCATCAGCGCCGAAGCCAAGGTGCCCGTCATCAAGCACCTGGATGGCAACTGCCACGTCTACGTCGATGCCGAGGTCGACCTGGACCTGGCCCTGCGCGTGACCGACAACGCCAAGACGCAGAAGTACAGCCCCTGCAACGCCGCCGAATCGCTCGTCGTGCATGCGGCGGTGGCCGAGCGGTTCCTGCCGCGCATCGGCGCCGTCTTCGCCGGCAAGGGCGTCGAGATGCGGTGCGATTCCCGGGCGCTGGCGCTGGTGCCCGGCGGCCTCGCAGCCACCGAGCAGGACTGGTCCGAGGAATATCTTGCGCCCGTCATCAGCGTCAAGGTCGTCGACAGCCTCGACGAGGCGATCGCCCACATCAACCGCTACGGCTCGCACCACACCGACGCCATCCTCACCGCCAGCCATCCGAACGCGATGCGCTTCCTGCGGGAAGTCGACTCGGCAAGCGTGATGGTCAACGCCAGCACCCGCTTCGCCGACGGCTTCGAGTACGGCCTCGGCGCCGAGATCGGCATCAGCACCGACAAGTTCCACGCGCGCGGGCCCGTGGGCCTGGAGGGGCTCACGTCGCTGAAGTGGGTGGTGCTCGGCAACGGCGAAGTGAGGACGTAGCACCATGAGGCCCGATGCCCCGGCGGCCTTGCGCCTGCCCGAGGGGGGCGCGGTGGCGGCGGACGCGGTGTTGCGCATCGATGGGGTGTCGAAGACCTACGCGTCGGGGCAGCGCGCGCTCGAGCGGGTAGACCTGGAGGTGCGGCGCGGCGAGATCTTCGCGCTGCTCGGGCCCAACGGCGCCGGGAAGACCACGCTGATCGGGATCGTCTGCGGCATCGTTCGCGCGAGCGAGGGGCGCGTCACGGTCGACGGGCACGACATCGTGGCCGACTACCGCGCGGCGCGCTCGCTGGTCGGCCTGGTGCCGCAGGAGCTCACCACCGACGCCTTCGAGACGGTCCGGAACGCCGTGTCGTTCAGCCGCGGCCTGTTCGGCAAGGCGCCCGACCCGGCGCACATCGAGCAGGTGCTCAAGGACCTGTCGCTCTGGACGCGCAAGGACAGCCGCATCATGGAGCTGTCCGGCGGCATGAAGCGCCGGCTGCTGATCGCCAAGGCCCTCGCGCACGAGCCGCGCATCCTGTTCCTCGACGAGCCGACCGCCGGCGTGGATGTCGAGCTGCGGCGCGACATGTGGGCGCTCGTGCGGCGCCTGCGCGAGAGCGGGGTCACGGTGATCCTCACCACCCACTACATCGACGAGGCCGAGGAGATGGCCGATCGCATCGGCGTCATCGACAAGGGCCGCATCATCGTGGTGGAGGACAAGACCGAGCTGATGCGCAAGCTCGGCCGCAAGCAGCTGACGCTGCAGCTTGCGAGCCCGCTCGAGCGCCTGCCCGAGGCGCTCGCCGGCCATGCGCTCGAACTGTCCGCGGACGGCCAGTCCATCACCTACACGTACGACACGCAAAGCGAGCACACGGGCATCGTCGGGCTGCTGGACGCGCTCACCGGCGCGGGCATCGGCTTCAAGGACCTGAGCACCACGCAAAGCTCGCTCGAGGACATCTTCGTGAGCCTCGTGCACGAGGCGAGGGCACCATGAACCTGCATGCCGTGCGGGCGATCTACCGCTTCGAGATGGCGCGTGCCGGCCGCACGCTGCTGCAAAGCCTCGTCTCGCCGGTCATCTCCACGTCGCTGTACTTCGTGGTCTTCGGCGCGGCCATCGGCACGCGCATCGCGCAGATCGACGGCGTGAGCTACGGCGCGTTCATCGTGCCCGGCCTCGTGATGCTCACGCTGCTCACGCAAAGCGTCTCGAACGCCTCGTTCGGCATCTACTTCCCGCGCTTCACGGGCACCATCTACGAGCTGCTCTCCGCGCCGGTCTCGCCGCTGGAGACGGTGATCGCCTACGTGGGCGCGGCCGCTACGAAGTCGATCGTGCTCGGCCTCGTGATCCTCGCCACAGCCGCGCTTTTCGTGCCGCTGCGCATCGAGCACCCCGCGTGGATGCTGGTGTTCCTCGTGCTCACGGCTCTCACCTTCAGCCTGCTCGGCTTCATCATCGGCATCTGGGCCGACGGCTTCGAGAAGCTGCAGCTCGTTCCGCTGCTCATCGTCACGCCGCTCACCTTCCTGGGCGGCACCTTCTACTCCGTGCAGATGCTGCCGCCGTTCTGGCAGACGGTGACGCTCTTCAATCCGGTGGTCTACCTCGTGAGCGGCTTCCGCTGGAGCTTCTACGGCATCGCCGACGTGAGCGTTGCCCTGAGCCTGGGCATGACGGCCGCCTTCCTGGCGGTGGCGCTCGCCATCGTCGTGTGGATCTTCCGCACGGGCTACCGGCTCAAGACTTGACGTGACCCCCACGCTCCTCTCGTCGCTGCCCCCCGAGGGGGCTCTTGCTGCGGACCGGCAGAGCCGGATCCGCCGAAATGAAGCCCCCACGCTCCTCTCGTCGCTGCCCCCCGAGGGGGCTCTTGCTGCGGACCGGCAGAGCCGGATCCGCGCGAGCCCCTTGGTGGGCGGCTTTGTGCCGCCGGGGTTTCGTTTCGCCGCAATGGACCACTGACATGCCTGCAGCGATCGATTCGCGGCATGCCCTCGTGCTGTTCTCGGGCGGCCAGGATTCCACCGCGTGCCTGGCCTGGGCGCTGGAGCGCCATGCTCGGGTGGAAACGGTCGGCTTCGACTACGGGCAACGCCATCGCATCGAGCTCGAGTGCCGTCGCACCGTGCGGGCGGAGCTGGCGCGCGAGTTCCCGCAGTGGGCGCCGCGCCTCAAGGACGACCACGTGCTCGACCTGGGGCTGCTCGCGTCCCTGGGCGACAGCGCGCTCACGAGCGATCGCGCCATCGAGCTGCAGTCGAACGGCCTGCCCAGCACCTTCGTTCCCGGCCGCAATCTGCTGTTCCTCGCCGTGGCAGCCGCGCTCGCGTACCGCCGTGGCGCCTCGGTGCTGGTGGGCGGCATGTGCGAAACCGACTACTCCGGCTACCCGGATTGCCGCGACAACACGCTCAAGGCCATGCAAGTGGCGCTGAGCCTCGGCCTGAACGTGCCACTCACGGTCGAGACACCGTTGATGTTCCTCACCAAGGCACAAACCTGGGAGCTGACCCACTCGATCGGCGGCGACCGGCTCAACGCGCTCATCGTCGAGCACACCCACACTTGCTACCTGGGCGAGCGCGGCATGCGCCATGCGTGGGGTCGCGGATGCGGCCGGTGTCCGGCTTGCGACCTGCGCCGGCGCGGCCACGAGGCCTTCAGCGAAGGGCGATCGTGACGTCCACGCAGGTTTTCATCGCCATCGCCGGCGTGCTCGGCTTCTGGGTCGTGGGTGCATACAACCGCCTCGTGGGCCTGCGAAACGTGATCTCCAACGCCTGGACGCCGGTCGACGAACAACTGCGCCGGCGCGCCGACCTGCTGGCGACGGCGTTGTCGTCGCTCGGCGCGCGGGTGCCCGGCGAGCGACACGCGGTGGAGGCGGCGTCGGCTGCGCAACAGCAGGTGCTGGCCGCGGCCTGCACACTGGGTGACCGGCCGCTGCAAACGGCCGGTGCAGCCAGCCTCGTGGCTGCGGAAGGCGTGCTGGGTTCGGCGCTCGGCCGCGTGCGTGCGCTCGTGGAGGCAGACACCGCGTTGCGCGGCGACCCGGAGCTCGGGGCCCTCCTGCGTGAACAGGAGGCCGTGGAGCTGCGGCTGCTGATGGCCCGTCAGGCCTTCAACGACGCCGTCGACACGTACAACGTGGCGGCACGTCAGTTTCCGACGGTGCTGGTGGCTCGGCTCTTCGGCCTGCGTCCCGCCGGAAAGGTGTGACGCAGGCCTTGCTCGCGGGCGGGCTCAGCCCTGGCGGCGCCGCCGGACCACGACAGCCATCGTACCGAGCCCCGCCAGCATCAGCAGCACGCTGGCCGGCTCGGGCGCGGGCGTCAACGGAGCGCTGACACCCCACGCCACCATCTCGCCGCGGAAGGCGAACACGGCGGGCTCGTCGGACAGGTTGTCGAAGGACACGCGCAGCGTGCCTTCCTCGCGGAGCTCGCCGTTCAGCGAGCTGCCCAGCGGCGACGCGAGCACGGCGGAATCGGTCTCCACCGCGAGCAGGTTGTACTGGAGGTTGCCGGCGTCATCGACCGAGAGGTCGTTGAACGCCACGACCACCAGCTCGAAGCTCGCCGAGGTGCGCGCGAGGTGGTTCGGATAGAACGGCTCGCCCGAGATCGCGCTGGCCAGCGTGTAGGGCGTCTCCACCGTCACACGCGTGCGGCCCGTGGCCGTGAACGTGAAGCTCGGGGCGTAGCGATCGCCCACGACGATGAACTGCGAGTCCGGCCCGTCGGTGCGGCCGCCGACGGACTGCGCGCTGTCATCGGTGATGAATGCCTTGCCCGTCGCCTCGGGGCCGACCGGCGCGGGCGAAAGGTAGTGGTTGAAATCCTCGACCCGGGTTCCGCCTACGGTAAAGGCCGGCGGCGCGGCCGGGTCGGGATCGAGGGCGTCGACGAGGATGACCGGGGCGCCGATCGTGACTTGTGCTCTGGTGGCCGCGCAAAGCGGCATGGCAGTGCATGCGATGAGCATCGCGAGCACGCCTGTTCTCAAAAACATGATTTCCTCCCTGAATACCGGCCGCACGGCGTTGTGGGCCGGTGTGCTTTTGTACAGTCTGCCGAGGCCTTCTGCGACAAATTCCGAGAAGCGTTACGTTACCAACGGTCTCAGGGCTGCCCCATGATAGACGCCGTCGCCACCAACTCCTCGAACAACGCAGCGGTAACAGTGCCGCTCAGCTTGTACGGGTCCAGCCGAGCGCATTCCGAATACTTCAGAAGCAGCGCGGGATTGAGGCGGGCGAGCGTCACCTGGCCCATGGACCAGCCGGCGAAGTGACGCTCGTCGATCTCGCGGTAGGCGAGCAGCACCACGTCCTTGTGGCGGCTGTCGGCCGTGATGCGGCTGTACAACGCGCTCACGGCCTCGCGCCCGCCCTCGAGCACCTGAATGAAGATGCCGTCGGCAAAGCACAACGCGCCGGTGATCCCGTTTTTGGGGTTGGCGGTCTTTGCGTGCCGCAGGATCGCGTGCAGTTCCTCGGTGTCCACGCCGGCGCCGGCACGGCTGGCATACATCAGTCGCACGAGCATGGGCTCAGCCCCCGCTCTTCTTGGACAGCAGCGAGAGGAATTCGCGCCGCAGGTTGGGATCCTTCAGGAAGGCGCCGCGCATCACGGAGTTCGTCATGGCCGTCTCGTCGTCCTTCACGCCGCGCCAGTGCATGCAGAAGTGGTCGGCCTCCATGACGATCGCCAGGCCATCCGGCTTCACGCGCTCCTGCAGCTCCTCGGCCAGCATCGTCACCGCTTCTTCCTGGATCTGCGGACGGCTCATGATCCAGTCGCAGATGCGGGTGTACTTGGAAAGGCCGATCAGGTTGGAGTGTTCGTTCGGCAGCACGCCGATCCACACCCTGCCGAGGATGGGCACGAGGTGGTGCGAGCAGGCGCTGCGCACCGACACCGGGCCCACGATCATCAGCTCGTTCAGGCGCGAGAAATTGGGGAACTCCGTCACCGTGGGCATCGGCACGTAGCGGCCGTTGAACACCTCGTCGATGAACATCCGCGCCACCCGGTTGGCGGTGTGCTGGGTGTTGTGGTCGCTGTCGGTGTCGATCACGAGGGCGTCCAGCAGCTCCTGCACCTTCTCCGTCACCTCGGATTTGAGCTCCAGCAACTCGCCCTCCTTGATGTAGGACGCGATGTTGTCGTTCGCGTGGTAGCGGCAGTCGGCGCCCACCAGGCGGTAGCGGATGCGCTGCGACGCGGGCAGTCGGGCGAGGTCTTCGTCGTTGCGGACGATGGGCATGGCAGGCTGGCTTCCGGGCATTCTCTTCTCCGGTCGGAACACCGATTGTGACGGGCCGGTGCCAACCTTGCCGGCAACGCGCAGGCCCGGCTGGGGGGCAGGACATAGACTGCCGCCTCATGACCGCCGTTCCCGCGCTTCCGCTCGCTCGCCTGCTGGACCACGCGTCGCAGGCAGTCGCAGCGGTCCGGGCCGGCCGCTCGCTCGACGATGCCCTGGCGCGCTGCCCGCCCGAGGCGCGGCCGGGGGCCCAGGCGCTGACCTACCAGGTGCTGCGAGGCCTCGGCGGAGCGATGGCCGTGCGCGACATCGTTGCCGCCAAGGCCCCGCCGCCCCAGGTCGACGCGCTGCTGCTCACCTCCCTCGCGCTCCTGTGGCCGGCGGAGCAGCCGGCCTACGCCGACCACACGCTGGTCGACCAGGCCGTGCATGCCGCGCGCGCCCGCACGCCCGCGGCCGCGCCGTTCCTGAACGCGGTGCTGCGCCGGTTCGTGCGTGAGCGCGCAGCGCTGGTGGAGGCGGCGCGCCACTCCCCGGTAGGGGCGTTCAACCACCCCCTGTGGTGGATCGAGCGCATCAAGCAGGACTGGCCCGGCCAATGGGAGGCGCTGCTGGAGTCCGGCAACCGCCATCCGCCGATGACGCTGCGCGTCAACGCGCGCCGGGGCACGGCCGCCGCGTACGTGCAGCGGCTCGCGGCACTCGGCCGCGGCGCAATGGCCATCGGCGCACAGGCGGTGGTGCTGGAGCGGCCCAGTCCCGTGCAGCAGCTGCCCGGCTTCGACGAAGGCGAGGTGTCGGTGCAGGACGCGGCGGCGCAGCGGGCCGCCCCCCTGCTGCTGGGCGCCGGGCTGCCCCGCGGGGCCCGCGTGCTGGATGCCTGCGCCGCTCCCGGCGGCAAGACCGCGCATCTGCTGGAGCTGGCCGATCTGGACGTCCTGGCCCTGGACGTCGATCCGCTGCGCCTGGCCCGCGTTCGCGACACGCTGAACCGCCTCCACCTCGCCGCGCAGCTGCGCGCCGCCGATGCGCGCGACACCGCCGCGTGGTGGGACGGCCAGCCGTTCGACGCCGTGCTGCTCGATGCGCCGTGCAGCGCGTCGGGCATCGTGCGGCGCCACCCGGACGTGCGGTGGCTGCGCCGCCCGGACGATGTCGTGGCGCTGTCGAGGGTGCAGTCGCAGATGCTCGACGCGCTCTGGCCCCTGGTGGCGCCGGGCGGCAGGCTGCTCTACGCCACCTGCTCGGTGTTCCGGGCCGAGGGGAGCCGGCAGATCGACGCTTTTTTGCAACGCCAGCCGCCGGGCACGGCCCGGCTGGACCCGCAGTCGCCGGGCCACCTGCTGCCCGTGCCCGACAATTCTCCGGACAGGTCGGCGTCCGGCGCAGCGTCCGACGGTTTCCACTACGCGCTGATCCACAAGCCTTGATCGACGCCACCGCCGCACCCCGCATCGAGACGGTCTGCCTGCGCGCCCGACTGATGCGGGCGCTGACATGGTTCGCCGTCGCGCTCGCGCTCCTCGGCGTGCCGGCGGCGCGCGCGCAGAGCGTGGAGGTGCTTACGCTTGCCGCCGCGCGCGGCGACGAGGCCGTGGAGCTCGACTTCGCCGTGCGCTTCATGCTGCCGCCGCCGGTAGAAGATGCGCTGCGGCGCGGCATCCCGCTGCACTTCGCCGCGCGTGCCACGCTGCTGCGCTCGCGCTGGTACTGGCGCGATGAGCGCGTCTCCCGCGCGTCCAGGTCATGGCGCCTGTCCTACCAGCCGCTCACGTCGGCATGGCGCGTCGCCCAGGGCGGGCTGCACCAGTCGTACGAGTCGCTGTCCGACGCGCTGCTGGCGATGTCGCGCGCCAGCCGCTGGCGGATCGCGGACGCCCACGAGATCGAGCCTGGGAAGGACTACTACGTGGAGTTCAGCTGGAGCCTGGACACGACGCAGCTGCCGCGCCCGATGCAGATCGGCATCGGCGGACAGCCGGACTGGGCGCTGGGCGTTGAGCGTACGCTGCGCCTGAACTGAAGCTTGCAGCCATGAAGAAGTCGACGCGCTGGGCCTGGATCGTGGCGCTCGTCGTGGGCACCGGGTTCGCCCTGGTGCTCGCCTTCGTCGTCTCTCTCACCACTGAAGGGCGCAGCTTCTACGAGCGCAATTTCGTCTGGCTGTTCTGGCTCAACGTCGCCGTCGCCGCGTTGCTGGTGCTCGTGATCCTGCTGGCGACCGCGCGCCTGGTCGTGCGGCTGCGGCGCGGCAAGTTCGGCAGCCGGCTTCTGTTCAAGCTGGCGGGCATCTTCGCCCTCGTCGGCGTGCTGCCGGGCCTGCTCATCTACACCACCAGCTACCAGTTCGTGTCGCGCAGCATCGAGGTCTGGTTCGATGCGCGCGTGGAGGGGGCGCTCGACGCCGGGATCACGCTGGGCCGCGGCACGCTCGACGCGCTCGTCAACGACCTCGGCAGCAAGACCCGCCTGGCCGCCGAGCGCCTGGGCGAGACGCGCTCCACGCCGTCGGCGCTGGCGCTGGAGCGCCTGCGCGAGCAGCTCGGCGCGCAGGACGTCACGCTGCTCAACGCCAACGGCCAGATCCTCGCCGTGGCCGGCGCCTCGGCCAGCCGGATTGCGCCCGAGCGCCCGTCGCCCACGCTGCTGCGCCTGGTGCGCGTCACGCGCGTCGAGAGCCGGCTCGAGGGCCTGGACGACGAGCCGCCGCCGGGCACCACCACCCCGTCTGCGCGCGTGCGCGCCGTCGCCCTCGTGCCCAACCCGGACATCACGCTCGGCGCTGAAGACCGCTTCCTCGTGGTCGTGCAGGCCGTGCCCGCGCTCGTGGCCGCCAACGCGCTGGCGGTGCAGTCGGCCTACCGCGAGTATCAGCAGCGCGCGCTCGCGCGCGACGGCCTGCGCAAGATGTACATCGGCACCCTCACCCTGGTGCTCATCCTCGCGGTGTTCGGCGCCGTGTTGCTGGCCGCGGTACTGGGCAACCAGCTCGCGCGCCCGTTGCTGCTGCTGGCCGAGGGCATGCGCGAGGTGGCCAAGGGCGATCTCGGCGCCAAGCGGGTGTTCTCGTCGCGCGACGAGCTCGGCGGCCTCACGCGCTCCTTCGCCGCCATGACCGAGCAGCTCGGGCAGGCGCGCTCGGAAGTGGAGCGCGGCGTGGCGCGAGCTGGAGGAGGCGCGCACGCACCTGCAGACCATCCTCGACAACCTGACCGCCGGCGTCATCGTGTTCGATCCCGAGCGCCGCATCGACATCGTGAACCCGGGCGCCACGCGCATCCTGCGGCTGCCGCTGTCGGCGTACCGCGGGCGCCGGCTGGACGACGTGGCGCCGCTGGAGGCCTTCGCCCAGTCGATCTGGCAGCGCTTCGAGCTCCACACGTCCAGCCCCGAGCCCGGCGAGCGCGACCAGTGGCAGGACGCCTTCGAGCTGCAGACGGCGCCGGACAACGACACGCTCACGCTCCTCGTGCGCGGCGCCGCGCTGCCGGACGACGCGCGGCTGATCGTCTTCGACGACATCACCGAGGTCGTCTCCGCGCAGCGCTCGGCCGCCTGGAGCGAGGTGGCGCGCCGGCTCGCCCACGAGATCAAGAACCCGCTCACGCCCATCCAGCTCTCGGCCGAGCGGCTGCAGCACAAGCTCGAAGCCAAGCTCGAGGGCGCCAGACCAGGCCATGCTGCGGCGCTCCGTCGCCACCATCGTCACGCAGGTGCAGGCGATGAAGCAGCTCGTGAACGAGTTCCGCGACTACGCGCGGCTGCCCGCCGCGCACCTGTCGCCGATCGACCTCAACGGGCTGGTGCAGGACGTGCTTGCGCTGTACGGCCATGCCACCGAGACGGGGCGCCTCTCCGCCGAGCCCGCCGCCGACCTGCCGGCGATCGTGGGCGACGCCACGCAGCTGCGCCAGGTCATCCACAACCTCGTGCAGAACGCGCTGGACGCGGTGGCCGAGCGCCCCGATGGCCATGTGCGCGTGCTGACCGAGGTCGCGCGCTCCGAAGCGGGCGCCGTGCGCGCCGTCCGGCTCAGCGTGGTCGACAATGGGCCGGGCTTCGCCGACAAGGTGCTCAAGCGCGCCTTCGAGCCGTATGTCACGACGAAAACCAAGGGCACCGGCCTGGGCCTCGCGGTCGTCAAGAAGATCGCCGACGAGCACGGCGCGCGGGTGCGAATCGCCAACCACGAGGGGGGCGCCCGAGTTTCGCTATCATTTTCCAACCTGGCTGCCGTGACGGCGGCCGGCGCGGCGGCATCATCTGCCGTCACCTCCCCGCAGGCGCGTTGAACCTCGATGGCCACGATTCTTGTTGTTGACGACGAACTCGGCATTCGCGCCCTGCTGTCGGAGATCCTCACCGACGAAGGCCACTCCGTCGAGCTGGCGGAGAACGCGGCGCAGGCGCGCAACGTGCGAGAGCGCTTGCGCCCCGACCTCGTGCTGCTCGACATCTGGATGCCCGATGTCGACGGCATCACGCTGCTCAAGGAGTGGGGCTCCACGGCCCAGCTCACGATGCCGGTGATCATGATGAGCGGCCACGGCACCATCGACACCGCCGTGGAGGCGACCAAGTTCGGCGCGATGGCCTTCCTGGAAAAGCCGATCACGCTGCAGAAGCTGCTGCGCGCCGTCGAGCAGGGCCTGGCCAAGCCGACCCGCGCAACGGCCGCGGCGCCGCAGGTGTCGCACGGCGAGGGGAGCTTCGGAATGGAGACGTCCGGCGGCGGTTTCAGCCTGAACTTGAACCACCAGCCCATGGTGCCGGTGCTGCTGGGGCCGCAGTCGGAGCAGAGCTTCGAGCTCGACCGGCCGCTGCGCGAGGCGCGCGACGCTTTCGAGAAAAGCTACTTCGAGTTCCATCTGGCGAAGGAAAACGGGTCCATGACGCGCGTGGCCGAGAAAACCGGCCTGGAGCGCACGCACCTGTACCGCAAGCTCAAGCAGCTCGGCGTGGACCTCACCCGCAACAAGCGCGGCGGAGGCGTCTGACGCCTCCCCTATAATTCCGGGCTTCGGCCAAGTAGCTCAGTTGGTAGAGCAGCGGATTGAAAATCCGCGTGTCGGTGGTTCGATTCCGCCCTTGGCCACCAGATGTGCGGGGCGCGCAGCGGCAGCAAATCGGCCAATGATTCCGCCCTTGGCCACCAGTCAAATCAACGGCTTGCACGCGGGAACGCATGCAAGCCGTTTTCGCTACGCCCTCGTCATGCGGCGGCAGCCACCGGCTCCACCGAGCACCACGCCGCAGAGCCCTGCACCGGCTCTACCGAGCACCACGCCGCAGAGCCCTTCACCGGCTCCACGGAGCACCAGGCCGCGTCGTTTTGCAACTCGGGCACCGGCTCGCCGAACTCATGGGCGTACAGCTCCTGCATCGCGCGGTAGGCCTGCTCCAGGGCCTTGGCATCGTCCTCGCCCCGAAGGCCAAGGTAAGGGAAGTGGTGCAGGAACCGGCCGAAGACGGCATCGCAGTCGGCGGCGTACTTCCGCGTGTCCAGGATGTGCATGTGCCAGAACCGATCGATGTCGCGTTCCGGCGCCAGCGGCAGGTGCGGGTATTTCGCGTGCAGGATGAGATAGCGCTTGTAGGCTGTCTCCATCCGGTCGGCGTGTTGCGCCGACCAGCCGTAGCCGTCTTCCTCTCTCGTCGCCTTGAACTTGATCGGCGTCAGGTCGAGCGCCAGGATCGCGGCAACGGTCTGGTCCAACGATGTTGTTTGAGTCGTCATGAATGCTCCCATGCATTTCAGTGGATATCCCGGTGGACGCCCCGGGCGGCGCTTCGCCCCGATGCGCGGCTTCAGGCCGCCGCCATCGCGCGGCCAAGCCGGTCGCGCGCATTGCGCAGGATGAATTCACCGGCCTCGACGGCCGGCGCGGGCTTGCAGAGCCAATAGCCCTGGATCTGGTCGCAGCCGCGCGCGGCCAGGTAGTCCAGTTGCGCAGCGGTCTCCACGCCTTCGGCGACGACTTTCATCCGCAGGCTGTGCGCCAGCTTGATGATGCCGTCGATCAACGCCTGTGCGTCGGCGTCGTGCGGCAGGTCGTTGATGAACGAGCGGTCGATCTTCACGGTCGACAGCGGGAAACGGCGCAGGTAGGACAGCGACGAATAGCCGGTTCCGAAGTCGTCCATCGCCAGGCCGATGCCCATGGCGCGCAGCTTCTTCAGCAGCGTCACGGCGTGGCCGGTGTTCTTCATCATCGCGCTTTCGGTGATCTCAAGCTCCAGCATCGACGGGCGCAGCCCCGACCTCGCGAGGATGTCGGCGACATCGTCGATGAGGGTCAGGCTGTCGAGCTGCCGAGGCGACAGGTTGACTGCCATCTGCACGGCCGGCAGGCCCTGCTCCTGCCATGAGATCGCATCGGCGCAGGCGCGCTCGAGGGCCCACCGGCCCATCGCCTGGATGAGGCCCGTCTCCTCGGCGATGGGGATGAACTGCGCCGGCGGAACCATGCCGAGGATCGGGTGGCGCCAGCGCATCAGTGCCTCGACGCCGACGATGCGGCGGCTGCACAGGTCCATCTTCGGCTGGTAGTGCATTTCGAGCTCGTTGCGCTCGAGCGCATGGCGCAGCGCGCTCTCGAGCATCAGCCGCTCGGTGCCGCGGGCATTCATGTGGGCGTCGTAGAAGCGATACGTGCCGCGGCCGATGTCTTTCGCCCGGTACATCGCGACGTCGGCGTGCTTGAGCAGCGTCTCGCCGTCGGAACCGTCTTCCGGGTAGAGCGCAACGCCGATGCTGGCCCCGACATGCAATTCCTGGCCCTCGATCTCGAACGGCTCGGTGCAGCAGGTCAGCGCCTTCTGCGCGACGAGCGAGGCGTCGTTCACGCCCGACAGGTTCTCCAGTACGAGCACGAATTCGTCGCCTCCGAAACGGGCAACGATGTCGTCGGCGCGCAGGATGGCTTTCAAGCGCTGGGCACAGGTCTGGATCATCGCGTCGCCCACGCCGTGGCCGAGCGTGTCGTTGATGCGCTTGAAGCGATCGAGGTCGATGAACAGCACCGCAAAGCGCTTCTGATTGCGCTTGCTTCGCGCGATCGAGCGCCCCAGTTCCTGCTGGAGCGCCGCTCGGTTCAGCAGTCCGGTGAGGTCGTCGTGGCTCGCCAGATGACGCAGGTTGTGCTCGGCGTTCTTGCGCTGCTCGTACTGGGCGAGCTGCAGCGAGATGACCCGCAGAGAGTCGAGCGCCTCATCGTCCGCCCCATACGCTTCCCGGCTGAAGAACTCGAGCGCCGTCCGGCCTCCCGAGGCCGCCATCGGGACGATGAGCCCGACGCAGAGGCCGGCCTGCCCGGCCAGTGCGTCGCGCGTGAAATCCTGGCAGTCGGCCAGCCGCTCGACCCGCACCGGCTCGTCGTCGGTCCATGCACGCCCCAACGAGCCCTCGTCGGGACGGTAGTGGAGCGTGCGGCTGATGGCGACGAACTGGTCCAGCGCCGGGTCCGAGCCGCCATGCCATGCGGCCGTGCATCGGGCGAGGCCGTCGGCATGCACTTTCCAGACCGCGGCGCAGTCCCAGCGCAGGCTGGTGCAGATGGCCTGCAAGGCGTTGGAGACCACCGTGGCGGCGTCTCCATCATCGAGCAGCAGGCGAGCCACGTCGTGCTCGAGCGCCAGGCGCAGCGCGGCCTTGCGCCGCTGGGTGTCGTCCCGCACGGCGCCGCGAACCAGCGGCTGTCCAGCCTCATCGCACAGCTGCACGGTGACGTGCAACCAGCGTTCGCCCCCGCCGGGCAGCCGCACGCGATGTTCGAATTCGCTGCGCTCGCGCGAGCAGGATGCGCCGAGGATGCTGCGCTCCACCATCGCGCGCTCCTCGTCCGGCACGCAGGCCAGCAACGACGGCAGGTCGGCCATCACGCCGGCCCCGAACCCGAGCAGCCGGCGCGCCTCCTCGGAGCAATGAAGCGTGCCCGACGTCGGGTCGAGCGTCCAGCTGCCGACCTTCGCCAGGTGCTGCGCCTCCGCCAGCTGTCGCTCGCTGCGCCGCAAGTGCTGCGTCATCCCGGCGGCCAGCACCTGGGCCCGGCTGCGCGAAGTGGCCAGCGAATGAACGATCGCGGCGAGCAGTGCGCTGATGGCGACGCCTCCCAGCGCGATCAGCCACGACACCTTGCCGTCCAGTCGGCCGACGACCTCGAGCTCGTCCTGGCCCACCTCGACGAGCCAGGAGTGCCCGCCGAGATCGAAGGCCAGCGTGCGTTCGAATCGCGTCCGCGACGCTGTGGACACGGACGCATCCGGGCCCGGCGCTTGGCGCGCGCTGTCGAACAGCAGCTGATGCTCGGCGTTGGCGGACACGGTGACGAAGCGCGTTTCGGCACGCGTGCCGATCGGGCTCGCACTCGTGCCGGCGTCGAGCAGGCGCAGTCGCAGCGATGAGCCCGTGTCGCCGGCCAGCAGCCCCTGCATCATCTGTCCGACGCTGAAGCCGGCGCCGACCGAGCCCATGTAGGCCTCGCGCCGCTGCTCCACCGTGTCGAGCGGCAGGTCGGGTCGATAGACCGGCAGCCGCATCGCAAGCCCCACGTCGGCGTCGCGCCCGGCGATGCGGATGCGGCGGCCCGACGAGGCCAGGCCACCGCTGTCGCGCGCCTGCTCGAGGGCATTGCCGCGATTCGGCATGGCTCCCAGGTCGTTGCCGAGCAGCGATTCGTTCCCGTCCAGCGGCTCGATGAACGCCAGCGGGTAGTACACGGCCCGATCGCCGGGCGGCTTCACGGTGAACCGGGAGGCGAGGGCACGGTCCAGGCCGGGGTCGTGCCGCATCGTCGCTTCGAACGCCGGCTTCTGCTCGGCCGTCACGAGCGGCGCGTAGTTCATGGCCTGGAAGCCAGGGTAGTTCTGCGCCAGGTTCAGCCCGGCGACAAAGTCTCGAAAGTCGGCGTGGGAGAGCGGCGCCGTCGAGTTGAACCGGGCTCGAACGCCGGCCAGCACCGCCACGTAGTCGTCGAAGCGGCCCTCGACCTTGCGCGCGAGTTCAGTGGCGACCGCGTCGAACCGCTCGCGCGCGGCTCGTCGGATTTCCTGGTGCGTCATCACGCCGAGCGCGATGGACAGCGCCGTGCCGGCCGCCAGCACGAGCGCCGGCAAGGCGAACTTGTGCCGCCCGAGTACCTTTGACAGGGTCATTGCCCACTCCCTTGGCCCCTCGCGGACCGCCTGGCATGGCACCAAGCCGGACACGGGGACTTTGGATCAGTCTAAGGAGGGGGCGAGGGCGCGAACAGTCGGCTGCGGCCTGCGCGGGATGTACGAAGAACCCCTACGGCAGCAGCGAAAGCGCCACCGCAAAGGGTGGCGCTCTCGAGGTTCGAGGCGGGCTTCAGCGGCGCTGGCTGCCTTCGTCCCCGGACTCGCCGGGCCGCAGCGCGGGGTCTTCTTCCCGGGCCCGCGAGCGGCCTTCTTCCTCGGCCCGGCGCAGCTCCTCGGCTTCCTCGGCGGACGTCGGGGCGGAGCGGCGGGCCGCGTCGTCGACGCGCCCGGATTCGACGAAGTCGCGCGTCTTCTCGCGGTAGTGCCGGTCGGCTTCCTTGTTGCCCTCGCCCTGGTTGCCTTCGGGCTGCATCTTGTCGGTGTCGGGGTTGTTCATGGCGCTCATCCCTTGCCGTAGCGAGCCTTGACCTGCGCCACGCACGAGTCCTTGGCGTCGCCGCTCATCGCGTCGCAACGTTCGCGCGCGACCTTGTACTCGGCATCGCGCTTGTCCTCGCTGGCGTCCTTGCGGACCTCGCTGGTTTCCTTCGCGGCCTTCGCGTCGGCCTTGGCCTTCGTCTCGGTGGCCTTGGCCTGCTTCATGCACACGTCCTTGTCGTTGCCCTTGAGGTCGTCGCACTTTTCCTTCGCGATCTCGTAGTTCGCCTCGGCGCGGGTCGTCGCGACCTTGGTGCGATCGGCCGGCTTGCCGCTGTTCTGGGCCTCGAGCTCGGCCTTGGCCACCTTCTCCTTGGCCTTGGCTTCGGCGTTGCAGATGTCCTTGGCGTTGTCCTTCATGCCGTCGCACGCTGCTTTGGCGGACTTGTACTGCGCCTCGATCCGATCCTCTGCGGCCTTGTGCTCTTCCTTGCTCATGCCGGCGGCGTGCGTGGCCGAGAAGGCCAGCATGCTCGCCAGCGCGAGCGCGGTTTTCAATGCAATGGTGCGTCCCATGGTGTGCTCCTGGTCATCGTGTGGTGATGCGAGGAGTTTCGTTTCGCTGACAAGGGGCGGGCCACCGGACAACGCCGCGACCCGAAGTAGGGCGCGGCCTACATCGATTCCGCGGGGCGCTTCAGCGCCGGCCGGACCGGTAGTCGACGAGACGCAGCAGTTCGTGCTCGATGTCGGCGGGGAAGCCGCGGCGGCCGCCGCGGTCGTCGCTCAGCAGGCGCGTAAACAGGCGGTCGCCGGCAGGGCCGTCGTTCCAGGCATCGGCGATCACGTTGGCGACGCGCGGAAACTGCTCGCACAGCGACCTTCGGGCGCACCTCCGGCGGCAGCTTGATGAGCCAGTCGATCGCGGCGCCGGTGAGCGCGCGGTCGGTCACCAGGGCCTTGCGCCGGCGCTGTTCCCAGTACCCTGGCTCCAGCTTCTCGCGCTCGAGAACGCCCTCGGGCAGTTCGTCCAGCACGTGACGGGCGTCGCTCAGGTCGGTGAGCTCGAATTCGATCGTCCCGGGGGGACGGGCACGTGGTGGAGTTTGATTGTCCATGTGATCCCCTTGCAGCCTCGAAGACGGCGAGAGAGGCGTCATCGTAGCGCGGCGCACCAAGTTGTGACCACTCGCTTGCGGGGGCTGTGAGGGCCGCTCGTAAACCCTGATCAGACCCCGAGCAGGCGGGCGAGCGCTTCAGGAGCCGAGGCCAGCTCGTCGGAGCGGCCCTCCTGGACGATGCGGCCCTTCTCCATCACGAGCGCGCGGTCGGTGTGCGCGAGTACCGAGCGCACGTTGCGGTCGACGATGAGCGTGCTGATGCCGGTGGCGCGGATCTGCGCCACCACGCGCCAGATCTCGGCCACGATGAGCGGCGCCAGGCCTTCCGTGGCCTCGTCGAGCACCAGCAGCACCGGGTTCGTCATGAGCGCCCGGCCGATCGCCAGCATCTGCTGCTCCCCGCCGGACAACTGCTGCCCGCCGTGGCCCAGGCGCTGTGCGAGGCGCGGAAAGGTGGCGAGCACGCGGTCGAACGTCCAGTCGGCGCGACCGCCCGGGCCCGCGCGGGCGGCCATCACGAGGTTCTCGCGCACCGAAAGGTTCGGGAAAATGGCGCGCCCTTCGGGCACGTAGCCGATGCCGCGGCGCGCCATGCGCTCGGGCGGCGCGCCGGTCACGTCGTCGCCGTGCCAGCGCACCGTGCCCCGCACGGCGCGCACGTAGCCCATGAGGCAGCGGATCAGCGTCGTCTTGCCCATGCCGTTGCGCCCGAGCAGGCCGACCGCCTCGTGCTCCCCGATCGCCATCGAGGTGTCCTGCAGCACGTGGCTGTCGCCGTAGTAGGCGTGCAGGCCGGAGGCTTCGAGCAAGGCGGCCGCCATCACGCGTGGCCCTCGCCGAGGTAGGCCACGCGCACCTGCGCGTCGTCGCGGATGCGCGCGGGGGTGTCGCTGGCGATGACGCCGCCGTCCACCATCACGGTGATGCGGTCGGCAACCCTGAAGACGGCGTCCATGTCGTGCTCGACCAGCAGCACGGCATGCCCCTCCTTCAGCGCGAGCAGGAGGGCCAGCATGCGTTCGCTCTCCTCGGCGCCCATGCCGGCCAGCGGCTCGTCGAGCAAGAGCACGCGAGGCTCGGTGGCCAGGCACATCGCGATCTCGAGCTGGCGCTGCGCGCCATGGCTCAGCGTGCCTGCCGCGCGCTGCACGAACGAAGACAGGCCCACCGCCTCGAGCGCCCGCTGCGCGATCGGCACCGTGACGCGGCATCCGGACGCGCGCTCCCAGATCGACAGCGGCCTCTCGTGCGCCGCCTGGGCGGCGAGGCGGCAGTTCTCGAGGACCGTGAAGCTCGGGAAGATCGTCGTGCGCTGGTAGGTGCGCCCGATGCCGGCTCGCGCGCGCCGGGGCTGCGACCAGGGCGTGACGTCGGCGCCGTCCAGCAGCACCTGGCCCGCGGACGACGCGATCTCGCCCGACAGCATGTTCACGAGGGTGCTCTTGCCCGCGCCGTTGGTGCCGATCACGGCATGGATCTCGCCGACGGCGAGGTCGAGCGAGACGTTGCCCACGGCGGTGAGACCGCCGAAGCGACGCGTGAGGCGACGTGCGCTGAGGAGCGTCATGACCTTGCGCGCGCCAGCCGGGCTGGCAGCCCGATCAGGCCCTGCGGAAGCAGCGCCACGAAGACGATGATGGTCACGCCCAGCGTGAGCTGCCAGTGGTCGGCGGCCGCGCCGACGATCCCGTGGTTGGAGAGCGCCTCCTTCAGCAGCGTGAAGGCGGCGGCGCCGAGCACGGCGCCGCGCAGGTGCCCCAGACCGCCGAGGATGATCATCAGCAGCACGGCGCCGGACTCGTGCCAGGACAGCAGCTCCGGATTCACGGCGGCATCGTTGGCGGCCATCAGGAAGCCGGCGAGCCCCGCCAGCGCGCCGGCCAGCGTGAACGCGGCCAGCTTGTAGCCGAAGGTGCGGAAGCCGGCCGCCCGCATGCGCTGCTCGTTGACCCGGATGCCGGCCAGCGCGTGGCCGAACCGCGAGCGCCGCACGAGCGCGAGGAAGCCATAGGTGGCGACCAGAGCGACCAGCGCGGCATAGAACATGTGCACGCGCGACGCGAGGTCGAGCCAGTTGCCGAGCGTCGGCCGGATGTTCAGGAAGATGCCGTCGCTGCCGCCGCCGACCTTGGTGTCGTGGAAGACGAAGTAGGCCATCTGCGCGAATGCGAGCGTCACCATGATGAAGTACACGCCGCGCGTGCGCAGCGTGAGCGCACCCACGACCAGCGCGTACGCGGCGGCCGCCGCCATCGCCAGCGGAAGCAGCACCGCGACGGAGCCTGGGTCGTACTCCGGCGAGGCGAGCACGGTCGACGTAGGCGCCGATGCCGAAGAACGCGGCGTGCCCGAGGCTTACCAGGCCGGTCATGCCCACGAGCAGCTCCAGGCTGAGCGCGAACACCGACAGCACCATGACCTTCACGACGAGGTCCTGCTGGTAGTTCGTGAGGAACAGCGGCCCCGCGGCAAGCACCAGCGCCGCGAGCAGCGGCACGATCGTCTCGCGCGCCTTCATGCGCGCCTCGCGGACAGCAGGCCCTCGGGCCGCCAGACCAGGATCACCGCCATCAGGAGATAGATGCCGATGCCGGAGTACTCGGCGAAGAAGACCTTGCCGAAGGTGTCCACGAAGCCCACCAGCAGCGACGCGACGAGCGCGCCGGTGATCGACCCGATGCCGCCGATCACGACCACGACGAAGCAGATGATCAGCACGCTGCCGCCCATGCCGGGGTAGACGCTGGACATCGGCGCGGCGATCATGCCCGCCAGCGCCGCCAGCGCCACGCCGCCCGCGAACACCACGCGATACAGACGGCGGATGTCGATGCCCAGCCCGCGCACCATGTCGCGGTTGCTGGCGCCGGCGCGGATCATCATGCCGAGCCGCGTGCGGTTCACCACTGCGTACATCGCGAGCGCGATCACGATGCACGCGGCGGAGGCGAAGAGGCGGTACACCGGGTAGGTCATCAGTTCGCCGAGCGGCACGCTGCCGGAAAGCCACGCCGGCACGCGCACGCCATGCACGTCGTTGCCTACGGTGAGCGAGCGGATCTCCTCGAAGACGAGGATCAGCGCCCACGTCATCAGCACTTGCTGCAAGTGCTCGCGCTGGTAGAGGTAGCTGAAGAACGCCCATTCGAGCACATAGCCGAAGATCGCCGAGAGAACGACGCCCACGAGCAGCAACAGCAGGAACTGGTCGGCGAAGTACGGGGCCAGCACGAAGGCCATGTACGCCCCGATCATGTAGAAGCTGCCGTGCGCCAGGTTGATCACGCCCATGATTCCGAAGATGAGCGTCAGCCCCGACGCCAGCAGGAACAGCAGCAGGCCGTACTGCACGGCGTTCAAGCACTGGACGAGAAAGGTGGCGAGATCCATGAGAGCAGGTGCAGCATGCCCGTGCTCGCCCGGTCCAGGCAAGCGGGTTTTCAAGGGCAGGGTCAGCCCTTCAGCGGCAGGCCGACGTAGTTCTCCGCCAGGGCGGTCGACGCCGCCGCCGACCCCACGAGGTACTCCAGCTCCGCATGCTGCAGGCGCTGGCCGAATGCGCCGGTCTCCGGGAACCGGTGCATCAGCGAGGTGAACCACCAGGAGAAGCGCTCTGCCTTCCACACCCGCCCCAGGCAGCGCTGCGAGTAGGCATCGATGCCGGCGGCGCTGCGCTCGGCGTAGAACTCGGCAAGCGCGCGCGCGAGCAGGCCCACGTCGGTGGCGGCCAGATTCAATCCCTTCGCGCCGGTGGGCGGCACGATGTGAGCCGAGTCGCCGGCGAGGAAGAGGCGGCCGAAGCGCATCGGCTCGGCGACGAAGCTGCGCAGCGGTGCAATGCTCTTCTCGATCGACGGGCCGGGTTGGACGCGCTCGGCCACCGCGACGGGCAGGCGGCGCCGCAGCTCATCCCAGAACGCGTCGTCGGACCAGCGCTCGGCGTGGTCGTCGAGCGCGCATTGCACGTAGTAGCGGCTGCGGCTGCGGCTGCGCTGACTGCACAGGGCGAAGCCGCGCTCGTGGTTGGCATACACGAGCTCCGGCCCGACAGGCGGCACGTCCGCCAGCACGCCGAGCCATCCGAAGGGGTACACCTTCTCGTGCAGCGCGATGGCCCCTGGCGGCACGCTCGCGCGCGTGACGCCGTGGAAGCCGTCGCAGCCGGCGATGAAGTCGCACGCGATCTCGTGCGAGGCGCCGCCGCGCCGGAAGCGCACGACGGGCCGGTCGCCGTCGAAGCCGTGCACGCTCACGTCCTCGGCCTCGTACACCGAGGGCAGTCCGGCGGCGACACGGGCATCCATCAGATCGCGCGTGACCTCGGTCTGGCCGTAGACCATCACGCGCTTGCCGGTGAGCGCGAGGAAGTCGATGCGGTGCAACTGGCCGTCGAATGCAAGCTCGATGCCGTCGTGCGGCAGCCCTTCGCGGTGCATGCGCTGGCCCACGCCGGCCTCGTCGAGCAGGTCCACCGTCACCTGCTCGAGCACGCCGGCGCGGATGCGCCCGAGCACGTACTCGGCGCTGCGCTGCTCGACGATCACGGCATCGATGCCCGCGCGGTGCAGCAGGGCGCCCAGCAGCAGGCCCGCGGGGCCGGCCCCGACGATGGCCACCTGCGTGCGGGCGGCGCTGTTCACAGCAGCTGGCGCAGCTGCGCCTGGGTCTGCAGCAGCGGCGGCAGCGCCGTCTGCACGAGCTGGTCCACCGTCATCCGCGTCGCATGGACGCTCACGTTCAATGCCGCGACGGTGTCGCCCCGGTAGTTGCGCAGCGGCACGGCGACCGTGCGCAGGCCCAGCTCCAGCTCCTGGTCCACCACCGCATAGCCCTGCGCGCGCACGCGGGTGATCTCCGCGTGCAGCCGGTCCGGCTGCACGATGGTGTGCGGCGTGAGCGAGCGCAGCCGCGGGGGCGTGATGCGGTCCTCCAGGGCCTGCCCTTCGAGCGTCGCCAGCAGCACGCGGCCGATGGAAGTGCAGTACGCAGGCACGCGCGTGCCCGTCTGGAGGGTGAGCGACACCGCGCGGCCTGCCGTGTCGGCCGCGATGGAGATCACGTCGTCGCCGTCCAGCACGCCCGCCGCCGAAGCCTCCTTCAGGCCGTGGGCCAGCTTGTGCAGTTCCGGCTGCACGATGCGCGGCAGGCGCGCCGAGTGCATGTAGCTCTGCGCCAGCCGAAGCACCCGAGGCGTCAGCGCGAACATCTTGCGGTCCTGGCTCACGAACCCCAGGTGCGCCAGCGTGATCAGGTAGCGCCGCGCCGCCGCACGCGTGAGGCCCGTGCGCTCCGCCACCTCGCTGATCGTCAGCCGCGGCCGCTCCTGGTCGAAGGCCTCGATGACCGCCAGGCCTTTCTCGAGCCCGGCGACGAGATCGCGCTTGAGCGGCTCTGCGGCGTCGTGCGCCGCTCCTTCGTCGGTGCTCCGGTCCATCGGCCCTCCCTTTGCCGTGCGTTCGCGCTACACGCGCTCGAGCACCACGGCGATTCCTTGCCCGACGCCGATGCACATCGTGCACAGCGCATATCGCCCGCTGGTGCGGTGCAGCTGGTTCACCGCCGTCGTCGCCAGCCGCGCTCCGCTCGCGCCCAG
Source organism: uncultured beta proteobacterium (assembly GCA_963839465.1). GTDB lineage: Bacteria > Pseudomonadota > Gammaproteobacteria > Burkholderiales > Burkholderiaceae_C > CAWIVI01. The sequence goes on from CAWIVI010000008.1 coordinate 281,357, forward strand.
CGGATGGCCGAGCGCGATCGCGCCGCCGTTCGGGTTCACGCGCGGATCGTCGTCGGCCAGGCCGAGCTGGCGCAGCACCGCCAGGCCCTGGGCCGCGAACGCCTCGTTCAGCTCGATCACGTCCATCTGCCGAAGCGTCAGGCCGGTGAGCGAGAGCACCTTGAGCGTCGCAGGCGCGGGGCCGATGCCCATCACGCGAGGAGCGACGCCGGCAGTCGCCATGCCGACGACGCGGGCCCGCGGCACCAGGCCATGGCGACCGGCCGTTTCCTCGCTGGACAGCACGAGCGCGCAGGCGCCGTCGTTCACGCCCGATGCGTTGCCGGCGGTCACCGTGCCGTCGGGCCGCACCACGCCTTTCAGCTTGGCCAGCGCCTCCAGCGACGTCTGGCGCGGATGCTCGTCGCGCTTGACCACCACGGCCTCGCCCTTCTTCTGCGGCAGCGTCACCGGGACGATCTCGGCGTCGAAGAAGCCGCTCTCCTGCGCCGCCACCGCCTTCTGCTGCGAGGCCAGCGCCATGCGGTCCTGCGCCTCGCGCTCGATGCCGTGCTCGATGGCCACGTTCTCGGCCGTCTCGGGCATGGAGTCGGTGCCGTACTGCGCCTTCATCAGCGGGTTCACGAAGCGCCAGCCGATGGTGGTGTCGTAGACCGCGTTGGCGCGCGAAAAGGCGCTTTCCGCCTTGGGCATCACGAACGGCGCGCGGCTCATGCTCTCGACGCCGCCGGCGATCATCAGCGCCGCCTCGCCGGCTCGGATGGCGCGCGCGGCGCTGCCGATCGCATCCAGGCCCGAGCCGCACAGGCGGTTCACGGTGGAGCCCGGCACCTCCAGCGGCAGCCCGGCCAGCAGGGCGCTCATGCGCGCCACGTTGCGGTTGTCCTCGCCGGCCTGGTTGGCGCAGCCGTAGATCACATCCGCCACGGCCGCCCAGTCGACCCTGGCATTGCGCGCCATCAGCGCCTTGAGCGGAATGGCGCCGAGATCGTCGGTGCGCACGGAGGACAGCGCTCCGCCATAGCGGCCAAACGGCGTGCGCACGGCGTCGCAGATGAAGGCATGGGTGGTCACGATGCTTCTCCAGGGGCCTGCCGCAGCGGCACGCCCGTCAGTTGCTGCAGCGCCTCGAAGGTCAGGCCCTGCACGCGGTCGACGACGAGCAGGCCCCGCGGGGTCACGTCGATCACCGCGAGGTCGGTGTAGATGCGGCTCACGCAGCCGATGCCGGTGAGCGGGTACGTGCAGCGCTCGACGATCTTGCTTTCGCCGGCCTTGGTCAGGTGCTCCATCATCACGAAGGTCTTCTTCGCGCCGATGGCCAGGTCCATCGCGCCTCCGACCGCGGGAATCGCATCCGGCGCGCCGGTGTGCCAGTTGGCCAGGTCGCCGCCCGCCGACACCTGGAATGCACCGAGCACGCAAACGTCCAGATGGCCGCCGCGCATCATCGCGAAGCTGTCGGCGTGGTGGAAGAAGCAGCCGCCAGGGCGCAGCGTCACCGGCTGCTTGCCGGCATTGATGAGGTCGTAGTCTTCATCGCCCGGGGCCGGCGCCGGGCCCATGCCGATCACGCCGTTCTCGCTGTGCAGCACGATCTCGCGGTCCGCCGGCAGGTGGTTCGCCACCAGCGTCGGCAAGCCGATGCCCAGGTTCACCACGGCGCCGTCGTCGATGTCGAGCGCGACGCGCTTCGCCATCTGGTCGCGGCGTCCAGCGTTCGAGGGCCATGGTCATGCCGCCTGCTTCAGGCCGCCTGCGCTGGTCGCCACGCGCGCCACCTGCACCACGCGCTTCACGAACAGGCCGGGGGTCACGACGGTCTCGGGATCGAGCGCGCCCAGCGGCACGATCTCATGCACCGTCGCGACCGTCGTGCGCGCTGCCATGGCCATGATCGGCCCGAAGTTGCGCGCCGTCATGCGGTAGGTCAGGTTGCCCCAGCGGTCGCCGCGCTCCGCCCGCACCAGGGCGAAGTCGGCGTGGATGGGGTACTCCAGCACGTAGTGCCGGCCGTCGATCAGCCGCGTTTCCTTGCCCTGGCGAGGTCCGTCCCGTAGCCCGTGGGGGTGAAGAAGGCGCCGATGCCCGCGCCGGCCGCGCGGATGCGCTCGGCGAGGTTGCCCTGGGGCACCAGTTCCAGCTCGATGCGGCCGCTGCGGTACAGCGCGTCGAAGTGGTGGCTGTCGGCCTGGCGAGGAAAGGAGCACACGATCTTCCGCACGCGGCCGGCCGCAAGCAGGGCGGCGAGCCCGGCGTCGCCGTTGCCGGCGTTGTTGTTGACGATCGTCAGGTCGCGCGCCCCTTGCGCGATGAGCGCGTCGATCAGCTCGTTGGGCTGCCCGGCCGTGCCGAAGCCGCCGATCATGACCGTCGCCCCGTCGGGCACGTCGGCCAGCGCCGCGTCGACCGACGGCACGATCTTGTCGATCATCGATGTTCTCTATGCGAACTCAGGTTCTATAGCGGAACATCATAGGCGCAGTTGCACACCGCTCGCAATGCGCCTGCGGGCGCCGGCACGTTCAGGCCGCGTGCGCCAATGCGTCCATCGCGTAGACCGAGCCGTAGCGGTTCGCCAGGAACTCCGCCAGCGCCACGTCTTCCTGCCGCACGAATCCCGCCTGCGGCAGGCGGCCCGCGGCCAGCAGATCGAGCATGGCGGCGAGGCTCGACGCCGTCGTGATCTGGATCGCCGAGCGCAGCGTGCCGCCGAGCACGTGGCTGTAGATCTTGCGCGCGTAGGTGTCCTGCAGCAGGCGGCCGTCGCGCTGCCCGCTCACGGTCACGAACACGATCACCACGTCCTGCATCGTCGCCGGCACCGCGCGCTCGAGGATGTCCTTCAGCACGTCGCGCCGGTCCTTCAGGCGCAGGTCGTGCAGCAGCGCCTTCATGATCGCCGCGTGGCCCGGGTAGCGGATGGTCTTGTAGTTGAGCGTGCGCACGCGTCCCTCGAGCGACTCGCACAGCGTGCCGAGGCCGCCGGACGTGTTGAACGCCTCGTAGAGCACGCCGTCGAGAGAGAACTCCTCGCGCTCCTCCAGGGCGGGCACCTGGCTCGGCCGGCCGTCGACGATCGCCTCGCACGGCTCGATGTATTCGTTGATGACGCCGTCGGTGCTCCACGTGAGGTTGTAGTTCAGGGCATTGCTCGGATAGGCCGGCAGCGCGCCGACGCGCATGCGCACGGTGTCGAGCTGGTCGAACTTGCGCGCCAGGTCCGCTGCCGCGATGGAGATGAAGCCGGGCGCCAGGCCGCACTGCGGAATGAACGCAGTGGCGGCCCCGGTCGCGAGCTCGCGGATGCGGCGCGTGCTGGCCACGTCTTCGGTCAGGTCCAGGTAGTGCACCCCGCGCGTCGCGCGCGGCTTCGGCCACCTTCACGGTGAGGTGGAACGGCGCCGCACTCAGCACCGCGAACTGGCCGTGCAGCGCCTGCCGCAGCGCCGCGCCGTCGCCCACGTCGAGCACGAGCGTCCGCAGCCGATCGCTCGCTGGGGCCGATATCCGCCAGTGCCTGCGGCGATTTGTCCGCCACCGTCACGCGGTAGGCGCCGCCGCCGGTGGTGGGCGAGGCCTGGGACAGCAGGTCGGCGACCACCTGCCCGATCTTTCCGGCGCCGACCACGAGTACGTTCCTCATCGTCGTTCCTCCTCGAGTGCGGCTGATTTTCTGCGGTCCCTCGTCCATTTGCAGCCACGAGAACAGACGGAACGACGGTACATTCACGTCGTTCTGACGGACCGATATCGTCGCAATGACAATCATCTCGCTCGACGACACCGACCGCGCGCTGCTCGCGCTGCTGCGCGAGAACGCGCGCGCTCCCACCGCCGACCTCGCGCGACGTCTCGGGATCTCGCGCACGACCGTGCAGAGCCGGTTGCAGCGGCTGGAGCGGCGCCGCGCCATCGTCGGCTACACCGTGGTCGTGCCGGACGAGGCGGAGGCCGCCCTGGTTCGCGCGCACGTGCTCATCACGCTCGCGCCCACGACAGACTGCCGCCATCGATGCGGCGCTGCGGCGCATCCCGGAGGTGCGGGTCCTCCACTCGGTCAGCGGCCCCTTCGACCTCATCGCCATCGTCGCCGCCGGCGTCCATCGGCGAGCTGGATGCGCTGATCGACCGCATCGGCGCCCTCGACGGCGTCGAGCGCACCACGTCGGCGATCGTGCTGGCGACGCGCATCCAGCGCTGATCAAGTTTCCGCGGGCGCGCCGAAAACAGCGTGAACCGCCCCCGAGGCGGCAGGGCAACCACGAACACCGCACGAGCGCCATGTCGGCCAGTCACACCACCATCGACGTCGAGGAACTCCGCGTCGGCATGTACATCCACCTCGACATGGGGTGGATGTCGCATCCCTTTCCGCTGTCCAGCTTCCGCATCAGCGACCCTGAGCCAGATCCGCCGGATCCGGACGCTCGGTCTGCAGCATCTGCGATGGAGTCCCGAGCGCAGTGCTGCGGCACCGACGGAGCCTGCACCCTTGGGCGACGCAGCCGCGATAGCCGGCCCCGCCGCCGCTCGCGCCGCGTCGGCCGGCCGCACCGATCGTGCCGTCACCGCAGCCCACCGAGCCAGCCGCACGGGCCGAGGCGGCCGAAGCGGCCGAACGCCGCCTGCGCCGCGAGGCGTTGAGCGCGCAGCGCACGGCCTTGTCCCGCTGCGAACGCCAGTACACCGAGGCCGGCCGCATCTGGCGGCGCGCGAGCGACCTGGTGTGCGCCGATCCGCCCGGCGCCCGCGCGCTCACCGAGGCACTCAGCCGCACGCTCGTGTCCAAGATGCTCGGACAGCACGAGCTGTGCGTGCGGCTGCTCACCTTGACGGCGGGCGAGCGCGCGGCCGCGCACGCGCTCAACGTGGGCGTGATCTCGCTGCTGATGGGCCGGCTGTTCGGACTGTCGGAATCCGAGCTGCTCGACCTGGGCACCGGCGCGCTGCTCCACGACATCGGAAAGATCGACCTGCCCGATCGCGTGCGGTTTCCCGACGAGAGCTTCACGCCCGCGGAGAGCGCGCTGTACCGCGACCATGTCTCGCACGGCGTCAGCCACGGACGCAAGATGGGGCTCGAGCCGGGGGCGTTGCTGGTGATCGCCCAGCACCACGAGCAGGCCGACGGCAGCGGCTTTCCGCAGCGTCTGAACGTCGACCGCATGACCGCCGCCGCGCGCATCGTGTCGCTGGTGAACCGCTACGACAACCTGTGCAACCCGCCGGTGCCGGCGCGCGCGATCACGCCGCACGAGGCGTTGTCGCTCATGTTCGCGCAAGGCAAGCACAAATTCGACGCCACGATGCTCAGCGCCTTCATCCGCATGATGGGCGTCTATCCGCCCGGCTCCGCCGTGCAGCTCACCGACGACCGCTACGCGCTGGTCGTCACCGTCAATTCCTCCCGCCCGCTGAAGCCCCGCGTGCTGGTGCACGACCCGAAGGTGCCGCGCGACGAGGCGCTGCTCCTGGACCTGGAAACGACGCCGGGGCTCGGCATCCGGCGCAGCCTGCGGACGTCGCAACTGCCCTCCGCGTCCCAGGAGTACCTGGCGCCCGCGCAGCGCATCGCGTACTACTTCGAGCCCCTCGATCCGACCTCGCACGACCACACGCTCGACGGCTGAGCTCGGCGCGGCACGCACGCGCTGACCGCTTGTTTTAAAGTGGACGCGACGCGACTTCGCTGGCATGCCGATGAATCCGCTCGAATCCCTCGTCGAACGCAAGCTGTCCGGCATCCAGCCGACCCTGTCGGTCGAGATGCCGGGAGGCTCGAGGCTCGGGCCGGCGGACGCCGCGGTTCGCGTCACGCTGCGAGATCTTGGCCCGCTGGCCCACCTGGCCAGCGGCAAGGTCGGCCGGCTCGCCGAGGATTACGTCGAGGGCCGCGTGGACCTGGAAGGCAGCATGCGCGACGTGATGTCCATCACCGCGCAGCTGATCGGCGAGGATCCCACGCAAGGCATGAGCCACCAGGGCCCGCTCGGCTGGTGGCACCAGCGCGCGCGGCGCAACCGCTCGGCGCAGCGCCACAGCCAGCAGGCGGACGCCCGGCAGGTCCAGTTCCACTACGACGTCTCCGACGACTTCTATGCGCTGTGGCTCGATCCGAAGCGGGTGTACTCGTGCGCCTACTGGCGCGAGCCCACGATGGACATCGCCCAGGCGCAGGAGGCGAAGCTCGACCACGTCTGCCGGAAGCTGATGCTCAAGCCCGGCGACCGGTTCCTCGACATCGGCGCCGGCTGGGGCGGCCTGCTGCTGTGGGCGGCCGAGCACTACGGCGTCGACGCCACGGGCATCACGCTGTCGAAGAACCAGCACGCGCACGTCGACCGCCTCATCGCAGGAGCGCGGCCTGTCCGGCCGCGTCCGGATGGAACTGCTCGACTACCGCTCGCTGCTCCGAGGACCGTCCCTGGGACAAGGTCGCCTCGATCGGCATGTTCGAGCACGTCGGCCGGGCCAACCTGGGCGCGTACTTCGCGAAGATCCGGCGCCTGCTCGTTCCGGGCGGTCTCCTGATGAACCATGGCATCACGGCCGGCGGCACGCGCAACGACCAGCTCGGCGCCGGCATGGGCGATTTCATCGAGAGCTACATCTTCCCCGGCGGTGAACTGCAGCACGTGTCGCAGGTGCTGCACGAGATGTCCGACGCGGCGCTGGAGGCCGTGGACGTGGAGAACCTGCGGCCCCACTACGCCCGCACGCTGTGGGCCTGGTCGGACGCGCTCGAGGCACGCCTCACGCATGCGCGGGAGGTCACTTCGCCGGCCGTGCTGCGCGCCTACCGCCTCTACCTCGCCGGCAGCGCGATGGCTTTCGAGCAGGGTTGGATCTCGCTGCACCAGATGCTCGCCACGCGTCCCTCCGGCTCGGTCGCGGACGGCCCGATGCGCGGCGCACAATCCGTCTTTCCCTTCAACCGCGAGTACATGTACCGGTGATCTACAAGTTCAAGTCCAAGGGAGCGGGCGACGTCGTCATGCTGGGCCCCACCGGCGACAGGCTGCTGCGCGCGATGGGTCGCGAGCCGGCTGCCAAGGGCATCATCGAGGTCGATGACATGCCCGAAGCCATCGCCGCCCTCGAGCAGGCGGTGTCCGACGAGGAGGCCGCGTTCGAGCAGGCGCGCGAGGAGGCGCGGGCGAAGGGCGAGCCTGCTCCGCAGCGCGAAGGCGGCGTGTCGCTGCGCCAGCGCGCATGGCCGCTGGTCGAGATGATGCGGCGCTGCCATGCGGGCGGCCACGAGATCGTTTGGGGTGTCTGAGAGGCGACCATGAAGCTCTGGAGCGACAGCTGGACCAACGGCGACCGGATTCCGGCCCGGTACGCGGCGGGGAAGCCGACCGAAAGCGGGGTCGGCTTTGCCGACAACGTCAACCCGCACCTGGCGTGGAGCGACGTCCCCGCCGGCACGCGCTCGCTGGCGCTGATCTGCCACGACTTCGACGTTCCCAGCCGTGGCGACGACGTGAACCAGCCCGACCGCGAGGTGCCGTCCGACCTTCCGCGCGTCGACTTCTTCCACTGGGTGCTGGTCGACCTTCCCCCATCGCGCTCGCAGATCGCCGAAGGCGAGTTCAGCCGCGGCTTCACCGCGCGCGGCAAGGCGGGCCCGGCCACGCTGCACGGCGCGCGCCAGGGGCTGAACGACTACACGAACTGGTTCGCCTCCGATGAGCAGATGCGCGGCGACTACTTCGGCTACGACGGGCCCTTCCCGCCGTTCAACGACTCCCTCGTGCACCACTACGTCTTCACGCTCTACGCGCTGGACCTCGAGCGCCTGCCGGTCGAGGGCCGCTTCACCGGCGCGGACGTGCGAGCCGCGCTGGCGGGCCACGTGCTCGCCGAGGCCACGCATTCGGGCACCTACACGCTGAACCGGCGCCTGGCGGGCTGACGCGCGTTGGAAGCGACCCGCATCCTCGCGATCCGGCACGGCGAGACGGCGTGGAACGTCGACACCCGGATCCAGGGCCACGTCGACATTCCGCTCAACGACAACGGTCGGTGGCAGGCGCGCCGACTGGCCGAGGCGATCGCCGGGGAGGAACTCGCCGCGGTCTACGCGAGCGACCTCGGGCGCGCGTGCGAAACCGCGCAGGCCCTCGCCCGCGATGCCGGCGTCGAGGTCGTCCTTCACGACGGCCTCCGCGAACGCGCCTTCGGTGCGTTCGAGGGCCTCACGTTCGCCGAGATCGAGGCCCGATGGCCCGAGCAGGCGCTGCGCTGGCGACAGCGCGACCCGGAGTTCGCCGCAGAGGGCGGCGAGACGCTGCGCGCCTTCTACGCGCGCAGCATCGCCACCGCCAGTGCGCTCGCCGCGCGACATCCGGGCCGGCAGATTGCGCTCGTCTCGCACGGCGGCGTGCTGGACTGCCTCTACCGGGCCGCCACACGCCTCGATCTCGCTGCCCCGCGCAGCTGGCGCCTCGGCAACGCCAGCATCAACCGCCTCCTGCACACGCCGCAGGGCTTCTCGCTCGTCGGGTGGAGCGACACGCATCACCTCGAGCGCGAGGCGCTCGACGAGGTCTGATCCGTGCGAGCGCCCGCGCGCGTCGGCGATCCGGTCCATGCGATCGACACGCCCGCGCTGGTCGTCGACGCGGATGCGCTCGAGCGCAACATCGCCGCGCTGGCCGCCTTTGCGCGAGAGCGCGGGCTCGCGCTGCGCCCGCATGCCAAGACCCACAAGAGCGCCCGCATCGCGCAGCTGCAGATCGAGGCCGGCGCCGTGGGAGTCTGCGTGCAGAAGGTCTCCGAAGCGCAGGCGCTCGCCGCCGCGGGCGTGTCGCAGCTCTACGTCAGCAACGAGGTGGTGGATCCCGCGAAGCTCGATCGGCTGGCGGAGCTCGCGCGCGGCGCCCGTCTGGCCGTCGCGGTGGATTCGCAGGTGGGCGTCGAGCGGCTCGGCCGGGCACTCGCGCGCAGCGGCGCGTCGATGGACGTCTTCGTCGAGGTCGACGTGGGCCATGGGCGCTGCGGCCTGCCGCCGGGCAGCGCCGCGGCGCTCGCGCGCCACGTCTGCGGCGATCCGCACATGCGCTTCGGCGGCTTGCAGGCCTACCACGGCCGTGCCCAGCACCTGCGAAGCGCGGACGAACGCGGGGCGGCGATCCGGCACGCGGCCAGCATCGTGCGCGCCGCCCAGGCGGCGCTCAGCGGCGCCGGCATCGCCTGCCCGCTCGTCACCGGCGCCGGCACAGGCACGTTCACGCAGGAGGCGGCCAGCGGCATCTGGGGCGAGCTGCAATGCGGCTCCTACGTCTTCATGGACCGCGACTACGCCGACAACGAGCCGCTGCCGCAGGCGCCGCGCTTCGAGCACGCCCTCTTCGTGAAGAGCCAGGTCATGAGCCGCGGCACCTCGCACGCGGTGATCGACGCGGGCCACAAGTCGCATGCGCTGGACAGCGGCCTGCCGAGCGTGTGGGGCACCTTCGCCGGCCTCGAGTTCGCCAACGGCGGCGACGAGCACGGCATCCTGCGCGCCGGCGCAGGGCACGGCCTGCCGGCACTCGGCGACGCCGTCTGGCTCGTTCCCGGCCATTGCGATCCCACCGTCAACCTGCACGACATGTACGTCGTCGTGCGCGGCGGCCTGGAGCGCGGCGTGGTCGAGGCGCTGTGGCCGATCGACGCGCGCGGCTGCGTCGGCTGACCGGGTTCTCCCGGGGTCGGCCCTCTTCCGCGCGCGACCCGGCCGCGCGATCATCGGCCACATGCAAGGCGCACAGGTCATCGTCCTCGCCACGCCGGTCTTCCTGCTGCTGATCGCCGTCGAGTTCGCAGTGGGCATCGCGCGCGGGCGCAACACCTACCGCCTGAACGACGCGCTCAGCAGCATAGGCCTCGGCATTCTGAGCCAGGTCACCGGCGTGTTCACGAAGCTCTTCGCCATCGGGCTCTACACGATCGCCCATGCGCACCTGGCGCTTGCCGACCTGCCTTCGGACGCATGGTGGATCTGGGCCCTCGCGCTCGTTCTGTACGACCTCGCCTACTACTGGCACCACCGCCTCGGCCACACCTGCGCGCTGTTCTGGGCCGCGCATGTGGTGCACCACCAGAGCGAGGACTACAACCTCTCAACCGCGCTGCGGCAGACGAGCAGCGGCTGGATTGCCGGCTGGCTCTTCTACCTGCCGCTCGCGGTGCTCGGCATCCCGCCGCTCGTCTTCGCGGTCGTCGCGCTCGTCGACCTGCTCTACCAATACTGGGTGCACACGCAGCAGATCGGACGGATGGGGTGGTTCGACCGCTGGTTCTGCGCGCCGTCGAACCATCGTGTGCACCACGCGGTGAACGACCGCTATGTCGACCGGAACTTCGGCGGCATCCTGATCGTATGGGACAGGATCTTCGGCACCTACGTGCCCGAAGACGACGCCGAGCCTTGCGTCTACGGCACCCGGGCGCCGCTGCGCAGCTGGAATCCCGTCTGGGCCAACTTCGAGGTCTATGCCGCGCTCGCGCGCGACAGCTGGCATGCCGAGCGATGGTCAGACAAGCTGCGTGTCTGGTTCGGCCGCCCGGGCTGGCGCCCCGCCGACGTCGAGCACCGCTTCCCGAAGCCTGATTTCGACATCGCGAACGTCAGCCGCTACGATCCGCCGATGGAGATGAGCGCTCGATGGACCGCCGCCCTGCTGTTCGTGCCGCTGCTCGGCGCGGCGCGCCGCTTTCCTGTGGCATGCGCACGTGATGCGCCTGCCGGAGCAGCCCGCTGCAATGGGCATGATCGTTGCCGGATCTGTGGCTGGTCGGCGCTGATCAGCTCGCCGCGCCGCCCGTGCTCGCGCACAGACCCAAGTCTCCCGCCGCAGCGCTGGCTGCGCGCCCCGACCCGCGATCCTGAACTCCATCAACGACCCTGGAGGGTGCCCATGGCGATCAAACGGCTGACCAAGGAAGAGCGTCCGCAAATCCTCGGCACCTTCAAGCCGGTGGGCCACGTCATCGTGGCCTTGCCCGACGACGACGCGGCCACGGCCGCAAAGAAGGCGTTGCAGGAGTCCGGCTTCTCGCCGGACGACATCATGCAGTACAGCGCCGACGAGGAACTGATGCAGATGGACGAGATGATCGACCACGCCAGCGACTTCGCCGGCTTCGGCTACGAGATCACGCTGATGCGCCGCTACCAGGAACTCGCGCGCGAGGGCGCCGGCTGGCTGCTCGTCTTCGCGCCCGACGACGCGAAGACCGACAAGGTGGCCGAGATCGCCCAGCGCTTCAATGCGCTGGCGGCCGAGAAGTACCACCGCCTCGTGGTGGAAGACCTGCTCTAGCGCCCGCTAGAAGAGTTCCGGCGCACCGCCCTTGGGCGGCACGACGCCGAGGTGCCGGTACGCCGCGAGCGTGGCGATGCGCCCGCGCGGCGTGCGCTGCAGAAAGCCTTGCTGGATGAGGTAGGGCTCGATCACGTCCTCGATCGTGCCGGCCTCCTCGCCGATCGCCGCGGCCACGTTGTCCAGGCCCACCGGGCCGCCGTCGAAGCGATGCACCACGGCCTCGAGCAGCTTTCGGTCCATCACGTCGAAGCCCTGCGGATCCACGTCGAGCATCTTCAGCGCCGCATCGGCGATCGGCTTGCGTGATGCGCCCGTCGCTCTTCACGTCGGCGTAGTCGCGCACGCGCTTCAGCAGCCGGTTCGCCACGCGCGGCGTGCCGCGCGAGCGGCGCGCGATCTCCACCGCCCCGGCATCGTCGATCGGCGCATCGAGCAGGCCGGCCGAGCGATGCACGATGCGCGCAAGCTCCTCTGCGCTGTAGAACTCGAGCCGCGCCACGATGCCGAACCGATCGCGCAGCGGGTTGGTCAGCATGCCCGCCCGCGTCGTCGCGCCCACCAGCGTGAACGGCTGCAGGTCGAGCTTGATCGAGCGCGCCGCCGGGCCTTCGCCGATCATGATGTCGATCTGGTAGTCCTCGAGCGCCGGGTACAGGATCTCCTCGACCACCGGCGAGAGGCGATGGATCTCGTCGATGAACAGCACGTCGTTGCGCTCGAGGTTGGTGAGGATGGCGGCGAGGTCCTTCGGCTTCTCGAGCACCGGCCCGGACGTCTGGCGCAGGTTCACGCCCAGCTCGTGCGCGATGATGTGGCTCAGCGTCGTCTTGCCGAGGCCGGGCGGCCCGAACAGCAGCACGTGGTCCATCGCCTCGCCGCGCTTGCGCGCAGCGCCGATGAAGATCTCGAGTTGCTCGCGCGCCTTCGCCTGTCCCACGTACTCGGCCAGCCCCTTCGGCCGCAACGCCCGCTCGAACGCCTCTTCGTTGGGCGACGAGGGCGCGCTGCTCACGACGCGCGGCGGCGCGGCGAAGTCGTCGGTCTGGATGGCCATGGGTGGGATTATCCGTGCGGCACAATCGCGCCCCATGCAACTTTCCCGCCTCGCCCTCCTGGCCCTCGGCCCGATGCTGGCCGCCACCGTCCATGCGCACGACTACAAGCTGGGCGCCCTGACGGTCGGCCACCCGTATGCCCGCTTCACCGTGGCCGGCCAGACGGCCGGCGGCGGCTTCCTGTCGATCGACAACCGCGGTGCCGCCGACCGGCTCGTCGGCGCCAGCGCGCCGGTGGCCGAGCGCGTCGAGATCCACACGATGCGCATGGAAGGCGACGTGATGCGCATGCGCCGCGTCGAGGGCATCGACGTGCCTGCCAACGGCCACGTCGAGATGGGGCCGGGCGGCCACCACCTGATGTTCATGGGCCTGAAGGCGCCGCTGAAGGTGGGCGAGAAGTTTCCGATGAAGCTGAAGTTCCGGAACGCCGGTGAGATGACGGTCGAGGTGCAAGTCGAGGCGCCGGCGCCCGGGCGCGACGAGCACAAGCACTGAAATGAAGCCCCCACGCTCCCGCTGGGTCGCTGCCCCCGAGGGCTCTTGCTGCGGACGGGCGAAGCCGGATCCGCGCAAGGCCCTGGGTGGGGCCGTTTCATGCCTTCGGCGTCGCGGTCCGCGGTGGTGGACCACTGAGAAGCTGAGTCTCAGCGCGACAGGGCCTTCAAGGCCAGGCGGATGCCGTCCGCCACGCCCACGTCCGGCGGCAGGGCCTTCAGCGCCGCAGCGGCTTCGCGCTCGCTGTAGCCGAGCGCCACCAGCGCCTGCACGATGTCGGCTTGAGCGTCGCTGGACACCGACGCCGGGCGCGCGAGATCCGGACCCAGCTTGCCCTTGAGCTCCAGCAGCAGCCGCTCGGCCGTCTTCTTGCCGATGCCCGGCACCTTCACGAGCCGGCCGCTCTCCTGCATCGTGACCGCCTGCGCGAGTTCGGCCACCGAGAGGCCGGAGAGGATGGCCAGCGCCGTGCGCGGCCCGACGCCGCTGATCTTCACCAGCAGGCGGAACGTGGCGCGTTCTTCGTGGGTGAGGAAGCCGAAGAGCTGCTGCGCGTCTTCGCGCACGACGAAGTGCGTAAGCAGCACGATGCGCTCGCCGACCGCGGGCAGTTGGTAGAACGTGCTCATCGGCACGTCGACCTCATAGCCGACGCCCGCCGCGTCCACCAGCACCTGGGGTGGCGACTTCTCGACGAGGATGCCGGTCAACCGGCCGATCATCGTGCGGGCGACGTCACCGCGAGCGGCCGAACAGCCCGAGGCGCTGCGCTTCGAGCGCGGCCTCGGCGCGCGAGCTCACGTTGAGCTTGCGGTAGATCTGCTTCACGTAGTCGGCGATGGTGTGGCGCGACAGGTTCAGCTGCACGCCGATCTCCGGCAGCGTGAAGCCCTTGGCCACGCGCAGCAGCACTTCGCTTTCGCGCTCCGTCAGCGAGACGTGCGGCATCATCGACGCGGCCGGTCTTGCCTGCGCCGCAAAGTAGGCGATGACCCTTCGCGCGATCGAAGGCGACAACGGCGGCTCGCCTTGCGAAATGCGCTGCAGCTGCTCGGTGATCAGCTCGCGCGCCTGTTCCTTCAGGATGTACCCGAAGGCGCCGGCCTGCAGCGCCGGGAAGAGGTGCTCGTCGTCGTCGTGGATCGTCACGACCACCGATTGCGCGTCGGGCTGCTGCTCGCGCAGGGCGTTGACCACGTCCACGCCGGAACCGTCGGGCAGCCCGAGATCCACCAGCGCGAGATCGAACTTCGAGGCCGAGACCAGGCCGAGCGCGTCGTGCACGCGCGCGCTCTCGTGGATCTGGGCATCGGGGAACACCTGCAGCACCAGGCTCTTCAGCCAGGAGCGGATCTCGGGCAGGTCTTCGAGCAGCAGGATCGTCTTCATGGCCTCGCCTCCTCGGCAGCGGCTCATGGTACCAGCGCACTCACGCCTTGGCGGTCTGGTGTTCGAGCGGTAGCGTGAGACGGATCACGGTTCCGTAGCCGGGGCCCGACTCGACCAGGCACTGGCCCTGCAATTGCTTGGCGCGGTGCTTCATGCTGGACATCCCGTGTCCCCGGTCGAGCCGCCCGTCCAGCTCCAGCGGAATGCCGCGCCCGTTGTCCTGGATGACGAGCTGGAAGTCCCCTTCGGCCACCGCGGAGCGCACCGTGCAGTGGGAGGCGCCGCTGTGCTTGATGATGTTGCTCACCGCCTCGCGCAGGATCCGTGTCGTCTGCACGTAGGCGCGCGCGGACAGCGTCTGCGGCAGGTCTTCGACCGGCCCGTTCCACTCCGCCTCCACGCCCGCCTGCGCCAGTCGCGACACGACCTCGGCGCGCCAGTCGCCCAGCGCGTCGATCAGCCGCACCGGCTTGCCCGTCAGGCCGCGCACCGACAGGCGCATCTCCTCCAGCGCCTCGCGGGCCAGGGACGAGATGCGCTCGCTCTCGCTCGTGTGCACGATCGTGAGCAGCTTCGCGCCGAGGTCGTCGTGAAGGTCGGCGGCGATGCGCTTGCGCTCGCGCTCGGTCACCTGCTCCACACGCAGCTCGGCGAGCTGCGCGAAGTTGCGCTCGATCTCCGCGGTGGCCTCCCGGATGCTGGCCTCCAGTGATCGCCGCCCCTGCTCCGCGGCCTGCAGGGCCCGCCCGTAGTCGAGCATCAGGCGCAGGCCGACCGCCACGAACAGCGCCGGCATGGCGATCTGCGGCAGCGCCAGTACCAGTGGATCGAGCAAGCGCTGCTGCGCAATGAATTCGAGCCCCACGAAGAGGCAGGCCGCGCCGAGCAGCACCGCCATCGCGGTCGTGCCATTGCGCCGCCAGCGCCAGCCGATGGCGATGTGATAGGCCACCGCCGTCGCTGCCTCGATCGCGAACACGACGAACCAGATGCTGGCCCCGAGGTGCATGCGCTGCGGTCCGGCAAGCGCCAGGCTGGCCGGCACGAGCGCGCATTGCAGCGCGAGCCACGGCGTCACCGGTCCGGGCCGCCGGCCGGCATAGCGCAGCAGGAACTGAACCGCCGCGAACGTGGTGAGCGCGATCAGCGTCACCTGCAGCCCTTCGGCCCAGGTATGGTCGAGCGGCACGTCGCGCCACCACAGGCGGCTGGTCACGGCGGCCCATCCCAGCGCCAGCAGGCCGAACCACGTCAGCGCGCCCTCGCGGCGGCCGAGCCCGCCCACCGCGAGCATCATGGCGCCCAGCAGCGCAAGCGTCGCGCTGGCCACCTGGGGCACGCCGACGTTCAATGCATCCTGCAGCGCATGGCGCTCGGCGAGTTGCGCGT
Source organism: uncultured beta proteobacterium (assembly GCA_963839465.1). Taxonomy (GTDB): domain Bacteria; phylum Pseudomonadota; class Gammaproteobacteria; order Burkholderiales; family Burkholderiaceae_C; genus CAWIVI01. The sequence goes on from CAWIVI010000008.1 coordinate 297,003, forward strand.
ACGGGCCGACCACGATGTCCGAAAGGCCGGCCGCTCGCTGGCGCGAGGCGACCGTCGGCAGCGGGTGGCCGACCACCTTGAGGTCGAGCCGGTTGTCCTGCGGCTCCAGGAGCGTGGCCGGCAGTGCGATGAGCAGCGGGTGCTGGCACAGGCTCGTCAGCGGCTCCACCATGCGGCCGGCCGCGTGCACGCGCGTGCCGTTCAGCCACACCTCCACGTTGGAGCACACACGCTCGATGTGCAGGCCGCGCAGGTCGCCCTGGCCGGGTGCCGCCGGGACATCGAAGCGCACCCGGTACCAGACCGGCATGGCCTGGGCCGGCCGCGAGCGCGCCCAGTCATCGGGCAGGACGACGCGGCGCGTGGGCGCTTCCTCAGGGAATCGGTCGGCGTCCGAGTCGACCGCCAGGGCCTCCCGGACCACGAGGCGCTGCGCCTGGGCCGGTGCCGTGCTGGCACTCCAGAACGAGACCCAGGCCAGCAGGAGCAGGAAGGTGCGCAGCATCGACCGGCGATTGTGCACACAATGCGAGCCTTTCCAGCCGCCGCCGATGATCCTTCGACACGCCTTCATCCCGCTCGACAATCAGCGCCTGGCCCACCTGTGCGGCACGCTCGACGAAAACCTGCGCGCGATCGAGGACGCGATGCGCGTCGGGATCACGCGGCGCAACGAGTCGTTCGAAATCCGCGGTCGCGAAGCGCGCAGCCGAGCGGACGGCGGCGCTGCTGCAGTCGCTGTACGGCCGCGCGAAGCGGCCGATTCCGGCGGAGGCGTTCCAGCTCGCGCTCATGGAGGCGGTGCAGGACGAGCCGTCCGAAAGCCGCCGACGAGGACATCGTGCTGCACACGCGGCAACCGAGCTGCAGTGCGCGGCAACTCGACGAATCAGAAGCGCCTACCTGCGCAACATCCTCTGAGCACGACATCACCATCGGCATCGGTCCGGCGGGGACGGGCAAGACGTTCCTCGCCGTCGCCTGCGCCGTCGACGCCTTGAGCGCAGCGAGGTCAGCGCATCGTGCTGACGCGGCCCGCGGTCGAGGCGGGCGAGCGGCTGGGCTTCCTTCCCGGCGACCTGACGCAGAAGGTCGATCCCTACCTGCGCCCGCTGTACGACGCGCTGTACGACCTGATGGGGCTTCGACCGCATGACCAAGGCGCTTCGAGAAGAACACGTTCGAGATCGCGCCACTGGCCTTCATGCGCGGCCGCACGCTGAACCACTCCTTCGTCATCCTCGACGAAGCGCAGAACACGACGCCCGAGCAGATGAAGATGTTCCTCACGCGCATCGGCTTCGGCAGCAAGGCGGTGGTCACCGGCGACGTGAGCCAGATCGACCTGCCCAAGGGAACGACGAGCGGGCTCGTGGACGCCGAGCGCGTGCTGCGGCGCGTGCGCGGCATCGCGATGACGCACTTCACCGCGGCCGATGTCGTGCGCCACCCCCTGGTGGCGCGCATCGTCGAGGCCTACGATGCGGCCCGCGCTCGGCAGGGCGACGCGTGAGGCCGGCGCTCGCGCTGTCGCTCCAGTTCGCCGACTCCGCGCACCGCGAGCACCTGCCCCGCCACCGCGTGGCGCGCTGGATCCGCGCCGCGCTGGAGGTCGACGCCGAGATCACCGTGCGCATCGTCGGCGAGGCCGAGGCCCGGGCGCTGAACCACGAGTACCGCGGGCGCGACTACGCCACCAACGTGCTCACGTTCGACTACGCGCGCGAACCGGTGGTGGTCGCCGACCTCGTGCTCTGCGCCCCGGTCGTGGAGCGCGAGGCCAAGGAGCAGGGGCTCACGCTGCAGGCCCACTACGCGCACCTGCTGGTGCACGGTGCGCTCCACGCGCAGGGCTGGGATCACGAACGCGACGACGATGCCGCCGCCATGGAGAGCCGCGAGTCGCAACTGCTGTCGATGCTCGGCTTCGCCGATCCCTATCGCCGCTGAACCGGCGCAGCCCTCGCGGGCCACAGCACCGCGGCGATCGCCGCCATCATCAGCACCACCGCCGCGCCGTCCTGCCAGTGCAAGGTTTCGCCGAGCCAGGCGGCGCCCGAGAGAGCGCCGACCACCGGGATCATCATCACCGACACCGTGGAAGCCACGGGCGGCAGCGAACGCGCCAGGTAGAACCACGCGGCATGTGCGAAGCCGAAGATCGCGACGGCATTGAACAGAACAGCGCCCGTCACGGGCCGCGCTCGGGCGCTGCCACCGTGCCCATTCCGTGACGCCGGCGAGCGCGCACAGCACGACGGTCGTTGCCGCGGTCATCCAGAAAGCGATCGTCAATGTGGGCACGGGCATCCGCGCAGCCCGCAGCCATTGCGTGCCGAGGCCCCACGCGGCTGCGGCCGTCAGCATCATCGCCACGCCCACCGGCGCCCCCGCGAGCCGGCCGAGTTCATGCCACAGCAGCAGCGCGATGCCGATCGTCGCCGCCAGCACGCCGGCCATCTGGCGCGGCGCCAGCCGCTGGCCGAACAGCGCAGCGCCCCAGATCGCGGAGAACACCGGCATCGTGTAGCCGAGGATGGCTGCGCGGCCGGAAGTCAGCAGCGGAATGGCGAGGATGACCAGCACGTGCCAGACGACCATGTTGGCCACCGCCAGCTTCGCCAGTTCCGGCCAGTGCTCGCGCGGGATGCGCAGAGGCAGTCGAAGCGCGAGCAGTGCCGCCCCGAGCACGGGCAGCCCCAGCACCATGGACAGCGCCCGGAACGTGAGCGGCGGGAAGCCCGTGACGCCGACCTTCATCACCGGCCAGTTCACGCCCCACACCAGCGTCAGCATCACGAGCACCACCCCGTGGCGCGGCGAAAGCATCAGGCGGATTGGCGCAGCAGCCGTGCGGCGTCGAGCGCGAAGTAGGTGAGCACTCCATCGGCGCCGGCGCGCTTGAACGCCAGCAGCGATTCCATCATCACCGCGTCGCGCTCGAGCCAGCCGTTGGCCGCCGCCGCTTCCAGCATCGCGTACTCGCCACTCACCTGGTAGGCGAACGTCGGCATGCGGAACTGCTCCTTCACGCGGCGCACGATGTCCAGGTAGGGCATCCCGGGCTTCACCATCACCATGTCGGCGCCCTCGGCGATGTCCAGCGCCACCTCGCGCAGCGCTTCGTCGCCGTTGGCCGGGTCCATCTGATAGACCTTCTTGTCGCTCTTCCCGAGGTTGCCGCGAGAGCCGACCGCATCGCGGAACGGGCCGTAGAAGGCGCTCGCGTACTTGGCGCTGTACGCCATGATGCGCGTATGGATGTGGCCGGCCGCCTCGAGCGCCGAGCGGATGGCGCCGATCCGCCCGTCCATCATGTCGCTCGGCGCCACGATGTCGACGCCGGCGGCCGCCTGCACCACCGCCTGCCTTGCCAGCACGGCCGACCGTCTCGTCGTTCACGATGTAGCCCGTGTCGTCGATGAGGCCGTCCTGGCCATGCGTCGTGTACGGGTCGAGCGCCACGTCGGTCAGCACGCCGAGTTCCGGAAAGCGCTTCTTCAGCTCGCGCGCGGCACGCGGCACCAGACCTTCGGGGTTGGTCGCCTCGCGCCCGTCGGGCGTCTTCAGCGAACGGTCGATCACCGGAAAGAAGGCCATCACGGGGATGCCCAATGACACGCATTGCTCCGCCACCGGATAGAGCCGATCGATCGTGCGACGTTGTACTCGAGGCATGCTGGCCACGTCCTCGGTGCGATCGATTCCGTCCAGCAGGAACACCGGAAGGATCAGGTCGGAAGGCGCCAGCCGGTGCTCTTGCACGAGCGCACGAGTGAAGGCGTCGCGGCGAAGTCGACGCGGCCGGCTGGCTGGAAATGGCGGAAGCGCGGCGGTCATGGCGTGTCTCGGGGGCGACTCTCGCACGGCCGGACGAAACTACAGGTTTTCCCGCGTCTCAGCACGTCCCACCGGCCGGCAGGTCTGCTAAAGTATTCGATGAATGATAGCCGCAAGGCTGTCGTTCCCTGCTTTTCCTCCCTGAGCAGGCGCCTTAGCGTGATGACAGCGATAAGGCTTTGCAGCCCCGGCCTTGCGCCGGGGCCTTTCTTTGTGCGCCGCGATAATTCCTCGATGCTCTACCTCTGGGTCAAGGCGCTGCACATCATCTTCGTGGCCAGCTGGTTCGCCGGGCTGTTCTACTTGCCCCGGCTCTTCGTCAACCTCGCCGGAGTCGCTCCGGACAGTCATGCGGAACGCGAGCGGCTGCTCCTGATGGCCCGCCGGCTCTATCGCTTCGCCAGCATCCTGATGGTGCCTGCGCTGCTGCTGGGTTGTGGCTGTGGCTCGGGTTCGGTATCGGCCTCGGCCGGGCCAGCGGCTGGATGCACGCAAAGCTCGCGCTCGTGGTGGCGTCGGTCGGCTACCACCACGTCTGCCGCGCCCACCTGCGTCGGTTCGAGCAGTCGGCCAACCAGCGCAGCGAGCGCTGGTTCCGCGCCTTCAACGAAGTGACGGTGGTGCTCTTCGCCGCCATCGTCATCCTGGTCGTCGTCAAGCCGTTCTGAGACCATGACCGCAGCGCGCGACCGCAGCTCGGCCGGTCCGCTGGCATTGGCGTTCGCCGCTCTCGTCGGCTACGCCAGCCTGTATCCCTTCTCGGGCTGGCGCTGGCCGCCCGGGCTCGATGTCGGCGCGCTGTTCTGGCTGCCCTGGCCCCCTTGGCGCAATCGTTTCGACATCGTGGCCAACGTGCTCGGCTACCTGCCGCTGGGCGCGCTGGTGTATGGCGCTTGCGTGCGCAATGGCGTGCGCGTGTCGCGCGCGCTGATCGCGTCGGTCGCCGTGCCGGCCATGTTCTCCTTCATGCTGGAGGTCGTGCAGACCTTCCTGCCCGCGCGCGTGCCGTCGCGTCTCGACTGGGTGCTCAACGCGGCGGGCGCTGCCGTCGGGGCGGCCGTGACGGCGATGCTCCACCGGCTCGGCGTCTTCGACCGATGGCAGCTGCTGCGCGACCGGTGGCTGGCCCGCCGATCGGGCGGTGCGCTCGTGCTGCTGGTGCTGTGGCCCGATCGGCCTCCTGTTTCCGGCGCCGGTCCCCCTCGGGCTGGGCCAGGTGGGTGGCCGGCTGCGCGAACTGGCCGTCGACGCTCTCGAAGGCACGCCCTGGGCCGACGCCTCCGCAACATGGGCGACGCCGGCCATCGAACGCGCGCCGCTGTCGCCGCCGGCGGAACTCGTGGCGATCGCGCTCGGGCTCCTCGCGCCATGCCTCATCGCCTTCACGGCAGCACGGCCAGGCTGGCGCCGCATGCTGCTCGCGGTGGGCGCCGGAGCGCTCGGCTTCTGCGCCACGACACTTTCCACGGCCCTCAACTTTGCCCCCGAGCACGCGCTGGCAAGTGGCTCACCCCGGTCACGTTGCCCGCGTTGGCGGTCGGGGTCGTGCTGGCCGCGCTGTGTGCGCCGATCGGCCGCCGGATGGCGGCCGGCCTCGGGCTTGTGGTGCTCACCGCCCTGATCGGGCTCGTGGCGCAAGCCCCCGCCGATCCTTACTACGCCGACAGCCTCCAGGCCTGGGAGCAGGGCCGGTTCATCCGCTTCCACGGGCTGGCCCGGTGGGTCGGCTGGCTGTGGCCGTACCTCGCCATGGTGTGGTTGCTCCTCAACCTCGGCGGGCGCCATCGAAGCCACTCCTAGAATCCGTCGAATGAGCTACTTCCAGCGCCATATCTTCTTCTGCCTGAACGAACGGGACCCGGGCGAAAACAGCTGCCTGCCTCGTGGCTCGCAAGCGGCCTTCGACCATTGCAAGAAGCGAGTCAAGGCCGCCGGCATTGCCGGCCCGGGAGGCGTGCGGGTCAACAAGTCGGGGTGCCTGGACCGTTGCGCCGGCGGCCCCGTCGCCGTGGTGTATCCCGAGGCGGTGTGGTACGGCTATGTCGACAAGGACGACATCGACGAGATCGTCGAGTCGCACCTCGATGCGCGGGCAGGTCGTCGAGCGGCTCGTCTTGCCGCCCAACATCGGCAAGTAGCCGCGGCTGGCATGAACCTGCGCACGCGCCGCGAGGCGATCGACGGACCGGCCGGCACCATCGAGTGCGCGATCGACGAGCCGATGGAGGCCGTGAGCGGCGTCGCCATCGTCTGTCATCCGCACCCCCAGCATGGCGGCACGATGGAGAACAAGGTCGTCCAGACCCTGGCACGCGCCTTCGTGCAGTCGGGCCTGCGCAGCGTGCGTTTCAACTTCCGCGGCATCGGGGCTTCGGCGGGCGCGTGGGACGACGGCGACGGCGAGGTGGACGACGCACTGGCCGTCATCGCGGCTTGGCGCCGAGACGGCGAGCCGTTCCTGTTGGCCGGTTTCTCGTTCGGAGCCTATGTCGCTTCGCAGGCCGCCGCCCGGCTGCCTACTGGTGCAAAGCCCGACCGCCTCGTGCTCGTCGGCCCGGCCACCCAGAACTTCGATGTCGCACCGGTTCCCGCCGACACGCTCGTCATTCATGGCGAGGCCGACGATGTCGTGCCGCTGCAGGCCACACTCGACTGGGCCCGCCCGCAAAACCTTCCGGTCGTCGTCGTCCCGGGCGTCGGCCACTTCTTCCACGGCCAGCTTCCGCTGCTCAAATCCATGGTGCTGCGCCACTCGCGCTTTTGACGCCCGATTTACTGACCCCCGATTCAATGAAAAGACTGCTTGCTTTCGCACTCGCCGCCGGCCTGTCCCTCTCCGCGCTGGCCCAGGCCCCGCAACCGCCCGAGATCGCCGCGCGCCAGTATTTCCTGCTGGACGTCACCACCGGCCAGGTGCTCGCGGAGCGGGAAGCCGATGCACCGGCCGATCCGGCTTCCCTGACGAAGCTGATGACGGCCTACGTCGTCTTCGGCGCCATCCGGGACAAGAAGCTCAAGCTCGATCAGCCGATGACCGTCAGCCGGCGCGCCTGGAACGAACGCAAGGGCGACCCTTCGCTGATGTTCATCGACACCACGATGACGCCCACGGTGGAGGAACTGCTGCACGGCATGATCGTGCAGTCCGGGAACGACGCCACCGTTGCGCTGGCAGAGGGCGTGGCCGGTTCGGTGGAAAGCTTCGCCGAGATGATGAATCGGCAAGCCGCCGCGTTCGGCCTGAAGAACACCCACTTCAGCAACCCCACGGGCATGAGCGAGCCGGGGCATCGCAGTACCGCCCGCGACCTGGCCGTCATCGCGGCGCGGATCATCCGCGACTTCCCCGACTTCTATCACTACTACTCCATGAAGGAGTGGACGTACAACAAGATCCGCCAGGACAACCGCAACCTGCTTCTCCGCCGCGACCCGACCGTCGACGGCATGAAGACCGGGTACACCGACGCCGCGGGCTATTGCCTGGTCGCCAGCGCGCAGCGCGAGTTTCCGAACGGCAAGCGCCGGCTCCTGTCGGTGGTGCTCGGCACGGCTTCGCGAGAGGCGCGCGCCAATGAGAGCCAGAAACTGCTCAACTGGGGCTTCTCGGCCTTCGACGCCGTCCGGCTGTTCGCCGACGCAAAGCCCATCGTGACGCCCGAGATCTGGAAGGGCTCGACGCCCACCGCTGCGCTCGGCGCGGCGGGGCCGGTCGTCGTCACGGTGCCTCGCGGCGAGGGCGGAAAGCTCCAGACGCGCATCGAGCGCACCGATCCGCTCGTGGCACCGCTCGCCAAGGGCCAGCGTGTCGGGACGCTGAAGGTCTCCACCACCGCAGGAGCGCCCGTTGCCGAGGTCCCGCTCGTGGCGCTCGAGCCCGTCGAGCTGGCCGGTCTCTTCGGTCGCGCGTGGGATGCCTTGCGCCTGTGGATCAAGTAAGCTGAACGTTCCCAGGAGAGGCGAATGCACGAGATCCCCGACTACCTCTGCTACCTCAACGGCCAGTACGTGAAGCTGGCTGACGCCCGGGTTTCGGTGCTCGACCGCGGCTTCGTCTTCGGCGATGGCGTCTACGAGGTCTTGCCGGTGTACGGCCGGCGCGTCTTCCGCTTCGACGAGCACATGGCCCGGCTCGACCGCAGCCTCGCCAGGGTGCGCATCCCCAACCCTTTGGGCCGCGAGCAGTGGCTCGAGCGCGCGCGCAAGCTGGTCGACGCGCAGCACGCATCGACCGATCAGCTCGTGTACCTCCAGGTCACGCGCGGCGTGGCGATGCGAGACCACGTCATGCCGCCGGACATCGAGCCGACGGTGTTCATGATGGCCACTCCGATGAAGCCGGCCACCGCCGAGCAGCGGCACCAGGGCGTGGCCTGCGTCACGGCGCGCGATTTCCGCTGGGAGCGCGGCGACATCAAGAGCATCTCGCTGCTGGGCAACGTGCTGGCGCGCCAGATGTCGGCCGACCACGGCGCCGCCGAAACCATCATGCTGCGAGACGGCTGGCTCACCGAGGCAGCGGCGAGCAACGTGTGGATCGTCCAGGAGGGTGCTCTGCTGGGGCCGCCGAAGAGCGAACTCGTGCTCGAGGGCATCCGCTACGACCTGCTCAAGGAGCTGTGCGAGGAGGAAGGCATCGCCTACAACCTGCGCCCCATCTCGGAGGCCGACCTGTTCGCTGCCGACGAGGTGATGCTCAGCTCCGCCACGAAGGAGGTGCTTCCCGTCACCCGCATCGACGGCGACGAAGTCGGCCACGGGGCGCTGCGGGGCAAGCCGGGGCCGGTGTACGCCCGGCTGTTCGAGGCTTACCAGCGCGCCAAGCTGGCGCAGGCCATCTGAAACGTGTCCACGATCCCGCCCGATGAATCGCTGATCGAATACCCGAGCGCCTTCCCCATCAAGGTGATGGGCAGCAACGTGCCGGGTTTCGAAGCCGCGATCATCGATGTGGCCCGCCGCTTCGATCCCGCCTTCGACCCGTCCGGTGTCGAGGTTCGCCCGAGCCGGGCCGGCAACTACCTCGGCCTCACGATCACGATCACCGCCACCAGCCGCGAGCAACTCGACGAGCTCTATCGCACCTTGTCCACGCATCCGATGGTCAAGGTGGTGCTCTGACTATCGCGGGCCCAGCTTCGCGTCGATCTCCCTGACCTTTCCGGGAGCTGCCTCGTCGCCATTCCGGGCGGCCACGTCGTACCAGTAGCGAGCCAGGCGCAGATCGCGCTCCACGCCGTCGCCGGCCTCGTACATGGAAGCGATCAGATACTGGGCGCCCACGTCCCCGCCCTTGGCTGCTTCCCGGTACCACCGGGCCGCAGCGGCATAGTCCTTGGGGGCGCCGCGTCCGAGATAGTGCGCGGTCGCCACCGCAACCTGGGCATCCACGCTGCCGGCCTCCGCCGCGCGCAGGTACCAGTGGTGTGCCTGCGCGAGGTCCGTCGGCACCACCTCGCCATCCTCGTACAAGCGGCCGAGGCCAAACATTGCCGTCACGAAACCATGGTCGGCGGCGCGCCGCATGAGCCGCAATGCTTCGGGCACGCTCGGCTGAGGCATGTCACCACGCAGGTGCATGACGGCGAGGTTGTAGTCTGCCGCCGGAACGCCGGCGCCGGACAAGCGGATCATGGCCTCCCGGGCTGCGGCCAGGTCGCCACGCTCGTACGCGTCGGCGGCGTCCTGCACCGTCTGCGGAGGCTCGCCGGCCAGCGCGCCGAACGCCAGCGCGGCAGGCAGGACCGCCAGCAACACCAATGCGCGACTCATGGGCCGGACGATACGCCACACTTGCACTCGATGATCGTCAAGTCACTCGGCCGCGTCGACTACGCAGCCACCGTGGAGGCCATGCGCGCGTTCACGTCCGAACGCCAGGCCGACACGCCGGACCAGCTCTGGCTCTGCGAGCACGCGCCCGTCTACACGCAGGGCCTGGCCGGCCGGCCGGAGCACATCCATGACGCCGGCGGGATTCCGGTCGTGCAGACCAACCGAGGTGGCCAGGTCACCTACCACGGGCCCGGCCAGGTCGTCGCATATCCACTCGTCGATCTCCAGCGACTGCGCATCTACGTGCGCGAGTACGTCTTTCGCACGGAGGCTGCCGTCCTCAGGGTGCTCGAGTCCTACGGTGTCACGGGTCACCGGGTTTCCGGCGCCCCAGGCGTGTACGTGCGGCTCGACGACCCCTTCGGGCATGCCGCGCTCACGGGTCCGCGGCCGCAGCACGACCCGTTCCGCGGGCTCGGCAAGATCGCCGCCATCGGCATCAAGGTGAGTCGCCACTGCACTTATCACGGCGTGGCGCTCAATGTCGCGATGGACCTGACACCCTTTCACCGCATCGACCCCTGCGGCTACGCCGGGCTGGAGACCGTCGACCTCGCTAAACTGGGCGTCCAAACCCACTGGAACGACGCGGCCGACCGCCTGGGGCGGCATTTGCGGACGCAGTTCAGCCCATGAGCGCGAGCACCCCCTACGACCCGTCGGAAAAGCAGAAGGCGCAGGCCAAGACCGCGCGCATCCCCATCAAGGTCGTGCCGGCAGAGATCCTGAAGAAGCCCGACTGGATCCGCGTGCGGGCCGGTTCCCCCACCACGCGTTTCTACGAGATCAAGCAGATCCTGCGCGAGCACAAGCTGCACACGGTGTGCGAAGAGGCCAGCTGCCCCAACATCGGCGAGTGTTTCGGGCACGGAACGGCCACGTTCATGATCATGGGCGACAAGTGCACCCGTCGCTGCCCGTTCTGCGATGTCGGCCACGGACGCCCCGACCCCCTGGATGCCGACGAGCCGGTCAATCTGGCCAAGACGATTGCGGCGCTCAAGTTGAAGTACGTCGTCATCACCAGTGTCGACCGCGACGACCTGCGCGACGGCGGCGCTGCGCACTTCGTCGAATGCATCCGCGAAGTCCGGCGTGCCAGCCCGCTCACCCGAATCGAGATCCTCACGCCCGACTTTCGCGGTCGTCTCGACCGCGCGCTGGACATCCTCAAGGCCGAACCGCCCGACGTGATGAACCACAACGTCGAAACGGTCCCCCGCCTGTACAGGGAAGCGCGCCCCGGGTCCGATTACGCCTTCAGCCTCGACCTGCTGAAGCGCTTCAAGAACTTCGCACCCGGCGTGCCGACCAAGAGCGGCCTGATGGTCGGGCTCGGCGAGACGGACGAGGAAATCCTTGTCGTGATGCGCGACATGCGAGCCCACGGCATCGACATGCTCACGATCGGGCAATACCTGGCACCGAGCGGCCACCACCTGCCGGTCCGCCGCTACGTCACGCCCGACACATTCGCCATGTACGAGCGCGAGGCCGTGGCAATGGGATTCACCCACGCCGCGGTAGGGCCCCTCGTTCGCTCCAGCTACCACGCAGACCAGCAGGCACTTGCGGCCGGCGTCCGGCCCGCGGAAGCGACAGCGGCCTGACCCGTCAGGCCTGCGCCAACAGTTCCTCGATCAGCTTGTGGAGTGCGGCGAAGTCCGGCTCGCCGAGGTACCGCTTCACGATCTCGCCCTTCTTGTTGATCAGGAAGGTGGTCGGCGTGAGGCGGACGTCGTCGAAGCTCTTCGCGATTTGCCCGGTGTTGTCGATCGCCACCGAGAAAGGCAGCTTGCGTGTCTCCGCGAAGTTGGCCACATACGCCGGTGGGTCGTAACTCATCGCCACGGCCAAGCGTGTCGAAACCCCGTTGCTTGAACTTCTCGTGCGTCGCGACGATCTGCGGCATTTCATGCACGCACGTCGTGCAACTCGTGGCCCAGAAATTCACCAGTACCACCTTGCCCCGCAACTGTTCGGTGTTGCGCACGCTGCCGTCGAGCAGCGTGTAGGCCACTGCCGGCGCTTGCGGCGGGGAAGTCAGCGATCGATAAGCAAAACCGCCGATCAAGACGACCATGGCAACCAGGGCGGCAATCCAGGCGGTGCGAGCGTTTTTCACGATCGCCAGTTTAAGGCCCGCCGGCCGCCCAGTCTCGGGGCAGGCCTTTGCGGCGCCGGTCAGATCACCCCACGCTCGCGCAAGGCCCGGCGCTCCGAGTCCGGGACGCCGAAGGACTCGAGCACCTCGTCCGTGTGTTCCCCGAGCAGGGGCGGCGCGCGCTTGCAGGCCGCGGGGTTGCGGAAAGCTTCATCGGGCTTGTCGACGAGGCGCAGGTCGTCCGTGAGCGGATGCGCGACCGGCACGGCCATGCCCCGGGCTTGCACCTGCGGATCGCGAATACTTCCCTCAGGTCGTTGATGGGGCCGCACGGCACCTTGGCCGCCTCCATGCTGGACAACCAGTCGTGCTTCGCCCGCGTCTTCATGACGTCCGCAAGCAGCGGAACGAGCACATCGCGGTACCTCACCCGGTCGGCGTTGCGAGCAAAGCTCGGATCGCGGGCCACCTCCGCGCAACCAGCGATCTCGCAAAACTTCACGAACTGGCTGTCGTTGCCCACTGCGACGATCACGTGCCCATCCGCCACCTCGAACACCTGATACGGCACGATGTTCTGATGGGCGTTGCCGGCTCGTCGCGGCGCCACTCCGGTCACGAGGTAGTTCGCCCCCAGGTTCGCAAGCATCGCCACCTGGGTGTCCAGCAGCGCCATGTCGATCGTCTGGCCCTCTCCCGTCGCGTCCCGATGGCGCAGTGCCGCAAGAATGGCCACCGTGGCATACATGCCCGTGAACAGGTCCGCCACGGCGACTCCTACTTTCTGCGGACCGCCACCGGGCAGGTCGTCGCGTTCGCCGGTCACGCTCATCAGCCCGCCGATGCCTTGCACCGCGTAGTCGTAGCCCGCCCTCGCGGCGTAGGGTCCGGTCTGGCCGAAGCCGGTGATCGAGCAATAGACCAGCCTCGGATTGTTCGGCGCGCAGCCGAAGTGCGTCCAACCCATAGCGCGCCATGTCGCCGACCTTGAAGTTCTCGACGAAAACATCGCACGATGCCGCCATGCGACGAATCAGCGCCTGGCCTTCCTCCTTGGCGATGTCCACCGTGATCGACCGCTTGTTGCGGTTCGTGCCGAGGTAGTACGCCGCCTCCGCGGTGTCGCGCCCATCACGGTCTCGTAGAAATGGAGGCCCCCAGCCTCGCGTGTCGTCTCCGGCTCCCGGGCGCTCCACCTTGACGACGTCTGCGCCGAGGTCGGCCAGCGTCTGCGTGCACCACGGGCCGGCCAGCACGCGCGAGAGGTCCAACACCCGCACGCCCTCGAGCGCCGTCCGCTTCGTCGTGTCTGTCGCCATCGGGCCATTGTGGCCCGCCACAGCGCAGTCGAGATAATCCACCGGGATGATCCGTCGGCTCTTCATCCTTGCCGCACTTCAGCTCGCCGCATGCACGCCCGCCCTCGATTGGCGCGAAGTGCGGCTACCCGGCGCCGGCGCGGTGGCTGCGTTCCCCTGCAAGCCGTCGCACGCTTCTCGGCGCCTGCAGTTGGTGGGACGCGAGGTCGAGATGACGCTGCACTCCTGCACTGCGGCAGGCACCACATGGGCGGTGTCTCACGTCGACGTCGCCGACCCCTCCAAGGTGGGGCCGGCGCTCGACGCATTGTCGACCGCCGTCGTGAGCAACGTCCGGGCGGCTGCTGCGCCAAACCGGACGAACGAGCCTTTCACCGTGTCCGGCATGACACCGAACCCTCGCGCGGTTCGCCTGCGAGCCGTCGGCACGCGGCCTGACGGCAGCGCGGTGACCGTGGAAGCCGCCGTGTTCGCCAAGGGAACCCGCATCTTCCAGGCCACGATGCTGGGCGGGAAGCCGAACACGCAGTCGTCGCAGACGTTCTTCGCGTCCTTGCGCCTGCCATGATCTCGGCCCGCGCAGCCGCGTTCCTCTTCGTTGCCTTTGCCGTCGCCTACTTCCTGTCGGCGCTGTTGCGAGCGGTGATGGCCACGCTCGCTCCCCTTTTCAGCGCCGAGATGGGGCTCGGCAGGGGCGACCTGGGGCTGTTGGCCGGAGCCTACTTCCTCGGCTTCGCCGCGCTGCAGCTGCCGCTTGGCGCCGCGCTGGACAGCTTCGGTCCGAAGCGGGTGCTGATCTGCTTCCTCGTGGCCGCAGTCCTCGGGTGCGCCGGCTTCGCCGTGGCACAGACCTTCGGGGGGCTCCTCGGCGCTCGCGCCCTGATCGGGGTGGGCGTGTCGGCCTGCCTCATGGCGCCCCTCACCAGTTACCGGAGGCACTTTTCACCATCGGCCCAGCTGCGCGCCAACTCGTACATGCTCATGACGGGTTCCCTGGGCATGCTCTCGTCGACGCTTCCGGTGCAGTGGCTGCTGCCCACGCTCGGCTGGCGCGGGCTGTTCTGGATGCTTGCCGCCGCGATCGCGCTGGCCATCGTTCTGATCCACGTCGTCGTGCCCTCGGACGAGCCGAGCCCGCCCGCCGTTCGTCAGTCGCACGGCTACCGGGCCATCTTCCGTCATCCCACGTTTCTACGACTGCTCCCGCTCGGGATGATCAACTACGGCGGCATGATCGCGATCCAGGCGCTCTGGGCCGGCCCCTGGCTCACGGATGTCGCCGGCCGATCTGCCGAAGGCGCTGCCGAGGGTCTGTTCCTGATCAACGCCGCCATGCTCGGGACGTTCATCGCGTGGGGCATCGCGCTGCCTCGCCTGGCCGTCCGCGGCTGGACGGCGCAGCGTCTGATCGCAGCCGGCGTGCCGGTCAGCCTGCTTCTCGTGGCCGCGGCCGTCCTGCTGGGGCCGGCAGCCGGGGCGCCACTGTGGGCGGCCTGGTGCGTCTCCAGCACCTCGCTGTCCCTGGCGCAGCCGGCGGTCGGACAGGCGTTTCCCTCGGCGCAGGCCGGCCGCGCGCTGTCGGCTTACAACCTGGCCATCTTCATCGGCGTCTTCCTGGTGCAGTGGGGCATCGGCCTGGTGATCGATGGCCTGATGGGCATGGGAACGGACCGTGTGTCGGCCTATCGCATGGCGTTTGCACTCTTCGGCTTGCTTTGCATGGCGGCCTACGGCTGGTTCATGATGCGCAGCGACGAAGCGGCCAACCGCCCATAATCGTCGTTGACGCATGCCCGGCCTCCTGATCATTGCCCACGCACCGCTGGCCTCCTCGCTGGAGGCCGTGGCGCGGCATGTCTACCCGGATTTCGCTGCCGTCCTGGAAGCCCTGGACGTCCCTGCGGACATGAGTCCGGAAGACATCGAAGCCAAGGCGCGCGTTCTCCTCGAAAAAGTGCGCTCGCCGGACGCGCTCATCCTGACTGACGTGTTCGGTGCCACACCGTGCAACGTGGCCCAGCGTCTGGCCGACGGCATTCAGGTCAGGCTCGTCACCGGTGTCAACGTGCCCATGCTGTGGCGCGCCCTGTGCTATTGGGGCGAACCATTGGATGCGCTGGTTGCCCGCGCGGTTGCCGGTGCAACGCATGGAGTCATGCAGGTGGCCGTTGCGAAGCCGCAGAATCAGGCGTCCAAGCCCAGTGTCGATGATCAGGTCCAGCGTCACGATCAGCAATAAGCTCGGCCTTCATGCTCGTGCATCGGCCAAGCTCACCAAGCTGGCCGGCGCGTACGAGTGCGACATCCACATGTCGCGCAACGGCCGGCGAGTCAATGCCAAGAGCATCATGGGCGTGATGATGCTGGCCGCCGGGGTCGGCTCCGACGTCGAGATCGAGACCGACGGTCGAGACGAGCAGCAAGCCATGCAGGCGCTCGTAGCACTCATCAACGACAAATTCGGCGAAGGGCAATAGGCGGCTCGCGCAAGGTGGCTGCTACGATGCTCTCATGAGCATCCAGGTGTTCGGCCTGCCGGTGTCCAGAGGCGTCGCTATCGGGCGTGCGGTCCTGATCGCGTCGAGCCGTATCGACGTCGCGCACTACTACATCGACGCCGCAGACGCAGACAGCGAGATCGAACGCCTGCGCCATGCGCGAGACGCCGTTGCCGGCGAATTGACGGCGCTGCAGCGCGATCTGCCGAGCGAGGCGCCGGCCGAGCTGTCGGCCTTGCTGGACGTCCATCTCATGCTGCTGCATGACGAGACTCTCACCGGTGCCACCAAGCACTGGATTCGTGACCGGCACTACAACGCCGAGTGGGCCTTGTCCGCGCAGCTCGAGGTGCTCGCTCGCCAGTTCGACGAGATGGAAGACGCAGTACCTCCGTGAGCGGAAGGCCGATCTCGAGCAGGTGACCGAGAGGCTCCTCCGGGCGCTTGCCCGATCAGACGGCGCGAGCCTGGCTGCCGCGGCGTCGGCGCAGGCGCGCGACTTCGGTGGCGAGGATCCGCTGGTCCTCGTGGCGAGCGACATTTCCCCTGCTGACATGCTCCAGTTCAAGCGCAGCGTCTTCAAGGGCTTCGTGACGGACCTGGGTGGCCGCACGTCGCACACCGCCATCGTCGCGCGCAGCATGGACATCCCTGCGGTTGTCGGGGCGCGCGAGGTGAGCCGGCTGGTCCGGCAGGACGATTGGGTCGTCATCGACGGCGACGCGGGGTTGATCGTGGTGAACCCATCGCCGATCGTGCTCGAGGAGTACCGGTTCCGGCAGCGCCAGAGCGAGTTGGAGCGCGCCCGCCTGCACCGCCTTCGTCACACGCCAGCGGTCACGCTCGATGGCGAGTCGATCGAACTTCTGGCCAACATCGAACTGCCCGGCGATGCCACCGCGGCCGTCGATGCCGGTGCGGTGGGCGTGGGCCTGTTTCGCACCGAATTCCTCTTCATGAACCGCAGTGGAGAGCTGCCTGGAGAAGACGAGCAGTTCGAGGCCTACCGGAGCGCCGTGCAGGCACTCGATGGCCTGCCGCTCACGATCCGTACCGTCGACATCGGTGCCGACAAGCCGCTGGACCGCATGACGCCGCACGAGTTGCGTCACGAACATGCACTCAATCCGTCTCTCGGACTGCGCGCCATCCGCTGGAGTCTCTCGGAACCTGGGATGTTCAGGCAGCAATTGCGCGCCGTGTTGCGCGCCAGTGCCTTTGGCAAGGTGAGGCTGCTGGTGCCCATGGTGGCGCACATGAGCGAGATTCGGCTCACATTCGAGGCCGTGGCCCGTGCCAAGCAGCAACTGATCGATGCCGGCAGGCCATTCACTGACGTGGAGATCGGCGCCATGATCGAAGTGCCCGCGGCAGCCCTGATGCTCAAGGCGTTCCTCCGTCACTTCGCCTTCGTGTCCATCGGCACCAATGACTTGATTCAATACACGCTGGCGATCGACCGGGCTGACGACAGCGTGTCCCACCTGTACGATCCCTGGCATCCCGCCGTTCTGCGCCTCGTCGCCGACACGATCGCGCAGGCGAACGCGCTCGGCAAGGGTGTGAGCGTTTGCGGCGAAATGGCGGGCGACCCGGCCTTCACGGAACTCTTGCTGGCCATGGGGCTTCGAAGCTTCTCGATGCACCCGGCCCAGATTCCAGCCATCAAGCAACGCATCCTGCGGTCCGACTGCACACGCCTTGCCGCGCGTGCTTCCCGCGTTGCTCGACGCGGAGGATCCGGAGCAGGCCGTGAGATCGCTGGGCTTGGTTCGCAGCGACCCTGACCCCGGCAGCCGTCCACTAGGACATGGAAGGGGCTTTACAGCCGCCGGCGGCTTTTGCTATAGTCATGGGCTTCGCTGCTCGCGCACGAGCGGGCAGCAAAAGAAGCCGAGTGGTTGACAAGGGAAAGACAAAAAGGTCATAATCTCTGTCTTCGCTGATTGCTGAAATCAGCCGCCGCAAGGCAAGCTCTTTAAAAACGAACAGCCGATAAGCGTGGGCGTTTGAAGGCGAATGCCAAGGATCTTCGGATCCGCAAACGCTCACGGAAAACTGAAGTGAAGTTCACTTCAATTCCGTTTTGAGCAAACTTCAAGATCGAACTGAAGAGTTTGATCCTGGCTCAGATTGAACGCTGGCGGCATGCCTTACACATGCAAGTCGAACGGCAGCACGGGGGCAACCCTGGTGGCGAGTGGCGAACGGGTGAGTAATACATCGGAACGTGCCCAGTAGTGGGGGATAGCCCGGCGAAAGCCGGATTAATACCGCATACGACCTACGGGTGAAAGCGG
The DNA here is from genome assembly GCA_963839465.1 of uncultured beta proteobacterium. Classification (GTDB taxonomy): domain Bacteria; phylum Pseudomonadota; class Gammaproteobacteria; order Burkholderiales; family Burkholderiaceae_C; genus CAWIVI01. Next base: position 314,899 of record CAWIVI010000008.1, read on the forward strand.
GGGACCGCAAGGCCTCGCGCTATTGGAGCGGCCGATGTCAGATTAGGTTGTTGGTGGGGTAAAAGCCTACCAAGCCGACGATCTGTAGCTGGTCTGAGAGGACGACCAGCCACACTGGGACTGAGACACGGCCCAGACTCCTACGGGAGGCAGCAGTGGGGAATTTTGGACAATGGGGGCAACCCTGATCCAGCCATGCCGCGTGCGGGAAGAAGGCCTTCGGGTTGTAAACCGCTTTTGTCAGGGAAGAAATCCCTTGGGCTAATACCCCGAGGGGATGACGGTACCTGAAGAATAAGCACCGGCTAACTACGTGCCAGCAGCCGCGGTAATACGTAGGGTGCAAGCGTTAATCGGAATTACTGGGCGTAAAGCGTGCGCAGGCGGTTGTGCAAGACAGATGTGAAATCCCCGGGCTCAACCTGGGAACTGCATTTGTGACTGCACAGCTTGAGTGCGGCAGAGGGGGATGGAATTCCGCGTGTAGCAGTGAAATGCGTAGATATGCGGAGGAACACCGATGGCGAAGGCAATCCCCTGGGCCTGCACTGACGCTCATGCACGAAAGCGTGGGGAGCAAACAGGATTAGATACCCTGGTAGTCCACGCCCTAAACGATGTCAACTGGTTGTTGGGAAGGTTCCTTCTCAGTAACGTAGCTAACGCGTGAAGTTGACCGCCTGGGGAGTACGGCCGCAAGGTTGAAACTCAAAGGAATTGACGGGGACCCGCACAAGCGGTGGATGATGTGGTTTAATTCGATGCAACGCGAAAAACCTTACCTACCCTTGACATGCCTGGAATCCTGCAGAGATGTGGGAGTGCCCGAAAGGGAGCCAGGACACAGGTGCTGCATGGCCGTCGTCAGCTCGTGTCGTGAGATGTTGGGTTAAGTCCCGCAACGAGCGCAACCCTTGTCATTAGTTGCTACGAAAGGGCACTCTAATGAGACTGCCGGTGACAAACCGGAGGAAGGTGGGGATGACGTCAGGTCCTCATGGCCCTTATGGGTAGGGCTACACACGTCATACAATGGCCGGTACAGAGGGCTGCCAACCCGCGAGGGGGAGCTAATCCCAGAAAACCGGTCGTAGTCCGGATCGCAGTCTGCAACTCGACTGCGTGAAGTCGGAATCGCTAGTAATCGCGGATCAGCTTGCCGCGGTGAATACGTTCCCGGGTCTTGTACACACCGCCCGTCACACCATGGGAGCGGGTTCTGCCAGAAGTAGTTAGCCTAACCGCAAGGAGGGCGATTACCACGGCAGGGTTCGTGACTGGGGTGAAGTCGTAACAAGGTAGCCGTATCGGAAGGTGCGGCTGGATCACCTCCTTTCTGGATAGAAGCATTCAAATTCTTGCGCCCACACTTATCGGCTGTCGTTGACGACAGTGAGTGAACGTGAACCGGCAAGTCATCCCATATGCCTTCGCATAGGTTGCACCATTGCCGAGGCCCTTCACGATTCACGATGAATGTGTGAAGGGTCTGTAGCTCAGTCGGTTAGAGCACCGTCTTGATAAGGCGGGGGTCGTTGGTTCGAATCCAACCAGACCCACCATCCTTCATGGGGGTGTAGCTCAGCTGGGAGAGCACCTGCTTTGCAAGCAGGGGGTCATCGGTTCGATCCCGTTCACCTCCACCAAAAGCACTACTCGGACAGGCAAGCGATTCGCGGATCGCTTGCCTGTCCGATCAGAGAATCGGCTGTCGTTCTTTAACAATCCATAGAGTCGAATCAGCGTTGTCGGCGGAACTTTCCGTGCCGTCGACGACATATGATTGCGTCACCAGACTTCAACTTGCAAAAGTATGAAGAACGGCATAACGCGAATACTCAATGAATCGATAAATCATCGATTTCAGTCCTTGACGAGGCCTCCAGTCAGAGGCGTCAAAGTTATAGGGTCAAGTGACTAAGTGCATGTGGTGGATGCCTTGGCGATTACAGGCGACGAAGGACGTGATAGCCTGCGATAAGCTTCGGGGAGCTGGCAAATAAGCTTTGATCCGGAGATTTCCGAATGGGGAAACCCACCCGCAAGGGTATCGCACACTGAATACATAGGTGTGCGAGGCGAACCGGGCGAACTGAAACATCTCAGTAGCTCGAGGAACAGACATCAACCGAGATTCCGAAAGTAGTGGCGAGCGAAATCGGAACAGCCAGCGCGTTTTAGCAGTCGACTTATCAGAACGGTCTGGAAAGTCCGGCCATAGCGGGTGATAGCCCCGTATGAAAAAAGACGACTGTGGAACTAGGCGTGCGACAAGTAGGGCGGGACACGTGAAATCCTGTCTGAAGATGGGGGGACCATCCTCCAAGGCTAAATACTCGTAATCGACCGATAGTGAACTAGTACCGTGAGGGAAAGGCGAAAAGAACCCCGGGAGGGGAGTGAAATAGATCCTGAAACCGCATGCATACAAAAAGTCGGAGCCCGCAAGGGTGACGGCGTACCTTTTGTATAATGGGTCAGCGACTTACATTCAGTGGCGAGCTTAACCGAATAGGGAAGGCGCAGGGAAACCGAGTCCGAATAGGGCGTTCAGTCGCTGGGTGTAGACCCGAAACCAGGTGATCTATTCATGGCCAGGATGAAGGTGAGGTAACACTTACTGGAGGTCCGAACCGACTAGTGTTGCAAAACTAGCGGATGAGCTGTGGATAGGGGTGAAAGGCTAAACAAACCTGGAGATAGCTGGTTCTCTCCGAAAACTATTTAGGTAGTGCCTCAAGTATTACCATCGGGGGTAGAGCACTGTTATGGCTAGGGGGTCATGGCGACTTACCAAACCATTGCAAACTCCGAATACCGATGAGTACAGCTTGGGAGACAGTGCACCGGGTGCTAACGTCCGGACACAAGAGGGAAACAACCCAGACCGCCAGCTAAGGTCCCCAATATTGGCTAAGTGGGAAACGAAGTGGGAAGGCTAAAACAGTCAGGATGTTGGCTTAGAAGCAGCCATCATTTAAAGAAAGCGTAATAGCTCACTGATCGAGTCGTCCTGCGCGGAAGATGTAACGGGGCTAAGCCAGTAACCGAAGCTGCGGATGTGCGCGCAAGCGTACGTGGTAGGAGAGCGTTCCGTACGCCTGTGAAGGTGGATCGTGAGGTCTGCTGGAGGTATCGGAAGTGCGAATGCTGACATGAGTAGCGTTAAAGGGGGTGAAAAGCCCCCTCGCCGAAAGCGCAAGGTTTCCTACGCAACGTTCATCGGCGTAGGGTGAGTCGGCCCCTAAGGCGAGGCAGAGATGCGTAGCTGATGGGAAACAGGTCAATATTCCTGTACCGATCTATAGTGCGATGTGGGGACGAAGAAGGTTAGCTCAGCCGGGTGTTGGATGTCCCGGTTCAAGCCTGTAGTCGTGCCTGGTAGGCAAATCCGCCGGGCTTAGATGAGGGGTGATAACGAGGAGGCTTGCCTCCGAAGTGAGTGATACCCTGCTTCCAGGAAAAGCCACTAAGCTTCAGCTATAGACGACCGTACCGCAAACCGACACTGGTGCGCGTGATGAGTATTCTCAGGCGCTTGAGAGAACTCTGGAGAAGGAACTCGGCAAATTGACACCGTAACTTCGGAAGAAGGTGTGCCTTTAGTAGGTGAACCCGTACAGGGGGAGCCCAATGAGGCCGCAGAGAATCGGTGGCTGCGACTGTTTATTAAAAACACAGCACTCTGCAAAGACGAAAGTCGACGTATAGGGTGTGACGCCTGCCCGGTGCTGGAAGATTAAGTGATGGGGTGCAAGCTCTTGATCGAAGTCCCAGTAAACGGCGGCCGTAACTATAACGGTCCTAAGGTAGCGAAATTCCTTGTCGGGTAAGTTCCGACCTGCACGAATGGCGTAACGATGGCCACACTGTCTCCTCCAGAGACTCAGCGAAGTTGAAATGTTTGTGATGATGCAATCTCCCCGCGGAAAGACGGAAAGACCCCATGAACCTTTACTGTAGCTTTACATTGGACTTTGAACGGATCTGTGTAGGATAGGTGGGAGGCTTTGAAGCGGTGCCGCTAGGTGCCGTGGAGCCAACCTTGAAATACCACCCTGGTGCGTTTGAGGTTCTAACCTTGGCCCGTTATCCGGGTTGGGGACAGTGTATGGTGGGCAGTTTGACTGGGGCGGTCTCCTCCCAAAGCGTAACGGAGGAGTTCGAAGGTACGCTAGGCACGGTCGGAAATCGTGCTGATAGTGCATAGGCATAAGCGTGCTTGACTGCGAGACTGACAAGTCGAGCAGGTACGAAAGTAGGACTAAGTGATCCGGTGGTTCTGTATGGAAGGGCCATCGCTCAACGGATAAAAGGTACTCTGGGGATAACAGGCTGATACCGCCCAAGAGTTCATATCGACGGCGGTGTTTGGCACCTCGATGTCGGCTCATCTCATCCTGGGGCTGTAGCCGGTCCCAAGGGTATGGCTGTTCGCCATTTAAAGAGGTACGTGAGCTGGGTTTAAAACGTCGTGAGACAGTTTGGTCCCTATCTTCCGTGGGCGCTGCAAGATTGAGAGAGCCTGCTCCTAGTACGAGAGGACCGGAGTGGACGCACCTCTGGTGTATCGGTTGTCACGCCAGTGGCATTGCCGAGTAGCTAAGTGCGGAAGAGATAACCGCTGAAAGCATCTAAGCGGGAAACTCGTCTCAAGATGAGTCTTGCCGGGGCCTTGAGCCCCCTGAAGAGTCGTTCGAGACCAGGACGTTGATAGGCTGGGTGTGGAAGCGCAGTAATGCGTTGAGCTAACCAGTACTAATTGCTCGTGAGGCTTGACCCTATAACTTTGACGATGAGTCAAACGGGTTATGCCAAGGTGGACGCAATCTGCTGATTCGATTCTTTGGATTGGTCGCCCTGCAAACTGCAGGGCGGCGACAAGTCAAGCCTGATGACCATAGCGAGGTGGTCCCACTCCTTCCCATCCCGAACAGGAAAGTGAAACGCCTCAGCGCCGATGATAGTGCGGATTCCCGTGTGAAAGTAGGACATTGTCAGGCTATTAATGTAGAAGGGCCCGATTCGATGAATCGGGCCCTTTTTCTTTTTCGGCAGCCATTCGCGAAGCGATGTAGACCCCGGTACTTCGTCTCGGTTCTGTCCGCACCTTGGTGTTGCAATTCGGACGAGCGCACCGGCGCGCGCTTTGAACCATTCAGAAACCTCGCGGAAAACAATTGTCATGCCGTGCTGACAGAAGGCAGCCACTTCTAGAACGCGAGGAAGCCTTGTGAAGCCGGACAACGAGGGCATCAAGCAATGCTGCGCAATTCGCGCCGAAGTATCTTGCCTACGTTGGTCTTGGGAAGGTCGTCGCGGAACTCGATGTACTTCGGTCGCTTGTAGGCGGTGAAGTTCTCCTTGCAGAAGGCGACGATGTCCTCTTCGGACAGGGTGGAGTCGCGCTTCACGACGAAGAGCTTCACGGCCTCCCCTGAGCGCGTATCCGGGACACCTACGGCTGCGCACTCGAGAACGCCCGCATGGAGGCTCACCACCTGCTCGATCTCGTTCGGGTAAACGTTGAAGCCAGAAACGATGATCATGTCTTTCTTGCGATCGACGATTCTGATGTAGCCGCGCTCGTCCATCACGCCGACGTCGCCACTCTTGAAGAAGCCGTCGTCGGTCATTACCTTGGCGGTTTCGTCAGGTCGGTTCCAGTAGCCTGCCATCACTTGCGGCCCTCGGATGCAGATCTCGCCGGGCTGGCCGCTACCCACATCCCGCCCTTCATCGTCCCGAATAACGATGTCGGTGGAGGGGATGGGCAATCCGATGGTGCCGGTGAACTCCGTGAGATCCAAACGGTTGCTGGTGGCTACCGGCGACGTTTCGGACAAGCCATAACCTTCGACCACTGGGCAGCCGGTAATCTTGCGCCAACGTTCGGCCGTAGCCTGTTGCACGGCCATCCCGCCACCGTTCGACACGACCAAGCCAGAGAAGTCGAGGTGGGCGAAGTCCGGTTCGTTGGCCAATGCGTTGAACAACGTGTTCACCGCGGGGAACATGTTGACCTGGTAGCCGCGCAGCGTCTTGATGAAGCCCGGGATGTCCCGCGGGTTGGGGATCAGCAGGTTCATCGCCCCCAGTCGTGCACCCAGCATGTAGCAGATGGTGAGCGCGAAGATGTGGTACAGCGGCAGCGCGCACACGATGGTGAGCGGCCTGTCGCCGAGGGTGTCGAGCATCGGCTTGAACCAGGCTTCGGTTTGCCGGATGTTCGCCACCACGTTTCGGTGAAGCAACGTGGCGCCCTTGGAGATGCCGGTCGTCCCCCCGGTGTATTGCAGGAACGCGACATCATCGGGCCCTACGTCGACGCGGCGGAGGCTCAGCCGGGTACCTTCGGCCAGCGCCATGTTGAAGCGGGTGACGCGCCGGCCGGCGTCGAGGGGAAGTCGATACTCCGGAACCATCTTGCGCAGGTGGCGCACGACGAAGTTGACCAGCTGGCCTTTCCAGAACCCGAGAAGGTCGCCCATGGACGCCAGCACGACGTGCCGGACCTGGGTGCGATCGATCACTTCCGCCAGGGTGGCGGCGAAGTTTTCGAGGACGATGATCACCTCGGCGCCGGAGTCCTTCAGCTGGTGTTCGAGCTCGCGGGCCGTGTACAGCGGATTGACGTTGACGACCGCGTAGCCAGCGCGCAAGACGGCCGCGATGGCCACCATGTACTGCGGCAGGTTCGGCATCATGAGAGCGATGCGTGTTCCGCGCTCGAGGTTCAGCGACTGCAGCCACGCTCCCAACGAGTGCGACATCTCGTCCACGTCGCGGAAGCGCAGCCGGCGATCCATGCAGGCCGCTGCATCGCGCGAGGCGTACTTGCCGAACGATTCCTCGAGCAACTCGGCCAGCGAGGCGTGGGTGTCTACCGGCACTTCGGCCGGCACACCCGGCGGGTAGTGCTTCAACCAGGGCTTTTCCACGCGAGCTCCATTTCGAGGTTTGGCCCGGATGCTCGACGCGAGGGCCGCGGAACGGCTACGGTAGTTGTACTAAGGGGTCGGTGGGGTCGGCAGCGACTGTCTCTTGCGCGACAGGATCGATCTCGAAGAGCCGCATTGCGAGGGCTCGCTCGCGTGCGGCGATCGTTTCGAGGAAGCGCTGTGCTCCGCGCATCGCGCCGAACGTCTCAAAGCCGCGCTCCAGGAACGACTGGAGCTCGGCGAGCCCTGCAGCCCGTGACGGCGCCCTCATCAGGCGCAGGCTGTGGCGCAGGACCGGGTTGCGCGTGTAGCGGTCCAGCGCTCGGCCGACATCGAGGGTGAGCTCGATCTGCCGGTCGCGGTCAGCGCTGCGGCCTGTGTGCTGCCAGGCGGCCACGTAGGCCGCCCTGGACAGAGGAAGCGTCGTTGTGTGGCGCCCCATCGCGCCGTCAAGGACTTCGGACAGCGCATGCAGCGCCGCAAGCGCCGCGACGGTTTGCACGATCTCCTCCGGGAAGAGTCGGACCAGCGCCGGGACGATGCGCGCGAATTGAGTGTCGCGCTGAGCGAAGTCGTGCGGCCCGTACAGCTCGTTCAGAAAGAACCGTGCCGCCGCGGCATGGCGGCTGTCGTTCAACAGGTCGGCGTAGGTGTGTGCGAAGCGGACCTGCTGGTAGGTCTTGACCGCGGTGACTCGCTCGGCGAGCACCGGATCACGCGAGCGCGCGATCGCGCTCGGCATCGACGGTGCGCAGGTGCTCCAGGATGACCAGACCCGTGGGGTTCATTCGGCCCCGAGCGTAGCGCGCTGCGGCTGTCATGCCGTCGGTTTGCCTAGTTGGCCGTCTCTAGGGTGGAACGTGGAAATGATGCAACACTGGCCTCATGCAGAGACGGACGCTTCTTCGGCTGGGCCTGGGCGGTGCGGTGCTGCTGACGCTTGCCGGTGGCGGTCTAGCTCTTCTTCGCCCGGGGGTGCGTGACGGCCGGCTGACGGCGAGCGGGCGAGCAGTTTTCGCTGCGGTGGCCCGGGCCGTGCTGGACGGCGCGCTGCCGGTGGCGCCGGCCGATGCGCACGCGTCGGCGGTGGAGGCGCATCTGCAGCGGCTGGACGGAACCCTGGCAGGTCTTGCGCCGCATGCCCGCGCCGAGGTTTCGCAGCTTGTGGCGCTGCTGAGCGCGGCTCCAGGCCGCATGGCGTTGTGCGGCCTCCATGACGATTGGGCGGTGGCCGACTTGAGCGCCGTGCAGGCTGCCCTGCAGACGATGCGCACGTCATCGCTCGACATGCGGCAGCAGGCTTACCACGCGCTTCGCGACCTGACCAACGCGGCCTACTTCGCCGATCCGCAAACGTGGCCGCTGCTGGGATACCCGGGACAGCGGCCGCTCTCATGAGCATGGCGTGCGCGTCTCGGATCCGATCGAGGCCGGCCTGGCGCGCGGGTGGCGGGTGCATGGGCGGCGTCCATGGCAGCACGCCAGGGGAGCTCGTGTGCGACGTGGCGATCGTGGGACGGGGCCGGCGGTGGCATCACCGCCGAGCTGCTGACGGCGGCCGGCTTGTCGGTGGTGATGGTGGAAGAAGGGCCGCTGAAGTCGAGCCGGCGACTTTCGGCAACTGGAGAGCGAGGCCTACCCTTCGCTGTACCAGGAAAGTGCATCGCGCCAGACGGCGGACAAGGCGATAACGATTCTGCAGGGGCGCTGCGTCGGCGGGTCGACGACCGTCAACTGGACGAGCTCGTTTCGCACGCCGTCGACGACGCTCGCGCACTGGCAGGCGCACTACGGCTTGAGCGAGTTCACCGACGAGGCGCTCTCGCCCTGGTTCGCCGCAGGCCGAGCGACGGCTGAACATCGGGCCGTGGCTGGCGCCGCCGAACGAGAACAACGACCTTCTCCGGCGCGGGGCGCTGAAGCTGGGAATTTCGTCGGCAGCGATCCTGCGCAACGTGAAAGGCTGCTGGAACCTCGGATCGTGCGGCCTCGGCTGCCCGACCAATGCCGAAGCAATCGATGCTGGTGACGACCGTGCCCGCGGCGCTGGATCGGGGGCGACGCTGCTGGTGGAGACCCGGGTCGAGCGGCTGGTGCTCGAGCACGGCCGCATCAGCTCGCTACTGCGTGCCGGTGAATCGCGACGGCAGCGTGGCCGCGGGAGCCCGCGACCCGAATCGTGGCCGGGCACGTGGTGGTGGCCGGGGGCGCCATCAACTCCGCCGCGCTGCTGTTGCGGTCGCAAATGCCGGACCCGAACGGACTTCTCGGGCGGCGCACGTTCCTTCATCCGGTGGTGATCTCGGCCGCGCGGTTCGACCATGCGGTGGAGGGGTGGTCGGGCGCTCCGCAGACGATCTATTCGGACCACTTCCTCGATGCGGCGCCGGTCGACGGGCCGATGGGCTACAAGCTCGAGGCTCCGCCGATGTATCCGCTGATTTTTGCGTCGACGTTGCCGGGCTTCGGCCGCGAGCAGGCCGACGCGCTGCGAGACTTCTCGCGAACGCATGCGCTGCTCGCGCTGTTGCGGGACGGGTTCCACGAGGACTCGCCCGGCGGCCACGTGAAGCTGCGTGGCGACGGCTCGCCCGAGCTCCACTATGCGCTCACGCCGTTCGTGATGGAGGGCGCGCGGCGTGCGCTGCTGTCGATGGCGGAGCTGCAATTCGCCGCCGGCGCCACGTCGGTGGTGCCGGTGCACGAATTGGCGCGGGCCTACGGCTCATGGACGGAAGCGCGGGAGGCGATTGCACGGTTGCCAATGCGTCCGTTGGCGACGCGCGTCGTGAGCGCCCATGTGATGGGTGGGTGCCCGATGGCGGGCAACGAACGACAGGGTGTCGTGCGGCCGGACGGCGTGCACTGGCAGGTGCCGAACCTCTCGCTGCACGACGGCTCGATCTTCCCGACCAGCATCGGCGCCAATCCACAGCTGTCGATCTACGGCATCGTCAACCGCCTGGCGACCGGGCTCGCGAAACTGCTGTCGGGACGTGACGTGCAATTGGGCTGAAGCGATGCTGGCGCGCGTGCAGCGGTTGCTGGGCCTGCTCTGGGTCGGGGGCACGTTGGCGTGGCTGACTGTGTTTGCGATGGCAGGCCGTCCGTGGACCGCCGTGATCGGCGCGCTGGCGATCGGGGGGGCGCACGCTGGGTGCTGGCCGTGGAGTTCATGGTCCTGCCGTGGATCAATCGCCACGATCCGACGCCGCGCGCATCGGGCTCGATGCTGGTGCGGGCATGGTGGGCAGAGGTGTGCGCGGCGATGCGCGTCTTCGGCTGGCAGCAGCCGTGGCGTTCGCATTGCGAGCCGGACGATCTGCCGGAGAGCGCGAATGGCCGGCGCGGCGTGGTGTTCGTGCACGGCTTCATGTGCAATCGCGGGTTCTGGAATCCGTGGCTGTCTCGACTTCGCGCCGGGGGCGTGCCCTTCGTTGCGGTGAACATGGAGCCGGTGCTGGGATCGATTGAGCGGCTACGCGGACACCATCGAGACGGCCGTCCTGCAGGTGACGCAGGCTACGGGAATGGCGCCGGTGATCGTGGCGCACAGCATGGGCGGCCTGGCGGTGCGAGCCTGGCTGTGCGGCGTCGATGCCGACGATCGCGTGCACAGCGTGATCACGATCGGCACTCCGCACCGCGGCACGTGGCTGGCGGCCATGGGGCTGGCACACAACGCGCGGGAGATGCGCTACGGATGCGACTGGGTCGAGACACTGGGGCATCGCGAGGCGCAGGCCCGGCGGGTGCTCTTCACGTGCTTCTACAGCCACTGCGACAACATCGCCTGCCCGGCAACGACCGGCACGCTCCTCGGCGCCGACAACCGGCACGTGGAAGGCATGGCGCACGTGCAACTGGCTTTCCAGGACGTCGTGTTCGAGGCGCTGTGGACACGGGTCGCACACGGTGCGCCCAGTGGGGAGCCTAGCGGTCGACCTCGCGCGACCAGCTCGAGCGTGGCGTGAGGACGCAGGTTGAGCAGTTCCCCGATGTCGTGAAGATCGTCGGGGACGGCAGGGTTGTCCCAGCCGTGGGCCGTGTGCCGTGCCAGGCGAACGGCAAGCAGTACGTTGCGCACCGGCGCGCACATGGCGTGCCGCCAATCGCCGACACGCACGAACAATTCCGGCAAGCCCCACGCTCGCATGAGCGCCAGTTGCAGATCGGGCAGCGCGATGTTGAGCACCGCGCGTTGTGCATGGGTGGATCGCAGCGCCGGCCGCAAGCGCTGTTGTTCCGCGATGCGCAGCGCCAGGCGGGGGGCATGGCACCACAGCAGCATTTCCGCCAGGTCGTGCAACAGGGCAGCTTGCTGGATCACGGCCGCGTCGTCGTCCATCCGGTGGACCGCGAATGCGAGCGCGAACCGCGCAGCGCGGGCTGCGCGCAGCATCACGGCCTGCAAACCCTTGAGCGCGCAGGGATGCGGGGCCAGGCGTGACTCGATCGTGGTTTGAGGGCCGAAGGCTTCGGAAGAAGGGCGAGATGCCCATCAGCAGCAGGGCCGCCGTCACGGTCTCGACTTCGGTCAGCAGGCGGCTCGAGCGATGGGTGCCGGCGTGCGCCAGCACCTTGAGAGTCATGAGCGGATCGCCGTAGATCGCTTCGGCGAGCAGGTGGGCATCCACCTCGTCTTCCTTGGCGCGAAGGGATTCGAGCAGTGCGGCGGTCTCGGAAAGGACCGGGATCTCTTCGGCCAGGAACACCTTGGTCCATGCCGACAGGGTCGGCAGGGCCTGGGTCAGCCCAGTGGCGTCGGGTGCGGCGGTATCGGCCATCGTCCCCGAGTTATCGACCCTGGCAATCGGACTTGAGGGACAGGGGCCACGGCGCGCGACGTGCGCCGTGGCCTGCGTTCAGAGCCGCGTGACGCCGGGCAGGCGCGCGACCAGTTCGCCATCGACGTAGAGCGCGCCTTCCGGAGCGCCTGCTTCGGCGTGGAACTCGAGCGCGGCGATGCTCGACAGGGTTGGCGCGGGCCGATGCGGCGCAACCGCCACGCGGCGGGCGAGACGGTCAAGCGCCACGCTCGCTGCGCGCAGCAGCGCCGCGGTGAACAGGCGCGCGGTGCGGCGGGCGGGATGCTCCGGCGCCGGCGTGGCCCAGGGTGAGGTCTTCATCATGATGCGGCTCCTCGGAGGACTGGAAAGCGAAGCGGCCCGGGTGCTGGCGCAACCCGGGCCGCTGGCGCGAGCCGGAGGGCTACCGCGCGTGCGCCCCGGAGGGGGCCAGACCATGGATCGGCAGACAGGCCGAACCTGCGACCCGCGCGGCTTGGCGCCCGGCGAAGATCGAAGGAATGGCGTGGACTGGGAACATGGATCTCCTGTCGAACGAATGACTTGCGCAAATGATAAACATAAGGTTATCTGTGTGCAAGTTGGCGAACCCCCTAAGGCTAGGGAGTCAGCGTTTGCGTTTCAGCGGCGCTACACCGGCTTGGCTGCGCAGCCACAGTGCGTGGGCCTGTTCCTGTCCCGCGGGGGTTGACGGTGCAGGACGCGGTGGCGGTCCGGAAGAGGACGGCGTCAGCGCCTCGCCGAGCAGCTCCAGCAGGCGCGAGCGGGCGCGTTGAGGGTGGCGCCGGTAGTAGGTGAGCACGAGGCCGACGATGAAACGCTCGTCGTCGTCCTGTGGCAGGCCCTCGGCGCGGCAGGGACATCCGACGCAGGCGCGTGCGGCTGGTCCATCCATCCGTAGGGCTTGTGGCAAAGCTGCTCGAACTGCCGCGCCAGGCGCTCGCCGATCTGGCGCGATCGGCTCTTGATCTGGCTCCAGTAGCTCGGCTGGATCTGCAGCCGCTCGGCGAATCGCCGCTCGAGGCCGCGCAGCGTCGCGGCATCCGCGTGCTTGACGTTCTGATGAACGAACTCCTCGAACAGCGCGAGGGCGTTGTCGAGACGGATTTTGGCGACGTCGGGAAGGCCGGATGGCATGTTGCCGATGATAAAGGGGTGTTCACTTGCGGATCGGCGGATTTGCGCCACCATGGAAGGTCGCCGCAGGAGACTCGAACATGCGCACGGTGATGCTGCCCCATGGAGAGGAAATTCCAGCGTTGGGGCTGGGCACCTGGCGCATGGGCGAGTCAGCGACCGCGCACGAGGCCGAGGTGGCGGCGCTTAGAACCGCTTTCGACATCGGCTGGCGGGTGGTGGACACCGCGGAGATGTACGGGGAAGGCGGCGCGGAAGACGGTGCTCGGCGCCGCGCTCGACCAAGCCTTGCGCGCCGGCGTGACGTCGCGCGACGACATGTTCGTGGTGTCGAAGGTGCTGCCGCAGAATGCCAGCGCCCAAGGGACGCTGGAGGCCTGCGAACGCAGCCTGCGACGGCTCAACCTGGATTGCATCGACCTCTACCTGCTGCACTGGCGCGGCGCCCACCCGCTCGCGGCTACCGTCGGCGCCATGGAGACGCTGCAGCAGCGCGGCTGGATCCGCCACTGGGGCGTCAGCAACTTCGACAAGGACGACATGCTGGAGCTGACGGCAGTGCCGGGAGGCGCCGCCTGCGCGGCCAACCAGGTCTATTACTCGCTCAGCGAGCGCGGGGTGGAATACGACCTCCTGCCATGGCAGCGCGTGCGGCAGATGCCGCTGATGGCGTACTGCCCGCTGGACCGGGGGGCGCTGGGACGGCATCCGTCCCTGGCCGCGCTGGCCGAGCGGCTCGCGGCGACGCCTGCGCAGGTGGCACTGGCCTGGGCATTGGCGCAACAGGGGGTGATGGCGCTGCCCAAGGCGGTGCGGGCGGCACACCTGCGCGAAAACCTGACTGCTGCCGACGATTTCGCTCGATGCCTCGGCGCTCGCCACGCTGGACCGGTTGTTCCCTGTGCCGCGTAGCAAGCAGCCGCTCGCGATGACGTGAAGCTGATGGGCCGCAGGGGCACTTCGTTTGGTATTCTCGCGGGGGGCTACGACGACCACCAAGTGGGGGAGTGCTCATGGGGATGCAGTTCGTTTCGGTTGCAGTCGCCGCGGCGCTCAACCACGGCATTGCGATCGAAGTCCCCACGGACACCTTCGCGCAATGCGTGATCGAGACCAACGCCCTTCAGGTAGACAGCCGGGCCGGCCCGTTGCTGGTGTCGCTTACGGACAGCCCGCCGTCGGCTGCGCCGGCGCCGATCGAGGGTCAGTGGGGACAGGCGGCGCTTCGCCCGTACGACGTGATGTCGAGCCTGGGGTCGGGCAACGTGCCTGCGATGCCGCAGAGCCTCACGCTCGCCGACGCACCGATGCCGGTCGGAAGCCCGATTGCGTGGGTGCTGGCCGGCGTCGGCCTGCTGGGCGTGTGTACGTGCGCCGCACGCGAGCCTGAACGCCGCTGCGGTCATTCCTCATCCTTGACCTGGTGCTGCGCGGTGAGCTGCTGCTGCACGGTCGGCGGCACCGGCTCGTAGTGGGACAGCTCGATCGTGTAGCGGCCTTGCCCGCTGGTCATCGCGTTCAGCCGCGACTGGTAGCCGGACAGCTCGGACATCGGCACGAGACCGCGCACGACGACCTGCGCCGGCGATGGTGTTGGTCGTGCCGCTGACCTGCCCGCGCTTGGCGGCCAGGTCGCCGGTGATGTCGCCCATGGCGGATTCGGGCGCGGTGATCTCGACGGTGACCACTGGCTCCAGCACGACCGGGCGCGCCTCGCGCACCGCTGCCATGAAGGCCTTCTTGCCGGCGGTGGCGAAGGCGATCTCCTTGCTGTCCACGCTGTGGTGCTTGCCGTCGTAGACGATCACGCGCACGTCCATCACCGGGTAGCCCGCCACGACGCCGCCTTCCAGCGCCTGGCGCACGCCCTTCTCGACCGCGGGCATGAACTGTCCCGGAATCGTGCCGCCCTTGACCTGGTCGACGAACTCGAAGCCGCTGCCGCGCGGCAGCGGCTCGACGCGCAGGAAGACCTCGCCGAACTGGCCGGCGCCGCCCGTCTGCTTCTTGTGCCGGTGGTGGCCCTCGGCCGGCGCAGTGATCGTCTCGCGATAGGCGATGCGCGGCGGGCGGGTGTTGACCTCGAACTTGTACACGTCGCGCAGCCGCTCCAGCAGCACGCGCAGGTGCAGGTCGCCCAGGCCGTAGACGATGGTCTCGTTGGTGGCCGCCACATGCTCCACCCGCAGGCACGGATCCTCGTCGACCAGCTTCTGCAGGATCTCCCACATGCCGCTGCTCGTCGCCGTGGCGCTTGGGCTCGATGGCCAGGCCGTGCACCGGCACGGGAAAGTCGAGCGGCTTCAGGTGGATGTGGTCGTCCTCGGCGGCGTCGTGCAGCACGGCGTCGAAGTGCAGCTCGTCGACCTTGGCGACGGCGCAGATGTCGCCCGGCACACCCTCCGGCACCTCGACGTGCTCCTTGCCCTGCAGCATGAAGAGGTGGCCGACCTTGAACGGCTTGCGGCCGTCGCCGATGTAGAGCTGGCTGTCCTTCGTGACGGTGCCCTGGTGGATGCGGAACACGCCCATGCGGCCGACGTACGGGTCGACCGTGACCTTGAAGACATGGGCCAGCACATGGCGGGACGGGTCGGGGGCGGCCTCGATCGGCTGCGCCTCGGCGCCCTCGCCCTTGAGGAATTGCGGCGGGTTGCCTTCGGTGGGGTTGGGCAGCAGCTTGTCGATGATGTCCAGCAGCTCGGGCACGCCGGCGCCGGTGCGCGCCGAGACGAAGCACACGGGGATCAGGTGCCCCTCGCGCAGCGCCTGCTCGAGCGGCGCATGAAGCTCGGCGGGATCGACGTCGCCGTCGTTGAGGTAGCGGTCGACGAACGCGGCATCGACCTCCACGACCTGCTCCACGAGCGCCCGGTGGGCCGCGTCGACCGAGGAGAAGTCGGCGCTGCCCTCGCGGTTGAAGAAGCAGTCGACGACGCGAGCGCCGCCGTCCGCGGGCAGGTTCAGCGGAAGGCATTCACGTCCGAACGCGGACTGGATCGCGGCCAGCAGGCCGGCCAGGTCAGTGGCGGCGTCGATCTTGTTGACGATGAGCAAGCGGTCGAGCTGGCGCGCGGCGGCGTACTCCATCATGCGCACTGCCATCGGCTCGACACCGGTGCTGGCGTTGATCACGATGGCGGCGGTGTCCACCGCTTCCAGCGCCGGCAGCGACTGGCCGACGAAGTCCGGCGCGCCGGGGGTGTCGACGAGGTGGATGCGCGTGTCGCCGCGCGACAGGTGCATCAGCGACGTGTTCAGCGAGTGCTGCATGCGGCGTTCGAGCGGGTCGTAGTCGCTCACCGTGGCGCCGCGCTCCAGGCTGCCCTGGGCGCCGATGGCGCCAGCGGCGTGCAGCAGGGCCTCCGCGAGGCTGGTCTTGCCGGCCGCCGCAGGTCCGACGAGGGCAAGGGTGCGGATGGCGGCGGTGCCGCCGGAGGATGGGCTCGGCATGCGGGGTCTCCTCGGTTTGTCGGTCCAGCCTAAGGGATGGCCGGCCGCTGCACAAGCCGGCCGCGTCGGGAAAGTTGATAAGCCCCTATGCTCGCCGCCATGACGGATTGGCCGCCGGCCGCCATGAAGGATTCGCCTCCGGCTCGTGTCCTGCCTGCCATCGTGCTGGCGCAGTTCGCCGGCACCTCGCTGTGGTTCGCCGTCAACGCCGTGATGGGCGACCTCCAGCGCGAGCTCGGTTGGCCGGCGCAGGCGGTCGGCACCCTGACGTCCGCGGTGCAGCTCGGGTTCATCGCCGGGACGCTGGTGTTCGCGCTGCTCGCCGTGGCCGACCGGTTCTCGGCCCGGCACGTCTTCCTGGCCTGCGCGATGGCGGGGGCGGCCTGCACGGTGATGGCGTGGCTGTCGGTGCCGCACTTCGGCGCGTTGCTGGGCTGGCGCGCGGCAACCGGCTTCTTCCTCGCAGGCATCTACCCCGTGGGCATGAAGATCGCGGCGCAGTGGTATCCGAAAGGGCTGGGGGCGGCGCTCGGGCTGCTGGTGGGGGCCCTGGTGCTCGGGTCCGCCATTCCGCACGCGCTGCGGGCGGCCGGGGCCGCACTGCCGTGGCCGAGTGTGATGCTGGGCGTGGCGGCGCTTGCCGCGGCCGGCGGGGTGCTTCTCGTGCGGCTGGTGCCGGAGCCGGCGCATGCCGCGGCGCGCGTGACCACGCTGCAGTGGCGCGCGCTCGGCATGCTCGTGACGGATCGCCGGATGCGGGGTTCGGTGCTCGGCTACTTCGGCCACATGTGGGAGCTCTACACGATGTGGGTGCTCGTGCCGGCCATCCTGGCGACGCGCCTTGCGGGGACGCCTCTGTCGTGGGCGTCGTTCGCCGTCATCGCGGCGGGCTTCGTGGGATGCGCGGCCGGCGGCCATGCCGTGCAGCGCTTCGGCAGCGCCCGGGTGGCGGGCGCACAGCTGGCCGTGAGCGGCGCCTGCTGCCTGGCGGCGCCGTGGCTGATGGAGGCGCCGGCGCCCTGGTTCGCGGTCTGGATGCTGCTGTGGGGCGTCACGGTGGTCGGCGATTCGCCGCAGTTCTCCACGCTGACGGCGCGCAACGCGCCGCCGGCGGCCGTGGGCAGCGTGCTGACGCTCACCAACTCGATCGGGTTCGCGATCTCCGTCGCCAGCATCGAGCTGTTCGTGGGCCTCGCCCAACAGCGGGCGCTCGCGACGCTGCTGCCGTGGCTCGCTGTGGGGCCGATCCTCGGGCTGGCGGCGATGATCCCGCTGATGCGCGAGCGCGCGTGAGCGGCGGGGCGCTGGCGCGGCGCCGGCGCCACGGTACCGGTAAGCATCGGTAACTCGAACGGGAGGCCGTGACTTCGGTCGCATGGCTGCGGCACGCGTCGCGACAAGATCGCAGGCATGCGCACCATCCGCCTCAACGACGACGCCCCCGCCCGGCGGCTGCCTTTCGGCAGCTCGGAATGGGCTGCCGAGTCATGCCTCGCGGAGTGGTCGCAATTCGAGCGCGAGTGGCTCGGCCCCGATCCGCGGCAGCGCAAGGGCGGCCGCCGTCGCCGCGAGCCGCTGTCGCCGTTGGCTGCGGCGTGCGCCGGCGTGGCCGTCGGCGCAGTCGTGATGGTGTGCTGGAGCCTGCTCGGCACCTTCCTGCTGCATTGACGCCGGCCCCCCGATTCGAAGGGGGTGGCCTGCGTGAAGCATGACGCAGGCTTGCGGCTTGCATCCTTCCGCCGCAGGATTCGCATGGCATCCTTTCCAGCATGAAGACGCCGCAACGCCTGACGCACCTGAAGAAGATCGACCGCCTGCTGCGCTGGTCGCGCATGCTGCCGTTCGGGCCGACGTTCTCCGCACGCCTGCAGCGCCTCGTCGGCACCTATGACGCGGTGCGGCCGGACCAGCACCAGAAGTTGCGGTGGACGCTGGAGAACGAAGGGTTCCGCCATCGTGCCGTGGCCGAATGGCTTTGGCGCGAGACCCAGGCGGTGCAGGCGCATGCCCGCGTGGCGGCCATCGCCGTGACGCTCGACCCTACTGAAACGCGACCTCCGCAAAGCTCCTGAGCTTGCGGCTGTGGAGCTGGTCCAGGCGCTGGCGGCGCAGGATGTCCAGCGCCCTCATGCCGATGCGCAGGTGCTGGTCGACGCGCTCGCGGTAGAACTGGTTCGCCATGCCGGGCAGCTTGATCTCGCCGTGCAGCGGCTTGTCGCTGACGCACAGCAGCGTGCCGTAGGGCACGCGGAAGCGGAAGCCGTTGGCGGCGATCGTGGCGCTTTCCATGTCGAGCGCAATCGCGCGGCTCTGGCTGAATCGGCGCTCCGGGCCGCGGTGGGGCAGGAGCTCCCAGTTGCGGTTGTCGGTGGACGCGACCGTGCCGGTGCGCATGATGCGCTTGAGCTCATAGCCCTGGAGCTGCGTGACGTCGGCCACGGCGGCCTCCAGCGCGAGCTGCACCTCGGCCAGCGGCGGGATCGGCACCCACAGGGGCAGGTCTTCGTCGAGGACGTGGTCCTCGCGCACGTAGCCGTGGGCCAGCACGTAGTCGCCGAACTGCTGCGTGTTTCGCAGGCCCGCGCAGTGGCCGAGCATGAGCCACGCGTGCGGGCGCAGCACCGCGACGTGATCGGTGATGGTCTTGGCGTTGGCGGGGCCGACGCCGATGTTCACCATCGTGATGCCGCTGCGGTCGGGCCGCACCAGGTGGTAGGCGGGCATCTGCGGCATGCGCGGCGGGGCCTCGCCGAGCTCGTCGCCCGGCTGCTCCGGCAGGCCGGCACGCCGCGTGACCACGTTGCCGGGCTCGACGAAGGCGACGTAGCCGTCCGGGCCGGCCGGGTCGGCATGCTGCGGCTCCCCTTCGAGCAGGCCGCGCTGCGTCGGCGCCTCGCCCATCAGCTCGCGGCCGAGACGCACGAATTCGTCGATGTAGAACTGGTAGTTCGTGAACATCACGAAGTTCTGGAAGTGCTCGGGCGCGGTGCCCGTGTAGTGGCGCAGCCGGTGCAGCGAGTAGTCGACCCGCTGCGCCGTGAACAGGGACAGCGGCAGTGGCTCGCCGATGGGCGGCTCGTACGTGCCGTTGGCGATGCCGTCGTCCATCGCGGCGAGATCGGGCAGGTCGAACAGGTCGCGCAGCAGGAGGCGGCGCTGGAGCGTGAGCGTGCCTTCGACGTGGTCGTGCTCGGCGAAGGAGAAGTGGATGGGGATCGGGTGACTCGAAAGACCGACCTCGAGCGGCACGCCGTGGTTGCGCAGGAGCAGCTCGAACTGCTCGAGGTAGTAGCCGGTGAAGAGATCCGGGCGCGTCAGCGTGGTCTCGAACGTACCGGGACCGGCGACGAAGCCGTAGGCCAGCCGCGAATCGGCGCGCGCCACGGTGTTGGTGTGGACCCGCACGTACGGATAGCACGCACGGACGCGCTGCACCGGGTCGTTGCCGGCGACGAAGGCGTTGAGCTGCTCGCGCAGGAACGCGATGCCCTGCTCGTACAGCAGGCGTACGTGGGCGAGCGCACTGGCGGCGTCGGAGAAGGTCTGCGTGGTCTGGAGTCGGGTGCGTGGGCCCATGGGTGCCTATTCTGACCGCTGTCTGGATGGTGTCGGGCGAGGCCTACAGGAGCCTCGCCGCGGGCCGACCCACCTTTCAGCGCGCGCTGCCTGCGTTCGGGCCGCGGGCCGCGACACGATGGTGATGTCCCGGCATCCGCCGGCGATCCTGAACAGAGCAAGGAGTCAACGATGCAGATGCAGAAGATTTCGACCCTGGTGTCGGTGGCCGCGCTGGCGGCGCTTACCGCGTGCTCATCGGAGCCGACGCGCGACGACCGGATGCCCGGCACGTCCAGCACCATGGAGACGCAGACGTCGCAGTACGGTCGCGTGACCAGCATCGAGACGACCGAGCGCAAGAAGGTGACCGGCCGTGTGCTCGGCGCGGTGCTCGGCGCGGCCATCGGCAGCCAGGTGGGCAGCGGAACCGGGCGTGCGGCCGCGACGGGCCTCGGGGCCGTGGGTGGCGCGGTGGCCGGGAATCAGGTCGACCAGCAGCGTGCCGACGGTGTCTACCGCGTCACCGTGCGCTTCGACGACGGCGCCACCCGCCAGTTCGACTTCGAGCGCGTGGAAGACCTGCGGGTCGGCGACCGCGTGAAGTGGGAGAACGGCGAGATCTATCGCGCCTGAGTGCGTGCGGCCGATGGACGCGCCGCCGGCGCGTCCATCGACGGCAGCGCCGGCTTGACGACACCGGCCTCCGCCACCTTTTCCATTCGCTCCGCGCGAGCGACCTGGTCCTGCAGGACCTCGTGATACGAGGCTAGCAGGACCATTGCCATGGCGACCGCCAGGGCGACCAGGATGTTTCGCGCATGGCGCGCGTCGCGCATCCAGCGGCGCAGACGTGTGAGCCAGCCGCCGTTCGAGCCGTCCGGGGAAGAAGGATCGTGAGCTTCGCGCATCGCACGATCGTGCGCCGATGCCTTGCGAGCCGCTGTGAACAAGTGCTTCTACATGCTGCGGCGATACTGGCCGCCGACCTCGAACAGCGCGTGGGTGATCTGGCCGAGCGAGCAGCACCGCACCGCGTCCATCAGCACGTCGAACACGTTGCTGTTGGCGATGACCGCCTGCTGCAGGCGCGTCAGCATGGCCGGCGCCTCGTCGGCGTGGCGGGCCTGGAAGTCGGCCAGGCGCTGCAGCTGCGACTGCTTCTCTTCATCGGTGGAGCGCGCGAGCTCGATGTGGTCGGGCACCGGGTCGCCGTGCGGGTTGCGGAACGTGTTGACGCCGACGATGGGGTACTCGCCCGTGTGCTTGAGCATCTCGTAGTGCAGGCTCTCTTCCTGGATCTTGCCGCGCTGGTAGCCGGTCTCCATCGCTCCCAGCACGCCGCCGCGCTCGGCGATGCGCTCGAACTCCTCCAGCACCGCTTCCTCGACCAGCTCGGTGAGCTCGTCGATGATGAACGCGCCCTGGTTCGGGTTCTCGTTCTTCGCCAGGCCCCACTCGCGGTTGATGATGAGCTGGATCGCCATCGCGCGGCGCACGCTCTCCTCGGTGGGGGTGGTGATCGCCTCGTCGTACGCGTTGGTGTGCAGCGAGTTGCAGTTGTCGTAGATGGCGATCAGCGCCTGCAGCGTGGTGCGGATGTCGTTGAACGCGATCTCCTGCGCGTGCAGGCTGCGCCCCGACGTCTGCACGTGGTACTTCAGCTTCTGGCTGCGCTCGTTCGCGCCGTAGCGCTCCTTCATCGCCACCGCCCAGATGCGTCGCGCCACGCGGCCGAGCACGCTGTATTCCGGGTCCATGCCGTTGCTGAAGAAGAAGCTCAGGTTCGGCGCGAAGTCGTCGATGTGCATGCCGCGCGCCAGGTACGCCTCGACGAACGTGAAGCCGTTCGACAGCGTGAACGCGAGCTGGCTGATCGGGTTGGCGCCCGCCTCGGCGATGTGGTAGCCGGAGATGCTCACCGAGTAGAAGTTGCGCACCTGGTGGTGCACGAAGTACTCGGCGATGTCGCCCATCACCTTGAGGCTGAACTCGGTGGAGAAGATGCAGGTGTTCTGGCCCTGGTCTTCCTTGAGGATGTCGGCCTGCACGGTGCCGCGCACGTTGGCCAGCACCCAGGCGCGGATCTTCTGCGGCTTCGTCGTCGGTCGGCTCGCGGCCGTTGTCGGCCTTGAACCGGTCGAGCTGCTGGTCGATGGCGGTGTTCATGAACATCGCGAGGATCGTCGGCGCCGGTCCGTTGATCGTCATGCTCACCGACGTGCTGGGGCTGCACAGGTCGAAGCCGGCGTACAGCACCTTCATGTCGTCGAGCGTGGCGATGCTGACGCCGGAGTTGCCCACCTTGCCGTAGATGTCGGGCCGCAGGTCGGGGTCGTTGCCGTACAGCGTGACGGAGTCGAAGGCCGTGGACAGCCGCTTGGCCGGCATGCCCTCGGAGAGCAGCTTGAAGCGCCGGTTGGTGCGGAACGCGTCGCCCTCGCCGGCGAACATGCGCGTCGGGTCCTCGTTCTCGCGCTTGAAGGCGAAGGTGCCGGCGGTGTAGGGGAACGAGCCCGGCACGTTCTCGAGCAGCAGCCACTTGAGCAGCTCGCCGTGGTCTTCGTACTGGGGCAGCGCGACCTTGCGGATCTTGCTGCCGACTGAGCGTGGTGTGCACGAGGCTCGTGCGGATCTCCTTGTCGCGGATCTTCACCACGTACTCGTCGCCCGCATAGGCGCGCTGCATCTGCGGCCATTGGGCGAGCAGCTCGTGCAGCGTGCGGATTCCAGCCCGGCCTCGCGGTGCTGCGCCAGGTCGGCGAGCGCGGGCGGCGCATCGGCACCGGATTCCGCCGAGCATGCGCGCCGCCGCCCGCAGCTGCTGCGCTTCGCGCGCCAAGCGGGCCTGCGTCGCGGGCACGCGCCTTGTAGCCGCGCACGCCTTCGGCGATCTCGGCCAGGTAGCGCGCGCGGGCGCCCGGCACGATGGGCACCTGGTGCGTGCTGTGGCGCGTCGCCACCGGCGGCAAGCGGCCCTCGGTCAGCTTCAGGCCGAGCGACGCGAGCCGCGTGCGCAGCGCCTGGTAGAGCGCCGTGACGCCGTCGTCGTTGAAGCGGCTGGCCATGGTGCCGAACACCGGCATCTCGTCGGCCTTGGTGCCGAAGGCGTTGCGGTTGCGCTGGACCTGCTTGGCCACGTCGCGCAACGCGTCGGCCGCGCCCTTGCGGTCGAACTTGTTGATGGCCACGAACTCCGCGAAGTCGAGCATGTCGATCTTCTCGAGCTGGCTCGCGGCGCCGTACTCGGGCGTCATGACGTACATCGGCACGTCGACGAGCGGCACGATGGCCGCGTCGCCCTGGCCGATGCCCGGAGGTTTCGACGATCACGAGATCGAAGCCTGCGACCTTGACGGCGGCGAGCACGTCGGGGAGCGCGGCGCTGACCTCGCGAGCCGGTGTCGCGCGTGGCGAGCGAGCGCATGTAGACGCGCTGGCCGCCCCGGCGCCGGGCCGCCCAAAGCCGGGGGGCGCCCCCTCGGGGGGCAGCGCCGCGGCGTCAGCCGCAAGCGTGGGGGCCCTCTGACTCCAGGGCCCGATCGCGTTCATGCGGATGCGGTCGCCGAGCAGCGCGCCGCCGCTCTTGCGGCGCGACGGGTCGATGCTGATGACGGCGATGCGCAGCGCGTCGTCCTGGTCGAGCCGGAGACGACGGATGAGCTCGTCGGTGAGGCTGGACTTGCCCGCGCCGCCGGTGCCGGTGATGCCGAGCACCGGCACCGAAAGGGCCTTCGCGCGCTGGTGCAGATCCTTCAGCAGCGGCCGCGTCGGCGCGACCGTTCTCGAGCGCGGTGATCAGCTGCGCGAGCGCGCGCCACGCGGGTTCGCCATGCCCTTGGATGGCGTCGAGATCCTTGGGCGCGTGCACCGACAGGTCGCTGTCGGTGCGCATCAGCATCTCGCCGATCATGCCGGGCAGCCCCATGCGCTGGCCGTCCTCGGGGCTGTAGATGCGCGTGACCCCGTACTCCTGCAGGTCCCGGATTTCGCCGGGCACGATCACGCCGCCGCCGCCGCCGAAGACCTGGATGTGCTCGCCGCCGCGCTGGCGCAGCAGGTCGACCATGTACTTGAAGTACTCGACGTGGCCGCCCTGGTAGCTGCTGATCGCGATGCCGTGGGCGTCTTCCTGCAGCGCCGCGGTGACGACCTCGTCGACGGAGCGGTTGTGCCCGAGGTGCACGACCTCCGCGCCCATGCCCTGCAGGATGCGCCGCATGATGTTGATCGCGGCGTCGTGCCCGTCGAACAGGCTCGCTGCGGTGACGAAGCGCACCTTGTGCGTGGGACGGTACTCGGCCAGGGCCTTGAACTCGGCGGACAGGTCGGTCATGGGCGTCTCCGCGTTGTCGGTGATCCGTTTCGGTTGACGTTTACGTTAACGTCAATCAGAGTGTAGCCGGTCCCCGAGGGCGCCGGATTCCAAGACAATCCGCTGCGTCACCGGGACTTCGAGGAGAGCAGCCGGCATGCCCCCCGTCAAGACCGCCGCAGGCCAGGACGAACTCACGCACCGATCCCGTGGGCTCGGCCAGCGTCACCGCACCTTGCTGTTGCTCGTGGACGGCCGGCGCTCGTCCGCCGAGATTCGCCGCCTCGCACAGCAGGCCGGTGTCCCGGACCGCTGTTTCGACGAACTCGTCTCGCTGGGCCTCGTGGCGCCCGCGCGCGCCAGGGCCGGAAGACTCGTCGCTGATGCCTTCCATGCAGAGCCTGGCGCCGGAATCGGTGTGGCAGGACAGCGTGGCCCTGGGCGGCCTCGAGGCCGGCACGGACGGCCCGCTGGAGGAGGCGCGGGCGCTGCTGATGCGCGCGGTGCGCAGCGAGGCGCCGGTGACGGGTACCCTGACGCTGCTCAAGCTGCGCCGCGCGACGTCGCGCGACGAGCTCGAGGCGCTGCTGGACGAAGTGGAGCAGCGCATCCGCAAGCCCCGCAAGCTGATCATCGCGGCGCAGACGATGCGCCATGTGAGGCACCTGCTGTCGCTTCCGGGGGCGCGGACGCAGCCATGACCTTCCTCGCGATCGACATCGGCAACACGCGCCTGAAGTGGGCCCGCTACGCCTCGCCGCAGCCCGGGGCCGCCGTGCTCGGGCACGGCGCCGTCTTCCTCGAGCAGATCGACCATCTGGCCGAGACCGAGTGGAAGCATCTCGCGGAGCCCGGCAGCATGCTCGGTTGCAACGTGGCGGGCGACGCGGTGCGGCGCCGGGTCGAAGAGCAGCTCGAGCTCTGGGACGTCGATCCGCGATGGGTCGTGCCGTCCGCGCACGATGGCGGTGTCGTCAACGGGTACGAGCATCCCGGGCGGCTCGGTGCCGACCGGTGGGTGGCGCTGATCGGCGCGCGTGCGCGCGTGCTCTCGCGCGGGCAGGCGCGCCCGGCGCTGGTCGTGATGGTGGGCACCGCCGTGACCGTCGACTCGATCGACGTGGGCGGCCGATTCCTGGGCGGGCTGATCCTGCCGGGCTTCGGTCTCATGCTGCGCGCTCTGGAACAAGGCACGGCGGGCCTGAAGGTGCCGACCGGCGAGATCGTCGATTTTCCCGCCAACACCAGCGACGCGCTGATGAGCGGGGGCGCTGCGGCCATTGCGGGGGCGATCGAGCGACAGCACCAGAAGCTGTTGCAGCGCACCGGCCTGGAGCCGATGCTGCTGATGACGGGCGGCGCGGCGGTGAAGCTCGCGCCGATCACCGACCTCGCGTTCGAGACCGTCGACTCGCTGATCTTCGACGGCTTGCTGGTGCTGCAGGCGCGCCGGCTGGCGCTGTAGCGGCGGCGCCGCGGCTCAGAGGATGTAGCGCGACAGGTCTTCGTCGCGCGCGAGCTCCCCGAGCTTGGCATCGACGTCCGGCGCGTCCAGGCGCACCGTCCGGCCGGACATGTTGGGCGCGTCGAAGCTGACCTCGTCGAGCAGGCGCTCCATCACGGTGGACAGCCGCCGAGCGCCGATGTTCTCGGTGCGCTCGTTCACGTCGTGGGCGATCTGTGCCACGCGGCGGATGCCGTCTCGCGTGAGCTCCAGCGTGACCCCTTCGGTCGCGAGCAGCGCCTGGTATTGCTTCACCAGGCTCGCGTGCGTGCTCGTGAGGATGGCCTCGAAGTCGTCGACCGACAGCGACGAGAGCTCCACGCGGATCGGGAAACGGCCCTGCAGCTCGGGGATGAGGTCGCTCGGCTTGGCGAGGTGGAACGCCCCCGAGGCGATGAAGAGGATGTGGTCGGTCTTGACCATGCCGTACTTGGTGTTCACCGTCGTGCCTTCGACGAGCGGCAGCAGGTCGCGCTGCACGCCCTGGCGGCTGACGTCGGCGCCGCCGGCGCCGCCTTCGCTGCGCGACGTGACCTTGTCGATCTCGTCGATGAAGACGATGCCGTTGCCCTCGGCATTCGCCAGCGCGGCAGTCTTGATCTCGTCCTCGTTGACGAGCTTGGCGGCCTCCTCGTCGACGAGCAGCTTCATCGCCTCGCCGATCTTGACCTTGCGCGCCCGGCGCTTGCTCTGTCCCATCTGGGAGAAGAGGCCCTTGAGCTGCTCGGCCATCTCCTCCATGCCCTGCGGCCCGAGGATCTCGAGCGAGGGCCGGGCCTCGGCCACGTCGACCTCGATCTCCTTGTCGTCGAGCAGGCCCTCGCGCAGGCGCTTGCGCATCACCTGCCGGGCGGTGTTGTCGGCAGCCGGCGGCTGCGCGCTGAAGCCGAGCTCGGACCGAGGCGGCGGCACGAGGATGTCGAGCACCCGCTCTTCGGCGGCGTCCTCGGCGAGCGCGCGCTTGGCGCCCATCTGCTTGTCGCGCTCCTGCTTGACGGCCATGTCGACGAGGTCGCGCACGATGCTGTCGACGTCCTTGCCGACGTAGCCGACCTCGGTGAACTTGGTGGCCTCCACCTTGATGAACGGAGCATCCGCCAGCCGCGCAAGGCGGCGCGCGATCTCGGTCTTGCCGACGCCGGTCGGGCCGATCATCAGGATGTTCTTCGGCGTGATCTCGGCGCGCAGCCGGTCTTCCACCTGCTGCCGCCGCCAGCGGTTGCGCAGCGCGATGGCCACGGCGCGCTTGGCGTCGCCCTGGCCGACGATGTGCCGGTCGAGCTCGGAAACGATCTCCTGGGGCGTCATACTGCTCATGACGTGAGCACCTCGACCGAGTGGTTCTGGTTGGTGTAGATGCACAGGTCGCCCGCGATGCCGAGCGACGTGCGCACGATGGCCTCGGCATCGAGCTCGGTGTGCTCGAGCAGCGCGCGCGCGGCGGCCTGCGCGTAGGCGCCGCCGGAGCCGATGGCGATGATGCCGTGCTCGGGCTCGAGCACGTCGCCGTTGCCGGTGATGATGAGCGAGGCGTCCTTGTCGGCCACCGCGAGCATGGCCTCGAGCCGGCGCAGCACGCGGTCGGTGCGCCAGTCTTTCGTGAGCTCGATCGCGGCGCGCACGAGGTGCCCCTGGTGCTTCTCGAGCTTGGCCTCGAAGCGCTCGAACAGAGTGAAGGCGTCGGCCGTGGCTCCGGCGAAGCCGGCCAGCACCTTGTCATGATGCAGCCGCCGAATCTTGCGGGCGCTCGCCTTGACGACGACGTTGCCGAGCGTCACCTGGCCGTCGCCGCCGAGCGCGACCTGCCGGCCGCGCCGCACGCTGACGATGGTCGTGCCGTGGAAAGTGGGTTGGTCCATCGCCGTCAGATGGGGGCATGCCCCCGAAGGTTCAATCGGGGCGGCGGCGCTGCGCGTCAGACGACGCGCACGCGCACCTTGGCATGCTCGTTGATGCCCATGGCGCCGAAGAACAGGGCGACCAGGCGGTGCGCCTCGATGAAGTTGATGGTGCGGTTCTCGCTGCGCTTGGCCAGCACCCAGTTGAGCAGGTCGCCGGCGGCGATGAAATCGACGCGGATCAGGCGGGTGCACGACACGTTGACCAGTGGCGACGTGGTGAGCTGCTCGTCCAGCCGCAGCAGCGTGGGACCGATGTCGCCCACGAGCTGGCCCGACAGCTCGACGCTCGCCACCCTGACGGCGCCCGACGGATCCTCGGTGAGCGACGACTCGAGGAAGCCGGTGGACACCTCGCTCACCTGCGACAGCGGCGGCGAGTGGGTGCTGAGGCCCGAGCCGCTGATGCGCACATGGCACTTCGCCCGCTCCCACGACGGCGGCGACACCTCGTAGGTGACGCAGTAGTCGATGGCGGCCTCGTCGAACTGGTCGGGGCGGTTGGCCAGACGCAGCGCCGTCCAGCCGCACCGTCCAGAGCGCCGGATCGACATCGCGCACGCCGGTGGGCGCGGCGTCCTGCAGCACGATGAAGAAGTTGTCGCCCGCGAGCCATCGCATCTCGAGCGGCTCGTCGGCCCAATGGCGGAACAGCCGGGACAGCTCCATCGCCGCCTCGGCGTCGATGCGCTGCAAGGCTGCCCAGTCGAAGACCCAGGGCAGCGGCATCTGCAGCGTCTGGGCCCGCAGGCGGGCGACGGCGTCGATGTCGAGCACGTCGGGGCAGACCCAGCCGACCTCGCCGGGAATGGCCGGGGCGCCGCGCCTCGGCCGCTCTTCGGCGGCCGCCTCGGCGACGAGCTTGGGCATCGAGAACCACTGAGGGCGCGGACCAGCCGAACTGATGCGCGTACTCCGTGGCGAGGGCCTCGAACTTGGGCTGCTGGCCGGTGGCGCGGTAGAGGTCGAACAGCACGAGCCACGTCTCGGCATGCTGTGCCCGGGCGCCGCCGGCGCTGGTGAGCGAGGCCAGCGCCTGCTCGCATTGAGCGAAATCGGCGTTGGCAAAGGCGATCACGGCTTCGTCGAGCTCGGGGTCATGCACGACCTCGCTGACCTCGACGGCGAAGGGGTGGCCGAAATCGCCCTGGACGTCGATGGCGCCGATCGACATCGGCGTGAGCGGCGGCAGGCCCGGGCCCATCGTGGCGATCTTCGGCGCCGCCGCGGGCCGCTCGTCGTCGGGCAGCGGGGGCAGCGCGCGGGAGCTGGTCGGAGTCGGGGCCCATCGTGGACACCGGGCCGCGCGGGCTCGCGGCGGACGGCAGGCGCGCGAGCGGCGCGGCCGGGGCCAGGGCGCCCGCCTGCGTGCGGCGCGGCGCCGGCGCCAGCCCGCTGCCCTCGCCGACCATCTGCTGCTCGATCTCGTCGATCTTGGCCTTGACGCGGTTGTCGGCGCGAGCCCCGGCGCTGTCGCTGAGCCTGGCCTCGGAGTCGTCGAGCCGCGACGAGCCTGCCAGCGCGGCGAGCTGCTCGCTGGACAGGCCCTCGCGGCGCACCTTGCGCAGCATGTCGAACTCGCGCTTGCGGACGAAGTCGTTGCGCCGCTTGCGCTCGATCATCGCCTTGAGCTCGGACTTCTCGAGGTCGAGGTCGCTGGAATCCTGGCGGGAGTTCAGGTCCGCCCAGTCGGTCGCCGGGTTCGCCACGAAGCGCACGACCTTGCGGAAGAAGCTTTCGTTGCCGTCTTTGGGATCGGACATGACCTGGGGACGGCGCGGATCAGTCGCCGAACATCTTCTGCTTCAGCTCGCGCCGCTGCTGCGCCTCGAGCGACAGCGTGGCGGTCGGGCGGGCGAGCAGCCGGCCGAGCCCGATGGGCTCGCCGGTCTCGTCGCAGAAGCCGTAGTCGCCGGCATCGATGCGCGCAAGCGACTGCGAGATCTTCTTGAGCAGCTTGCGCTCGCGGTCGCGCGTGCGCAGCTCCAGCGCATGCTCTTCCTCGATGGTGGCGCGATCGGCCGGGTCGGGCACGACGGTGGTGTCTTCGCGCAGGTGCTCGGTGGTCTCGCCGGCGTTGGACAGCAGGTCGTCCTTGAGCGCGGTGAGGCGGGCGCGGAAGAACTCGAGCTGCTTCTCGTTCATGTACTCGCCGTCGGGCATCGCGAGCAGTTCGGGTTCGGTGAGGTCTCGCCCGGGCTTGGACTTCCAGGCGCTGGCGAGTTTCGGATCCGCCTTCGCAGCGGGCTTGAGGGTGTCCATGGCGGGGTCGGGATACTGTCTTGCGAGTGGCTTGGCCGGCGCGAACCGGTCGGCGAACCGGCTGGCCGCGGCATCGGCGGCGCTGACCGGCTGCACGGGCGCCGGCGCGGGCTTGCTGGACGCCTTGCGGGCCGGCACGGCCTTGGCCGGCGGGGCGGACGGCGCGGGCGCCGCGGCCTTCACCGGCACGGGGCGCGCGCTGGCGGTGTTCGCCGGGGCGTGCTTCACCGGGGCCGCCTTGGGCGCCGGCCTGGTGGGGGTCTTGGCAGTCACCACGGCCTTTGCGGCGGGCTTCTTGCCCGCCGGCTTCGGCGGGGTCGCGCTCTTGGCCAGGGTCTTGCTCACGTGGGTCTCCTCGCGTTGGCAGTTATACCTGCTCTGGCCCTGGATGCCGGGGTTCGGCCGCCTCTTTCGGGCGGCGCGGATTGTAGCGGCGTTGTTTTTGCACGAAGGGCCTCAGGCCAGGCACTGTTCCAGGCCTTGCAGGAGGATGTCGCGCGGCAGGTCGATGCCGATGAAGACCATCTTGCTGCCCTTCTTCTCGCCCGGCGCCCACTTGGGGCCCAGGTCGCTGCCCATGAGCTGGTGCACGCCCTGGAAGATCACCTTCCGGTCGCTGCCCTTCATGTAGAGCACGCCCTTGTAGCGCAGCATCTTGGGCCCGTAGACCTGCACGATGGCGGCGAGGAAGTCTTCGAGCCGGGCCGGATTGAAGGCGCGGTCGGCCCGGAAGACGAACGACTTCACGTCGTCGTCGTGATGATGGTGGTGCGGGTGGTCGCAGTCCTCGCCGTGCTCGTGGTCGTGATCATGGTGATCGTGACCGTGATCGTGGGCGTCGGCCTGGAGGAAATCCGGGTCGATGTCGAGCTTGGCGTTCAGGTTGAAGCCCCGCAGGTCGAAGACTTCCTTCAAGGGCCACTTCGCCGAAATGCACGTGCTTCTGGGGCGCACGCGGGTTCATGTGCTTGAGCCGGTGCGCCAGCGCCTCCACCGCGCTGGCATCCGCGATGTCGGTCTTGCTGATGAAGATCTGGTCGGCGAAGCCGACCTGCCGGCGCGCCTCCTGGCGCGTGTCGAGCTGGCCGTCGGCATGTTTTGCGTCGACGAGCGTGAGGATCGAGTCGAGCAGGTAGCTCTCTGCGATCTCGTCGTCCATGAAGAAGGTCTGGGCGACCGGGCCGGGATCGGCCAGGCCGGTGGTCTCGATCACGACCCGGTCGAAGTCGAGCTCGCCCTTGCGCTTCTTCTCGGCCAGGTCGGCCAGCGTGGAACGCAGGTCTTCGCGGATCGTGCAGCAGACGCAGCCATTGGAGAGCTGGACGATCTGCTCGCTGGTGTCGGACACGAGGATGTCGTTGTCGATGTTCTCCTCGCCGAACTCGTTCTCGATGACAGCGATCTTCTGGCCGTGCGCTTCTGTGAGCACTCGCTTGAGAAGCGTCGTCTTGCCCGAGCCGAGGAAGCCGGTGAGGATGGTGGCGGGAATGAGGCCGTTGGACATGGTGGGGGCCCTAGCAAGTAATGCGCCCTGATTTGGGGGCGGCGAACTGTCATGCAAGGCCCGTCTCCTGTCAACCGATGGGGTATTCTTGACTCTTCGCCATTGCCGACACCCCTCGTGTCCGACCCTCAGCCTAGTCGATCGCCGCGCCACACCCCCGGCGACAGGCGCTCCCTCTTCGAGCGCCTGGTGGAAATGATCTCACCCGGCCCCGACTCGCGTGCGGAGCTGATCGAGACGCTGGCGGAGGCCGAGCAGCGCGAGCTGATCGAGCCCGAGTCGCGCATCATGCTCGAGCGGGTGATCCGCATGGCCGACATGACGGCCGGCGACGTGATGGTGGCGGCGCCCCGGATGGACCTGCTGGACATCGACGCGCCGTACGACGAACTGCTCGGGCTGGTGATCGACACCGCGCACTCGCGCTTTCCGGTGTACGACGGGCGCCGCGAGAACATCATCGGGATCCTGCTGGCGAAAGACCTGCTCAAGCTGCAGCGCGCGCCGGAGTTGAACCTGCGCACGCTGCTGCGGCCGGCGGTGTTCGTGCCCGAGAGCAAGCGGCTGAACGAGCTGCTGCGCGACTTCCGCAGCAACCGCAACCACCTGGCGATCGTCATCGACGAGTACGGCAACATGGCCGGCCTGATCACGATCGAGGACGTGCTCGAGGAGATCGTGGGCGAGATCGAGGACGAGTTCGACGAGCGCGACGCCGAGTCCGGCGTCTACACGCTGGCGGACGGTACCCACCGGGTGGCGGGCGACACGAGCATCGCGGCAGTGAACGAGGCGTTCGGCATCGATCTGCCGGTGGACGACTTCGACACCATCGGCGGCATCGTCGCGCACGAGCTGGGTCGCGTGCCGCGGCGCGGCGAGGCAGTGGACGTGGGCGGGCTGCGCTTCTCGGTGATGCTCGCGCGCGGCGGCGCGGTGCGCTGGTTCAGGGTCTCGCGCACGGAGCCGTCGGACGCGGGCGACGGCGCTTGAGCCGCGCGGCCCGCGCTGGGTGGGGCGGCTGGGGCGGGCTGGCGCTGGCCACCCTGCTCGGTGCGCTGCACAGCCTGCCGTTCGTCTGGACCTGGGCCTGGCCGCTGCAGGTGGGCTGCGTGGCTGCCCTGGCTTGGCTCGCGGCGGCCGTGTCCCCCGCCCGGGCGGCGGTCCTCGGTGCTGCGTTCGGCACGGCTTGGCTGCTGGCGGGCGCGTGGTGGATGTTCATCAGCCTGCACCGCTACGGCGGATTGCCCGCGCCGTTGGCCGCGGCCGCCGTGGCGTTGCTGTGCGTTGCCCTGGCGCTGTACCTGGCCGGGGCGATGGCGCTGTTCGTCGTCTTGCGGCGCGCGCGCCCGCTGCCGGACGCGCTGCTTTTCGCCGCGCTATGGCTTGCGGCGGAGCTGGCGCGTGGCGTGCTGTTCACGGGTTTCCCGTGGCTCGCGAGCGGGTACGCACACGTCGATTCGCCGCTGGCTGCGCTCGCGCCGTGGATCGGCGTGTATGGCATCGGCTTCGTCGCCGCGTGCACGGCCGGGTGGGTGGGGCTTGGCGTGAGAAGCCGACGTGCGCTTCCGCTGCTGGCGGCATGCGCGGTGTTCGGCGTGGTCGCCATGACGGGCCCCGGCGACCACAGCCGGCCCACGCGTCGCTTGAGCGTCACCTTGTTGCAGACCAACGTGCCGCAAGACGAAAAGTTCGCGGCAGACCGGCTGCCGGCCACCCTGGAGGAACTGCGTGCGGGGCTGGCCTCGGCCCGCGGCGAGCTGGTGGTGGCACCCGAGACGGCGGTGCCCCTGCTGCCTGAACAGCTCGGGCCGGATTACTGGAATGCGCTCAAGGCGCGCTTCGAGGGGAGCGCGCAGTCCGCGCTGGTGGGCCTGCCGCTGGGCAGCTTCGAGGAGGGCTACACCAACTCGGCGGCCGGGCTGTCGGCGCAGGCGGCCCGGCTGCCGTGGCGGCTTCTACCGCTACGACAAGGTGCACCTGGTGCCGTTCGGCGAATTCATTCCGACGGGCTTCCGGTGGTTCACCCGGATGATGAACATCCCGCTCGGCGACTTCGATCGCGGGCCGCTGAACGCGCCTTCGTTCGTCGCGCACGGCGAACGCATCGCGCCGAACATCTGCTATGAGGACTTGTTCGGGGAGGAACTGGCGGTGCGCTTCGGCGACGCCGCGCAGTCGCCGACGATGTTCGCCAACCTGTCGAACATCGGCTGGTTCGGCGACACGATCGCCATCGACCAGCATCTGAACATCTCTCGCATGCGATCGCTCGAGTTCCAGCGCCCGATGCTGCGTGCCACGAACACCGGCGCGACGGCGATCATCGACCACCGGGGCCGCGTCACGGCCTGGCTGCGGCCGATACACGCGCGGCGCTCTGGACGGCAAGGTGGAGGGTCGTGAAGGGCTGACGCCCTATGCACGATGGTCCTCGCGATCAGGGCTCGCCCCGCTGGCGGCACTGGCGCTGGCGATCGTGGCGGCGTCGTCCTTCGCGGCTCGGCGCCTGCGCACGCGACCCTAGAATCTCGCGTTTCCCGCCACGGCGCTGCCATGCTGAACTTCCAGCAACTCATCCTTCGACTGCAGGACTACTGGGACCGCCAGGGCTGCGCGCTGCTGCAGCCCTACGACATGGAAGTGGGCGCCGGGCACGAGCCATACCGCGACCTTCCTGCGCGCGCTCGGCCCCGAGCCGTGGAAGGCGGCCTACGTGCAGCCGAGCCGCCGCCCGAAGGACGGCCGCTACGGCGACAACCCGAACCGGCTGCAGCACTACTACCAGTACCAGGTGGTCCTGAAGCCGGCGCCCGCGAACATCCTGGAGCTCTACCTGGGCTCGCTGGAGGCGCTGGGCTTCGACTTGCGGCGCAACGACGTGCGCTTCGTCGAGGACGACTGGGAGAATCCCACGCTCGGCTGCTGGGGCCTGGGCTGGGAGGTGTGGCTCAACGGCATGGAGGTGACCCAGTTCACCTATTTCCAGCAGGTGGGCGGCATCGCGTGCAAGCCCATCACGGGCGAGATCACGTACGGGCTGGAGCGGCTGGCCATGTACATGCAGGACGTGCCGAGCATCTACGATCTGGAGTACGCGCCCGGCCTGCGCTACGGCGACGTGTTCCACCAGAACGAAGTGGAGCAGAGCACCTACAACTTCGAGCACAGCGACGTCGAGTTCCTGCTCGGCGCCTTCGGCGCGCACGAGCGGCAGGCGAAGCACCTGATGGACGAGGCGCTGGCGCTGCCGGCCTACGAGCAGGTGCTGAAGGCCGCCCACACGTTCAACCTGCTGGACGCACGCGGCGCCATCAGCGTGACCGAGCGCGCCACCTACATCGGCCGCATCCGCAACCTGGCGCGCGCCGTGGCGCAGAGCTACCTGGCCAGCCGCGCCCGGCTGGGCTTTCCCATGGCGCCGCGCGCCTGGGCCGACGAAGTCGTGGCGCAGCTCGAGCGGAGGCCGCAGTGATGGCGCAGAACCTGCTGGTCGAGCTCTTCGTCGAGGAACTGCCGCCCAAGGCGCTGAAGAAGCTGGGCGAGGCGTTCGCCGGCACGATCGCCGCCAGCCTGACGGCGCAGGGGCTGGCCGGCGCGGATGCGGTGGCGACGCCTTACGCGTCGCCGCGCCGGCTCGCGGTGCACCTCACGCACGTGCTGGCCAAGGCAGCCGACCGCGCCGTGCGGCACAAGCTGATGCCGGTGGCCGTGGGGCTGGACGCCCAGGGCGAGCCGACGCCCGCCTTGCTGAAGAAGCTGCTCGGACTGGGCGCTGGGCCGCGATGCGGTGGCTCGCCTGGAGCGTGCGCCGGACGGCAAGACGCAGGCCCTGTTCCTCGAGACGGTGGAGCCTGGCGCGCCGCTCGACGAAGGGCTGCAGCGGGCGCTCGACGAGGCGATCTCGAAGCTGCCCATCCCGAAGGTGATGGACTACCAGCTCGGCGATGGCTGGTCGACGGTGCACTTCGTGCGCCCGGCGCACGGGCTCGTCGCGCTCCACGGGCGTGACGTGGTGCGCTGCTACGCGCTCGGGCTGCAGGCCGGGCGGCAGACGCATGGCCACCGCTTCGAGGCGGCGGTCGATCCCATCGAGCTGGCCGACGCCGACGAATACGCGGCCCGGCTCGAGCGCGATGGCGCGGTGGTGCCCGGCTTCGATGCCCGGCGCCAGGAGATGGAGCGCCAGCTGCGCAATGCCGCCGCCCGCGAGGGGCTGGTGCCGATCGACGATGACGCGCTGCTCGACGAGGTGACGGCGCTGGTGGAGCGGCCCAACGTGCTGGCCTGCGGTTTCGAGCCGGAGTTCCTGGCGGTGCCCGCGGAGTGCCTCATCCTCACGATGAAGGCGAACCAGAAGTACTTTCCGCTGCTGGACGCGCAGGGCAAGCTCACCCACCGCTTTCTCGTCGTCAGCAACATCCGCCCGGACGACGCGAGCGCGATCGTCCAGGGCAACGAGAGAGTCGTGCGGCCGCGGCTGGCGGACGCCAAGTTCTTCTTCGACCAGGACCGCAGGAAGTCGCTCGAGGCGCGCGTGGCCGGGCTCTCGAAGGTGGTCTACCACGGCAAGCTCGGGACGCAGGGCGAGCGCGTCGAGCGCGTGCGAGCCATCGCGCGCGGCGTGGCGGAGCTGCTGCCCGGATCGGTGAAGGTGGCCGATGCCGACGTCGCCGCGCGGCTGTCGAAGGCCGACCTCCTGACGGACATGGTCGGCGAGTTCCCCGAGCTGCAAGGCGTGATGGGCGGCTACTACGCGCGCCACGACGGCCTGCCCGACGACATCGCCGAGGCGATCGAGGATCACTACCGGCCTCGCTTCGCCGGCGACGCGCTGCCGCGCAACGCCACCGGGATCGTGGTGGCGATGGCCGACAAGCTCGAGACACTGGCCGGACTCTTCGGGATCGGCCAGCTGCCCACGGGCGACAAGGATCCGTTCGCGCTGCGCCGCCATGCGCTGGGCATCGTTCGCATGCTGGTGGAGCGGGCACTGCCGCTGTCGGTGCACGAGCTCGTGGCGCTGGCCTTCCGCGCCTTCCCGTCCGGGCACGGGCAAGCCCAGGCCGAGGTGGCGTACTTCCTGCGCGAGCGGCTGGTGGGCTACCTGCGCGACCAGGGCTACGCGGCGCAGGAGGTCGATGCGGTGGTCGAGGCGCGCCCCGAGCGGTGGGCCGAGGTGCCCCAGCGGCTGGCGGCGGTGCGCGCGTTCGCCGCGTTGCCCGAGGCGGCGCCGCTGGCGGCGGCCAACAAGCGCGTCGGCAACATCCTCAAGAAGGCGGACGAGCCGCTGGAGGCGTTGACGGTCGATCCCGCGCTGCTGCAGGCCCCGGCGGAAGCCGCGCTTCATGAAGCGCTCGCGACACTCGTGCCGCAGGCCGACGCGGCCTTCGAGCGCGCGGACTACACGGCGTCGCTGCAGACGCTGGCCGCCCTGAAGCAACCGGTGGACACTTTCTTCGACGACGTGATGGTGAACACCGACGATCCGGCGCTGCGCAGCAACCGGCTTGCGCTCCTGGCCTCTCTGCACCGGGCGATGAACCGCGTGGCCGACCTGTCGCGGCTCGCGGGCTGAGGCCATGGCGCGTTGCCGGCCAATAATCGCGCCATGAACCCCGGCATCAAAGTCGTCATCCTCGGGCGCGACGGCACCCTAAACGAGTACCGGCCGGACCATGTCAAGGCGCCGGAGGAGTGGATGCCGCTGCCGGGTGCGCTGGAGGCGGTGGCCAAGCTGCACCATTCCGGCTGGCACGTGGTGGTGGCGACGAACCAGTCGGGCATCGGGCGCGGGATGATCGACATGGCCTCGCTGAACGCCGTGCACGCGCACATGCTGCAGCTGCTGCACCGGGTGGGCGGGCGCATCGACGCGGTGTTCTTCTGCCCGCACACGCCGGAGGAGGATTGCGACTGCCGCAAGCCGCTGCCGGGGCTGATGAAGCAGATCGTGCAGCGCTACGGCGCCGACCCGCGCCTGGTGCCGATGGTGGGCGACACGGCCCGTGACCTGCAGGCCGCCCTCGCTGCGGGCTGCCAGCCGCACCTGGTGCGCACCGGCCGCGCCGCCGGGTTCGACGACGCGCAGGTGGCGCGCCTGGTGGAGGGCGCTCCCGGCACGGAGGTGCACCGCGACCTGATGGCTTTCGCGGACTGGCTGCTGCACCGCGAGCGCGTGCAGCGCGGGCTGGAGGGCGAGGACTCGATCCCGGGGGCGCTGGCTTGATCCTCGCGCGCATCCGCTCGGCGCTGTTCTTTGCTTGGATGGTGACGATCGTGGTCCCGATCGCGATCGCCGTGCTGGTGGCCTCGCTCTTCACGCGCGGTGACCGGCTCTACTGGATGTGCGTGTCGTTCCTGCGCCTGTCGATCGGCGGCGCCCGCTGGCTCTGCGGCGTGAAGTGGCGCGTGCAGGGCATGGAGCATCTGCCGAAGGCCGGTGGCACCGAGCCGGTGATCCTGGTGCCCAAGCACCAGTCGACCTGGGAGACGTTCGCATTCCCCACCATGATGTCGCACCCGCTGGCCTACGTGTTCAAGCGCGAGCTGCTGTGGATCCCGTTCTTCGGCTGGGCCATGGGGCGGCTGGACATGGTTCACATCGACCGCAGCAACCGCCACGAAGCATGGGCGCGGGTGGCCGAGCAGGGCCGGGAGCTGATGTCGCGCGGCATCTGGGTGATCATGTTTCCGGAAGGCACGCGCACGCCGCGCGGCTCGCAGGGCACCTACAAGGCCGGCGCCTCCAGGCTCGCGGTGGCGACAGGTGCCTCGCTGGTGCCGATCGCGGTGACGTCGGCCCGCTGCTGGCCGCGCAAGAGCTTCGTGCTGCGGCCGGGCGTCATCGACGTGTCGATCGGCCGGCCGATCCCGTCCGCCGGGCGCGACCCGGACTCGCTGATGCGCGAGGTGGAGGGCTGGGTGGAGGCCGAGATGCGGCGGCTCGATCCGCAGGCGTACGCGGCATGACGGCGGCGCAGCTGTCGCTGTTCGACGAGTCGTCAGCGGCCGCGAGCGCGGTCGACCTGGGGCCACCTCGCCGCGGCGCCGGCGGCCGAGTGCCGCACCGCCGCCCTTCCTCCATCCGCGCGCGCGCCGCGAGGTGCGGCTGGACGGGCATGTCGTGGCCTATGAGCTGCGTCGCGGGCGGCGCAGGACGATCGGGTTCGTGGTGGGCGCGGAAGGGCTGTCCGTGAGCGCGCCGCGCTGGGTCGGGCTTGCCGACATCGACGAGGCGCTGCAGTCGAAGGCGGGCTGGATCCTGCGCAAGCTGCACGAGCAGCACGAGCGCACCCGGCGGCTCGAGGCGTCGCGCATCGCGTGGCGCGAAGGCGCGAGCTTTCCGTTTCTGGGCGAGCCGGTGATCGTGGTGCTCGACCCGCGGGCTACCGGTGCCGTGCTGCACACGGCCGACGCGCTGCCTGGCGTGGCGCGCCTCACGCTGCACGTGGGGCTGCCGCACGATGCCGACCCGGCGCAGATCCGCGACGTGGTGCAGAGCTGGCTGCAGCGCCAGGCGCGTCGCGTGTTCGAGGAGCGCTGCCGCGAGTTCGCGCCGCGGCTGGGCGTGCGCATGAAGCGGCTGTCGCTGAGCTCGGCCACCACGCGCTGGGGCAGCGCGAGCGCGGACGGCTCGATCCGGCTGCACTGGCGGCTGGTCCACTTCGCGATGCCGACGATCGACTACGTCGTGGCCCACGAGCTGGCGCACCTGCGCGAGATGAACCACAGCGAGCGGTTCTGGGAGGTCGTGCGGTCGGTCGTGCCGGAGTACGAGCAGGTGCGCGGAAGGCTCAAGGACGAGCATCTGCCGGTGTTCGAGTAGGACGGCTGCGCAGAGACCTATGGGTTCCCTGCGTAGGGCGGCGATGGTGTTCTGCGCGAGGCCGCGCCCTCACCCCGGCCCTCTCCCGCTCGCGGGAGAGGGCGCAAGAGTGAAGCGGAGCACGCCGTCGGGGCCGGCCTGGCGCGTGAGGCGGCCTTGGTCCCACAGCAGGTGCAGGTGGGCCACGGCCTCGCCCATCGCGAACGTGGTCTGGTGCAGGTCGAGCGGGCGCCTGAAGAGGAGGTCGAGCAGATCGGAGGCGGCGTGCGGCTTCGCGGCGCAGGCGGCCATCACGTCGGCCAGGCGTTCGTCGTGGTGCTCGCTGAGCTGGTCGATGCGCGCGTGCAGGCCGCGGAAAGGCTTGCCGTGGGACGGCAGCACCAGGGTGTCGGCCGGCAGCGCCTTCAGCTTCGCGATCGAGGCCAGGTACAGCGGCAGCGGGTTGGCCTCGGGCTCGAGGTCGATCACGCTCACGTTGGTGGAGATGCGCGGCAACACCATGTCGCCGGAGATCAGCACACCGAGCGCAGGGCAGTGCAGCGCGATGTGCTCCGGCGCGTGGCCGTAGCCGACGATGCAGTGCCACTCGTGCGCGCCGATGCCCACGCGCATGCCGTCGAGCAGGCGGTGGAAACGCGGCGGCACCTGCGGCACCATGCTGGCGTAGTAGTTCGACCGCGGCCCGCACCTTCTCGACCGATGCCGGATCGGTCAGGCCGTGCTGCTGGAAGAAGCGCTGCCGCACGCTCGCCGCCGAAGCCGGTGGTGCTCGTGCTCGCGACGCGGGCGGCGTTGTAGTCGGTCGCGCTGACCCACATCAGGCAATCCCATCGCTGCGTGAGCCAGTGCGCAAGACCGATGTGGTCGGGATGCATGTGCGTGACGATGACGCGCAGCACCGGCAGGCCGTCGAGCTGCGTCGCGAACACGCTGCTCCCAGGCGTCGCGCGTGGCGTCGTTGGTGATGCCGCAGTCGACGATGGTCCAGCCTTCGCGGCCGTCGAGCCGGTCGCGCAGCAGCCAGAGGTTGATGTGGTCGAGCGCGAACGGCAGCCCCATGCGCAGCCAGCGCACGCCGGGCGCGACCTCGAGCGAGGCGCCCGGCTCGGGCAGCGTGTCGCCCAGGATGTAGGTGAGTTCGCGATTCCTTGGGGTTGGCCATGACTTACATTTACGTAAACGTCAACCAGTGTAGCCATGACCATCGCCGTTCGCTCCCGGGAGGGCAAGACCTTCACGATCACGGAGCTCGCCCAGGAGTTCGACATCACGCCGAGGGCGATCCGGTTCTACGAGGACGTGGGGCTGCTGGAGCCGTCGCGCGCAGGTCGCAATCGCGTCTACACGCAGCGCGACCGCACCCGGCTGAAGCTCACGCTGCGCGGCAAGCGGCTCGGCCTGAGCCTGCAGGAGGTGAAGCGCCTGGTCGACATGTACGACTCGCCGTCGGACACCGCGCAGCAGCTGCAGGCCTTCATGGCCGTGCTGCAGGAGCATCGGCGCCAGCTCGAGCAGCAGCGCGACGACATCCAGGTGACGCTGGAGGAGATCGAGCAGCACGAGGAGCGCTGCCGCCGCCTGCTGGCGGAGCAGGCGCGCGGCCGGCGCAAGGCGGGCGCGCCGGCATGAGGCGCCTCGCGAGGCTAGAATTTACGTTTACGTAAACGTAAAGCGGAACCGGCGGCCTTTTGGCCAACGACCAGGAGACAGACCCATGAACCTCCCCGGCCTCGACTTCCAGCTCGGCGACGACATCGACGCACTGCGCGACGCGGTGCACGGCTTCGCCCAGGCCGAGATCGCACCGCGTGCGGCGCAGATCGACCAGAGCGACCAGTTCCCGATGGACCTGTGGCGCAAGATGGGCGAGCTCGGCGTGCTCGGCGTGACGGTGGAGGAGGAGTACGGCGGCGCCGGCGATGGGCTACCTGGCCCACATGATCGCGATGGAGGAGATCAGCCGCGCCTCGGCGTCGGTGGGCCTGAGCTACGGCGCCCACAGCAACCTGTGCGTGAACCAGATCCGGCGCAACGGCACCGAGGCGCAGAAGCGCCGCTACCTGCCGAAGCTGATCAGCGGCGAGCACGTGGGGGCGCTGGCGATGAGCGAGCCGGGCGCCGGATCGGACGTGATCTCGATGAAGCTCAAGGCCGAGGAGAAGGGCGGCGTCTATCGGCTCAACGGCACCAAGATGTGGATCACCAACGGCCCCGACGCCGACACGCTCGTGGTGTATGCCAAGACCGAGCCGGAGCTCGGCGCGCGCGGCGTGACGGCCTTCATCGTCGAGAAGGGCATGAAGGGCTACTCGGTGGCGCAGAAGCTGGACAAGCTCGGCATGCGCGGCAGCCACACCGGCGAGCTGGTGTTCGAGAACGTGGAGGTGCCGGCCGAGAACGTGCTGGGCGAGCTCAACGGCGGCGCGCGCGTGCTGATGAGCGGGCTCGACTACGAGCGCGCGGTGCTGGCCGCCGGGCCGATCGGCATCATGCAGGCGGTGATGGACAGCGTGGTGCCGTACATCCACGACCGCAAGCAGTTCGGCCAGAGCATCGGCGAGTTCCAGCTCATCCAGGGCAAGGTGGCCGACATGTACACCGTGCTGCAGGCTGCGCGCAGCTTCTGCTACACGGTGGGCAAGAACCTCGACCTCCTCGCGAAAGTGCCGAACGGGGGCCACGTGCGCCAGGTGCGCAAGGACTGCGCCAGCGTGATCCTCTGGTGCGCCGAGAAGGCGACGTGGATGGCCGGCGAGGGCATCCAGGTGTTCGGCGGCAACGGCTACATCAACGACTACCCGCTCGGGCGGCTGTGGCGCGACGCCAAGCTCTACGAGATCGGCGCCGGCACGAGCGAGATCCGGCGCATGCTGATCGGGCGCGAGCTGTTCGCGGAGACGATGTGAAGGCCGGGGCTTCGGCCTTGAGCGCCCCTACACTGGCCGGATGACCGCGGACCTGAAGGAACTCTTCGACAACAACCGGCGCTGGGCCGAGGACACGGAGGAGCGCGAGCCGGGCTTCTTCTCGCGCCTGCTCGGGCAGCAGGCGCCGCAGTACCTGTGGATCGGCTGCGCCGACAGCCGGGTTCCGGCCAACGAGCTGGTGGGGCTGCTGCCGGGCGAGCTGTTCGTGCACCGCAACGTCGCCAACGTGGTCGTGCACTCGGACCTGAACTGCCTGTCCGTCATGCAGTTCGCGGTCGATGCGCTGCGGGTGCGGCACATCATCGTCGTCGGCCATTCGGGCTGCGGCGGGGTGCGCGCCGCGCTGCAGGACTTGCGCGTGGGGCTGGCCGACAACTGGCTGCGCCACGTGCAGGACGTGCGCAACAAGCACCTCGCGTGGCTCGACGCCGTGCCCGAGGACCGGCGCGTGGACGCGCTGTGCGAGCTCAACGTGCTCGAGCAGGCGGTGAACGTGTGCCAGACCACCGTCGTGCGCGATGCGTGGGGCCGCGGCCAGAGCGTGTCGGTGCACGGCTGGGTGTACGGCCTGCACAACGGGCTGCTCGAAGACCTGCGCATCAGCGCCGGCCGGCCGGAAGACGTTCCCGCAGCCTACGAACTGGCCCTGGCCGGCGTGAAGCAACGCTACGAGCCGCCTGCCGAGAGGTAGCCGGACAAGCCCGCCCCCGACATGTTCCCGACCGAGCTCACCGATCGCCGCGCCTTCGACATCGCGCGCGCGCTGCTGGAGGGCTTCGACCGGCACTACCGGCTGTTCCGCGAGGCCAGCGCGCGAGCCAAGCAGCGCTTCGAGGCGGCCGACTGGCACGGCCAGCAGCATGCGCAGGCGCAGCGCATCGAGTTCTACGACCGCCGGGTGGACGAGGCGGCCGAGCGGCTGCAGAGCGAGTTCGACATCCGCAACGCGCTCGATGGACACGTGGCAGCAGATGAAGCTGCACTACATCGGCCTGCTCACCAACCACCACCAGCCGGAGCTGGCCGAGACGTTCTTCAACTCGGTGACGACCAAGCTGCTGCACCGCAGCTACTTCCGCAACGACTTCATCTTCGTGCGGCCGGCGGTGAGCACGGAGTACATCGAGAACGACGAGCCCGCCTCGCAGCCGACCTACCGCGCCTACTACCCCACGCGCGAGACGCTGCACGACACGCTGGTGCGCATCGTGGACAACTTCCAGCTGCAGCGCGAGTTCGAGGACCTGCACCGCGACGTGGACCACGTGCTGGGCGCCTTGCGCCGTGCATGTGAGCGACCGGCGCTGGCGCACGAATTTCCAGATCCAGGTGCTGAGCTCGCTGTTCTTCCGCAACAAGGGCGCCTACGTCGTGGGGCGGGTGGTGAACGGGTTCAACGACCTGCCTTTCGCGCTGCCGATCCTGCACAACGCGCGCGGCGCGCTGGTGATCGACACCGTGCTGTTCGGCGAGGACGACATGCAGATGCTGTTCAGCTTCGCGCGTGCGTACTTCATGGTGGACATGGAGATCCCGGCCGCGTACGTGCAGTTCCTTCGCTCGCTGATGCCGCACAAGCCGCGCTGGGAGATCTACAACGCGCTCGGCCTGGCCAAGCAGGGCAAGAACGCGTTCTACCGCGACTTCCTCTACCACCTGCGCCACAGCGGCGACAGCTTCCGCATCGCGCCCGGCATCAAGGGCATGGTGATGATCGTGTTCGACCTGCCGTCGTTCCCGTTCGTGTTCAAGGTGATCAAGGACCACTTCCCGGCCCAGAAGGAGACCACGCGCGAGCAGATCAAGCGCAAGTACCAGCTCGTGAAGCGGCACGACCGCGTCGGCCGCATGGCCGATACGCTGGAGTACAGCAACGTGGCCTTCCCGCGGGCAAGATTCGACGATGCGCTGCTGGCCGAGCTCCACCGCGACTGCCCGAGCCTGATGGAGGAGGACGGCGACATGATCGTGATCCGCCACCTCTACATCGAACGCCGCATGATCCCGCTGAACATCTATCTGCAGGAGGCGTCGCCCGAGCAGATCGAGCACGCGGTGGTCGAGTACGGCAACGCGATCAAGGACATGGTGGCGGCGAACATCTTCCCGGGCGACATGCTGTGGAAGAACTTCGGCGTC
Source organism: uncultured beta proteobacterium (assembly GCA_963839465.1). Lineage (GTDB taxonomy): Bacteria > Pseudomonadota > Gammaproteobacteria > Burkholderiales > Burkholderiaceae_C > CAWIVI01. Next base: position 359,170 of record CAWIVI010000008.1, read on the forward strand.
ACGCGCCACGGCAAGGTGGTGTTCTACGACTACGACGAGGTGGAGTACCTCACCGACTGCCACTTCCGCCGCGTGCCGGAGCCGCGCAACGAGGAAGAGGCGATGTCCGGCGAGGTCTGGTACCGCGTGGGCCCGCGCGACGTGTTCCCCGAGACCTTCGAGCCTTTCCTGCTCGGCAACCGCGAGGTCCGCGAGAGTGTTCATGCGCCAACACGCCGACCTGCTCGACGCCGCGTTCTGGAACGGCCACAAGGAGCGCATCCTGGCCGGCCACGTGCACGACGTGTTCCCGTACGAAGCCGCCAAGCGCTTCTCCGTGCAGCGCCGGCTCAAGCCCCCCGTTTCCCGCACCGACGAGGCCGACACGGCCCTCGCCGAGGCGCGCGCCGACGCCGGCGCCGCTTGCTTCCCCTCTCGGTTTCCCCGATCCCACTGTCCTGAAGGAGCTCACCATGGCCGACCCCATCGTCATCGTTTCCGCCGCCCGCACGCCGATCGGCGGCTTGCTGGGCGACCTGTCGTCGCAGTCCGCCTGGGAGCTGGGCGCCGTCGCGGTCAAGGCCGCGGTGGAGCGCGCCGGGGTGTCCGGCGATGCGATCGACGAAGTGCTGCTCGGCAACTGCCTGATGGCCGGCCAGGGCCAGGCGCCGGCGCGCCAGTCGGTGCGCAAGGCTGGCCTGCCCGATGCCGTGGGCGCCGTCACGCTGAGCAAGATGTGCGGCTCGGGCATGCGCGCGATGATGTTCGCCCACGACATGCTCAAGGCCGAGAGCGCCGACGTGATGGTGGCCGGCGGCATGGAAAGCATGACCAACGCGCCGCACCTCGCGTTCGTGCGCAAGGGCGTGAAGTACGGCGCCTCGGCGTTCTACGACCACATGGCGATCGACGGCCTGGAGGACGCGTACGAGCGCGGCAAGGCGATGGGCGTGTTCGCCGAGGAGTGCGTCTCCAAGTACCGCTTCGATCGCGCCGCGATGGACCAGTTCGCCATCAGCTCCACCGAGCGCAGCAAGAAGGCCAACGAGGACGGCAGCTTCGACTGGGAGATGGCCCCTGTGACGAATCGCCGGCCCCAAGGGCGAGACGGTGGTGAAGTTCGACGAGCAGCCGTTCAAGGCCAAGCTCGACAAGATCCCGGGCCTGAAGCCGGCGTTCAAGAAAGACGGCTCGATCACCGCCGCGACCTCGTCGAGCATTTCCGACGGCGCCGCGGCGCTCGTGCTGATGCGCGAGAGCACGGCTTCGAAGCTGGGCCTGAAGCCGATCGCCCGGATCGTCGGCCATGCAGTGCACGCGCAGGCCCCGGCCTGGTTCACGACGGCTCCGGTCGGCGCGATCCAGAAGGTGCTTCAGAAGACCGGCTGGGACGCGAAGAAGGTCGACCTGTGGGAAGTGAACGAGGCCTTCGCCGCGGTGACGATGGCCGCGATGGAGGAGTTCCGGCTGCCCCACGAGATCGTGAACGTGCACGGCGGCGCGGTGGCGCTGGGCCACCCGATCGGCGCCTCGGGCGCGCGCATCGTCGTGACGCTGCTCGGCGCCTTGCGCAAGCAGGGCAAGAAGCGCGGCATCGCGGCGCTGTGCATCGGCGGCGGCGAAGCGACGGCGATGGCGCTCGAGCTGGTCTGAAGAAGCCGACACACGCCGGTGCTCGACGCCCTGGGCATCCATGATCCGTGGCTCTTCGCGGCCACGGTGCTGGTGCTCAACGCGACGCCCGGCGTCGACATGATGCTGACGCTGGCGCGCACGCTGCAGTTCGGCGTGCGCGGGGGGTTGGCGTCCGCGCTGGGCGCGTGTGCGGGCTGCCTGCTGCACACGCTGGCGGCGGCCTTCGGGCTCGCGGCGCTGATGGCGGCGTCGTCGGCTGCGTTCACGGTGGTGAAGTGGGCGGGCGCCGCTTATCTCGCCTGGCTGGCGCTCGGCATGGCGCGCGCTGCGTGGCGCGGCGAAGCGCCGGCCTCGCCGGCTGCGGCTGCGGCGCCATTGGCCACAGCCCTCTTTCGCCAAGGCATGCTGACGAACGTGCTGAACCCGAAGGTGGCGTTGTTCTTCCTCGCGCTGCTGCCCCAGTTCATCGGCGCCGACGCGCCGCACAAGACCGCCGCCTTCCTCCTGCTCGGCGCCTGGTCCATCGTGCAGGGCGCGTTGTTCCTCTTCGCCTTCGTGCTGCTCGTGGCGCCGCTGCGGCGCTGGCGTCCGTCCAGCGCCGCGCAGCGCGGTCTGAATGGCGTGGCGGCCGGTCTCTTCGCCGGGCTCGCCGCCCGGCTGGCGCTGTCAGCGCGGTGACCGCGCCAGGAGTCTGGGCGGCAGACGGTCTGCGACTTCCCTCCCCGCGTGCGGGAGAGGGCCGGGGTGAGGGCGGTGCCTTCGCATCGCAACGACGCAGGCCTGTGCGAGGCCGCGCCCTCACCCCAACCCTCTCCCGCAAGCGGGAGAGGGAGGACAGGTCCCGGCCGCGTGGCATCATGGCCGCCCGCCGCGACGCACAGATGCCCTTCTTCCATGCTGCTGCCTGAAGATCACCGCGCGGTCCAGGATGCCGTGCGCGCCTACGTGCAAGACCGCATCGCGCCGCACGCGGCGCTGTGGGACCGGAGCGCTCACTTCCCGAAGGAGGAGCTGCAGGGGCTTGCCGCCCTCGGCTGCTACGGCGTGGCGGTGCCGGACTCACTCGGCGGCGCCGGGCTGGACTACCTGGCGCTCGCGGTCATCCTGGAGGAGATCGCCGCCGGCGACGGCGCCACGTCGACGGTCGTGAGCGTCAACAACTGCCCCGTGTGCTCGATCCTGATGGCGTGGGCGAACGATGCCCAGCAGGCGCAGTGGCTGCGGCCGCTGGCGAGCGGCGACATGCTCGGCGCCTTTGCCCTCACCGAGCCGCACGTGGGCTCGGAGGCCGGCGGGCTGAAGACCACCGCCGTGCGCGACGGCGCCCACTACGTGCTCAACGGCGTGAAGCAGTTCATCACCAGCGGCAAGAACGCCGACGTGGCGATCGTGATGGCGGTGACCGACAAGGTGGCCGGCAAGAAGGGCATCAGCGCCTTCCTCGTGCCGACCTCGGCCGACGGCTACGAGGTGACGCGGCTGGAGGAAAAGCTTGGCCAGCATGCGAGCGACACGGCGCAGATCCTGCTCGACGACTGTCGCATCCCGGCGGACCACCTCATCGGTGAAGAAGGCGAGGGGCTCAAGATCGCGTTGTCCGGGCTCGAGGGCGGGCGCATCGGCATCGCCGCGCAGTCGGTCGGCATGGCGCGCGCGGCGTTCGACGCGGCGCTGAAGTACAGCAGGGAGCGCGTGGCGTTCGGCAAGCCGATCTTCGAGCACCAGGCGGTGCAGTTCCGGCTCGCCGAGATGGCCACGCAGATAGAGGTGGCGCGCCAGATGGTGTGGCATGCCGCGGTGATGAAGGATGCCGGGCTGCCGTGCCTGAAGGAGGCCGCGATGGCCAAGCTGAACGCGAGCGAGGCCGCGGAGCGCGTGTGCTCGAATGCCATCCAGGTGTTCGGCGGCTACGGGTACGTGAGCGACTTCCCGGTGGAGCGCATCTACCGCGACGTGCGCGTGACGCAGATCTACGAGGGAACGTCCGACGTGCAGAAGATCCTCATCGGCCGGGCGCTGGTGCAATGAGGCCCCCACGCTCGCTTCGCTCGCTGCCCCCCGAGGGGGCGCAGTCCCGCTTGGGGCGGCCCGGCGCCGGGCCTGAGCCCCCACGCTCGCTTCGCTCGCTGCCCCCCGAGGGGGCGCAGTCCCGCTTGGGGCGGCCCGGCGCCGGGCCTGAGCCCCCACGCTCGCTTCGCTCGCTGCCCCCCGAGGGCGCGCGCAGTCCCGCTTGGGGCGGCCCGGCGCCGGGCCTGAGCGATGAACATCATCATCCTGGGTGCCGGCCGGGTCGGCGAAAGCGTGGCCGAGAGCCTGGTCTCGGAGGCCAACGACATCACGATGATCGACACCGATCCCCAGCGGCTTGCCATCCTGCAGGACCGGATGGACCTGCGCGGCGTGGCGGGCAACGGCATCCAGCCAACCGTGCTGCGCGAGGCCGGCGCCGAAGACGCGGACATGCTGATCGCCTGCGCGGCGCTCGACGAGACCAACCTCGTGGTGTGCAAGATCGCGCACGAGATCTTCAGCATCCCGATGACCATCGCGCGCTTGCGCTCGCCGGAGTTCCCGGAGGAGAGCCCGCTGATGGCGCGCCCGGGCTTCGCGGTGGACGCCGTGATCTGCCCGGAGGAATCGCTCACCCGCTACATCCGCAAGCTGATCGAGTACCCCGAGGCGCTGCAGGTGCTGGAGTTCGCCGAAGGTCGCGTGAGCCTGATCGCGGTGCGCGCGATCAGCGGCGGCCCGATGGTGCGGCACATCATCTCCGAGCTGCCCCAGCTGGTGCCCGGCGTGGACATGCGCTTCGTGGCCATCTACCGCACCGACGAGCGCGGCCACGACTACCAGGTGCTGTGCGACGGCACGACGCGCATCGAGCCGGGCGACGAGGTGTTCGTGCTGGCCGCGACGAAGGACATCCGCCGCGTGCTCGACACGCTGCGCCGGCGCGACCAGCCGGTCAAGCGCGTGATGATCGCCGGCGGCGGCAAGGTGGGCCTGCGCCTGGCACGCTACCTGAAGGGCAGCCATCGCGTGAAGATCGTCGAGGCGAACGCCGCGCGCTGCCAGTACCTGGCCACGCAGCTGCCCACCGACACGCTCGTGCTGCACGGCGATTCCACCGACGAGGAACTGCTGGAAGAGGAGAACGTGCAGGACGTAGACCTGTTCCTCGCGCTCACGAGCGACGACGAGGACAACATCATGGCCTGCCTGCTGGCCAAGCGCATGGGTGCCAAGCGCGTGCTGGCGCTGATCAACCGCAAGGCCTACGCCGACCTGGTCCAGGGCACGACGATCGACATCGCGGTGTCGCCGGCCCAGACCGTGATCGGCGAGCTGCTCGCATTCGTGCGGCGCGGCGACGTGGAGGCGGTGTACAGCCTGCGCCGCGGGGCGGCCGAGGCGCTGGAGGTGACGGCGCGCGGCGACCGCACGGCGTCGAAGGTGGTGGGGCGGCGCATCGAGGAGCTGCCGCTGCCAGGCGGCGCGCAGATCGGCGCCATCGTGCGCGGCGAGGGCGATGCCGCGCAGGTGATCATTCCGCATCACGACACGGTGGTCGAGACCGATGACCACCTCGTGGTGTTCCTCCCGCGCAAGCGCATGGTGCGCGAAGTGGAGAAGCTCTTCCAGGTCGCCGCGACCTACTTTTGACGCGGCGCACCTGACCCATGTACGCCGTGCTGCCCATCTCCACCGTGCTGGGCATGCTCGTGATGGTGTTCGCCGCCACCATGCTGGTGCCGCTCGGCGTGGCCTGGTGGACGGACGACGCCGGTCTGCCGGTCTTCCCGCCGGCGATGGGCGCGACGTTCTTCTGCGGCCTGGCGATGTGGCTTGCCGGGCGCCGGCACCGGCGCGAGCTGCAGCGCCGCGACGGCGTGCTGCTGGTGTCGTTCGCCTGGACGGTGCTGCCGCTGTTCGCCACGTTGCCGCTGCTGCTGCACTTCCGCGCCGCCGGCACGCCGATGGGGTTCACCGACGCCTACTTCGAGGCGGTCTCCGGGCTCACGACGACCGGCGCCACGGTGATCGTCGGCCTGGACGCGCTGCCGCCGTCGCTCAACGCCTGGCGCTGCTTCCTGCAGTGGATGGGCGGCATGGGCATCCTCGTGCTGGCGGTCGCGATCCTGCCGATGCTGGGCGTGGGCGGCAGCCAGCTGTTCCGGGCCGAGACGAGCGGGCCGATGAAGGACACCAAGCTCACGCCGCGCATCACCGAGACCGCCAAGGGGCTGTGGAGCGTGTACGTGGCCGCCTCGCTGCTGTGCGTGCTGGCGTACTGGGCGTGCGGGATGCCGGCGCTGGACGCCTGGATGCACATGTTCACCACCGTGAGCCTGGGCGGCCTGTCGTCGCACGACGCCAGCTTCGGCCATTTCAAGTCGCCGCTGCTGGAGTGGGTGGCCGTGGCATTCATGCTGTTCTCGAGCTGCAACTACGCGCTGTACTTCTCCGCCGTGCACAAGCGCAACCCGCGGCGGCTCCTCGCCGATGCGGAATTCCGCTGCACCATGGGCGTGATGATCGGCTCCAGCCTGTTCGTGGCGGCGCTGCTTTTCTGGAAGGGCACGGTGACCGAGCCGTGGGAGGCGCTGCGCCTGGCTTTCTTCAACGTGGTCTCGGTCGCGTCGACGACCGGCTATTCGAGCACCGACTACATGCAGTGGCCGGTCTTCGTGCCGGTGTTGATGCTGCTGCTCTCGGGCGTGGCCACGAGCGCCGGGTCCACCGGCGCGGGCATCAAGATGGCACGCGTCATCATCCTGCTGAAGCAGGCGCGGCGCGAGATGTCGCGCATCGTGCATCCCCGCGCGGTGAACCCGGTGCTGATGGGCGGCGACGCGGTGAGCACCGGCACCATCTTCGCGGTGCTCGGGTTCATGCTCGTGTACGGCGCCACCACCGTGGTGCTCACCTTGGTGCTGCTGATCTCCGACATGGAGTTCGATACGGCTGTCAGCGCCGTGGTGGCGAGCCTGAACAACATGGGCCCGGGCTTCAACGCCATCGGCCCGGCCGGAACCTTCGCCGGCATCACCGACTACCAGAAGTGGGTGCTCGTGCTCGCGATGCTGCTCGGCCGCCTGGAGATGCTGTCTTTCCTGGTGCTGCTGACGCCGGCGTTCTGGCGCAAGTGACCGCGCCGCCGTAAGCTTGAGCGATGCAGGATCGCAGCGTTCACTTCTGGTTCGACTTCTCCTCGCCCTACTCGTACATCGCGTCCGAGTGGGTCGAGGCGCTGGCTGCGCGCCACGGACGCACCACGCGCTGGCACGCGATGCTGCTCGGCGTCACGTTCCAGGCCGCGGAGCTGCGCAGCCCCGTGGAACATCCCATCAAGCGCGACTACTCCCTGCACGACTTCGCGCGCTCGGCGCGCTTCGAGGGCGTGCCGTACGTGCAGCCCACGCCCTTCCCCATCCCGACGCACCAGGCGGCGCGCGTGTTCTGGTGGCTCGACGCGCAAGACCCGCAGCGTGCGGTCGACTGGGCGCACGCGGCGCTGCGCGCCTACTTCGCGCGCGGCGTGCCGCTCAACGACACCGCCGCGCTGAAGGCGCTGGCTGCCGAAAGCGGCCTCGATGCCGACTCGGCCGAGCGCGCCTGGGGCGATGCGGCCTGGAAGGACAAGCTGCGGCGGGTGAACCAGGAGGCGATCGACGCCGGCATGTTCGGCGCGCCCTACGTCGTGGTCGACGGCGAGCCGTTCTGGGGCAACGATCGCAAGCCGCAGATCGAGCGCTGGCTTTCGCAAGGCAGATTTATGCTGATGGACCTGCTGCAGTACCTGCGCATCGCCGCGCACGCGAACCGGCTGGCGAACCGGCGGCTGCACGAGGCGATGGCGCCGCTCTCGCGCGAGGACTTCCACGCGCCGCGAACGAGCTTCTTTCCGAGCTTGGGCGAGACGCTGAACCACATCCTCGCGATCGACATCTTCTACATCGATGCGCTGGAAGGCACTGCCGGCATGGCGGAGCGCTACGACGCCTTCGTGGCGGCGGACACGCTCGGCGAGCTGGCCGCGCGCCAGCGGGCGAGCGACGAGCGGCTGATCGCGCTGGCGGAGCGGCTGCACGACGCCGCTGCTCCGGTGGCGATCGACCGCGGCGGCGGGACCGTGCAGCGCGACATCGCCGCGCACGTGCTGGCGCACCTTTTCATGCACCAGACACATCATCGCGGGCAGGCGCACGCGATGATGGCCGGCACCGCCGTGGCGCCGCCGCAGCTCGACGAATTCCTCATGCCCAGCGATGCGCCGCTGCGCGAGGCCGACATGCGCGCGCTGGGCTGGAGCGAGGCGTCGGTGTACGGGCGCCCGGCGTGAAGCTCACGGTGCGCCCGCTCACGCCCGAGCGCTGGGCCGATTGGGAGGCGCTGTTCGACGCGCCGGGCTGCTCGGTGGCTCGCGGCTGTGCCTGCATGTACTACCGGGTCAGCGGCTCGCCGCCGGCCGTGCCGAGAGGCGTCACGCGGTCCGAGGCGAACCGGCGCAGCTTCAAGGCGCTGGTCGATGGCAGTGCATTCACGGGCCTCATCGGCTATCGGGGTGCCGAGCCGGTGGGCTGGATCTCGGTGGCGCCACGCGAGCAGTACGCGAAGCTGCAGCGCTCGCCGGTGATGAAGGCGGTCGACGACGAGCCGGTCTGGTCCATCGTCTGCTTCGTGGTGCCGTCGGCGCACCGCGGCCAGGGCGTGGCGCGCGCGCTCCTCGACGCGTCCGTGGCCTACGGACGGCGCCACGGCTGGCGGCTGCTCGAGGCCTATCCGGTCGACAAGCCGGGCCCGCGCAGCGACGACTCGATGTGGTTCGGAGCGCGGTCGATGTTCGACGCGGCCGGGTTCGCGGAAGTGGCGTGCCGCAAGCCGGGCCGGCCGGTGATGCGGCTGCGGCCGGCCTGAAACGCGTCAGCTGTCCTGCGAGCCCGGCGCGCGCCGGCGTTGATCGGGATCCTGGCTCATGCCGCGCTCGGCGCCGCCGCTGCCCTGCGCGCCGGCGAGGCCCTGCGAGCCCTGGGCGTCCTGGTCCTGCGCGGGAGACTGACCCCCCGGCGCGCTGCCGCCGGGCCGCGTCTGCCCCGACTGGCCGCCGCCTTCGGCTTCGCCGCCGGTGCGCCCGCCCTGGGCGCCTTGCTTCTCGCCCCGCTGGGCGAGCTGGCGGTCTTCGGGACTGTCCTTGCGGGGTGACTTCTTCGTGCCGGCCATGATGGTCTCCTGGGATGCGAGGCAAAACGGCAACCGCGGTGCCCGGGCACGTGGGGTGCCTTGCCAGACGCCATGGACTGGATGGACCTGATGCAATGGCCGGCGATGGTGGTGACCGTCGCAGCGACCTGGCTCGTGGCCTCGACCCGCGAGCGGCGCCGGGTCTGGGGCTTCTGGCTGTTCCTGGCGAGCAACGCGATGTGGGTCGCGTGGGGCCTGCACGCCGCCGCCTATGCCCTCATCGCGCTGCAGTTCTGCCTGGCGGCGATGAACATTCGCGGGGCGCGAAAGAGCGAAGCGAAAGCCGAGGCGACAGAGGCGAGCTAGAGGAAAGGTCGCGATTCTCCCTCCCTCTCCCACTCGTGGGAGAGGGCCGGGGGTCTCCCGCGCGCGGGAGACGGACTCTCAGGTCGGCACGCGCAGCACCTGGCCCGGGTAGATCTTGTCCGGGTCCTTCAGCATCGGCTTGTTGGCTTCGAAGATCTGCATGTACTGGTTGGCGTTGCCGTACATCTCCTTCGAAATCTTGGACAGCGTGTCGCCGCTCTTGACGGTGTAGAAGCGTGACGTCTCGCTCTGCTGGGCGACGGTCATCTGGTCCTTCACCTGCTCGACGCCGGCCACGTTGCCGCAGCACAGCACGATCTTCTCGCGCGTGGCCTGGTCGGGCACCTCGCCGCTGACGGTGACGGTGGCCGACCCGCCGTCGAACGCGATCTTCAGGTCGGGTGCGTTCAAGCCCTGCGAACGCACGTACTCCTCGATCGCCTTGGCGGCGCGCTCGTCGGCGTTCGGGCCGGCTTGTGCCGGCGCCGCGGCCGTCGCGCCGGGAGCCGGCGCTGCTTTGGCGTCCTTGCCGCCGAACAGCTTCTCGCCCGCGTCTTTCAGGAACTTGATGAGGCTCATGCGTTTCTCCAGGGTTGAATCTGCCAGCTTGGCAAGCCGCATGCCCTTCGTGGGTCAGGGCCGGATCATGGCGCGCTGCTGGCGGTGCAGCGTGCGCTCGGACATGTACAGCCCGCGCTGGGCGGGCTGGCAGCTTCTGCACCCATCTCGGCGCCGATCGCGTCCTTTCCCGGGGGCGGCGCGAGGCCGATCCGCCGTATGCTGCCCCACCGCCCGAGGAGACGACCGGATGAGCGTGCTCGCCAGCAAGCTGAACCCGCGCAGCGAGGAATTCAAGGCCCATGCCGCCGCCATGCGCGCGCTGGTCGACGACCTGAACGCGCAATTGCGCAAGATCGCCGAAGGTGGGGGCGAGGTGGCCCGCACGCGGCACCTGGGCCGCGGCAAGCTGCTGCCGCGCGAGCGCGTGGAGATGCTGCTCGACCCCGACACGCCGTTCCTGGAACTCGCGCCGCTGGCCGCGCTCGGCATGTACAACGACGAGGCGCCGGGCGCCGGCATGATCGCCGGCATCGGCCGCGTGGCGGGCGTCGAGTGCGTGATCGTGTGCAACGACGCCACGGTGAAGGGCGGCACGTACTTCCCCGTGACGGTGAAGAAGCACCTGCGCGCGCAGGAGATCGCGCGCAGAACCGCCTGCCGTGCATCTACCTCGTCGACAGCGGCGGCGCGAACCTGCCGAACCAGGACGACGTGTTCCCCGACCGCGAGCACTTCGGCCGCATCTTCTACAACCAGGCCACGCTGTCGGCGCAGGGCATCGCGCAGATCGCCGTGGTGATGGGCTCCTGCACGGCCGGCGGCGCCTACGTGCCGGCGATGAGCGACGAGACCATCATCGTGAAGAACCAGGGCACGATCTTCCTCGGCGGCCCGCCGCTCGTGAAGGCGGCCATCGGGGAGGTGGTGAGCGCGGAAGACCTGGGCGGCGGAGACGTGCACACGCGGCTGTCCGGCGTGGCCGACCACCTCGCCGAGGACGACACGCACGCGCTGGCGCTCGCGCGCCGCGCGGTGGCCAACCTGAACCGGCGCAAGCCGGAGCCGTTCGCGCGCATCGCGCCGCGGCCGCCGGCGTTCCCGGTGGAAGAGCTGCACGGCGTGATCCCGACCGACGCGCGCAAGCCCTACGACGTGCGCGAGGTGATCGCGCGCATCGTCGACGCCTCGGAGTTCCACGAGTTCAAGGCGCGCTACGGCGCCACGCTGGTGACCGGGTTCGCGCACATCGACGGCATGCCGGTGGGCATCATCGCGAACAACGGCATCCTGTTCTCCGAGAGCGCCAACAAGGGCGCGCACTTCATCGAGCTGTGCTGCCAGCGCAAGGTGCCGCTCATCTTTCTGCAGAACATCACCGGCTTCATGGTCGGGCGCAAGTACGAGAACGAGGGCATCGCCCGCGCCGGCGCGAAGATGGTCACTGCGGTGGCCTGCGCCCAGGTGCCCAAGTTCACGATCATCATCGGCGGCTCTTTCGGCGCGGGCAACTACGGCATGTGCGGCCGCGCCTACAGCCCGCGCTTCCTGTGGATGTGGCCGAACGCGCGCATCTCGGTGATGGGCGGCGAGCAGGCCGCGAGCGTGCTGGCCACCGTGCGGCGCGACGGCATCGAGGCGCGCGGCGGCCAGTGGAGCGCCGAGGACGAGCAGGCCTTCAAGGCGCCGATCCTCGAGCAGTACGAGCGCCAGGGCCACCCCTATTACGCGAGCGCGCGGCTGTGGGACGACGGCGTCATCGACCCGGCCGACACGCGCCGCGTGCTGGCGCTGGGCCTGAGCGCGACGATGAACGCGCCGATCCCCGAGCCGCGCTTCGGCGTGTTCCGGATGTGATGCAGCGATCTTGGAGATACGATGTGTATGAATCACGTACCTATTGACACATCATGCGCACCAACATCGACATCGACGATGCCTTGCTCGAGGCGGCCATGCGGGCCGGGCCGTTCAGCACCAAGAAGGATGCCGTCGAGGCCGGGCTGCGGCTGCTGGCGCGGCAGGCCGCATACCGCGACATCCTGGCCCTGCGCGGCAAGCTTCGCTGGGACGACGCGCCGCAGGCCTTGATCGCGGCCGAGCCGGGCCCCGGCCCGCCCGCCAGCGAGGCGAAGGAAGTGATCCTCGTCGACTCGTCGGTCTGGATCGACTTCTTCAACGGGCGGTCGGGTGCCGCGGTGCAATGCCTGGCCGACCTGCTCGCCGACGGCAGCGCGCCGCTCGGCATGCCCGATCTCGTGCTGTTCGAAGTGCTGCGCGGCTTTCGCCACGAGCAGGATTTCCAGGCCGCGCGGCGCGTGCTGGCGGCGCTGCCCGTCGTCACCATCGGCGGCGAGGACGACGCCTTGCGCGCGGCCCACCACTACCGAGCGCTGCGCGCCAGCGGCATCACGGTGCGCAGCCCGATCGACGTGTTGCTCGGCAGCTATTGCATCGAGCACGACCACGCGTTGCTGCATGCGGACCGCGACTTCGATGTGCTCGAAGCGCATCGGGGTCTCAAGGTATGGCCGCACTGAAGCGCTGGATGGCGGCGGCGCTCGCGTGCGCGGCGGCCGCGACGGCTCAGGCCGAGGAGTTGCTGGCGGCGCTGCGCGAGGAGATCGTGATGGTGCCGGCCCGCGGCGCCGCGCTGGAGTCCACGCTGTTCCGTCCGGCCGGCGAAGGCCCGTTCCGGCTCGTCGTCGTCAACCACGGCAAGGCGGCGGGCGAGCCGCGGCGCCAGCCGCGGGCGCGCTACCTGGCGCTGGCGCACGAGCTGGTGCAGCGCGGCTACGCGGTGGTGGTGCCGATGCGCCGCGGCTTCGCGCACTCGGAGGGCGACTACGCCGCCTATCCCTGCGACGCGCGCGCCCATGGAATGGCGCAGGCCGACGACGTGCGCGCGGCGCTGGAGTTCTACGGCCGCCGCGCGGACATCGATGCGTCGCGCGTGGTGGTGATCGGGCAATCGGCGGGCGGGCTCACGGCGCTGGCGCTCGGTGCCCAGCGCGTGCCGGCCGTGGCAGGCTCGTCAACTTCGCCGGCGGCCTGCGCGAGGACGGCTGTGCCGACTGGCAGGGCGGCCTGGCCGACGCGTTCGGCGCTTACGGCGAGGCGAGCCGCGTCCCGAGCCTCTGGTTCTACGGCGAGAACGACGCCCACTTCGCGCCGCGCGTCTGGCAGGACCTGCACCGCGCCTACACGGCACGCGGCGGGCTCGCCACGCTGGTGGCGCACGGCCGCTTCGGCGACGACGCCCACGAACTGGCCGAGCGCCGCGCCGGCGCCGCCGTGTGGCTGCCGGCGATGGCGCGCTTCTTCGCCGATCTCGGCCTGCCGTTCGAGCGGCTGCACGACATCGCGCTCGCCGAGCACGAAGCGCCGCCGCCCGCGGCCACGCACTACGCCGTGCTGGCCGACGCCGCGGCCGTGCCGGCGCTGCGTGGCGCCGGCGTGGGGGCTTATGCGCAATTCCTGAAGGCCGATCGGCCGCGGGCCTTCGCCGTCGGGGAAGACGGGAGCTGGTCGTGGTATTCGGGCCCGGCGACGCGATGACGCGTGCGCTGTCGTACTGTGGTCAGCACGCCGGCGCGCCGTGCCGGCTGTACGCCGTGGACGACACCGTCGTCTGGATGCCGCACTGAGGACTGCGCCCATGAGCCACCTGAAAGTCTCGACCGAAGGCGCCGTCGCGCGCGTGATGCTCGACCGCCCCGAGGTGCGCAACGCGTTCAACGACGCGCTCATCGCCGAGCTGGCCGAGACCTTCACTCGGCTCGGCGCCGACCGGGCGCTGCGCGTGATCGTGCTGGGCGGCGAGGGCAAGGCCTTCTGCGCCGGCGCCGACCTGGCCTGGATGCGCGAGATGGCCGGCTACTCGTGGGACCAGAACCGGGCCGACGCCGGCAAGCTCGCCGACATGCTGTGGGCGGTGTACTCGTGCCCGCTGCCCGTGGTCGGCCGCATCCAGGGCGACTGCTACGCCGGCGGCGTCGGCCTTGCGGCGGTGTGCGACATCGTGGTCGCGGCCGAAGGCGTGACGTTCTGCCTCAGCGAGGCGCGGCTCGGCCTGCTGCCGGCCACCATCGCGCCCTACGTGGTCCGCGCCCTGGGCGAGCAGGCGGCGCGCCGCTACTTCGTCACCGCCGAGCGCTTCGATGCCACCGTCGCGCACCGCCTGGGCTTCGTGCACGAGCTGGCCGCCGCCGACGCGCTGGACGGCAAGGTCGACGAGATCGTCGCCACGCTCGTGGCCAACGGCCCGATGGCGGTGAAGGCCTGCAAGCGCCTGGTGCAGGACGTGGCGCACCGGCCGATCACCGACGAGCTGCGCGCGGACACGGCGCGCCGCATCGCCGACATCCGCGCCAGCGACGAGGGGCGCGAGGGCGTGCAGAGCTTCCTCAACAAGCGCGCGCCTTCCTGGAAGCCCTGAGATGCTGACCGATGCCCGCGCTCGACACCACGCAGCTGCTGGCGATCGCCGCGGCCCTCGGCTGGGCGAGCGGCTTGCGGCTGTACGCGGTGGTGTTCCTCACCGGCCTGGCCGGCTACCTCGGCTGGGTGCGAGCTGCCCAGCGGGCTGCGGCTGCTGCAGAACCCGGTGGTGCTGTGGGCCAGCGGCATCGATGCTGGTGGTGGAGTTCCTCGCCGACAAGATCCCGCTCGTCGACTCGATGTGGGATGCGGTGCACACGGTGATCCGCATTCCCGCCGGCGCGGCGCTCGCGGCCGGCGTGTTCGGCGGCGATCACGCGAGCTGGGCGCTGGTCGCCGCGCTGGCGGGCGGCACGCTGGCGGCCACCGCGCACACGGCGAAGGCGAGCACGCGGGCGGCGGTGAACACGTCGCCGGAGCCGTTCTCGAACATCGGCCTGTCGCTGATCGAGGACGGCGCGGTGCCGGTGGCGCTGTGGCTCGCGTTCAACCACCCGGTGTGGTTCTTCGTGGCGCTGGCGCTGGCGCTGGTCTTGATGGTGACGCTGATCGTCCTGCTGGTGAAGTTCGTGAAGCTCGTGTTTCGCAAGCTTCGCGACGGGATGTTGTCGCCGCAGGCGGAGCGATGAAATCTGCAAACGGAGACGGCCGGCCATGTTCAAGAAGATCCTGATCGCCAACCGCGGCGAAATCGCCTGCCGCGTCGCCGCGACGGCGAGGCGCATGGGCATCCGCACCGTGGCCGTCTACTCCGACGCCGACGCGGATGCCAAGCACGTGCAGGGCCTGCGACGAATCCGTGGCCATCGGCGGGCCGGCGCCGCGCGACAGCTACCTGCGGTGGGAGCGCATCCTCGAAGCGGCCCGCCAGACCGGCGCGCAGGCGATCCACCCCGGCTACGGCTTCCTGTGGGAGAACGAGGACTTCGCGCGCGCCTGCCAGGAGGCCGGGCTGGTGTTCATCGGCCCGCCGCCGCAGGCCATCGCCGCGATGGGCAGCAAGTCGGCCGCCAAGTCGCTGATGGAGACCGCCGGCGTGCCGCTCGTGCCCGGCTACCACGGCGACGACAACGACCCGGCCCTGCTCGCCGCGCAGGCCGAGCGCATCGGCTATCCGGTGCTCATCAAGGCCAGCGCCGGCGGCGGCGGCAAGGGCATGCGGCGCGTCGAGCGGGCGGCCGATTTCGACGCCGCGCTCGCCTCGTGCCAGCGCGAGGCGCGGGCCAGCTTCGGCGACGACCACGTGCTCGTGGAGCGCTACGTCACGCGGCCGCGGCACATCGAGATCCAGGTGTTCGGCGATGCGCACGGCCAGTGCATCCACCTGTTCGAGCGCGACTGCTCGGTGCAGCGGCGGCACCAGAAGGTGCTGGAGGAAGCCCCCGCGCCCGGCCTGCGGCCCGAGCGGCGCGCCGAGATGGGCGCCGCCGCGGTCGCCGCCGCGCGGGCCGTGGGCTACGTGGGCGCCGGCACGGTGGAGTTCATCGCCGAGCCGACCGCCGACGGCCGCGACCTGCGCTTCTACTTCATGGAGATGAACACGCGGCTGCAGGTCGAGCACCCGGTGACCGAAGGCATCACCGGGCTCGACCTGGTGGAGTGGCAGCTGCGCGTGGCCGCCGGCGAGCCGCTGCCGCTGCGCCAGCAGGACGTGCCGATGCGCGGCCACGCCATCGAGGCGCGCATCTGCGCCGAGAACCCGGAGGCCAACTTCCTGCCCGCCACCGGCACGCTGCACGTGTACCGCCCGCCCGCGGCGGCCGAGTTCGAGCGCGCGGACGTGCGCATCGACGCCGGCGTGCGCGAGGGCGACGCGATCACGCCTTACTACGACTCCATGATCGCCAAGCTGATCGTGCGCGGCGAAGACCGCGCGCAGGCGCTGGCGCGGCTCGACGCGGCGCTGGGCGAGACGCACATCGTCGGCCTGCACACCAACGTCGCCTTCCTGCGCCGCGTCGTGAACACGCGCTCGTTCTCGCAGGGCGACCTCGACACCGCGCTCATCGAGCGCGAGCGCGCGGCGCTGTTCGGCCAGCCCGGGCTGGCGCTGGAGGTGGCGGCGGCCGGCGTCGTGTCGCACGCGCTCGCTGGCGAGGCGGCCCTGGAAGACGCCGACCCGTGGTCGCGCCGCGACGGCTGGCGGCTGCACGGCGGCGCCGTGCGGCGCTTCGACCTCGAGCTGGGCGGCGTCCACCACACGGTGCGGCTGGAGCGCGAGCACGACGGGGCGGCCCAGCTCGTGATCGGCGAGCGGCGCTGGCCCTTCGCCGGCCGGGCGCTGGGCGACGGCCGGCACGACGTGCAGCTCGGCGACCGCCGCGTGGCGCTGGACGTGTACGCGGACGGCGAGCGCCTGGTCGGTGTTCGCGCCCGAAGGCTCCGCCGCGCTGCAGCACGTGGACCCGATCGCCCATGCCGGCGAGGGCGCCGCGGAGGGCGGGCGCCTCACCGCGCCGATGCCGGGCAAGGTGATCGCCTTCCTGGCGGCCGTGGGCGAGGCCGTGAAGCAGGGCCAGCCGCTGGCGGTGATGGAGGCGATGAAGATGGAGCACACCATCACCGCGCCGCGCGACGGCACGGTGGCCGAGCTGCTCTACGGGGCGGGCGACCAGGTGGCCGAGGGCGGCGAGCTGCTGCGCCTGGCGGCGCCGTGACGGAAGTGCCGGTGCTACAGGCGCAGCCAGCGCCGGGTGGCGGCCAGCCAGCCGCGCGGCTGGGGTGCGGCCTCGGGCTGCGTCGTCGGTCGGGTGGGCAGGCCGAAGCCGGAGGTGTTCTCGGACCAGTCCACCGGCTGGGGCTCGCGGCCGGGCTTGCCGTGGGCCGGCGTGGCCTTGCGGAAGCGGTGCGCCAGCTCCACCAGCTCCTCGTTGCGCAGCGCCTCGCACACGAGGAGCACGTCGCGGGCGTAGACCTCGTTGGAGAGGAGGCGGTCGATCGCGATCTTCTCGCCCAACTCGCGGAACAAGAGCAGCTGGATGCGGCTCGCGAGCTGCAGGCGAGTGGTGATCATGGCCGCGATTGTTGGCGTGCGGTGGCGCTATCTCCATCCCCGGCTTGGGTGGACCATCGGCTGGCTATCATCGATCCATGAAGCTCCCCGCCCACGTGACGCTCGTCGATGTCGGCCCTCGCGACGGGCTGCAGAACGAGAAGCAGCCGGTCTCCGCCGCCCACAAGGTCGAGCTCGTGCACCGCCTGCAGGCGGCCGGGGTGAAGGAGATCGAGGTCACCAGCTTCGTGAGCCCGAAGTGGGTGCCGCAGATGGCCGACAACGCCGCCGTGATGGCCGGCATCCGGCGCGAGGCGGGCGTGCGCTACAGCGTGCTGGTGCCGAACCTGAAGGGCCTGGAGGCCGCGCTGCTCTCGAAGCCCGACGAGGTGGTGGTGTTCGGCGCCGCCAGCGAGGCCTTCAGCCAGCGCAACATCAACTGCTCCATCGCCGAGTCGATCGAGCGCTTTGCGCCCGTCGTGGCCGCGGCGCACGAGGCCGGCCTGAAGGTGCGCTGCGCGATCTCCTGCGCACTCGGCTGCCCCTACCAGGGCGAGGTGACGCCCGACGAGGTGGAGCGCGTGGTGAAGCTGATGAAGGGCATCGGCGTGGACCACTGCGGCGTTGCCGACACGATCGGCGTGGGCACGCCGCGCCGGGCACAGGCCGCGCTCGAGCGGGCGCTGCTGCACTACCCGGCCGTCGAAGTGAGTGGCCATTTCCACGACACCTACGGCCAGGCGCTGGCGAACATCTACGCCTGCCTGGAGCTCGGCGTGCACACCTTCGACGCCAGCATCGCCGGCCTCGGCGGCTGCCCTTATGCCAAGGGCGCGACCGGCAACGTGGCGACCGAAGACGTGGTGTTCATGCTCGACGGCCTCGGCATCGACACCGGCATCGACCTGCAGCGGCTCGTCGACGCCGGGGCGTTCATCTCCGACGTGCTGGGCCGCCCGCCGGTGTCGCGTGCTGCCAAGGCGCTGCTTGCCAAGAGGGCATGAACGAGCTGCCGGAAGGATTCCAGCGCGTGGCCCGGGCGCTGTCGGCGCTGCGCCACCCGCATGCGCCGGTGCTGCTGCCCAGTGCGGCTCGCACGTCGCAGGAGGCGGCCGACGCGCTGGGCATCGGTGTCGGCCAGATCGCCAAGAGCGTCGTGTTCCGGCGCCGGGCCGACGGCAGTGCGGTGCTCGTCGTCGCCTCGGGGGACCGGCGGGTGGACGAGAAGAAGGTGGCGGCGCTGGTCGGCCCGGTCGGGCGCGCGGATGCCGAGTTCGTCAAGGCGGCCACCGGCTTCTCGATCGGCGGCGTGTCGCCGGTGGCGCATGCCACGACGCCGGTGATGCTGATCGACCGCGACCTGTTCCGCTTCGACGAGGTGTGGGCCGCGGCCGGCCATCCGAACGGCGTGTTCCGGCTCTCGCCGCAGCAGCTCCAAGCCATCACCGGCGCCCCGGTGGCCGACGTGGTGGTGGCGCCGTGACCGCGCCGCCGCCGCGCGCGACGGTGCCGTCGCCGTGCGTGAATGTCTGCCGGATGGACCCGGGCAGCGGCCTGTGCCTGGGCTGTGCCCGCTCCCTCGACGAGATCGCGTCGTGGTCCACGCTGGACGACCTTGCCAAGCGGCGCGTGTGGAAGGCGCTGCCCGCGCGTCGCGCGCTGCTGCCGGACCCGCAGGGCTCGGAGAAGCTGTGAACCCATGAAGACCCTCACGTTCTGGTTCGACGTGGTCTCCCCCTACGCCTACCTCGCGTTCGAGCGTTTGCCCGAGTCGCTCGAGGGCTGCAGCTACGTGGCCGACTACCGGCCGGTGCTCTTTGCCGGCCTGCTCCAGCACTGGGGCCAGAAGGGGCCGGCCGAGATCGAGCCCAAGCGCGCCTGGACCTACCGCCACGTGCACTGGCTGGCGCACCGGCACGGCATCGAGCTGCAGATGCCCGCGCAGCACCCGTTCAACCCGCTGGCGCTGCAACGCCTGGCGATCGCATGCGGGCCGAACCGGCGCGTCGTGGAGGCGCTGTTGCGCCACGTGTGGCGCGGCGGCGCGGATCCGAACGATGCCGAGCGCCTGCGCGCGCTCGCGGCCGATCTCGCGCCCTCGCGTGACCCGGGCGCCGGCGACGTGAAGGCCGCCTTGCGCGCCAACACCGACGATGCGATCGCGCGCGGCCTGTTCGGCGTGCCGACGATCGAGGTCGACGGACGGCTCTTCTGGGGCATGGATGCGTTGCCGATGGTCGCCGCCGCGCTGAAGGGCGACGCCTGGTTCGACGGCCCGGCGTGGCAAGAGGCCGCGCGCGCGAGGCCCGGGGTGCAGCGCCGGCGTTGACATCGTCGGGCCGCAGGGCGGCGCTGCGGCTGGCGTGGTCCGCTCCTAGAATCGCGCCGCCATGCAGGCGTCGCCCACCGACTGGAACTCCCGCAACGAGGCGCTGGGCGCCTTGCTGGCGCGGGTCGCATTGGGAGATCGTGCGGCGTTTGCCACGCTTTACCGCCAGTCCCGGTCGCATCTGTTCGGCATCGTCCTTCGTATCAACCCGGACAGGGCGCAGGCGGAGGACGTGTTGCAGGAGGTCTATGTGAACGTGTGGCGGGCGGCCGGAAGCTTCGATGCCGCGCTGAGCCCGCCGCTGGCGTGGCTCGCGAGCCTGGCACGCCATCGTGCGATCGACAGCCTGCGGCGCCGGCAGGCGCAGCCGGTGATGGTGAGCACGAGGCCCTCGGACGACGCCGACGATGACGACGAACTTCTGGCGCGGCTGCCGTCGCAAGCCGCCGGGCCGCTGGAGCAGGTCGCCGACGCCGGCGCGGCGGGCGACGTGTCGGCCTGCATGAAGGGGCTCGCGAGCGTGCAGCGGCAGAGCCTGGCGCTGGCGTTCTACCAGGGGCTGTCGCATGCGGAGGTGGCCGAGCATTTGGGACAGCCGCTGGGCACCGTGAAGAGCTGGGTGCGGCGCGGCTTGATTGCGCTGCGAGAGTGCCTCGAGCGGCGGCGCGGGCGGGTGGCGTGATGGCGCAAGCATGTGGATGCTCCCTCTCCCGCCTGCGGGAGAGGGTTGGGGTGAGGGCGCGGCCTCTCGTAACCCACCAACGTAGCGATGCCGACGCAGCGCCCTCACCCCGACTCTCTCCCACGAGTGGGAGAGGGAGCAAGACCGCTCCGGGAGGCAGCTGACATGGACTACAGCCGCCCCGAGCTCGCCGACCGCCTCGCGTCCGAGTACGTGCTCGGCACGCTGCGCGGCCCCGCGCGGCGGCGCTTCGATGCGTTGCTGCCGTCGCATCCCGCGCTGCAGCGCGCGGTGGCGCGGTGGCGCGGCGACCTGATGCCGCTGACCGAGGGCATTGCGCCGGTCGACCCTTCGCAACGGGTGTGGGATGGCGTCGAGCGCACGCTGTTCGTGGCCCCCTTGCCTTGGTGGCAGCGGCTGTCGCTGTGGCGAGGCGTCTCCGGCCTCGCGACGGCAGCGGCGCTCGTGCTCGCCGTCCTGCTGGCCCGGCCGCCGGAGCCGCAGGCGCCGATCGTCGTCGTGCTCAACCCCGATCCTTCCGCCCCGGCGGCGCGCTTTGTCGCGAGCGTGAGCGCCGATGGCGCGGCGCTCGTGCTGCGGCCGCTCGACGGCTTCCAGCCCACGGCCGGCCGCGCGCTCGAGCTGTGGGCCGTTCCCGCCACCGGCGCGCCGCGCTCGCTCGGCATCGTGTCGCCGAGCGAGGCGACACGCGTGCTGCGCACGCGGCTGCTGGCCGACACCGCGGCGTTCGCCGTGAGCGTGGAGCCGCCCGGCGGCTCGCCCACCGGTGCGCCCACCGGGCCCATCGTGTCGCTCGGGCGCATACAGCCGCTCTGACGCGCTGATCCACGGCGAGCAGCCTTCGGGCTGCATCCGGATCGACATCCGCCGCGTATCGGACACCACGCACGGTGTTCCGTGTGCCGCCGCCGGCGCTCTCGCTCCGGTCGTCCCCGTTGCCCGCAGGAGGAATTCCGATGAGACCGATCCCCGTTCGCGCCCCCCGTGCGCTCGCCGTCGCCCTCGCGGCCGCGGCCGCCGTGGGCGCCGCCCACGCGTCCAGCCACCGCGAAGCCCCGTTCATCACCACGCAGCCGAAAGTCGACGCGACCGACTTCTACATGTTCACGAGCTACGAGCCGGGTCGCGCCGGCTACGTGACGCTGATCGCCAACTACCTGCCGCTGCAGGATCCGTACGGCGGCCCGAACTACTTCTCGCTCGACCCCAATGCGCTGTACGAGATCCACGTCGACAACGACGGCGACGCGCGCGAGGACCTGACCTTCCAGTTCCGCTTCCAGCAACGACCTGAAGGGCGTGACGCTGCCGATCGGCGACAAGCAGGTGCCGATTCCGCTGATCCAGGCCGGCGCCGTGTCCGGCCCCAACGCCGCCGCGCTGAACGTGAACGAGAGCTACACGATCGACGTCGTGCGCGGCGACCGCCGCGGCGGCCAGCGCACCGCCGTGACGCACGCGCGGCGGCGCGCGCTTCGACAAGCCGGTCGACAACATCGGCACCAAGACGATCCCCGACTACGCCGCCTATGCCGCCCAGCACATGTACACCGTGCAGGTTCCCGGCTGCCCGATGCACCGGCCGCGTGTTCGTCGGCCAGCGCAAGGACCCGTTCGCCGTCAACCTCGGCGAGGTGTTCGACCTCGTCAACGCGCCGGTGTCGGTGATCACCGACCCGGCGCTCATCGGCGCGGCGCCCAACATCATCGACGACAAGAACGTGACCACGCTCGCGCTCGAGGTGCACGCGAGCTGCCTCGTCGAAGGGCAGCGACCCGGTGATCGGCGGCTGGACCACCGCCAGCCTGCGCCAGGGCGAGCTGCGCGACCCGACGCCCGCCGCCGGCCACCAGACCGACCGCGCGCGGCGGCGGCGCATGGACGCAGGTGTCGCGCCTGGGCATGCCGCTCGTGAACGAAGTGGTGATCGGCCTGCACGACAAGGACCGCTTCAATTCGAGCAAGCCGAAGGACGACGCGCAGTTCGCCGACTACGTGACGCAACCCGACGCTGCCGGCGCTGCTCGAGATCGCGCTCGGCCTGCCGAGCATCGCGCCGAAGAACCTGCCGCGCACGGATCTCGTCGGTGCGTTCCTCACCGGCATCAAGGGCCTGAACCAGCCGGCCAACGTGACGCCGTCGGAGATGCTGCGGCTGAACACGTCGATCGCGCCGACGCCGGAGGCGAGCCAGCATCGGCTCGGCGTGGCCGGCGGCGATGCAGCCGGCTTCCCGAACGGCCGGCGTCCGAAGGACGACGTGGTGGACGTGGCGCTCGCCGCGGTGATGGGCGGGCTGTGCGTGCTCAACGGCGACGGCAACACGCTGCAGCTCGGCGCGGACTGCAAGCCGTCGAACGTGCCGCTCGGGGCCACGTCGCTGAAGCTGCACGATGCCGTCGACCAGGCAAAGGTGCCGCTGATGCCGGCGTTCCCGTACCTGACGACGCCGATGCCCGGCGCGAAGTGAAGGAGGCCGCCATGACATCGATCGCATGGATGCGATGGGCCGCGCCGCTCGCGGTGGCGCTCTCGGTCACCGCCTGCGGCGGCGGCGATGGTGGCAGCGGCTCGGTCGACCCGCCCGGGTCGCCAGGCGCCGACACGCAAGTGCCGGCTGCCGCTGCGGCGTCGAGCGGGTCGCTGGTGCGGTTCCTGAAGGGGCTCGTGGCGACGGAGGTCGGCGAGCCGATGCAGGTCGGCGCGTTCGAGCCGCCGCGCGCCGAGACGGCGGAGCCGGAGAAGTTGGACTAGAAAAGCTCCCTCTCCCGCGAGCGGGCGAGGGAGGAGAAGCGCCTGCGAGGAGACCACGATGACCCGACTGCTCATGCTGCTGTCCACGTTGACCTGCGCCGCCGCTTTCGCCGCCCCGCTGCAGCCGACCTCCGACGACCAGGTGATCGAGCGCCTGCCACCGGCTGCGCCGCGCACCGCATCGTCGTCGACCGACGCCGCCTCCCGCGCGCTCGCGCTCGTCGCCCACGCCCAGCGCACCGGCGACCCGCGCCCCGCCGGCCAGGCGCTCGCGCTGCTCGCGCCGTGGCGGCACGACCGCAACGCCGACGCATCCGTCGTGATCGCGCTCGCCCAGGCGGAGCAGCACCTGCACGACTTCACGCCCGCGCTGGAGCGGCTCCAGTCGCTCGTCGCCCGCAATCCGTCGCACGCGCAGGCGTGGCTGATGATCGCCACGCTGCATCGGCTGCAAGGCCGATATGCCGCGTCCGATGCCGCTTGCGCCGGCGTCGGCCGCGCCGGCGCGGCGCTGCACGCGGCCGCCTGCAGCGCCGAGAACGACGCGCTGCGCGGTCGCCACCATGCGGCGCGCACGACGCTGCAGCGCAGCCTCGCTGCGGCCCGCGATGCAGCCACGAAGGCCTGGCTGTGGACCACGCTCGCCGAACTGGAACTGCGGGCCGGCCGCGACAACGACGCCGCCGCTGCGTTCCGAGCCGCCTTGCGCGC
This sequence comes from uncultured beta proteobacterium, assembly GCA_963839465.1. GTDB lineage: Bacteria > Pseudomonadota > Gammaproteobacteria > Burkholderiales > Burkholderiaceae_C > CAWIVI01. The sequence goes on from CAWIVI010000008.1 coordinate 382,820, forward strand.
GCAGCCGGACGACGGCTACGCCGCGCTCGCACTGGCCGACCTGCTCATCGCGCGCGATCAAGGCAGCGAAGCGCGCCGCGTGCTGCAAGGCCGTCCGGACAGCGAGGCCGTGCTGCTGCGCATCGCCGCCGCAGGGCCGAACGATGCTCCCGGCCGCGCCGCCGCCGACGAACTGCGCCGCCGCTACGCGCAGGCCGACCTGCGCCCCGGCGCCGCCGCGCCGCATGCGCGCGAGCGCGCGATGTTCGCGCTGCAGGTCGAACACGACGCCGCCGCCGCGTTGCGCCACGCGCGCATCAACGTGCAGACCCAGCGCGAGCCGGTGGACCTGCTGCTGCTCGCCCGCAGCGCGCGCGCCGCCGGCGATGCGCAGGCCGTGGCGCAAGCACGTTCACTCATCCAGGAGACCGGCCTTGAAGACCACCGCCTCGCCTCGCTCCGATGACGCACTGCTGCGCCGCCTCGCCGCGGCGCTGCTCACGCTCCTCGCGCTCGCGCTGTTGGCGATGCCGGCATCGGCGCACAAGGCCAGCGATGCGTACCTGCAAGTCGATGCACGCGAGGGCACCGTCGACGTGCGGTGGGACATCGCGCTGCGCGACCTCGACGCCGTGCTCGCCCTCGACGCCGACGGCGACCGCGCGCTCACCTGGGGCGAAGTGCGCAGCGCGCTGCCGCGCATCGAGGCGCACGTGCTGCCGCGGCTGGCGATCGACGGCTGCGCGCTGCGCCCTGCCGCGCCCGCGCTGGAGACGCGCAGCGACGGAACCTATCTCGCGCTCACGCTGCACGCGGCCTGCACGCCGCCTGCAGGCCTGCCGATGCGCTACACGCTGTTCGCCCAGAGCGACGCCACGCACCGCGGCATCGCGCAGGTGCGCTGGCCCGACGGTCGCAGCGAAGTGCGCCTGCTCGATCCGGCCACGCCTGCAGCTCCGTCGTCGTCTTCCTTCGTGGCCGAGGGCGTGCACCACATCCTCACCGGCTACGACCACCTGCTGTTCCTGCTGTGCCTGCTGCTGCCGGCCGCGCTCGGGCGCCAGGGCCGCACGCTGTGGGCCGTGGCCGGCATCGCGACGCTCTTCACCGTGGCGCATTCGTTGACGCTGGCGTGGTCCGCGCTCGGCGGCGTGAGCCTGCCCGCGTCCATCGTCGAGCCGGCCATCGCGCTGACCATCGTGGTCGCCGCGATCGACAACCTGCGCCCGCTGTTCGGGCGCTGGCGCCTGGCGGTGACGTTCGCGTTCGGCCTCGTGCACGGCTTCGGGTTCGCCGGCGTACTGCAGGAACTGGATCTGCCCGCGGCCGAATTCGGCTGGGCGCTGTTGCGGTTCAACGCCGGCCTCGAACTCGGCCAGCTCGGCGTGCTTGCGCTCGCCGCGCCGCTGCTCATCGCCATCGGTCGAGCGCCGGCTTGGCGCACGCCCGTTCTGCAGGGCGGCTCGATCGCAGCGGCCGCGCTCGCGATGATGTGGTTCGCGGAACGCGCCGCGCCGGCACTCGCTTGACTCTCCCTTCCCTCTCCCTCTCCCACTCGTGGGAGAGGGCCGGGGTGAGGGCGCGGCCTCCGTGGGCCGCCGTCGCCGGCCATGACGCCGAAGCAATCGACGATGGCTCGGCGCAGCGCCTTGCCGCCCTCGACCACCCACAGCATCGGACGGTCGGCATCGCATGACGGCCGTGGTAACGGACGGCAATTCCAATAGCGGACTCCCAATGGGGGCGGTAGCCTCACCGCGCGCCCGCTTCGAAGGCGTTCAGGGAGAACTACATGAGATTCAAGGCAACCGCAATCGCGCTCGCCGTCGTGGCCGCCATCGGCTACGGCGTCTACGAGCGCAAGGATCTGGGGAGGCAGCAGCAGGCGGCAGCGCCGACCTCACGAGGCCGCGCCGCCCGCGCCGTTCGCTGCTGCTGACCGGCGCGGCTACACCCCCGGCGATGACGTGACGCGGTACATGACGCTGGGCACGCCCACCGCGGCGTTCGACGCGTGGTCGCTGATCGCGGCGTGCGAGCGCGCAGAGCGCAACGGAATGCCCGATGCGCGCGAACGCTGCAACGGCGTCACGCAGGAACACCGGCGCCGCGCCGGCGCGCTGCTGACCATGGCGATGATGGAAGGCGTTCAGGGCGCCGCCGTCGCGTATACGCATGTCATCCTCGGCGTCCCGCGCGAGGAAATGGTGCAGGCGCGCCGCGACAACCCCAACATCGATAAGGCGGTGCGCACCGTTGTCGAGAAGTTGGAGGAGGTAGCGCCGCGCGACCTCGATGCGATCCGGGTGCTCGCCCGGCTGTACCGCCGCGCCAACGTGATCACGGGTGAGCGCAACGCCGAAAAGGCATTGGTGTACGTGACCGCCGAACACGAGCTTGTAGCCGGCGCCGATGCTTCGGGAAGGCGAAGTCAGCCAAATGTCGCTCGACGATCTGACCGCGGAGCCTGACGGCCGAGCAGGTCAAGCGAGCGCGTGACGCCGGCTTGCAGTTGGCACGCAACTGCGACTGCAAGGAGGGCTGACCATGAGAAAGGCGATCATCGCCGCGGCAGCGGCGTGCATGGTCACGGCGGCCGCGCCGACTCGGGCCGACACTGAGCCGATCGAACTTCGTGCGCATCGTGACGTACGCCGTCACGGCAACGGCGCCGTAAAGGCGGTTATAGAAGCATACGATTGGGTGCTTGCGACGCTGGTTTCCGCCGCCGCAGCAGTTCAAGGCGGGCGACTGTGGCACTGCAGTAGACTGCGAGTTCCCGCCGGCCGGCGGGGTCGGGACGCCTGCTGGATGACTAGCGCGGCAAAGGCGTTCATCGAGCGCAGTGCGCCGGCGAGCTTGTGGTACGCGGGGCAAGGTGCTCAGTGCATTGCGACGACTTGCAAGTGCTTCCTGTTCCGCTATGACGGCGAGCAGTGGTTCGCGAGCGGGCCGTCGTTCAAGAACCTCGAGCGTCGGGTACTGCAACACACCCCCCAGCGTCGCTGCCAGCGACGCCCGCGCGCGTGGCCGCGGGCGGCGGCGAAACCGGCGCCCCTACGCGCCGCGCTCGTCAACTGTGTGGGCGCCCAAGTGGTTTACAACCTGGCTCGGAGCCGTTCCGCACAAGCACGTGACCGTCATCCCCGGGCCGGGCGTCACGTTCGGTGGTGGCGGGTGGCGTGGGGGGCGGCTGGTGGCTTGGCGGCGGCGGCGGCGGCGGCGGGAGCCACTCGACGGCCTCTTGGAAGATGACTGACGTGACCTGGTGGGCGGGCAAGCGCATGTCGGCCGCCTTGGCGACCGCGATGCGCTGCTTCCGCAGCTTGTCGAGCAGTTCCCTCTGCGGTCAACGTCATCGAGGTCGACTGCATCACGCGCTGAATCTGCTTGTTGATGGCCGTGAGGCTCTTTTCGCATCGCGATGCGTGACCACCCACAGCATCGGACGCTCGGTATCGCATGACGGCTGTGGTAACGAACGGCAATCCCAATAGCGGACCGCGATGGGGGAAGTAGCTCACGCGCGCGCTTCGAAGGCGTTCAGGGAGAACTACATGAGATTCAAGGCAACCGCAATTGCGCTCGCGGTCGTGGCCGCTGTCGGCTACGGGGCCCACGAGCGCAAAGAACTGCTGAGGCAGCAGCAGGCGGCAGTGCCGGCCTCTGCACCGCAGGCCGCGCCGCCAGCGCCCTTCGCCGCTGCTGACCGGCTCGGCTACACCCCCGGCGATGACGTGACGCGCTACGTCGCGTTGGGCACATCCACCGCAGCGTTCGACGCGTGGAAGTTGATCGACTCGTGCGAGCGCGCCGAGCGCCACGCGCTGCCTGACATGGCCGCGCGCTGCAACGGCATCACGCAGCAGCACCGGCGCAAGGCCGGCGAGCTTTTAGGCACGGCGATGATGGCGGGCGTGCACAGCGCTGCCTTCGAGTACATGCAAGTCATCCTCGGCGTCCCGCGCGAGGAACTTGCGCAGGGGCGCCGCGACAACCCCAATGTCGACAAGGCGGTGAGCATCGCCGTCGAGAAATTGGAAGAGGCAGCCGCGCGCGACCTCAATGCGATCCGCATGCTCTCCAGGCTGTACCGCGGCGCACACCCGGTCACGGGCGAGCGCAACGCCGAGAAGGCGCTCGTCTACATGACGGCAGAGCACGAGCTTGTGCCCGCGGCCGGCTTCGAGAAGGGCCGACAGCGGTACATCGCAAGCCTGACCGTGGACCTGACACCGGAGCAGGTCCAACGCGCGCGCGAAGCCGGCTTGCAGTTGGCCCGCAACTGCGACTGCAAGGAAGGCTGACCATGAGGAAGGCAATCACCGCCGCGGCGTCATGTTCAGCAGCGGTGGCGGCGGTGGGAGTTGCCTCAACGGCCCCTTGAAGGGCGACTGACGTGATCTGGCAGGCGGGCAAGCGCGTCCCGGCCGCCGTGTCGACCGCGATGCGCTGCTTCCGCAGCTTGTCGAGGGTCCCTCTTGCGGTCCACGTCCATTGACTACATCACGCGCTGAATCTGCTTGTTGATGGCCGTGAGGCTCTTCTTCGCATTGCGGATGCCGTCGACCGCCCACAGCGTCGGACGGTCGGTATCGCATGACGTCGCGGTAACGAACGGCAATGCCATTTGCGGACCGCGTTTGGGGGGCGCTAGGCTCACCGCGCGCCCGCTACGAAGGCGTTCAGGGAGAACTTCATGAGATTCAAGGCAACCGCAATTGCGCTCGCGGTCGTGGCCGCTGTCGGCTATGGCGTCCACGAGCTTGGAGAACTGGGGAGGCAGCAGCAAGCAGCAGCGCCGACCCCTGCTACAAAGTCCACGCAGCCCCCGGCGCCGTTCCAGTCCGAGCCCACGCTCATTGCCGGCGGCACGCCGGGCGATGACGTGCGACGCTACATCGAGAATGTCGGTACGCCGGGTGCGGCGTTCGACGCTTATCAATTGCTCGTCACGTGTGACCGCGCCGAGCGCAACATACTCGACGACACGGCCGAGAAATGCGCCGGCATCACGCCCGAGCAGCGCGCCAGGACCGGCGAACTGCTCGTGACGGCGATGATGCACGGCGTTCCAGGCGCCGCCGCCGAGTTCGCTCAGACGTTGATGGGTGCGCCCGCTGATGCGCTGGCGCAGCGGCGTCGAGACAATCCCGAGTTCGACAAGGCAGTGCAAACCATCGTGGCGCGGTTGGAGGAATCGGCGCCGCGCGATCGAGACGCCATCAGCGTCTTGGCAACCCTATATCGGCAAACCAACGCCATCACAGGCCAGCGCGACGCCGAGAAGGCGCTCATATATGTGACAGCGTTGATCGAGTTGCGGCCGGCGCCCTACTTGGCGAAAGCCCACGCGACGCTCGTCGACGAATTGTCCGCGGAGCTCACCCCCGAACAGGTCGAGCGTGCGCGCGAAGCGGGGCTCAAGCTGGCCCGCCAATGCGATTGCAAGGGGTGAGCCATGCGCAAGCTCATCACTGCAATCGCCGCTGCAGCGGTCATGATGTCGCACGCTGCCACAGGTCCGGTCGAGCCGGTCAGCTTCGTCAAGGTCGTCGGTGGCGTCTTCACGGCCGTGACTGGCTTCAAGACGCTGATTGAGGCGTGGGATTGGGCGACGCAACGGTGGCTCAAGCCGCCGTTGAAGGCCGCGCAGTTGTGGATGTGCGTCGGCTGCAACTTCTCGCCGGCTGGAAGCCCGCCGACGATGGACGATCACAACCTCGGCGACGCGTTCATCAAGCAAGCGTTCCCCGGGAAGCAATGGCAAGCCGGGCAAGGGGTCATCGTCTGCACAGGGGAAACGTGCTTCACGTTCAAGTTCGACGGCAACAGCCACTTCTATGCGGTGGATGTGGCCTTCGCTGACCCGCTCGTCGGCTACGCGAACCCGGGCGGCATGATGCCGCCGGCAGCCCCGGTGCCGCGCCAGAGCTACGGCGGAGGCGAAACCGGCGCACCCTACGCGCCGCGCTCGTCAACCGTGTGGTCGCCCAACGTGGTCTACAACCCTGGCTCGCAGCCCTTCCGCACTGGCACGGTGACCGTCATTCCCGGGCCGGGCGTCACGTTGGTGGTGGGGTGGGGGTGTGGCGGCGGCTTCGGCGGCGGCGGCGGGAGTCACTTCGTCGGCCCCTTGGCAGGCGACTGACGTGACCTGGTAGGCGGGCAAGCGCGTCTCGGCCGCCTTGCCGACCGCGATGCGCTGCTTCCGCAGCTTGCCCAGCAGTTCGCTCCTGCGGTCGCCGTCCATCGAGGTTCCCGACTGCATCACGCGCTGAATCTGCTCATTGATGGCCGTGAGGCTCTACTTCGCATCGCGGATGCCGTCGACCGCCCACAGCGTCGGACAGTCGGTATCGCATGACATCGCGGTAACGAACGGCGATGCCATTTGCGGAACGCGGTTGGGGGGCGGTAGCCTCACCGCGCGCCCGCTACGAAGGCGTTCAGGGAGAACTTCATGAGGTTCAAGGCAACCGCAATCGCGCTCGCGGTCGTGGCCGCTGTCGGATACGGCATCCACGCGATTGGAGAACTGGGGAGGCACAGCAAGCAGCAGCGCCGACCCATGCTGCAAAGTCCACGAAGCCCCCGGCGCCGTTCCAATCCGAGCCCACGCTCATTGCCGGCGGCACGCCGGGCGATGACGTGCGGCGCTACATCGAGAACGTCGGGACGGCCGGTGCCGCGTTCGACGCTTGGCAGTTGATCGTCACGTGCCAGCGCGCCGAGCGCAACCAACTGGATGACGCACCCGAGAAGTGCGCGGGCATCACGCCCGAGCAGCGCGCTAGGGCCGGCGAACTGCTCGCCACGGCGATGATGCACGGCGTTCCCGACGCCGCTGCTGAGTTCGCCAAGGCGTTGATGGGTGCGCCCGGCAAAGCGTTGGCGCAGCGGCGTCGAGACAATCCCGGGTTCGACAAGGCAGTGCATACCGTCGTCGTCCAGTTGCAGGAAGCGGCGCCTCGCGACCGCGACGCCATTGGCACCCTGGCTGGACGATACGGGCGAGCGCGACGCCGAGAAGGCGCTCGTGTACGTGACCGCCCTGCACGAGTTGCAGCCGGCGCCATGCTTCGAGAAGGCCCGCGCGCAACTGATCGCCGAACTTTCCGAGGGGCTCAACCCCGAGCAGGTCGCGCGGGCGCGCGAGGCGGGGCTGAAGCTGGCCCGACAATGCGATTGCAGAGGGTGAGCCATGCGCAAGCTCATCACTGCAATCGCCGCTGCGGCGATCACGACGGCTCACGCCGACACAGGTCCGCAAGAGCCGGTCGGCTTCGTCAAGGTCGTCGTTGCCATCTTCACTGCCGCGACGGGCTTCAAGACGTTGATTGAGGCGCGGATTGGGTGACGCAACGGTGGATCAAGCCGCCGTCGAAGCCGGCCCAACTGCCGGCATGCAGACGTTGGCGCGCCCGCCGAGCCCTAGTCTGTCATCGAGCTTTGCCGGTCACGCTGCCGATGGCTGGCGACGGGGGCCCGTGCGAGGCCGCGCCCTCACCCCGGCCCTCTCCCGCAAGCGGGAGAGGGAGGCAGGGGTGCCGTTGCCGGAGCGTGTCTGCAAAGGTGCGGGCAGGCCGGCCGCGGCGCGCGTGGGAGGCGCCGGGCTTGTGTGCTGCGGGGGGCGGCGTGCACTCAGTGCACGCTTCGTGAACTGACTCGCCGGCGTCGTGCGCAGCGCGCGCAGCGCGCGGAGCTAAGTGGACGGCGCGCCCCCTGCAGCGCACAAGCCCGGGGAGTCGGCCCGCAGGGCCGACCGCCGCCCTCGCGCGTCGCGGCCGGCCTGCCCGCACCTTTGTCGCGCCGATGTCAGCATGCCGCAAAGCAACGGCACGTACGACCGCAATCGCGCGCTGAATCTGCTTCGCTTGGTGCATGCCGCGTCCCAACCCCTCCCGGCGCAGCGGGAGAGGAAGCTTCACGCGCGCTATGCTGCCGCGATGCAAGAAGCCCCCTTGCGCTTCCGCCCGCGCGCCACGCCGAAGGGCCGGCAGGTCGACGAGGTCGCCCGCGATGCCGTCCGCGCCGCCTGCGACGGCCTCGCACCGCGCCGCGACCTGCTCATCGAACACCTGCATCGCCTGCAAGACCGCGTCGGCGCGCTGCGCCGCGGCCACCTCGCCGCGCTGGCGGAGCACCTGAAGCTCGCGCAGGCCGAGGTCTACGAAGTCGCCACCTTCTATCACCACTTCGACATCGTCGACGACTCCGCATCCGTGCCCGGGCTCACGGTTCGCGTGTGCACCAGTCTGTCGTGCGAGATGGCAGGCGGCGATGAGCTTCGCCTCGCGCTGCACGCCCGCCATGCCGCCGGCGTGCGCATCGTCGAGGCGCCGTGCATCGGGCGCTGCCACGAGGCGCCCGCCGCCTGCATCGGCCAGCACGAGATGGGACACGCCACCGAGGAGCGCGTGATGGCCGCCGCGGCGGCGCACGATGCCGCGCCGCGCCCGCTGCCCGAGGCGGTGCGCCTGGCGGCCTACCGCGAAGGCGGCGGCTATGCGCTGCTCGCGGCCTGCCACCGCGGCGAGCGCACGCGCGAATCGGTGGTGGCCGAGATCGAGGCCTCCGGCCTGCGCGGCCTCGGCGGCGCCGGCTTCCCGGCCGCGCGCAAGTGGAAGAGCGTGGCTGCCGAGCCCGCGCCGCGCCACATGGTGGTGAACATCGACGAAGGCGAGGTCGGCACGGTGAAGGACGGCGAGCTGCTGCGCACGGACCCGCACCGCATGCTCGAAGGCATGCTCGTCGCGGCCTGGGCGGTGGGCGTCGAGCGCATCTGGATCTACCTGCGCGACGAGTACCACTCGGCGCGCGCGCTGCTCGAGCAGGAACTCGCCGCGCTCCTCGCCGACCCGCCCGTGGCCGGCCTGCCCGCCATCGAGCTGCGCCGCGGCGCGGGCGCCTACATCTGCGGCGAGGAGTCGGCGCTGATCGAGTCGGTGGAGGGCAAGCGCGGCTGGCCGCGGCTGCGCCCGCCGATCGTCGCGCAGGTGGGCGTGTTCGGGCGGCCCACGCTCGCGCACAACCTCGAGACGCTGTGGTGGGTGCGCGATATCGTGGAGCGCGGCGGCGCCTGGTTCGCCGGCCATGGGCCGGCACGGCCGCTCCGGGCTGCGGCGCTTCTCGGTCTCCGGCCGCGTCGCGAACCCGGGCGTCTACCTCGCGCCCGCCGGCATCACCCTGCGCGAGCTGATCGACGAGCACGCCGGCGGCATGGCGCCCGGCGACGAGCTGTACGCCTACCTGCCCGGCGGCGCGTCCGGCGGCATCCTGCCCGCGAGCCTCGCGGACCTGCCGCTCGACTTCGACACGCTGGCCGAGCACGGCGCCTTCGTCGGCTCGATGGCGGTGGTGGTGCTCGGGCGGCACGACCTCGCGCGCGACGCCGCGCTGAACCTCATGCGCTTCTTCGAGCACGAGAGCTGCGGCCAGTGCACGCCGTGCCGCGAGGGCACGATGCAGGCGTCGCGCCTGATGCGCGAGCGGCACTGGAACACCGCGCTGATGGCCGAGCTCTCGGCCGTGATGCGCGACGCCTCGATCTGCGGCCTCGGCCAGGCCGCCCCCAACCCGATGGACAGCGTGATCCGCTTTTTCCCGCATGAAGTTCAGGCTTGACGACCGCGAGCTCGACGCGCTCGACGGCGAGACCATCTGGTCGGCCGCGCAGCGGCACGGCGTGACCATTCCGCACCTGTGCCACAAGCCGGGCTACACGCCGGCCGGCAACTGCCGCGCATGCATGGTGGAGATCGACGGCGAGCGCGTGCTCGCGCCGTCGTGCTGCCGCGCGGTGCGCGACGGTATGCGGTGCGGCCGCCAGCGAGCGTGCCGTGCGCGCGCAGCGCGCCGTGGTGGAGCTGCTCAACGCCGCCGCGCCCGACACCGCGCGGCTGCGCCACGACAGCGAGCTCGCGCTGTGGAGCGAACGCCTGGGGCTGAAGGGCAGCCGGTATGCCGGCCGCGCGGCAGCGCCGCCCGAAGACCGATCGCATCCCGCGATGGCGGTGAACCTCGCGGCCTGCATCCAGTGCACGCGCTGCGTGCGCGCGTGCCGCGAGGAGCAGGTGAACGACGTCATCGGCATGGCGCTGCGGGGCGCGCACGCCACCGTGGTGTTCGACCAGGGCGACCCGATGGGCCAGAGCACGTGCGTGGCGTGCGGCGAATGCGTCCAGGCCTGCCCCACCGGCGCGCTGGCTCCCTCGAACGGCTCCTACGCGCGGCCGGCCGCGAAGCAGGTGGATTCGGTGTGCCCTTACTGCGGCGTCGGCTGCCAGGTCACCTACCACGTCGACGAGGGCAGGATCGTGCGCGTGGACGGCCGGGACGGCATCGCCAACGCCGGCCGGCTGTGCGTGAAGGGCCGCTTCGGCTTCGACTACGTGCACCACCGCGACCGCCTCACCACGCCGCTCGTGCGCCGCGACGGCGTGCCGAAGGACCCGACCCGGGTGCAGCTCGACGACTGGCGCGCCGTGTTCCGCGAGGCGAGCTGGGACGAGGCGCTCGAACGGGCCACCGAGGGTTTCGAGCGCATCCGCGACGCGTTCGGTCCGCGCGCGCTCGCCGGCTTCGGCAGCGCCAAGGGCACCAACGAGGAGGCCTACCTGTTCCAGAAACTGGTGCGCACGGGCTTCGGCTCGAACAACGTCGACCACTGCACGCGGCTGTGCCATGCCTCGAGCGTGGCCGCGCTGCTCGAAGGCATCGGCTCCGGCGCCGTGAGCAACCCCGTGCGCGATGTCGAGCACGCCGAGCTCGTGCTCGTGATCGGCGCCAACCCGACCGTCAACCACCCGGTGGCGGCCACGTGGATGAAGAACGCCGCCCGCGCCGGCACGCGCTTCGTGCTGGCCGACCCGCGACGCACCGAGCTCGCGCGCCATGCCTGGCGCGTGCTGCAGTTCCGCCCCGACGCCGACGTGGCGCTGCTCAACGCGCTGATCCACACCGTGATCGAGGAGGGCCTCGCGAACGAGGCGTTCATCTCCGAGCGCACGCGCGATTTCGACGCGCTGCGCGAGCACGCGAAGGCCTTCGCCCCCGAGCAGGTGGCGCGCGAGGTCGGCATCGATGCGGCGACGCTGCGCGAGGTGGCGCGCGCCTTCGCCACCTCGCGTGCCGCGATGATCTTCTGGGGCATGGGCATCAGCCAGCACGTGCACGGCACCGACAACGCGCGTGCGCTGATCGCCCTCACGATGGTCACCGGCCAGATCGGCCGCCCCGGCACCGGGCTGCACCCGCTGCGCGGACAGAACAACGTGCAGGGCGCGAGCGACGCCGGGCTGATTCCGCTGGCGCTGCCCGACTACCAGCGCGTGGCCGATGCCGGCGTGCGCGCGCGCTTCGAGTCCGCCTGGGGCGTGACGCTCGATCCCGAGCCGGGGCTCACCGTGGTGGAGATCCTCGATGCGGCGCGCGACGGACGCATCCGCGGCATGTACGTGGAGGGCGAGAACCCGGCCATGAGCGACCCCGACAGCACCCATGCGCGCGAGGCGCTGGCGCGGCTGGAGCACCTCGTGGTGCAGGACATCTTCCTCACCGAGACGGCCGCGCTCGCCGACGTGGTGCTGCCGGCCACGGCGTGGCCGGAGAAGACCGGCACGGTGACCAACACCGACCGCTGCGTGCAGCTGGGCCGCCAGGCGCTGGAGCCTCCCGGCGCCGCGCGCGCGGACCTGTGGATCATCCACGAGATGGGGCGCCGCCTCGGCCTGCCGTGGCACGGCCCCATCGATCCGCGCGGCGGCCCCGCCGGCGTGGGCGGGGTCTACGAGGAGATGCGCTCGCTGATGCCGTCGATCGCCGGCATCTCGTGGCAGCGGCTGCAGCGCGAAGGCGCGGTCACGTACCCGTGCGCCGACGAGGCCGACCCCGGGCAGCGCGTCGTGTTCACCGACCGGTTCCCCACGCCCGACGGACTCGCGCGCTTCGTGCCGTCCGTGGTCACGCCGGCCGCCGAGCGGCCCGACGCCGACTATCCGCTCGTGCTCATCACCGGCCGCCAGCTCGAGCACTGGCACACCGGCAGCATGACGCGCCGCTCCACCACGCTGGATGCGCTCGAGCCCGGCCCCACCGTGAGCCTGAACCCGCTGCTGCTGCGCCGGCTGCAGGCGCGAGCCGGCGACGCGCTCACCGTGCGCTCGCGCCGCGGCGCCATCACGCTCGCCGCGCGCGCCGACGAGGCGGTGCCGGAGGACGCGGTGTTCATCCCGTTCGCCTTCGTCGAGGCGGCGGCCAACGAGCTGACCAACGCCGCGCTCGACCCCATCGCCAAGATCGCGGAGCTCAAGTACTGCGCGGTCCGCGTCGAGCCGGCGGGGCCGTGAGGCCTATCGTTTTCCCCGATGCAAGGGCCTGACCGCATCAAGGCCTTGAACCGATCGGGCGCGGATTCGAATCTACTCTGCGCTGCGCGCGCGGCGGTCGCCGCGTGCCTGAACGGTTCCCATCGAAGGAGGCATGCATGCGTCGAGTCTTCCGGTCTCCCTGGCCGCTGCTGGCGGCGGGCGTTTCCATCGTGGTCGCGGCCTGCTCCGTCATGCCGGGCAGTGACTCGGGCCGCCCCGGGTTCTTCGTCACGAGCACGGGCCTCGGCAAGGGCGCCGACCTCGGCGGGATCGCAGGCGCCGACCGGCACTGCCAGGCCCTGGCGGCGGCCGTTCCGAACGGCGCCAACCGGACCTGGCGGGCCTACCTGAGCACGCAGGAAGACGCCGAGCGTCAACGCGCGCGACCGCATCGGCAAGGGCCCCTGGTACAACGTGAAGGGCCAGCTCATCGCCCGCGACATGGAAGAGCTCCACGGTGCGAAGAACAACGTGACGAAGCAGACGGCGCTGACCGAGAAGGGCGAGGTCGTGCAGGGGCGCGGCGACACGCCGAGCCGCCACGACATCATGACCGGTTCGCGCGCCGACGGAACAGGCTTCTCGCCGAGCGATCCCGACATGACCTGCGGCAACTGGACGCGCAGCGGCAGCGAGGGCGGGGTGATAGTCCGGCCATCACGACCGCATGGGGTCGAACACCGACCCGTGGTCGCTGTCATGGAACTCCTCGCACCGGACGCGTGCGGGGTGCAGCCAGGAAGCGCTGAAGGCCGTCGGGGGTGACGGCCTGCTGTACTGCTTCGCCGCTGATTGACCCCCCTGAAGCGGCCTTCGGCCGCCTCCCCCGGGGGCGACACCGACGGACCGGCGGAGCCGGATCCGTGGTGTCCGCTGGGGGCCTGTGGCCTGCTTAGGGAAACGTGAAGTTCGTGGCGATGGTGGCGTTCGCCGCGAAGGTCAGCGGGCTGTGCTGGCCTGCGTCGCATCGAGCTGACTTCGCCTCGATCGTGTACTTCCCGGCTGCGCCGCTGTCGGCGGCGAACGTCAGCGCGGCGCCGCTGCTCCAGGGCGCGACCATCGGCGCGGCGACGGGCAGCACCATCGTGTAGGCGCCGTCTTCGGCCGCTGCTCTGCCGGCCACCTCGATCGACCTGCCGACGGCGAGCGCTTGCTTTGCGCGCGCACTGGCGTCGTCTGCCGGCGTGATCGTGCCGTTGGCCGTTGCGCTGGCCGACGCGCCGGGCGCGAGGGCCGCCGCTGGAGCGTTCAGCGTGGTCACGTGGTCCTGCGTCACCACGATGCCGGTCACGACCGACGTCGCGCGGCCGGGCGCCGTGACGACGAGGTCGTACGTGCCGGGGGCCACCGGCTGCAGCATGAACTGCCCGGTCGCGCCGGGCACGGTGGACTTCGCCACCACGCCGTCCTGCTGCAGCGACACGAGCGTGGAGCCGTTCGCCATCGCGGCCTCCACGTGCCCCAGCACGCCGGACACGTAGCGGGGGATCACCCGCACCACCGGGCGAAGGATGTGCTGGCCGGACTGGCCGGCGCCATGCACGGCCACCGACTTGCAGGCGTCGACGTCGATCACCACGTCGGCCATCTGGTCGGCGCCGACGTCGATGTTCACCGGCATCTTGAGGCCGGACTGCTGCCCGCTCGGCGTCTTCAGCGGCTGCTCGGTGCCGCCCGAAGGAATGACCGCGTTCGCCATCGGATTCGCGCCGCCGTTGGCCGCAAGCACGAGACGAAGCTGCGTGTACGTGCCGGCAGGCAAGCGTCATCTGGCCGAGCTCGCTCAGCACGCCGTTGGTGAGGGTCAGCAGGTCGACGCGGCGCGGCGGCGAGAGCGCGAGCTCCGACCATCCGGCGTCGCCTTCGGCCGCGCCCTTGCGCCTGGTGCACGCGCACCTTCTCCACCGTGACGAACACGCTGTCGTAGCCGCAGGCCGGCGCGTCGGTGATCGCGAGGCGCATGGTGCCGGTGGACGGGCTCGCCGCCACCGCCGCCGCCGCAGGCGGCCAGGGCAGCCGCCGCGGCCACCACGATCCATCGTCTCGATTCGAATGTTCATGTCGCTCCTCCTTTGAGCATGTGCGGGCCCAGTCTAGACATGGGCAATCTGCACATTTGCAAGCGAAATGAAAGCGCCGTGTCGTGCGTGACAGGCTTCACGGCATCGGTCGCCGGCGTCGCGGCGCCCCGGCGTCAGCGGCGCCAGAGCCGGCGCAGCGCGCCCCAGAAGCCCGGCTTCGCGACGCCCGAGAGCGTCGAGCTCGGAGACATCCGCCTCCAGCGTGGACGGCGTGCTCAAGGCCACGCGATGTGTCCGCGGTGCTGGCGGCGCAACGGTGGCGCGGCGCCGCCGCGGCGCGGCGGCTTCGGCGCAGCGGCCGCCGCCTTCTCGAGCCACGCCAGCACCGGCTTCCATTCCTCGACGTCCGCCGACGCCTTCGCGGCCGGCAGGTCGAACACCGTCAGCCCGCGATCGGCGCAGTTCACGTAGAGCTGCGTGTCGCGCAGCGAGCCGAGGAAGTCCATGCCCTGCTCGGCGGCCCAGCTCTCGAGCGCCGCGTGGCCGCGCGTGCGGCGATCGACGCGCATGCCGAGCACGCCCACCTTGCAGCGGCCGTTCGCCACGCGCGGCAGCGCCGCCAGCTCCTCGTGGCAGGCCGCGGCCGAGTCGCGGTCGAAGCGCGAATCGCACACCGGGATGAGGATGGCATCGCACCACATCACGAGCCGTGCGAGCTCGAAGCCGGTGAGCCCGCCCGGCGTGTCGAGCACGAGGTGGCCCACGCCCGCGGGCGGCCGGGCGATCGACGACTTGTCGACGATCCAGCCCTGGATCGGCGGCGCCTGCGCCGGGTCGAGCCGGCTGCGCCGGCGCAGCCAGGCGCGCGACGACTGCTGGCGGTCCACGTCGCCCAGCATCACCGACTGGCCGCCGCGCGCGAGGCTGGCCGCCACGTGGGTGGCCACGGTGCTCTTGCCGCTGCCGCCCTTCCGGTTGATGACCGCGATCACCGGCACGGTCAGCCGGGCCCCGTCGAGTCGAGCACGGCCTGCGCCGCGGCGAGGTCCTCCAGCGCCGTGCCCACGGACTTGAACAGCGTGATGTCGCTCGGCGCGAGGTGCGTCCGGGCCGCAGGCCGCGCAGCAGCTCGCGCCAGCTCCGCGGCGATGGCGTCGCGGCCGACGATGCCGCGCGCCAGCGGCTGCACGAGGTCGCCGGCCTCGACGAGCGCGCCGGCGTAGGTGTCCACGACGATGCGCGCGCGGGCCACCGCGTCGTCATCCACCTCGCGCATCGTCGGCTTGAACGCGCCGACGAGATCGAGATGCGTGCCGGGCGCCAGCCATGCGCCGCGCACGATCGGCTCGGTCGACGTCGTGGCGCAGCAGACGATGTCGGCGGCGCGCACGGCCGCTTCCAGCTCGCGCACCGGGGCGGCAGCGAGGCCCTCGTCGGCCAGCGTGCGGGCGAGGGCCTCGGCCGCTTCAGGCCGACGCCCCCACACGCGCACCGAGAGGCCGGGCCGCAGCGCCGCATGCGCGCGCGCCATCCACCCGCCCAGCCGGCCCGGGCCCACCACGAGCAGCGTGCGCGCGTCCGGCCGCGCGAGCACGCGCGCGGCGAGCGCGGAGGTGGCCGCCGTGCGCCGCAGCGTGAGCGCCTCGCCGTCGAGCAGCGCCAGCGCCTCGCCGCTCGCGCGGTCGAGCACCAGCACCGTGGCCTGCACGGTGGCCGGCGCATCGGGCATCACCGTGACGGCCTTGAGCACGATCACGCGCGCGTTCCAGGCCGGCATCAGCAGCAGCGTGTCGCGCGCGGACAGCGCGTGCGCGTGGCGCAGCGGCACCTGGGCGCCGTCGCCGAAGGCCGCTTCGAGCGCGCGCGCGAGCGCTTCCCAGGAAAGCGCTGCATGAACGTCGGCGGCTGAATAGACTCTCACGATGCATCCGAGTGTAGTGATCGTCGGCGGCGGCGTGATGGGTGCGGCCACCGCCTGCTTTCTCGCGCGCGACCACGGCGTGCGCGCCGTCGTCCTCGAGCGCGACCCGACCTACGCGCGCGCGTCCAGCGCGCTCTCGGCCAGCTCCATCCGCCAGCAGTTCTCCACGCCGGTGAACATCGCGCTGTCGCAGTGGAGCGTGCGGTTCCTGCGCCGCCTCGGCGACGAGCTCGCCGTCGGCGACGAGCGGCCGCAGGTCGGGCTCGTCGAAGCGGGCTACCTGTACCTGGCGACGGCGGCCGGCGAAGGCGCGCTGCGCGACAACCACGCGGTGCAGCGCGCCGCCGGCGCCGACGTGGCGCTGCTCGACCCCGATGGCACTCGCGGCGCGCTTTCCGTGGCTGTGCGACCGGCGACCTCGCCCTCGGCTCGCTCGGCCTCTCCGGCGAGGGCTGGTTCGACGGGCCGGCGCTGATGCAGGCGTTCCGCCGCAAGGCCATCGCCGGCGGCGCGCGCTTCGTCGCCGCCGAGGCCTGCGCGTTCGAGACCGCCGGCGACCGCGTGATCGCGGTGGCGGCCACCGACGGCCGCCGCTTCGACGCCGAGGCGATCGTGCTCGCCGCCGGCGCCTGGAGCGCGCCGCTGGCAGCGCAGCTCGGCGTGGCGCTGCCGGTGTCGCCGAAGAAGCGCGACGTCTTCGTGCTCGACACGCCCGCGGCGCTGCCCGGCTGCCCGCTGGTCATCGACCCGGCCGGCGTGTGGTTCCGCCCCGAAGGCTCGTGCTTCCTGTGCGGCATGCCGCCGCGCGACGGCGACCCGGACGACGCGCCGCTGGACGGCATCGACCACGGCCTCTTCGACGCCGAGATCTGGCCCGTGCTCGCCGCGCGCGTGCCGGGCTTCGAGGCGCTGCGCGTGCGCTCCGCGTGGGCGGGCTACTACGAGATGAATGCGTTCGACCACAACGGCCTGGCCGGGCCGCTGCCCGGCTGGCGCAACGTGCATGCCGCCTGCGGCTTCTCCGGCCACGGCATGCAGCAGGCGCCCGCGGTGGGCAGCGCGCTGGCGGCGGCGATCGCCGGCGGCACGAGCGACGCGCCCTCCATCGAGGCGCTCGCGCCGCGGCGCATCCTCGAAGGCCGGCCGCTCTTCGAGCGCAACGTGATCTAGCAAGCACAGGCTGGCACACTGCCGCATCCATCGAGGAGCCCCCGCATGACCTCCACTCCCCACGACCGCGTCGCCATCGTCACCGGCGCGGGCAGCGGCATCGGCCGTGCCGCCGCCTGCGCGCTGCTCGCCGACGGCTGGCGCGTCGCCTTCACCGGCCGTCGCGCCGACGCGCTGCAGGCGGCCATCGCGAGCGCCGGCGATCCGTTCGGCGACATCGCCGCGCGCGCCGTGGCGGTGCCGGCGGACGTCACCGACGAGGCCTCCGTGCAGGCGCTGTTCGATGCCGTGCGGGCGCGCTTCGGGCGGCTCGACTTCCTCTTCAACAACGCCGGCATGGGCGCGCCGCCGGTGCCGCTGGACGAGCTGCCGCTGGAGCGCTGGCGCGCGACCGTGGACACCAACCTCACCGGCACGTTCCTGTGCACGCGTCAGGCGTTCCGGGTCATGAAGGCGCAGTCGCCGCGCGGCGGACGCATCGTCAACAACGGCTCGATCTCGGCCTATGCCCCGCGGCCCAACTCCATGCCCTACACGGCCAGCAAGCACGGCGTGAGCGGCATCACGCGCGCGGCGTCGCTCGACGGCCGTGCGTTCGACATCGCGGTGGGGCAGATCGACATCGGCAATGCCGCCACCGACATGACCGAGCGCATGACCGGCGGCGTGCCGCAGGCCGACGGCTCGATGCGCCCGGAGCCGCGCATGGACGTGCAGCACGTGGCCGAGGCGATCGTGCACATGGCCAACCTGCCGCTGGCCAGCAACGTGATGTTCATGACCATCATGGCCACGAAGATGCCGTTCGTCGGCCGCGGCTAGGGCGCGCGTGGCCGAGCGCGACGCGGTTCTGGCGCGCATCCGGCTGCGCCACCTGCAGGCCTTCCTCGCAGTGGTGCAGTGCGGCACCTTGCGCCGCGCCGCCGAGGCGCTGTCGATCTCTCAGCCCGCGGTCACCAAGACGCTGAACGAGCTCGAGGAGGTGCTCGGCGTGCGGCTGTTCGAGCGCGGCCGGCGCGGCGCCACGCTCACGCCCGAGGCCGAGGTGTTCCTGCGCCACGCGCAGGCCAGCGTGAACGCGCTCGCGCAGGCGGTGGACGGCGTCCGCAGCGGGGCACGACGAGACGCCGCTGCGCCTGGGCGCGCTGCCCACGGTGGCGCCGTCGATCGTGGCCGACGCCGTGCTCGCGATTCGTGCGCGCCGACCGCTCACGCCGGTGCGCGTCACCACCGGGCGCAACGGCGAGCTCATCGCGCTGTTGCGCCAGCGCGAGCTCGATGCCGTGGTCGGCCGCCTCGCCGAGCCCGACGAGATGGCCGGGCTCACGTTCGAGCTGCTCTATGCGGAGCCGCTGGCCGTCGTCGCACGCCGCGGCCATCCCCTGGCCGGCGCCGGCACGCCCTCGGCGGCTTCCATCGCCGGCCGGCCGATGGTGCTGCCGCAAGGCGGCACCGTGATCCGGCACTCGGTGGACAGCTACTTCGCCGGCCGCGGCATCGTGCCGGGGAGCGGCGTCACGGAAACCCTGTCGGTCTCGCTGGCGCGCGCGCTCGTGCTGGGCAGCGATGCCCTGTGGTTCACGCCGCCTTCGGCCGCCGCAGGCGACCTGGCGGCCGGCACGCTCGTGCGGCTGCGCGTGGACACGGCCGGCACCGAAGAGCCGGTCGGCCTGCTGCTGCGCACCGACACGCCGCCTTCGTCCGCGCTGGCCGCGCTGCTGGCGGCCTTGCGGGCCGAGGGCAGCGCGCGGCGCGGGAACGTTCAGCGGCGGCGGCGCGTGGCCACCCCGCCCACGACCGCCAGGCCGGCGAGCAGCAAGGCGTAGGTCGACGGCTCGGGTATCGGCACGAGGTTCGCGCGGATCTCGCCGGACGGGAACAACGAACTGTGGATGTTGAAGTACGCGCCTCCATCCATCATTCCGTTGAAGAACGCGTTCTCTGCGCCCGCGGTCGTGCCGCCGTTGGCGGTGACGAACGACGCGTTCCAGGTGGACGCCTGCGAGGTGTCGAACGTCATGTCGTAGCTGCCTGCCATCACGCCGGTCGGGAAGTTGACGAAGCTCGGCGTCTGCGTGGCCGGCGACACGTTCGGCGTCGCTTCCGAGGTGCAGCAGTGGATGTGCGCGGCCGTCACGCCGGCGAGCAATCCCTCGAAGCTGGCCTCGATGCGCAGCGTGTGCAGGTCCAGGTCCATCGTCACCGTCACGAAGCCGGTGCCGGGCGAGTCGTTCGGCGGGTTCTCGTTGGTCCCGTTCAGCGAGCCGGTGAAGACCATGGCCCGGGCCGGCGCCGCGAGAACCAGGCCCAGGAAGGCGAGAGCGATCCACTTCTTCATGTTCGAACCTCCAGGTCGCCAATGCACGGCGCGGCGGGCGCCGCGCCTTGCTTTCAACGTAGGCGCAGCCCGACGGCGAAGCAAACTTTCCGATCCCCCTCAAGCTCGTCTGAACCGGCTTGCTGCTTGCGGGCAGTGTGCATCGCCGGCGGCTCAATCGATAACCTGGGGTAATCGAATGGAAAGCGATAAATCAATTGTCCGCGGGCGCCTCAATGCCTAGAGTCTGGCCTTTCGCAGTATCCGCATCGAGGAGACACATGGGCACCCAAACCGGCGGCCACGGGCCGTTCACGCAGCGCGACACCACGCTGCACCCGCCGGCGCTCGCGCCGGGCTACAAGACCAGCGTGCTGCGCTCGCCGAAGAACGCGCTGGTCGCGTTCGCGCACACGCTCACCGAGCGCACCGGTCCGCTGTTCCGGCATGACGAGCTCGGCCCGAAGGACGCGGACCTGATCCTGAACTACGCGAAGGACGGGCTGCCGGTGGGCGAGCGCATCGTCGTGCACGGCTACGTGCGCGACGAGTTCGGCCGCCCCGTGCAGAACGCGCTCGTCGAGGTGTGGCAGGCCAACGCGAGCGGGCGCTACCGCCACAAGAAGGACACGTACATCGGCGCGCTCGACCCGAACTTCGGCGGCTGCGGCCGCGTGCTCACCGGTGCGGACGGCCATTACGCCTACCGCACCATCAAGCCGGGCCCGTACCCGTGGCGCAACCGCATCAACGAATGGCGCCCCTCGCACATCCACTACGCCGTGCACGGCGACGGCTGGGCGCAGCGGCTCATCACGCAGATGTACTTCGAGGGCGACACGCTGATCCCGGGCTGCCCCATCCTGCAGACCATCCCGCGCGAGGAGCAGGTGCGCGGCCTGATCGCGCTGGAAGACCGTGCGAACTTCGTCGAGCTCGACAGCCGCTGCTACCGCTTCGACATCTACCTTCGCGGCCGCCGCCAGACGTGGTTTGAATAGACCCGCTGAAGCGGCCTTCGGCCGCCACCCCAGGGGGCGACACCGGCGGACCGGCAGAGCCGGATCCACGGTGTTCGCTGAGTACGTCGATCATGGGAGCCTGACATGACCCAGCAACTGACTCACTTCAACGAGACGGCGTCGCAGACGGGCGGCCCGTACGTGCACATCGGCCTCGCGCCGAAGCAGGCCGGCTTCGACATCTTCGAGAACAACTTCGGCAACCGGCTCGTCGCGCAGGGCACCGAGGGCGAGCGCATCACGATCGAGGGCCGCGTGTTCGATGGCCTCGGCCTGCCGATGAAGGACGTGCTGCTCGAGATCTGGCAGGCCGACGCGCAGGGCCACTACGCGCACCCGGCCGACCCGAAGCCGTCGAGCTTCCGCGGCTGGGGCCGTACCGGCGCCGACTTCGACACCGGTCTCTACACCTTCGAGACCATCAAGCCGGGCCCGGTGGGCGACCAGGCCCCGCACGTCGCGTTCTGGGTCGTCGCGCGCGGCATCAACGTGGGCCTGCACACGCGCATGTACTTCGCCGACGAGGCGGCCGCCAACGCGAAGGATCCCGTCCTCACGGGCATCGAGTGGGTGCCTCGCCGCGAGACGCTGGTGGCCCAGCGCAGCCTGCGCGACGGCAAGGCGGTCTACACGTTCGACATCCGCGTGCAGGGCGAGGGCGAGACGGTGTTCTTCGACGTGTGAGGGCAGGGCACATCGCTTGCTCGACGACCGGGTCAACATCCCGGAGATCGACATGGCGAAGTACGGCAAGAAGGCCTCCGAGAAGGTGGGCGAGGCGATGCACGAGCGCAAGACCGGCGAGCTGAAGAGCGGCAAGTCGGGCAAGCCGGTGGCCAGCCGCAAGCAGGCCATCGCGATCGGGTTGAGCAAGGCGCGCAAGGCGGGCGCCAAGGTGCCCGCGAAGAAGGAGAAGTGAGCCGCTTTCTCCCTCTCCCGCTCGCGGGAGAGGGCGGGGTGAGGGCGCGGCGTCACGAAGGACACCTCGTCGCCCTTCGAACGCACCGCCCTCACCCCGACCCTCTCCCGCGCGCGGGAGAGGGAGAGGGACAGGCAGCGCATGCACAGGCACCCCGCGTAGCGAACGCCGCAGCTCGCCAGCACCGCCTCGTCGAGCCGCACCGTCGTGCACGGACACGGCCCCTCGCCCCCGATCCCGCAGACGAACCCGCCGCCGCACCGCGGACACAGGTCAGGGGGTTCATTCACGGAACGATCCCCCGTGCTTCTCCCGCAGCAGGTTCTTCTGCACCTTCCCCATCGCGTTGCGCGGCAGCTCGTCCACGACGATCACTTCCTTCGGCACCTTGAAGTTCGCGATGCGCTCCTTCAGCGCCGCGATCACGCCCTGCGGCTCGATGCTCGCCCCGGCCCGCGGCACCACGAGCGCAAGCACGCCCTCGCCGAAATCCGGATGCGGCGCGCCCACGACCGCCGACTCGGCCACGCCCGGCAGCTCGTTGATCACCGCCTCCACCTCGGCCGGGATAGACGTTGAAGCCGCCGGAGATGATGAGGTCCTTGCTGCGCCCGACGAGCGTGAGGTAGCCGTCGGCATCGAACCGGCCCACGTCGCCGGTGCGGAACCAGCCATCGCTCGTGAAGTCTTCCTTCGTCTTCTCGGGCAAGCGCCAGTAGCCCGCGAACACGCCCGG
This sequence comes from uncultured beta proteobacterium, assembly GCA_963839465.1. Taxonomy (GTDB): domain Bacteria; phylum Pseudomonadota; class Gammaproteobacteria; order Burkholderiales; family Burkholderiaceae_C; genus CAWIVI01. The sequence goes on from CAWIVI010000008.1 coordinate 405,276, forward strand.
GCCCGACACCTCGATGCCGCCGATCTCGTCCGGCTTCGCGACGGCGCCGGACTCCAGGCGCACGCGCACGCCCACCCCCGGCAGCGGCAGCCCCACGGTGCCGGCGCGCCGCTCGCCGTCGCAAGGGTTGCTCGTGAGCATCACCGTCTCGCTCATGCCGTAGCGCTCGAGAATCGCGTGGCCGGTGCGCTCGCGCCAGCGCTCGAAAGTCTGCGGCAGCAGCGGCGCCGAGCCCGAGACGAAGAGGCGCATGCCGCGGCAGCCGTCCTTCGACAAGGCCGCCTGCCCGAGCAGGCGCATGTACATCGTGGGCACCCCCATGAACACCGTGGCGTCGGCCAGCCGCGCCGCCACCGCGGCGGGATCGAAGCGCGAGAACCACAGCATCGGGCTGCCGTTCAGCAGCGCGCCGTGGATCGCGACGAAGAGCCCGTGCACGTGGAAGATCGGCAGCGCGTGCAGCAGCACGTCGCCCGCGCTCCAGCGCCACGCCTCCTGCAGCACCCGCGCGTTGCTCAGGAGGTTGCCGTGCGAGAGCATCGCGCCCTTGCTGCGGCCAGTGGTGCCGCTCGTGTAGAGGATGGCCGCGAGGTCGTCGGCGCGGCGCGGCACGGGCTGCTGGAGGTCGCTTTGCAGCACGGCGCGCTCGAGCAGGTTGCCGGTGCGGTCCTCGTCGAGCATGAAGACGTGCTGCACGCCGGCCTTGAACGCGAGCTGGCTCACCCAGCTGTGGTTGCGCTTGGAGCACACCACCACGCTCGGCTGCGCATCGCCCACGAAATACTCGATCTCGCCGGCCTGGTAGGCGGTGTTCAGCGGCAGGTAGACGAAGCCGGCGCGCAGCACGGCGAGGTAGAGCATCAGCGCCTCGACGCTCTTCTCGGTCTGCACGGCGATGCGCGCGCCTTCGGGAAGCTCCAGCGACTGCAGCAGGTTCGCCATCATCGCGCTGCCCCGGTCGAGGTCGCGCCAGGTGTAGGTCAGCGGCTCGAACGGCTGGCCGGGCGGCCCGTCGGCGGTCCCCACGGCGATGCCGTCCAGGTCGGCGGGGAACGAGGCGCGCAGGGCGGCGTAGAGGTTCTGGTCGTGTGTCATGAAGGACGGCTCCGGAGATCAGTTCGCAGCGTACGGGAATTGCGCCGCCCTCTCCCGCCGTGCGGGACAGGCCCGGCGCAAGAGCGCGGCGCCCCCGGGAAACCAACGTGTCCGGTTTCCGGTCAGTTGCCTACAGTGGCCCCATGCTGTCCACCCCCGCCCTTCCGCAGGACGCCGACGCCGTCCTCGCGCTCGCCGCCCGCTCGATGTTCGACGTCTTCGCCCGCACCACGCAGGGCATGATGGTCGTCGACCGCGACCACCGCGTGGTGTGGATCAGCGAGGGCTACAAGCGCTTCCTGCCCGCCCTCGGTTTCCAGGATCGAGGGCCAGTTCGTCGGCCGCCGCGTCGAGGAGGTGGTGCCGAACACGCTGATGGCGCAGGTCATCGACAGCGGCCAGCCCATCCTCGTCGACCTGCTGACCAACCAGGCCGGCACGTTCCTCGTCAGCCGCATTCCGCTGCGCGACGACGCCGGCGCGGTGATCGGCGCGGTCGGCATGGTGCTGCTCGACCATCCCGAGACCACCATGCAGCCGCTGATCACGAAGTTCGCGCGCCTGCAGCGCGAGCTGGAGGATGCGCGCCAGCAGCTCGCGCGAGCAGCGCCGGCCGCAAGTACACGCATCGCCAGCTTCATCGGCTCCAGCCCGGCTGCGATGGAGGTGAAGCGCCAGGCGCGCCGCGCGGCGGCCACCGACAGCACCGTGCTGCTGCTCGGCGAGACGGGCACCGGCAAGGAGCTGCTCGCGCAGGCGCATCCATGCGGCGTCGGCGCGGGCGGGCGGCGACGTTCGTCGGCGTGAACATCGCGGCCGTGCCGGACACGCTGCTCGAGGCCGAGTTCTTCGGCGTCGCGCCCGGCGCCTACACCGGCGCCGACCGCAAGGGCCGCGACGGCAAGTTCAAGCTCGCGCGACGGCGGCACGCTGTTCCTCGACGAGATCGGCGACATGCCGCTCGCGCTGCAGAGCAAGCTGCTGCGCGCGCTGCAGGAGCAGCGAGATGGAGCCGCTCGGCTCCAACAAGGTGGTCCGCGTTCGACGTGCGCGTGATCGCGGCCACCAGCCGCGACCTCGCGGCCATGGTGGCCGACGGCCGCTTCCGCGCCGACCTCTACTACCGCCTCAACGTGCTGCCGATCCGCCTGCCGCCGCTGCGCGAGCGGCTGCGACGACCTCGACGCGCTGGTGGAGGTGCTGGCCGACGACATCTCGCGCCGCAGCGGCCTGCCGGCGCGCGGCCTCGCCGCCGACGCGCTCGACTGGCTCGCGCACCAGCCCTGGCCGGGCAACATCCGCGAGCTGCGCAACGTGCTGGAGCAGGCGTCGCTGATGACGGACGACCTGGTGCATCGACGGCGCGGCACTTCGGCGGCAGCGCGGGCGCTGGCTCGGCGGATGCGCCATGCCGGCGCTGCCCGTGAACGGCGCCGCCGGCGCAGCCGCTGCGACGCTGCGCCGAGCAGGCCGCGCGGAACTGGAGCGCGACGCGATCCGAGGCGCGCTCGCCGCGACGGGCGGCAATCAAGCGTCGCCGCCGCCAAGCTGCTGAAGATCTCGCGTGCCACGCTGTACGAGAAGCTGGCGCGGTATCCGGAGCTGGCGCGCGGTTCAGGGCTGTCCGCCCCGACAGACATTCGGACATCCGATGTCCGCTATCCGGACACCGCCAGGCCAGGCTCGGCCGCAGGCGCGCCGACGTACCTGACACCACAGCCACTTGCGTTCGTCGCATCCGGGTTTGCACTGATCCGGTGCGCTCTGGCACACCCCTTGCGGTCCATCCCCCAGTCCCGCCTCACCGCGCGAGTCCAACTCGATGGAGACACACGCAATGAAGTCGACACCTGGGTCAGCGCCGCCGCCCTGTGCGCGGCCGCCGCTGCTCGCCGCCCCGCTCGCCTGGGGCCAGGCCAAGGAAATCAAGATCGCCCACATCTACAGCCGACCGGCCCGCTCGAGGCCTACGGCAAGCAGACGGCCGACCGGCTTCATGATGGGCCTGGACTACGCCACCAGCGGCACCATGACGGTGCGGCGGCAAGAAGCTCGTCGTCATCGAGAAGGACGACCAGGGCAAGCCCGACGTGGGCAAGCGCCTGCTCGCCGCCGCCTACGGCGACGACAAGGTCGACCTCGCCGTCGGCCCCACCTCCTCGCGGCGTCGCGCTGGCGATGCTGCCGGTGGCCGAGGAGTACAAGAAGGTGCTGCTGGTCGAGCCGGCGGTGGCCGATTCGATCACCGGCGACAAGTGGAACAAGTACATCTTCCGCACCGGCCGCAACAGCTCGCAGGACGCGATCTCCAACGCGGTGGCGCTCGACAAGGCCGGCGTCAGCATCGCCACGCTGGCGCAGGACTACGCGTTCGGCCGCGACGGCGTGAAGGCGTTCAAGGAGTCGGTGAAGAACGCGAAGATCGTCCACGAGGAATACCTGCCGACCACCACCACCGACTTCACCGCGGGCGCGCAGCGCCTGATCGACAAGCTGAAGGACCAGCCGGGCCGCAAGGTGATCTGGATCGTCTGGGCCGGCGCCGGCAACCCGTTCAAGATCGCCGACCTCGACCTGCAAGCGCTACGGCATCGAGATCGCCACCGGCGGCAACATCCTGCCCGCGATGGCCGCGTACAAGCAACTTCCCCGGCATGGAAGGCGCCACCTACTACTACTTCGGCATCCCGAAGAACCCGGCCAACGAGTGGCTGGTGGCCAACCACTACAGCAGTTCAAGAGCCCGCCCGACTTCTTCACCGCCGGCGGCTTCTCCGCCGCGATGGCCGTCGTCACGGCGCTGAAGAAGACCAACGGCGACACCAACACCGACAAGCTGATCGCCGCGATGGAAGGCATGAGCTTCGACACGCCCAAGGGCAAGATGACCTTCCGCAAGGAAGACCACCAGGCCATGCAGTCGATGTACCACTTCAAGATCAAGGACGACCCGGCCTTCGCCTGGGGCGTGCCCGAGCTGGTGCAGCGAGATCAAGCCCGAGGAGATGGCGGTGCCGATCCGCAACAAGCGCTGAGCGCGGCTGCTGACGCGAGCCGCGTCCAACGCCGCATCGGGCCGCGACGCCGCGCCTCCGGCGAGGGGGCTCCAGTCTTGACGCACGAGCGCCGTGAGCCATGCTCGAAACCAAGCGCACCTCACCGATCCGCTTCGGCGGCCACGTGGCGGTCAACGCCGTGACCTGCGCCTTCGAGCCCGGCACGCTCACCGCCATCGTCGGCCCCAACGGCGCGGGCAAGACCACCTACTTCAACCTGATCTCGGGCCAGCTCCAGGCGACGGAAGGCCAGGTGACGCTCGACGGCGTGGACATCTCCGGCGCTGCCGGCGCCGCAGCGCACGCGCGCCGGCCTGGGCCGCGCGTTCCAGCTCACCAACCTGTTCCCGCGACCTGACGGTGCTGGAGAACGTGCGGCTCGCGGTGCAGGCCGCGCGCGAAGGCGGCACCGGCGCGGCTTGAACCTGCTGGAGCATGTGGAGCGACCGCCGCGACTGGATCGACGAGCGCGCGACGAGATCCTCGACGCCGTGCGCCTGGCCGACAAGGCCCTGACGAACTGCGTGCGCGAACCTGCCGCACGGCGACCAGCGCAAGCTCGAGGTGGCGCTGCTGATGGCGCTGGAGCCGCAGGTGTACATGTTCGACGAGCCGACCGCCGGCATGAACGCGGCCGAAGCGCCCGTGATCCTCGACCTGATCCGCGAGCTGAAGCCAGAGCGCGACCAAGACCATCCTGCTGGTCGAGCACAAGATGGACGTGGTGCGCGAGCTGGCCGACCGCATCATCGTGCTGCACAACGGCCAGCTGGTGGCCGACGGCGAGCCCGCGGAAGTGATCGCCTCGCCCGTCGTGCAGGAGGCTTATCTCGGCACGGCGCCGGTCGCGGAGGCCGCATGAGCGACGCCCGATCTGCCTGACCCGTCCGCGAAGCGCGCCTCATCTCCCGCAGCGGGAGAGGAGCAATCGGCGCGGAGTCACCGCATGAGCAACCTGCTCGAACTCAAGGGCGTGCACACGCACATCGGCGCGTACCACATCCTCCACGGCGTGGACCTCGACGTGCCGCGAGGGCGAGCTCACCATGCTGCTGGGCCGCAACGGCGCCGGCAAGACGACCACGCTGCGCACGATCATGGGCCTGTGGCAGGCGTCGCAGGGCACGCATCACGTTCGGCGGCGAGGACATCGCTGGCCGGCCGCGGCACGCCCGCAGATCGCGCGGCGCGGCATCGCCTACGTGCCCGAGAACATGGGCATCTTCGCCGACCTCACGGTCAAGGAGAACATGCTGCTGGCCGCGCGCGCCGCGCGCACGCGCCGAAGAGATCGACGACGCCGCGCCTCGAATGGATCTTCTGCGCTCTTCCCGGCGCGTGGAGAAGTTCTGGAACCATCCCGGCCGGCAAGCTGTCGGGCGGCCAGAAGCAGATGCTCGCCGTGTCGCGCGCCATCGTCGAGCCGCGCGAGCTGCTGCTCATCGACGAGCCGAGCAAGGGCCTGGCGCCCGCCATCATCAACAACATGATCACGCCTTCTCGCGAGCTCAAGGCCAGCGGCGTCACGATCCTGCTGGTGGAGCAGAACATCGACTATCGCCAAGCGCCTGGGCGACCGCGTGGCCGTGATGGACAACGGCCGCGTGGTGCACAGCGGCGACATGGCGGAGCTCGCGCGCGACGAGGAGCTGCAGCAGTCGCTGCTGGGGCTGTCGCTGGGCGCATCAATGAACACGGCCGTGATTCCGCAGGCCGCTCCGGCGGCGATCCCGAAGGCCCAGTTCGACTGGAACCCGCTCGCGCTGGTGCCGTCGTCATCGCCATCTGGTGCTGCCGCTTCATCGGCTAGCCCGAGCACCTGGGTCACGCTCACCGTGGCCGGCCTCGCGATGGGCATGATCATCTTCATCATCGCCTCCGGCCTCACGCTCGTGTTCGGCCTGATGGACGTGCTGAACTTCGGCCACGGCGTGTTCATCGCGCTCGGCGCGTTCGTCGCCACCAGCGTGCTCGGCGGCATGGCCGACTGGACCGCAGAGCGCCTCCGTCTGGCAGAACCTCGCGGCGGTGTTGCCCGCGATGCTGGTCGCGATGCTGGTCGCCGGCGCCATCGGCCTCGCGTTCGAGCGCTTCATCGTGCGGCCGGTGTACGGCAAGCACCTGAAGCAGATCCTCATCACGATGGGCGGCATGATCATCGGCGAGGAGATGATCAAGGTGATCTGGGGCCCGGTGCAGATCCCGCTGCCGCTGCCCGAGAGGCATGCGCGGCGCGTTCCTGGTCGGCGACGCCGCGGTCGAGAAGTACCGGGTGCTCGCGGTGGTCGGTCGGCCTCGTCGTGTTCGGCCGCCTGCTCTGGACGCTCACCCGCACCAAGATCGGCCTGCTGATCCGCGCCGGCGTGCAGGACCGCGAGATGGTCGAGTCGCTCGGCTACCGCATCCGCCGGCTGTTCATCGGCGTGTTCGTGGTCGGCAGCGCGCTGGCCGGCCTGGGCGGCGTGATGTGGGGGCTGTACCAGCAGAACGTGATCCCGCAGATGGGCGCGCAGGTCAACGTGCTGATCTTCATCGTGATCATCATCGGCGGGCTCGGCTCCACGCTCGGCTGCTCTGGTCGGCGCGCTGCTGGTCGGGCTGATGGCCAACTACACCGGCTTCCTGGTGCCCAAGGTGGCGCTGTTCTCCAACATCGCCCTGATGATGGCGATCCTGCTGTGGCGGCCGCAGCGGCGTCTATCCCGTCACGAACCGGTGACCGAGATGCTGAACCGCCTCCTCTCCAACGACCTCCCGCGCAGCCGCTGGCTCGCCGTGGTGCTGGTCGTCGTCGCTGTCGGCCTGGCGTTCGCGCCCTTCCTCTTTCCCGGCAGTCAAGGCGCTCAGCGTCGCCGCGAAGATGCTGGTGTTCATCGTGCTGGTGGCGAGCTTCGACCTGCTGCTCGGCTACACCGGCATCGTGAGCTTCGCGCACACGATGTTCTTCGGCATCGGCGCCTACGGCGTCGCGATCGCGTCGCACGAAGCTGGGCGCGGGCTGGCGGCCGGCGTGCTGGTCGGCATCGCCGCGGCGCTCGTCGCTGTCGCTCGTGCTGTCGCTGCGTCATCGGCCTGTTTCAGCCTGCGCGTGCAGGCGATCTTCTTCGCCATGATCACGCTGGCCGTGGCGGCGGCGTTCCAGACGCTGGCGTCGCAGCTGTCGGAATTCACCGGCGGCGAAGACGGCATGACGTTCAAATGCCCGAGTTGCTGCGCCCGTCGTTCGAGCCGTTCGAGAACCCGCTGTCTCGGCGTCACGATCGACGGCCGCCTCTTCAGCTACTACCTGCTGTTCGTCGTGGCCGCGGCGCTGTTCCTGCTGATGCTGCGCATCGTCAACTCGCCGTTCGGCCGCGTGCTGCAGGCCATCCGCGAGAACGAGTTCCGCGCCGAGGCCATCGGCTACCGCATGGTGGTGTACCGCACCGCTCGAGCAACGTGCTGTCGGCGCTGTTCGCCACCGTGGCCGGCGCGATGCTGGCGATCTGGCTGCGCTACACCGGGCCCGACACCACGCTGTCCTTCGAGATCATGCTCGACATGCTGCTGATCGTCGTGATCGGCGGCATGGGCACGATCTACGGCGCCGTCATCGGCTCGGTGCTCTTCGTGCTGGCGCAGAGCTACCTGCAGGACCTGCTGAGCTGTCGGCGACGCGGGCGCTCGAGGGCGTGCCGTGGCTGTCGCAGCTGGTCGTCGCCCGACCGCTGGCTGCTGTGGCTGGGCGTGCTGTTCGTGCTGTCGGTCTACTACTTCCCGACCGGCATCGTCGGCCGCCTGCGGCTGGCGCGCGGCGAGGTGATGCATGGCGACATGACGTCGCACTACCTCCACTGCGAGAACCGCGAGCTCCACTACATCGGAGTGGGGTGCGCAGCACCGCGACGTCGTCATCGCCTGGCACGGCCTGGCGCGCACCTGCCGCGACATGGACGACATCGCCGCCCACCTGTCGTCGCGCTTCCGCGTGATCTGCCCCGACACGCTCGGCCGCGGCCTCAGCCAATGGAGCCCGGAGCCCGCGAAGGAATACTGCCTCGCGTTCTACGTGCGCCTCGCCACCGCGCTCGTCGACCAGCTCGGGATCGACCGGGTGCACTGGCTCGGCACGTCGATGGGCGGCGCCATCGGCATGCTGCGCGGCCGCCACCACCCTGCGCGGCCGCATCAAGCGCCTCGTGCTCAACGACATCGGCCCGCAAACCGCCCCGGCGGCGATCGAGCGCATCCGCAGCTATGCCGGCAGCCCCGCGGCGTTCGCCACCGTGGGCGAGCTGGAGCAGTACTTCCGCACCGTCTACCGGCCCTACGGCTGGCTGAGCGATGCGCAGTGGCGCCGCCTGACCGAGACCTCGACCCGCCGTCTGCCGGACGGCCGCGTGACGCCGCACTACGACCCGAGCATGGTGATGCAGTTCACCCATCACCACGACGACTACGACCTGTGGGAGGCGCTGGGACGCGCTCGACCTGCCGGTGCTGTGCCTGCGCGGCGCCGACTCCGACCTGCTGCTGCGCGACACCGCCGACGAGATGCGCAAGCGCGGCCCGCGCGCCGTGGTGGTCGAGATTCCGGGCTGCGGCCACGCGCCGGCGCTCAACACGCCGGAGCAATTCGCGCTCGTCGAACGATTCATTGGAGCCCCCACGCTTCCTCCGGGCGCTGCCCCCCAAGGAGGCGTTTTTCAGCGGAGCGGCGGAGCCGGATCCGCGCAAGAGGCTTGATGGGCGCTAATTCATTCACCACCAGGAGACGACCATGATTCGCTGGACCCGAAGGCTTTCCGTCCCTGCGCTGGCGCTGTGCGCGGCGCTGTCCCTGTCAAGCTGGGGCGCGCGCGCTGCCGGCACCGTCGGCACCACGCTGCCGGCCGATTTCCCCGTGATCGTCGATGCGTCGCTGGGCGAGCCGGTGATCGGCTTCGGCGCCGCAGGCGACGTCATTCGCACGCCGGTGATCCTGCTGCACGGCAACAACGACGTGCCTTTCGCCGTCGGCACCTGCCAGCCGTTCCAGGGCAACATCCAGCGGCTCGCGCAGTACCTCGCGAACAGCGGCTACAGCCCGAGCGAGCTGTGGGGCCTGGGCTACCAGGGCACCCAGTGCGACCTGGCGGCCGACAACACCCGCCGCTCCGCCTTCGCCCATACCGCCACCGCCAACGTCGACGACCTGCGCCGCTTCGTGCACGCGGTGATGGCCTACACCGGCGCGAGCGAGGTGGACATCGTCGGCCACAGCCTGGGCGTGGTCGTCGCGCGCGAGTGGATGCGGCAGGACAAGTCGTGGCGCGTCGTGCGCCGGCTCGTCGCCATCGATGGCCCGAACCACGGCATCATCAACTGCTCGCCGTCGCCGCTGAACTACTACCAGTTTCCCGCTGTTCGGTGGCTTCACGCCGGAGAGCGCCGTCTGCCAGGAACTCGGCTCGCCCGACACGCCGTTCCTGCGCCAGCTGAACCGCGGCAGCGACACGCAAGGCTCCACGCGCATCCTTGCGATCCGCAATGCCGACACGAGCTTCGTGTACTTCTCTGCACAGGACGGCCCGTTCTTCCCGCCCGTCCCCGCGATGGACGTCTACGGCAACGCGTTCGACTTCGCCGAGAGCGCGGCCCTGAAGGGCGCCGACGTGCTGAACCTCACCGGCCAGAACATCTACGACCCGATCCTCGGCACCGCGCACCTCGGCATCCTGAACTCGCCGGTGACGTGGCAGGCGACGTTCGAGTTCCTCACTGCCGCCTCTCCACGCCGCTGAGGTTCCCTCCTTCCTCCCTCTCCCGCTGCGCGGGAGAGGGCCGGGGTGAGGGCGCGGCCTCGCCCAAGCCACCGGCCATACGGCCTCGTACGACCAGCGTACTCAGTGCGGCCTCTTCCCTAGATCGAAGGGTTTGTTCGGGAACGCGATGGGCGTAGCGTTTGCGCCTCCCCTGTCCACACTTTCTCGAGCGCCGGAGGTTTGCATGGGCCATACGCCGAAGTTTCTCTGTGCCGCTTCCCTCGCGGCCGCCGCCGCGGCCTCGTCGGCCGCACCCGTCACGTGGGTCGACTGGCTTTCCGGCACGGCGGGCGCCAACGGCAACGCGACCGGCATGCTCAACGTGGACGGCACGACCGTCGACGTGAGCTACTCGGGAGAAATCGCGTTCCTGCAGACGTCCGGCGGCACCAACTACTTCATCCCGTCGGCGCCCTACATGAGCTCGGTCGTCGACAACGCCCCTGCCAGCTCGGACATCATCGCCCTGTCCACGGCGACCCCCAAGACGCTCACATTTTCGCAGCCCGTCGACAACCTCTTCTTCGCCGTCGTCAGCCTGAACGGCAACGGATATCGGTTCGACCAGGATTTCGAGATCATCAGCAGCGGTACCGGCTACTGGGGTTCCGGCACCATGAGCCGCGTCGACCGGGGCGACGGCACGTTCGAAGTCACCGGCACCGGTGAGCCTCATGGCGTCATCCGGTTCAACGAAGCTGTGTCGTCGATCACCTGGTCCAGCCAGACGAACGAGTTCTGGAACGGGTTCACGGTCGGCACCTTCGGCCTCGCCGACGGACCCGGTCCGGTCCCGATCCCCGAGCCGCAGACGTACGGCCTGACCCTCGCCGGCCTGGCAATGGTCGCGATGCTGACCCGCCGCAGGAAAGCCGGGGGCAGATAGCTCGCACACCCACACCCTCGTGATCGGCGCCGGCCCGGCGGGGCTCGCCGTCAGCGGCTGCCTGGTGCAGCGCGGGCTGCGGCCGGAGGTGATCGAGCGGGCGCGGAATGTCGGCGCTTCATGGCTCGGCCACTACGAGCGGCTGCACCTGCACACCGTCAAGGAACTGTCCGCGCTGCCCGGCCTGCGGTTCCCCGCGTCGGCGCCCCGGTACGTGCCGCGCGGCCAGGTGGCCGAGTACCTTGCGTCGTACGCCGCTCACCATGGCATCCAGCCGCACTTCGGCGAGCAGGCCGCGCAAATCGTCCCCCACGGCGCCGGCTGGCAGACGCTCACGTCCACCGGCCAGCGGTTCGGGTCGGCGTCGGTCGTCGTCGCCACCGGGGCCAACCACTCGCCGCTGATCCCTTCGTTCGAGGGCCAGCACGAATTCGCCGGCCGCATCCTCCACAGCCGCGACTACCGCGATGCCGCCCCGTTCGCCGGCCAGCGCGTGCTCGTGGTCGGGATGGGGAACACCGGTGCGGAGATCGCGCTCGACCTCGTGGAGCACGGCGTCCAGGCGTCGTTGTCCGTGCGATCGCCGGTGAACATCGTTCGCCGCGACGTGCTGGGACGCCCGACGCAGCGAACCGCGATGGCGCTCGCTCGCCTGCCGCCGAAGTGGGGCGATGCCGCCGGCCGCCTGCTGCGCGACCTGACCGTGGGAGACCTGCGCCGCTGGGGTATCGCCACGCCGGCGGAGTCGCCTCTGCGGCAACTTCGCGAGCACGGCAAGACGCCGGTGATCGACGTCGGCACGCTGGCGCGCATCAAGTCGGGCGAGATCGTCGGTATACCCGGCATCGAGCGCTTCACGACCCGCGGCGCGCGCTTCATCGATGGCCAGGAAGCGGCTTTCGACGCCGTGATACTTGCGACCGGCTACCGCCCGGAGGTGCAGTCGTTGTTCCCGCAGACACCCCTGCCGCTGGACTCCCGCGGCCTGCCGCGCGAGATCCGCGGCACCGGCCCGTTGCGCGGCGTCTACTTCGTCGGCTTCGACATTCGCCAGCCGGGCGGCCTGCTGCAGACGATCGCGGCCCAGGCGATCGGAGTCGCGGACGCCATCGCGCAGACTGCTTTTCCGCGCAGCCTAAGTCCGGCTGCCCTCGTAGACGGCGTCATCGGGCCTGAGCGCGTGCGCCCCACTGCCGATGAGCGCGAGTGCGAAGCAGGCGATGGCCCAGAACACCGGAAATTCCCAGCCGCCGCCCTTGTTGGTGAACGGCCAGCCGTTGGCGCCGTGACCCAGGTAGGCCGCGAACAGCAGATGCACGCCCAGAAAAGCCGCCACCCAGCGCGTATAGACGCCGAGGATGAGCGCCAGGCCGCCGAGAGTCTCGTAGATCATCACGACCCAGGCGAACCAATCCGGCAGGCCCATGGAGACGAAGAACTTCCCCGCGCCCGCCATGGTGAACACGAACATCTTCAGGTAAATGCCGTGCAGGATGAACAGCACGCCCATGCTCATCCGCAGCAGCAGCGCGCCATAGGGAGCCCGTTGGTGGTCGATCATGTCCTCGTCCTTCTGAGCAACCAGGGTGCACGATCGTAACGGGCACGCGGGATATGCTGCAAATGCATCCCGGGAGTCGTCCGATGAGTGTCCAGCGCCGCCACAACGTCCATGTCAGCGGGAGCGGCCCGCACACCATGGTCTTCGCCCACGGCTTCGGCTGTGACCAGAACATGTGGCGGCTGCTCGCCCCGCAGTTCGCAGATCGCTACCGCATCGTGCTGTACGACCTGGCCGGCAGCGGCATGTCGGACCTGTCCGCCTACGACCGCCACAAGTACCGGTCGCTGCACGGCCATGCGTCCGACGTGCTCGAGATCATCGACGCCCACGCGCAAGGGCGCGTCGTCTTCGTCGGCCACTCGGTGAGCGCGATGATCGGCCTGCTCGCCACCATCGCCGCACCCGATCGTTTCGCGTCGCAGGTCATGGTGGGTCCGTCGCCCTGCTACATCAACGACGGCGACTACGTCGGCGGCTTCACCCACGAAGACATCGACGGGCTGCTCGAAACCCTGGAGAGCAACTACCTGGGCTGGTCGAGCACGATGGCGCCGGCCATCATGGGCGCGCCCGAGCAGCCGGAGCTCGGCGCGGAACTCACCAACAGCTTCTGCCGGACCGATCCGGAAATCGCCAAGCACTTCGCGCGCGTCACGTTCCTCTCGGACCATCGCGGCGACCTGTCCGAAATCCACCACGCCCGCGCTCATCGTGCAGTGCAGCGACGACCTCATTGCACCGCAGTCGGTCGGCCGACTACATGCATGCAGTGATGCCGCATAGCGACGCTGAAAGTCATCGAGCAACGTGGGCCACTGCCCGCACCTGAGCTCGCCAGGTGCCAGCCTGGACGCGATGCAGGCATTTCTCCAAAGTGTCGGCGCCTGAGACCATGGCGAAGCCGCAAGCGTCGCTGCCGACCACGGATGCGCTCTTCGAGCATGCGCCCTGCGGCCTGCTGCTCACGAGCGAGGACGGCACGATCCGGCGTGTGAACGCCACGTTGTGCGGCTGGACCGGCCGTTCGCCGGACACGATGGTCGACCGCCTGCGACTGAGCGACCTGCTCACGACGGGCGGCCGCCTGTTCCACCAGACACACTGGGCGCCGCTGCTGCAGATGCAGGGCTCGGTGGCCGAGGTCAAGCTCGAGATCGTGCATGCCGACGGGCGGCGCGTGCCCATGCTGCTCAATGCGCAGCGCCGCCGTCATGGCGAAGCGGTCTATCACGAGGTCGCGATCGTGATCGTGACCGATCGCCACCGGTACGAGCAGGAGCTGCTGCTCGAGCGCCAGAAGGCCGAGCAGGCGCTCGAGCGCCTGAGCGAGTCGCAGCGCGCGCTGCGCTCGGCCGAGGCCGACGCCGCCAGCCGGGCGCTCTTCGCCGAGCAGATGGTCGGCATCGTGAGCCACGACTTGCGCAACCCGCTGTCGGCGGTGCTGATGAGCGCGCACGCCCTCGGGATGACCGATCTCTCCACGAACCAGATGCGAGCCGTCAGCCGCATTGTCTCGGCGTCCAACCGGGCCCAGCGCCTGATCGCCGACCTGCTCGACTTCACGCAGGCACGCCTCGGACGTGGTCTGTCGGTCATGCCCTCCGACGTCTCGCTGCACGAGCTCGTGGCCGCGGCGTCGGACGAACTGCGGTCGGCGTTTCCAACCCGGCGGCTGGTGCACGTGCAGCTCGGCGAAGGCGGCTTCCGAGGCGATGCCGATCGCCTCGCGCAGTTGCTCGGCAACCTGGTGTCCAACGCGTTCGACTACGGCGCCCCGGACCGCCCGGTGACAGTCACCACGGAAATGCAGCCGTCGCATTGCCGCATCGCAGTGCACAACGAGGGCGCGCCGATCGCCGCGGACCTCCTGCCGACGCTGTTCGAGCCGATGCAACGGGGGGACCAGGGCGCTTCGGCCCGCAGCGTCGGGCTCGGCCTGTTCATCGTGCACGAGATCGCCAAGGCGCACCGCGGCCGCGTGGAGGTTCGCTCGACGGCGGACGAGGGCACCACCTTCTCGGTCGACCTGCCATCGGCTGCCGAGCGTGACGCTCACGCCGCGCCGCGCTGCATCGCTTCCACGGTGTCGCGGATCAAGTGCCCCGCGATCGAGAAGCGGGGCGGGATGTCGGGCAATGCGTCGAGCGCGAACCAGCGCGCGTCCTCGATCTCGCCGGCCTGCGGCGTGATGTCGCCGCCCTCCCATCGCGCGGTGAAAGCCACCATCAGGCTGTGCGGAAACGGCCAGCTCTGGCTGCCGTAGTAGCGCAGCTCGCGCACCGTCACGCCCACTTCCTCGGCCACTTCGCGGTGCACGCAATCCTCGAGCGATTCCCCCGGCTCGACGAAGCCGGCCAGCGCGCTGTAGCGGCCGGCGGCGAAGGCGGGCGAGCGCGCCAGCAGCAGTTCGCCCGGGCGCCACACGAGCGCCATCATCGCCGGGCTGAGGCGCGGGTAGGCGATGTGTTCGCAGGCCGGGCACACGCGCGCCCGCTCCGTCGGGCGGATTTGCGTCGGCGTGCCGCAGACGCCGCAGATGCCGATGCGTGCGGTCCCATTCGAGCACCTGGGCGGCGCGCCCGGCCAGGCCACTCAGCGTGGCGTCGAAGGCCATCATGGCCGAGCGCAACGGCACGCGGCGCCATCCCGGCGGCGGCTGCGCCACGGCCAGCGCCCAGCAATCGACGCCGGCCAGCGTGCCCAGGTAGTGGCGCGCAAGAGCGTTCTCCTCGATCGTTTCCGCAGCCACCGGCGCCAGCATGGAGCCGTCGTCCGGCAGCAGCAGGTCGCGCTCGACAAAGCAGAGGCACCAGGCCTCGGCGGAGGCCGGGAGGCTGGGTTGGTGGGCGGGGACGAAGGACATGGCAAGCGACCGGCGACGAGCGTAGCGCAACATCGCCGGCGCCCGCCGGCCCTTCGTCTCACTGCGGCATCAGCACCGTGTCGATGACGTGGATGACGCCGTTGTCGGCCACGATGTCGGTCTTGACCACCTTGGACTTGTCGACGGACACCCCGCCTTGCGTGGCGACGGTGAGCGCACTGCCCTGCACGGTGGCGAC
This sequence comes from uncultured beta proteobacterium, assembly GCA_963839465.1. Lineage (GTDB taxonomy): Bacteria > Pseudomonadota > Gammaproteobacteria > Burkholderiales > Burkholderiaceae_C > CAWIVI01. The sequence continues at coordinate 420,722 of CAWIVI010000008.1, forward strand.
CTTGCCCGCCTTCACGTCGCTGGCCATCACCTTGGCGGGCACGACGTGGTAGGTGAGCACCTTGGTCAGCATGGCCTTGTCCTTGAGCAGCGCGTCGAGCTGGTCCTTCGGGATCTTGGCGAACGCCTCGTCGGTCGGTGCGAACACGGTGAACGGGCCGGGCCCTTTCAGCGTGGAGACCAGGTCGGCCTGCTTCACGGCAGCGACCAGCGTCTTGAAACTGCCGGCCGACACGGCGGTGTCGACGATGTCCGCGGCGTGCGCGGTGAACGAGCCGGCGGCAAGTGCTGCGACGATCAGGGTCTTCTTCATGGGGCATCTCCGTAGGGTGGGTGGATCAATCGCTTGTCTTTGTCTTGGACAAATTGACTGGCGAGGACCGGATAGTACGCGACAACGGCGCCACCTTCAAGCACAATGTCGTAGACAAACTCAATCATGACGATCAACCTTTCCATCGCCGAAGTGGAGCGCGACACCGGCTTGAGCAAGGACACGTTGCGCGTCTGGGAGCGCCGCTACGGGTTCCCGAAGCCGCGTCGCGATGCCTTCGGAGAGCGTACCTACGCCCCCGCCCAGGTCGAGAAGCTGCAGCTCATCAAGCGGCTGATGGACGCCGGTCATCGGCCGGGCCGCATCGTGGCGCGCACGCTGGACGAGCTGCGCTCGCTGAGCGATGGGCCGCCCGGTGCGGCCGGCCCTGAAGCGGCCTTGCGCGAGGCCGAGCTCACGGCGCTGCTGGGCGCGTTGCGCCGGCACGATGCCCCAGGCCTGCAGCACGGCCTCACGGTGGCGCAGGCGCGACACGGCTTGCGCGCGTTTGTCATGGACATCGTCGCGCCGTTGTCGGGTCGCGTGGGCGAGGCGTGGATGCGCGGCGAGCTGCGCGTGTTCGAGGAGCACCTGTTCACCGAATGCGTGCGCATGGCGCTCCACGCGGCCCTGCATGCGCTGCCGGCGGCCGCCGGTCCGCCTCGCGTGCTGCTGGCCACCTTGCCGGGGGAGCCGCATGGCCTGGGCCTGCTGATGGCCCAGACCCTGATGGCGCTGGAGGGCTGCGCCTGCCTGTCGCTCGGCGTCCAGGTGCCGATGGCGGACCTGGCCGCCGCCTCGAGAGCGTGGCAGGCCGACATCGTGGCGCTCAGCGTCACCGGCACCATGAAGCGCAACCTGCTGCACACGAGCCTGGGGCAGCTGCGCTCGCAACTGCCGGCGGGCGTGGCCCTGTGGGTTGGCGGCGCCGCCCCGGCGATCGGCCGGCGGCCGATGGAAGGCATCACGCGCGTCGCGTCGCTGGAGGGGATCGCGGAGGCGCTGGCGCATTGGCGGGCCGGCTGAGGGGCAGAATGCCCCGATCGCGCATCGGCGCCATGCAGAACATCGCTCCCGCCGCCCCCGTGCCGGCGCCCTGGCTCATCCCGGCCAGCTCGGCGTGTCCGAGTGGGACGCCTACGCGCTGGTCATCGACGCGCGCTCCCCGCACGAGTTCGACGACGACCACGTGCCCGGCGCGCAGAACCTGCCCGTGGTCGACGACGAGCAGTACGCCGAGGTCGGCACCGCGCATCGCACCGACCCGCACGCCGCCTACCTCGCTGGGCGTGGAGTACAGCCTGCGCAACATCGCGCGCCACATCCGCACCCTCATCACCCGCTTCGATCCCGACTCGCGGATGCTCGTCTACTGCTTTCGCGGCGGCAAGCGCAGCAAGCTGTGGGCCGACAACCTGCGCACCATCGGCTACCGCGTCGACGTGCTGGAAGGCGGCTGGAAGCGCTACCGGCTATGGGTGCGCGAAAGCCTCGACGCGCTGCCCGCCCGGCTCGAGCTCAAGGTGCTCGCCGGCGCCACCGGCTGCGGCAAGACGCGCCTGCTGCATGCGCTGCGCGCGGCGGGCGAGCAGGTGCTCGACCTGGAGGCCCTGGCGTCGCACCGCGGCTCGCTCATCGGCGCGATTCCCGGCGAGCGCCAGCCCACGCAGAAGCTCTTCGACTCGCAGGTGCTCGAAGCGCTGCGCCGCATGGACCCCCAGCGCCCGATCTGGCTCGAGGCCGAGAGCCGCAAGATCGGCAACCTGCACCTGCCCGCGGCGCTGCATGAGGCGATGCACCGGTCCGTCCCGATCCGGCTCGTGGCGCCGATGTCCGAGCGCGTGAAGCTCTGGCGGGAAGACTACGCGCACTTCGCGCGCGATCCCGCATCGATGGTGCGCCTGCTCGCACCCCTCAAGCCGCTGATCGGAGGCGGGGAGCTCGCGCGCTGGCAGGCGCTGGCCGCCGCCGGCGAGGTGGACACGCTCTTCGAGCGCGTGATGACGGCCCACTACGACCCCTGCTACGACCGCTCCACCAAGGGGTCCTACGGCAAGTTGTCCGAGGGTGCCGTCATCGAGCTGCAGTCGCTCGACGCGCAGGCGCTGCTGCAGGTGGCGCGCGATCTAGTGGAGTGAAAGTACCCCCACGCGCCTCTCGTCGCTGCCCCGGGCCCTTGGTGGGCCGTTTCAGAACTGAAGGGATCAGTCGCCGCGGCTCGCGAGGATCAGTCGCGGCCCGTCGCACCGGACACGGCGCGCGCGCCCTGCGGCGCGTCGCCCGAGCCCCTGAGAATGCGCGCGCTGATCACCGCGGCCACGATGACGGTTGCGGCCGCGATCACCGAATTGATCTGCATCGCGTCGACGAACGATGCGCGCGCCGCCGCCAGCAGCGCCTCGCCCGCGGGGCCGCCGAGCGCACGGGCCGCCGAGTCCGCACCGCCCAGCGTGGCCATGGCATCCGGCGGCACGCCGTTGGGCATCGCATCGCCCAAGCCGGCCCGATACACCGCCGTGCCGATGCTGCCCAGCACCGCGATGCCGAGCGCCGCGCTGAACTCCGACGCCGTCTCCGACAGCGCCGAAGCCGCTCCGGCGCGCTCGGGCGGCGCCGCGGTGATGATCATCTCGTTGCCGACCGTGATGACCGGCGCCATGCCGAGGGCCATGACCACCGTACCGAGGACGAGCGCCGGCAGGGCGATGCTCGTGTGCGCGAGCAGCAGCAGCAGGAAGCCCACGGCGGAGGTCAGCAGCCCGCCCACGATGATGGTCAGCGGCGGGACCCGGCGCGACAGCCGCGGCGCCAGCAGCGACCCGGCCACGAAGGCGAGCGACCACGGCACGGTGGCGATTCCCGCGTGCAGCGGTGACAGGCCGAGCACGAGCTGCAGGTACTGGGTGATGAAGATGTACACGCCGAACATCGCCAGGCATGACAGCCCGTAGGCTGCGATGGCCGCGCTGAAGCGCTTCTGGCGAAACAGCTTCAGCTCGAGCAGCGGGTAGGCGAGCCGCGACTGCCGCCGCACGAACGCGGCCCCCACCACGAGGCCGCCGGCGAGGATCGCCACGGGCAGTGCCGCAATGCCGCTTTCCGCGATCTGCTTGAACGCATAGATCACCGGCAGCACCGCGCCGAGCGAGAGCGCCACGCTCGCCATGTCGAGCCGTCCGGCCTTCGGATCCTTGTATTCGGGCAGCAGTGACGGCCCGAGCACCAGCAGCAGCGCCATCACCGGCACCGCGACGAGGAACACCGAGCCCCACCAGAAGAACTCCAGCAGCACGCCACCCACCAGCGGCCCGATCGCGCCGCCCACCGAGTAGCTGGCGATCCACACGCCGATCGCGAACTGCCGCTCGTGCTCGTCGTGGAACATGTTCCGGATGAGCGACATCGTGGATGGCGCGAGCGTGGCCCCCGCGATCCCGAGCAGCGCCCGCATCGCGATCAGCATCTCCGCGCTGGTCGAGAACGCCGCCACGGTCGACGCCGCGCCGAACGCCGCGCCGCCGATCAGCAGCAGCCGGCGCCGGCCGATGCGGTCGCCGAGCGTGCCCATCGTGATGAGGAACCCGGCGACGAGGAAACCGTAGACATCGATGATCCACAGCAGTTGCGAGCTCGACGGCTTCAGCTCCTCGCTGAGCGCCGGCAGCGCCAGGTTCAGCACCGTGAGGTCCATCGCGTAGACCAGGCAGGGCAGCGCGATCACGGCCAGGCCGGTCCATTCGCGGCGGCCGGCGCGGGGGGCGGAGGAGAGCGAGGTCATGGCGTCGAGTGAAGCAGCGGATGCCTACACGACGAACGACGCTCGGCGGATTCGACACCCGCCGCCCGGTTCCGGGAGTGACGGCTCAATGCTTGCCGGGCTTCGCCGCGGGCCGGCTCGTGCGCCGCGCCGCCGCCAGGGCTTCGGCCTTCTGCGCCGCCTTCTCGGCACGCGACTTGTGATCCTTCGAAGCCTTGGCGCCCTTGTCCTTCGAGTCGCCCTGGCGCGCCGCGTCCTTGGCCTTGTCGGCCTTGGGCGCCTTCGGCGCCTTGGGCTTGGCCTCCTTGACGGGCCGCGGCTCACGAACGGCGCGCGCAGCCTTCGGCTTGGGATGGGCCGCTTCCTCGTGCCGCTGCACCTGCGCCTCCTTCAGCTTCCGGCGCTCTTCGAGCAGCTCCTGCTCGCGTTCGGACGCGGGGCGCTCCGCACCGTCTGAAGCAAGCCGCAGCTCGATCGCCCGATGCAGCTTGACGCCGTTCTTGTGAATCTGCCGGTGCAGCGACGAGGTCCGGATGGGCATGGCCGTCTCCTGAGTGGAAGGAACGGACCACTGTAGGGCAGCCCGCGCCCGCCACCAAGCCGGGCTGCCCCGCATCGCGTACGCTTGCACCTTTCGCGCGCCCGTCGCCGCCCGCGGTAACCTCCCAGGTCCGCCCAGAAACACCCGTTCCAGATGTTCGAACGATCCAAACCCGTCGTGTTCGACCCCTACGCCGGCCGCAGGGGCCGCCGGCGCGTTCCACGCTGGCTGGTGCTCCTCGTGCTGGGCATCGCCCTCGGGGCGGGCGGCGTGGTCTACGTGCAGGAGCAGCAGCTGCCGCCACGCCTGTCGGCCCAGGCGTCGACCGAGCTGCGTGCCTCGTTCGAGCGCGCAGACGCCGAACGCAAGCGCCTCGCGGCCGAGCTCGCCGGCGTAAAGCAGCGCCTGGACACCACGCTCGCCGAGCGCCAGCGGCTGACACAGGACGTCGCCACCGCGCGCGAGACCATCGAGGGCCTGCGCACCGATGTGAAGGCGATGGTCGATTCGCTGCCGCCCGATCCTCGCGGCGGCGCCGTGGAAGTGCGCGTCGCCCGCTTCAGCGTGGAGGACGGCCAGCTCGCTTACGACGTCGTGCTGTCGCGCGACCGGGCCGGCACGAAGCCGCTCGTCGGCGTGATGCAGCTCATCGTCGCCGGCGAATCAGGCCGCCCCGACGACACGGTGAAGCTGGCGCCGGTCGACGTTTCCGTGGCCGGCTACCAGAACCTGCGCGGCAACCTGCCGCTGCCCGCCGGCTTCAAGCCGCGCCAGGCCACGGTGCATGTGCTCGACCGCCCCGATGGCAAGCGCCTGGGCATGCGGGTCATGAACGTCAAGTAGCGGGTCGGCAAAATCCTACATGCCGACGCGGCGCCGCCCGATGGGCGAGGCCGGCGCGCTGCGCCAACGTGGTGGGGCCAGCCACAGGAGACCGCCATGAAGGAAGACCGTCCCACCGCCAGGAGCGCCCGGGATCCGAAGGACGCGCAGGACGATGCGAAGAAGGTCCGCCCCACCGATCCGCCATTCGATGCCGACGTGGAGCATCCGGTGGGCACCGGCGTCGGCGCGGTGGCGGGCGGGGTGGCTGCCGGGGCCGCGCTCGGCTCCGTCGCCGGGCCGGTCGGCATGGCCATCGGTGCCGCGGCGGCGACGGTCGCCGGCGCCTGGGCCGGCCGGGAGATCGCCAGGCGCATCGACGTGGATGCCGAGCACGACTACTGGCGCGAGCACTACGCCGAGCGCCCGTACGTGCGCGAAGGCGCTGCATACGACGACTACGCGCCGGCCTACCGCTACGGCATCGACGCGTACCAGCAGCACGGCGACCGCATGTTCGAGCACGTCGAGTCCGACCTCGCGACCGGCTGGGACAACGCCCGCGGCAACTCGCGCCTGGAGTGGTCCGACGCCCGCGAAGCCTCGCGCGATGCCTGGGAGCGCGTGCGCGAGACGATGAACCGCGTCACGCCCGGGAAGTCATAGCGCCACTCCTCTGGTTCTCCCTCTCCCGCCAGCGGGAGAGGGCCGGGGTGAGGGCGCGGCAGTCGCACTCCACCGACCGCCCCTAGAATGCTCGCCCCTCCTGCCCGAGACCCCACCCGAGCCCTCCATGTCCGGAGTCATCCGCATCCGCGGCGCGCGCCAGCACAACCTCAAGAACCTGGACCTGGACATCCGCACCGGCGAGATGACGGTGGTCACCGGCCCCAGCGGCTCGGGCAAGTCGAGCCTGGTGTTCGACACGCTGTATGCCGAAGGGCAGCGCCGCTACGTCGAGACCTTCAGCGCCTACGCGCGCCAGTTCCTCGACCGCATGGATCGCCCGGCGGTCGACCGCGTCGACGGCGTGCCGCCGGCCATCGCGATCGACCAGACCAACCCGGTCCGAACGTCGCGCAGCACGGTCGGCACCATGACCGAGCTGAACGACCACCTGAAGCTGCTCTATGCCCGCGCGGCCGAGCTCTTCGACCGCGAGACGGCGCTGCTCGTGCGCCACGACACGCCGGAGACCATCCATGCCGATCTGTGCGCGCGCGCCGCCCGCCATGGCGACCCGCGGTTGGTGATCACGTTCCCCGTCGAGCTGCCGGCCAACACGACGGCGAGGAAGTGGCGCAGTGGCTGGCCGCCAGCGGCTTCACGCGCGTGCAGGCCGAGCGCGTGGAGGGCGCCAGGAAGCTGCTCGACGTGGTGGCAGACCGCTTCCGCATCGGCAACGTCGAGAAGGTGCGCGCGATGGAGGCGATCGAGCTCGCGCTCAAGCGCGGCAGCGGGCGAGTCGACATCCATCTCGAGGACGGACAGCGTTGGCGCTACTCCACGGGCCTGCACTGTCCCGAGAGCGACGTGCGCTACGGCCAGCCGCAGCCGTCGATGTTCTCGTTCAACTCCGCGTTCGGCGCGTGCGAGACCTGCCGCGGCTTCGGCCGCGTCATCGGCGTCGACTTCGGCCTCGTGATTCCCGACGAGCGCAAGACGCTGCGCTCCGGCGCGATCAAGCCGATGCAGACGCCGGCCTGGAAGGAGTGCCAGGACGATCTCATCAAGTACGCCGGCGAGGCCGGCATCCCGCGCGACACGGCCTGGAGCCAGCTCACGCCCGGCCAGCGCGCGTGGGTGGTCGACGGCTCGCCGCACTGGAACGGCAACTGGAACAAGCAGTGGTACGGCGTGCGCCGCTTCTTCGAGTACCTCGAGAGCAAGGCGTACAAGATGCACATCCGCGTGCTGCTGTCGAAGTACCGCAGCTACACGCCGTGCCCGGCCTGCGGCGGCGCGCGTCTGAAGCTGGAGGCGCTGCTGTGGCGCCTCGGCGGCAAGGAAGAGGCCGACGCCGTCCTGCCGCCAACGTCGCGCTTCATGCCGGTAGGCGTGAAATGGACGCGCGACCAGCTCGAGTCGCTGCCCGGCCTCAGCCTGCACGACCTGATGCAGCTGTCGATCGCAAAACTGCGCCGCTCTTCAACTCCCTCTCTCGCGAGGCGGGAGAGGGTCGGGGTGAGGGCGCGGCCCAAGCACCCCTCAAGCTCCTCCACGACGAGATCAACACCCGCCTGAAATACCTCTGCGACGTCGGCCTCGGCTACCTCACCCTCGACCGCCAAAGCCGCACCCTCTCGGGCGGCGAAGTCCAGCGCATCAACCTCACCACCGCGCTCGGCACGTCGCTGGTCAACACCATGTTCGTGCTCGACGAGCCGTCGATCGGCCTGCACCCGCGCGACATGAACCGAATCGTCGAGGCCATGCACCGCCTGCGCGACGCCGGCAACACGCTGGTCGTCGTCGAGCACGACCCGGCCGTGATGCTCGCCGCCGACCGCGTGATCGACATGGGCCCCGGCCCCGGCGAGCGCGGCGGGCGCATCGTGTTCGACGGCACGCCCGACACGCTGCGCGACGCCGACACGCTCACCGGCGCCTACCTCGGCGCGCGCAAGCAGATCGGCATGGGCTTCCGCCGCTTCGTCGCGCCCGGCACGCCGCGGCTCGTGCTCGAAGGCGCGCGCGAGCACAACCTGAAGCACGTGCAGGTCGAGTTCCCGCTCGGCGTGCTGTGCTGCGTCACCGGCGTCTCGGGCTCGGGCAAGAGCACGCTGATGCAGGACATGCTGTACCCCGCGCTCTCGCGCACCTTCGGCAAGGCCACCGAGACGCCCGGCGCGCACGAGCGCCTGCTCGGCGCCGACCACCTCGCCGACGCCGTCTTCGTCGACCAGAGCCCGATCGGCAAGACCGCGCGCTCCAACCCCGCCAGCTACGTCGGCGCCTTCGACGAGATCCGCCGGCTCTTCGCCGATTCGCCGGTGGCCCGCGAGCGCGGCTACGGCGCCGGCATGTTCAGCTTCAACGCCGGCGACGGCCGCTGCCCCACCTGCGGCGGCTCGGGCTTCGAGCACGTCGAGATGCAATTCCTGTCCGACGTCTACCTGCGCTGCCCCGACTGCGACGGCCGCCGCTTCCGCAACGAGATCCTCGACGCGAAGCTCGTGCGCGGCGCCCGCATGCTGAGCGTCGCGGATGTCCTCGAGCTCACCGTCAGCGAGGCCGTGCAGTGCTTCCGCGACGACCGCGAGGTCGTCGCGAAGCTGCAGCCCATCGTCGACGTGGGCCTGGAGTACGTGCGCCTGGGCCAGCCGGTGCCCACGCTGTCCGGCGGCGAGGCCCAGCGCCTGAAGCTCGCCGGCTTCCTCGCCGAAGCGGCCAGCGGCCCGGCGCAGCGCGTCGCAAAGAAAGGCACGCTGTTCCTGTTCGACGAGCCCACCACCGGCCTGCACTTCGACGACATCGCCAAGCTGATGCGCGCACTGCGCAAGCTGCTGGACGCCGGCCACTCGCTGATCATCATCGAGCACAACCTCGACGTGATCCGAGCCTCCGACTGGATCGTCGACCTCGGCCCCGAGGGCGGCGACGCCGGCGGCGAGATCGTCTGCACCGGCACCCCCGAGGACGTGAAGGCCCACGCCACCTCCCACACCGGCAAGGCCCTGCGAGAGTACGAAGGCGCGTTGGGCCTCGGCCCCATCGAAGCCCGCGAAAGACTCCCTCTCCCGCTCGCGGGTGAGGGCCGAGGTGAGGGCGCGGCCCAGGCAGTTGACGGCCTCAACGCCATCCGCATCGTCAACGCCAAGGAGCACAACCTCAAGTCGATGTCCGTCGACATCCCGCGCGGCAAGTTCAACGTCGTCACCGGCGTCTCCGGCTCCGGCAAGAGCACGCTGGCGTTCGACATCCTCTTCAACGAGGGCCAGCGCCGCTACCTGGAGTCGCTCAACGCCTACGCCCGCAGCATCGTCCAGCCCGCCGGCCGCCCGGAAGTCGACGCCGTCTACGGCATCCCGCCCACGGTTGCCATCGAGCAGCGCCTGTCGCGCGGCGGGCGCAAGAGCACGGTGGCCACCACCACCGAGGTCTGGCACTTCCTGCGCCTGCTGTGGGTCAAGCTCGGCATCCAGCACTGCGTGAAGGACGGCACGCCCGTGATGCCGCAGAGCCCCGAGAGCATCGCTGCGCAGTTGCTGCGCGACCACCGCGGCGAGCACGTCGGCCTGCTGGCGCCGCTGGTCGTGAACCGCAAGGGCGTCTACACCGATCTCGCGCGCTGGGCCAAGGCGCGCGGCCACAGCCACCTGCGCGTGGACGGCGAGTTCTTGCGCGTCGACCCATGGCCCCGCCTGGATCGGTTCAAGGAGCACACGCTCGAGCTGCCGGTGGGCGACATCGTGCTCGCGCCCGAGAACGAGAGCGCGCTGCGCGAACTGCTCGCACGCACGCTCGACCTGGGCAAGGGCGTGATGCATCTGCTGCACCCGCTCGACGGCCTCGCGCAGGCCATCGACTGCGGCGCCTCCACCGCTGCGCTGTGCCGCACCAAGGTGTTCTCCATCAAGCGCGCGTGTCCCACGTGCGGCACGAGCTACCCCGAGCTCGACCCGCGCATGTTCTCCTACAACAGCAAGCACGGCTGGTGCAGCCTGTGCGTCGGCACCGGCCTCGCGCTCACGCGCGAGCAGCGCCGCGCCTACGACGACTCCGTGCGCGGCGACGACGACCGCGGCCGTGAGCAGACCTTCCCGTCCGAAGAGCCCGAAGCGGAGGACGTCGGCGACGCCGCCTGCCCGGAGTGCGACGGCGCGCGCCTCAATCCCGCATCGCGCGCCGTGCGCTTCGAGGCGCAGGCGATCAGCGAGGTCGCCGCGTGGTCCGTCAGCGACACGCGCCGCTGGGTCGACGCGCTCGTGCTCGCCGGCCGCGACGCCGAGATCGCGCGCGACGTGATCACCGAGATCCGCAGCCGCCTCGAATTCCTGGAAGACGTGGGCCTCGGCTACCTCACGCTCGACCGCGCCGCCCCCACGCTGTCCGGCGGCGAGGCGCAACGCATCCGCCTCGCGGCGCAACTCGGCAGCAACCTGCAGGGCGTGTGCTACGTGCTCGACGAGCCCACCATCGGCCTGCACCCGCGCGACAACCGCATCCTGCTCGACGCCCTCGGCAAGCTCGGCGACAAGGGCAACACGCTCGTCGTCGTCGAGCACGACGAGGACACCATCCGGCGCGCCGACCACATCATCGACATCGGCCCCGGCGCCGGCAAGCGCGGCGGCCACCTGGTGGCGCAAGGCAGCGTGGCAGACCTGTCCGCACATGCCGACTCCACCACCGGCCGCTTCCTGGCCGCCCCCATGAAGCACCCCATCGCCCCCCGCCGCGGCGTACTCCCTCCCCCGCGCGCGGAAGAGGGCCGGGGGCGAGCAGGGGATTTCGAGGCGCATGCGCCGAGCCCTGCGAGCGGCGCCGGCATGCAGGCCGGCGTGCGCCCTGCAAGGGAGGGCGCGGCCCCCGCACTCCACCTCCGCGGCGCCTCCCTCCACAACCTCAAGCACATCGACATCGCCATCCCCCTCCACCGCTTCGTCGCCGTCACCGGCGTCAGCGGCTCCGGCAAGAGCACCTTCGCCCGCGACGTCCTCCTCGCCAACGTCCAGGCCGCCGTCGGTGCCCGCAAGCCCCCGGCATGGACCGGCTGCGTCGCCCTCGAGGGCTGGCAGGCCGTCGACCGCGTGCTCGAGGTCGACCAGACCCCCATCGGCAAGACGCCGCGCTCCTGCCCAGCCACCTACATCGGCTTCTGGGATCCGGTGCGCCGCCTCTTCGCCGAGACCCTCGAGGCGAAGGCCCGGGGCTACGCCCCCGCGCGCTTCTCCTTCAACACCGGCGACGGCCGCTGCCCGGCCTGCGAAGGCCAGGGCCTGCGCACCATCGAGATGAGCTTCCTGCCCGACGTGAAGGTGCCGTGCGACCAGTGCCACGGCCTGCGCTTCAACGCCGAGACGCTCGCCGTCACGTGGCGCGGCAAGAACATCGGCGACGTGCTGGCGATGGAGGTCGACGAGGCGGTCGAGTTCTTCGCGTCCATGCCCGCGATCGCGCACCCGCTGCAGCTCTTGAAGGACGTCGGCCTCGGCTACCTCACGCTCGGCCAGCCGTCGCCCACGCTGTCCGGCGGCGAGGCGCAGCGCATCAAGCTCGTCACCGAGCTGTCCAAGGTGCGCGACGATGTCACCCGCCGGGGCAACAAGGCGCCTCACACGCTCTACGTGCTCGACGAGCCGACGGTCGGCCTGCACATGGCCGACGTCGAGCGCCTGATCCGCGTGCTGCACCGCCTCGTCGGCGGCGGCCACAGCGTCATCGTCATCGAGCACGACCTCGACGTCATCGCCGAGGCCGACTGGGTCATCGACCTCGGCCCCGAGGGCGGTGCCGAAGGCGGCCGCGTCGTCGCCGCAGGCACGCCCGAGCAGATCGTCGCCCGCGCCACGCACACCGGCGTCGTCCTCGCACCCGTGCTGCAGCGCTAAGCATTGTTGAGGATTCCCCGGCCGCGACGCCAAGGAGTACCGCGCGACCTGCACCCGTTGTTGCGACAGTAGCGGCAGGAGGAAGTCCGCCATGCACCGTCGTACCGTACTCAGTTTCGCTGCCGGAGCCGCAGTGGTCGGCGTGTCCACCGCCATTGCGGAGATCGCCAACCTGAACGACGCGATCGACAAGGCCGGCGCGCAGCGCATGCTCTCGCAGCGCCTGTCCAAGGCCTATGCGGCGCTCGGCATGGACGTCGCCAGCGACCGTGCGCAGGCGGTCGTCGAGCAGTCGATGGCTCGCTTCGACCGCCAGCTCGTCGAGCTCTCTGCCTTCGCGCCACGCCCGGACATCAAGGCCACCTACGCCGAGCTGCAGGGTGTCTGGGCCGAGTACAAGACGCTGCTCGTCGGTCAGGCGCCGCACCGTGACCGCCTGCCCGCGCTCGTGCAGCTGGACGGCCGGCTGCTCGCGCTCGCGCACCAGGGCACCGTGCAACTGGAGCAGCTGTCGGGCCGTGCGCTGGCGCGCATCGTCAACCTGTCCGGACGCCAGCGCATGCTGTCGCAGCGCGCGGCCAAGTACTTCCTTGCCCAGGCATGGAAGTCGCCGCTGCCGCACGCCGAGGCGGAGTTGGCGAAGGCGCGCGCAGAGTTCGCGGCGGCACTGGAACAGCTGGACAAGGCGCCCGAGGCGACCCCGGCCATTCGCCAGGAGATCGACCTTGCGCGCCAGCAGTGGTCTTTCCTCGATCTCGCGCTCGCTTTCCCGGGCAACACGTCGCGCACCGGCGAGAACGTGTTCGTGTCGAGCGAGAACGTGCTCAGCGTCATGGAGCGCGTGACCACGATGTACGCCCGCCTGGCCACCTGAGCGGCTCTCGACCCAGGCATCGGCCTCTCCCGCGCAAGCGGTCTCGTTTTCCGACAGTCAAGGAAAACGCCGCTTGCCGTCGTGCCCGGCTTGCAGACAATCGCTGCAAACCGAAGACAGGAGTCGCCCGATGCTGCTGCCCGCACGTCCTCTGATCCTTGCCGCCGCGCTGGCCGCCGCCTCCGCCGCCCAGGCCCAGACCGTCATCACCGCCTCCAGCTGGGTGCCGCCCAGCCACACCCTGTCCGAGACGCAGCGCGAGTGGTGCGCCCAGCTCGACCAGAAGACCGCCGGCAAGCTCAAGTGCAACGTGCTGCCGCGCGCCGTCGCCGCGCCCCCCGGCACCTTCGACGCCGTGCGCAACGGCCTCGCCGATCTCTCCTTCGTGGTGCACGGCTACACGCCCAGCCGCTTCGTGCTCACCCAGATCGCCGAGGTGCCTTTCCTCGGCAGCTCCGCCGAAGCCACGTCGGTCGCGTTCCAGCGCATGTTCGAGAAGCACCCCGCGTTCGCCGAGGAGCACAAGGGCGTGAAAGTCATCGCCGTCTTCACGCACGGCCCCGGCATCGTCTTCAACACCAAGCGGCCGATCGCCAAGGTCGACGATCTCGCCGGCCTCAAGTTCCGCGTCGGCGGCGGCATGGTGAACGAGATCGCCAAGGCGCTGAACATGAACGTCACGCTCAAGCCCTCCACCGAGAGCTACGAGCTGCTGTCCACCGGCGTGATGGACGGCACGCTGTTCCCGGCCGAGTCCGTGGTCGCGTTCAAGATCGACAAGGTCGTGCGCCACGCCACCACCTTCCCCGGTGGCCTCTACAACACCAGCTTCGCGATGCTGATGAACCAGGCGAAGTACGACGCGCTGCCGGCCGACCTGAAGAAGGCCGTCGACGAGCTGTCGGGCGAGCACGCCGCGCGGCTCATCGGACGGGGCTGGGACAAGGTCGACCGCCAGGGCCTGGCCTACATGCAGGCCTCCGGCGTCCAGTTCCAAGCCGCCGACCCCGCGTTCGTCAAGGCCGTGAAGGACCGGACCGCACCGCTGGAGGAGGCCTGGCTCAAGGCCGCCGCAGATCGCGGCCTGAAGGACGCCAAGAAGGCGCTGGCCGACTACCGCGCCGAGATCGCCCGCCAGGAGAAGTAGATCCGCCCGCGCCCGAGCCAGCTGCTGGACCGGCTCTGCGGCCTGCTCGCGGCCGTTGCGCTGTTCGGCATCATGTGGCTTACGCTGTTCGACGTGGCCGGACGCAAGGCACTGTCGGCGTCCGTTCCCGGCTCGCTCGAGCTCACCGAGCTGCTGATGGTCGTCGTCATCTTCGCGGGCCTGCCGCTCGTGTCGCTGCACGGCGAGCACATCGTGTTCGACTCCCTTGACCGCGTGCTCCCGAAGGCGGTGCGGCGGCTGCAGAGCCATGGCGGTGGACCTGCTGTGCGCCGCGTCGCTGCTCGCGCTCGCGTGGCTGCTGTGGCAGAAAGGCGGCCAGATCTCGGCAGTACGGCGACACCACGGCGCAGCTCAAGATCCCCCAGGCCCCCTTCGTCTACGGCATGGCGGCGCTGTGCACCGTCACCGCACTCGTGCACGTGCGGCTGATGTTCACCCCCGTGGCACACCACCATCCCGGCGGATGAAAAGACAGCCCCCACGCTCCTCTCGTCGCTGCCCCCCGAAGGGGCTCTTGCTGCGGACCGGCGGAGCCGCGGATTGTTGGCCCCCACGCTCCTCCCGTCGCTGCCCCCCGGGGGGCTCTTGCTGCGGACCGGCGGAGCCGGATCCGGACATTCACATGACCGAGGCGCTGCTCGGCTTCCTCGCCGTCTTCGCGCTTGCGGCGCTGCGCGTGCCGCTGGCCTTCGCGATGGGCCTGGTGGGCGTGGTCGGCCTCGGCCTGCTGCGAGGCTGGCCGGCCAGCTTCGCCAGCGCCTCGCAAGTGGTCTTCGAGACCGGCTTCGCCTACACGCTGAGCGTCGTGCCGCTGTTCATCCTGATGGGCAACTTCGTCGCCCGCGCCGGGCTCGCGCACGAGCTGTTCCGCGCCGCCTACAGCTTCGTCGGCCATGTGCGCGGCGGCCTGGCGCACGCCACGATCATCGCCTGCGCGGGCTTCGGAGCCATCTGCGGCTCGTCCATCGCCACCGCTGCCACGATGAGCCGCGTCGCCTACCCGTCGATGCAGCGCCACGGCTACGCCGACTACCTCTCCGCCGGCGTCATCGCCGCCGGCGGCACGCTCGGCATCATGATTCCTCCGTCCACCATCATGGTGATCTACGGCATCGTCACCGAGACGCACATCGGCAAGCTCTTCGCCGCCGGCGTGCTGCCCGGCCTGCTGTGCGCGGCCCTGCTGATGGTCGGCGTCGCCTGGATCACCCGGCGCGATCCATCCGCCGGGCCCGCCGGCGAGCGCACCGGCTGGCCCGAGCGCCGGGCCGCGCTGCGCGGCATCTGGGGCGTCGCCCTGCTCGTCGTCGTGGTGCTGGGCGGCATCTACGGCGGCGTCTTCACGGCCACCGAGGGCGCGGGCATCGGCGCATCGGGCGCCTTCTTCTTCGCGCTCGCCCGCCGCACCCTCACGTGGCGCGTGCTGCTGGAGGTGCTGGTCGACAGCGCGCGCACCACCGCGATGCTGTTCACCGTGCTCATCGCCGCGATGATGTTCGCCAACTTCGTCAACTTCACGTCGATGCCGAACGACCTCAGGGAGACGCATCGTGCGCCTCGGCCTGCCGCCGCTGGCGGTGGTCGGCGCGATGATGCTGATCTACGTCGTGCTCGGCACCATCATGGAAGAGCTGTCGATGGTGCTGCTCACGCTGCCGGTGTTCTTCCCCATCGTCACGCAGCTCGGCTTCGACCCGGTCTGGTTCGGCGTGCTCATCGTGCTGGTCGTGCAGATCGGCCTGATCTCGCCGCCCGTCGGCATGAACCTGTTCGTGCTGAACGCGCTGCTGCCCACCGTGTCGCTCGGGCAGATCTACCGCGGCGTCTGGCTGTTCGTCGCCGCCCTGGTGGTGGCCCTCGCGGTCGTGCTGGAGTTCCAGCCGCTCGCGCTCTGGCTGCCCGGCTTCATGCGCTGAGCCGCACGCCGCTGCACCGCCTTCAGCAGGCGCCACCCGAGCAGCACCGACAGCACCACCGCGTAGATCGACCACTCCGCGAAGTCGTTCTTCCCCGCGCGCATCCAGAAGAAGTGCAGCAGCCCGAGCAGCGCGATGGCATACACCGTGCGGTGCAGCGCCTGCCAGCGTGCCGCGCCCAAGGCCTTGACCGCGCGGTTGAACGAGGTGGCGGCCAGCGGCGTCATCAGCACCAGCCCCGTGAAGCCGACGAGGATGAACGGCCGCTCGGCGATGTCGTTCACGATGTCCTCGAGCCAGAAGCCCATGTCGAGCCACGCGTACGCAGATGAAGTGCAGCACGACGTAGAAGTACGTGAAGAGGCCGAGCATGCGCCGGAAGCGCGCCAGCGCCGTGCCATCCCGTCCACTGCCGCAGCGGCGTCACCGCCAGCGTCAGGCACAGGAAGCGCAGCGTCCAGTCGCCGGTCCCGCGGATCAGCGCCTCCGCCGGATTCGCGCCCAGCGTGTTCGCGATCGCGCCCCACAGCAGGCAGCGTGAAAGGCAGCAGCCCGGCGGCGAACACCAGCGGCTTGGCCGCCGGATGCAGGAGGAGCCTTGCGACACGTTCAGTAGTTCTTCTTCAGGTCCATGCCGGCGTACAGCTGGCCGACCTGCGACTCGTAGCCGTTGAACATCAGCGTCTTGCGCTTCTTGGCGAACAGGCCGTCCTCGCCGATGCGCCGCTCGGTGGCCTGGCTCCAGCGCGGGTGGTCGACCTTCGGGTTCACGTTCGAATAGAAGCCGTACTCCTGCGGCGCCGCCTGGTTCCACGCCGTCTTCGGCTGCTTCTCGACGAAGCGGATCTTCACGATGCGACTTGCCGCACTTGAAGCCGTACTTCCACGGCACCACGAGCCGCACCGGCGCGCCGTTCTGGTTCGGCAGCACCTCGCCGTACACGCCGAAGGTGAGCAGCGTCAGCGGGTGCATCGCCTCGTCCATGCGCAGGCCCTCGACATACGGCCAGTCGAGCACGCTCGAGCGCACGCCGGGCATCTGCGCCTTGTCGGCCAGCGTGACGAACTCGACGAACTTCGCGTTGCCGGTCGGCTCGACCTGCCTGATCAGCTGACGACAGCGAGTAGCCGACCCAGGGCACCACCATCGACCAGCCCTCGACGCAGCGCAGCCGGTAGACGCGCTCTTCCATCGGCGCCGAGCTTCATCAGGTCGTCGATGTCGAACGTCTTCGGCTTCTTGACCGCGCCTTCGACCGCCACGGTCCACGGCCGCGTCTTCAGCGTGTGGGCGCGCTCGGCCGGGTCGGCCTTGTCGGTGCCGAACTCGTAGAAGTTGTTGTAGGTGGTGACGTCCTCGTACGACGTCGAGCTTTTCCATCGTCGCGGCGCCGGAGACGCCGCTGCGCACGCCAGCCAGCTTCGGCAGCTTGCCGGGCCCGGACGACCTGGGCATGCGGCCGCGGGATGCCGAGCGCCAGGCCCGCGCCGCCAACGGCCAGCTGGCGCAGCAGCGTGCGCCGGCCCTCGTAGACCGCGCGCGGCGTGATTTCCGACGCGACGGGATGGACAAAACCTCGGTCTTGCAGTGATGGCATGGCGGCTCCAGCGAACGACTTCCGTTCGTCGCCGTTCGAGCCCGTACCTTACGCCGGGTTCCGATCTACCGCAGATCGCCGAAATTCGTGTCGTCGATGACGTCGGAAAAACCCGAGTCGCCGAACAGCTTGAGCGAGTGCCTCGTGACCCGCTCGCGGAAGCTCTTGCGCGCGAAGAGCTTCGCCTGCGCCTGCTCCGGCAGGTCGGTGATGTTGATGACGTTCTTGACGATCAGCGTGTCGATCACGTCCTCGAGCACGCGCACGAAGTCGGCGTCGAGCCGGCCGAAAGCTTCCGGCTCCACCTGGCGCGGCGCCCAGGAAGGCGCGCACGTCAGGGTGGTCGTCGGTCAGGAACTCGAGCACGCCGGCATCGTCGCTGCGGTGCAGGCTGTCGACTTCTCCCTCGGCGTTGCGGCGTACGAACGGCATGCCGGTCACTATAGCCGCGGCACCTCAGAGCTCGCCGTAGGAGTGCAGGCCGGACAGGAACATGTTCACGCCCAGGAAGGCGAAGGTGGTCACCGCCAGCCCGACCAGCGCCCACCAGGCCGACACGCGCGCCGCGCAGGCCCTTCATCAGCCGCATGTGCAGCCAGGCCGCGTAGTTGAGCCAGACGATCAGCGCCCAGGTCTCCTTCGGGTCCCAGCTCCAGTAGCCGCCCCAGGCCTCGGCGGCCCAGAACGCGCCCAGGATCGTGGCGATGGTGAAGAAGGCGAAGCCCACGGCGATGGCCTTGTACATCACGTCGTCCAGCACGCTCGAGGTCGGGCAGTGCGCGCATGCGATGCGCCGGCGTCCGGCAGGATGCCAGCGGCGATGAACGCCGAGACCAGCCGTAGCACCACCCAGTAGCTGCCGCCGCCTTGGCCAGCGCCGGCGCTGCGCGGAAGGCGAGCGGCCCGAAGCCAGCAGCGGCCACGCCCAGCAGCCACAGCGGCGACCAGCTTGTACCAGCGCGTCTCGCGCGGCCTGCTGCTTGATCAGGTAGGCGAAGCGCGACCATCGCCGACAGCGCGAAGGTGCCGTAGCCGATGAAGTTGGCCGGCACATGCAGCTTCATCCACCAGCTCTGCAGCGCCGGCACCAGCGGCTGGATCTCGTGCGCTTCGCGCACCACCGTGTACCAGAGCAGGAAGCCGACCGCAGCGCTCACGACCAGCATCACGAAGGCGCCGAGCGCGCGCGTGCCGTAGTGCTGCTCGAAGTACAGGTAGAACGCCGTCGTGAGCCAGCAGAACAGCACGAACACCTCGTACAGGTTGCTCACCGGGATGTGGCCGATGTCCGGCGCCGATCAGGTGGCTCTCGTACCAGCGCACCAGCGTGCCGACCAGCGCCATGCCCACGGCGGCCCACGCGAGCCGCGAGCCGATGCGCTGCGCGGTGTTGTCCGCGCCGCCCGCCAACAGGCCGATCCAGTAGAACGCCGTGCTCATGAAGAACAGCACGCTCATCCAGAGGATGGCGCTCTGGCTGGACAGGAGGTACTTCAGCAGGAACACGTTGTCGGCCTGCGCCAGGTCGGCGCCGAAGCCGTCGGTGGCTCGCGCATAGAGCGCGACGGCGAGCAGCGCCGCTGCCCCACGGCCAGCGTCAGCACGCGCAACCGGCCCCAGAACCAGCCGAGCGCAGATCGCCGCCGGCACCGCGCCGGCCAGGATGCCCTTCTCGTACACGTCCATCGAGGCGCCGTAGCGCGCGAAGGCGAAGGCGGCGCCGGCCGAGCACGAGCAGCGGCGAAGAGCCAGTCGAACACAGCTGCGGCGCGTGAAGAAGCCTTCGGTGCAGGCCGATGGCGAGCGTCGTGCGTGTTCATGCTTGTCCCCTGCAGGATCTCGGACTTCAGCTGCGTCGAATTCGGCGTCGGCGTCGAGCGTCTTGCGGTTGCTGGACAGCGCCGTCTGCACGCGCGTGCCGCCATCGGGCCCCGGTTGGAGCCAGATCCACAGGCGGCGCTCCCGCACGTACAGCATCGCGAAAACGCCCACGATCAGCAAGCAGCGCAGCCCAGGTAGACGAGCGTCTTGCCCGGGGCGCGCGCCACCTGGAACACGCTGGCCTGCACCTGCGTGAAGTCCGCCAGCTGGAACAGCACCGGCGCCGGGTAGAAGTAGCTGTCGGACAGCGACAGCACCGCCTGCGTCATGAACGCCTGCGTCCGCTCGTCGCCTGCGAGCGGCCGCGAGCCCGGCCTGCGCGCGCGCGAGGTTGTTGCAGCTCGAACAGGCGCCGTTGAGGATGCGCAGCAGCACTTCGGAGATGCGCGGCGCGCTCGGCCTCCGGCACGTTGCTCTCCAGGAATTCGCGATCGCCTGCAGGCCCGCAGCGGCCGGCGCGCCGTCCGTCGGCGGCTCCGCGCCCGGCGAACAGCGCCAGCGCCCGCAGCGGCCGTGGCCGCCAGCTGCGCCACCATCTGCGGCTGCTCGTTCGGTCGCCGCGGCGCGTCCGTAGCGCGCGCCGCCTCCTCGCGCAGCCGCGCATCGCCGAGCGCGCGCGCGCAGCCGCAGCAAGCCGTCGATGCTGCCCTTGTCGTCGGCCGGCATGCGCAGGTAGCGGAACGCTCGGTCGGCGTGTCGCGCATGCCCGGCGAGGAACACCCGCTGCGCCGTCCAGGTCCACCGGCAGCATGTAGTTGTGGAACTCGCGCGCCTGGCCGGCGGCGTCGCGCAGCTTGTAGGTGATGCGCGGGCCGACGTTGCGCAGCGTCCTTCCTGGTGGCTGTCTTGTTGCGCCGCGCCCAGGTGCTCGTCGCAGCGAATCCGCGCAGGTCCACCTTGCGCACGTCGGTCCGGCGCCGCCGGCGCCGGCGAGGTTCTCGACGTTGATCACGCGCAGGCCGGTGAACTCCAGCGTCATCTTGTCGTGCCGTCGCCTGCCCTCGGTGAGCTGCGAGTTGCCGCCGATCGTGCCCTCGATCTCGAACGGCTTGCCGTTGCCGTTCATCGGCATCGCACGCAGCTTCAGCTGCGAGCCGCCGTCGTCGAAGCTGGACTGGTAGATCGCGACGCCGCGGTGGAAGCGCCGGCTCGTTCACCTTCACTCGCCGCGCGGGATCTTCGCGCCGGTGTCGCGGTCGTGGATCACGATCTCGCTGGCGAACAGCTGGGCATGCCGGTGGCGTAGTGCTCGACGATGAACTTCTTCAGCTCGACGTCGAACGGCAGGTCCTGCAGCACGATGCCGTCCGGCATCGTTCAGGATCGCGGTGCCGGCGCTGCGTGCCCTCGGGCACCAGCAGGTTGCCGCGGAAGGTCGGGTTGGCTGCGGACAGCCGGTGCTGCGGCCGGCACGTCGCGATCATGCCCGCCGCCGGCGTAGGCGTCTTGCCGCCGCAGCGCCATCTGCGCGCGCACGATCAGGTCGCCGTCGAGCAGGCCGCCCAGGCAGATCAGCACGATCGACGCGTGCGCCGCGAGGTAGCCCAGCTTGTTCGCCATGCCCTTGCGGCCGCGACCATCGTGCCGTGCGGCGCGCACGTCTGCAGCTTGGCACTTCCAGCCGCGCTGCGCCGAGCAGTGCTGCCCATGCGCGCGAGCGCGGCGTCCGGCGCTCAGCGCCAGCGGTGCCCTCGGCCCTGTGGTGGAACGCCTGCAGGCCTGCTCGCGCAGGTTCTCCTTGAGCGCCCGCAGGTCGGCGATGATCTTCGGCGTGTTGCGCGCGATGCACAGGCGACGTCGACTGACGACCAGGAAGGCCAGGATCAGCAGGAACCACCAGGCGCTGTAGACCGTGTTGAGCTTCGAGCGCCAGAACAGCCTCGGCCCAGAACGGCCCGAACTGGTTGACGTAGTTGATGACCGGCTCGTGCTGCTTGACGCACCGTGCCGATCACCGAGGCGATGCAGATGACCGTCAGCAGCGAGATCGAGAACCGCATCGACGACACGCAGCTCCACCGCCGATCGCGGCGCGATCGGCCGCGAGGCCGCTGGTGGACGGTCATGCAGGTCGGCAAAAAGGCGGGCCCTCACGGAGGTGCCCGCCCTGTCGGTCGTCTGGCGGCGGTTAGTTCAGCGGGAGACTGTCCCCGCCGGCGTTTCAGCGCAGGCCGGCGATGTAGTCGGACACCGCCTTGATCTCGCGGTCGTTCATGCGCTCGGCGCGATCGCCGTCATCTGCGGGCTGTTGGTGCGCGCGCCGTCAGCGGAACGCGACCAGCTGCGCCTCGGTGTAGTCGGCGTGCTGGCCGCCGAGGCGCGGGTACTGCGCCGGGATGCCGGCGCCGTTGGGGCTGTGGCAGCCGGCGCAGGCGGCGACCTGGCGCTCGGCGATGCCGCCGCGGTAGATGCGTCTCGCCCAGCGCGACCAGTTCCTTGTCCTTCGCGAACCCGGGCTTGGCCTTCTTGCTCGCGTAGAAGGCAGCCATGTTCTTCATGTCCGCCTCGGACAGCGCGAGGCGAAGCCCTTCATGATCGGGTTCTGGCGCTTGCCGCTCTTGAACTCGCTGCAGCTGCTTGACGATGTATTCGGGGTGCTGGCCGGCCAGGATCGGGTTGGCCGGGCTGCCGCGCGAGCCGTCCGCCGCGTGGCAGGCGGCGCACACCTGCGTCGCGATCGCCTGGCCCTCGCGCGAGGTCCGGCTTGGCAGCTGCTGCGGCTCCGCGGCCCATGCGCGGTGCGGCAAGCAAGGTCGGAGGTCAGCAGTGCGAAGATCGACTTCATTCGGGGGCGCTTCGTCGGAGGTAAACCCGTGGATTTTACAATGGCCCATGACAACGACAGCAGAAGCCGCCATGGCCTGGGCGCACACGGCGCGCTTTCTCACCACCGCGAGCCGGCTCGACCAGCTCCCGGCCAATGAACTGCCGGAGATCGCCTTCGTCGGCCGCAGCAACGCCGGCAAGTCGACCGCCATCAACACGCTGGCCCAGCACAAGCGTCTGGCCTTCGCGTCTCGCACGCCCGGGCGCACCCAGCACATCAACCTGTTCGAGCTCGGCCCGAAGGACGCGCCCGACGCGTTGCTCGCCGACCTGCCCGGCTACGGCTATGCCGCCGTCGAGCGAGACGCGAAGCTGCGCTGGCAGCAGGTGATGGCCGACTACCTCGCCTACCGGCGCAGCCTCTCCGGCGTCGTGATGATGGTCGATTCGCGCCTGGGCTTCACCGAGCTCGACCGGCGCCTGCTCGCCTTCATCGCCGGGCGCGTCGGCACCGGCGAGGTCAAGCTGCTCGTGCTGCTGACCAAGGCCGACAAGCTCAACCGCAAGGAGTCGGACGCGTCGCTGCGCGCAGCCGGCGAGGTGCTGGAGGATCTCGCCACCGACCATGCCGACGTCGGCGTGACGCTGTTTTCCGCGCTGAAGAAGACCGGCGTCGCGGACGCGGCCCTCGCGCTGCACAGCTGGGCGCACCCCGGCGTCAGTGCGTCGTGACGCCGAGCTCCCGTTCCAGCACCTGCGCCGCCGCCTGCACCAGCGAGCGCGGCGCCAGTTCACTCAGCAGGCCGTCCGCATAAAGGCGTTCCAGGGCAGAGTGGGCCAGCGCCCAGCTCGCACCGGTGTCCACGTCGGCCACCAGCCAGGCGCTACCGCCGATGTCCCGCCACAACAACTGGCTCGTCGCCCAGCGCCCGTCGAGGAACACGCGAACCCAGCACCCCGGCACGAGGTCCGCGGCCACCGGCAGTGCAGCTTTCGATCGCCATTGCGCCTCGAGCAGGAGTGCCGGCACGGTGTCGAGCGATCCGGCGTCCAGCGCGGGGAGCTGCGCACCGGCCCCGGCGGCAGGATCGGCCAGCGCGCGCAGCCCCTCGATGGCCGGCTCCGCCGCCGCGCGCCGCAGCTCGTAGAGGTGCTGCTCGAAGGCACGCAGCCGGTCCAGCCCGCGCCGGAAGAGATTCGCATCCGGCACGGCTTCCCTGAGCAGCCCGTCCAGCAGTGCACGCACGAATGCCAGCAGCTTCATGCGCAACGGATCGCGTTCCCCCGGATGCAGTTCCGACACGAAGTTGAGGCGGTCGATGAAGCGCCACAGCGGGTGCGCGTACGAGTCGAGCGCCGCCGGTTCGCGCAACGCCACGCGCACCGCCAGCGTGTGCAGGTGCGAGACCAGCACGCGCACGTCGGCCGCTACCGCCGCATCGGCCAGCATGGCGTCGAACAGCCGGCTGAGCAGCGCCACGGCCTGCCGATCCGGCTGCGCCGACGGCGTGCCGCACGGCTCGTCCAGCGGCATCGGCATCGTGTCGCGCAAGTGCGAGAGCGGCACGGCCATGCGCTTGCCGGTCGGCTCCACGATCGTGCGAAAGTTGCCCGGCTCCACGCCCGCGTTTTCGAGCCGCGTGCATGCCGCGGCATAGGCGCGGCGCAGCGTCCGAGCGAACGGCATCGCGGCGTGACGCATCAGCGCGACCCGACGGCTGGACGACAGCGGCAGCGCCGCCGCCGCCGCCCACAGCGCCCTCGCGTGCACTTCCGGACGCAGCGGGTTCGTGTCGTGCGCCACGTGCAGGTCGCCGACCAGTGCCGACGTGAAAGCGCGCAGCTCACGCAGCTCGTGCTCGGCGGTGTCCTTGATCGCCTGAGTCGTGCGCAACAGCTCGATGTCGGCCGCCACGGCGTCCTCGTCGACCAGCGACAGTGATCGGCGCGCGTCGCCGCGGCTACCCGGCTTGCAACTGGCGTTCAGCTGCTCGCGCAACGACTCCACGAACCGCTGACGCGCTTGCGTGCGGCCACGGCTGAGCGCGTCGTGCAATTCGAGCGAGAACCGGCGGTCCTCCGGGGCGTCCGCCTGGCTCGTGGCCTCGAGTGCCTCGTGCAGCGCCTCTTCGAGCAACAACGGCGCGCGGGCGAGCTCGTCGTCGACGAAGGGTTGCAGCTGCGGGTGCATGTCATCGGGGAGGTAGCGGATGGCAGGATTGTCGGCACGCGCGTGCGCGCAAATCTCAACAATGCACAGCAGACGAAGAAAAGCCCGCGGGCGCGAACCCGCGGGCTTGAGTCGAACCGGGCTTGGAAGCCGGACTTACATGTCCATGCCCATGCCGCCCATGCCACCCATGCCGCCGCCGCCGGGCATCGGGCTCTCGTCCTTCGGGGCCTCGGCGACCATCGCTTCGGTGGTCAACATCAGCCCGGCAATCGAAGCTGCGTTCTGCAGCGCCGTGCGGGTCACCTTCGTCGGGTCGAGAATGCCCATCTCGATCATGTCGCCGTACTGGCCGTTCTGGGCGTTGTACCCATGGTTGCCCTTGCCGGCCAGCACCGTGTTCAGCACCACGCTCGGCTCGTCGCCGGCGTTGGCCACGATGATGCGCAGCGGCTCTTCCACGGCGCGCAGCACGATCTTGATGCCGGCGTCCTGGTCGTGGTTGTCGCCCTTGATCGCGCCCGCAGCCTGGCGCGCACGCAGCAGCGCGACACCGCCGCCGGCCACGATGCCTTCTTCCACCGCGGCACGCGTGGCGTGCAGGGCGTCCTCGACACGGGCCTTCTTCTCCTTCATCTCGATCTCGGTGGCCGCGCCGACCTTGATCACCGCCACGCCGCCAGCCAGTTTGGCCACGCGTTCCTGCAGCTTCTCGCGGTCGTAGTCGCTCGTCGCTTCCTCGATCTGCACGCGGACCTGCTTGACCCGCGCCTCGATGTCGGAACCGGCACCGGCGCCGTCGATGATGGTGGTGTTTTCCTTGCCCACCTCGACCCGCTTGGCTTGGCCCAGGTCAGTCAGCTGCACCTTCTCGAGCGTCAAGCCGACCTCTTCGGCGATCACCTTGCCGCCGGTCAGGATGGCGATGTCCTCGAGCATGGCCTTGCGGCGGTCGCCGAACCCCGGCGCCTTGACGGCCACGACCTTCAGGATGCCGCGGATCGTGTTCACCACCAGCGTGGCGAGCGCCTCGCCTTCGACTTCCTCGGCCACCACCAGCAGCGGACGGCCGGCCTTGGCCACCTGCTCCAGCGTGGGCAGCAGGTCGCGGATGTTGCTGATCTTCTTGTCGAACAGCAGCACGTACGGGTTCTCGAGGGTCGCCGACTGCTTCTCGGGGTTGTTGATGAAGTACGGCGACAGGTAGCCGCGATCGAACTGCATGCCCTCGACCACTTCCAGCTCGTTGTCGAGCGACTTGCCGTCCTCGACGGTGATCACGCCTTCCTTGCCGACCTTGTCCATCGCATCGGCGATGATCTTCCCGATCGACTCGTCGCTGTTGGCGGAGATGGAGCCCACCTGGCTGATCTCCTTGCTGGTGGTCGTCGGCTTGCTCTGCTTCTTGAGCTGCTCGACCAGCGTGATCACGGCCTTGTCGATGCCGCGCTTCAGGTCCATCGGGTTCATGCCGGCGGCCACGTACTTCATGCCTTCGCGCACGATCGCCTGGGCGAGCACGGTGGCCGTGGTGGTGCCGTCGCCGGCGTTGTCGCTGGTCTTGGAAGCGACTTCCTTGACCATCTGGGCACCCATGTTCTGGAGTTTGTCCTTGAGCTCGATCTCCTTCGCCACCGACACGCCGTCCTTGGTGACGGTGGGGGCGCCGAAGCTGCGCTCGAGAACCACGTTGCGGCCCTTGGGGCCGAGCGTCGCCTTGACCGCGTTGGCGAGGATGTTCACGCCCTCGACCATGCGCACGCGGGCGTCGCCGCCGAAAACGACGTCTTTAGCTGCCATTTGATTTCTCCGGATTCAGTTGAAGATGAATTACTTGGCTTCGACGACGGCGAAGAGGTCTTCCTCGCGCATCACGAGCAGCTCGTCGCCGTCGACCTTCACGGTCTGGCCGCTGTACTTGCCGAACAGCACGCGGTCGCCGACCTTGACGTTCACGGCCACGAAATCGCCCTTGTCGTTGCGCTTGCCCGGGCCGACGGCCATGACCTCGCCCTGGTCGGGCTTCTCGGCGGCGTTGTCGGGGATCACGATGCCCGAGGCGGTCTTGGTTTCCTGCTCCAGACGCTTGACGATCACGCGATCGTGCAACGGACGAAGTTTCATTGCATCTCCTTGGCTCAAAATTGAATGGCCGTGAGGCTTGTGCGCAGAGCTGGCACTCACCTGCATGCGGCGCGAGGGGACCGAAGATCCTGACTACATTCCGTTAGCACTCGCCTGGGCAGAGTGCTAGCAGGCCGGAATTATAGGGACCGATTCCGCAAGTTCAAGAGTGCGCACGACAGGCATGGCAACTGCCGCTTCGGGCCACCCCAGGAGCGAACTCCATGACGATGTCCCTGCACTCGACGCCACCCGTTCCCGGAGAGCGGCCGGCGCACCCGCCGTTCGACGAGCATCCATTCCCGCCCGAACTGGATCCGCCGCCTCCCGAACCGCCGCTGCCACCCGACCCGGACAACCGGACCGGCACGCCGCCGCGACCCATCATCCTTCAATGAACGCCGGAGGGCGCCATGGCCAAGTGCGAAGTCTGTGGCAATGACTATCACCTGTCGTTCGAAGTGGTGCTGAATGGCCAGGCGCACACGTTCGACAGCTTCGAATGCGCGATCCACAAGCTGGCGCCGATCTGCGCTCATTGCGGCTGCCGCATCGTCGGCCATGGCATTGAAGCGCGGGCCGCGTTCTTCTGCTGCGCTCATTGCGCTGAAAAGGCCGGCGTCGAGGGCGCCGTGGACCACGTGCCCTGACGGCGGCTAGTCGTCGTCCTTCTGCGCGTAGTCCTTGAGACGGTTGTAGAGCGTCTTCAGGCTGACGCCCAGTGCGGCGGCCGTCTTTTCCTTGTGGTTGTCGAAGCGGCGCAGGGTCGCCAGGATCACCGCGCGCTCGACATCGGCTAGAGGCGTTCCGATGCGCACCGTGATCGTGGCGTCGTCGGAGGCGCCGCCGCCGCGGCCGCCGTCGAAATCGAGCCACTCGTCGCCGATCACATGGCCGTCGGTCATCAGGTACAGCCGCTGGACGACGTTGCGCAGATCGCGAACGTTGCCGGGCCACCGGTGGGCGCTCAGCTTTTCCAGCGTCGCGGGGGCGAAGCGCTTGTGCTCGCCTTCGCGCTTGCACACCTCGGCGAGGAAGAAATCCGCCAGCAGAGGAACGTCTTCGGGCCTGTCGTGCAGGGGCGGCAAATGGATCGGGAACACGTTGAGCCGGTACAGAAGGTCTTCGCGCAGCTTGCCAATTGACACGGCCTGCTCGGGCACACGATTGGTGGCGGCGATCACCCGCACGTCGGTTTCGATCGGCGAGGTGGAACCGACCCGCATGAAGCTCCCGGTCTCGAGCACCCGCAGCAGCTTGACCTGCAGGTCCAGCGGCATCTCGGTGATCTCGTCGAGGAACAGCGTGCCACCGTGGGCCCGCTCGAAGAAACCAAGATGCTGCCGGTCGGCGCCGGTGAAGCTGCCCTTCTCGTGGCCGAAGATCTCCGACTCGATCAGGTGCGGCGAAATCGCGCCGCAGTTGACGGCAAGGAAAGGCTGCTTGCGGCGGCGCGACAGGTCATGGATGGTGCGGGCCGCGACCTCCTTGCCCGTACCGCTCTCCCCGGTGATCAGGA
Source organism: uncultured beta proteobacterium (assembly GCA_963839465.1). GTDB lineage: Bacteria > Pseudomonadota > Gammaproteobacteria > Burkholderiales > Burkholderiaceae_C > CAWIVI01. The sequence continues at coordinate 448,724 of CAWIVI010000008.1, forward strand.
CAGTGACGGCGGTTCCCGCCACGCGCGCGATCTGCGCGTAAACGCGCTGCATCGGCGCTGAACGGCCGTACATATGACCGAATCGCCCGGATTTTTCGAGTTCGGCCTGCAAGTCGGCAATCTCCGCCTTCAATGCGGAGGGGCGCGTGACCCGGGAGAGGATGCCCTGCAAGTTGCTTGATGTTGAACGGCTTGATCAGGTAGTCGGCCGCGCCCATGCGCAGCGCCTGGATCGACGTCTCGAGGCTGGCGTGGCCCGTGATCAGGACGACCTCCGTGTTGGCCAGGGCGTCAGGCTCCTTGAACAGATCCATGCCGCTTCCATCGGGAAGCATCAGATCCAGCAGGACGAGATCCGGCTCGCGCATCGCGAGCTGCCGGCGCGCATCCCGCAGCGTATGTGCCGTGGCGGCCGTGAAGCCCTCGCTGGCAATCAGCGCGGCCATCATTTCGGCAGCATCGGTGTCGTCTTCGACGATCAGTGCGTGTCCCATGAGGCGGTAAGTGCCGCGCAAGGGCGCGGTGTGAGGAGATTATGGGACCGGTTGGCCGCGTCCGCGCTGCAACAGTCGTTCGACGGTGATCTGCAGCTCGGCCGGGTCGACCGGCTTGCCGAGATGAGCCTCGAAACCGGCGTCGAGCGCCCTCCGGCGCGCAGTATCGCTCGTGAAGGCGGTCACGGCGACAGCGGGCGGCGGCGGCTCGTGGCGTTCGCGCGTGCAGGGCATGCACTCGGCGGATGAAACTGTAGCCGTCCTCTTCCGGCATGCCGATGTCGGACACGATCAACCGCGGCTGGGCCTGCGCAGGCATCCGCTCGAGGTACGCGTAGGCATCGGCCGTGCGCGAGAAGGCGGCGGGCTCGAAGCCCTGCTCGCGCAGCAGGTGCTCGATCATGTGGCGCGTGTCGTCGTCGTCCTCGACCACCAGCACGTCCGCGCGCTCGTCCCGATGCTGCAGCTGGGCGGCGGTATCGGGATCACGAAGGCCGCCGTCCAGCAGGCTCTCGATCAGCCGGGCCTGGGTCACTACGCTGCGCTCGATGGCATCGAGCGCGTGCGCCTGAGCGGGAGCCAGCGGGCCAGCCTTCCGGAGCAAATGGGCCCAGCCCTTGATGGCGTTCAGGGGTGAGCGCAATTCGTGCGACACGAAGGCAAGGAAATCCTCACGCTCCAGATCGCTCGGTTCCAGTGGGAACGAGCGCTGGCCGTGCGATGGTTGCGGCTCGATCACGGCGACCGCTCCAGGCGTCAGCTTCGCGCTTCGCGGTCGTGCCGGTTTTCGCGGCGCGAACCCGGCGACGGCTCGCGCAGGCAGTCCTCATGGTCGGTCGACACTACGCAGCGCGGCTCGCCGGGGTGCGCGTGAGGCTCTACGTCCACCTCGTGGTGACGCAGCTTCTGAGGTTGTGCGATGGCTCGCTTCGGATCGTCAGTCATTGGTGGCTCCCTAGACTCGGCGCGACTGCGCCATAGCGTTCGTTCCGCAAGCGTCGTGCCTGGGTTTCGTAACAGGGCACGTCGGTTGCCTCAGGACAGCGACGCTGCGGTTGGAGTTGCGACCGCGCTCGGGCGACGGAACGCGGTTGCCGGCAATTCTGTCGGCAAGGTCTACCATCGTCCTCATCGGTCAGCCTTACAGGAGAACATCATGGACGAGACCCGCACGCCGCCCGGCACCGCCGGCACATCCGGCACATCAGCCACGACACCGTCGAACGGTTCCGGCGCGTCCTCCCAGGCGGTCGATCGCCTGGCGCAGAGTGCCCACCAGGCCGTGGACCGCGTCGCGGCCGCGGCTGCGCCCACCATCGAGAAACTGAAGGTGAGGGCGAACGAAGCGGCCGAGACGCTCCACGCCAAGGCGGACGAGTTCGGGGCCATGGAAGAGCAGTGGGTGGCGAATGCCCGCACAGCAGTGAGAGACCATCCGCTGGCCGCCGTGGCAATCGGCGTGTTGGTGGGCATGTTGATCGGCCGGGCCACGGGGCATGGACGCCGGGACGACTGACGCGGCCGAGGGCGGCGAAACGCTGACCGATGCCGCTCACAGCACATGGGACGAGTTGCGCGCCGCGCTGTACGAGCGCGCGCGCCTCGTCACGCTCGAAGCCCGGCTCGCCGGGCTGACGTTCGTTCATCTCGTCATGTATGCCGTGGCGGTCGCCGTGCTGGTCGTGACGGCCTGGGTCGGCCTGGTGGCCTGCGCGGTGATCGGGCTCATCAGTGTCGGACTCCACTGGGCGATCGGCTTGATCCTGGGCGTGGTGTTCAATCTGGCGTTCGCGGCACTGCTCGTGCGGTCCATGATCGGGATGCTGGATCGCCTCGATCTTCAAGCCACGTTGCGCCGACTCAAGGGGGAGGCAGGGTCATGAGCATCCGGACGGCACCATGCTGAGAGGGCCGATCGACAAGCTGTACGAGGAGATCCAGGTCGCGGAGCAACGCATCATCGACGTGGACGCGCGCCTGAACGAGCGACTGCGGCGGCTGCGCCACGATGCGTCGCGGGCCTTCGCCAGCAAGGCGATGGCCGGTGCCGGACTGCTAGCGGCGGGCTTTCTGATCAGAGGCCGACGCGGACATCGCCGCAGGGCCTACGCCGGGCGCCACCGGTCGCTGCTCGGCCGGCTCCTGCCCAGGGCATTGCACAGCGCCCTTCCCCTGCTGCTGCCGCTGCTGACGCCTCTGCTCAACCGGCGGGTCGCGACGTGGCTCTCGGCGTTCGGCTTGCCGGTGGGCACGCCGCGAGCCGCTGCGCCGCTCCTCACGACTTCCACGCTGGACCTGGCCCGGTACTCGGGCCTCTGGCACGAGATTGCACGTCTGCCGCGGCGCGGAGACGGGCGGTGTGCAAGCGATGCGCTCGCGTACTACCGCGTTCACGATGGGGGACTCATCGCGGTGAACCGCTGCCTCGATGCAAGCGGGCGCGCGCAGGAGAAGGCCGGCTTGCTGCGGGTGGCGGACCCGTCCGAACCCGGCCGCCTCGAAGCGACGTACGCGCCGCCGTGGCTGCGTTGGTTTCCCGGGGTGTGGTCCGACTACTGCGTGATCTACGTCGACGCCGAGTACAACTGCGCACTGGTGGGCACGCCGGACCGCGACGGGCTGTGGCTGCTGGCGCGGGACGCATCGATTCCGGACGAGGCGCGCGATGCGCTGGTCATGCTTGCGGCGCGGCTCGGCTTTCCCGCCGGTCGCCTTCGGTTCACGCCGCACACGCAGTCGATGGACGCGGCGCAGGCAGCGTAGCAGCCTAGGCGGCAAACGCCCGCATGGGGCGCTTGGCAGCGTGCATGAGCAGGGCGTCCAGATCGAGCGGGCGGCGCGCCACGGCGTCGAAGCCGGGCTGCGCGTTGCCACCCGTGTCGAGACCGACGATCACGCAACTCACGCCGGCGGCACGGATTTCCGCGGGCAGGGCGGTTGCGCCGGCCAGCGCCAGGTCGACGAGCACGATGTCCGGCAGGCGCTCCCGGATGACCTCGATCGCCGGCAGGGCCTCGGCCGCGAGGGTCACCCGGCAGCCCGCGGCGCAGAGCGGGCCCGCGGTGTCGAGCAGCGCCTGCTCCGCCGGCGCCACGATCACGGCGTGTCGATCATGCCAAGGGCCAGGCGCCTCGGCTTCGGCGGCCTCGCCGGGCAGGCGCACGGTGAATGCACTGCCGCACTGCGAACCATCGCTGGCCGCCTCGACCGTGCCGCCGTGCAGCTCGACGAGCCTGCGCACGAGCGCCAAGCCGAGCCCCATGCCGGCCTGCCGCCGGTCCACGACTCGCTCGCCCTGGACGAACAGGTCGAACACATGAGGCAGCATGGCGGGCGAGATTCCCAGGCCGTTGTCGGTCACCACCAGATGCACGGACCGCTCCTGCGCGCGCAGCGACAGGGTGATCGAACCTTCGGCCGGCGTGTACTTGGCCGCGTTCGTCAGCAGGTTCGACACCACCTGCTCGAGCCGCGTCGCGTCGGCGTCGAGCCAAGCGGGCCTGACGTCCACGGTGAGCACGTGCTGCCGGAAGCGGCCGGCCAGGCGAAGCGCCTCGATGGCCCGCCAGACCAGCTGCGACAGCTCGATGCGGCTTGTCTCGAGAGAGAGCTTTCCCGCGCTCGCGCGAGCGACGTCCTGCAGGTCGTTCATCAGTTGGGCCATGTGCCGGGTCTGTCGCTCGATCACCCGGCGGGCGCTGGTGGCCATCTCGCCCTGGCCGCCCGTCCTGTTGAGCACCTCGACGGCCGCGCCGATGGCCCCCAGTGGATTCCGCAGCTCATGCCCGAGCATGGCGAGGAACTCATCCTTCCCCCGGTTGGCCTGCTCGGCGGCGCGGTGTGCACGCTCCAGGGCCTCGCGCGCGCGTTCACCCTGCTCGCCGGCTGCCCTCAGGGCGCTTTCCAACGCCGCGATCTCGCGCACCACGACGGGCCGGGAGACCGCTTCGCCCCGGGCCAGCTGGCGCAAGGGCTGCGTCACCCGGCGCCCGGTCGCCATGGCGAGCACGAGCCCGAGAAGCAGCGACAAGGCCCCCGCTGCCGCGACCGACAGGAGCGCGGTGGCCTGGGAGCCCGCCAGCGTGGCCGCGGGCACGTCGGCGCGTGCCGCCCAGCCGGTGCCGCCGGCGTCGATGGCGCGTCGGTGGCTGAACGACGGCAGCGCGAGCATGCCGGCCAGGGCGCCGCGCTCCCGCTCGGCGACGCGGCGCCGGCGTCTTCCGCGGGCAGGAGGTGCCCGATGCGGCCGGGCTCCAGGCGGTGAGCGACCACCCGCCCGCTGCGGTCCGTGAGCAGCAGCGTACCGCCGGGCGGTGCGCTCGTCCGTTCCGCGAGCGCCTGCCAATGCGATGCCGCGATCCGCGCACCGAGCACGTACTCCAGGCGCCCGCCGAGGATGACGGGAATCTGCACGCCGGTGACCAGTTCGCCGCTGGCGGCCACCCTCACGAGATCGGTCACCGTGGGGCGCAGCGTGGTGCGGATGCGCTCGAGCGCAAGGCCATCGCGCAGCCGGCCGTGATCGGTCCCGAAGGGCTTGTCGCTCGTGAACACGATGCGCCCCGAAGGCTCCGCGAGGTAGACGCCGCGCCAACTTGCGCGTACCGGCATGCCGCGCTGGAGCTGCCGGTGAAAGGCGGCCGGGTCGCCGCGCAGCAGGGCGTCGTTGTAGGACAGCCCGGTGAGCAGGTCGATCGAAGAGTTCAGCTCCTGCTCCACCAGCAGGGCGAACGCGTCGCCCGAGCGGGCCACGGCTGCCGCAGTTTGGTGCCTGGCTCTTTCCGCCTGCTGCGAGACCTGGTGAAAGGAGAAGAGCGCAAGGGGAACCGTGGCTACCAGGATCACCAGCACCAGGTACGCGCGCAGCGACGCTGTCGGCCAGCGGAAACGGCGCATCCAAGCCGCCAAACGGGATGCCGAAGGGTGCGAGTCGCTGACGGAATGTTTCATCTGCAGGGGCCGGGCCGTCTCGTGCGGGCAGGACAGCGTAACGCCTGCGGGAGCGCCGTCAATGGCCGATGGGCATGAGGGTTGCTGCCGATCACAGTCCTGCACACGAAGGAGGCTGCACCGATGCCGACGACACACACCACGATTCCGAGCGCGGGCGGTGGCGCTCGCATCCAGGGGCACGGCATGCACGACGATGAGGGAGGGCCCGGCCCACAGCTCATGACCGCGGCGACGCTGACGGGCGACAAGGTGATCAACCGATCGGGCCAGACGCTCGGCGACATCGACGAGATCATGCTGGACGTGCCGCGTGGCCGCATCGCCTACGCCGTCATGGCCAGCGGTGGCTTCCTGGGCATGGGCGAGAAGCTGTTCGCGATACCCTGGCACGCGCTTACCCTGGACACCGATCGCCATTGCTTCGTGCTGGACGTCAGCAAGGAGCACTTCGAGAACGCGCCGGGATTCGACAAGGATCATTGGCCCAGCACGGCCAGCGAGGACTGGCACCGCGAGGTCCACGCCTATTACCGCACGCCGCTCTATTGGGAGTGAGCGGGCCGCGCGGCGTCCAACAGGACGAGCAGCCTCGCTTCTCGCACCTTCGTGCCGCGTGCCGCAAGGGCGGCGGCATCGAGGGCCTGCAGCACGCCTCGCTCGTAGGCCTCGATGACGGCGGAGTGCACATAGGACTTGCGGCACACCGCGACGGTGTGTCCAAGCTGTGACGCGACCTCTCCGATCACCGCCTTCAGCTGCTGCTTCGCGTCGCGCTGGCCCCGCGGCGGAGGGCAGCGCCACAGCCGATCGAGTGCCAGCGTGCTCGCGTGCCAGGTCCGGAAGTCCTTGGCGGTGAAGTCGCCGCCGCTGGCGTCGCGGATGTACGCGTTGACATCGGCCGAATTGATCGGGTGCGGCTGGCGGTCGTCGCCGAGGTACTGGAACAGCAGTTGGCCGGGCAGAGTCCTGGCAGCGGCGGACGATGCGGGCGAGCGTCGGATCCTGCACGCGCGCCCGCTGCGGCACGCCGCTCTTGCCGCGGAACGCCAACTCCAGGACGCTCGCCTTTGACGCTCGCATGGCGGGTTCGCAGCGTACTGACGCCGAACGAGCCGTTCGATCTTGCGTATTCGTCGTTGCCGACGCGGAAGTAGGTGGTGTCGAGCAGGCGAACGATGGCCGCCAGCACCTTCTCCCGCGGCAGGCCGGGCCGCGCCAGGTCGCGCTTCACGCGGGCCCGGAGGCCGCCGATGGCGCGTCCGAAGTCGCGCAGGCGCTCGTACTTGAGCTGGCCTTGCATGGCGTGCCATGAGCGGGTGGTATCGGTACTGCTTGCGGCCCCGGGCATCGCGACCGGTCGCCTGCAGGTGGCCTTCGGCCAACGGGCAGATCCACACGTCCTCATAGGCAGGCGGAATCGCCAGCGAACGAATGCGTTGCAGCGCTGCCGGGTCGAGATCGGCTTGCCCGTCTCGTCGACGTAGCGGAAGCGCGCCCGCGCCGAGGCGCCGCCAGCCGGGGAGGGCGTCGACTGACATAGACAAGCCCCGGACGCCGAGAGCGTCCACGGGGCTCGGCGCCGCCAAGGTGTCAGGCGGCAGCCGGATACCGGTCGCGCAGTGCGCGGATCTGATCGTGGTTGCGCTGGACGCCTTCGCATTGGCGCGCGATCAGGCTGCGCACGTCGGGCGGCAGGTCTTTCTCGAGCGCCTTCCGGTAGTGTTGCAGTGCCACGTCCTCCCCACGCTCGCATTCCTCGAGCATGGCGTGGTCGTCGAAGCCGGTGAGCGAACTGCGCACGGCCAGCCAGCCGCGATGCAAGGCGCCCGCGGCCGTGCCGCCGCGCTCCGGGCGGCCGCCGAAGGCGTGAACCTGCGCTTCGAGTTCTTCCGCGGCCCGCTCGCACTCGGCCGCGCGCGTCGTGAACACGCTCTTCAACTCAGGGGCCTTCGCATGCTTGGCGCACGCATCGAACCCCTTCTGTCCATCGCGGGACGTTTCGATGAGGTCATTCAGGGTGTTCGAGAACTTCATCGTTCTTCATGCCGCGCTCCGTCAAACTTCAGCGAGGTACATAGCATTTCGCATGCCCGTATGCGGCATGCCCATTGCTGCTCCTGAAGCCACCACTGCGAATATTCTCGATGGACACCCCAGCATCGCGCAAGCCACCCGCTGATGGCCGCACCGTGCAACGTCGTGACGAGCGGCCCGAGCCTCGGCTGCCTCACGAGCACGATCAGTCCGCGGACGACCAGGGTGCGCCGCCGACCGACGTGGGCCGCCAGGCCAAGCGCGACGTCGACAAGGGTCTGAGCGATACCGACCGTGGGCCTGTGCTGGACCGTGCATACGAGCAGCAGAAGCAGCCCCCGAACGAGGGGTGAGGCCGGGTGCATTTTTTGCTGCAAGGCGCCGGCCAATTGCCAACATTCACACGGTTGCATTGACGGGTACTGCGCGCATTTGATTCGTCAACCGCGTCATTGACGAGTTATGCTCAGGATATTCACGTGCTCAGAGGTTCGAATGGGCCGCCACGAAACCTGACGTAACGACGCACGGCAAGTCGGCACGTACCTTGCGCTTGTATGGGCATCGACTCTCAGGATCCAGAATGCCCCAACAGACGCTGCGTATCGAACCCCGTCAACACCAGACACTCACGCCGCGCCTGCAGCAGGCCGTCCGTCTGCTCCAGCTGTCCTCCCTCGACTTCGCGCAAGAAGTCCAGCAGGCCCTGGACAGCAATCCGTTCCTCGAGGAAGACATGGAGGCGCCCGCGCCAGCGGCGGCGCTACCTGCGGAGGAACAGTCGGCCACCGAAGCCCCCACCTGGGAGGCTGCCGAGCCGGCGCCGTGGGAGACCGACAACTGGACATCGCGTGCGGGTGGCGCGACGCGCAGTTCCGCCGAAGGCGACCTCTCCCTGGTGGAGCTCATGGCCGCCGGCGTGTCGCTGCGCGAGCACCTGCACGGGCAGCTCCACGTGATGCCGCTGTCGCAGCGAGACCAGTTCCTCACCGCCCTCATCGTGGAGTCGCTCGACGACGACGGCTACCTGCGGATGAACCTGTCGGAACTGCTGCCGCTGTCGGAGCTCGAGCCCGCAGCCGACATGGACGAATTGAAGGTGGCCCTGCGGATGGTGCAGTCGCTCGAGCCCGCGGGCGTGGGCGCGCGGGACCTGCGCGAGTGCCTCAAGCTGCAGACGGTGCTGATCGAGAACGAGGCCGAGCGTGCGTTGGCCGAGCGCGTGCTCGACCAGCCCCTCGAGCGCCTGGCCACGCGGGATGTCGGGCAGCTCTCGCATGCGCTCGGCGTCGACGCCTCGTTGCGTGGCGCCGGTGTGCGATCGCATCCGCCACCTCGACCCCCGCCCGGGGTGGCGCTTCGATGCGTCGCGTATCGAATACGTGACGCCGGACGTCATCGTGCGGCGCGGCAAGGGGGACGCGTGGAACGTCATGCTCAACCCCGATGTCGTGCCCAAGGTCAAGCTCAACCGCATGTATGCCGAGTTGTTCCAGCAGCATCGCGCCGCCAGCCACGGCGAGCTGGCGGCCCACCTGCGCGAAGCGCGCTGGACGCTGCGCAACGTCGAGCAGCGGTTCTCGACCATTCTCGATGTCGCGGATGCCATCGTGCGCCGGCAGCATCACTTCTTCGAGTACGGGCCGCTGGCGATGAAGCCGATGTGCCTGCGCGAGATCGCCGAGGAACTCGGCCTGCACGAGTCCACCGTCTGCCGCGTCACCAACAACAAGTACATGGCCACGCCGTCCGGCGTGTTCGAGCTCAAGTACTTCTTCTCGCGCGCGCTGCCCACGAGCGACGGCGGGTCCGCTTCGGCCACCGCGATCCGCGGGCTGATTCGCGATCTCATCGAAGCGGAGACGCCCACCGATCCGCTGTCCGATGTGCAGATCGCGCGGCATCTCGCGCGGCAGGGCTTCAACGTTGCTCGGCGCACGGTCACCAAGTACCGCCAGATGATGAAGCTGCCGGCCGTCGAGCGACGCCGGCGCCCGGCCTGACAAGGAGGGTCCAGGCCGCCTCTCGCGGCGGCCTGGCCTTCAGGCCGCGCCCGCGGGCAGTGCCGGCGTTGCCGGCAGCAGCTGGCGCAGCCGGCATGTCGAGCGGCGAGGAGACGCGGTCGGATGCGCTGCGCTCCAGGGCCTCGTCCAGCAGCCGCTGCGCGGTGCGCGCGGCCTCGTCCCATGAGTATCGTGTCACGCAGTCGGCCGACCGGGCCAACCGGGCGGCGCGCACTTCCGGCCTTTCGGTCAACGCCGCTTCGCACGCCGCGATGAATTCGCCTGCGTCTCGGGCGATGCGCACGGCGCCGCCCAACAGGCTGGCAACGTCCGGCAGTGCCGTGCTCACCACCGGCTTTTCGGCCGCGAGGTATTCCAGGGCTTGCGGCGGGAAGAGGCAGCGGGTGGCTTCGTTCACGCGGTAGGGCATCAGGCACACGTCCCAGGCCGCCACGAGGGCCGGCCTGCGCGGGCGCCGGCTGGTCGCCCAGGCAATGGATGTTGTCTCGGTGCGGCAGGGCGTTCGAGGCCTGTGCGAGCGGCCCGGCGAGCACGAGGTGCCAGTCCGGACGCGCCAGCGAGATGGCGTCGATGAGGCCGAGGTCCACCCGCTCGTCGATCGTGTCCGCAAGCCCGAGCCGTGGCGCCAGGATGTGTCCCTGCAGCTGTTCGGCCGCAAGGTAGTCGTGGTATCGCGCCGTCACCCGTTCGGGAGCAAACTGGACGGTGTCCGCCGAACTGGGCACGCAATGTGCGTTCGCGATGCACGATCCGGTGGCTCTGCCAAAGCGCCGGGCCGGCGGCCAGGACGAGGTCGGCCACGTCGAGCAGTTGTCGCTCCATGGCCTGGGCCACGAATTCCTGCTGCGAGGACGCCTCCATGCAGTCGTAGACGACGAGGCGCGGATGCAGGCCATCGATGAGCGGCAAGGCCGACGCGGTGCACAGCCATGCCACCCAGTCGCCCTCCACCTCCTCGAGCAGCAGGTTGCTGATCAGCCCCTGCCAGCGAGCCCGCTGCGGGGCATCCCAACCCGCATCCGGCCGCCGCCTTGCGGGCGCAATACGAGCACGCCATCGGACTCCTGCGAACGCTCCAGGCGTGGCGGCCCTTCGGCGCCGATCGGTTCCTCGACATAGATCACGCGATGACGATGAGCCAGGCGGGACATCAGGTGCTGCGGGCGCTGGAACGCGGCGTTCCAGGGCACGGGGGAAAAAACGAGCAGCGTGCAGTCGGCGCGCGTCATCGGCGGTCCTCGGCCTGCGAAGACGTGGACGAAGTGGGCATGGCGGTTCCTTGAGGCACGATGCTTCCGGATAGCAATCGGTGTTCCCTGCCAGAGGCTCGCTTCGCCCATGCCCGGGAGGCGCTCGACCGCTCGACGCGCTGCTCGACGATCCGCGCGCTTCAGGCCGCGCGCTTGCGAGCGGCGCCGGCGGATTTCCTGCGAGGCGCCGCTTGGCCGCCGCGCGTGCCGGCGCGGCCGAGCGCCCTTGCAGGCTGCGCTTGAGCAGGTCCGTCAGGTCGATGACATCGGCTCCCTTCGCTTGCGTGGGCGCCTCGACCGCCTCCACCTCCTTCACATCCCCCTTGGCGCGCTTGCGGTCCACCATCGCGAGCACCTCCTCGCGGAAGTGGTCCTCGTAGCCCTCAGGCTTCCAGTCGGTGCTCATCTCCTCGATCAGCCGTTCCGCCATCTCCAATTCACGCGCCGCAGGAGCGGTCTTCTTGTCATGGCCCGGCAGGTCCAGGTCGTCCGCGGAGCGCAACTCGTCGGCCCAGCGCAGCGTGTTCAGCCGCAACGCATCGCCGTCGGGGAAGAGGGCCGCCAAGTGCTGCTTGGTCTGGATCACGACGCGCGCGATGCCGATGCGGCCGCTCTTGCGCAGGGCCTCGCGCAGCAGCACGTACACCTTCTCGCCGCGGGCTACCGGTGCGAGCACGTACGGCCGCTCGAAGAACCCCGGCGCGATCTGCCCGCCCTCGACGAAGCCAAGGATCTCGACCGTCTGGGTGGTCTGCGGCAGCGCCGTTCGGATCTCGTCGTCGCCGAGCAGCGACATATTGCCCGTCGGACACCTCCACGCCCTTCACGATGTCGTCCTTGGACACCTCGCGGCCGGTCGCCTTGTTCACCCGCTTGTAGCCGACCGGCTTCATGGTCTTCCTGTCGAGCCAGTCGAAGTCGATGCGGTTGTCGCGCGCCGCCGGGTACAGGGCGACGGGGATGTGCACGAGGCCGAAGCTGATCGCGCCTTTCCAGAGTGCGCGTGGCATGGCGATCTCCTGTCCGTGATGTCACCATTGCAGCGTGCAATCGGCGTACCGGGCACGGCAAGAGTGCGCCGGGCTGGTCGCGGCGCTGCCCGTGTGGCCGCACAGCGCTCCTGGGGCTACTATCCCGGAGCCATCCTCGGGGCCGTGCTCGTGATGTCCTGCTCGGCTACCCGTGCGGGCGCAACAACGTGACGGAGGTCCCATGCGGATCGAACGTGATTCGTTCGGCGACATCGAAGTGCCCGACGAGGCGTTGTGGGGAGCGCAGACCGCGCGCTCCCTGCGCTACTTCCGGATCGGAGCGGAGCGCCAGCCGCCGGAACTCATCCGCGCGCTCGCATTGGTCAAGCGCGCCGCCGCCGAGGTCAACGAGGCGCTCGGGGAGCTTGCCCCAGACAAGGCCGGAGCGATCATGCGCGCCGCCCAGGAAGTGATGGACGGCGCCCTCGACGATCAGTTTCCGCTGTCGGTGTGGCAGACGGGCTCCGGCACCCAGACCCACATGAACGTCAACGAGGTCATCGCCAACCGAGCCAGCGAGCTGCTGGGCGGGCCGCGCGGCTCGGCGCGGCTCGTGCATCCGAACGACGACGTGAACCGCGGGCAATCCTCCAACGACGTGTTCCCGACGGCCATGCACGTGGCCGCTGCGCTGGCGATCGAGCGCGAGCTCGTGCCGGCCCTGCAGGCTCTGCGCGGCACCCTGCAAGCGAAGGCGACGGCGTTTGCCGACATCGTCAAGATCGGGCGCACGCACCTGCAGGACGCGACGCCGCTGACCTTGGGCCAGGAGTTCTCGGGCTACGTGGCGCAGCTGGACCACGGCCTGGCCCACCTCGGCGCGGCCCTGCCGCACCTGCACGAACTGGCGTTGGGCGGCACGGCAGTGGGCACCGGACTGAACGCGCACCCCCGATTCGCCGTCCACGTGGCGGAGGTGATCGCCAGGCTCACGGGCGCCCCGTTCGTGACGGCGCCCAACAAGTTCGAGTCCATGGCCGCGGCCGACGGCCTGGTGAACGCGCACGGCGCCCTGAAGACCGTGGCCGCTGCACTGATGAAGATCGCCAACGATGTCCGCTGGATGGCCAGCGGGCCGCGCAGCGGTCTGGGCGAGATCGCGATTCCGGAGAACGAGCCGGGCAGCTCGATCATGCCGGGCAAGGTGAACCCGACGCAGTGCGAGGCCCTGACCATGGTCTGCGCCCGCGTGTTCGGCAACGACGTGGCCGTGAACATCGGCGGCGCCAGCGGCAATTTCGAGCTGAACGTTTACCGCCCGCTCATCGCCCATGCGGTGCTGCAGTCCATCCGGCTGCTGGCCGACGCATCGGCCAGTTTCGACGAGCACTGTGCGCGCGGCATCGAGCCTCGGCTGGAGCGCATCGCCGAGCTGCTCGACCGGTCGCTGATGCTCGTCACCGCGCTGAATCCGCACATCGGCTACGACCGCGCCGCGCAGATCGCCAAGAAGGCGCATGCCGAGGGCACGACGCTCAAGGAGGCCGCCTTGTCGCTGGGCCACGTCACGGAGGCGCAGTTCGACGCCTGGGTGCGTCCGGAGCGCATGACCGGCGGGCCCGCCGGCTGAATCACTGGAGCGGCGGTTCCTCGTCGTCTTCCGGGTCCGGCTTCACGGGCACCCGGTAGCGTTCGGTCGCCCAGGCGCCGAAGTCGATGCTGCGGCACCGCTCGCTGCAAAACGGCCGCCAGCGGTTTTCCGGTCCGTACACGCTGGGGCCGCCGCACGTGGGGCAGGGCACTTCCCTGACGGACGATCTCATGCGCAGAGCGTCAACTCGAAACTGGAGTCCGTGGTCGCCGGCTTGAGACGGCCTTCCGCATCGGCTTTCATGAACCGGATCGACACCATGAGTCGATGACCGCTGATCTCCGGGATGAGTTCCGCATCGTCCAGGCGAGCGCGCAACAGCAGGTACAACTTGTTGGGCGGCAGGCTCTGCTGGTACTGCCCGGCAGACGCCACCACCTTGTGCGGGGTGCCCGCATCGCGCAGCAGGCCGAGGAGGACGGACAGTGCCTCCGCCAGCGGCGTCAGGGTGGCGATCCACTGCACCAGGTCGGCGCGGCGGCGTGCCGGGCGGGTGCTGCTGCCACGCGAAGTAGGCGGGCAGGTCGAACTCGCAGGTGCCGCCCGGGATGCTGATGCGGCTGCGGATGCTCATCAGCCATTCGTTGCCGTTCAGCGCATGGCCTGCCTTGCCCGCGAGCTGGTTCAGCCCGTTGAACGCGTGGTCGATGCGGGCCACGACCTCGTCCAGCGCAGCCTCGGAGATGGCCGGATTGCCGCGATACGACTGGAACTGGGCCTTGTGGCGCTCGAGTTCCTTCAGCAGATCGGACTTCAGGTCGGCTCGCGCCGCCACGTCCATGATCTCGAACATCGTCGCGAGCGCGAAGTGGTGGTCCACAGGCGCGTCGCGGGCGATCAGCTGGCCGAGGCGGTCGAACAGGTGTTCGAGCCGGAGCATCGTGCGGATGCTCTCGTTGAACGGGTATTCGTAGAGGACCAATTGCGGCGAGACGTGATGGATGTCGCGCCGGATTGTTTCACAGCCGAGGGGGTCGGTCGGTCCAATGCCCGTAGATGTGCTTGACGGCAGCCTGGAGTTCGACGAACGAGATGCCGTCGTTGAAGATCACGGCGTCGGCGATCGCGCGCCGCGCCGCTCGTGTGGCTTGCTGGGCCACGACGGCACGCGCCATCACCTCGCTCCAGCCCGGCCTGGCTGACACGCGCTCGATCTGCGTGGACTCGCTGCAGTCGATCACCAGCACCCGATCGACCCGGCGGCGCCAGTGGCCGCTCTCCACCAGCAGCGGAACATCGAAGACCACCGGGCGCCCGCCGGCCGCCGATGCCTGCCGCTCGGTCTCTGCAGCGATCATCGGGTGCAGTACGGCCTCCAGCTTGCGCCGCGCATGCGCGTCCGCGAACACCAGCGCCCGCATGCGAGACCGATCGAGCGCGCCATCCGGCCCGACGACGTCCGGCCCGAAGACCGCGGCCAGCGCAGGCAGTGCCGCGCCGCCCGCCGCAGTGAGGGCGCGAGAGATCGCATCGCTGTCGACCACCTGCGCGCCCAGCCCGGCCAGCCACTGCGCCACCGTGCTCTTGCCGCTGCCGATGCCTCCCGTCAGGCCGACGCGCACAACGCGATCACCTCCAACCCAGCCAGCGCAGCACCGCGGGCGCGCCGACCAGCATGACTGCGATTCCCGCGCCGGCCAGGAAAGGCCCGAAGGGCACGTAGCGCCCTTCGCGCAGCGTGTTGCCAAGCTTCATCGCGATGCCCACGACAGCTCCGATGACCGACGCCAGCAGCAGGATGGGCACGATCATCTGCCAGCCGAGCCAAGCCCCCAGCGCGGCCAGCAGCTTGAAATCGCCGTAGCCCATGCCTTCCTTGCCCGTGGTCAGCTTGAACAGCCAGTACACCGACCAGAGCGACAGGTAGCCCACCACGGCGCCCCAGAGCGCTTGCGGCAGCGGAATCGTGACGCCCAGCGCGGCGGCGATGAGGCCGGCCCACAGGAGCGGCAGCGTCAGCGCGTCCGGAAGGACGGTGGTGTCCCAGTCGATCGCCGCCAGTGCCACGAGCACGGCGACCACGCCGCACCACACGAGCGCTGGCCGGCGTCGCCCCGAAGCGCCAGGCCACGGCGGCGAACAGCACGCCGGTCGCGAGTTCCACCAACGGGTATCGCGCCGAGATGCCTGTGCCGCAGGCCGAGCAGCGGCCGCGCAGCCGCAGCCAGCCGATCAGCGGAACGTTCTCGTGCCACTTGATGGCGTGGCCGCAGGACGGACAGCGCGACGGCGGCCGCGCGATTCCAAAGGGCGGCAGGGCCTCCAGCGCCTTCGCCAACGCCGTTCCGGCGGGCTCCAGCGGTGCCGGCTCCGGCGCCCGGAAGACGCGTCGCCATGACTCGAGGTCGGCGATCTGGTGCCCGACGTCGCGCCACCACTGCCGCTCCAGCATGAGCGGCAGGCGGTGGATCACGACGTTCAGGAAGCTGCCGATGACGAGCCCGAGCACGCCGAGCGCCACCGGCGACAACAGAAGTTCGGTCGGCACTTCGAGCTAGACGACGGCGCCGAGCTTGAAGATCGGCAGGTACATCGACACCACGATGCCGCCGATCAGCACGCCGAGAATGACGATGATGAACGGCTCCATCAGGCTGGACAGGCCCTTGACCATCTCGTCGACCTCGTCCTCATAGAACTCGGCGGCCTTGGCGAGCATGTGGTCGAGCGAGCCGGACTCCTCGCCGATCGCGGACATCTGCAGCACCATGGTCGGGAACACGCCGGTCGTCTGCATCGAGGTGGTCAGGGCCGAGCCCGTGGACACGTCGCGCTGGATCTGCTCGGTGGCCTTCCGATAGACCGCGTTGCCTGAGGCGCCGCCCACGGAGTCGAGCGCTTCCACGAGCGGAACGCCGGCCGCGAACATGGTCGACAGCGTGCGCGTCCAGCGCGCGATCACGGCCTTGTTGATGAGATTGCCGAACACCGGGATCTTCAGCAGCAGCCGGTCCATGAAGTCCTGCATGCGCTCGGAACGGCGCCACGACTCGAAGAAGAAGTAGCCGCCGCCGATGAGCACGCCGAAGATCAGGTACCAGTACGAGACGAAGAACTCCGACAGCGCAATCACGAAGAGGGTGGGAGCCGGCAGATCGGCGCCGAACGACGAGAACACTTCCTTGAACGCCGGGATCACGAACAGCATGATGACCGTGAGCACGACGAAGGCCACCACCATCACGGCGACCGGATAGATCAGCGCCGACTTGATCTTGTTCTTCAGCTGGACGGTCTTTTCCTCGTACAGCGCCAGGCGCTCGAGCAGCGCCTCCAGAATGCCGCCTGCCTCGCCCGCTTCGACGAGGTTGCAGTACAGCGAGTTGAAGTACAGCGGGTGCTTGCGCAACGCGGCGGACAGGCTGGTACCGGTCTCGACGTCCTGGCGAATCTCGGTGAGCAGGCGCGTCATGCGCGGGTTCGTGCTGCCCCGCCCCACGATGTCGAATGCCTGCAACAGCGGCACGCCGGCCTTCATCATCGTCGCCAGCTGGCGCGTGAAGACGGCGATGTCCTTCTGCTTGATCGAGCGCCCTCCGCTGAGCCGGCGCTTCTTGACCTTGGTCACCAGGATGCCTTGACGGCGGAGGCTGGCATTCACGGCAGCTTCGCCGCCCGAGCGGATCTCGCCGCGGACGACCTTGCCGTTCTTGTCCTTGCCTTCCCACTCGAAGACGATTTCCTTGATGCTCTTTGCGGCTATTGCAGTCGCCATAAAGCCTCCGACGCGTTCCCGAACGATTGTTTGTAGGCGGTGACTACTCGTTGGTCACCGAAATCACTTCTTCCAAGGTCGTCACGCCGGCGCGCACCTTCACCAAGGCCGACTGGCGCAGGTCGCGCACGCCCTCGGACTGCGCTTGCCGAGCGATGTCCAGCGCCGTGCCCTCGGCCAGGATGATGGTCTGGATCGCCTCGGTGATCGGCATCACCTGGTAGATGCCCACCCGGCCGCGGTAGCCGTTGTTGCACGCAGAGCAGCCGACGGCGCGATACGGCCGCCAAGAGCCGTCGAGATCGTCATCCTTGAAGCCGGCGCGCTTCATGGCTTCACGAGGGTAATCGGCCTGCACCTTGCATGTCTCGCACAGCTTGCGCGCCAGGCGCTGGGCCGTGATCAGCAGCACGCTCGCCGCGATATTGAACGGTGCCACGCCCATGTTGAGCAGGCGCGTCAGGGTTGTCGGCGCGTCGTTGGTGTGCAGGGTGGACATCACGAGGTGGCCCGTCTGGGCGGCCTTGATGGCGATGTCGGCGGTTTCCAGGTCGCGGATTTCGCCGACCATGATGATGTCGGGATCCTGCCGCAGGAAGGACTTCAGGGCGGCCGCGAACGTCAAGCCCGCCTTGTCGTTCACGTTGACCTGATTGACGCCCGGCAGGTTGATTTCCGCCGGGTCCTCGACCGTGGAGATGTTGACGCCCGGCTGGTTCAGTAGGTTCAGGCAGGTGTACAGCGACACCGTCTTGCCCGAGCCGGTGGGGCCGGTCACGAGGATCATGCCGTAGGGGCGCTGGATCGAAGTGACAAGGCGGTCTTTCTCGATCTTCTCGTACCCCAGAGCCTCGATGCCGAGCTTGGCCGACGACGGATCGAGGATACGGATGACGATCTTCTCGCCGAAAAGCGTCGGCAGTGTGCTGACCCGGAAGTCGATCGCCTTGCTGCCGAACTTGAGCTTCATGCGCCCGTCCTGGGGCACCCGCTTCTCGGCGATGTCCAGGCGCGAGATGACTTTGATACGCGACGCGAGCTTGTCCTTGATCGCCACCGGCGGCTGCGTGATCTCGCGCAACTCGCCGTCGATGCGGAACCGCACGCGGTAGTTGTATTCGTACGGCTCGAAGTGCAGATCGGAGGCGCGTGCGTTGATCGCGTCGACGAGCATCTTCTGCAGGAAGCGCACGACCGGCGCGTCCTCCACCTCGCTGGAGACTTCGGCGCTCTCCTGCTCGCTGCCCTCTTCGCTGATGTCGAACTCGAAGTCGGTGGTCGACAAGGCTTCGAGCGTTTCGCTTGCGCTGGCCCCCTGGTTGTCGAGAACCTTCGCGAGCTTGTCGTGCTCGACGATCACCCATTCTGGCGACAGCTGAGTGGCGAACTTGATTCGTTCGGCGGCTTCCTGGTTGGTGGGGTCGGCGCCGCCGATGAAAATGCGGTTGCCGCGCTTGCCAAGCACGAGCACCTGGTACTCGCTGGCGAGCTTGCCGTCGATGATGTTGCGCGGCAGGCGCTGGACATCTACCGCATTGAGATCCAGCAGCGGAAGAGCGAGGGTGCTGGAGAGTGTGTGAGCGAGCTCCGACGAGGACAGCGCGCCCGCGGCGATGACGGCGCTCACGAAGCTGGAGCGCCGGTCCTTGGCCGTCTTGACGAGGTCTTCGGCAGCCTGCGGCTTCAGCTTCCCTGCGTGCACGAGTACGCGCGCGACACCCGACAGGGTCGATGAATGCGTGATCTCGGCAAGGGTGTCCACCAGGGGGTTCAGTTCACAATGCAAAAAGCCGGTCGATCATCGCCGATCGGTCAGTCACTGTAAACCGGGAGTAGCCGGGCACCGGGCTCCGATTTCACGACCGTTCGGTGGTGTTGTCGTGAACTTCTGCTCGAAAGGCGGCGAAAACGAAAAAATTGGTCGGGGTGAGAGGATTCGAACCTCCGGCCTCTACGTCCCGAACGTAGCGCTCTACCAGGCTAAGCTACACCCCGAAGTCGGCATGTGGAAGGCGCCTTCGCGCCTCGTTCTATCGAGCTCGTCAGGACGAGCGGTCCACCGACCGAACACATAATTCTAGCAGAGCCTCTCGCGCGTCAGATGTCGGCAAGACGTCCAGGCAAGCCCTGGCCTTGTGCGCTTCGGTGCGAGCGGCGTCGCGAGTGGTTTCGAGCGCGCCGGTGCGGCGGACGATCTCGACGATGTCGTGGAGCCGGGCGACCTCTCCGTGCTCGATCGCGTGGCGGATGAGATCGCGCTCGGACGCCTCGGCGCGCTCCATCGCCACCAGCAGCGGCAGCGTGGGCTTGCCTTCGCGCAGGTCGTCGCCCACGTTCTTGCCGAGCGCATGCGGGTCGCCCTCGTAGTCGAGGAGGTCGTCCACGAGCTGGAACGCCGTACCGAGGGATCTGCCGTAGTCGGCGCAGCTCTCCTCGACAGCCGTGGGCGCGCCGGAGATCACCGCGCCCAGGCGAGCGCTTGCTTCGAAAAGCTTGGCGGTCTTGAACCGGATCACCCGCAGGTAGTCGCTCACGGCGAGATCGGGATCGTGCATGTTCATCAGCTGCAGCACCTCGCCCTCGGCGATGACATTCGTCGCGTCGGCGAGCACGTCGAGCACTCGCATGCGGTCCACCGACACCATCATCTGGAACGCGCGCGAGTAGAGGAAGTCGCCGACAAGAACGCTGGCGGCGTTGCCAAAGATGGCATTGGCCGTCTTGCGGCCCCGGCGCAGCGACGACTCGTCCACCACGTCGTCGTGAAGCAGCGTGGCGGTGTGGATGAACTCGACGATGGCCGCGAGCGTGAACCGCTCGGGTCCCTGGAAACCGAGGGCGTTGGCGAAAAGCAGCACCAGTCGCGGCCGGATGCGTTTGCCGCCGGCGCTGATGATGTAGTGCGCGATCTGGTTGATCAACGCCACGTCCGAACGCAGCCGATCGACGATGACGGCGTCGACCTGGTGCATGTCGGCGGCCATCAGGTCGGCGGGCGGGGAGGTGGTGACGGCAGGCGTGAAGGGCACGGCAGATGGGGGCAGGACCGGCTGATTATAGAAACCGCCTCCCATGCTAGAATCCCCGGCTTCGCGCGTTCAGCACGTGCGGACAAATCGAAAGGGCTCATATGTACGCGGTCATAAAAACCGGAGGCAAGCAATACAAGGTTGCCGCCGGCGAAAAGATCAAGGTAGAACAGATTGCTGCGGATGTGGGCCAGGAGATCGTGATCGATCAGGTACTCGCTGTCGGAAACGGCGCGGAGCTGAAGGTCGGAGTTCCCCTGGTCGACGGCGCGAGCGTGAAGGCCACCGTCGTGGCGCATGGCAGGCACGACAAGGTGCGCATCTTCAAGATGCGCCGTCGCAAGCACTACCAGAAGCATGGCGGGCATCGCCAGAACTTCACCGAACTCGAGATCGGCGCCATCAGCGCCTGAGCGGAGGAACTCCACATGGCACAGAAAAAAGGCGGCGGCTCCACACGCAACGGCCGCGACTCCCAGCCGAAGATGCTCGGCGTGAAGGTGTTCGGCGGCCAGGAAGTGCCGGCCGGGTCGATCATCGTGCGCCAGCGCGGCACCCGCTTTCATGCCGGAACCAACGTCGGCATGGGGCGGGACCACACGCTGTTCGCGCTCGTCGACGGCAAGGTCTCCTTCGCCATCAAGGGAGCGCAGAACCAGCAGACGGTGAGCGTCACGCCGGCCTGAACGCGTTCACTCGCGTGCGAAGCCCCGGCCCGCCGGGGCTTCGGCGCTTCTAACATTCGCATCATGAAGTTCGTCGACGAAGCCTCCATCGACGTCGCCGCCGGCGACGGCGGGTCCGGCTGCATCGCCTTCAGGCGCGAGAAGTTCATCCCGTTCGGCGGCCCCAACGGCGGCGATGGGGGCCGGGGCGGCAGCGTCTGGGCGCTGGCCGACCGGAACCTCAACACGCTGATCGACTTCCGGTACGCGCGGCGCCATGAAGCGCGCAACGGCGAGGCGGGCCGGGGCTCCGATCAGTTCGGCGCGGCGGCCGACGACATCGTCCTGCGCATGCCCGTCGGCACCATCATCAAGGACGCCGACACCGGGGACGTCGTCGCAGAACTCCTCGTCGCCGACGAGAAGGTGCTGCTCGCAAAGGGTGGCGACGGCGGCTTCGGCAACCTGCACTTCAAGAGCAGCACGAACCGTACGCCCCGGCAGAAGACGCCGGGCTGGCCGGGCGACAAGCGCCGCCTGCTGCTGGAGCTTCGCGTGCTCGCCGACGTGGGCCTGCTCGGCATGCCGAACGCAGGCAAGAGCACGTTGATCGCCGCGATCTCCAATGCGCGGCCCAAGATCGCCGACTATCCCTTCACCACGCTGCACCCGAATCTCGGCGTGGTCCGCGTCGCGCCGGAAAAGAGCTTCGTCGTCGCCGACCTGCCGGGGCTGATCGAAGGCGCAGCCGAAGGCGCCGGCCTCGGCCATCAGTTCCTCCGGCACTTGCAGCGCACGCGGCTGCTGCTCCACGTCGTCGACATGGCGCCGTTCGACGACACGGTCGACCCGGTGGCTCAAGCTCGATCGATCGTCGCGGAACTCAAGAAGTACGACTCTCAGCTGCACGCCAAGCCGCGCTGGCTCGTGCTGAACAAGCTCGACATGGTGCCGGAGGCCGAGCGCGAGGCTTTGGTGCGCGACTTCGTCAGGCGCTTTCGCTGGAAGGGCCCGGTGTTCGAGATCTCTGCGCTGGCCCGCATGGGCCTGGACCCGCTCGTGCACGCGGTGTACGACCACGTGGCCGCGGCGCAACGGCAGGCGGTCGAGTCCGACCCTCGATTTCCCTCCGAGGACGAGCTGCGTGGCTGAGGTCGTCAAGCACGCGCGCCGCGTGGTCGTGAAGGTCGGCTCCAGCCTCGTGACGAACGAGGGCCGCGGCGTCGACGCGGATGCGATCGGCAACTGGTGCCGGCAGCTCGCCATGCTGGCGCGCCAGGGCCGCGAGGTCGTGATGGTGTCCAGTGGCGCCATCGCAGAGGGAATGAAGCGGCTCGGGTGGACGGCCCGGCCGAAGGAGTTGCATGAGCTGCAGGCCGCGGCTGCGGTGGGGCAGATGGGCCTGGCGCAGATGTACGAGCGCAAGTTGTCGGAGCATGGCATGGGCAGCGCACAGGTGCTGCTCACGCATGCCGACCTGGCGGACCGGGAGCGCTACCTCAACGCGCGGTCGACGCTGCTGACGCTGCTCGCCCACAAGGTCATCCCGGTCATCAACGAGAACGACACTGTCGTGAACGACGAGATCAAGGTTGGTGACAACGACACGTTGGCGGCCCTGGTGGCCAACCTCGTGGAAGCAGACGCGCTGGTGATCCTCACCGACCAGCGCGGGCTTTACTCCGCCGACCCGCGGCACGATCCCGCGGCAACCTTCATCCACGAGGCCCGAGCGGGCGACGCAACGCTCGAGCGCATGGCCGGGGGGGCGGGCTCTGCCATCGGGCGCGGCGGCATGATCACCAAGATCCTCGCCGCCAAACGTGCGGCGCGCAGTGGCGCAAGCACGGTCATCGCATGGGGACGCGAAGCCGACGTGCTCCTGCGACTGGCCGACGGCGAGCCGCTGGGAACGGCGCTCGTGGCCGCGACGCCCAAGGTGGCGGCGCGCAAGCAGTGGATGGCCGACCATCTGCAACTGCGCGGCGCGGTCACGGTGGACGATGGCGCGGCGCTGAAGCTTCGCGATGGCGGCAAGAGCCTGCTGCCGATCGGCGTCGTCGAAGTGCTCGGGGACTTCCAGCGCGGCGACGTCATCGCGGTGCGCAGTGCTGCGGGCGTCGAGGTCGCGCGGGGCCTGGCCAACTACTCGAGCACCGAGGCGAGGCTCATCGCGCGCAAGCCGTCGTCGAAGATCGAATCGTTGCTCGGCTACGTGAACGAGCCCGAGCTGATCCACCGCACGAACCTCGTGCTGAGCTGAGGCCTCACGACTCCTGCAGCGGCTGCTCCGGAGCGCCGGGAAGCTCGCCGCCCTCATCCTCCCGCCGGTGCGGCCGCATTCCGGAGCGCAGGTAGCGGTTGTGATGGTTGGCCCGCGGCAGGTAGCGCGCCAGTTCCGTGAGCGCCATCTGGTAGACGTCGCGCTTGAACTCGATCACGACGTCCAGCGGGACCCAGTACTCGTTCCAGCGCCATGCATCGAACTCGGGGTGGTCGGTGGCGCGCAGGTTCATGTCGCTGTCGCGTCCGACGAGCTTGAGCAGGAACCAGATCTGCTTCTGGCCCTTGTAGTGGCCGCGTGCGTCGCGCCGGATGTAGTGCTCGGGCACTTCGTACCGGAGCCAGTCGCGGGTGCGCGCGATGATCCGAACGTGGTCGGGCAGCAGCCCGACTTCCTCGTGCAACTCGCGATACATGGCCTGCTCGGGCGACTCGCCGTGCTTGATGCCGCCTTGGGGAAACTGCCACGAATGCGTGCGCAGCCGCTTGCCCCAGAAGACCTGATTGCGCGAGTTGAGCAGGATGATGCCGACGTTCGGCCTGAAGCCTTCACGGTCGAGCATAATCAAACCCCAAATTCCAGAACTGAAATCATTATTGCACCGGCGGTGTGCACGGCAGGAGCCTCGCTTTCCCGCATGCATCGCCGAGCCGGTGCGTGCGCCTCATGAAAGCCAGCCAGTTCTTCATCTCCACGCTCAAGGAAGCGCCCGCAGACGCAGAGATCGCGAGTCACCAGCTGATGATGCGGGCCGGGTTCATCAAGCGCCTCGGCGCCGGCATCTACACGTACATGCCGACGGGGTTGCGGGTGATTCGCAAGATCGAGGCGATCGTCCGCGAGGAGATGAATCGCGCCGGGGCCGTCGAGCTCCTGATGCCGGTGGTCCAGCCCGCGGAGCTGTGGCAGGAGACCGGCCGCTGGGACAAGATGGGGCCCGAGTTGCTGCGCCTGAAGGATCGGCACGAGCGCGACTTCATCGTCCAGCCCACGAGTGAAGAGGTCATCACCGACATCGCGCGCCAGGAGCTGCGGAGCTACCGTCAGCTGCCGCGAAACTTCTATCACATCCAGACCAAGTTTCGTGACGAGCGCCGGCCGCGCTTCGGCGTGATGCGCGGCCGCGAGTTCACGATGAAGGACGCCTACTCGTTCGATCGCGACCTCGAGTCGGCAAGGCTGAGCTATCGCGCGATGTACGACGCGTACTGCGCCATCTTCGACCGCATGGGCCTCACCTATCGCGCCGTCGCGGCCGACACCGGCGCAATCGGCGGCGACCTTTCGCACGAGTTCCAGGTGATCGCTGCCACCGGCGAGGACGCGATCGTCTACTGCGCAGACTCCGATTACGCGGCCAACATCGAGCTGGCCGAAGCGGTGGCCCCGCCGGGGCCGCGCGCGGCCCCGGCACAGGCACTGGCGAAGACGCCGACGCCCGGCAAGAGCACCTGCGAAGACGTCGCCGCGCTGCTCGGATTGCCGCTCGCGCGCACCGTGAAGTCGCTGGTCCTGGCCACGGACACCAAGAACGATGCGGGCGACGTGATCGACAGCCACGTCTGGCTGCTGCTCGTGCGGGGCGATCACGATCTCAACGAAGTCAAGGCCGGCAAGCTGCCGCCGCTCAAGGGCGGCTTTCGCTTCGCGACCGTCGCCGAGATCGAGGAACGACTTCGGTACGCGGCCGGGCTACCTCGGCCCGATCGGCTTGCGCAAGCCCGTGAGCGTCATCGCTGACCGCACGGTGGCCCTCATGAGCGACTTCGTCTGCGGTGCCAACGAGGCGGACTTTCACTTCACCGGCGTGAACTGGGGCCGCGACCTGCCGGAGCCCGACGTCGTGGCCGACCTGCGCAACGTCGTCGAGGGCGATCCTTCGCCCGACGGCCGCGGCGTGCTGGCCATCCAGCGCGGCATCGAGGTGGGCCACGTGTTCCTGCTCGGGACGCGCTACACGAAGGACATGCAGGCCACCTACCTCGACGAGGCCGGCAAGCCGCAGCTCATGCAGATGGGCTGCTACGGCATCGGCGTGACGCGAATCATGGGCGCTGCGATCGAACAGAACCACGACGAGCGCGGCATCGCCTGGCCGGCAGGCCATTGCCCCGTTCACCGTGGTGATCTGCCCCATCGGCCACGACCGCAGCGAAGCGGTCCGAACGGCGGCCGCATCGCTGCACGAGCAACTCGTCGCGGCCGGCATCGACGTCATGCTCGATGATCGGGGCGAGCGGCCGGGCGCCATGTTTGCCGATTGGGAGCTCATCGGCGTGCCGCATCGTGTGGTCATCTCGGATCGCGGGCTGAAGGACGGCAAGCTGGAGTACCAAGGCCGGCGCGACGCGTCGGCCATCCCGCTGGACGCCGGCGATGCGGTGGCCGCCTTGAAGGCCAAGCTGCGCGCGTGAACCGGCGCCGCCGCACGCTGCTCGGCGCGGCGATGCTGCTCGGGGTGGTGCCGTGGGGCCGTACGGTCGCGGGCACGCAGGTCGAGGAGCCGCTGGCCGATGCGGTGCGCTCGGTGCTCGCCGCCGCCATCGCCAGCGATGCGCCGCCCCGGCCCGCGTTCGGCACGGTCGAAGAGCGGCTGGCCTATCTCGCGTGGCTCGGTGCGCATGAGCGAGCGGCTGAAGAAGCGCAAGGCGGACCATCGAACCCGCGTGGAGTTCCTCGAAACCGTGTGGTACGAGAGCAAGCGGGCCGGGCTCGAGCCGGCGCTCGTTCTCGGGTTGATCCAGGTCGAGAGCGGGTTCCGGAAATACGCCATCAGCAAGGCTGGAGCGCGGGGCTACATGCAGGTGATGCCGTTCTGGGCGCGCCTCATCGGCGACGGCGACGTGAGCCGGTTGTTCCACATGCAGACCAACCTGCGCTTCGGCTGCGTGATCCTGCGGCATTACCTCGACATCGAGCGCGGCGACCTGTTCCTCGCGCTCGGCCGCTACAACGGCAGCCGCGGCCGCGCGCCGTATCCCAACGCCGTGTTCGGGGCGCGCCGCCTCTGGCAGCAGAGCGCGGCCTGAGTCAGCGCAAGCCGGGCCACTCCCGTGGTGCGGCGCCGTCGACGCCGGCCAGGGAGAGCACGCGCTCCACGGTGTCGTCGACGATCTCGTCCAGGCTTGCGGGCCGGTGATAGAACGCCGGCAATGGCGGATAGACGATGGCCCCCATTTCCGTCACGGCAACCATGTTGCGAAGGTGCGCCAGGTTCAGCGGGGTCTCGCGGGCGACGAGAACGACGCGCCGCCGCTCCTTCAGCATGACGTCGGCCGCTCGCGTGAGCAGGTTGTCGCCGAAGCCGTGTGCGATCGCAGCCAACGACTTCATCGAGCACGGTACGACGACCATCGCGGCTGCACGGAACGAGCCGCTGGCGATGCACGCGCCGATGTCGGCGGGGTTGTGCGATTCGTGCGCGAGCGCTTCGAGCGCGCTGCGATCCAGGCCGAGTTCGTGATGGGCGTTCAGGACGCCGGCCGGCGTGGCCACCAGGTGCGTGTGCATGCCCAGCGCACGGGCGCGAGCCAGCAGGCGCACGCCGTAGATCGCGCCGGTGGCGCCGGTCAGGCCGACGACCAGGCGCTGGCTCAAGCCTTTCCGAGCACTTGCTGCAGCTCGCCCGCCTGGTACATCTCCATCATGATGTCCGAGCCGCCGACGAACTCGCCGTCGACGTACAGCTGCGGGATGGTGGGCCAGTTGGCGAAGTTCTTGATGCCCTGGCGGATATCTTCGTCTTCCAGCACGTTCACCGTGGTGAGGTCATCGACCGCGCAGGCCTTCAGGATCTGGACGGCGCGCCCGGAGAATCCGCACATCGGGAACTGCGCCGTGCCCTTCATGAAGAGCACCACGCGATGGTTGGTGACGATGTCGGCAATGCGTTGTTGAACGTCGTTCATGATGGGACGGCAGGCACGGTTCGAAAGAGGGCACCAAGGATACGGCAAACGGGCAGCGGACGTGCCCGAGACGGGCAAGCCCCTGCCGTCGCGCGGCGCGTCAGAACGAGTAGGTCACGCCGAGCTGCAGCATCGGCGTCAGGCGCAGTTCACGCAGAAGCTCGTCGACCTGCGTGCCGCTGTTCGCGCCGCCGAGCCGGACACCGGCGCCGACGAGGCCGACATCGGCGTTGAAGCCCCAGCCCCCGCGCAGCGACAGGCCCGTATAGCCGATGCCGAGGTACGGCACGGCACCCGTGGCGTCATTGGAGTCGGGGGCCATCCGGGCATGCGAGGTCAGCGTGAAGCTGGTCCCTTCGCGCGAAGGCAGGACGGGCGTGGCGATCGCCGTTGCCCGCGCGCCGGTGAACAGGCCGCTCGTCGCCCGGAAGCCGCCGGTCACGATTCCCCCGGCCGAAACCGGGGCCGGTGAAGTAGTAGTCGCCGAGCAGGCCGGCGCCTTCGAGCGTGGTTCTGGGCTGGGCGCTCGCGTCGTTCGGGGCCATGGTGATGCCCAGGCGGGCTTGCCAGCGCGGCCACTCCACGGTGTCCGGATCGACCTGCAGCCCATTGGCATGAGCGGCGAGCGAGCATGCGCCCGACATCAGGAGTGTCATGAAACGTCGAACGCTCGCATCCATCACAAGCCTCCGTACCGCAGTGCCCTGAGACCATGCTACGCCGTCGCGCGATTCGCGGGGGAACTACGGAGTGTGGAAACGTCCCGCAATTGCGGGAAACAAACAGGCACGCATCTTGCTCTAAGTGCCTTGCTTTTAAGCGGCGAGCCTGCCGCCCGTGCACCGCGCCGAGCCAGCCAGATCGCTGCGGGTGGTCACGTCGGCAAAGCCGTGGCGAAGCAGGCAGGAACGGACCGCCGGCGCTTGGTCGCAGCCGTGTTCGAGCAGCAGCCACGCGCCGCCGCGCAGGTGAGGGCCGGCGCCGGAGATGATCCGCTCGATCGCCTCCAGGCCGCGAGGGCCTGGCGTGAGCGCGTGGGACGGCTCGTGCCGCAAGGCAATCAGGTGGGGATCGTCGGCCGCAACGTAAGGCGGGTTCGACACGACGAGGTCGAAGCGCATGCCGGGCAGCGCCTGCCACCAGTCGCCTTCGGACCACTCGATGTCCAGGCCCAGGTGCCGGGCGTTCTGGCGCGCGAGCGCGAGTGCCTGCGGGATGCGGTCGGTAGCGCGCACCTTGGCGTGCGGTCGGGCCTGCTTGATGGCGAGCGCGATGGCGCCGCTTCCGGTGCCGAGGTCGGCGACGTCGCAAGTGGCGTCGCCCACGTGCTCCAGGGCCCAGTCGACCAGCGTCTCGGTGTCCGGTCGAGGGTCGAGCACGTCCGCCGTCACGGCGAGGCGCAGGCCGTGGAACTCACGCTCTCCGGTGAGGTAGGACAGCGGAACCCCGTCCGCCCGGCGCTCGAAGTCGGCGCGGCAAGCGGCCGTGCGTCGATCGTCGAGTTCCGCCTCCGGGTGTGCGAGCAGCCACGGCCGCTCGACCCCGAGCCGGCGGGCGACCAGCAACTGCGCGTCGAGCCGGTCGACCCCGAGCGACCTTGCGAGGGCGAGCGCCTGCGCGACGGTGGTCATCCGCCGGTCTCGAGCGCGGCCAGCTGCTCGGCCACGCGCGCGTTGCGCAGTGCGCCGATCACGTCGTCCAGGTCGCCGTCCATCACGATGCCCAGCTTGTAGAGCGTGAGGTTGATGCGGTGATCGGTCAGGCGGCCCTGCGGGAAGTTGTAGGTGCGTATGCGGTCGCTGCGGTCGCCGCTGCCGATCAGGCCCTTGCGCGTGGCAGCTTCCCTCGCCTGGCGCTCGGTGCGTTCCTTGTCGCGCAGCCTCGCCACCAGCACGGCCATGGCCTTGGCCTTGTTGCGGTGCTGGGAACGGTCGTCCTGGCACTCCGCCACGAGGCCGGTCGGCAGGTGCGTGATGCGGATGGCGCTGTCGGTCTTGTTGACGTGCTGGCCTCCGGCCCCGCTCGCGCGGAAGGTGTCGATGCGCAGCTCGGACGGGTTGAGCTGGATCTCCTCGGCTTCGTCAGGCTCGGGCAGCACGGCGACCGTGCAGGCGCTCGTGTGGATGCGGCCCTGCGCCTCCGTGGCCGGAACGCGCTGCACGCGGTGGCCGCCGGACTCGAAGCGCAGGCGGCCATACGCGCCATCGCCCTCGATGCGCAGCACCAGCTCCTTGTAGCCGCCGAGGTCGGACACGCTTTCGCTCAGCACTTCCGTCTTCCAGCCCTGGCGTTCGGCGTATCGCAGGTACATGCGGGCGAGGTCGGCCGCGAAGAGTGCGGACTCGTCGCCGCCCGTGCCGGCGCGGATCTCGATGAAGGCGTTGCGGTCATCGTCGGTGTCGCGCGGCAGCAGGCCTGCCTGAAGCTCGCCGGACAGGCGGGCGAGGTCGGCGTCCGCGTCGGCGATCTCTTCGCGTGCCATCTCCGCCATCTCCGGGTCCGCGAGGAGCTCCTGCGCGGCCGCGCGGTCTTTCTCGCGTTGCTCGTAGCGGCGAAAGCGCGCCACCACCCCGGCGGCCTCGGCCTGCTCCTTCGCAAGCGTGCGCAACCGGCCGATGTCCGTGGCCACGCCCGGATCCGCAAGGCGGGCATCGAGCTCGCTCAGGCGCAACGCGAGGCGTTCGAATTGTTGGCGCAGCGAAGGTTTCATGG
Organism: uncultured beta proteobacterium; assembly: GCA_963839465.1. GTDB lineage: Bacteria > Pseudomonadota > Gammaproteobacteria > Burkholderiales > Burkholderiaceae_C > CAWIVI01. The sequence goes on from CAWIVI010000008.1 coordinate 478,414, forward strand.
GAGCAGGGCGGGGGCGTCGGCCCGACACCGCGGGGTGAGCTAGCGGCTGTCGCCGCCCGGGGTGCGGGGAGTCTGCCGCAGGAACAGCCGGGTGACGGTCTGCGCGGTCTGCTCGCGTTGCGCGACGTCGGCGGCATGCAGCTCCGCCATCGCGCCGTGCAGCATTTTCTGCGTGAGCGCCTTGGACAGGGCATCGAGCACGGCATCGACATCCTCTCCGCGCGCCAGCTGCCTGCGTGCGCGGGCAAGCTCGGCGGCCCGCCAGTCGGCCGCCTGCTGCTGGAGCGCCTGGATCAGCGGCACGCTCGCGCGCTGGTCGAGCCAGTGGGCGAAGCTCTGGACGCCCGCGTCGATGATGGCTTCGGCCTGTTCGACGGCGGCGGCGCGCTTCTCGCCGGCCGAGCGCACGAGATCGGACAGGTCGTCCACGGTGTAGAGGTAGACGTCGGGCAGATGGCCGGCTTCGGGCTCGATGTCGCGCGGCACCGCGAGATCGACCATGAACATCGGACGATGCCGCCGCGCCTTCAGCGCGCGCTCCACGGCGCCCAGGCCGATGATCGGCAGCGAGCTCGCCGTGGACGAGATGACCGCATCGAACTCGTGCAGGCGCTGCGGCAGGTCCGCCAGGCGCAGCGCCTGCGCGCCGAACCGGCTGGCCAGCTTCTCGCCGCGCTCGAGCGTGCGGTTGGCCACGGCCATCGACTTCGGCTCGCGCGCGGCGAAGTGGGTGGCGACGAGCTCGATCATCTCGCCGGCGCCGACAAAGAGCACGTTGATGTCGCGCAGGTCCTCGAACAGCTGCGACGCCAGCCGAACTGACGCGGCCGCCATGCTGATGGAGTGGCTGCCGATCTCGGTGGCGGTGCGCACTTCCTTGGCCACCGAGAACGAGCGCTGGAAGAGCTGGTGCAGCGTGGTGCCCAGGGTGCCGGCGGCATTGGCTTCGCGCACCGCTTCCTTCATCTGGCCGAGGATCTGCGGTTCGCCGAGCACCATGGAATCGAGCCCGGCTGCGACCCGGAAGGCATGGCGCGCAGCTGCACGGTCTTCCATCACGTAGCTGTGGGCCTGGAGCTGGGCCGGCGCGATGCCGCCGTGATCGGCCAGCCACTCCAAGGCCGGGCCCGACCAGGGCTGGCCCGTGCGACGGATGCGCCGCCACGTACAGCTCGGTGCGGTTGCAGGTGGACAGGAGCGCCGCTTCCGGGGCGGCGCGATGAAGACTGTCCCGCAAGCCCTGCAGCGCCACCGTCAGTTGGCCCGGCGAAAACGCGAAGCGCCCGCGCAGATCGAGCGGGGCGCTCTGGTGGTTGAGGCCGAGGGCGAAGACGGTCACGACGGGATTATAAAATTCGGAGCGTTTTCAAGCACTTGCGTCCTTCGAGCGGCCCTACGGGGCTTGCGATGCATCAAGCCTCAGTTCCACATGGCACCGATCGACGCCGCCTGGCACCTGCTCAATCTGTTCGGCGCCGCTGTGGGCGTCGGGCTGCTGTCGGCCACGATAGCGAAGCTTTTCTGGCGCCGCGAGCTGTCAGGCGTGCGGCTCGGCAGGCTCGCGGCATGGAGCTGCGGTGCGGGCGCCGTGGTGTCGCTGGCCGGCCTCGTCATCTCAGGGCGCGATGGTCGGATGGTGACCTACGCTGCGATGACGCTCGCGTGCGCCCTGGCGTTGTGGTGGGCCGGCTTCGGCCCGGGGCGCCGTTGACGGCCCGAGTTCCTCAGGCGGCCTCGCGCAGCCGAACTTCGCCGCGCAACGAATGCGGCAGCGCCTGCGTCACGACGACGTCGATCATCTGACCCACCAGCCGAGGCGGGCCCTGGAAGTTGACGATGCGGTTGCACTCCGTGCGGCCCATGAGCTCGGCCGGATCCTTCTTCGACGGCCCTTCGACCAGGATGCGCTGAACCGTGCCGACCCGGCTTTCGCCGATGCGGCGCACATGCACTTCCAGCGCTGCCTGCAGGCGCTGAAGGCGGCGCAGCTTCGCGTCGTGAGGCGTGTCGTCGTGCAGGGCGGCCGCCGGGGTGCCGGGGCGAGGGCTGAACACGAAGCTGAAGCTGGCGTCGTAGCCCACCTCTTCGACGAGGTGCATCAGGCGCTCGAAATCGTCGTCCGTCTCGCCGGGGAAGCCGACGATGAAATCGCTGGACAGGCTGAGCTGGGGCCGGATGGACCGCAGCCGGCGCACGGTGCTCTTGTACTCGAGCACGGTGTAGCCGCGCTTCATCGCCGCGAGGATGCGGTCGCTGCCGTGCTGAACGGGCAGGTGCAGGTGGCTGACGAGCTTGGGCAGCCGTCCGTAGGCCTCGATCAGCCGGTGCGTGAACTCGTTCGGGTGGCTCGTGGTGTAGCGGATGCGTTCGATGCCGGGAACGTCGTGCACGTACTCCAGCAGCAACGCGAAATCGGCCAACTCAGACGTGCCTTCCATGGCGCCACGGTAGGCGTTGACGTTCTGGCCGAGGAGGGTGACCTCCTTCACGCCCTGGTCGGCGAGGCCGGCGATCTCCGTGAGGACATCGTCGAACCGGCGGCTGACCTCCTCGCCGCGGGTGTAGGGCACCACGCAATACGAGCAGTACTTGGAGCAGCCTTCCATGATCGAGACGAACGCGCTTGGGCCGTCGACGCGGGCCGGCGGCAGGTGGTCGAACTTCTCGATCTCGGGGAAGCTGATGTCGACCTGTGGCCGGTCGGTGCGGCGCCGGGCTTCGAGCAGCTGAGGCAGGCGGTGCAGCGTCTGCGGTCCGAACACGATGTCGACGTAGGGCGCCCGGGCGACGATGGCCGCGCCTTCCTGGCTGGCGACGCAACCGCCCACCCCGATCAGCGCGCCGTTCTTCTTCAGGTGCTTGACGCGGCCGAGGTCGGAGAAGACCTTCTCCTGCGCCTTCTCGCGGACCGAGCAGGTGTTGAAGAGAATGAGGTCGGCCGCCGCGACATCCGTCGTGGGCTCGTAGCCCTCGGCTTCGCGGAGCACGTCGGCCATCTTGTCCGAGTCGTACTCGTTCATCTGGCAGCCGAAGGTCTTGATGAAGACTTTCTTCATGGCTTGGCCCAGCGCTGATGGGTGGGATCGAAAACCCACGTCTGTGCTTCCCGCTGCGTGGTCGGCCACGGCTTCCGCGCGGCCTCGGAAGCCGTGAGGATCCAGACGTCGTGCAACTCCCCCTGCGGATCGATGGTGTAGTTCACCACGCGCTTCTGACCCACGAGGCTGCCGGACAGCTGCACCATGTTGGTCTCGTTGCGGATGCGAGCACCGGGCGCGAGACGGGCAGGCTTGCCGTTCAGGCGAACGTCTGGCGGCTGCACGACCACGAACTCGCCGCGCAGTGCGGTGGCCGGGAACGTGCGCTGAGCGGCGGCGGGGAAGGCGACGGCGGAGAGGGCCGACACAAGCAGGGCACAGCGAAGCATGGTGTAGAGCCAGTGGCTGTGAGGATCGAACGCCGAGCATAGCTCGGCCACGAAAAGGCCCGCGGCTGGGCGCGGGCGGGGATCCTGGTGGCGCTTCAGGGACTCGAACCCCGGACCTGCGGATTATGATTCCGTCGCTCTAACCGACTGAGCTAAAGCGCCTGAGCCCATGATTATAACGGGCCGTCCTCTGCGCGCCGCCTGCCACATGTTCACCTTTTTCAAGAAGAAGCCGCCCCCGGAGCTGCCGCGGATGTCGCTGGACCCGGTACCGGCGTTGGAGTCGGCGGAGCCTCCCGCCGCGCCTGCACCGCCGCCCGCACCGCCGCCGATTGCATCACCCGTTGCATCACCCGAGCCGGCCTTTGCAGCGTCGGCCGCAGCCGCTCCTGCAACGAGCGCCGGGCCGGTTGACCAGCCGCGCGAAGGGTGGGTGGAGCGGCTGCGCGGCGGGCTGCGCAGGACCGGCACGAGCCTCACCAGCGTGTTCGTCGGCGCCAGGATCGACGACGCGCTGTACGACGAGCTCGAGGCGGCCTTGCTCATGGCCGATGCCGGCGTCAAGGCGACGCAGTTCCTGCTGGACGACCTGAAGCAACGGGTGAAGTCGGCGCGCGTTGTCGATCCGGCGGCCGTGCGCCTGCTGCTCATCGATGCCGTGGCGGACCTGTTGAAGCCGCTGGAGAAGGCGCTCGTCGTCGGCGAGCTCACGCCGACCGTCATGATGGTCGTGGGCGTCAACGGCGCGGGCAAGACCACGAGCATCGGCAAACTGACGCGCCACCTTGCGCAGGCAGACCAGCGTGTGCTGCTTGCGGCAGCGGACACGTTCAGGGCTGCGGCACGCGAGCAACTCGCCGTCTGGGCCGGGCGCAACAACGTCGAGATCGTGAGCCAGGAGGGCGCGGATCCGGCGGCGGTGACGTTCGACGCTGTCGTGGCGGGGCGTGCGCGCGGCCACGACGTGGTCATCGCCGACACCGCCGGACGGCTGCCCACGCAGCTTCATCTGATGGAAGAGCTGAAGAAGATCAAGCGCACGATCGGCAAGGCCATGGAAGGCGCGCCACACGAGATCCTGCTGGTGGTCGACGGCAACACCGGCCAGAACGCGGTCGCGCAGGTGCGTGCTTTCGACGATGCGCTGCAGCTCACCGGCCTCGTCGTGACCAAGCTCGACGGCACGGCCAAGGGCGGGGTGCTGGCGGCGCTGGCGCGCGAGCGGCCGGTGCCGGTGTACTTCGTCGGCGTGGGCGAGAAGCTGGAAGACCTGGAAACTTTCGATGCGCGCGAGTTCGCGCAGGCGCTGCTGAGCTGAGCCCGGGCCCTGCGCTTCGCGAATCAAGCGCCGGTACTTGTCGTCCAGCGGCGCGTGGGCGCGACTGAAGATCGTCGAACCAGGTGGACGACATCGGCTCGGGCAGGGGAGTGTGCTCCACTTCTTCAGCCTCCGCGACCGGAATCGTGGCGATACCAGGCCGGCGCGGAAGGTCCGGCACAGCCGCAGGCGATGTGGGGGCAGCCGCTGCAGGAACGGCCGCGCCGGCGGGCGGCTGCGGAAAGATCTGTTCGCGGGCAGCGTCTGCCGACGGCAGGAATCCTTCCATCCAGACCACGCAACGGATCTTTGCGGCCTTGAGCACGCGCGCCATCACCTCATGCCGCTGCTGGCTGCGCGGGCTGTCACGGGGCGAGTGGATCTCGATGACGGCAATCGGCTGCGATGCCTTGTCGCACACGATCAGGTCGGCACTGAGCTGACCGACGCGGTTCAGCCACTCGGCGTAGGAATGGCGACGCGGCACCTTCAGGAAGCGCGCCAGCGGCACCTGCGCGAACACGACATGGTCGGGCAGCGCACGCACCAGCGTGAGATAGGCGGTGCGCTCGTGTTGGGTGAGGATGCGCGTGGCTTCAGGCGGCCAGGCGGTGACGGGATCCAGATTGCGCAACGCGCGCTTGCGGTTCGCGGCCTCGGCGCGCCGGCGGGAGACGAAGTACATCGCCACGACCACCACCAGCATGCCGACGACGGCGAGCGCGAGCAAAGTCGCTATATCCATCCGACTGAAAAGGGCGAAGGGAAGCAGCCAAACGTAACCCCAGGCGAAGCCGCCGGTCAAGTGGCCACGGTCTCAGCGGGGGCGCCCGGCCCCGAGACCTCCGAGGCCTCCCATGCCTCCCATGCGCTTCATCATCTTGGCCAGGCCGCCGCCTTTCATCTTCTTCATCATTCCCTGCATCTGGCCGAACTGGTTGAGCAGGCGGTTGACTTCCTGCACCTGCACTCCCGCGCCCGCGGCGATGCGGCGCTTGCGGCTGGCCTTCAGCAGCTCGGGCTTGCGCCGCTCGAGCGGCGTCATCGCATTGATGATGCCCTCCATGCGCCGCACGTCGCGTTCGGCGCGGTCCATGTCGCCCGCCCCGAGTTGACCGGCCTTCGCCATGAGCTGGCTCGGCAGCTTGTCCATGAGGCCGGACAGCCCGCCCATCTTCTTCATCTGCGAGATCTGGAGCAGGAAGTCGTTCAGGTCGAACCCGTCGCCGCTCTTGACCTTGGCGGCCAGCTTCTGCGCGGCCGCGACGTCGACGCCCTTCTGCACTTCCTCGACCAGGGCCACGATGTCGCCCATGCCGAGGACGCGCCCCGCATGGCGCTCGGCATCGAAGACCTCGAGGCCGTCGATCTTCTCGGAAACGCCGGCGAACTTGATCGGCGCGCCGGTGACCTGACGCACCGACAGCGCGGCGCCGCCGCGCGCATCGCCATCGAGCTTGGTCAGCACGACGCCGGTCAGCGGCAGGGCTTCCTTGAAGGCGCGTCGCGGTGTTGACCGCGTCCTGGCCCTGCATCGCGTCGACGACGAACAGGGTCTCGACCGGGTCGCAGCACGGCGTGCAGGTCTCGGATCTCGGCCATCAACGCCTCGTCGATCGCCAGGCGGCCGGCGGTATCGACCAGCAGCACGTCGAAATAGTGGCGCTTCGCGTAGTCCAGGGCGGCCAGCGCAATCTGCCGCGGCTTCTGGTCCGGCGACGACGGGAACCACTCGGCGCCGGCCTGCCGCGTCACGGTCTTGAGCTGCTCGATGGCGGCGGGCCGGTAGACGTCGGCCGAGACCGTGAGCACTTTCTTCTTGCGGCGCTCGATCAGGTGCTTGGCCAGCTTGGCGGTCGTGGTGGTCTTGCCGGCGCCCTGCAGGCCGGCCATGAGGATGACGGCCGGGGGCTGCACGGCGAGGTCGAGGTCGGCCACGCCCTCGCCCATCGTGCGCGCGAGTTCCTTGTGCACGATGCCGACCAGCGCCTGGCCGGGGTTGAGCGAGCCCACCACTTCCTGGCCCAGCGCCTTCTCCTTGACGCGGGCGATGAAGTCGCGCACGACCGGCAGCGCGACGTCGGCCTCGAGCAGCGCCATGCGCACCTCGCGCAGCATGTCCTGCACGTTGCTTTCGGTGATGCGGGCCTGGCCGCGCATGGTCTTGACCAGGCGCGACAGGCGGTCGGTGAGGGCGGAAGCCATGGGGAGAAGTGGGCGCGGAGACATGCGGCCCGGTCGCTACACTAGTCTGGATGATTCTATCGTCGGTCCCCTCCGTGCAGGCCGTGCCGTGGCCCTGGTTCGCCGGGCTGGCGGCATGGTGGCCTACGCGGCGGCGGCATGGCCCGCGGCGACCTTGCGCGGGCTGGCCGACGCTCGCACTGTCGATCGGCTGGCTGGCCCATGGCGTGGCGCTTGCGCTCGACATCTGGTCGGCGTCCGGAGCATGGCGCGCGGTTCGGCTTCGCGCCGGCGCTGTCGGTCACCGCTGTGGCTCGTGCTGGCGGTGTACACGGTGGAAAGCCGCTTCTGCCGCTGCCCGGCGTGCGGCGCGCGCTGGCCCTGGCTGGATCGGCGGTCGTGCTGCTCGTGCGTGGCGTTCCCCGGCGAAGTGCGCGCGCAGGCGGCATCGCCGCTGGCTGCCGCTGCACTGGCTGCTCGGCATCGCGTCGTACGGGCTGTTCGGCGCGGCGGTGCTGCATGCGTGGCTGCTCGACGGCGCCGAGCGGCGCATGAGACTGAAGACCGGGACGCCCGCCGGCGGAATGCTGGGGATCGCCGCTGCTGCGCCTGGAGCGCCTCACCTTCCGCTTCGTCGAGGCCGGCTTCGTGGTGCTGTCAGCGCGGCGCTGCTGCTTGGGCTGCAGTCCGCCGCAACAACTGGCGCTGGGACCACAAGACGGTGTTTTCCGTGCTGGGCTGGGCCACCTTCGCGGTCCTGATCGCGGGCGGCATGCGAGCGGCTGGCGCGGCCGGCGAGCCACGCGCTGGCTCTATGCAGGCGCTGCGCTGTTGCTGCTGGCCTACGTGGGCTCGCGCTTCGTGCTCGAGGTCGTGCTGCAGCGCGCGTGATGAAGTACCTGCTCGTGATTCTCGTCGTGGTGGTGGTGCTGGCGCTCGTGTTCGGGCGGCACGCGACGCGAGGCGATGCCGCGCCGGCGGTCACCGCGCGGCGAGGCCGAAGGGATGGTGCGCTGTGCCCAGTGCGGCATTCACCTGCCGCGCAGCGAGGCGCTGCTGCGCTCGGGCCGCACCTACTGCAGCACGGCGCACCGCGAGCAGGATCGCGCTCGATGAGCGACAGTGCGGAGCAGGATCGACGTCGCGGCGACCGCCGCCGCGTCGACCGGCGCCGCACCGACTTCGATGAATCATGGTTCGACGTCTTCGGCGTCGGAGGCAGAGACGAAGCAGCACGACGACCTGTTCGGCGCGGAATCCGGGTTCGTCGGGGGCTGGCCCGTCGAGCCCGAAGCGCCGGACAGCACGTTCCTGAGCCGCCAGGCCCGCCGGATCGTCTCCGAACGGGCCAGCACCTTCCACCGCATCTATCGCGTCTTCGTGGCCGCCCGAGCTGCATTGGGCATGGCACTGCTGTTCGCGCAGGCGGTGGGCGGGATGGTCGGCCGAGCGACCGCGCGCGGCGCTGCTCTTCCTGAGCCTGGGCTACGCCGTGCAGGCCGTGAGCCTGTGGCTGCTGCCGCGCTTCGCGCGCGCCGGCGGGCCGCCGGGCGTGCCCCGCCTGACCCGCGGGCAGTGGGCCTCCACCATCGGCGTCGACCTGGTCGTCTTCTCGACGCTGCACCTGTTCGGCCCGTCGGCAGGCCTCAACTACGTCGCCGCTGCTCGTGCTGCCGGTGCTGATGGCCGGCGTGCTGACGGCGCGCATCGCTGGCGCTGGCCACCACGGCGGGCGTGGCCCTGCTGCTGCTGGCGACCGCGTGGCGGCTCTGAGGCTCGAGGGGGCGACGTGGCGCGCCTCGCGCAGGCCGGGCTGGCCGGCATCGGCCTCTTCGTGATCGCCCTGCTGGCCGGCGAACTGGCGGGCCGGCTGGCGCGCGAGGAACTGACCGCGCGCGGCAGCCTGGAGCTCGCGCGGCAGCAGGCGCAGCTGAACCGCCTGGTGATCGAGGAGATGACCGACGGCGTGCTGGTGGTCGACCGGCGCGCCCGCGTGCGCGCGGCCAACCCGGCGGCGCGCCGCCTGCTGGCCGCCCAAGGCATGTGCCGCCCCGCCCCGTTCCAGCTGCAGGGCGCGCCGGCCTGGGAGGCGCTCGAGCATGCGGTGACGCGAGCCTTCGACGAAGGCGCCTGGCCCGAGACGGGACGCGACTTGACACTGCATTTCGAGTCCGGAGCCGACGCGCACGCTGCGCGCTGCGCGCGCGCTTCACGCGCCGGCGAACTGCAGACGGAAACCCGGAAGCGCCCGAGGAGCTTTGCGTGCTGTTCCTGGAGGACCTGCGCGACGTGCAGGCGCGCATCCGCCAGGAGAAGCTGGCCGCCATGGGGCGCGTGTCGGCCGGCATCGCGCACGAGATCCGCAACCCGCTGGCCGCCATCGCGCAGGCCAACGCGCTGCTGAGCGAAGACGACCTCACGGCCGAGCAGGCGCAGCTTGCGCGCATGGTGACCGACAACGTCGAGCGCCTGAAGCGCATCGTCGACGACGTGATGGAAGTGGCCCCGGGCGCGGCGCCGACCCTGCGCGCCGTCGATCTCACCGCGGAAGTGGCCGCGGCCGTGGGCGAGTGGGCCCGCACCGCCGGAGTCGCGCTCGGTGCGTCGAGCCGGCTCCAGGTCGAGCCTGCCGCCGCAGTCGCTGGGCGTGCTCTTCGAGCCGAGCACCTGCGCCGCGTGCTGGTGAACCTGCTCGACAACGCGCACCGCCATGCCAGCGGCGCGCCCGGCTCCATCGCCGTGCAGCTCGATGCGCGCGACGGGCACGCGGTCCTCGTCGGTGCGCGAGCGACGGCCCGCCGATCCCGCGCCGAGGTCGAGCGCCACCTGTTCGAGCCGTTCTTCTCCACGCGCAGCCGCGGCACCGGACTGGGCCTGTATATTTGCCGCGAACTGTGCGAGCGCCACGGCGCCAGCATCGACTACCGATGGCGGACCGACAGGCGGCCGCCCACCGCAACGAGTTCCTGGTCACGATGCGGCCGGCGCCCGCCTGGCGGCGCCAGCCGGCAGACGCGACTGCACCTATGACCCCAGCGCGTCCCGCGCACTTCAGCCTGCTCGTCGTCGACGACGAGCCCGACCTGCGCACGCTGTACGAGCTGACGTTGCTGCGCGAGGGCTACGACGTCGAGACCGCCGGCTCGGTGGAAGAGGCGATGCTGCATCTGAAGCGACCGCACCTACAGCGCCGTGATCACCGACATGCGCCTGCCCGACGGCAGCGGCCTCGACCTGCTGCGCAAGCTCGACGAGACCGCGCGCCGCGAGAAGGCTGCATCGTGATCACGGCCTACGGCTCGGCCGAGAACGCGGTCGAGGCGCTGAAGGCCGGCGCCTACGACTACCTGACCAAGCCGGTCGACCTGCGGCAGTTCCGCGCCGTGGTGGCTTCGGCGCTCGGGCGCTCGCCGCAGTCCGCGCCGACCATCGTGCCGTCGAGCCTGCCCTCCGAACACGGGGTCGCCGCGACGCCCGTGCGGGCGGCGCGGCCGCCGCACGGTCGAGCCGGCGGTCGAGGCGGCGCCTGCGCTGCGCCGCCTGGTCGGCGACGTCGGCAGCCATGCAGCAGGTGCGCGCGCTGGTCGAGAAGGTGGCGCGCAGCATGGCGCCGGTGCTGGTGCAGCGGCGAGTCGGGCACCGGCAAGGAACTGGTGGCGCGGGCGATCCACGCACGTGCAGCGCCCGCGCCGCGATGCCCTTCATCGCCGTCAACTGCAGCGCCATCCCCGAGCAGCTGCTCGAGGCCGAGTTCTTCGGCTATCGCAAGGGCGCCTACACCGGCGCCAACGACGACCGCGACGGCTACTTCCAGGCGGCGCGCGGCGGCACGCTGTTCCTCGACGAGATCGGCGACCTGCCGCTGGCGATGCAGAGCAAGCTGCTGCGCGCGATCCAGGAGCGCTCGGTGCGGCCGCTGGGCGCGACGCAGCGAAGACGCCGGTGAACGTGCGCATCGTCAGCGCGACGCACAAGGACCTGGCGGCCGAAGTGCAGGCCGGCCGCTTCCGCCAGGACCTGTACTACCGGCTCAACGTGATCGAGATCCGCGTGCCGCCGCTGCGCGAGCGCGCGCGAGGACCTGCCGGCGATGTGCGACGCGCTGCTGGAGCGCATCGCGCATGACGCCGGCGTCAGTGCCGGCGCCGGTGCTGTCCGCCGAGGCGCTTGCGCAGCTGTCGCGCTATGCCGTTCCCGGGCAACGTGCGCGAACTGGAGAACCTGCTGCACCGCGCCGTGGCGCTGTCAGGCGGCGAGATCATCGAGCGCATCGACCTGGCCTTGCCGGACGACGCCTTCGAGGCCGAGGCGTCGGAGGTCAACGGCGTCGACCTGGCGCTGGACGACGAGCCGCTGCTCGGGCCGATGGCAGCGGCGCCGGCACCGCCGGCACCGGCGCCGCTGCCGAGCGACCTGCGAGGCCTACCTGGACGAGCGTCGAGCGCGACATCCTCGTGCGAGCGCTCGAGCGCCATCGCTTCAACCGCACGGCGGCCGGCGCCAGCCTGGGGCTGTCGCTGCGGCAGATGCGCTACCGCATGGCGCGGCTGGGCGTGAACGTCGCGGACCATGCGGCGAGCGGGACAGCTGACGGGCCGCCGAGCAGCCCCGGTGAAGCGTTCCGGGACGCCTGGCACGACGGCTGGTGGTCGCAGGCGCGGCGCGTGCGAGTCGCCGAACTTCGGACGCGCGACCCGATCGGCGCGCTCGTCACGCTCGCGGTGATCCACTCGATCAGCCTGCCGCCGGGCGAGTACGGCGGCGACGCCATCGAGCGCCTGTTCACCAACCGGCTCGACTGGGACGCGCATCCCTACTTCGAGAAGCATTCGCGGCCTGCGCGTGTCGGCGCACTTCCTCATGCGGCGCGACGGCGCGCTGCTGCAGTTCGTGTCCTGCGACCAGCGCGCCTGGCATGCCGGGCCGCTCATCGTGGCGCGGCCGCGACGAACTGCAACGACTATTCGGTCGGCATCGAGCTCGAGGGGCTCGAAGGCGAGACGTTCGAGGCCGCGCAGTACGCGCACGCTTGCGCGCGTGTTGCGCGCGCCTTGCCGCAGCGCTATCCGGTCACCGAAGCGGTCGGCCACGAGCACATGGCGCCGGGCCGCAAGAGCGATCCGGGGCCCGGGCTTCGACTGGCAGGCTGCTGCAGCGGCTGCTGGCCGGTTCACGCGATCGCCCTGCCGCACGCTATCGGCGTGAGCACGCAGTTGCGCGTCGGCGACGCGACGGGCAGGTCCGCGGCGCGGGGCAATGCTCGCAAACCCAGGCTATGCGATACGCTACAGGTAGTGTTCAATGTGGCTCGCGACCCCCAGATATAGTGTCCGTCGATCCACCTGCGATCCACCGCTTCTCCACACACTTGTCCACATCGCCGGCACGAAGACGACGGCTGCCCGCCGTGCCGCGCGCTCTTCCGAGAAGGACTCTCATGCAGACCGTAGTTGCCCACCCCGTCGACCCCGCCCTTCGCCGCCTCGTCCACCGCCGCCGCGCCGCCTGCCGGCGCCAGCTGCCTACCAGGGCTACCAGATCATTCGCCGCAACGGCGCCGTCGTGCCGTTCGAGCCGAACAAGATCGCGGTCGCGATGATGAAGGCGTTCCTGGCGGTGCACGGCACGCAGGGCGCGGCGTCGGCCAGCGTGCGCGAGACGGTCGACAGCCTGACCGAAGGCGGTCGTGCGCGCGCCTGCTGCGCTCGCGCCCGGGCGGCGGCACCTTCCACATCGAGGACGTGCAGGACCAGGTCGAACTGGGCCTGATGCGCGGCGGCCACCACGAGGTGGCCCGCGCCTACGTGCTGTACCGCGAGCGCCGCTCGCAGGAGCGCGCGCGGCAGGGCCAGACCGGCGCGCCGGTCGCGGCGACCGCGCTGCACGTCATCGACGGCGGCCAGCGCGTGCCGCTGGACGCCGCGCGCCTGCAGGGCGCTGATCGAGTCGGCCTGCGCGGGCCTCGGCGCCGACGTGCAAGCCCGGAGCCGATCCTGGCCGAGACGCGGCGCAACCTGTACGACGGCGTGCCGATCGACGAGGTCTACAAGGCGGCCATCCTGGCCGCGCGCACGCTGATCGAGAAGGATCCCGGCTACACCGCGCCACCGCCCGCCTGCTGCTGCACACCATCCGCGAGCGAGGTCCTCGGCGGCGAGGTGACGCAGGCGCGAGATGGGCGAGCGCTACGCCGAGTACTTTCCCCGGCTTCATCAAGAAGGGCGTCGACGCCGAGCTGCTCGACGACAAGCTGCTGCAGTTCGACCTGCAGCGCCTGGGCGCGGCCATCAAGGCCGAGCGCGACCTGCAGTTCGACTACCTCGGCCTGCAGACGCTGTACGACCGCTACTTCCTGCACATCGACGAGGCCCGCATCGAGCTGCCGCAGGCCTTCTTCATGCGCGTGGCGATGGGCCTGTCGCTGAACGAGATCGACCGCGAGGCGCGCGCGATCGAGTTCTACGACGTGCTGTCGAGCTTCGACTTCATGTCGCAGCACGCCCACGCTGTTCAACGCCGGCACGCTGCGCTCGCAGCTGTCGAGCTGCTACCTGACCACGGTGCGCCGACGACCTGGACGGCATCTACGAGGCGATCAAGGAAAACGCGCTGCTGTCGCAAGTTCGCCGGCGGCCTGGGCAACGACTGGACCCGCGTGCGCGCGCTCGGCTCCTACATCAAGGGCACCAACGGCAAGAGCCAGGGCGTCGTGCCGTTCCTGAAGGTGGTCAACGACACCGCCGTGGCGGTCAACCAGGGCGGCAAGCGCAAGGGCGCCGTCTGCGCCTACCTGGAGACCTGGCACCTGGACATCGAGGAGTTCCTGGAGCTGCGCAAGAACACCGGCGACGACCGCCGGCGCACGCACGACATGAACACCGCCAACTGGATTCCCGACCTGTTCATGCGGCGGGTCATGGAAGGCGGCGACTGGACGCTGTTCTCGCCGTCCGACCTGCCCGGACCTGCACGACAAGTTCGGCACGCGCCTTCGAGGAGGCCTACATCGCCTACGAGGCGAAGGTCGGACCGCGGCGAGATCAAGCTCTACAAGACGGATGCCGGCCAGCGACCTGTGGCGCAAGATGCTCTCGATGCTGTTCGAGACCGGGCATCCCTGGATCACCTTCAAGGACGCCTGCAACGTGCGCTCGCCCGCAGCAGCACGTCGGCGTGGTGCACTCGTCCAACCTGTGCACCGAGATCACGCTGAACACCAGCGACACCGAGATCGCCGTCTGCAACCTCGGCTCGGTCAACCTGGCCCAGCACCTGAAGGACGGCGGGATCGACCACGACAAGCTGAAGAAGACCGTCGCCACCGCGATGCGCATGCTCGACAACGTGATCGACATCAACTACTACGCGGTCAAGAAGGCGCGCGACTCCAACCTGCGCCACCGCCCGGTGGGCCTGGGCATCATGGGCTTCCAGGATGCGCTGTACCAGCTGCGCATGCCCTACGCGAGCGACGCCGCCGTGGAGTTCGCCGACCGCTCGATGGAAGCCGTCTGCTACCACGCCTACTGGGCGTCGACCGAGCTGGCCGCCGAGCGCGGCCGCTACTCCAGCTACACGGGCTCGCTGTGGGACCGCGGCATCCTGCCGCTCGACACGCTGAGCTGCTGGCCGAAGCAGCGCGGCGGCTATGTCGACGTCGACCGCTGCGCGCACGCTGGACTGGGACGCGCTGCGCACGAGGATCGCCGCAGCACGGCATGCGCAACAGCAACTGCGTGGCCATCGCCCCGACGGCGACCATCTCCAACATCATCGGCGTCGACGCCTCCATCGAGCCCTGCTTCGGCAACCTGTCGGTCAAGTCGAACCTGTCGGGCGAGTTCACGGTGATCAACCAGTACCTGGTGCGCGACCTGAAGCGCCTGGGCCTGTGGGACGACGTGATGGTGATGGACCTGAAGCACTTCGACGGCTCGCTGCGCCCGATCGACCGCGTGCCGCGAGGAACTCAAGGCGCTCTACGCGACCGCGTTCGAGGTCGAGACGCAGTGGCTGGTCGAGGCCGCGGCGCGCCGCCAGAAGTGGATCGACCAGGCGCAGTCGCTCAACATCTACATGGCCGGCGCGTCGGGCAAGAAGCTCGACGAGACCTACAAGCTGGCCTGGCTGCGCGGCTTGAAGACCACGTACTACCTGCGCACGATGGGCGCGACGCACGCCGAGAAATCGCACGGTGAAGGCGGGCCGCTGAACGCGGTCTCGTCGGGCGGCGACGCGTGTCCGCGCTCGATGCGCGCTGCGCAGCGCAACGCAGCAAGCGCAGGAGCCTGCGACCGACATCAAGTTCTGCGCGATCGACGATCCGACGTGCGAAGCGTGCCAGTGAAGCATCGATCGATCGCGCGTTATTCGATGCGAGACCGCAACAAGAAGCGCGTGCGAATGTCAAGAAGTGCTTGGTGTTCGCACGCAACACTCTCATAATCCGAGCCCAGGAATCAACACATGTTGATCTGGGAAGACGAAGTCCGCACCACGACGACGCCATCGAGCAATACCGCGCAAGCCCTTCAACGCGACGCGCGGGCGGTGACTCCTTCACTCCAAACATCCGCACGCTGCCCGCGGTGCCCGCCACGCCGGCCACGCCGGCCACGACGATGAGCGCGCAGCCCGCGCGCCGCGTCAACGCCGCCGACAAGCGCATCATCAACGGCCAGACCGACGTCAACCAGCTGGTGCCGTTCAAGTACAAGTGGGCCTGGGAGAAGTACCTCGCCACCTGCGCCAACCACTGGATGCCGCAGGAGGTCAACATGTCGCGCGACATCGCGACGTGGAAGGATCCCAACGGCCTGACCGAGGACGAGCGCCGCATCATCAAGCGCAACCTCGGCTTCTTCGTCACCGCCGACTCGCTGGCCGCCAACAACATCGTGCTGGGCACCTACCGCCACATCACGGCGCCCGAGTGCCGCCAGTTCCTGCTGCGCCAGGCGTTCGAGGAAGCGATCCACACCCACGCCTACCAGTACATCGTCGAGTCGCTCGGCCTGGACGAGGGCGAGATCTTCAACGCCTACAACGAGGTCTCGTCGATCCGCGACAAGGACGAGTTCCTGATCCCGTTCATCGACGCGATCATGGACCCGAACTTCCACACCGGCACGCCCGAGACCGACCAGACGCTGCTGAAGAGCCTGATCGTCTTCGCCTGCCTGATGGAAGGCCTGTTCTTCTACGTCGGCTTCACGCAGATCCTGGCGCTGGGCCGGCAGAACAAGATGACCGGCGCCGCCGAGCAGTACCAGTACATCCTGCGCGACGAGTCGATGCACTGCAATTTCGGCATCGACCTGATCAACCAGATCAAGCTCGAGAACCCGCACCTCTGGACGCCCGAGTTCAAGGCCGAGATCAAGGCGCTGTTCCTGAAGGCCGTCGAGCTCGAATACCGCTACGCCGAGGACACCATGCCGCGCGGCGTGCTGGGGCTCAACGCCTCGATGTTCAAGGGCTACCTGCGCTACATCGCCAACCGGCGTGCCACGCAGATCGGCCTGGAGGCGCTCTTCCCGAACGAGGAAAACCCGTTCCCCTGGATGAGCGAAATGATCGACCTGAAGAAGGAGCGCAATTTCTTCGAGACCCGCGTCATCGAATACCAGTCGGGTGGCGCGCTTTCCTGGGACTGAACCGGGCCGCGGAGCCCGGCGCAGTTCCGATGCAAGAGATCAAGATCCGCGGTTCGTGAAGCACCACGTCAGAACGGTGCGCACGAGTCGCCACCCCGTTCACCGAACCGGAGCAGGCCCCGACAGGGGAAGACCCCGGGCGGTGAATCGCCGGGTTGCTCGAGCAGTCCGGTGTTTTTGCAACTTGATCAAGGAGATTGAAATGGCAACTGCGAAGAAGGCTCCGGCCAAGAAGGCCGCTGGCAAGAAGACGGCCGCCAAGAAGGCGCCGGCGAAGAAGGCGGCGCGCGAAGAAGGCGGCCGCCAAGAAGGCGCCGGCCAAGAAGGCCGCGGCCAAGAAGGCGCCGGCCAAGAAGGCGGCTGCCAAGAAGGCGCCGGCGAAGAAGGCCGCCGGCGAAGAAGGCTGCGGCCAAGAAGGCGCCGGCGAAGAAGGCGCCTGCGAAGAAGGCCGCTGCGAAGAAGGCGCACCGCGAAGAAGGCGCCTGCCAAGAAGGCGCCTGCGAAGAAGGCCGCTGCGAAGAAGGCGGCGAAGAAGCCGGCTGCGAAGAAGGCGGCTGCGAAGAAGGCCCCGGCTGCTCCGGCTGCCCCCGCTGCGGCACCTGCCCCGGCGGCGAAGACGGCGCTGAGCCCGGCTGCGGCCTGGCCGTTCCCGACGGGCAACAAGCCCTGACCGCAAGTGCAAGGCAGAAACCCGGCTTCGGCCGGGTTTTTTTATGGGCGGCCCGCTTCGGCCGGGTTTCATGACGCCCGGCTTCGGCCGGGTTCCATGAGTGCTGAGCTGAGCGCGGCCACGTCCACCGTGTGGTTCTGCGGACCGCGCTTGCGATCTTGAGCGCACCGAGCCGGTTGCCCAACTCGGCGCAGCGCGGCAGCGCCCAGCTTCGCTCCAGGCCGTAGAGCAGGCCTGCGCGAAACGCATCGCCGCAGCCCGTCGGATCGACCACGGCCGCTGCCGGCACGCCGGGCAAGTGCGTGCAGTCGCCCTGGATCCACACGTCGCACCCTTGCGCGCCGAGCGTGACGATGAGGCCGCCGGGCACCGTGCGCGAGATGCCCTCCAGCGTCGAGCCGGTGCGCTCCGTCAGCATGCGTGCCTCGTAGTCGTTCACCGCGACCCACGTGGCCTGTGCGACGAAGTGCGCGCAGTTCGCCGCCGTCGAACATCGGCAGGCCCTGACCCGGGTCGAAGACGAAGGGAACGCCCGACTGGACCAGCTGCTCGGCGTGCTCGAAGCATGGCGTCGCGGCCGTCGGGCGCCACGATGGCCACCTTCAGGTCGGCGCGCGCAGGCACGGCAGTGCGATGCGCCTGCATCATCGCGCCGGGGTGGAACGCGGTGATCTGGTTGTTGTCGGTGTCCGTGATGATGATCGCCTGCGCGGTGTAGGTGTCCTGCTCCACGCGGATGCAGCTCGGTGTCGATGCCCAGCGACCGCAGGCGTTCGAGGTAGGTACGCGCCGTCGCTGCCGAGCGCGGCAAGGACGACCGGCTCGCCGCCGAGCGCGCGAAGCGTGTAGGCGATGTTGCCGGCGCACCCGCCGTATTCGCGCTTGAGCGTGGGCACCAGGAACGACACGTTCAGGATGTGCAGCTGCTCGGGCAGGATCTGCTCGGCGAAGCGGCCCGGGAAGGTCGTGATGGTGTCGAAGGCGAGCGATCCGCAGATCAGGGCGGGCATGGAAACTCCGGCGTCAGGGATAGAAAAGGTCGACCGTGTAGCCCGTGATGCGCGCATCGCCGGCGGCCAGCAAGGCGTGCAGCGGCAACTCCGAGGCCGCCGCGATGGAGACGCTCTGGCGCGTTGAGGTCGGTCGGATTGACCACCTTGCGCGTCACGATGCTGCCGGCAGCGTCGGTGAGCGTGAGGTCCAGCGCGGGCAGCATCACGTCATGGGCGGCGCGGTTGCGAAGCACGACTTCGAAGCGGTACACGCCCTGGGCATCGAGGCGCACGAGGCCGCTGCTGTCCACGGCGAGCTCGATCGAGGCGGCGCGGCGCCTCGATCTTGCAGGCCGCCAGGCCGCACAGCGCATTCAGCAGCGGCCGCGTCGCCGGCCATCGCGCCGCGAGAGTCGGTGCGGAACAGGATGCCGAGCTGAGCGGCGAGCAGGAGACCGAGCACGACGAGCGGCGATCCCGAGGCCGGCTCGACGGCGCGGATGCTCCCAGCGCTCGGCCAGCGCGCCGGCACGCATGAAGTGGGGCGTCGGGCTCGTCGGCCGGCGGGCGTGTCGGCACCCCGGCTTCGTGGTCGACTCGATCGGCGTCGCCCGCCGCGGCGCTGTCGGCGCGCGTGGCCTCTGTGTCGGGCGGCAGCTCGCTGTGGAAGCGCGCATCGGCGAAGCCCTCCGACGGCGACGGCGTCTTCGGTATGCAGCAGCGGACTTCTCGGCCGCCTCGAGCGACGGCGCGTCGGCCGCAGTCCGACGCCGCATGCGCCGTCGGCGCGGCCGCCTGAATCTTCCGGCTGCGGCCAGGTCGGCGGTGCCTCGCGGTCGAGGTCGAACAGCCCCTCGACGGCATTGAACACTTCCTGGCAGCGCCCGCAGCGCACCCAGCCCTCGGACACCTTGAGCTGGTCCTGGACGACCCGGAACACCGTCCCGCAGGCGGAGCAGCGCGTAGCGAGGCTCATCGCGATCCGCCACCCGAGCTTGACAGATCCGCACGACCCGGCCCCACCAAGGTGCTTGCGTGGATCCGGCTCTGCCGGTCCGTAGCAAGGGCCCCCTCGGGGTGCAGCGACGAGAAGCGCGTGGGGGCACAGCATCTCATTCGAAGCGGCCGTGCAGCAGCACCCACCCGTCCTCCAGGTCGCTCGCGTCGAGCGCGCACCAGCCGGCGTAGGCGGCCCGCAGCTCTTCCGCCTGGCGCTCCAGCACGCCGGACAGCAGCAGGTCGCCGCCCGGTGCAACGAGCTTCGCGAGCACGGGGGCGAGAAGCTTCAGCGGCGTGGCGAGGATGTTGGCCAGCACCAGGGCATAAGGCCCGCGCGCCGCGTCGGGAGGGCCGACGGCTTGCAGCACGACGCCGTTGGCGGCGGCGTTGGCCCGGGTGGCCACGATCGCGGCCGGGTCGATGTCGACCGCGTCGACGGCGTCGGCGCCGTGCATCGCTGCGCCGATGGCCAGGATGCCCGAGCCGCAGCCGTAGTCGAGCACGCGCGGCCACGGCGCGGCGTTGCGCGCGATCCAGCGCAGGCACATGCGGGTGGTGGGATGCGTGCCGGTGCCGAATGCGAGCCCGGGGTCGAGGCGGATCACTTGACGCGCCGCGGCCGGCGGCTCGTGCCAGGTCGGCACGATCCAGAACGTGGGCGTGATCTCGACCGGCGCGAACTGCTGCTGCGTCAGCCGCACCCAGTCTTCGTCGGGCACCGCCTCGAGCGAACGCACTTCCACGTCGCCCGTCCAGTCCTGTGCGAGCAGCAGCGTGGCGGCTTCGGTGGCCTGCGCCTCGGTGTCGAACAGCGCGCGCAGCGTGGATCGCTCCCAGCCGGGGCGCGGAGGCGGCAGGCCGGGCTCGCCGAACATCGCCTGCTCGGCCGCCGTGTCGGCGTCGGCGTCTTCCACCGAGACCGACAGTGCATCCAGCTCGCCAACGAGCGCATCGGACACCGGGTCGACGAGTTGCTCCGGCACGATCAAGGCGAGCTGGTGCATGGGCTATCGCTTGTGTTGCGCCATCCAGCCTTCGAGGTAGTGGATGGTCGTGCCGCCTTCGACGAACTTCGCGTCGACCATCAGCTCGCGATGCAGCGGGATGTTGGTCTGGATGCCTTCCACGACCGTCTCGGACAGTGCGGTGCGCATGCGCGCCAGCGCCTGGTTCGCGAGTGTCTCCGTGGACGATGATCTTTCCGATCATGGAATCGTAGTTCGGCGGCACGAAGTAGTTGGTGTAGGCGTGGGAATCCACGCGCACGCCCGGCCCGCCTGGCGGGTGCCACATCGTGATGCGCCCCGGCGACGGGGTGAACTTGTAGGGATCCTCGGCGTTCACGCGGCACTCGATGGCGTGGCCGCGCATCTGCACCTGGCGCTGGGTGAAGGGCAGCTTCTCGCCGGCGGCAACCCGGATCTGCATCTGCACGATGTCGATGCCGGTGACGAGCTCGGTGACGGGATGCTCCACCTGCACGCGGGTGTTCATCTCGATGAAGTAGAACTCGCCGTTCTCGTACAGGAACTCGAAGGTGCCCGCGCCGCGGTAGCCGATCTTCTTGCAGGCGGCGGCGCAGCGGTCGCCGATGCGCTCGATGATGCGGCGCGGGATGCCCGGCGCCGGCGCCTCCTCGATGATCTTCTGGTGGCGCCGTTGCATGGAGCAGTCGCGCTCGCCGAGCCAGACGGCGTTCTTGTGCTCGTCGGCCAGGACCTGGATCTCGATGTGCCGCGGGTGCTCGAGGAACTTCTCCATGTAGACGGCCGGATTGCCGAACGCCGCGCCCGCCTCGGCCCGGGTGGTCTGCACCGAGTTGAGCAGGGCCGCCTCGGTGTGCACCACCCGCATGCCGCGTCCGCCGCCGCCGCCGGCCGCCTTCACGATGATCGGGTAGCCGATCGGTGCGCGCGATGCGGATGATCTCCTTCGGGTCGTCCGGCAGCGCGCCTTCGGAGCCGGGCACGCAGGGCACGCCGGACTTGATCATCGCCTGCTTGGCCGAGACCTTGTCGCCCATCATGCGGATCGACTCCGGCGTGGGGCCGATGAAGACGAACCCGCTCTTCTCGACCCGCTCGGCGAAGTCGGCGTTCTCGGAGAGGAAGCCGTAGCCCGGGTGGATGGCTTCGGCGTCGGTGACCTCGGCGGTGGCGATGATCGCCGGCATGTTGAGGTAGCTCTGCGCCGATGCGGCCGGGCCGATGCAGACGGCCTCGTCGGCCAGCTTGACGTACTTGGCGTCGCGGTCGGCCTCGGAGTAGACGACGACCGACTTGACGCCCATTTCGCGGCAGGCGCGCTGGATCCGCAGCGCAATCTCGCCGCGGTTGGCGATCAGGATCTTCTTGAACATCGACGGCTTACTCGATCACGAACAGGGGCTGGCCGAACTCGACGGCTTGGCCGTTCTCGGCCAGGATCTTGGTGACCGTGCCGCTGCGGTCGGCCTCGATCTCGTTCATGATCTTCATCGCCTCGATGATGCAGACCGGCTCGCCTTCCTTCGACCTGCCGATCCGACCTCGATGAACGGCTTGCCGCCCGGGCGTCGAGGAGCGATAGAAGGTGCCGACCATGGGCGACTTGACGACGTGCCCGGTTTCGTCCGGCTCGGCGCGGCGCGGCGGCAGGCGCCGGCGGCGCGGCGGCGCCGGGCAGCACGGCGGCCGTCGGCATCGGCGGCCGGCATGTACGGTCATCATCGACGGCGCGGCCGGCTCCGACTTCACGATTCGGACCTTGCCGTCGGCCTCGGTGATCTCCAGCTCCGAGATGTTGGACTCCGACACGAGGTCGATCAGCGTCTTGAGCTTGCGCAAATCCATCGATGTTCTCCAGCGTCTTGTTCTGCCTAGTGCATCAATACTGTTCCCAATGCACAGCTTCCCGACGATTCCACGACCGCCGAGGCGGCCGAAGCTTGAGTGCTCGGTCTGCCGGCCGCGAGGAGGCCGAACTTTACGCGTTTTGCGCTCGGTTGCTAGCGACTTGACAAAACTTATTTCCCGATCGAGCGAATCGGGCTCAGTCGCCGTCGGCGGCCCAGGAGGAGAGCTCGCGCGCGGTGGTCTCGCCGAGCCGCCGGCGACGCACGCGGCCATCGGCGTCGTAGTGGACGGTGAACGGCAGGGCGCCGGCAACGTTGCCGAGGTTGCGCAGCAGCTCCATGCCGGACAGCCCGGCCAGCGCCACGGGAAAGCCGACCGGGATGCGTTCGAGGAAGGCGCGCACCGGCTCGGCGCTGTCGATCGCCAGCCCCAGCACCTGCCACCCACGCGCGGCATGCTCGCGATGGAAGCGGTCGATCTCGGGCATCTCCTTGATGCACGGGGCGCACCAGGTCGCCCAGAAGTTGATCGATCAACGGCCGGCCCCGCAACTCGTCCATCGACCAGCTCGCCGCCAGACGGCCGTTGGAAGCGCATGCCCCAGACGGCTGCCTCGTCGATGACCGGCCCCGCCGGCTCGGGCGCACGCTCGCGGCTGCGCCACAGGGCCCAGCCGGCGCCTGCAAGCGCAGCAGCGGAGGCCACGCCGGCGACCAGCGCGCGGCGCGAGTTCACGACACCGCCTCGTCGAGCAGCGCCGAAGGGCCGCCGCGTCGCCGCGCTGCGTGCGCCCGCGCGCGTCGGGCTTCAGCGCGCCGCGCAAGTCGTCGAGGTCGCGCACGTGCAGGTGCACCGTAACCGGATCCCCCAGCTCGCGACACGGTGTAAGCAGGGTGAGCACGGGATCGGCCTCGTCGCCGGCCGCGTCGTAGGGCACGCGCAGGTTGATGAGCTCGATCTCGGCGGCCTTGGAATCGTCGCAGAACAGGTCGATGTGCAGGGCCGACAGCCGCGTGGCGGTGCCGCGCCACGCAGCACCGGCCAGATGCGGCCGGAAGGCGGCCAGCCGCTCCATCCAGTCGAGTGCCAGGCGCCGCAGCGCGTGCAGCTCCGCCGGCTGCGAGTCGGACCGGAAGATCTCGAGGTAGGTCCTGACCTCGTCCTCGACGGACTCGTTGCTCGGCAGTTCGGCCGAGCGAGCGCGCCCGAGCTGCCGCGCTGCCCGACGCTTGGCCGCGCCGTACTCCATCCCTTCTTCCACCACGAGGCGGGCGGCGGAGGCGGCGATTTCATCGGAGAGGCTGGGCGTCATCGGTTCGATACAGATCGCGGAGGAGCCGGCTCGGGCAGTCTACGGCGCCTGCACGCCTGCCATGCGAGCCGCCACGGTGGCGGCGCGGCCTTGCACGTAGGCGGAGCCGGGGCGCTTCTCGAAGCGCTTGGGCGCCGGCAGCATCACAGCCAGGCGCGCAGCCTGCCAGGTGCCGAGGTCGGCGGCGTCGGCCTTGAAGTAGTGGCGCGCCGCAGCCTGCGCGCCGAACCGGCCTTCGCCCCACTCGACATGGTTCAGGTAGATCTCGAGGATGCGCCGCTTGCTCAGCGTCGCCTCGAGCATCAGGGTGATGGCGAACTCCTGGGCCTTGCGCGGGGCCGTGCGCTCGCCGGAGAGGAACAGGTTCTTGGCGAGTTGCTGCGTGATGGTGGAGCCCCCGACGAGACGTGCTTCGCGCAGCGCGGCCGGCCGCAGCGTGTCGGCGGCGCCGCTGCCGCTGGCAGCGACTCGTTCTGCCGCTCGGCGCGCTCTTGCGAGCGCAGGTTGCGTTCCCAGGCTCGTTCGATGGCGTCCCACTCGACGCCGCTGTGCTCGGCGAATCCGGCGTCCTCGCTGGCGATCACGGCGCGCTTCAGGTGTGCGGAGATGTCGTCGTAGTCGGCCCAGGACTGGCTCCAGTCGAGGTCTGCGCCGCTCGACGAGCAGCCGCCAGGCTTCGCTGCGCTCGAACGTGGTGGAGTGCGGGTCGACCCAGGCCATGAGCGCGATGCGCGCGAAGAAATACGCCTGCAGCGCCAGCACGCTGATCGCCAGCAGCGCGGCGATGCGCCCGGCATGCGCCCACGCCGGCTTCATGCCGCGGCGGCCAGTTGCCGGCGCAGCGCCTGCAGCACCGGTGCGGTGAGCGGGCGTACGCCGCGCCAGAAGGCGAAAGCCTCGGCCGCCTGCTCGACGAGCATGCCGAGGCCGTCGCGGCCGATCGCGCCGTGGTGTTCCGCCCAGCGCAGGAAGGGATCGGCTGCGGGGCCGTACATCAGGTCGACCGCCAAGGCGCCGGGCCGCAGCACCCGGGCATCGACGGGAGGCGGCGCGGCGTCGAGGCTCGATGCGCTCGCGTTGATGACGAGGTCGAAGCGCCGTGCCGGGGTCCTGGAGGCCGCGCGCCTGCAGCGCACAACGGCCGGCGCGACGCGGCGTGGCGCTCGACGAGGGCGCGGGCCTTGTCGGCGGTGCGGTTGGCCACCACGAGCGCCGCGGGGCACCGCTCGAGCAGCGGGCCCAGGACGCCGGCCGCGGCGCCGCCCGCGCCCACGAGCAGCACGCGGGCGCCTTCGATCGGGCACCCCGGCGTTGGCGAGGATGTCGGTCACGAGGCCGACGCCGTCGGTGTTGTCGGCATGCCAGCCGTCGGCGTCGAACCGCAGCACGTTGGCCGCGCCGGCCAGCGCAGCGCGAACGCTCACGTGGCGCGGCCAGGCGAGGGGCGTCGAACTTGAACGGCACGGTGACGTTGCACCCGCGGCCGCCCTCGGCCGCGAACGCCCGCACGGCGGCCTCGAAGCCGTCGAGCGGGCAAAGCACGCGGCCGTACTCGACCGCCTGGCCGGTCTGGCGGGCGAACTCGGCGTGGATGAACGGCGAGCGGCTGTGCGCGACGGGGTTGCCGAGCACGGCGTAGCGATCGGGCCGCGGTGCTCATTGACGCTCGCTCAACGTCGTCTCGAAGCCATCCTCGCGCGTGAAGCGGAAGCGTGAGGTGACGACGATCTGGTCGGCGTTGCGCCGCATCGCCTGCGAGAAGTCGCCGAACGGGGAGGCGGCATGGACGATGGCGATGCGCGCGGCGGTCGAGCAGCTGCGAGCGCGACGACTGCACGACCTCCGCCTCCACGACGTGGCCCACCGCGTCGACCGTGATGTTCATGATCAGCTCGCCATACAGCTTCTTGCCCTGGTGCTCGGGAAAGTCGCGCGTGCCGCGGTCCTCGATGCGGCGGCGCAGGGCGTCGTAGTACTGCGCATAGACCTCTTCGCGCACGGCGGGGCTGATGTAGCGCTTCTTGGGCCGGGCGTTTTCCTCGTTGATGCGCTTCTCGATCTCGGCGAGCAGGCGCAGCATCTGGCGCCGGCGCTCCTCCTGCTCGCGCTCGCGGGGGTCGTTCGGATCCTGCCGGGGGCTCGGCGCGGCGGAGCATCGCGAGCTCGCGTCGCAACTGCGACAGCAGCAGCTGCTGCTGCTGCTGGAGCTGGTCGATCTGGCGTCGCGCCTCGTCGGCCGCCTCGCCGAGCTCGACGGTGGCCGAAGGCGGCAGCGGCGAGGTGGCGCGGCCGTCGCTCGGCCTCGCCGCCGCCGGCCAGGTTGGCCTGCGCGATGGCCTGCGCCTTGGTCGGGCTTCTCGCTGGAGCGCGCGTTGACCAGGACCACCTCGAGCGGCGTGTCCTGGAACATGCGGTCGAAACGCTCCGGGTGCGACGAAGCGAACCGTGAGCAGCGCGCCGTGCACGGCCAGCGAGACGAGCAAGGCCCAGTGCAGGGTGTTCAGCCGGGCGGACATCGGCGTCAGGCCGCGGCCTCGGGCGCGCGGCGGAGTCGGCGCTCCGCGAGGTCGATGGCGAGCGCGAGGGCCGGCGCGGCCTCGGCTTCGTCTTCGGCTTCGGCTCGTCGGCCGTGCCGCTCGGGCGCTGCCGTCGTCGATGCGTGCGAGCAGCGACGCATGCAGCTCGAGCGTGAGCAGGTCGCACCCGGTGACGCGCGCGCGCACATGGGCGCCGCGGCCCATGCCTTCGGTGCCGGCGAGCCGGAACACCAGCGGCAGCGTGTCGGCGCGCACCAGGCCGTCCTTCATGACGGCGGCGTCGAGTTGCTCGATGCCGTTCTGCTGGATCCAGCGCAGCGTCCAGTAGCGCTCGATCGCGTGCTGGAAGTCGTTGTAGGCGGTGTAGGCGGCATCGAAGCCGGAGATCACCGAGAAGAGCGCGGCATCCTTCGGCTTGAACGGCGCGGCCAGCGCGGCGGTGCGGCCGTGGCGCGCGCAGGCGATGAGCTGCCACTGGTTGACGAGATCGACGTAGCGCCGCAGCGGCGAGGTGGACCAGGCGTACTGCGCGACGCCCATGCCGGCGTGCGGCGCGGGCCGCGGTGCCCATGCGCACCTTGATGCCCGGCGCCAGGCTGGCCTGGCTGCGGTAGATGGCCGGCACGCCGCACTCGGCCAGCCAGCCGCCCCAGGTGCTGTTGGCGAGGATCATCGCCTCCGCCACGATGAGGTCGAGCGGGGCGCCGCGCCGGCGCTGCGAGATCACGACGCGCTCGTCGCCGCGTCGGCTCCTGGCCCGTCGGTTCTCCGGCGCGCCTCGAGGCGGAAGTTGTAGTCGGGGCGGTTGAACGACTCGGGCTTGCCGCGCACCACCTCGCGCCGCGCCTTCAGCGCGCCGCGCCAGCCGAAAGGCGAACGCCAGCTCGGCCGCGAAGGGGTAGTCGGCCGGCGCGGCGCCGGTGAGCGGCAGCCTCCGTGACCACGGCGTCGAGCTTGTCGTGGCGCAGGTTGGCCGGCCACCGGCACGCGCTCGAGCCGGGTCTCGCTGCCTTTCACGTCGAGCGTGGCTTCGTCGAGCGTGACATACAGGCTCACGGCGGGGCAGTCGCGGCCCTCGGTGAGCGTGTAGGCCTGCACGACGTCGTCGGGCAGCATCGTGAGCTTCCAGCCCGGCATGTAGACGGTGGACAGCCGCTCGCGCGCGAGCTTGTCGAGTGCCGATTCCGGCGCTGCAGCGCCAGGCCCGGCGCGGCGATGTGGATGCCGAAGACCACCGTGCCGCTGCCCAGGCCCTGCACCGACAGCGCATCGTCGATCTCGGTGGTGGCGGAATCGTCGATCGAGAAGGCCTGCACCGCCGCGAGCGGCAGGGGATCCTTGACTGGCGGCGCGGCGCAGCGGCGGGAAGCGCCGTGCCCTTGGGGAAGTTCTCGAACAGGAAGCGGCGCCAGTGGAACTGGTAGGCGCTGGTCGATGGCGCCGGCGTCCTTGAGCAGGTCGAGCGGTGCGCGCTGCGACCGCCTGGCGGCCTCCACGACCGCCTTGTACTCGGCGCGATTGCTTGTCGGGCTTGAACAGGATCTTGTAGAGCTGCTCGCGCGATCGGCGGCGGGCAGCGGCCCGCCGCGAGCTCGTCGGCCCAGGCGTCGATCTGCGCCTGCGAGCGCGCTGCTTGCGCTCGATGCCCAGCAGCGCGGCCTTGACGATCTCTTCGGGCGCCTTCCGGAACTGGCCCTTGCCGACGCGGCGGAAGTAGTGCGGCGCCTCGAACAGGCGGAACAGCGCCGCGGCCTGCTTCTGCGGCCCGGCGGCGGCGTCGAAGTAGTCGCGCGCGAACTCGCACGAAGCCGAAGTCGGTCGTCGGGCGCGAATTCCCAGGCCAGGTCGAGGTCGATCTCCTGCGGCCAGCGCGCTGCGCCTGCGCGACCAGTTCGGCCGGCGCGGGCTGCTCGAAGCGCAGCAGGACGTTGGCGGACTTGACCTTGACGCGCTTGCCGCGAGTCCAGCTCGACCTGCATCGACGCGTCGCTCTCGGACATCACGCGCCCGGCGAGGAACTTCCCGGCATCATCGAACAGGGCGTACATAGGCCGCGAATTGTCTCAGAGGCGTGGGGGCTCGCCGGGGGCTTCCCACCGTAGAAATTGCACGATGGCGGGCAGGTGGTCGTCGAAGTCGGACAGCGCGTGGTCGCCCCCTTCGACGATGCGCAGGCGCGACGCGGCATAGCGCTCGCGCATCTCGCGCCAGTCGAGCACCTCGTCGCCCTTCGCGATGACGGCGAAGTAGCGGTGCGGTGCGGTGATGGACGGCGGCGTCATCGCGCGCAGCTCGTCGATGTACTCGCGGCGGAAGAAGAAGTGATCGGCCGGGTCGTGGAAGGCGGTCTGCTCGCCGATGTGGGCGGCCAGGTCGCGCGCGGGATTCACGGCCGGATTGAGCAGCACCGCGGGGCACCCGAGCGCGCTCGGCCACCACGGTGGCGTAGAACCCGCCGAGCGAGCTGCCGACGACGGCCATGCCCATCGGTCGGCCAGGCGGCGACGCCGTCGAGCACCTGTTGCATGGCATCGCGCGGCGAGGGCGGCAGCTGCGGGCACCACCACTGCACGTGCGGCCGGTGCGCTGTGCAGCCAGGCGGCCATGCGCTGCGCCTTGAAGGAGCGGGGCGACGAGCGGAAGCCGTGCAGGTACAGGAGATGGGTGGGCGCGGCCATCGCAGTCAGCCGCGGCGGCGAGCGAGCGACTCGAGCAGCTTGGCATGCACGCCGCCGAAGCCTCCATTGCTCATGCACAGCACGTGGTCACCCGGGCGCGCAGCGGCGACGACAGCGTCGACGAGCTTGTCGATCGTGTCGGCCACGACGGCCTGGGCGCCCATGGGCGCGAGCGACTCGCGGGCGTTCCAGGCCAGGCCGCCCGAGTGGCAGAACGACAGGTCGGCTTCCTCCAGCGCCCATGGCAGCTGGGCCCGCATGGTGCCGAGCTTCATGGTGTTCGAGCGCGGCTCGAACACCGCCAGGATGCGCTCGAGCCCGACGCGGCGGCGCAGCCCGTTGATGGTGGTGCGGATCGCCGTGGGATGGTGCGCGAAATCGTCGTAGACCTTCACGCCGCCGGCTTCGCCGCGCAGCTCGAGGCGGCGGCGCACGTTCTCGAAGGTGGCGAGGGCATCGGCCGCGACGTCGGGCGCGACGCCCGCATGCTCGGCTGCGCCGATCGCCGCCAGCGCGTTGAGCTGGTTGTGCTCGCCCAGCAGCGGCCAGTCGACGCGGCCGATCTTCAGGCTGCCGCGCAGCACGTCGAACGCATGCGGCTCGCCGCGCGCGCGTAATGCGCCGGGCTCCTCCTTGCGCGCGCCGAAGCGCTGCACCTCGCTCCAGCAGCCGCGCTCGAGCACCCGCTGCAGCGCCTCGTCGCGCGCGTTCACCACGAGGCGGCCGCTGGCCGGCACCGTGCGCACGAGGTGGTGGAACTGCGTCTCGATGGCGCCCAGGTCCGCGAAGATGTCGGCGTGGTCGAACTCGAGGTTGTTCAGCACGGCGGTGCGCGGCCGGTAGTGGACGAACTTGCTGCGCTTGTCGAAGAACGCGGTGTCGTACTCGTCAGCCTCGATCACGAAGCACCGTCCGCTGCCCAGGCGCGCCGAAACGCCGAAATTGCCCGGCACGCCCCCCACGAGGAAGCCCGGCTGGAGCCCGGCGCGCTCGAGCATCCAGGCCAGCATGGCGGTGGTGGTCGTCTTGCCATGGGTGCCGGCCACGGCGAGCACGTGCCGTCCTTGCAGCACGTGGTCCGCCAGCCATTGCGGCCCGCTCGCGTACGCCGCCCCGGCGTCGAGCACGGCCTCGATCAGGGGGTTGCCGCGCGTGACGACGTTGCCGACGACGAACAAGTCCGGCGCCAGGCGCAGCTGCCCGGCGTCGTAGCCCTCGATCAGGTCGATGCCGAGAGCGCGAAGCTGATCGCTCATCGGCGGGTAGACATTCGCGTCGCAGCCGGTCACCCGATGGCCTGCCTCGCGGGCGAGCGCGGCCAACCCGCCCATGAACGTGCCGCAGATGCCGAGGATGTGGATGTGCATGGACGCCGATTCTAGGAACGCCGCGCCTGTTACCTTCCCGGCATGGAGGTGTTGTCGTGGATTCCCTCGCACCCCTGGGTTGGTGGCCGAGATCAAGCCGGGCGACCCGGTGGCGCTGGTCGGCTACACGTTCAGCGGCGAGAAGGGCGACGCGGTGCTGCGTGCCGAATACCTCTTCGTCGGAGTAAAGGCCTACGGGATGCGTTCGTCGCCGGCCTGAGCGAAGGCCTCGCGGGCGGCCGCGACGGTGGCGGCGATGTCTTCCTCGCGGTGCGCCGCGCTGACGAAGCCGGCCTCGTACAGCGCCGGCGCGAAGTACACGCCGCGGTCGAGCATGGCGTGGAAGAACCGGTTGAATCGCGCCTTGTCGGTGGCCATCACCGCGCCATAGTGCTGTGGCAGCGCCGCGGCGAAGAAGAATCCGAACATGCCGCCTTCGGAATCGACCGAAAGCGGCACGCCGGCGTCCTGGGCCGCGCCCGCCAGCGCGTCGACCAGCCCGCGGGTGCGCGTGGACAGCGCCTCGAAGAAACCCGGCCTCGCGATCTCCCGCAGCGTGGCGAGGCCGCAGGCGGTGGCCACCGGGTTGCCGGACAGCGTGCCCGCTTGGTAGACGGGGCCCACCGGCGAAAGCTGGCTCATCACGTCGCGCCGGGCGCCGAAGGCGGCCAGCGGCATGCCGCCGCCGATCACCTTGCCGAAGACGCTGATGTCGGGCGCGAAGCCTGGAATCGCCCGCGCGTAGAGGCCTTGCGCCCCGCCGAGCGCGACACGAAACCCGGTCATGACCTCGTCGAGCACGAGCAGCGCGCCGTGCGACCGCGTCAGCTCGTGCAGGCGCTGCATGAAAGGCACGCTCGCCCGCACGAAGTTCATGTTGCCGGCGATCGGCTCGACGATCACGCAGGCGATGTCGCGGCCGTGCAGCGCGAACGCTTCCTCGACCTGCGCGACGTTGTTGAATTCGAGCACGAGCGTGTGCTGCACCACTTCCGGCGGGCACCCCGGCGCTCGTCGGGTGGCCGAACGTGGCCAGGCCCGAGCCGGCCTTCACGAGCAACGCATCGGCATGGCCGTGGTAGCAGCCCTCGAACTTGACGAGCATCGAGCGCCCCGTGGCGCCGCGCGCCAGCCGGATGGCGCTCATCGCCGCCTCGGTGCCCGAGCTGACGAGGCGCACCTGCTCGACGCTCGGCACCTGCGCGACGATGGCTTCGGCGAGCTCGATCTCGCGCTCGGTGGGCGCGCCGAACGACAGGCCCTGCGATACCGCGCGCTGCACCGCGTCGAGCACGGCCGGGTGGCCGTGGCCGAGGATCATCGGCCCCCAGGAGCCGATGTAATCGATGTAGCGCCGGTCTTCGGCATCCCAGAGGTACGGGCCCTGCGCGCGTGTGATGAAGCGCGGCGTGCCGCCCACCGCGCGGAAGGCTCGGACCGGCGAGTTGACGCCGCCCGGGATGACCTGCTGCGCGCGCGCGAAGAGCGCTTCGTTAGTGGACACGTCTGGAGGCTCCGCGCGGCTCCTCCGCGGGCGTTTCAGCCTCCGGCGGGGCGGCACCTTCCTCGCCTTCCTCGGCCGGCGGCAGCGCCCAGAAGAAGCGGTCGGGAACGACGTTGCCCATGCCGGGCCGGAAGCCGGCGTCCAGGCTCTGGTCGAGGAAGGTGAGCGCCTCGCCCACCGCGGCCTGGAGCTCCGCACCGGAGGCCAGCAATGCGGCCAGCGCGGCCGAGAGCGTGTCGCCGGCGCCCACGAACGACGCCTCGAACAGCTCGAACTTCTCGCCCGTGAGCGCGCCCTGCGGCGACGCCAGCACGTTGTCGATGAACTGCTCGGTGCCCTTGGACGCGAGGTGCACGCCGGTGACGAGCACGAAGCGCGTGCCGTGTTCGGCCGCAGCCACGGCGAGCTCGCGCGCCGACGGCGGACGCTCGCTGTCCCATTCGGGCAGCAGGAAGTCGGTCAGCGTCTTGTGGTTGCCGACCAGCACCTCGGTGGCCGGCAGGATCAGCTCGCGAAAGGCGTCGAGGTAGCCCGACAGCGCCTCGTCGTCGAGCCAGGACAGGTTCGGCATGAACGAGACGAGGGGCACGTCCGGGTAGTCGGACAGCACCTCGGCGACGGCGCTCACCCCTTCGGCCGAGCCCAGGTGGCCGACCTTCCAGGCGGCGATGGTGACGTCTTCGAGGATCGACCGGGCCTGCTCGACCACCGCGTCGGTCTCGATCGTCAGCTGGTCGAAGACTTCGGCGGTGTCGCGCATGACGATGGCGGTGATGACGGGCAGTGCGTGAGCGCCCATCGCCGCGATGGTGGCGATGTCGGCGGCCATGCCGCCCGCACCGCTCGGGTCGCTCGCGTTGAAGGTCATCACGCATGCCGGCGACACGGGATCCTGGGCGTCGTCGAGCTCGACGGGGGGAGGCGAATCGGGGCTCATGGGACTGGTCCGGCGGCCCTCGCGAGGTGCTCGAGAGACCTCAGGAGGAATGTGAAGAAAGTTGCGTATGTGCCTACGCGTGCTCGAATTTTTGCAGATGCACGTGGCTACAATCTTCGTTCATTGTAGTGAGCTGATAAAACAAGTGATCGAATCGCGAACCTGGATGTGCCTCATCTGCGGGTGGATATACGACG
Source organism: uncultured beta proteobacterium (assembly GCA_963839465.1). Taxonomy (GTDB): domain Bacteria; phylum Pseudomonadota; class Gammaproteobacteria; order Burkholderiales; family Burkholderiaceae_C; genus CAWIVI01. The sequence continues at coordinate 511,026 of CAWIVI010000008.1, forward strand.
AGGCAGCCGGGGATCCCGAACACGGGATTGCGCCAGGCACGAGATGGGAACAGGTACCGATGAACTGGACCTGCCCCGAATGTGGCGCGCGCAAGGACGATTTCGAGATGGTCCAGATCTGAGTCTCCGGCGCGCCGGCAGACTCGCGTCGTTGAGGAGAACGCTTCGTGATCAACGAAGTCCCCGCAGCCCCCATGGCGGGGGCCAAGGTGCTGGTCATCGATGACAGCAACACCATCCGCCGCAGCGCCGAGATCTTCCTGCGGCAGGGCGGCTACGACGTGCTCCTGGCCGAAGACGGCTTCGACGCCCTGGCCAAGGTCAACGACCACGATCCCGAGCTCATCTTCTGCGACATCCTCATGCCGCGGCTCGACGGCTACCAGACCTGCGCCATCATCAAGCGCAACCCCCGCTTCGCCCACGTGCCGGTGATCATGCTGTCCTCCAAGGACGGCCTGTTCGACAAGGCGCGCGGCCGCATGGTCGGCTCCGAGGACTACCTCACCAAGCCGTTCACCAAGGAACAACTGCTGCGCGCCGTCGAACAGCACCGGCGCGTCACCGAGGAGAAGGCATGACCATCCGCAAGATCCTGCTCGTCGACGACTCCAAGACCGAGCTTCACCACCTGTCCGACGTGCTGACCAAGCGCGGCTACGGCGTGCGCACGGCCGAGAACGCCGAAGAGGCGATGCGCCGCCTGGAAGAGGAGAAGCCCGACCTCGTGCTGATGGACGTCGTCATGCCGGGCCAGAACGGCTTTCAGCTCACCCGCGCGATCACGCGCGACCCGCGCTTCGCCGACGTGCCGGTGATCATGTGCACGAGCAAGAACCAGGAAACCGACAAGGTCTGGGGCATGCGTCAGGGCGCGCGCGACTACATCGTCAAGCCGGTCGATGCGGACGAGCTGATCAAGAAGATCAAGGCGTTCGACTAGAGACACCGCCATGGCCAAGAAGGAAGCCCTGCGCGAACTGCAAAGCCGACTCGCCGAGCGCATGCAGGCCGCGCGCACGCAGGCCCGGCCGACCTCCTGGCTTGCCGTCGAATGCGGCGGGCAGGGCCTGCTGTTTCCGCTCGCGCAGGCGGGCGAGATCTTCTCGCTCGTGCCGCTGGTGCCGGTGCCGCACACCCAGGAGTGGTTCGCCGGCGTGGCCAACCTGCGCGGCGGCCTGCACGGCGTGGTGGACCTGTCCGCCTTCCTCGACATCAAGCGCACGGCGCTGCCCGACGCGGCGCGCGAGCAGCAGCGGCTGGTGGCGCTGAACCCGTCGCTGGGCCTGAACTGCGCCTTGCTCGTGGACCGGCTGGCCGGCCTGCGCAGCGCGGACCAGCTCGCTTCCGAGCCCGAAGGGCAAGGGGCGCGGCCAGCCTTCGCCGGCATGCGCTGGCGCGACGGCGACGGCCGGCCGTGGCAGGAGATCCTTCTTTCGTCGCTCGCCGAAGACGAGCAGTTCTTGGCCATCGTCGGCTGACCGACACAGTGCTCCCAAAGGGGACGACATGAGCTTCCTGGACAAATTCAAGACCAAGGGCTGGAACAAGGGTCCGGACGGCGAGCCCGGCTCGCCGTTCGACGAGATGGAGCCGATGCCCGATGCCGGCGGCGCGGCCACGCTCGAGATGCCCACCGGCGTACCCACCGTCACGCCCGGAGACGACACCTCCATCATTTCCGAAGCGGCGCCGTCCGAGATGGCGGCCGACTTCCACGAGACGCGGATTCGCGGCGCGGACGCCGCCGAGCTGGCCGCCGCCGGCACCGGTCTGCCGCTGATCGGCCACTGGGCCGCGGAACAGCAGCAGCGAACGCTGGCGGGCCTGTTCGTGATCGGCCTGGCCGGCCTCGGCATGGCCACCTTTCTCGCGCTGTCGGCCGCCAACCAGGGCGCGACGCAGGTCGGTGCCTCCGGTCAGGCGCTGATGCAGTCGCAGCGGCTCGCCAAGTCGGTGTCTCAGGCGCTGATCGGCAGCGCGCAGGCGTTCCCGGAGGTGAAGGAAAGCGTCGAGGTGCTCACGAAGAACATGCGCGGCCTGCAGGGCGGCGACGAGCTGGTGCCCAGGGCGGCCGCGCCGATGCAGGATGCCATCGAGCCGATGATGCCGCTCGTCGACCGCGCCGAAAAGAACGCCAACGTCATCCTCGGACAGCAGGCCACGCTCACGCAGGTGGGCCAGGCGCTGCGCGCCATCAACCGCCAGTCGTCCAACCTGCTCGAGACCGCCGAGACGGTGTCGTCGCTGAAGCTGCAGCAGAACGCGCCGGCCGCCGAGCTTTCCGCCATCGGCCAGCTCGTGATGCTGACGCAGCGCATCGGCAAGAGCGCGAACGAGTTCCTCACGATGGAGGGCGTCAGCCCCGAGGCGGTGTTCCTGCTCGGCAAGGATCTGAACTCCTTCCGCGAGATCTCCCAGGGCCTGCTCGACGGCAACGCGGAGCTGCGACTGCAGCCTACGCGCGACCCGCAGACGCGCGAGCGGCTGACCACGCTCATCAAGCAGTACGAAGAGACGCGCACGCAAGCCGGCGCCATTCTCGGCAACCTCCAGGGTCTCGTCTCCGCGCGCGAAGCGCAGGCAGCGATCATCAGCGACAGCGAGCCGCTGCGTAAGGGCCTCGAGACGCTCCAGCAGCGCCTGTCCACGGAAGGCGGCATGTCCGGCGCGCCACCTCGCGCTGATGGCGCTGGGCATGCTGCTGATGGCCTTCGGCGGCTGGGGGCTGGTGAAGCTGCAGTTCGCCGACCAGGCCCAGCGCGCCCGGGCCGCGGAGTCCCAGCGCGTGGAAGCCGAGCGCCAGGAGCAGGAGGCCAAGCGCGTCAACGACGCCAACCAGGCGGCCATTCTGCGGCTGATGAACGAGCTGCAGACGGTGGCCGAAGGCGACCTGACGCAGCAGGCCACCGTGACCGAAGACATCACCGGCGCCATCGCCGACTCCGTGAACTACACCGTGGAGGAGCTGCGCACGCTGGTGTCGCAGGTGCAGGGCACGGTGGGCCGCGTGACCGAGACCACGCAGCAGGTGGAAGCCACGTCCACCGAGCTGCTGGCCGCGTCGACCGAGCAGCTGCGCGAGATCCGCGAGACCGGCGAGTCGGTGCTGCAGATGGCCGGCCGAATCAACGACGTGTCCGCGCAGGCTCAGCAGACCGCCGAGGTTGCGCGCCAGTCGCTGCAGGCGGCGGAGGCGGGCCTGTCGGCGGTGCAGAACACCATCGGCGGCATGAACTCCATCCGCGACAACATCCAGGAAACGTCGAAGCGCATCAAGCGGCTCGGCGAATCCTCGCAGGAGATCGGCGAAATCACCGAGCTGATCTCCGACATTACCGAGCAGACCAACGTGCTGGCGCTGAACGCCGCCATCCAGGCGGCGTCGGCCGGCGAAGCGGGCCGTGGCTTCTCGGTGGTGGCCGAGGAAGTGCAGCGGCTGGCCGAGCGTTCCGGCGACGCGACGCGCCAGATCGCCGCGCTGGTGAAGACCATTCAGACCGACACCCAGGACGCGGTGGCCTCGATGGAGCGGTCCACGCAGGGCGTGGTCGAGGGCACGAAGCTGTCCGACGCGGCCGGCTCCGCGCTGAACGACATCGACCGAGTCACGCGCCAGCTGTCGGAGCTGATCGCCCAGATCTCGAACCAGGCACTGTCCGAGGCCCAGTCGGCCAACGTCGTCGCGGCCAACATCCAGCACATCTTCGCGGTCACCGAACAGACCGGCGAGGGCACGCGGTCGACCGCGCAGATGGTGCGCGAACTGTCGAAAACTGCCGAAGAACTGAAGCAGTCCGTGGCCCGGTTCAAGATTGCCTGAGACCGCGCGCCACAATCCGCCGCCCTCACCCGTATCCCAGCCGATGGACCAGCCCCGCGATACCGAGACCATCGACGACCTGAGCGCGCTCGCCTGGGTCCAGGACGAACTGCGACGCTCGCTCGAAGCGGCGCACAAGTCGCTGCGGCGCTACCTCAAGGAATCGGAGGCGATGGCCGGTTCGGATGTCGATGCGGTCGACCCGAACGTGCTGCGCCACGCGCGCTCGCAGATCCACCAGGGCGTCGGTGCGCTCGAACTGGTCGGGCTGTCGGCCGCCGCGACGCTGCTGCGCGCGAGCGAGGCCGCGGTGCAGCGGCTGGCGGCGCAGCCGCGGCGCATCGACCTGCATGCCCTGGAAGCCGTCGAGCGCGGCTCCTTCGCGCTGCTCGACTACCTCGCGCGCATGCTGGCCGGCAAGCCCGTGTCGCCGGTCGCGCTGTTTCCGCAGTACCGGGCGCTGCAGGCGCTGGCCGGCGCCACCCGCGTGCATCCTGCCGACCTGTGGCCGGTCGACTGGCAATGGCGCGAGCTGCCTGACGATCCCAAGGCGCAGGCGCGTACGGCCGACGCGGCCGCGCGGAGCGCCGTCGAGGAGCAGCTGCTCGGGCTGATGCGCACGCCGCAGGGCCCTGCGGCCGCGCGCATGAGCGACCTCTTCGCCGACCTCGGCTCCGGCGCGTCCGACCTGCGCCTGCGCACGCTGTGGCGGCTGGCCGCGGCGTTCTTCGAAGGCCAGGCGCAGGGCCTGCTGGTGGCGGACGCCTACAGCAAGCGCGTCGCGTCGCGGCTGCTTGGCGCAGCTGCGCGTGGGCGAGCGCGGCGAGACCGACGTCTCCGACCGGCTCGCGCAGGACATGCTCTTCTTCTGCGCCCAGGCGCGGCTCTCGACCGACACGCTCGCTCCGAGGCTTGCCGCCGTGCGCAAGGCGTTCGGGCTCGAGAAGTCCAGCCCGGTCGACTATGAATCGAGCGGCCTCGGCCGATTCGATCCCGCGGTCGTCGCGCAGGCGCGCAAGCGCGTGGCCGGCGCGCGCGACGCTTGGTCGGCCGTGGCCGGCGGCGAGCTGCATCGGCTGCCCGGGCTGGCCGAGCAGTTCTCGCTCGTCGGCGATTCGCTGCGCCGGCTGTACGCGCGCGGCGACGAGCTGGCCGGCAGCCCTGCAGGACGCCGTCGCGCACACGGTGGCCGGCGGCGATGCGCCGGAGCCATCGCTCGCGATGGAAGTCGCCACCAGCGTGCTCTACCTCGACGCCTCGCTGGAAGACGGCGACTTCGACGATCCGACGCTTGGCGACCGCATCGCCCGCCTCGCGCAGCGCATCGCGCGCGTGCGCCATGGCGGCACGGCCGAGCCGCTCGAGCCGTGGATGGAGGAGCTCTACCGCCGCGTCTCCGACCGCCAGACCATGGGCAGCGTCGTGCAGGAGCTGCGCAGCTCGCTGTCCGAGGCCGAGAAGGCGATCGACCAGTTCTTCCGCCATCCGGCCGAGCGCTCGGTGCTCATCCCGGTGCCCGGGCAGCTGCAGGCGATGCGCGGCGTGCTGTCCGTGCTCGGGCTGGACCACGCCTCCCACGCCGTCCTGCGCATGCGAGAGGACGTCGACTCGCTCATCCAGAACGAGGTCGATCCTCACCACGCGCGCGAACCCCGACAGTCCCGATCGACCGCCTGGCCGGCAACCTCGGTGCGCTCGGCTTCCTGGTCGACATGCTCGGCGTGCAGCCGCAGATGGCGAAGTCGCTGTTCGTGTTCGACGCCGATTCCGGATACCTCCGTTCGGTCGTCGGCGGCGGAAGCTCCCGCGTGTCCGGCTTCGGCGGCCTCGACGCTGCGCCGGCGCCGGCCGTGGCCTCGCATCTCGTGGAGCATGCTCAATCGCTGGCGTCGGCGGCTGCCCAGGCCGACGTGCCGCTGGAGTCCGTGTCGCGCGATCTCGAGCGCCTCTCGCACGAGGCGCTGATCGCCGACCAGCCGCGCCTGGCGGAAGCGGCCAGCACGGCGCAGGCCGCCATCGCGCGCGCGGCCGACGACCCGGCCCAACGCGAGGCCGCGCGCGCCGATCTGGCGCACGCATTGACGGATTTCGCGAACACCGCGTCGGACCCGGCCTCGCTGGCTCCGCAGCGCGTGGACGAGCCGTTGCGGCTGGCCCCGATGTCGCTGTCGCCGCCGGCTGCGCCGCCGCTGCCGCAGCAGGTCACGGCGCCATCGGCCGGCTCGACCGGCCTCGAAGACGACGCCGAGATGCGCGAGGTCTTCCTCGAGGAAGCACGCGAGGTCATGGAGAACGCGCACGCGGCGCTGGCTGCGCTGGCGGACGTTGCCGACGACCTCGGCGAGCTGACCACCGTCCGGCGCGCGTTCCATACGCTCAAGGGAAGCTCCCGCATGGTGGGCCTGCGCGACTTCGGCGAGGCGGCCTGGTCGTGCGAGCAGCTCTACAACGCCCGGCTCGCCGATGCGCCCCGTGCCGACGACGACCTGCGCGGCTTCACCGATCGAGGCGCTGGCCTACCTCGGCGACTGGATCGAATGCATTGCGGCCGGCCGCGCCGGTGGACACGATCCGCGCGTCGTCGCCAAGGCGGCCGACGCGCTGCGCTGCGACAACCGTCGCGATCCGCTGCCGCTGCCGCTCACGAGTGCCGCTGCCGCGCTGACGCCGGCCGAGTTGGCCGCCGTCCCTGAGACCACGCCGGCGCCGCCCTTTCACGCAGCCGGCGAGTTCGCCCCCGCCACCCTCGACGACGGACCGCCCCTCGAGCTGCCGAGCCGCTTCGATCTCCCGGAGGAGGCGGCGCCGCCGGTGCCGATGCAGCGCGAAATCAAGGTCAACTTCGACCTCGATCTCGACGCGGAGGAGCCGGTCGAGTCGCAGACGGCTGCCATGCCGCTCGGCGCTCCGGCCGACGAGCCGCCGCCCGTGCCCGAGGCCGTCGAGCTGATCGACCTCGACTTCAATTTCGACGACGAGATCGCGTCGCCGGCCCCGAGCGAACCCAAGCCGGCCGAGCCGCAGCCCCAGCCCAAGCCGAACGAGCCGCAGCACGAGCCGAAGCCGGCCCTCGAAGTCGCGCCCACGGCCCCCGCGGCTCCGGACCCGAACGAGTTCAAGGTGATCGGCACGCTGTCGATCCCGATCCCGCTCTTCAACATCTACCTGAACGAGGCGGACGAGCTCTCTCGCCGGCTCGGCACCGAGCTGGCCGAGTGGACGCTCGAGCTGCACCGGCCGGTCGGCGACCATGCCATCGCGCTGGCGCACTCGCTGGCCGGCAATTCGGCCACCGTCGGCTTCACTGACCTGTCGCACCTGTCGCGCGCGCTCGAGCACGCGCTGATGCGCTCCGACGCGATCGGCCGCGGCGACGCCGCCGAGGCCCAGCTGTTCCTCGACGTGAGCGACGAGATCCGGCGCCTCCTGCACCAGTTCGCCGCCGGCTTCCTGCCGTCGGTGCCGCCGGTCCTGTGGCAGCGCCTGGCCGACCACGAGCGTGTCGCCGGGGAGAAGATCGAGGCACTCACCGTGGGCGGCGACCTGGCGGTCGAGTTTGCCGACGAAGCGGCCCCGGCCCCGGCCCCGGCGCCCACGCCGGCCGTGTCGCGCCCGACGCCGCACGCGCCAGTCAGCAACTTCGGCGAGCTCGGGCAACCCGAAGTGCGGTCCTTCGGCCTGCTTCCGGCGGTGCGCCGAAGCGCGGCGGCGAGCGACGCGCTGGACGACGAGGACGACATCGACGCCATCGACGCGGTCGATGCGGAGCTGTTCCCGATCTTCGAGGAAGAGGGCCAGGAGCTGCTGCCACAGCTGTCGCAGCGCATGCGCGAGTGGACCCGCCGGCCGAGCGATCCCTCGGGCGGCTCGGCGTGCATGCGCACGCTGCACACCTTCAAGGGCGGCGCCCGCCTCGCCGGCGCCATGCGCCTGGGCGAGATCGCGCACCGCCTCGAGACAGCCATCGAGCACCTGTCGGCGCAGGGCCATGCCACGCCGGCGGACATCGAGCGCCTTCAGATGCGCGCCGACGCATTGGGAGCCGCGTTCGAGGCGCTGCGCTCGCGCGACGCCGAGGCCTATGCCGCCGCCAGCGGGGCCGTCGAGCAGGCGCTGCCGACCGTGTCCGTGGTCGATTCCGAGCCCATGCCGCTCATGGAGCTGCCGCAGTACCACGCGGCGCCCACGCCGGCGCCCGCGCCGCACGACGAGACCGTTCCGACGGCGGCCCTGGCTCATGAAACGCACGAAACCACCGCCCCGGCCCCCGCGCCCGTGACCGAGCCCGAGCCGATGCCGGCCACGGCGCCGCCGCCGGTCATGCGCACCGATACGATCGACTGGCAGCGCTTCTCCGTCGGCTCGCGCACGCCGCTGCCGGCGGGCGAACGACCGGCGATCAGCCACGCCGCCGTGCGCGTGCGCGCCCCCTTGCTCGACCGCCTGGTGAACCAGGCCGGCGAGGTGTCCATCACGCGCTCGCGCATCGAGTCGGACGTCGGCGTGCTCAAGGCCTCGCTGGCCGATCTCACCGAGAACCTGGAGCGGCTGCGCCGCCAGCTGCGCGACATCGAGCTCCAGGCCGAGACCCAGATCGCATCGCGAATGGAAGCGGCCAAGGCCGCCTCGCAGGATTTCGACCCGCTGGAGTTCGACCGCTTCACGCGGTTCCAGGAACTCACCCGCATGATGGCCGAGTCGGTGAACGACGTCGCCACCGTGCAGCGCAGCCTGCAGCGCACGCTGCAGTCCACCGAGGACGAGCTGGCCGCGCAGGCGCGCCTGACCCGCGACCTGCAGGACGACCTGCTGCGCACCCGCATGGTCGAGTTCGACAGCATGTCCGAGCGCCTGTATCGCGTCGTGCGGCAGGCCGCCAAGGAAACCGGCAAGCAGGTGCGGCTGGACATCGTCGGCGGCTCCATCGAAGTGGACCGCGGCGTGCTCGACCGCATGACGGGTGCCTTCGAGCACCTGCTGCGCAACTGCGTGACCCACGGCATCGAGTTGCCCGAGGAGCGCACGGCCCGCTCGAAGGACGCCACCGGCCAGATCACGGTGTCGCTGGCCCACGAGGGCAACGAAGTCGCTGTCGAGTTCCGGGACGACGGCGCCGGCCTCGACCTCGCGCGCATCCGCGCCAAGGGCGAGGCGATGGGGCTCGTCGCCCCCGGCTCCGAGCCCACCGAAGCCGAGCTCGCGGGCCTCATCTTCACCCCCGGCTTCACGACGGCGCAGCAGGTCACCGAGCTTGCCGGCCGCGGTGTCGGCATGGACGTGGTGCGCAACGAAGTCAATGCCATGGGCGGCCGCATCGAGACCGCCACGGCCGCCGCCCAGGGCACCAGCTTCCGGCTGGTGCTGCCGCTGACCACCGCTGTGACGCAGGTCGTGATGCTGCGCTGCGGCGCCACCACGGTGGCGGTGCCGTCGACGCTGGTCGAGATCGTGCGCCGTGCCAAGCCCGACGAGATCGCGCAGAGCTACGCCAACGGGCACTACACGATGGGCGACAAGAGCCTGCCGTTCTTCTGGTTCGGCGCGCTGCTCCAAGGTTCCGGCCGCAGCACCGAGACCGCCCGCACCATGGCCGTCGTCGTGATCCGCAGCGCCCAGCAGCGCATCGCGCTGCACGTCGACGAAGTCCTGGGCAACCACGAAGTGGTCGTCAAGAACCTGGGCTCGCAGCTGTCGCGCCTGCCCGGCCTGGCCGGCATGACGCTGCTCGCGTCCGGCGCCCCCGCGCTGATCTACAACCCCGTGGCGCTCGCCACTCTGTACGGCGAATCGGCCTGGGCGCTGACCCGCGACGCGATGGCCGTCGCGCCCCCAGCGCGCAGCCCGCCGGCGGCGAGACAGCGGCCGTGCAGGCCCCGCTCGTGCTCGTGGTGGACGATTCCCTCACCGTGCGCCGCGTCACGCAGCGCCTGCTGGTGCGCGAAGGCTATCGAGTCTCGCTCGCGAAGGACGGCCTGGAGGGCCTCGAGAAGCTGGCCGAGGAGCGACCGGCGGTGCTGCTGTCGGACATCGAGATGCCGCGCATGGACGGCTTCGACCTCGTGCGCACCTTGCGCGGCGACTCGCGCCTCGCGGACCTGCCGGTGATCATGATCACGTCGCGCATCGCGCAGAAGCACCGCGACTACGCCGCCGAGCTGGGCGTCGACCATTACCTCGGCAAGCCGTACTCCGAGGAAGACCTGCTCGCCCTCGTGGCGCGCTACGCCGCCGTCGAGCAGCCCGCGTAAGGCCGGATGTTCGGCGGAGCGCGGGACTAGAATGGCCCGACCATGTCCGCCTCCCGGTCGATCGACTTCACGAACCAGTTCCTGATCGCCATGCCCGGCATGGCGGACGACACGTTCGCCGGCGCCGTGGTGTACCTCTGCGAGCACACCGACAAGGGTGCGCTCGGGCTCGTGATCAACAAGCCGATCGACATCAAGCTGCGCAACCTGTTCGAGAAGGTCGAGCTCACGCTCGACCGGCCCGACCTGGCGGACGAGCCGGTGTACTTCGGCGGCCCGGTGCAGACCGAGCGCGGCTTCGTCCTCCACGAGCGCCTGTCCGACGAAGGCGGCCACTACAACTCGTCGCTGCCCATTCCCGGCGGCGAGCTCGAGATGACGACCAGCAAGGATGTGCTGGAGGCCCTGTCGCACGGTGCCGGCCCACGCCGCGTGCTCGTCACGCTGGGCTATGCCGGCTGGAGCGCGGGGCAGCTCGAGGAAGAGATCGGCCGCAACGGCTGGCTCACCGTGGATGCGCGGCCCGAGATCATCTTCGACACGCCGCCCGAGCGGCGCTACGAGCGCGCGCTTTCGCTGCTCGGCATCGATCCGCGCATGCTGAGCCAGGAGGCGGGGCACGCATGAGCGGTGGCGCGGCGCCGCCACCTGCCGCCCCGCCGCTTTCCTTTCTCGCGTTCGACTACGGCGCCCGCCGGGTCGGCGTTGCCACCGGCAATGCGCTCACGCACAGCGCCACGCCGCTCACCACCGTGGCGCTCGAGGGCGATGCCCGCTTCGCCGCCATCGCGCGGTTGATCGACGAGTGGCAGCCCGATGCGCTCGTCGTCGGCGTGCCGTTCCACCCGGACGGTGCGCCGCACGACAATACGCGCCGCGCAAAGCGCTTCGCGCGCCAGCTGCACGGGCGCTTCGGCCTGCCGGTGCATGAGGTGGACGAGCGCTGGTCGACCACCGAGGCGCGCGGCGCGCGCGATGTGGATGCCGCCGCCGCCGCCATCATCCTCCAGCAATTCCTTGGAAGCCGCGCATGAGCACACTGACTTTGGACGCTGAAGCGCTCTACACCGAGTTGCGGGCCGGCGTCGGCGTGCTGCTGCGGCCCGACACCGTGCTGGTCGGCATCTGGTCGGGGGGCGCCTGGCTGGCCGAGCGCCTGCAGGCGGATCTCCAGCGCAAGGGGCCTGCGGGCGTGCTGTCGAGCATGCTGCACCGGGACGACTTCGGCGAGCGCGGGCTCGCGTCGGGCACCGGCACCACGCAGCTGCCGTTCACCATCGACGGTGCGCACATCCTCCTCGTGGACGACGTGCTCTATACCGGCCGCACGATACGCGCGGCGCTCAACGAGCTGTTCGACTTCGGGCGCCCGGCCAGCGTCGCGCTCGCCGTGCTGGTCGACCGCGGCGGCCGGGAACTGCCGGTGCAGCCGGCGTTCGCGGCCGCCAAGGTGTCGCTGCCGGCGTCGCAGCGGCTGTCGCTGGCGCGCGACCGCGACGGCAGATTCACCTTCTCGATCAACGAGGCCTGACGGCCCGCCGGAGGTTCCCGACGTGCTCTCCAGACGCAACCCCCAGCTCAACGCCCAGGGCGAGCTCATCCACCTGCTCTCCACCGAAGGGCTGCCGCGCGCGGTCATCCACCACATCCTCGACACCGCGGGCACCTTCCTGTCGGTCAACGAGCGCGAGGTGAAGAAGGTGCCGCTGCTGCGCGGCAAGAGCGTGTTCAACCTGTTCTTCGAGAACAGCACGCGCACCCGCACCACCTTCGAGATCGCCGCCAAGCGGCTGTCTGCCGACGTCATCAACCTGGACATCGCGCGCTCCAGCACCGCCAAGGGCGAAAGCCTGCTGGACACCATCGCCAACCTCTCGGCCATGCATGCCGACATGTTCGTCGTGCGGCACGGCGAATCCGGGGCGCCCTACCTGATCGCCCGGCATTGCGCGCCGCACGTGCACGTGGTGAACGCCGGCGACGGCCGCCACGCGCACCCCACGCAGGGCCTGCTGGACATGTACACGATCCGGCACTACAAGCGCGACTTCACCCAGCTGTCGGTGGCGATCGTCGGCGACATCGTGCACTCGCGCGTCGCCCGCTCCGACATCCACGCGCTGAGCATCCTCGGCGTGCCGGACATCCGCGCCGTCGGCCCGAAGACGCTGGTGCCCGGCGACTTGCGCGACATGGGCGTGCGCGTGTGCCACGACATGGCCGAGGGCATCCGCGGCGCCGACGTGATCATCATGCTGCGGCTGCAGAACGAGCGCATGAGCGGCGCGCTGCTGCCGAGCGCCGGCGAGTTCTTCAAGAGCTATGGCCTCACCGAGGCCAAGCTCGCGCTGGCCAGGCCGGACGCGATCGTCATGCACCCGGGGCCCATCAATCGCGGCGTGGAGATCGACTCGGCCGTCGCCGATGGCAGCCACAGCGTGATCCTTCCGCAGGTCACCTTCGGCATCGCAGTGCGGATGGCCGTGATGAGCATCATCGCGGGCAACGAAGCATGAACCCCCTCATGAAGATACTCATCCGCAACGGCCGTGTCATCGATCCGGCGTCCGGCCGCGACGAGCCGGCCGACGTCGCGCTCGCCGCCGGGCGCATCGTGTCGATCGCGCGGGTGCCGGCCGACTTCGACGCCGCCCGCACGATCGACGCGACCGGCTGCATCGTGATGCCGGGCCTTGTCGACCTCGCCGCGCGACTGCGCGAGCCGGGCCACGAGCACGAAGGCATGCTCGAGAGCGAGCTCAACGCGGCCGCCGCCGGTGGGGTCACGAGCCTGGTCTGCCCTCCGGACACCGACCCCACGCTGGACGAGCCCGGCCTGGTCGAGATGCTGAAGTTTCGCGCGCGCAAGCTCAGCCGGTGCCGGCTGTTCCCGCTCGGCGCGCTCACGCGCGGGCTGGCCGGCGAGGCGCTGACGGAAATGGCCGCGCTCACCGAAGCCGGCTGCGTCGGTTTCTCACAGGCGGAGATCGCCGTGCGGGACACGCAGGTGCTGCAGCGCGCCTTGCAGTACGCCGCGACCTACGGCTACACGGTCTGGCTGCGCCCGCAGGATCCATGGCTCGGGGCCGGCGTGGCTGCCAGCGGGGCGGTCGCCACGCGGCTCGGGCTCTCCGGCGTGCCGGCTGCCGCCGAGACCGTGGCGCTGCACGCCATCTTCGAGCTGGTGCGGCTCACCGGCGCGCGCGTGCACCTGTGCCGGCTGTCGAGCGCGGCCGGCGTGGCGCTGGTGCGCGCGGCAAAAGCCGAAGGCTTGCCCGTCACGGCCGACGTCAGCATCAACTCGCTCCACCTCACCGACGTCGACATCGGCTACTTCAACGCCTCGATGCGGCTGTCGCCGCCGCTGCGCCAGCAGGCCGACCGCGATGCCCTTCGCGCGGCGTTGGCCGACGGCACGATCGATGCGCTCGTGTCCGACCACAACCCGGTCGACGAGGACGCGAAGAACCTGCCATTCGCCGAAGCCGAGCCGGGCGCCACGGGCCTCGAGCTGCTGCTCGGGCTGGCGCTGAAATGGGGCCGGCAGGCGGAGCTCGGGCTGCCGGCCGACGCTGGCTCGCGTGACGAGCGACCCGGTGCGCGTGCTTGGCGAGGCGCTGGGCTCGCTCGCGTCGAGCGCCGGCCGGCTCGTGGAAGGCGGCGTGGGCGACGTCTGCGTGTTCGATCCGGCGGCGCAATGGCCCGTCACGCCGCAGGCGCTGCGCAGCCAGGGCAAGCACACGCCGTTCGCGTTCGAGAGCACGGGCACAGCGCTCGAAGGCCGGGTGCGCGCAACACTGGTGGCTGGCACGGTCGCTTTCGAAACCCCCGCGTGAAGCGCCGGCTGCTGGCCGCGTGGCGGCTCGTGCGCGTGGTGCTGCACGGGCTGCACGGCCTCGGCATCGTGCTGCTGCGCTTTCCGCACCTGGACGCCGCCGGGCGCCAGGCGCGGATCCGCTGGTGGGCCGTCGGGCTGCTGCGCTGCCTCGGCATCGCGCTGCACGTGCGCGGCGAGCCGGCGCCGGGCGCGAAGCTCATCGTCGCCAACCACGTCTCGTGGCTCGACATCATGGCCATCCATGCCGCGTGCCCGCAGGCGCGCTTCGTGTCGAAGGCGGACGTGCGGCACTGGCCGCTCGTCGGCCGCCTGGTGGACTCGGCCGGCACGCTCTACCTGGAGCGCGAGCGCAAGCGCGACGCGATGCGAGTCGTGCACCAGATGGCCGAGGCCCTTGCCGCCGGCGACACGGTGGCGATCTTTCCCGAAGGCACCACGGCCGACGGCCGCACGCTGCTGCCGTTCCACGCCAACCTGCTGCAGGCGGCGGTCGCCACCGGCGCGCCGGCGCAGCCGGTGGCGATCCGGTTCTCGGATCGCCAGCACCACGTCAGCCCGTCAGCGGAGTTCCTCGGGGACACCACGTTGGCCGAAAGCCTGTGGCGGCTGGCATGCGGGGAGCGGCATGGGCGTGCATGTCACGCTGCTGCCGCCCCGCGTCACCGCGCATGCCGACCGGCGGGCGCTCGCCCAGGCGCTGCGCAACGACATCGCCGAAGCGCTCGGGCCAGGAGTCTGCCGCGCAGACTCCTAACCTCTGCCCTGCGCCGCGACCGCCGCCGCGGCCTTCGCAGCCGCCTCGGCGTCGCCGAGGTAGTAGCTGCGGATCGGCTTGAGCTGGGCATCCAGCTCATACACGAGCGGGATGCCGTTCGGAATGTTCACGCCGACGATGTCGTCGTCGCCGATGCCGTCGAGGTACTTCACCAGCGCGCGCATGCTGTTGCCATGGGCGGACACGAGCACGCGGCGGCCGGACCGCACGGCCGGCGCGATGCTGTCGTTCCAGAACGGCAGCACGCGCGCGACGGTGTCCTTCAGGCACTCGGTGAGCGGGATGTCCTCGGGGCGCAGCCGTGCATAGCGGATGTCGCTGCGCTCGCTGCGCGGGTCGTCGGCCTCCAGGGCGGGCGGCGGGGTGTCGTAGCTGCGCCGCCAGACGAGCACCTGCTCGTCGCCGTACTGGCGCGCCATGTCGGCCTTGTTCAGACCCTGCAGCGCACCGTAGTGCCGCTCGTTGAGCCGCCAGCCGTGCACCACGGGCAGCCAGGTGCGGTCGAGTTCGTCCAGGCAGTGCCAGAGCGTCCAGATGGCGCGCTTCAGGACCGAGGTGTACGCCACGTCGAAGTCGAAGCCGCCCTCCTTGAGCAGCCGGCCCGCCATGCGCGCCTGCTCGACGCCGGTGTCGGTGAGCGGCACGTCGGTCCAGCCGGTGAAGCGGTTCTCGAGGTTCCAGGTCGATTCGCCGTGGCGAACCATCACGAGCTTGTACATGGCAGGGACGGGAGGCGCGAAAAGGCAAATTCTATAATCCGCGTCTTCTCCGACCGGCTGCCTCGCACGTGAGCTTCCTTCTCGACAACTGGTACCTGATCCTCGTGGCCGCCGTCTCCGGCGGGCTGCTGCTGTGGCCGCACGTCATGGGCGGCGCGCGCGGCGGCGCGGTGAGCGCCGCCGAGGCCGTGCGGCTGATCAATCGGGAAAAGGCCGTGCTGATCGACGTCAGCGAGCCGGCGGTGTTCGCGGCCGGCCACGTGCCGGGCGCGCGCAACGTGCCGCTGGGCTCGCTGGAAAGCTCGAAGGCGCTGCCGACGAACAAGGCCCTGCCGCTGGTCGTCGTGTGTCCCAGCGGCGCGCTGGCCTCGCGCGGCGCGGCGGCGCTGCGCAAGCTCGGCTTCGAGCACGCGCATGCCTTGTCCGGCGGCCTGTCGGCATGGCGCGCGGCCAACCTGCCGGTCGACAAGACGGCCTGATCACCGGCCCGGCGAGGGCCCCCATGCGCCATGCGGGCTTGGCTCCTGCGGGACAATCGATCGCGCATGAATGTCGTCAAGATGTACACGACGCTCGTGTGCCCGTACTGCATCCGGGCCAAGATGCTGCTCAAGCAGCGGGGCGTGACCGAGATCCAGGAAGTGCGCGTCGATCTCCACCCGCCCGAACGCGACACGATGATCCGCCTCACCGGGCGCCGCACGGTGCCGCAGATCTTCATCGGCGACACCCACGTCGGCGGCTGCGACGACCTCATGGCACTCGACCGCCAGGGCGGCCTGATGCCCCTGTTGCAGGGCGCATAATTCCTGCATGCGCCCGCACGCCGCGGGCTTCTTCATTTTCAGGTTGACTCGCAACATGGCCGAGCAAGAGCAGACCCCCGTCTTCCAGATCCAGCGCATGTACCTGAAGGACCTGTCGCTGGAGCAGCCCCACGCCCCGCAGATCCTGCTCGAGCAGCAGCAGCCGCAGGTCGACATCAACCTCGGGCTGTCTGCCGAGCCGGTGGCCGAGGGCGTCTACGAGGTCTGCGTCACGGCCACGGTGACGACCAAGGTCGGCGAGCGCACCCTGTTCCTGATCGAGGCCAAGCAGGCCGGCATCTTCGAGATCCGCAACCTCCCCGAGGACCAGATGCAGGCCATCATCGGCATCGCCTGCCCGGGCATGGTGTATCCGTACCTGCGCGCGATCGTCTCCGACGTGTGCACCCGTGCCGGCTTCCCGCCGGTCATCCTGTCGGAAGTGAACTTCCAGGCGATGTTCGAGGCGCAGCAGGCGCAGGTGTCGGCGCAGCAGGGCAACGGCTCGGGAATCATCACCAGCGCCTGATCGCTTCGCGCCTGGAGCTGCTGGATGGACGTCGCGGTACTGGGCGCCGGCGCTTGGGGCACCGCGCTGGCCGCGCAGGCGGCCGAGCGCCATGCGGTGCGCCTGTGGGGGCGCGACGCCGCCCTCGTCGAGCGCATGCGCGCCGCGCGCGTCAACGAGCGCTATCTGCCAGGCGTCGCGCTGCCCTCGGCGCTGTCCCTCGACACCGACCTGGCCGGCGCCATCGCGCATGCGACCGCCAGGGCTGGTCGTGATCGCGACGCCGATGGCCGCCTTGCGCGAGATGCTGCAGGCGCTGCCGGACCGCGGCCGCGTGCTCTGGCTGTGCAAGGGATTCGAAGCCGGCACGGGCCTGCTCGGCCACGAGGTGGCCGCGTCGGTCCGGCCGAGCTCTCCAGGCCGGCGTGCTGTCGGGCCCGAGCTTCGCCGACGAGGTGGCTCGCGGCCGGCCCACCGCGCTCGTGGCCGCCAGCGTGGATGCCGCGCTCGCCGAAGCCGCGGTCGAGGCCTTCCACAGCGAAGCGCTGCGCGTGTATACCTCCTCCGATCCGGTCGGGGTCGAGGTCGGCGGAGCGGTGAAGAACGTGCTGGCCATCGCCACGGGGATCGCCGACGGCCTGCGGTCTGGGCCTCAACGCGCGCGCCGCGCTGGTGACACGGGGTCTCGCGGAGATGACGCGCCTCGGCGTCGCGCTCGGGGCGCGAGCCGGAGACCTTCATGGGCCTGTCGGGGCTCGGCGACCTCGTGCTCACCGCCACGGGCGACCTGTCGCGCAACCGGCGCGTCGGCCTCCTGCTGGCCGCGGGCCGGCCGCTGCCGGACATCCTGCGCGAGCTCGGGCACGTCGCCGAAGGCGTGTACAGCGCGACCACGGTGCTCGACCGGGCGCGCGCATGCGGCGTCGAGATGCCGATCGTCGAGGCCGTGGTCGACGTGCTCGCCGGCCGGCTGACGCCCGCGCAAGGCGTACAGCGCCTGATGCGCCGCGACGCTCGACACGAGTAGCCTGCGTTCCTCTCAGGCCGAGCCGGCGTAGCCGTGTTGGCGCCAGGCTTCGAACACGGCGACGGCCACGGCGTTCGACAGGTTGAGGCTGCGCTGGTTGGCGCGCATGGGCAGGCGGACGCGTTGCGACATCGGAAACGACTCGCGCAAGCCGGCGGGCAGGCCGGCGGTTTCGCTGCCGAAGACGAGCCAGTCGCCGGGCGCGAACGCCACGTCGCCGATCGTGCGCGCGCCGCGTGTCGTGAAGGCGAAGCAGCGAGCCGGGTCGGGCCGTTCCGCTTCGACCAGTGCCGCCCACGAGGCGTGCCGCCGGACCCGAGCGTGCTCGTGGTAGTCGAGCCCCGCGCGCTGCAGCAGGCGGTCCTCCATCGAGAAGCCGAGCGGCTCCACGAGGTGCAGCGTGCAGCCGGTGTTCGCCGCAAGGCGGATCACGTTGCCCGTGTTCGGCGGGATCTCGGGCTGGACGAGGACGATGTTGAACATCGATGCCGGGCGGGTCAGGCGGTCGCGGGCGTGCGCGCAGCCACCCACACCTGCACCGATCGGGCACCCGCCTCGAGCAGCGTGCGCGCCGCTTCCCGGGCCGTCGCGCCGGTGGTCATCACGTCGTCCACGAGCGCCACGTCGCAGGCCCCGCAGGCGTGCCCGCGCAGGCACCGCGACAACGAAGCCGCCGCGCACGTTCATGGCGCGGCGCTCGGGTGGCAGGCTCATCTGCCGCGGAGCGTCGTGCGTGCGCGCCAGCACGCGGGCGTCCGCGGGAAGGCGCAGGTGGCGAGCCACGCGCCGCGCCAGCTCCCAGGCCTGGTTGTAGCCGCGCTCGCGCAGGCGCTGCCGGGCCGAGCGGCATCGGGACGATCAGCGCCGGCGACGCGGCTGTCCGCTTCGCAGAACCGTTTCGGCCAGGCGTCGGGCGAGGGCCGGCGCCAGGTCGAGCGCGTCGCGAAACTTCAGCGCCGCCACGAGGCCATCCCACGGAAACGCGTAGTCGACGGCGGCCACGGCGCGATCGAACGGCGGCGGGTCGCGCACGCAGTCGCCGCAGTGCGCACGCGCCGCGGCCGGTCAGCGCACAGCGAGGGCAGCGGACAACGGCCGGCGCAAAGCGCTCGAAGCAGGCGCCGCAGACGCGGCCGCGCGACCAAGATCGGCACACGGCGCACAGGCTGGGCAAGGCGAGGGCAGGCACGCGGCCAATATACTGCCCGCCCCATGGTCGCCACCTTGCCAGATGCGCACGCGGTCGCGCGCCAGCTGCAGCGCCAGGCCGGGCAGCCGCAGCCTCCCTGGCTGCACGGCGAAGTGGCGCGCCGCATGGCCGAGCGGCTGCAGGTGATCCGCTCGACGCCCGCAACGGTGCTCGACTGGTGGGGACACCTCGGCGCCAGCGCCGACGCACTTGCCAGCGATCTATCCCAAGGCCCGTCGCGTCGTCGTGGAGCCCACGCCTGCATTGGCGCGGCGCAGCGCGGCCGCGACGGCGGCATCGTGGTGGTCGCCTCGGCGCTGGGCGGGCCGCGGAGACGGTCGTCGTGGAAGAGGCTGCCGTGGCCGCGGCGTCGGGGCAGCTGCTGTGGGCGAACATGATGCTCCACGCCGCCAGCGATCCTCCGGCCCTGATGGCCCGCTGGAGGCAGCGCGCTTGCGATCGACGGCTTCCTGATGTTCTCGTGCTTCGGCCCCGACACGCTGGCCGAACTGCGCGCGCTCTACGACGCCGCGGGCTGGCCGCCGCCGGCGATGGAGTTCACCGACATGCACGACATCGGCGATGCGCTCGTGCAGGCCGGCTTCGCCGATCCCGTGATGGACCAGGAGCACCTCACGCTCACCTGGGAAAGCCCGCGGGCGCTGCTGGAAGAACTGCACATGCTCGGCGGCAATACGCATCCGGGCCGCTACGCCGGGCTTCGCTCGCCGCGCTGGCGCGGGCGCCTGGAGCACGCGATCACGCAGCGCCTCGCGGCCGCGGGCGGCCGGCTCGGCGTGACGTTCGAGATCGTCTACGGCCACGCCTTCAACCCGGCGCCTCGCGCGCGCGTGGCCGAGCGCACCGAGGTGTCGCTGGACGCCATGCGGGCGATGGTGCGCACCGGAAGGAGCGGCTCCTGATGCGATGCTGGCTGCGTGCAGTAAAATCCCGCGGTTTTCCTCTGCGGTCATGGGCGTGCAGGGCTTTGAAGCCCGTGAATGCCCGACATGACCCAGCCGCCGGTCGCGCCGGCGCATTCGGCATGTGCCCCCGCCAACCACTCACCTCACGATGAAGACGAAGAAGACGCTTTGGCTGACGCCGGTTCAGGGGGCCGTGAAGGCCGCTCTCGTGCTCGGTGCGGCACTCGCCACCCGCGCCGCGATCGCGGTGAACGACCTCCCCGGCGGGCCGGCGGTGAACCAGATCGATCTCCATCCGCCCGTGACGCGGATCGCGGCCGAGCAGATCTGGCTCCACAACTTCATGCTCGTCATCTGCACGCTGATCTTCGTCGCCGTATTCGGCGTGATGTTCTATTCGGTGTTCAAGCACCGCAAGTCCCGCAACGCGAGGCCGGCCAATTTCCACGAGAGCGTCACGGTGGAGATCGCCTGGACGATCGTGCCGTTCCTGATCGTGATCGGCATGGCGCTGCCCGCCACCAAGGTCGTGGTGGCGATGAAGGACACGACCAACGCCGACGTCACCATCAAGGCCACCGGCTACCAGTGGAAGTGGGGCTACGACTACCTCGCCGGCGAAGGCCAGGGCATCGGCTTCGTGTCCACCCTGGACGTCTCGCACCGCGAGATGTCCGACGCCGGCAAGCCGCAGGGGGACGACTACCTGCTGAAGGTCGACAACCCGCTGGTCGTGCCGGTGGACCGCAAGGTCCGCATCGTGACGACGGCCGCCGACGTGATCCACGCCTGGAGTGTTCCCGCCTTCGGCGTCAAGCAGGACGCCATTCCCGGCTTCGTGCGCGACACCTGGTTCCGTGCCGAGAAGGTCGGCGACTACTACGGCCAGTGCGCCGAGCTGTGCGGCAAGGAGCACGCCTACATGCCGATCCACGTGAAGGTGCTGTCGCAGCGCCGACTACACCGCCTGGGTGGATGCGCGCAAGAAGGAGATGGCTGCCGCCGCCGACGACCCGAGCAAGACCTGGGACATGCCTGCGCTGGTGGCGCGCGGGGAAGCGGTCTACAACGCCAACTGCGCCGTGTGCCATCGCCCCGACGGCAAGGGCGCCGGCCCGATCAAGCCGCTCGACGGCTCGGCCATCGTGCGCGATGCCGACAAGAGCAAGGCACTCGCGATCGTCCACAACGGCGCCGGCGGCGGCGCGATGCCCGCATGGCGGGGCAAGCTCTCGGAGACCGAGATCGCCGCCGTGGTCACGTTCGCGAAGAACGCGTGGTCCAACAAGACCGGCCAGATCGTCCAGCCGGCCGAAGCGGCCGCCGCCCAGTAATCCAGAAAGCGTCAGACATGAGTGCTGTTCTCGATCACCCCGGCCATGCGGCCGACCACGGCCACGAGCACCACGCCCCCACCGGCTGGCGGCGCTGGGTCTATGCCACCAACCACAAGGACATCGGCACGCTGTACCTGCTGTTCAGCTTCACGATGCTGATGATCGGCGGGCTGCTGGCGATGTTCATCCGGCTGGAGCTGTTCCAGCCGGGCCTGCAGTTCGTCAACCCGGAGCTGTTCAACCAGTTCACGACGATGCACGGCCTCATCATGGTGTTCGGCGCGATCATGCCGGCGTTCGTCGGCTTCGCGAACTGGATGCTGCCGCTGCAGATCGGCGCGCCCGACATGGCCTTCGCGCGCATGAACAACTTCAGCTTCTGGCTGCTGATTCCCGCCGCGATCATGCTCGTGCTGTCGTTCTTCATGCCGGGCGGCGCCCCGGCCGCCGGCTGGACGCTGTACGCGCCGCTCACGCTGCAGATGGGCCCCTCGATGGACGCCGGCATCTTCGCGATGCACCTGATGGGCGCGAGCTCCATCATGGGCTCCATCAACATCATCGTGACCATCCTGAACATGCGCGCGCCGGGCATGACGCTCATGAAGATGCCGCTGTTCGCCTGGACCTGGCTCATCACGGCCTACCTGCTGATCGCCGTGATGCCGGTGCTGGCCGGCGCGATCACGATGACCCTGACCGACCGCCACTTCGGCACCACGTTCTTCCAGCCCGCGGGCGGCGGCGACCCGGTGATGTACCAGCATATCTTCTGGTTCTTCGGGCACCCCGAGGTCTACATCATGATCCTGCCGGCGTTCGGCATCGTGAGCGCCATCGTGCCGGCGTTCGCGCGCAAGCGCCTCTTCGGCTACACCTCGATGGTCTACGCCACGGCGTCGATCGCGATCCTCTCGTTCATCGTGTGGGCGCACCACATGTTCACCACCGGCATGCCGGTGACGGGGCAGCTCTTCTTCATGTACGCGACCATGCTGATCGCGGTGCCCACGGGCGTGAAGATCTTCAACTGGGTGGCCACCATGTGGCGCGGCTCGATGACCTTCGAGACGCCGATGTTGTGGGCCGTGGGCTTCATCTTCGTGTTCACGCTCGGCGGCTTCACCGGGCTCATCCTGTCGATGGCGCCGGTGGACATCCAGCTCCAGGACACCTACTACGTCATCGCGCACTTCCATTACGTGCTGGTGGCGGGCTCCCTGTTCGCGCTCTTCGCCGGCTACTACTACTGGGCGCCGAAGTGGACGGGCGTGATGTACAACGAGACGCTCGGCAAGGTGCACTTCTGGGTCTCGATGGTGTCGTTCAACGTCACCTTCTTCCCGATGCACTTCCTCGGCCTGGCCGGCATGCCCCGCCGCTATGCCGACTACCCGATGCAGTTCGCAGACTTCAACATGCTGGCGTCGGTGAGCGCTTTCGTCTTCGGCCTGGCGCAGGTGTTCTTCTTCGTCGCCATCGTGGTGCCGATGATGCGCGGCCGCGGCGCTCCCGCACCGCAGCGGCCATGGGACGGCGCGGAGGGCCTGGAGTGGGAAGTGCCCTCGCCGGCGCCGTTCCACACCTTCGAGCACCCGCCGAAGCTCGACCGCACCGCCACGCGGATCATCGGCTGAACGGCACGACGAGCCCCATGACGCCCGAGCAGCGCAAGGCGAATCGCCGGCTCGCACTGATCCTCGCATCGGTGGCGCTGGTCTTCGCGCTCGGTTTCGCGGCCAAGATCGCACTCTTTGCATGAACACCCGCCGACTGCAGCGCGACAACGCCGCCATGCTCGGCAAGCTGGCGGTGGTGGCCGCGGCGATGTTCGCCTTCGGCTATGCGCTGGTCCCGCTTTACGAGTCGATCTGCGAGGCGCTGGGCATCAACGTGCTGTCGGTCAGCGAGCGCGAAGCCACGTCGTACAACCGCAGCACGCCGAACGGGCAGGTGGATACCAGCCGCACCATCACGGTGGAGTTCGATGCCAACGCGCACGGCCCCTGGAGCTTCAAGCCGGCGCAGGCCACGCTGAAGGTGCACCCCGGAGAGCTCGCCACGGTGATGTACGAGTTCACCAACGAGCAGGGCCGCACGATGGCTGCGCAGGCGATCCCGAGCTACGCGCCCAAGCAGGCGACCGCGCACTTCAACAAGCTGGAATGCTTCTGCTTCAACGAATACACGCTCGGGCCGGGTGAGCGCCGCCAGTGGCCCGTGGTGTTCGTGATCGACCCGAAGCTGCCGAAGGACGTCACGACGATCACGCTGTCGTACACGTTCTTCGAGGTTCCGGGCCGGGGCCCGAAGTCATGACCGGCGAGTTGAAGGACGCCGTGCGCCGCAAGGGCTCGTTCGCGCAGACCTTGCGTGCCGTCGCGTGGTCGTTCTTCGGCGTGCGCAAGGGCAGCGAGTACGAAAAGGACGTGAGCCAGCTCAATCCCCTGCACGTGATCGTGGCCGGCATCGTTGCCGCCGCGCTGTTCGTGCTCGGGCTCGTGCTGCTGGTGAAGTGGGTCATCGGCAGCGGCGTCGCCGGCTGACCGTCGAAGGTCAAGAGAGATCGGATTCCAGGAGCACAGCCAAATGTCGGCAGCGACTACGCATCACGGGGCGACGCCCCACTACTTCGTGCCCGCGCCGTCGGCGTGGCCGGCCCTGGCCGCCACGGGCCTGTTCTTCACGATCCTCGGCGCGTCGCAGTGGATCAACGGCCACGGCTGGGGCAAGTACTCGGTGCTGCATCGGCCTGCTTGGGTGGGCGTTCATTCTCTTCCGCTGGTTCAGCGACGCGGTGTGCGAAAGCGAGGGCGGCCTGTACGGGCGGCGCATCGACATCTCCTACCGCTGGAGCATGGCGTGGTTCATCTTCTCGGAGGTGATGTTCTTCGCCGCGTTCTTCGGCGCGCTGTTCTGGTCGCGCATCTTACACGCTGCCGACCTCGGCGACATCAACACAACATCCTCTGGCCCGACTTCAAGGCGGTGTGGCCGAGCGACGCGCCGGGCGCCACGGCGTCGCCCGTCGGCATCGTCGAGCCCTTCGCGACCATGGGGCCGTGGCCGATTCCCACCATCAACACGGCGCTGCTGCTGACCTCGGGCGTCACGCTCACGATCGCGCACCACATGCTGCTGGCCGAGCCATCGCGCGAAGACGGTGTTCTGGATGTGGATCACGGTGGCCCTCGGCGCGATCTTCCTCGGCTTCCAGGCGTACGAGTACATGCACGCCTACTCCGACCTGAACCTCAAGCTGAACTCCGGCATCTACGGCTCGACGTTCTTCATGCTGACCGGCTTCCACGGCTTCCACGTGTGCGTGGGAGCGCTGATGCTGCTGTTCATCACGCTGCGCCTGCAGCGCGGCCACTTCACGGCGACGCGCCACTTCGGGTTCGAAGGCGCCGCGTGGTACTGGCACTTCGTGGACGTGGTGTGGCTCGGCCTGTACGTGGTGGTCTACTGGTTCTGAGCCACCGTGCACGAGAGGCCTGTGCGCACCCTCTGCCGCAGCGGGAGGCTCTGCTAACGCCCGACGGGCACCCCGGTGGGCGTGATCCATCCCATCCAGTAGGCGAACAGGATGAAGAGGAACAGGGCCACCGACAACGCCACGCGCGCCGCCAGTGCGCGTGCCATGCGCTTGTCGCTGCTGGCCCTCTGCCGTCGTCGCGGCCGCGGCGCAGCATGAACAGCCCCGCCGTGGCGAGCGCGGCGAGGATGCCCAGCAGCGCGACGGCGATGATCCAGCTCATGAGGGCACATTGTGCCCCTCGTGCGGGCCGCACTTGACGGCATCGACAGCGCCGAGCCCTCGGCAGCGATTCATCGTGGCCACCGTCGCGGCCGTGCTCGGCGCTGCCGTCACGGCCCGCCTGGGCGCCTGGCAGCTCGACCGCGCGGCGCAGAAGATCGCGCTGCGCGATGCCATCGCCAGCCGCGGCGAGATGCCGCCGATCACAGCCGCCGATCTCGCCCTCACGGCCGCAGACGCGGCGCCCCAGCACCATCGGCGCGTGCGCCTGGAAGGCACCTGGCGCCCGGAGCACACCGTGTTTCTCGACAACCGGCAGATGAAGGGGCGGCCGGGCTTCTTCGTCGTCACGCCGCTCGTTCTGCCGCAGGGCCGCGCCGTGCTGGTGCAGCGCGGCTGGGTGCCGAGGGATCCGAACCAGCGCACGCTGCTGCCGGAAGTGCCGACGCCGGCCACGCCGGTCGGCGCTCGAGGGCCGCATCGCCCCGCCGCCTGCCCGGTTGTACGAATTCGAGCACGGCGGCGCCGGGCGCATCCGGCAAAATCTCGACCTCGAAGCCTTCGGCAAGTCGACCGGGCTTGCGCTCGCCCCGCTGTCCGTGCTCCAGCTCGACGATTCGGGCGACGGACTGCGCCGCGAATGGCCGGTGCCGGCCTTCGACGTGCACACCCACCACGGCTATGCCTTTCAATGGTTCGCGCTGAGCGCGCTCATCACCGCCCTGTATGTCTGGTTCCAACTCATCGTCCCGCGACGCCGCCGTGGCTGAGCCGCTGCGGCTGGCCGTGCACTCCATGCCGGTGTCGGTGGACGACGACGCACGCCGGCGCACGCGAGCCGGCCGCTGGAAGATGCTCGGCCTGCTGGCGGTGTGCGCCGCGCCGGTCGTGGCCTCGTACTTCACCTATTTCGTCATCCGCCCGGAAGGGCGCTCGAACTACGCCACGCTGGTCGCTCCGGCGCGCGAGCTGCCGCCCTTGCCGCTCGACCGAACTCAACGGCACGCCAGTGCCCGCCTCCTCGCTGGCCGGGCAATGGCTGCTCGTGGTGGCCGGCGGCGGCGCCTGCGACGCGGCTTGCGAAAAGCGCCTGTACCTGCAGCGCCAGCTGCGCGAGATGACCGGGCGCGATCGTGACCGCATCGACAAGCTCTGGCTCGTGGTCGACGACAGCGCGCCGCCTGTGGCGCTCGAAGACGGCGCTGGAGGCCGCGCCCGCCACGCGCATTCTTCGCGTGCCGCGCGCAGCGCTGGCGCGCTGGCTGCAGCCCGCGCCCGGAAGCGCGCTGGAGGACCACCTCTACATCGTGGATCCGATGGGAGGCTGGATGATGCGTGCGCCGGTCGACCCCGACCCGGTCGCCCTCGAGCGCGACCTCGATCGCCTGCTGCGGGCGTCGGCCTCCTGGGACCGTGCCGGTCGTTAGGCCTGACCGATGGACGGCTTCCAACTCGCTCCGATCGCGCGCATCGCGCTGCTCGGCGTCGTGCTGGCGCTCGGGCCGCTCGCATGGTGGTGGCTGCGGCATCGCGGCCGCGCTCCCGCCGCGCGGCTGCACGCGCTGACGCTGCTCACGCTCTTCCTCACGTTCGACCTGGTGCTTTTCGGCGCCTTTACGCGCCTGACCGACTCCGGCCTGGGCTGCCCGGACTGGCCCGGCTGCTACGGCCAGGCGAGCCCCATCGGTGCGCAAGAGCACATCGCCGCGGCCGAGCGGGCGCTGCCGACCGGGCCGGTGACGCACGCCAAGGCCTGGATCGAGATGCTGCACCGCTACCTGGCCAGCGCGGTGGGCGTGCTGATCGCGGTGGTGGCGCTCGTCACGTGGCGGCTGGCGCGGGACGACCGCACGGCGCCTTCGCCCTGGTGGGCCGGCGCGACGCTCGCGTGGGTGTGCGTGCAGGGCGCCTTCGGCGCGCTCACGGTGACGATGAAGCTCTATCCCGCCGTCGTCACCGCGCACCTGCTCGGCGGCATGGCGCTGCTCGTGCTGCTGGCGGCGCAGGCCGAGGCGCTCGCGCCGCGCAGGCTCGCGCTGACGCGCGGGCTCGTGGGCGGCACGCGCATCGCCGCCGTGCTCGTCGCGGTGCAGATCATGCTGGGCGGCTGGGTCAGCACGAACTATGCGGTGCTCGCCTGCACGGACTTTCCCACCTGCCAGGGCGGCTGGTGGCCGCCGATGGATTTCCAGCACGGCTTCACGCTGCAGCGCAACCTCGGCGAGACGGCCGGTGGCGACTGGCTGCCGTTCGAGGCGCTGACCGCCATTCACTACATGCACCGCCTGGTGGCCTACGTGGTGCTCGCGGCGCTGGGGGCCCTGGCGTGGCGGCTGCATCGTGCCGGGGTGCGCAGCTTCGCGCTCGGGCTCGGCGCGCTGGCCGCCTGGCAGCTGGCCAGCGGCCTCTCCAACGTCGTGCTCGGCTGGCCGCTGGCGGCGGCCGTCGCGCACACCGGGGGCGCGGCGGGCCTGGCGGTGGTGCTCACGGTGCTGCTGGTGCGCGCGCGGGCCCCCGTGGCCCAGACCGCGCCCGGCGTGCGGATGGAACCGGCTTCGTAGAATCGGCCGCTCGCATGACTGCCTTGTCGAACACTCGCCCCGGCGTCTCGCTGCCTTCGCGGCTGCGCCAGTACCACTCGCTGACCAAGCCGCGCGTGGTGCAGCTCATCGTCTTCTGCGCGGTGATCGGCATGCTGCTGGCCGAGCCCGGCTGGCCCGACCTCGAGCGCGCGCTGTTCGCCACCGCCGGGATCTGGCTCGTCGCTGCGGCTGCGGCGGCCTTCAACTGCCTCGTCGAGGAGAAGATCGACGCGCGCATGGCGCGCACGGCCTGGCGCCCGACGGCCAAGGGCGAGCTCACGCACACCCAGACGCTGCTGTTCTCCGGCGTGCTGTGCGCGCTCGGCAGCGGGCTGCTGTATGTCTTCGTGAACCCGCTGACGATGTGGCTCACGTTCGCCACGTTCGTCGGCTATGCCGTGGTGTACACCGTGCTGCTGAAGCCGCTGACGCCGCAGAACATCGTGATCGGCGGCGCGTCGGGCGCGATGCCGCCGGTGCTCGGCTGGGCCTCGATGCGCGGCGAGGTGGGGCCGGAGGCGCTGATGATGTGCCTCATCATCTTCCTGTGGACGCCGCCGCACTTCTGGGCGCTGGCGCTCTATCGCACGGAGGATTACCGCCGCGCCGGCTTGCCGATGCTGCCGGTGACGCACGGCGGCGAGTACACCCGGCTCCAGGTGCTGCTCTACACGCTCGTGCTGTTCGCCGCCACGCTGCTGCCGTTCGTCTACGGCATGAGCGGCGGCCTCTACCTGGCGGCGGCCGTGGCGCTGGGCGCGATGTTCATCGGCTACGCCTGGCGGCTGTGGCGCAGCTACAGCGACGCGCTCGCGCGCCGCACGTTCCGGTTCTCCATCGTCCACCTGTCGCTGCTGTTCGCGGCGCTGCTGGTGGACCACTACGCCTGGCCATGGATCGTCCGGCTCGCATGACGATCTCGCGCCGGCCCCTGCTGATGGCGCTCGGCGCGGCACTGGTGGCCGGCTGCGGCCGCCCCGACCGCACAGTGCCGCGCTTCCATGGCGTGGACATCACGGGCGCGAACTATGCGCGCCGGCTCGAGCTGCCGGACGCCGAGGGCAAGCCGCGCTCGCTGGCCGAGTTCAAGGGCAAGGCGACGCTGGTGTTCTTCGGCTACGTGCAATGCCCGGACGTGTGCCCCACCACGCTCGATCGAGCTGGCGGAGGTGAAGCGGTCGCTCGGCGCGGACGGCGATCGTGTGCAGGGCGTGTTCGTGACGCTGGATCCGGAGCGCGACACGCCCGAGGTGCTGAAGAACCTACGTGTCGGCCTTCCACCCGAGTTTCGTGGCGTTGCGCGGCACGCCCGAGCAGACGCGGGCGGCGGCGAAGGAGTTCAAGGTGTTCTTCGCGAAAGTGCCGGGCAAGACCGAAGGCAGCTACACGTTGGATCACACCGCGGCGTCGTTCCTGTTCGATCCGCAAGGCCGCGTGCGCGTGTACACGCGCTACGGCAGCGGCCCGAAGGCGCCTGGCCGACGACCTCAAGGTGCTGCTGGCCGACCCAGCAAGCGCCTAGGGGTCTACGACCTCTAGGCTTCCGCCAGGGCCTTGCGCATCTTCTTCATCGCGGCCACTTCGATCTGGCGGATGCGCTCCGCGCTGACGCCGTAGTCGGCGGCCAGCTCGTGCAGCGTCTTGCCACCGGAGCCGTCGTCGTTCACGTTGAGCCAGCGCTCCTCGACGATGCGGCGGCTGCGGTCGTCCAGCACATCGAGCGCGCGGACGATGCCGTCGCTGGCGAGGCTGTCACGGCGGCGCGACTCCAGCACGCGGGTGGGCTCGGAGCCCTCGTCGGCCAGGTAGGCGATGGGCGCGTAGGACTCCTCGCCGTCGTCGGTCTGCGGCTCGAGGGCCACGTCGCCGCCCGACATGCGGGTTTCCATCTCGAGCACTTCCTCGGGCTTGACGTTGAGCTGGCGCGCGACCACGTCGACCTCGCTGGGCGAGAGCGTGGCGCGGTGCGTGTCGCCGTCGCCGGCCTCGCCCTTGAACCCCTGCTTCATCGAGCGCAGATTGAAGAACAGCTTGCGCTGGGCCTTGGTGGTGGCCACCTTCACCATGCGCCAGTTGCGCAGGATGTACTCGTGGATCTCGGCCTTGATCCAGTGCAGCGCGTAGCTCACGAGGCGCACGCCCTGGCCCGGATCGAAGCGCTTGACGGCCTTCATCAGGCCGACGTTGCCTTCCTGGATCAGGTCGCCATGGGGCAGCCCGTAGCCCAGGTACTGGCGCGCCACCGACACCACGAGGCGCAGGTGCGACAGCACGAGGCGGCCGGCGGCCTCGAGGTCTCCCTGCTCGCGCAGGCGGCGGCCCAGCTCCGACTCTTCCTCGGCGGTGAGCAGCGGGATGCGATTGACCGCGGTGATGTAGGCGTCGAGGTTGCCGACCGGCGGCACCAGCGCCCACGGATCGCGAAGGGCAACGGCGGTTTGGGATGGCGTGCTCATGGAGCGTTCTGATCGTCAGGGGCTGAGGAGGTTCCACGCATATTAGCACTCGAACGAGGCAGAGTGCTTATGCAGGTGCCCCCTTCGAAACAGCGCCTATGGGAGATGAGTCGGTGCTCACTCATTCAGCCAAACCGGGTTTCCAGCCGCTCCAGCTGCTGGTCGAGCACGCGAGGATCTGCGCCACGTTGACCGGCTTCGTGAGGTAGCCCACGGCACCGAGCGTCACGGCCTCCTCGATCCGGCCGAGCGAGGCGTCGGCCGACACCACGATCACCGGGATGTCGGCCGTCACGTCGTCGCGCTTGAGGTGGCGCAGCAGCTCGAGGCCGTCGATATCGGGCAGGTGCATGTCCAGCAGCACCAGGCTGGGCGGGTGCTGGCGGATGGCGGCGAGGCCGTCGAGCCCCGTGGCGGAGACGTCGAGCTTGACCTGGGGGCGCTGCAGAAGGATGCCGCGCATCACCTCCGCGTTGGTCTCGTTGTCCTCGATGTAGTGCACCACGCGCTGGCGGTAGGTCGGCTCCAGCCGGGCGTCTTCGTCGTCCAGGCGACGGCCGGCGGGGGCGTCGGCGCGCGGCAGCCGCAGCAGGAAGCTGGACCCTTCGCCGGAGATGCTGCGCGCCCGCAGCGTGCCGCCCATCAGCTCGGACAGGCGCTGGCTGATGACGAGCCCGATGCCGGTGCCTTCCTCGCCGGTCTGTTCGCGCCCGAGCCGGTTGAAGGGCTGGAACAGCTCGCCGAGCTGCTCGGGCGTCATGCCGAGGCCGGTGTCGCTGACCTCGATCTCCACCGTGTTCGCGTCGACCGCCGCTGCCGACGTGCACGCGGCCGCCCTCCACGTTGTACTTGATGGCGTTGGACAGCAGGTTGGTGAGGATCTGCTTGACCCGCGTCTCGTCGCCGACCACGGCGCTCGCTTCGGGATCGAGCTGCTCGGTGACGCTGACGCGGCGCCGCTGTGCCGCCTGCTCCAGCAGGGAGCGCGTGGCACGGACGATGCCGCCGAGGTCGATCGGCGCCAGCACGAGCTTGATGGCGCCCGACTCGATGCGCGAGAGGTCGAGCGTGTCGTCGATCATGTGCAGCAGATGCCAGCCCGCGTGCTGGATCTGCGCCGTCCACTCGGTCTGGTGCTGCGGCCAGCGGCGGCTGGCGATCGAGATCGAGCAGTTGCGCGAAGCCGAGCATGGCGTTGAGCGGGGTGCGCAGCTCGTGGCTCATGCGGGAGACGAACTCGCTCTTCGCGCGATTGGCCGCCTCGGCACGTTCGCGGGCACGCTCCGCCTCCTGCAGCCGCAGGTGCTCGGTAATGTCTTCGACCACGCCCACGAGGCGCTGCGGCCGCCCGGCGGGGTCCCGCAGCACGGTGGTGACGGCCAGCACCCACACGACGGAGCCGTCGCGCGACTGGTAGCGCTTCTGGCGCCGCGCGATGGCGGTATGGCCCTCGACGAGCCTGGCGAGCTGCTCGGCATCGGCCGCCCGGTCGTCGGGGTGTGTCAGGTTCATCGACGTCATGGTCGCGAGATCGGCGCCGGTGTAGCCGACCATCTCGCGCAGCTTGGGGTTCGCCTGCTTGATGCGTCCGTCGAGGTCGGTCTCGAGCACGCCGATCGGCACGTTGTCGATGATGTTGCGCACCCGCTGCTCGCTCTCGCGCAGGGCGCTCTCGGTGCGCTTGCGCTCGCCCACCTCGCGCTCCAGGTCGGCCGTGCGGTCGGCGACGGCCACTTCGATCCGCCGCGTGCGGCCCGTCACCGTGAGCAGCAGCGCGCCGAGCATGGCGGTGGCCGCGAGGCCGACGAGCGAGAACAGCCAGGCGTTCCAGTGCCGCTGGTCGGGGACGGCGGCGGGCAGCGCCGACAGTTCCACCGCCCAGGGGCGGCCGGCGAAGTCGATCGCCCGGCGATGCCGGAACGCGGCCTCGGAGGGTCCGTCCTCGCAGCCGCGCGTGCCGGCCAGCCGCGGGCGGGTCGCCTTCGGCTCGGTGTCCACGAGGCACCAGTCGAGGTAGGCCGGGGCGGTGGCCATCAGGGCCTGCGCGGCCTCCTCGGTGCGCAACGTGGCGAAGACCACGCCGGTCATCGCCGCCTCGCGCTGGGCGTCGGTGGCCGGCGTGCCGCGGTACAGCGCCTGGTAGACGACGACGCCGGTCTGGTCGCCGACGTCCTGCGTGAGGCGGAAGGCGGCGCTGGCGGCGGGGCGGCCGCTGCGCGCGGCGGCCAGGATCGCGCCGCGCGCGGCCGGGATCGACTGCGCGTTGACGCCGAGCGCACCGGCGTTGCGATCCAGCGGCTCGATGTAGCGCACGACGACCGGGTCGGCATCGGCGCGGGAGGGCGCCGCGGGGCCGCCGCCGTCGCGCCGGTCGAAGACGCGGAATTCAGGCCGGCGGCTCTCGGCGCGCACGTCGGCCTCGAAAGCCGGGATCTCCGCATGCGGCACGCGCATGGAGTACCCGACCGCCAGCAGATGAGGCAGCTGCGCCAGCCAGGCGGCGCTCGCGCGGCGGAATTCGTCGCGCGTGACGTGCTCGGAGGCGAGGAAGGCGCTGCGCAACGCCTCGAGCGCCAGCAGCGGCTCGCGAAGCTCGGCGGCCAGGCGGTCGGCCGCGGTTTCTGCGTCGCGGGCGAACATGCTGCGCGCACGCTGCTCGTCCCAGCGCGCCACCTGGGCGATGGCCGTCGCGAGCAGCGCGGTGACGAGCAGCAGCGACAGGCCGACGGTGATACGGCGGTGGCGCCAATCGGCCCGCGGCAGGCCGATCAGCGTGAGCACGATGGGCGCGCCGATGAGCGTGCCGAGCGTGTCGCCGGCCCACCAGGTCCACCAGGTGAACGGCACCGCATCGTCGGGGACGGCGCCGGAACGCGCGAGCGCCAGGGTGGCGATCGACGCGCTCACACGCAGGCCACGGGCGCACCCAGCACGAAGAAACGGGCCACTTCGCGCGGCTCGGTGAGCCGCAGTTCACCGGCGCGGTCGTTAGGCTCGGCGACCCAGCGGCGCACGAGCGCCGCCGCCGCCCATGCCTGCAGCGCCGCGCCGATGCCGATGGCAGCGGGCAGCAGGAGCAGGTCGGTCCATTCCGCCGGGCCGCGCACCGCGGCCAGCGCATTGACGGCGAAGGAACCCAGGAAGACGCCGGGCAGCACGCGCTTGCCGTAGACCAGCGTGCACGCCAGGGCGATGCCGGCCGACGGGTACAGCGGCGAGGCGTAGCCGGGAGGGATGGCGAGCCACAGAGCCACGGCCCCGATCGCGGCATAGGCCAGCGCGGTGGCGATCCAGGGCGGCAGGCGAGGCGGCGCGGCGGCGCGGTTCACGGAGGCGGGCGGCACGGCGCTCAAGGCTAACCCCAAACGGGATTCGCCGGCGCGTCACACGTTGAACAGGAAGTTCATGACGTCGCCGTCACGGACGACGTACTCCTTGCCTTCCGAACGCATCTTGCCGGCGTCCTTCGCGCCTTGCTCGCCGCCGCACTTGACGAAGTCGTCGTAGGCGATGGTCTGCGCGCGGATGAAGCCTCGCTCGAAATCGGTGTGGATGACGCCGGCGGCCTGCGGCGCGGTGTCGCCGACGTGGATCGTCCAGGCGCGCACCTCCTTCACGCCGGCGGTGAAGTAGGTCTGCAGCCCGAGCAGCTTGAACGCCGCGCGGATGAGCCGGTTCAGGCCAGGTTCATCCTGGCCCATCTCGGCCAGGAACAGCGTGCGGTCGTCGTCGTCCATGTCGGCGAGCTCGGACTCCACCTTGGCGCTGATGGCGACCACGGGCGCCCCCTGCTTGTCGGCGTACTCGCGCAGGCGGTCGAGATAGGCGTTGTTCTCGAAGCCGTCCTCGGCGACGTTGGCGACGAACATGGCCGGCTTGGCGGTGACGAGGCACAGCGGCCGCAGCACCACGAGCTCCTCCTTGCTGAAGTCGATCGTGCGCACCGGCCGGGCGGCATCGAGCGCGGCCTCGCACTTGCGAAGCACGTCGACCAGGCGCTGCGCCTCCTTGTCGCCGCCGGCCTTGGCTACCTTCGTGTAGCGCACCAGGCCCTTCTCGACGGTGGCCAGGTCGGCCAGGCACAGCTCGGTCTGGATCACCTCGATGTCGGCGACCGGATCGACCTTCCCGGCGACGTGGATCACGTTCGGATCGTCGAAGCAGCGGACGACGTTGACGATCGCGTCGGTCTCGCGGATGTGGGAGAGGAACTGGTTGCCGAGGCCTTCGCCCTTGGAGGCGCCGGCGACGAGGCCGGCGATGTCGACGAACTCGACGATCGCCGGCACCACCCGCTCCGGCTTGACCAGCCCGGCCAGCACCGCCAGGCGCAGGTCGGGCAGCTCCACGATGCCGACGTTGGGCTCGATGGTGCAGAACGGGTAGTTCTCGGCCGCGATGCCGGCCTTGGTCAGGGCGTTGAAGAGGGTCGACTTGCCGACGTTGGGCAGGCCGACGATGCCGCACTTGAGGCTCATGGAGGTCTTTTCGGGGCGAAGGGGGCGATTTTAGTCGGCCGCCTCCCGCGGTCCGATAGTCGCCGGGCCCCCTGCCAGCCTCTGCCTACAATCGCCCGATGGGCCCGAAAGAGCAGATCGACGTGTGCGTGCGCGGGGCCGGGATCGTCGGCGCAAGCCTGGCGCTCGCGCTCGCGCGCCAGGGGCTGAAGGTGGTGCTCCAGGCGACGGCGTCGCCGCCGATGGCGTCGGACGTACGGGCTTATGCGCTGAACCGCGCCTCCACCGAGCTGCTGATGGAGCTGAAGGTCTGGGACGCGATGCCGGGCGATGCCGTCACGGCGGTGCACGACATGAACATCGAGGGCGATGCGCACCGCAGCACGCTGCGCTTCTCGAGCTGGGCGCAGGGCGTGGATGCGCTGGCCTGGATCGTCGACGCGGGGGCGCTGCAGCAGGCGCTCGACCATGCGGTGCGTTTCGCGCCCCATGTGCAGCGCAGCGAAACGGCGGTGGATGCGCCGCTGATGGCGTTGTGCGAGGGCAAGGCCTCGGCCGCGCGTGACCGCCTGGGTGTGCGCTTCACGCCCCAGCACTACGGGCAACGCGCGATCGCCGCCCGGCTCGTGTCCGACCGGCCGCACGCCGGCGTCGCCCGGCAATGGTTTCGCTCGCCCGACGTGCTCGCGCTGCTGCCGTTCGACCGCCCGCAGGCCGAGCGCTCGTACGCGCTGGTCTGGTCGCTGCCGGAGGCGCGGGCCGATGCGCTGCTCGCGCTCGATGCCGCCGGCTTCGAAGCGGCGCTCGCGCAGGCCACCGGCGGCGCTGCCGGAGCACTCACGCTCGGCAGCGAGCGGGCGGCATGGCCGCTGATGCTCGCGCAGGCCGATCCGGTGTGCGGCCCGGGCTGGGTGCTGCTGGGCGACTGCGCGCACGTCGTGCATCCGCTGGCCGGGCAGGGCCTGAACCTCGGCCTGGCCGACGTCGCGGCGCTCGCCCGCGCGCTGCGCGGGCGGGAGCGTTGGCGTGGCGTGGGCGACGAGAAGCTGCTGCGCCGCTATGCCCGCGCCCGCGAGCTGCCCACCTTCGCGATGGCGCGCGTGACCGACGGCCTGCTGCACCTTTTTGCACACGATGCGCCGGCCGTGCGGGAACTTCGCAACCGCGGCCTGGGTCTCGTGAACCTGCTGCCCCCGGTCAAGCGCTGGCTTGCCGCCCGTGCGCTCGACACCTGAAGGAACCGTCGTGACTTCCCACACTTTCGCATCGCTCGCGCTCGCCGGGCTGCTCGCGGCCACCGCCGCGCAGGCCGGCGAGGCCGAGATCCGCAAGAACCTGCCTCAGCGCCTGCAAAGAGTTACCCAAGATCGACGAGGTGAGCAAGACGCCGGTGCCCGGCCTGTACGAGGTGCGCGTCGGCCATCGACATCTTTTACACCGACGATAATGGCGACCACCTGATCGACGGCAATTTGATCGATACGCGATCGCGCACCGACATCACCGAACAGCGGCTGCAAAAGCTCACTGCAATCACGTTCGCCGATCTGCCGCTGAAGGACGCGCTCGTCATGAAGCAGGGCAGCGGAGCGCGCAAATTGGTGGTCTTCGGTGATCCGAACTGCGGCTATTGCAAGAAGCTGGAGCGCGAGCTCGTCAATCTGAAGGACGTGACGATCTACACGCTCCTCTACCCGGTGCTTGGACCGGATTCCGATGCGAAGTCGAAGGATATCTGGTGCGCCAAGGACGGGCAGTCCGTGTGGCGCGCCTGGATGGTGGACGGCAAGCCGCCGCCGCGCCACATGGGGAACTGCGACGCCTCAGCGATCGAGCGCAACATCGCTTTCGGGCGCAAGCATCGCGTCAACGGCACGCCCGCGCTCGTGTTTCAGGACGGCACGCGGATTCCCGGCGCCGCCTCCTTGCCCGAGATCGAGAAACAGCTCGCGCAGGCCACGCCGAAGTCCTGAAACGTGGCCATCGCGTACCGCGTCGACGTCGCCGACCCGAACGCCCACCTGTTCCGTGTGACCCTGCGCGTGCCGGCCCCCGCGCCGGTGCAGCGGCTGTCGTTGCCGGTCTGGATCCCGGGCAGCTACATGGTGCGCGAGTTCGGCCGCCACCTGTCGCGCCTGCAGGCGCGACAGTTCGGGCGCCCACGCGAGCTGGAGCAGATCGACAAGACCACCTGGCAGGTCGCTTGCGAACGCGGCGCCCCGCTCGTCGTGACCTACGACGTCTACGCCTTCGACACGTCGGTGCGCACCGCTTTCCTCGGCGCGCAGCGCGGGTTCTTCAACGGCACCAGCCTGTTCCTGCGGGTGGAGGGGCAGGAAACCGATGCGCATCGCGTGCAGATCGGTACGCTGCCGAGGGGCTGGGACGTCGCCACGGCCGCCGCGCCGCCCGGCGAGCGGAGCTGGCAGGCGGCAAACTACGACGAGCTCGTCGACCACCCCGTGGAGCTCGGCTCGTTCTGGCGCGGAGCGTTCAGCGCCTGCGGCGTGCCGCACGAGCTCATCGTGGCCGGCGCGCTGCCGAACTTCGACGGCGACCGGCTGCTCGCCGATGCCAAGCGCATCTGCGAGACGCAGATCCGCTTCTGGCATGGCCGGCGCAAGCCGCCGTACGAGCGCTACGTGTTCCTGCTCAACGCGGTGGAAGACGGCTTCGGCGGGCTCGAGCACCGCGCCAGCACCGCGCTGATCGCCTCTCGCCGCGAGCTGCCTCGCACGGGCATGAACGGCACGCCCGACGGGTACGTGACGTTGATGGGCCTCATCAGCCACGAATATTTCCACACCTGGAACGTGAAGCGGCTGCGGCCTGCGGAATTCACGGCCTACGACTACGCGCGCGAGAACTACACCGACCTGCTGTGGTTCTTCGAGGGCTTCACGTCGTACTACGACGACCTGCTGCTCGTGCGCGCCGGACTGATCGACGAGGCGCGCTACCTCAAGCTGCTCGGGAAGGCGCTCACCGGCGTGGCCGGCACGCCCGGGCGCGAGCTGCAGAGCGTGGCGCAGGCCAGCTTCGACGCGTGGGTGAAGTACTACCGTGCGGACGAGAACACGCCCAACGCGACAGTGAGCTACTACGTGAAGGGATCCCTCGTGGCGCTGGCGCTCGACCTCACGCTGCGGGCCGAGGGCCGCGGCTCGCTCGACGACGTGATGCGCCAGCTGTGGTCGGACAGCGGTGGCGGGCCGATCGACGCCGCGGCCGTCGAGCGCGTGTTCGAGGCGGTGGCGGGCCGGTCCTTGCACGGCGAGCTGCAGGCATGGGTGCACGGCACCGGCGAGCTGCCCGTCGCACCGCTGCTGGCCACGGCCGGCATCGTCGTGCGCGAGGAACCGGCGCCGTGGCAGGCGGCACTGGGCATGCGCCTGTCCGAGGGGCCGGTCTCGGGCGTCCAGGTGCGCTCGGTGCTGCGCGGCAGCGCGGCGGAGGCGGCCGGCGTCTTCGCCGGCGACGAGTTGCTCGCGGTGGATGGCTGGCGCATCCGCCGGCTCGATGACGCGCTCGCGTGGGTGGCACCGGGCGCCGCTTTCGAGCTGCTGCTCGTGCGTGATCAGCGCGTGCTCACGCGGCGCGTCGAGCCGCCGGCGCGCCCCGCGGCGCCGACGTTCTCGCTCGCCGAGGACGCGAACGCGCCGAAGGCCGCGCTTGCACTCCGGCGAGGATGGCTGCTCGGCTGATGGCCCGGTCGCGCCGCCGCGCGGCCGCGGGGGGCGCGCTGGTGGTGGCGGTGAGCCTCCTGCACCTGCTGGCCACGCAGGAGCTGGCCCGCCACCGGGCCCGGTGGGCCGATCCGCAGGCCGAGATGCCGGTGCGCATCGAGGTGGCGTTCGTGCGGGAGATGGCCCCCACCTCGCCGCCACCGCCGCCGGCGCCGCCAATCCGCGTGAAGCGGGCGAAGGCGACCGCGCCCGCGGCGAGGCCGGCCTCGGCGCCGGCGAAGGCCGCGTCCGAGCCGGCCACGCCGGCGCTCGCGGATCGACACATGCCGGATCCTCCCCCCGCTGAGCCTGCGCGCCCTGGCGAACCGGACGATGCGGCGCCGGTCGCCGAAGCCTCGGTCGCGGATGTCCCGCCGCCGGACGCACCGGCCTCGTCCGCGCCATCGGCCGACCCGACGGCACCGCCGGCACCCGCGGTGGCGCAGGCGGCCTCGGGCGCGTCGCCCTTCGAGTGGCCGCCCTCCACGCGGATGAGCTACCTGCTGCGCGGCTATTACCGCGGCGACCTCGAAGGCACGGCGCGGGTCGAGTGGGTACGCGCGGGCTCGCGCTACCAGGTGCATCTCGACGTCTCCGCCGCACTGCTGTTCTCGCGCCGCATGACGAGCGACGGCGAGCTGTCGGACGAGGGGCTGCAGCCGCGGCGCTACGACGAGGAGACACGCGTGGGCTGGCTCGAGCCGCGGCGCCTGACCATGCACTTCGAGCCGGGCCGGGTGGTGCTGGCCGGCGGCACGCGCGTGGCCGCGCCGCCCGGCGTGCAGGACACGGCGAGCCAGTTCGTGCAGCTCACGTGGATGTTCATGACGCGGCCGCAGCAGCTGCGCGTCGGCCAGGCCATCGAGCTGCCGCTGGCATTGCCGCGGCGCTTGAAGCGGATCGTGTTCGATGTCGTCGGGGAGGAGCGCCTGGAGACGCCGGTGGGCCCCCTGGACACGTTCCACCTCGTGCCGCGCGCCGACCCGCGGCCCGGCAACGACCTGACGGCCCAGGTGTGGGTGGCGCCGGCGCTGCAGTACCTCCCGGTGCGCATCCGCATCCACCAGGACGCGC
The DNA here is from genome assembly GCA_963839465.1 of uncultured beta proteobacterium. GTDB lineage: Bacteria > Pseudomonadota > Gammaproteobacteria > Burkholderiales > Burkholderiaceae_C > CAWIVI01. The sequence continues at coordinate 550,276 of CAWIVI010000008.1, forward strand.
AGACCTATGTCGACCTCGGCCTGCGCAGCTTGCCGCTGCAGGCAGCGCCCGCGTCTAGCCCTCCGGCGTCTCGATGAACCGGCGCGCGAACTGGACCGCGGCGGCCCCGCCGCGCGCGTTGCCGATCACCGTGACGGCCTTCTCCAGCGCGTTGCGCAGGTCTTCGGGATTCTTGGCCTGCTCCAGCTTCAGCGCCACCATCTCGCCCATCGGGCCGAGCAGCTCGTTCACGGCACGTACCGCTTCGCGCCGCAAGGTGGCGAAATCGCGCACTGGCGCCTCCGCGGCAGGGGTTGCCGATGCGGGAGGCGCCGGCGCCGGACCACTCGCAGACCGAGCCGCGGGGCGCTGGGGCGCCGTCTGCATGGCCTCGATGAGACCCTGCTGGAGCAGTGCCTGCAGCGTTTCGTCGGCCTGTTGCGGCAGCAGCTTGCCCAGATCTTCGTCGGTGCGCTTGCCGTCGACAATGATGAGCGCGGAGCGCAGGCGCGGGCTGAGCTTGCGGACACGGGTCTCGATTTCTGCCTGACCCTCGGCAGTCTTGCAATAGATGGTGCCCATGCGACGTCGGAGAGGTGGAATGCGCGCGAAGCTTACAGCGGGCTCGCGCGCGTGTGGAGGCGGAATGCCCCGGGTGGCGGGGGTGCAGCGTGCTTTCCGCCACGTATAGTGGCTCGAATCGGGCGATAAGCCGTGCGGGGATGCTCCATGGACACCTACCAAACCTTACTGACCGCCGTGAAAGGCGACGGGCCGCGCAAGGTCGGCGTGATCACGCTGAACCGCCCGCAGCAGCTCAATGCGCTGAACGATACGCTGATGGACGAGCTCGGCCGCGCGCTGCTCGCCTTCGATGCCGACCAAGGCATCGGCTGCATCGTGCTGACCGGCAGCGAGAAGGCCTTCGCGGCCGGGGCCGACATCTCCGCGGTCGCTCAGCTCGGCTTCGCGCAGGTGGTTCGCGAGGGGCTCATCTCGCGCAACTGGGAGACCATCCGCCAGGTGCGCAAGCCGGTGATCGCCGCGGTGGCCGGGTTCGCGCTCGGCGGCGGCTGCGAGGTGGCCATGATGTGCGACTTCGTCATCGCGGCCGACAACGCGAAGTTCGGCCAACCCGAGATCAAGCTCGGGATCGTGCCGGGCGCCGGCGGCACCCAGCGCCTGCCGCGCGCCGTGGGCAAGAGCAAGGCGATGGACATGGTGCTCACCGGCCGCATGATGGAGGCGGCCGAGGCCGAGCGCTCGGGGCTCGTCTCGCGCGTGGTGCCGCTCGCGCGCCTGATGGACGAGGCGCTCGAAGCGGCGGCCGTGATCTGCGCAATGAGCGGGCCGAGCATGGAGCTCGCGAAGGAATGCGTGAACCGCGCCTACGAGATGCCGCTCTCCGAGGGGGTGGGGTTCGAGCGCCGGATCTTCCACGCGATGTTCGCCACCGAAGACCAGAAGGAAGGCATGTCTGCCTTCCTGGCCAAGCGCAAGCCCCAGTTCAAGCAGCGGTAGGGGCCTGCGCCGTTTCCATGCGCTGCCAGAGTTCCGCCACTTGGGCCGCCCACGCGCGGTAGTGACGATCGCTGGGCGCGAAATAGGGGACACCGCGCTCGACGAGCGTGTGAACCTTGTTGGCGAGGGACTTCGGGCATGCATCGGCCCGGCGGTCGAGCTCGTGCAGGACGGTGTGGCGCTCGAAGGCGCTGTGCTCGGCCGCGGTGAGGCGGGAGAAGACGGGGTGGTCGACGACGTCCATGTCCGGTTGCGTGTCGCTGGAGTGGGGGATGTCCTTGTTATCGGACAGAGACGCCCCCTCGTTGACCACCCGGGCCGCCGGCAACGTAAAGAAGCGCGAAGTTGTTGGCGCGAGGGGCTCCGGCCGAATGGCCGGAATCGTCTTTCGAACTGGAGCCCGCCTCTCGGAGGGGGCTGGGGGGAGCAAAACGATCATCCCGGAGGGATAGGGGTCGGCCGCGCCGACTCCTATCCTTCGCGGCGCAGCGCCGGAAAGAGGATGACGTCGCGGATGCTGGGCGCGTCGGTGACCAGCATCACGAGGCGGTCGATGCCGATGCCGCAGCCGCCGGCCGGCGGCATGCCGACCTCCAGCGCGCGGATGAAGTCGGCGTCGTAGTGCATGGCCTCCTCGTCGCCGGCGCCCTTGTTCGCGACCTGCGCGTGGAACCGTGCCGCCTGGTCTTCGGCGTCGTTCAGCTCGGAGAAGCCGTTGGCGATCTCGCGGCCGGTGATGTAGAGCTCGAAGCGCTCGGTGCGCGAGGGGTCGGCATCGGAGGCGCGGGCCAGCGGGCTCACTTCCACCGGGTGGTCGACGATGAAGGTGGGCTCCCAGAGGTGCGTCTCGACGAGCTCCTCGAACACGCCGAACTGGAGCTGCGCCAGGGCCCAATGCGCGGGCGCCTCGCGGCCGAGCTGCTTCAGCTCGGCGCGCAGCGCGTCGGCATCGTCGATCGCTTCGGCGCCGATCTGCGGCACGTGCTGCACGATGGCGTCGCGGATCGAGAGGCGGCGGAAGGGGCTTTCGAGGTCGACGTCGCGGCCCTGGTAGGACAGGTGGGCCTTGCCCGCGGCGGCGCGCGCGGCGTGGCGGATGACGGACTCGGTGTAGCCCATCACGTCGTGGTAGTTCCAGTAGGCGGCGTAGAACTCCAGCATCGTGAACTCGGGGTTGTGGCGCACCGAGATGCCTTCGTTGCGGAAGTTGCGGTTGATCTCGAACACGCGCTCGAAGCCGCCCACCAGCAGCCGCTTCAGGTAGAGCTCGGGCGCGATGCGCAGGAACATCTGCTGGTCGAGCGCGTTGTGGTGGGTGGCGAACGGGCGTGCGTTCGCGCCGCCGGGGATGGGGTGCAGCATCGGCGTCTCGACCTCGAGGAAGCCGTGCTCGACCATGTAGTTGCGGATCGAGCTGACCGCCTTGCTGCGCGCCACGAAGCGGGCGCGCGCCTGCTCGTCGGTGACGAGATCGACGTAGCGCTGGCGGTACTTCTGCTCCTGGTCGGTCATGCCGTGGAACTTGTCGGGCAGCGGGCGCAGGCTCTTCGTGAGCAGGCGCACCGTGCGCGCCTTCACCGAGAGCTCGCCGGCCTTCGTGCGGAAGAGCGTGCCGACGCAGGCCACGATGTCGCCGAGGTCCCAGTGCTTGAAGGCGGCGAGGGCTTCGGCGCCGACGTTGTCGAGCGTGACGTAGATCTGGATGCGGCCGGACTGGTCCTGCAGGGTGCCGAAGCAGGCCTTGCCCATCACCCGCTTGAGCATGAGCCGCCCGGCCACGGCGACCTCGATGGCCTGCGCCTCGAGCTCCTCGGCGCCCTGCGGCCCGTGCGCGCGCTGCAGGTCGGCAGCGTGATGCGTGGGCTTGAAGTCGTTGGGAAAGGCCACGCCGGCGCGGCGCAGCGCGGCGAGCTTTTCGCGGCGCTCGTTGATCAGGGCGTTGTCGTCGGCGTCCATGCGAGGCTCGGAGCAAGGGAGTCGCGCATTTTAGGTGGGGCCCTGGGAGGCATACTGCTGGCCGCAAACCCAGGCCTCATCCATGACGATCCTCGTGACCGGCGGCGCCGGCTTCATCGGCAGCAACTTCGTGCTCGACTGGCTGGCCGCGAGCGACGAGCCGGTGGTGAACCTCGACGCGCTGACGTACGCGGGCAACCTGCGCAACCTGGCGTCGCTGGGCGGCGACCTGCGGCACGTGTTCGTGCGCGGCGACATCTGCGACGGTGCGCTGGTGCGGGGCCTGCTCGAAGCCCACCGGCCGCGCGCCATCGTGCATTTCGCTGCCGAGAGCCATGTGGACCGCAGCATCCACGGGCCGGCCGCCTTCATGCGCACCAACGTCGAAGGCACGTTCGCCCTGCTGGAGGCGGCGCGCGCGCACTGGAGCGGCCTGGAGGCCGGCGCGCAGGCGGCCTTCCGCTTCCACCACGTGAGCACCGACGAGGTCTACGGCAGCCTGGCGCCCGGCGCGCCGGCGTTCACGGAAAGCCATGCGTACGAGCCGAACAGCCCCTACGCGGCCAGCAAGGCGGCGAGCGACCACCTCGTGCGGGCGTGGCACCACACCTACGGGCTGCCGGTGCTCACGTCGAACTGCAGCAACAACTACGGGCCGTTCCACTTCCCGGAGAAGCTCATCCCGCTGATGATCGTCAACGCGCTGGCCGGCCGGCCGCTGCCGGTGTACGGCGACGGGCTGAACGTGCGCGACTGGCTCTACGTGGGGGACCACACGAGCGCGATCCGCACGGTGCTCGAGCGGGGCCGCCCCGGGGAGACGTACAACGTGGGCGGCTGGAACGAGCAGGCCAACATCGACATCGTGCACACGGTGTGCGATCTGCTGGACGAGCTGCGTCCGGCGCCCGAAGGCTCCTACCGGCGGCTCGTCACCTTCGTGAAGGACCGGCCGGGCCACGACCGCCGCTACGCCATCGACGCCCGCAAGATCGAGAGCGAGCTCGGCTGGCGCCCGGCGGAGACGTTCGACACCGGCATCCGCAAGACCGTGCGCTGGTACCTCGACCATCCGGAGTGGGTGGCCGACGTGCAGAGCGGCGCCTATCGGGAGTGGGTGCAGGCGAACTACGCGGCGCGATGAGGCTGCTGCTGTTCGGCAGGGGCGGGCAGGTCGGCTGGGAACTGCAGAGGTCGCTGGCGGTGCTCGGCGAGCTGGTTGCGCTGGAGGCCGGCGACGCCGACTTCGCCGAACCGGAGTCGCTGGCCGGCGTGGTGCGCGACGTGCGGCCGGACGCGATCGTGAACGCCGCGGCGCACACGGCGGTCGACCGCGCCGAGGCTGAACCGGCGCGCGCCCGGTTGCTCAACGCCGAGGCGCCCGGGGTGCTCGCCCGCGAGGCCGCGGCGATCGGGGCCTGGCTGGTGCACTACGGCACCGACTACGTGTTCGACGGCTCGGGCAGCGAGCCGCGCGACGAGACGGCGGCGACCGCGCCGCTGTCGGTCTACGGCCGCACCAAGCTCGACGGCGAGGCGCGCATCCGGGCCAGCGGCTGCCCGCACCTGATCCTGCGCACGAGCTGGGTGTACGGGGCGCGTGGCGGCAACTTCGCGCGCACGATGGTGAAGCTGGCCGGCGAGCACGATCGGCTGCCGGTGGTGGCCGACCAGGTCGGCGCGCCGACCGGCGCGGAGCTGATCGCCGACGTGACGGCGCACGCATTGCGCATGTCGATGAACCGGCCGAACCTGGCGGGCACCTACCACGTGGCCGCCGCCGGCGAGACGAGCCGGCACGGCTATGCATGCTTCGTCGTGGAGTGGGCCCGCGCGCACGGGCTGCCGGTGCGCGTGCAGGTGCTGGACCCCGTGCCCAGCAACGCCTGGCCGTCGGCGGCGCAGCGGCCGTTGAACTCACGGCTCGACACCCGCAAGCTGCAGGCGTGCTTTGATCTCGTGCTGCCGCCGTGGCAGCAGGGCGTGGCTCGCATGCTGGCCGAGGCGTTCGCGTGACCGTTCGCGTGACAATGGCCCCCATGCAACGCAAAGGCATCATCCTCGCGGGCGGCTCCGGCACCCGGCTGCACCCGGCCACGCTCTCCTTGAGCAAGCAGCTGCTGCCGGTGTACGACAAGCCGATGGTGTACTACCCGCTGTCCACGCTGATGCTGGCCGGCATCCGCGACATCCTCGTGATCAGCACGCCGGCGGACACGCCGCGCTTCGAGGCGCTGCTGGGCGACGGCCACCGCTGGGGGCTGGACATCCGCTACTGCGTGCAGCCGAGCCCCGACGGCCTGGCGCAGGCTTTCGTGCTCGGCCGCTCGTTCGTCGGCGGCCATCCGAGCGCCCTGGTGCTCGGCGACAACGTCTTCCACGGGCACGATTTCCAGACGCTGCTGAGGCGCGCCGCCACGCGCGCCGAAGGGGCGACGGTGTTCGCCTACCACGTGCACGACCCCGAGCGCTACGGCGTGGTGGAGTTCGACGACGACCTGCGCGCCCTGAGCCTCGAGGAGAAGCCGCAGGCGCCGCGCAGCAGCTACGCCATCACCGGGCTGTACTTCTACGACGAGCAGGTCTGCGACATCGCCGCCGCCTTGCGCCCGAGCGCGCGAGGCGAACTCGAGATCACCGACGTGAACGCCGCCTACCTGCGCTCGGGCCGGCTCAGCGTGGAGATCCTCGGGCGCGGCTACGCCTGGCTGGACACCGGCACGCACGACAGCCTGCTGGAAGCCGGCCAGTTCATCGCCACGCTCGAGAAGCGGCAGGGGCTGAAGGTGGCCTGCCTGGAGGAGATCGCGTGGCGCAACGGCTGGATCGATGCCGCGCAGGTCGAGGCGCTCGCCGCGCCGCTGGTGAAGAGCGGCTACGGCGAATACCTGATGAAGCTCCTGGCCGATCGCGTGCAGCGGCGATGAAACTCACCCCGACGGCCCTCCCGGACGTCGTGATCGTCGAGCCCATCCTGCACAGCGACGAGCGCGGCTGGTTCTACGAGAGCTTCCACGAGCCGCGCTTCCGCGACGGGCTGCAGGCGCTCGGGCTGGCGGCACCGGGCGCATTCGTGCAGGACAACCACTCGCGCTCGAAGGCCGGCGTGCTGCGCGGGCTGCACTACCAGCTGCCGCCCCGGGCGCAGGGCCGCCTGCTGCGGGTCGTGCGCGGCGCGGCCTGGGACGTGGCGGTCGATCTGCGCCGCGCCTCGCCCACCTTCGGCCGCTGGGCGGGCATGGACCTCAGCGCGGACAACCGCCTGCAGATGTGGATCCCGCCCGGCTTCGCGCATGGGTTCCTCGCGCTCGAGGAGGGCACCGAGGTGGTCTACAAGGCGACCGACCTGTATGCGCCGGAGTTCGAGCGGGCGGTGCGCTGGGACGATCCGGCGCTGGCCATTTCCTGGCCGCGGGCAATGGGCGCGGCCCCACGCATGGCGGCGCGAGACGCGTGCGCACCGCTGCTGGCCGAGGCAGCCCTGTACTGACTCGACCTTACAATTTTGACTTTCGCAGCCCGGCTTGAATGGAACGAACAATCGCCGTCGTCGGCCTCGGATACGTGGGACTGCCCGTGGCCGCGGCGTTCGCCCGCTGCTTCAGCGTCGTCGGCTTCGACATCGACACGCGCCGCATCGCGCAGCTGCGAGAGGGCATCGACAGGACGCACGAAGTGGCGCCGGAGGCGCTCGCCAACTCGCGCCTCGCATTCACGGACGACCCCTCGCGCCTGCGCGAATGCGACTTCTTCATCGTCGCCGTGCCGACGCCTGTCGACGACGCCAACATGCCGGACCTGCGGCCGCTGCTGGCGGCGTCGCGCACCGTCGGCGGCGCGCTGAAGCCGGGCGCGATCGTCGTGTTCGAGTCCACGGTGTATCCCGGGGCCACCGAAGAGGCGTGCATCCCGGCGCTGGAGGCGGCAAGCGGCCTCGTGCACGGGCGCGACTTTTTCGTGGGCTACAGCCCGGAGCGCATCAACCCCGGGGACCGCAAGCACACCTTCACGCGCATTCGCAAGATCGTCTCGGCGTGCGATGCCGCCACGCTCGACGAGGTCGCGCGCGTCTACGAGGCGGTGGTGGAAGCCGGCGTGCATCGGGCCGCGTCGATCAAGGTGGCCGAGGCGGCCAAGGTGATCGAGAACACGCAGCGCGACCTGAACATCGCGCTCATGAACGAGCTCGCGGTGCTGTTCAAGCGCATGGGCATCGACACCCACGAGGTGCTCGAGGCGGCGGGCTCGAAGTGGAACTTCATGCCGTTCAAGCCCGGCCTGGTGGGCGGCCACTGCATCGGCGTCGACCCGTACTACCTCACGTACCAGGCGGAGCGCCTGGGCTACATCCCGCAGGTGATCCTCGCCGGACGGCGCATCAACGACAACATGGGCCGCTTCGTGGCGCGCAGCCTCGTGAAGCTGATGCTCCAGCGCGGGATCGACGTGGCGCGCTCCCGGGTAGGCGTGATGGGCATCACCTTCAAGGAGAACTGCCCCGACGTCCGGAATTCGAAAGCGGCCGACATCGTTCACGAACTGCGCGACCACGGGGTCGACGTGGTGCTGTCCGACCCGCTGGCACATGCCGAGGATGTGCAACGCGAGCATGGGCTGGCACTGGGCTCCATCGACGCCGCCCACCCGGTGGATGCGCTGGTCGTCGCGGTCTCGCACAGTGCCTATCGCGTGCTGCAGGCGCCTGCGTTGCGCCCGGTCTTGCGCGGCGAGCGTCCGGTGGTTGCAGACGTCAAGGGCATCCTGCCGAAGGCGGCGCTCGAGGCCGCGGGGGTGACGGTGTGGCGCCTGTGACGTCTGCACAGGCTCGCCTGCGCTTCGCGCTCGTCGGTTGCGGCCGCATCTCGCGCAGCCATTTCGCAGCACTCGAGGAACACCGCCAACGCGCGGAACTCGTCGCGGTGTGCGACACCGAATCCCTCGGCGCTGGCCCGCGCGACGCAGGCCACCGGGGTGCCGGGGTTCGGGTCGATCGAGGCGCTGCTCGCGGGCAGCGGTGCAGACATCGTCGTGCTGGCCACGCCGAGCGGGTTGCATCCCCTGCACGCGATCACATGCGCCCGGGCAGGCCGCCACGTGCTGTGCGAGAAGCCGATGGCGACGAAGTTCGACGAGGGCATGGCGATGGTGCGTGCCTGCCGCGACGCCGGTGTCAAGCTCTTCGTCGTCAAGCAGAACCGCCTGAACCCGACGATGCAGTTGCTGAAAGCGCGCGGTCGATGCGCGTCGCTTCGGCCGCATCTTCATGGTGAACGTGAACGTGTTCTGGACCCGCCCGCAAAGCTACTACGACGATGCGCCGTGGCGCGGACGCTGGGACCTCGACGGTGGCGCGTTCATGAACCAGGCGAGCCATTACGTCGACATGGTCGACTGGCTCGTGGGCCCGGTGGACAACGTGCACGCCTACACCGCCACGCTGGCGCGCGACATCGAGGCCGAGGACACCGGCGTGATGTCGCTGCGCCTGCGCTCGGGCGGCGCTGGCATCGATCAACGTCACCATGCTGACCCACGGAAGCAACTTCGAAGGCAGCATCACGGTGCTCGGCGAGCGCGGCACGGTGCGCATCGGCGGCGTGGCGGTGAACCGCATCGATCACTGGGAGTTCGCCGAGCCGCAGCCGCGAAGACGACGATGTGCGCGCGGCCAACTATGCGCCGCCGTCGGTCTACGGCCTGGGCCACCCGCTGTACTACGCAACGTCATCGACACGCTGCGCGGCACGGCCCGTGCGCGAGGTCGACGGCTACGAGGGCCTGCGCTCGCTGGAGGTGATCATCGCGGCGTACCGCAGCGCTCGCGACGGCATGCGCGTCGGCCTGCCGCTGGTGTTCTGAGATGGCGCTGCGTGGAAGCACGAGTCGGCGATCGTCGATGACGGCGCGCAGCATCGGCGACGGCACCAAGGTCTGGCACTTCGCGCACGTGTCGTCGGGGGCGCGCATCGGCGAGCGCTGCTCGCTCGGACAGAACGTGTTCGTGGCGAGCGGCGTGGTCATCGGCGACAACGTGCGCATCCAGAACAACGTCTCGGTCTACGACGCCGTGACGCTGGAGGACGACGTGTTCTGCGGGCCGAGCATGGTGTTCACCAACGTGCAGAACCCGCGCGCCGCGGTGCCGCGCAAGCACGACTACAAGCCCACGCTCGTGCGCCGCGGCGCGACGCTGGGCGCCAACTGCACCGTGGTGTGCGGCGCGACGATCGGCCGCTGGGCCTTCGTCGGCGCCGGCGCGGTGGTGACGGCGCGACGTGCCCGACTTCGCGCTCGTCGTCGGCGTGCCGGCGCGGCGCATCGGCTGGATGAGCCGCCACGGCGAGCGGCTGGACCTGCCGGCCGTGATGGACGCCGGCGCAGAGCGCGAGGCGACCTGCCCGGCCACCGGGGAGCGCTACCGGCTGCACGGGAACGTGTGCGAGCTGCTCGGGGGCGCGCCGTAGTGGACACGCTGCCGTTCATCGACTTGAAGGCGCAGTACGCGGCGCTCAAGCCGGCGATCGACGCGCGCATCCAGCGCGTGCTCGACCACGGGCAGTACATCCTGGGGCCGGAGGTGCGGGAGCTGGAAGAGCGCGCTGGCCGCGCTACACGCAGGCGCGCCACTGCATCACCGTGGCCAGCGGCACCGAGGCGCTGCTGATCGCCCTGATGGCGCTGGGGCTGCGGCCGGGCGACGAGGTCGTGACCACGCCGTTCAGCTTCGCCGCCACCGCCGAGGCCATCGTGCTCGCCGGCGGCGTGCCGGTGTTCGTGGACGTGGAGCCGGACACCTGCAACCTCGACGCGGCGCTCGTCGAGCGCCGCCATCGGGCCGCGCACACGCGCCATACTGCCGGTGAGCCTGTACGGGCAGCCCGCTGACATGGCCGGCGCTGAACGCGGTTCGGGCTGCCGGTGATCGAGGACGCGGCGCAGAGCTTCGGCGCCACGCTCGACGGCCGCCGCTCGTGCGCCCTGAGCGCCATCGGCTGCACGAGCTTCTTTCCGAGCAAGCCGCTCGGCTGCTACGGCGACGGCGGCGCGCTCTTCACCGACGACGACGCCATCGCCCAGGCCGCGCGCGAGATCCGCGTGCACGGGCAGAGCGCGCGCTACATGCACACGCGGCTCGGCGTCGGCGGGCGCATGGACACGCTGCAGTGCGCGGTGGTGCTGGCGAAGCTCGACCGCTTCGAGTGGGAGCTGCAGCGGCGGCGCGAGCTGGGGGCGCGCTATCACCGGCTGCTGGCCGGCCTGCCCGGTGTCACGACGCTCGCGGTGCGCCCGGGGCGCGAGTGCGTGTGGGCCCAGTACACCGTGCTGGTGGACGACCGCCCCGCCGTCCAGGCGGCGCTGCGCGACGCCGGCATCCCGACGGCCGTGCACTACCCGCGGCCGCTGCACCACCAGCCGGCGTATGCCGCGTACGCGCCGCCGCGCCCGTGCCCGGTGAGCGAGGCGGTCGCGCAGCGCGTGCTGAGCCTGCCCATGAGCGCCGACCTGTCCGAGGCCGACCAGGACCGGGTCGTGCGTGCGTTCGGGCGCCCGTGACGCTGCTGCGCGCCACGCTCACCCTGCTCGCCGGCGGCGCGCTGGCGCAGGGGCTGCCGCTGCTGCTCGGGCCGCTGCTCACGCGCCTGTACGCGCCGGCGGAGTTCGGCGCCTATCACCTGTTCGCGGCGGTGGCCGCCAACGTCGCCGTGGTGGCCTGCGCGCGCTACGAATTCGCGCTGCCGCTGGCCCGCAGCGACGACGAGGCGCGCGCACTGGCGGCCGTGTGCCTGCGGCTGCTGGCCGCGACGACGGTGCTGGCCACGCTGGCTTCGGCGGCGTGGGCGGTGTCCGTCGGCGCGAGCTGGCCGCTTTGGCTCGGCCCTGCGGTGGCGGCGCTCGGGCTCGCGTCGCTCGCCACGCTCGCGGCCACGCGGGCGCGGCGATTCCGGCTCGCTGGCGGCGAGCCGCGTCGTGCAGCACGGCGGCGGCGCGCTGCTGCAGGCGGGCGCGGGCGTCGCGCAGGCCGGGGTGGCGGGGCTCGTGGCGGCGCCCGTCGTCGCCGCGTTCGCCGCGGCGGCGCTGCTGCGCGTGCCGCTGCGGGCTTTCGGGGTCTCGCGGGCGCGATGGGCGGCCGCGGCGCGCGCACATCGCGAATTTCCGCTGCTCAACACGCCGCACGCGTTCGCGGCAGCACTGCAGGACACGATCGCGGTGGCGCTGATCGCCGCCATGTACGGCGCCGCGGCGGCGGGGTTCTGGGGCCTGGCGCTGCGCTACCTCAAGGCGCCGGCCACGCTGGTCGGCGGCGCGGTGTCGCAGGCGCTGTATCCGTCGCTCGGCCAGTCGGCCCGCGGGCAGGGGCGCGCCGACGTGCGCCGCGTGATGACGGTGCTCGGCGCCATCGCAGCGCCGTTCGTGCTCCTGCTGCTGGGCCGCCGGGCCGGGGCTATTCGAAGCGGCGTTCGGCGCCGGCTGGCGCGAGGCCGGCGACCTCGCGCGCGCGCTCGCGCTGTACATCGGCGTGCACTTCGTCGCGTCGCCGCTGGCCGTCGCCACCATGGCGTGGGGCGCCCAGGGCTGGGCGCTGCGCGTCTCGCTCGCGGGCCATGCGCTCTTCGTCGGCGCGCTCGCGCTCGGGCTCGGGCTCGGCGGCCTGCCGGCGGCGGGGTGGTGCGTCTCGATCGCGATGGCGCTCTTCTTCGGCTGGTATTTCCATCGCCTGGCCACTTGGCCGCTGGAGGCCGCGGCGTGAGGGCGTGGTTCAACCGGCTGCGTCGGCGCCTCGTGCGGGCGCTGGCGTTTCGCACGCGTGTTCGGCGAGCGCTCGCAGGGGCGCTGGCTGCCGAACACGCGCATCTCGCCGTCGGCCTGCCTCGAGCACGAGGAGCGGCTGGTGCTGCACGACCACGTCTACGTGGGTCCGTTCGTGCTCATCGAGGCCAGCGGCGGCGTCACGCTGCACGAGGGCGTGCAGATCACGAGCCACGTGAGCATCGTCACCCACAGCTCGCACCGCTCGATGCGGCTGCTCGGGCGCGAGTACGTCGCGCTGGCCGGGCGAGCGGCCAGGGTGGATCGGCGGGGCGGTGGAGATCGGTGCCTACAGCTTCATCGGCCCCCATGCGCTGATCGAGGCCGGCACGCGGCTCGGCCGCGGCACGCTGGTGTGCGCCGGCAGCGTCGTCCGTGGCGACCATCCCGACTTCGCGGTGCTCGACGGCCGACCCCGCGCGCCTGGTCGGCGACACGCGGCGCGCCGATGCACGGCTGATCGAGCGCCACCCCGAAGCTGCGCGCCCTGCGCGCGCAGTGGGCCGGCCCCGACGATCCGGCATGAGGCTCGTGCTGATCGGCGACGGCGAGAGCCCGCACCTGGCGAAATGGGCGCGCGCGCTCGAGCCGCCGGGTCGAGCTGTACGCGGTATCGAGCCGCGGCTATTCGCCGACGGGTTTCGCGGTGCCGCCGCAGCGCCGGCTGGCGCTCGGCACGCGGCCGGCGTTCGAAGGCGGAAATGCCGGCTTGCTGAAGACGCTGCCGCGGGTCGCGAGCTGGCTGCGCCGCGTGCGGCCCGACTGGATCCACGCCCACTACCTCACGTCGCACGGCACGCTGGCATGGCTGTGCCCGGGCGCTGCTGGGCGCGCCGGGCCGGCTCGTCGGCTCGGCGTGGGGCTCGGACATCCTCGTGGCGCCCGAGCGCAGCCTCGCGCTGCGCTGGCTCACGCGGCGCGTCCTGCGCCGCCTGCACGCTCGCCACGAGCGACTCCGCGCACATGGCCGCGCGCATGCGGGAGCTCGGCGCGCGCGAGGTCATGACGTTCCCGTTCGGCCTCGAGGCCCTGCCGGCGCCCGGCGCCGACCAAGGACGACCGCCTGTTCTTCGCCAACCGCGGCGCTGGAGCCGATCTACGCGCCCGATCGCGTGCTGGCCACGTTCGCCGCGATCGCGCGCGAGTGGCCCGACGCGCGGCTCGTGGTGGCCAACGACGGCTCGCTGCGCGCGGCGCTGGAGCGGCAGGCCGCGCCGCTCGGCGAACGCGTGCGCTTCGCCGGCCGGCTCGACGCCGCCGCGCAGGCGCAGGAATACGGCCGCGCCTGCTGGTACCTGAGCCTGCCGCTCAGCGATTCGGTCTCGGTGTCGGTGCTCGAGGCGATGGGGCACGGCTGCATCCCGCTGCTGTCCGACCTGCCGGCCAACCGGGAGCTGGTGCGAGCACGGGCGCAACGGGCTGCTGATCGCCGCCCGGCGCCACGCCGGCGATCGATGCGCTCGCTAGCCTGGCGGCCCGCGCCGACGACATCGCGGCCGCCAACCGAGCCTGGGTGGGCGAGCACGCGATGTGGATTCCCAGCGTGGAGCGCTTCCTCGCCCGTCTGGCGGAACTCGGCTCGAAGGCGCGGCCGATGGACATCCTCTACATCGATCACTACGCGGGCTCGCCGGCACTCGGCATGGAGTACCGGCCGTACTACCTGGCCCGCGAGTGGGTGCGCGCGGGCCACGCGGTGCGCATCCTCGCCGCGGATCACTCGCACGTGCGCGCGCGCCAGCCGCCACGCCGGCGACGAGACGCTCGACGGCATCGCCTACCGCTGGTACCGCACGCCGCCGTACGAGGGCAACGGCGTCGGCCGCGCGCGCAACATCGCCGCATTCCTGCGCCAGGCGTGGCGCGACACCGACCGCCTGCTGGCCGAGTCGCGGCCGGACGTCGTCATCGCATCCAGCACCTATCCGATGGACGTCTGGGTGGCGCGCCGCATCGCCCGACGCGCCGGGCGCGGTGCTGGTGCACGAGGTGCACGACCTGTGGCCGCTGTCGCCGATCGAGCTGTCCGGCATGTCGCCGTGGCACCCCTTCGCGCTGCTCTGCGGCGCGGCCGAGCGTGCGGCCTATCGTGACGCCGATGTCGTGGTGTCGATGCTGCCCTGCGTGCACGAGCACATGGCCGCGCGCGGCCTCGACCTTGCCCGGCTCGCTATCGTGCCCAACGGCATCTCCCCCGCCGACTGGGCCCGGGCGCCGCAGCCGCTGCGCGACGACGTGCGCGCCGCGCTCGACGCCGCCGGCGGGCGCGCAATCGTCGGCTACGCCGGCTCGATGGGGCCGCCGAACGCGCTCGACACGCTGCTCGATGCCGCCGCGATGCTGCGCGCCGAGCCGTTGGCGTTCGTGCTCGTCGGCGACGGCCACGACCGCGCGCGGCTGGCGCGCCGCATCGCCGACGAGCGGCTCGACCGCGTGGCGCTGCTGCCGCCGGTGCCCAAGGCGCAGGTGCCGGCGCTGCTCGCCGCGCTCGACATCGCCTACATCGGCTGGCGGCGCGTGCCCATCTACCGCTTCGGCATCGCGCCGAACAAGCTCATGGACTACATGATGGCCGGCTGCGCGGTGCTGCACTCCGTCGAGGCCGGCAACGATCCTGTGGCCGAGGCCCGCTGCGGCCTGACGGTGGCGCCCGAGTCCGCCGGCGCGGTGGCCGCCGGCCTGCGCCGGCTCGCCGCGCTCGGCGCGCAGGAGCGCCGGCAAATGGGAGCGCGCGGCCGCGCCTACGTGCTGGCGCACCATGCCTACCCCATGCTCGCGCAGCGCTTCCTCGACGCGGTGGAGGCCGCCCGGTGAGCGTGGCCCTGGGCGACCCCCGCCACGGCATCCTGCGGCCCGACGTGTGGTGCGCGCTGCAGGAGCGCCAGCGCGCGACGCTGCGCCTCTTTGCCAAGCTGGGCTGGCACGACCTCGGCGCCCGGCGGGCGGTGGAAGTGGGCTGCGGAGCGGGCGGCAATCTGCTCGAATTGCTGCGCTTCGGCTTCATGCCCGAGCACCTGGCCGGTGTCGAGCTACTGCCCGAGCGGCTCGCGCATGCGCGAGGCGTGCTGCCCGCGGCGGTGCGGCTCGTGGCGGGCGACGCGGTTGCCGCCGCAATCGAGCCGGGCAGCCAGGACCTGGTGCTGCAGTTCACTGTGTTCTCGTCGCTGCTCGACGATGCAACGCAGGCGCGACTGGCGGCCGCCATGTGGCGCTGGGTGAAGCCCGGTGGCGGCGTGCTCTGGTACGACTTCACCATGGACAACCCACGCAACCCCGACGTGCGCGGCATGCCTGCTCTCCAGAGTGCGCGCGCTGTTCCCCCAAGCTGCCGTGCAAGCCCATCGCGTGACGCTGGCGCCGCCGCTTGCGCGCGCTGTCACGCGGGTGCATCCGGCGCTCTACGGCTGGTTCAATGCCTTGCCCATGCTGCGAACGCACGTCCTTTGCTGGCTTGCGAAGCCCTGATCGCCTGATACGGATAGAATCTCCGCATCACTGCATCAGATCATCCATCGTGCGTACGACACTCGATATTGACGACGACCTCATCGCCGCGGCCAAGGAACTTGCGCGACGAGAGCGAAGCACTGCAGGGCAGATCATTTCCCGGTTGCTGCGGCAATCGCTGACCGGCACTGCTCCTGCCCCTGATCGCAAAGGCCCGGCACGTATCGCCGGCGGCTTCAGGCCGTTTCCGGCGCGCGAAGGTGTTGTCAGCAACAACGAGCAAGTCGACCGGTTGCGCGACGCAGAGGGCGTCTGACGATGCGTGCATTGCTCGACGTCAATGTGCTGATTGCCCTGCTGGACAGTGGCCATCTCCATCACCGTCTGGCTGCGCGATGGCTCCAGGACAACATCGGCGGCGGTTGGGCATCGTGCCCGATCACGCAGAACGGCTGCATTCGTATCCTGTCGCAACCGGCCTACCCCAACAGCGTGCCGGCGGCGCAGGTCGCTTCGCGACTGAGCGAGGCGGTTGCCGACGCGAGTCACGCCTTCTGGGCCGACGACTTCAGCGTCGTCGACCCTGGCCGCCTGGAGTGGACCCGCGTCCTCGGGCCGCGGCAGGTCACCGACGCCTACTTGCTGGCGCTGGCCGTGCAACGACGAGGCCGTTTCGTCACCTTCGACCGTGGCATCACGACTTCGATCGTGCCGAGCGCTCAGCGAAGGCATCTGGTCACGCTGGCCTGAGGAACGACGATGCCCGCCGCCGAACCCTTCCTGCCCTTCGCGCTGCCCGAGATCGGCGACGCGGAGATCGCCGAGGTCGTCGACACGCTGAAATCCGGCTGGATCACCACCGGCCCGAAGGCGCGGCGCTTCGAGCAGGACTTCACCGGCTTCCTCGGCGACCCGTCGATCGAGAGCGTCGCGGTGAACTCCGCCACCGCCGGCCTGCACCTGGCGCTCGAGGCGCTGGGCATCGGCCCGGGCGACGAGGTCATCACCACCACCCACACCTTCACCGCCACCGCCGAGGTCGCGCGCTACCTGGGCGCCGACGTGCGGCTGGTCGACATCGATCCGGCGACGCTGAACATCGACCCGCGCGCCGTCGAGGCCGCGATCACGCCGCGCACGAAGGCCATCGTGCCGGTGCACTACGCCGGCCTCGCGGCCGACATGCCGGCGCTGCTCGCGCTGGCCGACCGCCACGGGCTGAAGGTGGTGGAAGACGCGGCCCATGCGCTGCCCGCGACCTGCGGCGGCGCGCTCGTCGGCACGCTTGCGCAGCGACGCCGCGGTGTTCAGCTTCTACGCCAACAAGACGATCACCACCGGCGAGGGCGGCATGCTCGTCACGCGCGACGCCAAGCTGGCGCAGCGCGCGCGCGTGATGCGGCTGCACGGCATGAGCCGCGACGCGTTCGACCGCTTCACCGCCGAGGTGCCGAGCTGGTACTACGAGATCGTCGCGCCGGGCTTCAAGTACAACCTCACCGACATCGCCGCCGCCCTTGGCCTGCACCAGCTGCGGCGCGCACGCGAGTTCCAGCAGCGCCGCGAGCGCATCGCCGCGGCCTACGATGCCGGCTTCGCCGGCCTCCCGCTCGCCACGCCGCCGCGGCCCCCGGGCGCGGACCTGCACGCCTGGCACCTCTACGCGGTGCGCCTGGCCGACGACGCGGGCATCGCGCGCGACCGCTTCGTGGAGCGCCTGTTCGAGCAGGGCATCGGCTGCAGCGTGCACTACATCCCGCTGCACCTGCACCCGTACTGGCGCGACCGCTACGCGCTGTCGCCGGCGCAGTTCCCGCACAGCCAGCACGCCTACGAGCGCATGCTCAGCCTGCCGCTGTACACGCGCATGACCGACGACGACGTGCAGCGCGTGATCGGCGCCGTGCGGCGCGCGCTCGGCCGTTGAGCGGCGCGTCGCCGGCCGTGGCCAAGCGCCTGTTCGACCTGCTCGGCGCGGCCGTGTCGCTGGTCGTGCTCGCGCCGCTGCTGCTGGTGATCGCGCTGGCGATCCGGCTCGATACGCCCGGGCCGGTGCTGTTCCGTCAGGAGCGCGTGGGCCGCCACGGCCGGCCGTTCCGCATCCACAAGTTCCGCACCATGGCGCACGACGCCGCGCAGCGCGGCCCGCTGCTCACCGTGGGCGCCGATGCGCGCATCACGCGCGTCGGCGCGGTGCTGCGCCGGCACAGGCTGGACGAGATGCCGCAGCTGATCGACGTGCTGCGGGGCGACATGAGCCTCGTCGGCCCGCGCCCGGAAGTGCCGCGCTACGTGGCGATGTATCCGGCCGACCTGCGCGAGCGGGTGCTGTCGGTGCGGCCGGGCATCACCGACCCGTCGTCGCTCGAGTTCATGGACGAGGGCGAGCAGCTCGCCCGCGCGGCCGATCCCGAGCGCGAGTACGTGGAGGTCATCCTGCCGCTCAAGCTGCGCCGCGCAGCCGACTACGCCGGCCGCGCGACCTTCGCGACCGACCTGCGCGTGATCGCGCGTACGCTGCGCATCCTGCTCCGCCCGCCGAAGGCGCCGCCGGTTCCCACGCCACCGCCATGACCCTGCCCAGCTTCTGGCACCGCCTCGACCACTTCCTCGCGCGCCTGCGCCCGCATCGCGAGCCGCTCTCGCTCGCCATCGACGGCGTCGTCGTGGCGGTGTGCTGGAACCTCACCTACCTGTTCCGCCTCGGCTACGAGCGCTGGTTCACGGCCCGCGCGCCGTACGACGAGGTCGTGATGGTGTGCGTCGTCGGCCTGTACCTGGCGGCCTTCGCCTTCTTCCGGGTGCCGCAGGGCATCTGGCGCTTCTCCGGCTTCGGCGAAGTCAAGCGGCTCGCATGGGCCGTCCTGCTGGCGGGAGGCGTCTCGGCCGCCGGCGTGCTGATGATGCGGCTGGGGGCCGTGCCGCGCGCCGTGCTCGCGCTGCATCCCATCGTCACGCTGATGGGCGTGTGCCTCGTGCGCCTGGGCTACCGCATGCTCTACGAGCACGCCCGCGAGCGCATCACCGGGGGCGAGTCGGAGATCCGGCGCGCGGTGATTCTTGGCGCCGGCGAGGCTGCCAAGCGCCTGCTCGCCGGCATCCACCACCAGGGCTGGATCGTGCTCGCCCTGCTCGACGACGACCGCGGCAAGCAGGGCGCGCGCATCGCCGGCGTGCCGGTGCTCGGCCCGCTGGACGCCGTGCAGGACCGCGCCGTGCTCGGGGCCGCGACGCACGTCATCGTCGCGCTGCCCTCGGCCAGCGGCCCGCAGCGCCGTCGTGCGCTGGAGCTCGCCGGCCGCTCGGGGCTGCCGGTGCTCACGGTGCCGTCGTCCGACGAGATGCACGACGGCCGCACCGATGCCGACCGCATCCGCGAGATCGAGCCGGAGGACCTGCTCGGCCGCGACCCGGTGGTGCTCGACGAGGCGGGCATCGCCGAGACGCTGGCCGGCAAGACGGTGCTCATCACCGGCGCGGGCGGCAGCATCGGCAGCGAGCTGTGCCGGCAGGTGGCGCGCTACGGCCCCGCGCGCCTCGTGCTCTACGAGCTGAGCGAGTTCAACCTCTACACCATCGAGCAGGAACTGGAGGAGCGCTTCCCCGGCGTGCCGCTCGTCAAGCTGATCGGCGACGTGAAGGACCTCGAGCACCTGCGGGCCACGTTTTCGCGCTGGTCGCCCCAGGTGGTGTTCCATGCCGCCGCGTACAAGCACGTCCCGCTGATGGAGGACGACAACGCGTGGGCCGCGCTGCGCAACAACACGCTCGGCACCTACCACGCCGCGCTGGCCGCCGCCGAGCACGCGGTGGAGCGCTTCGTGCTGATCAGCACCGACAAGGCGGTGAACCCGACCAACGTCATGGGCGCGACCAAGCGCGCCGCCGAGAGGGTGGTCTCCGCGCTCGCGACGAAGCATCGGGCCACGAAGTTCATGGCCGTGCGCTTCGGCAACGTGCTGGGCTCCAGCGGCAGCGTGATCCCCAAGTTCAAGGAGCAGATCGCCAAGGGCGGGCCCGTGACCGTGACGCACCCGGACATCATCCGGTACTTCATGACGATTCCCGAGGCCGCGCGGCTCGTGCTGCAGGCCGCCGCGATCGGCGAGACCGGGCAGGTGCTGGTGCTCGACATGGGCGAGCCGGTGCGCATCGTCGACCTCGCCCGGCAGTTGATCCGGCTGGCGGGGTTCACCGACAACCGCATCGACATCCACTTCAGCGGCCTGCGGCCGGGCGAGAAGCTCTACGAGGAACTGCTGGCCGACAAGGATTCGACGCTGCCCACGCGCTTCGAGCGCCTGCGGGTGGCGCGCCTGGAGCAGTCCGCCGAGGCAGTGCAGCCGCTGCTCGACTGGGGCAGCGCACATCGGCACCCCGGGGGCGACGACGCCGTGCGCCAGTGCCTGTCCACCATCGTGCCGGAATACCGCCAGGCCGCCGGCCCGGCATCGTCGCCTCGATAGACTCCGGTATTGCGCACGAATCGCCTCCCCAGCATGAAAAAAGCACTCATCACCGGCGTGACGGGCCAGGATGGCTCCTACCTCGCCGAACTGCTGCTGGCCAAGGGCTACGAAGTCCACGGCATCAAGCGGCGCGCCTCCCTGTTCAACACGCAGCGGGTCGACCACATCTACGAGGATCCGCACGTCGAGCACCAGCACTTCGTGCTGCACTACGGCGACCTCACCGACAGCTCCAACCTCACGCGCATCCTGCAGCAGGTGCAGCCCGACGAGGTCTACAACCTCGGCGCGCAGTCGCACGTGGCGGTGAGCTTCGAGGCCCCGGAATACACGGCAGACGTCGATGCGCTCGGCACGCTGCGCCTGCTCGAGGCCATCCGCTTCCTCGGCCTGGAGCGCAAGACCCGCTTCTACCAGGCGTCCACCGAGCGAGCTCTACGGCCTGGTGCAGGAGATCCCGCAGAAGGAGACCACGCCCTTCTATCCGCGCAGCCCCTACGCCGTGGCCAAGCTCTACGCCTACTGGATCACCGTCAATTACCGCGAGGCGTACGGCCTCTACGCCTGCAACGGCATCCTGTTCAACCACGAGAGCCCGCGTCGCGGCGAGACCTTCGTCACGCGCAAGATCACGCGCGGGCTGGCCAACATCGCGCAGGGGCTGGAGAAGTGCCTGTACCTCGGCAACCTCGACGCGCTGCGCGACTGGGGCCACGCGAAAGATTACGTGCGCATGCAGTGGATGATGCTGCAGCAGGACCAGCCCGAAGACTTCGTCATCGCCACCGGGCTGCAGTACTCGGTGCGCGAGTTCATCCGATGGTCGGCCGCCGAGCTCGGCCTCACGCTGCGCTTCGAGGGCCAGGGCGTGCAGGAGCGGGCGATCGTCGTCGCCATCGAGGGCGACAGGGCGCCGGCGCTGCGGCCGGGCGACTGCATCGTGGCCGTCGACCCGCGCTACTTCCGGCCCGCCGAGGTCGAGACGCTGCTCGGCGACCCGACCAAGGCGAAGCAGAAGCTCGGCTGGGTGCCCGAGATCACGGCGCAGCAGATGTGCGCCGAGATGGTGGCCGAAGACCTGAAGTCCGCCCGCCGCCTGGCCTTCCTGAAGGCGCACGGGCATCGAGGTGCCGATGTCGCGCGAGGGCGGATCGTGAGGCAGGTCGACGAAGCCGTCTTCGTCGCCGGCCACCGCGGCATGGTCGGCTCGGCGATCGTGCGGCGGCTGCAGGCCTGCGGCTGGCGACGACATCGTCACCGCGCACGCACGACGAGCTCGACCTTGCCTCGACCAGGAGGCCGTGCGCCGTTTCTTCGCCAGCCGGCGCATCGACCGCGTGGTGCTGGCAGCGGCGAAGGTGGGCGGCATCCACGCCAACAACACCTACCCGGCCGACTTTCATCTACGACAACCTGCTGATCGAGGCCAACGTCATCGATGCCGCGCACCGAGCCGGCGTGCAGCGGCTGCTGTTCCTGGGGTCGTCGTGCATCTACCCGCGCCTGGCCGAGCAGCCGATGCGCGAGGAGGCGCTGCTCACCGGAACGCTGGAGGCCACGAACGAGCCGTATGCCATCGCGAAGATCGCCGGCATCAAGCTGTGCGAGAGCTTCAACCGCCAGCACGGGCGCGACTACCGCAGCGTGATGCCGACCAACCTCTACGGCCCGAACGACAACTTCCACCCCGAGAACAGCCACGTCATCCCGGCGCTGATGCGGCGCTTCCACGAAGCGGTGCGCAGCGGCGCCGCAGGAGGTCGTGATCTGGGGCAGCGGCACGGCCGATGCGCGAGTTCCTGCACGTCGACGACATGGCCGCGGCCAGCGTCCACGTGATGGAGCTCGACGCACGCCGCCTATCGGGCGCACACGCAGCCCATGCTGTCGCACGTCAACGTGGGCACCGGCGTCGACTGCACCATCCGCGAGCTCGCCGAGACGATGGCGCGCGTCACCGGCTTCACCGGCCGGCTCGTCCTTCGACGCCACCAAGCCCGACGGCACGCCGCGCAAGCTGATGGACGTGTCGCGACTCGCGGCACTCGGCTGGCGCTCCGCCATCGGCCTGGAAGACGGCCTGCGCGACACCTACCGCTGGTTCGTCGAGCACGAAGGGCGCTGGAGAACATGAAGCCCCCACGCTCCTCCCGTCGCTGCCCCCCGAGGGGCTCTGCCGGACCGGCGGAGCCGGATCCGCGCAAGGCACTTGGTGGGGCCGCTTCGTGCGTGGCGGATGCCGCTTCGGCGCCGTGGAGCAATCGAGGGTTTGTTCGCCGGCTACACCGCCTTGCCGTTCGCCTTGAACGGCGGCGCGCTCTTCAGCCGTTCCATCACGCGCTCGCGCTGCCGCACGAACAGGGTGTTGCCGGTGGCCGAGGCCGCGCCGGCCAGGTCGACGAGCCTGCGCTCGAACGGGTCGTAGGTGCAGGCGTCGAAGCCGAGGTCGCGCATCATCGCCGCGATGCGCGATTCGTCGTGGCCGTACCGCTCGCCGCTGCCGTTCAGCTCCATGATCACCGCGAGCAACGCCTCGTTGCGCAAGGTCGCGCCGCCGCCTTCGAGCACCGGCAGTTCGTAGCCTTCGACGTCGATCTTCATCACCGCCGGCGCCGCGCCGGCCAGCGCCGCATCCAGCGTCGAGACCGGCACGCTCACCGCGCCGGCATCGTCCTCGCCGGTGCCGAGGATGTGGTTCACGGTGTCCAGGCCGCTCGTGAAGCGCGCCGTGCCCGGCTCGCGGCCGAGCGCCATGTTCAGGCAGCGCACGCGCTCTTCCAGGCGGTTCAGGCGCACGTTCTCGCTCAGCCGCTGGAAGGTCGGCGGGAAGGGCTCGAAGGCGACGCCGGCCGCGCCAACGGCGCGGCACGCCAGCAGCGTGTAGGAGCCCGCGTTGGCGCCGATGTCGGCGAAGAGATCGGTGGCGCGCAGCACGTGCAGCACGAACGCCATGTCGGCGAACTCGTGCAGCCCGGCGTACAGGTTGCCGGTGAGCCCGGTCTCGCCATGGCGCACGAAGAAACGGGCGCCGCCGATCCACTCGTGCACGACCGGTCCCGGCAGCAGCCGGCTGCCGATCTGCCACTTCGCGAAGCGCATCACGGCGTCGGCTTCCGAACCCCGGTTGAGCGGGTGCTTCACGATGAACTTGAGGGTGTCGAGGAGTGACATGGAGGGATGTTCAGCGAGGCGGCTAGCGTCCGGAGGCGCCGAGGAACTGGGGCAGCTTGCGCAGGTTCTTCGCGATCAGCGTGAGCCATCCTCCCACGCGGTGGCGGCGCAGGGCGGAGAGATCCTCCCGGCTCTTGCGCAGCAGCGACTGGAGGTTGGCGTTGCTCGCGCCGCCCGTGCGCATGCGCACCAGCACCTGCGGCAGGTAGCCCACATCCACCGAGGGCCGGCACAGGCAGCGCAGCATGAAGTCGTAGTCGGCGGCGATGCGCAATTGGGTGTCGAACTCGCCGACCGAGCGGAGCACATCGCGCCGGACGTAGAACGTGGGGTGCGGCGGCATCCAGCCGAGGCGCAGCGAAGTGCGCCGGAACAGGCCCGATCGCCAGTGGCGCACGACCCGGCCGAGGTCGTCGGCGCGCACGTAGACAAGGTCGGCATAGACCATGTCCTTGCCCGGGCTTGCCGCTTCGACGAGCGCGGCGATGGCGTCGGGGCCGTTCAGCACGTCGTCCGCATTGAGGAAGCCGACGAGGTCGCCGGTGGCCATCGCGAGGCCCTTGTTCATGGCGTCGTAGATGCCGCGGTCGGGCTCGGAGAGGGCCTTCGCGACACGAGCGCCGTGGCGGCGCACGATGTCCATCGTCGCATCGGTCGAGTTGCCGTCGATCACCAGGTGCTCGATGTCCGGATGCGTCTGGGACGCCACGGATGCCAGGGTGTCGCCGATGGTCGAGGCGCTGTTGAACGCCACGGTGATGATCGTGACCTTCATGGGCGAGGGGCCGCGGTGGCGTCGAAGAGGATGCGCAGCATCGCCTCGGCGACGGCATCCCAGTGGGGCGGAATGGTCGGCCAGGCGGGCCGACCAATCGGGCCACCAGCCATGGCGCAGGCGCGCGCGCAGTTCGTCGAGCGCGCGGCGCAGCGAGGCAATGTCGTCGGGCTCGAAGTAGAGCGCCTGCGGGCCGCACAACGAACGCGCGTAGGGCAGGTCGGGGCAGACGATCGGCAGGCCGGCCCACATCGCTTCCACCAGCGGCAGGCCGTAGCTTTCGGCGTTGGAGAGGAAGAGCAGGCCGTCGGCCTCGCGATACGCGTCGAGCACCGCCTGCGGCTCGAGCGGGCCGACGCAGCGTATCCACGGCACCGCAGGGCTCGGGTGTGGTCGCGGCTGGAATCGTCAGCGTGAGCCGCTCCACCGGCCACGGGCCCGGCACCTGGCCGACCTGCGACAGCAGGCCGTGGTTCTTGTGCGGGTAGGGCGCCGCCGGATAGATCAGCGAGAGCGCGGCGTCGGGCGCGGGCCGGCGCCTGCCGGTGCGGCGCAGGCCCGACGCCAGCAGCCAGGCCGGAGGCGGCTGCCGCACCACGTGCAGCCGGCCCTGCAGCTGCGGGTAGGTTTCGAGCATCGCTGCCGCCATCGTCGGCGTCTGCACGATGAAGGCCTGCGCGCTTTGGCGTCGAGACGAAAGATCGCGCGCGCGATGCGGTACTTGAGGCCGCCGAACCGAGTGCCCGACCGATCGCCCCGGGCCAGGTGCAGCGTGTGGACGAACACCGCCTGCGGGCCCGCGCCGCGCAGCGGCAGGTCGCCGAGCACGAGCAGCGGCGCGGCGCCTCGGAAGCGTCGGCCCTGCAGGAGGCACTCGACGAGCCGCGACAGCGCATTCGGGAGCACGCGCCGGTAGCGCCGGGGCGAGCGGGCCCGGCGTCGTGCGGCGGTAGTCGGCCAGCGGGCCGCGGTCGGGCAGGTGCAGATGCTCCACGCGGCTCCCCTGCGCCCGCTCCAGTGCGGGCAGCAGCGAGGCCACGAGCTGCACGGCGCCCGCCCCCACGATGTTCGTGAGGTGGACGTTGAAGGCGCGCGGGCGAGTCGTGCATGAAAGCCGGGAAGTCAGGCGTCGTACCAGGGGTTGGGGGGCGCTGCGCCGCTGCCGCCCGCCCGCATCACGTCGCCATGTAGCGGCCCGCGACGGCGGGGTCGAGCCGCTCGCGCACGCGCAGGCAGGCCTCGCGCATGCGCTGGCGCCGTGCCGGCTGCCGCGCCATCTCCGTCAGCGCGTCGGCCAGGGCATCGACCGACTCGGCGGCGCACGTCATGCCGCAGTCCCAGCGCCGCACGAAGGCACCTGCGCCCACGCGGTCGCTGCACAGCACCGGCACGCCGGCCAGGATCGCCTCGTTGACGACGACGCCCCAGCCGTCGTAGCGGCTCGGCAGCACGAGGAAGTCGTAGCTGGGCGATGACCGCCTGCGCTTGGCCGAACGGAATCAGCCCGCGTAAAGGATCCCGGCGGCCTCAAGGCGAAGGCCGCCGGATTCCCGGCGCCGTACACATGGAGGTCGAAGCGGCACGCCGGCATTCCGCGGACGGACCGCGGCGCGCAGCCAGTTCCTCCACCCCTTGCGCTCGATCAGTGCGCCGACGAACAGCGGCCCTGCACCGACCACTGCGCATCGGCTCGAAGGTCGGCGCAGCGCTGCCGACCGCGGCACGAAATAACCGAACGGATGGACGCGTGACGCCGGGGATGCCGATGGCCCGGTATTGCGGATGGCCAGCGGCGAGATGGCGAACAGACCGCGCAGCCTCGCGCGCAGCAGCAGGCCGTAGCGCGATAGATGGCGGGGCGCAGCCGGACTTCAGCCGCCCGCGGCTCGGCGCCGGTCATGCAGGTAGCCGGCCGAGACAGGCGAATACGGCTCGGCGATGAGGTACACATCCAACCCCATCCACAGCGCCAGGAAGAGGGCCGCCATGAACCGTGGCTGGTCGAACGGGCTGCCGAACACGTGGACGCGCGGAGCGATGCTCGCGCAGTACTTGCCGCACGGCGGGCAGGCCTCGCCGTGCTCGCAGCGAGTGAACGTCGAGCGCGCCAGGTTCCGCCTCGCGTCCAGCCCTGCGCCTTGCGTGCCGCGTCCTCGCGCTGGCCGACCACGACCGTGACCGGCGCCCCGGCCGCGGCACCAGCGCACGGAGCGTGTGCGACTGGTGCTCGGTCAGCACCGGATGCCAGCTCACGATGCATCGCGCGCCGTTCATGCGGCCCGCGGGAAGAGAAAGTTCGCCAGCGCCCGCCCGGCCTTCGCGGGTTCGCAGCGCTCCAGCTGCGGCGCCGCCCGGCGTCGGGCGATGGCCTGTGCCTGGGCGCGATGCTGCACGATCCAGCGCAGGCGGTCGACGAGCCCTTCAGGCGTCTCGTCGTCGAGATACAGCGCGCCCTCGCCGAGCACCTCGCGCACGTCGCTGATGTCCGTCGTCAGCACGAGCAGGCCGGCTCCGGCGAGCTCGATCACCTTCGACGGGAAGGTCGTCTGGGACAGCGGACCGCTGCGCGGCTTCAGCGCCAGCCCGACCTGGGCCTTCTCGACGATGGCGCGATAGGCGGCCGCACTCGGTGCGCCCATGAACGACCAGCGCGGGCGCGTTGTCGCCGGCGAGCCGCTGAAGGTCGAGCAGCACATCTCCCTGGCCCGTCACGTCGAGGCGCAGCCCTCGCGCCCACTCGGGCCGCTCGCGACGCAGCCGCTCGATCGCCGCGGCGACCAGCGGCGCGCCGGTGTCGCGCGGCCACCGTGCCGCCCAGCAGCACGCGACACCGTCCCATCGGGCCAGCGCCCGTCGGCTGCGCCGGCAGTCGAGCGTGCCGTAGTAGCAGGCCACCGGGCGGAGCGACGTGCCGCCTTCGAGTGCGCGGCACGCGAGCAGCGCACCGCCGCTGCATCGCCGGTCGAAAAGACGGCGCATTGCAGCTCCCAGGCGTTGGCGCGGCGACCAGGGAACCGGGCGGCAGCTCGCCGTCCTCGAGGTCCAGCACCGTGCGCAGCCGAAGCGCCGAAGCGAGCAACAGCGCCGGGACGTACGCCGGCAGCCGGTTGTAGAACACACCGTCTTCTCGCCGGCCAGTTTCCGCGCCCTCCAGAGCAGCATGGCGGGCGACAGCAGCGACAGCGAGCTGGGACGCCAGCGGGCGATGCGAGAACGCAGCGTAGAGCACCGGCACGCCGTCGACACGCTTCACCGTGGCACCGAACCGCGCCCGGTACCGTCGGCCCGGCCGCCGCCCAGGCTCATCACGAGCGGCCGCACGCCGGCCCGACGCAGCGCCCGGCACATCGACAGCACCTTGAGCGACGCGGCCGGGCTGTCGGTCGTGATCCCGCGGCGAGAGCGCGTCGCGTCGTCGAGGGCATTGCTCACATGAACAGTCGACGCAGCATCAGGGGAGCGATTTCCTCGCGGTGGCCGGGACGCCTGCCGCGAACGAGTGCGGCGGAATGTCCTGCGTGACCACCGCCCCGGCCGCGACGACGCAACCCTCACCCACCTCCACGCCGCCGAGGAGCACGACGTTGGCGCCGATCCACGTGCCGCGGCCACCGCGATCGACCGGGCGGTGCCGGTGCCGGCTCGCCGCTTGCGTCCGCCGATCTCGTGGCTGCCGGTGATGAACTCCACCCCCGGGCCGATGTCGCAATCCTCCTCGATGACGACCGGCGCCTGCGGATGCGTATAGAACAGGACGCGGGGACTCAGCCAGGTGCGGGCGCCGATCCGCAGAGGGCCCGCGGCCGTAAAGCCATCCCCCGCCGCACACGCTCGCATCGCGCGCCACCGAGACGTCCGCCGAGACGAAGCAGCAGGCCGCGCAAGCCGAACCAGCGCGACGTCGGCAGGCAGGCGAGCAGGATGTTGACGGAGTGGCGGAGCACGATCGGGCGTGGACTCAGGACGCGATGCTCGGATGGAGCACCGGGTCGGCCGGGCGTGCGCGGGCCAGCGCGCGCTTGCGGCGCCGCTGCTCGGCAGCGGCAAGCAGCCCGAGGCCTGCGAGGGCGGCGACGAGGCGGGAGTAGTCGCTGGTGCCGAAGGCCTCGCCCTTGACCATCGCTGCGAAGAAGGTCAGGTGCAGCACGAGTCCCAGCAGCGTTGCGGCGCGCCGGCGCGCCACGCCCCCGAGCCCCACGGTGGCACGGAAGAAACCGACGATGCGCCGGTTCAGCCGCGTGTAGAGATAGACCACCAGCGCCAGCAGGATCAGGCCGCCATCCTGCAGTGCGCGAATGAAGCCGATGTCCGAGTAGCACGACTCGTCCGTGCTGCAGGCGCGGCCGGTCCCCACGAGCAACAGAGCTCGAGGGCGCCGGGCGCGAACACGAGCATCGATCGCGAGATCGGAGAGGGTGTTGACGTCGACTGTCCGCGCCGCCGAACTGGTCGTCGCCGGCGGCCAGCCACGTGGCGAGCGGCCTCGAAGTCGTCGCCCAGCCACACGGCGCCGAACGACGCAACCGGCAGGACGACGACCAGCGCCACGGCCATGGCGTGGCGAGGATGGAAGCGGTTGAACGCGATCGTTGCGCCCGCCATGTAGCACACGAGCACCGGAACGAAGCCGATGCGCGCGTTCACCGCCGGACGAGGAGTCAGCGATGGCCGACGCGCCCGCGGCGAGCCAGCGGCGCCAGCCGGGGACGCTCCATGCTGGCAACGATCATCAGCAAGGCGGCCGACAGGCCCAGCGCCAGCGGCAGTCCGAACAGGTGGTGGCGGGAAATGCCGTAGCCCCGGAACAGCAGCGCGCCGACGAACTCCGGGTTCTGGTAGGCCTCGTCGGCGTAGACCGATTCGATGAAGGCGAGCTCGCGACGGCGGGTCGAGCAGCATCGCCAGTGCCGCCGCGAACTGCAGCGCAGCGAAGCCACCCAGCACGACGACACGCGAGCGGAAGTCGCGTATGCGACACCACTTGTACAGCACGTGCGCGACCAGGAAGCCCTCGATGCAGGGGCGCAGGACGAGCAGGGCGCCCGCGGCCAACGGGCCGCGTTCGCTCGACAGTGCCGCCGTCATGAGGAGATACGCCACGGCCACGGTCAGCACGGCCAGCAAGCGCCCGGGCAAGGGGTTCGGCGGGCGCAGCAGTGCCGCGAGCGCCAGCACATACAACGCCGCCTGCGCCATGGATGGCAGCACATTGGCGCCGCTGATGCCGACGAACGCCACGAGCGCGCCTGCCGCATAGCGAGGCGCGGCGTGCCGGCGTGTTCGATCCGATGCCGAGTCAGCCACGACGGACGATGTTCTTGTAGAGGCCGGCGAAGAGACGATAGTCGTTCACGTGACGGATCGCCTTCATCAGGTAGTGCATGGAGCGGCGCTTGTCGACGCCCGCGAGGAAGTTCCTGTTCCTCAGTGCCACTCGGCCAGGATCTTCGCCCGCCGCGGATGGCCCGCGGAATAGTGATCGACGATCGCATAGTGCTGGTCGATCACCATCGAACTGAACATCCTGTGCGTGTTTGCGCCATGGGTGCGGTAGTAGGCCAGCTCACGGCGCACGACGCAGGCGTGCCCGCCATGGCAACAGTGCCAGCCACATCGCAAGATCCTCGATGCGGAAGGCCTCGTCGTAGCCACCGACGCCCAGCATGTCGGACTGCCTTGCCATGAAGGAGGCGGGAGGGAGGTCCGCCCTCAGGAGGACGTCCTCGAAGGTCCAGCGCTCGCGATGCTGCCGGGTGTAGCGGACGGGGCCGATGATGTTGCCCGCCTCGTCGACCTCGACGCCCTCCGTGAACGCGATCTTCAGGTCCGGATCGCTCTCGAAGCGCTGCACCTGCTCGGCGATCTTTTCCGGGTGCCACCAGTCGTCGGACGCGCAGGGTGCGAAGTACTTGCCACGAGCGAGTTCGAGGCCCTCGTTGAGCGTCTTGACCACGCCGGCATTGCGGCTGTTGAGGACGAGCCGCATGTCGGTCGTCGTGGCCAGTTCCTTCAAGCGCGCCTGGATGCCCTGCGAGCCGTCGTCGATCACGATCAGCTCGATCGGCCGGTAGGTGGCCCGCGCGATGGCGTCGATGGTCTGGCCGATGTACCTGCCGTGGTTGTACGAAGGAACGAATACCGTCACCAGCGGATCCGTATCGCGCTGCATCGGCGCGGAGGCCTCGTTCGACGTTGGCGAGACTGTCATCTGGGTGCTCTTTTCTTCTCGGAATGGGATCGTGCCGCCAGCTGCCGGGAGTGAGGCGACGATGGACATCCGCACCGGCCTTCGTCCGACGCCCATCACGAAGGATGTACACCGTCAGCAGGTACAGGGTATAGGTGGCCGCATACGCGATCGAAACGCCGCGAAAGCCGAAGAGCGCCGTTCCCGCCATTGTGAACAACCACAACAACAGCGAGAAGACGATCTCCGTGGTGATGAACTGGAAAGAGCGGGCCCGCGCGATGAGCACGTAGCCGACCACCCAGCTGGCCATCTTGATCACGTCGCCGACCAGTTGCCATCCCAGCAGCTGCACCATCGGCATGAACTGCTTCGTGAACACGGCCAGGATCAGCCACTCGCGCAAGCCATACAAGGCCAGCGCCGCCGCGGCCGTCGCCGGCAGGATGAGGCGCATGCTCTTCCAGACCTCCCGCCGCACGTCCACCATCGTTGGCAGTTCCGAAAGCCGCGGCAGCAGATAGAGCGAAAGCGTCGTCGTGGCGAGCGCGAGGTACGTGTTGCTGAGCTTGACCGAGGCGTCCCAGTAGCCGGCGAACTCCAGGCCGAAGGTGCTCGCGATGTCGTGGCGAATGAGGATCTGCGAGGTCGGCACCGCAATGACGGACGCCAGGGCCATGAACACAAAGCGCCCCAGGTTGGCCGCGACCCCGCGATCCATCGCTCCCCAGAAGTCCCGGATCCGAAACCACACGTGGGGGCGGCACGCGAGCACGGTGACCAGCAGCAGGCATCCCTGGCTCGCAAATGCTCGACGCGATCAGGGCGCCGCGCAACCCCCACTGCCGGATCAGCATCGCGCCGAGCGCCAGGGCGAGCACAGCTCCTGCAATGCTGATCGCCACGTAGCGCCGCGTCTCCTTGCGGCCGTTGACGATCGCCACCAGCAGTGAATTCAAGCTGATGAAGGCCAGCGAGCCGGCGAGCCAGACGAACACTTCGGACAGCCCTGGATCGCGGACAAAAAGGGGCCGCGAGCGGCTCCCGGAACACCATGAGTATCACGGCCCCGAGCGCGGACAGGAGGAGCGTCAGCGTTCCGGCGGTCCACCACAGCGCACGCTGGCGCTGCGGATCTTCGTGATACTCGGCGGTGTACTTCGTGACCCCGGTGGTCATGGCCCCTGCCGCGAACGCCGTGATCATCGAGGCGAGATTCTGGAACTGCCCGATGACTGCGTACCCCGCGGGGCCGACGTAGACGGCCACGATCTTGTTCAGCGCGAGGGCGGTTGCCATGCGTACCGCCACCGCAATGCCGTTCAGCAGGCTCGTCTTGATGAGGTCCATGGGCCGGCCGGGTGATCTCAGCGAAAGCGCCGGATCGCGTCGGCGACCGATGCGGCTTCCGACAGGGTCATGGCCGGACCGATCGGTAGACTGAGCACCTCCACGATGCAGGGCTTCGGCAATCGGCAAGGCGCCGGATGCGCGGTTCAAGAAGGCGTACGCCGGCTGCAGGTGAGGCGCCACCGGATAGTGAATCACCGTCCCGATATCTGCCGCGGCGAGCCAGCGCGCGAGCTCGTCACGCCTGGCGTGCCGCACGACGAAGAGGTGCCAGACCGGGTCGCATCCCGCTTGCACGCGCGGCAGCATCAGCCCCGGCACGTCGGCCAGCTCGCGCAGGTAGAAGGACGCGATCTCGCGGCGGTGTTCGTTGTCGGCGTCGAGCAATGGCAGCTTCACGCCCAGCACGGCAGCCTGCAGTTCGTCGAGGCGGGAGTTGTAGCCCACTACTTCGTTGTAATATTTCTGCTGGGAGCCGTAGTTGCGCAACACGCGCAATTTCTGGGCCAAGGTCGACATTCGTAGTGGTCACGGCTCCGGCGTCGCCAAGGGCACCCAGGTTCTTGCCGGGGTAAAAGCTGGTACCGTGATGTCGCCAAAACTGCCGGTTGCCCGTCGAAAGTAGCGCCCTGCGACTGCGCATTGTCTTCCACCACGGCAGGTTGTGCTTCTTGGCAATGGCCATTATTTCGGTCATGCGGCAGGCTTGGCCATAGAGGTGCACGGGCATAATGGCGCGGGTGCGCGGCGTGATGTGCCTCAATCAGGGCCGGATCGAGGTTGCTGGTGCCGGGTCGGGTTCGACCGGCACGGGCGTCGCGCCCACCTGCGTCACGGCCAGCCAAGTAGCGATGTACGTGTTGGAAGGCACGATTACTTCGTCGCCGGGGCCAACTTCCCACGCACGAAGCACCAGGTACAGCGCGTCCAGCCCATTGGCGACGCCTATTGCATGGCGGGTCCCGCAGAAGTCACTGAACTCGCGTTCGAACGACTCCGTCTCCTTGCCGAGGATGAAGCCGTCCCCAATCCAGGACGCGGTCCAGCGCGGTGTGGAACTCTTCGCGTTGGCGAAGGTTGATGTGCTTCAGGTCGAGAAAAGGAATCATGAGGGAGCAACCAGCCGGCAATCGCCGCAATCATGCCGGCCGTGCGGACCGGGCGGCCTCGAGGAATCGACCGTACTCACGGAAGTAGTCGGATTCGTCGTAGCGCTCCGACGCGAGCACCATGCACACCGATCCGGACGAGAAGTTGTCCAGTTCCCGCCAGATCATCGGCGAAATGTAGAGCCCGTAGTAGGAGCGATTGAGGTGGAACCTCCGCTTCTCGTAGCCGTCGTCCAGGGTAACGTCGAAGCTGCCGGACATCGCGATCATCAGTTGGTGAAGCGCGCGGTGGCCGTGGGCAGCACGCGAGGCGCCACCCGGCACGTCATACAGGTAGTAGACGCGCGCGATGTCGAAAGGCACATGGTTGCCGCCCTCGACGAACGTCAAGTTTCCCCGCGGATCCGAAATCTTCGGCAACTCGATGATCCGGCAATGTTCGACGCTCATGGTTGCTCACGGGTGCCGGGCGACGACGTAGATTTCGCCCGCAATGTCTGGATAACGCTCGCCGACTCGCATGTAGGCCGCAAGCATTTCCGGCGTCCATGTGTCCTCGATCTGCTTGTTTGAAACGGGCTTCAGCCAATAGCCGCCGAAGATCTCGATCTGCAACCCGGCTTCGTGGAACGCCAGCCGGAAGGACTCGGGATTGAACACTCGGCGATGGCCGTGATGCTTGTCCGTCTCGTTCAACGCATCCTCGCGGGGCAGCAGCCCCATGACGACGGCGGCCTGGCGGTGCAGCGACCTCGAGTTGGGCACGGCGGCGAACACGCGCCCAGGGCCGGGTCGCATCCATCGTCGCACGCGCGTCAGGATGGCCACCGGGTCTTCGACGTGCTCGAGCACGTGGCCGAGCACCACGTCCTCGACCGCAGCGTCGGGCTCGTAATCTTCGCCGAGTGCATTCGCGACCTTTATCTGCGGAAAGCGCTGCTTCAGGCTGTCGCAGAAAAAGCTCGAGGCCTCCACCGCAGTCACCCGGCGCCCCAACGCTGCCAGCAGTTCGGTCATCACTCCTTCGGCCGGCCCCATCTCGGAGCACTTCGGCGCACCGAAGGTGGCGGTGTGCAATCTCGTAGGAATAGCGAACTGTCGCCGAGTTGGCGCCTGCGGCGTAGAGAGAGTTCAGCGAGATCTGTTCCAGCTTCTGCCGTTCGGTCAACTCCATCTCTGTTTCCTCATTCATGGTCTGTTCGATCCCGATTGCGCGGGGGAAGGGCGCTCGATGAACTCGCTCATCCACCCGTTCGGGTGCATGACGAAGGCAATGTGCTCGCCCTCCGAACGCCACTGCCGGTACCGGTGCAACGACAACCTTGGCACGGAGTCGGCGCATCAAAGCCAGCGTGGCTTGGACATCATCGACCAGGTACGCGAAGTGATAGGCCTTCGTTCCCGCGTCCAGCCACGGCGTGAGCATTCGTGAGCCCGGCAGATTCTCGAGCAGTTCGATGCGAGGGCCGGGACCCACCATGAAGCAACCCGAGACCCCCTGCAAAGGGTCGGAGAACGGGTCGCCTTCCATCCGGTACCCCATGCCTTCGAAGATGGTCTGTGCGCGCGAGATCGACGGCGTGGCGTAGCCTACATGGTGAAACTCATGACCGATGACAGTGAGCTCAGTCATTTGCCAGCCGGCGAGCGGTCACCGTTGAAAGGCGCTCGAGGCGCTGCGCGACCGTTGCCCATTGTGTCCGGCGAATGCGATGCTCGATCGTACCACCCGGTGCCCGGCAATGGTGAAGTGGTCGACCAGGGTCTGGTGCCTGGGAATACCGCAGGAGTCATGAAAGGAGATGACGGCGGTGTTCTCGGCGTTGGTGCGGCAGTACACGGCGTCGAGTTGCAGCATCTCGAATGCACACTGGTAGACGAGCCATGCGCTTTCCACGGCAGCCAGCGAGCCAGCCTTGAGGATCCAGCGCCCCCATTCGGCCAGACGGGTTTCGGCATGCACGTCGTAGATGCCGACGACGCCCTGCGCGACTCGTCCACGACGGCTCTCGATCACGAAGTAGTAGTCGCCTTCCCGATCGAAATACTGCTGCAGCCAGCGTTCCTGGTCGACCAGTCGAGTCGACGTTGTATGGAGCAAGCGTCCGAGCACCGGATCGGAACGCAGCTCCAGGATGAAGCCGGCGTCCGCCATCGCCACGGGCCGAAGGTGGTATCCGACGCCCTCCACGGCAAGGTCATGCCTCATCGCATTTGACGAGACTTGCTGCGACGATTGCCGCGGCGCTATGAAGGTTCCCCAGTTCCTCTTCGGAGAATTGGATTCCCAGTTCTTCCTCTACCGCAAACATGATCTCGATGTGCTTGAGGGAATCCCACTCGGCCGTGTTCTCGGTGCTCGTGTCGCGACCCAGTGGAAGCGGGCGCTTGAGGATCGTCGACAAGACCTTGAGGACGATCTCTTCGGTTTCGCGTTCTGTCATGGAGTCTGGAGGCCGGCAATCGAGAGGCTGGGGTGCGGTGCAAACGTGCGCAAGCGCTGCGCAGCCACTGCGTGCAGGCCCGGTTCGAGTGGGGCAGGTGCGGCGAGGAAGCGCGCCAGCCAGTCCAACGCTGGCTGGTTGCGAGGGCCGTGGCGCACCCGGAACGCCACCTCGTCGCAGCCCGCGAAGTTGGGCATTGTACGAATGGCATGCAAGACGATGGTGTCTTCCAGTTGGCGGCCGAGCGCTCGGCAACTGATGCAAAGTTCCTCGACGACAAGTTGCCGGTCATGACGGTGGGCGATGATGGCAGCGATGACTCCGCTGTCAGCCAGCTTGTCCGAGAGCTGTACGCTGGCCACGTCGCAATCCGCTCGAGGCAGCATGTCGGCCACCTCCGATTCGTTGTAGCGACGAAGAGCGAGGTTGAACTGGTTGGTCTTTGCGCAAAGGTCGGCGAGGCGGCGCAGCTGCTCCACCGGGAGCATGTCGGAAGGTTAACGTGACGCCCAAGCTTTCGAAATAGGCTGCCGGGTTCCCCGACTCGGTCAGCAGCTTGTCACGTTGGGAAGTCGCTGCGAAGTCTCGATTGATGCTGCGCATCCGCATCGCTCGCCTTCCATCGCCACAAGCCGGGGTAGTGCTCGATGGCGCGGCACGTGTCCTTGGCATTCGATTGCGCGAGGAGGGTGTGGACCTCGGGCAATTGCGTAGCGACGGCAAGAAGTTCGCCGGGGTTGTCGTCGACGAACAGCATCGCATCGAGACCGATGCGCAACGATGACGCCGCTCGGACCAACGCACCGGCCTTGTCACTCCATGACACCTCGACGACGGAGAAGTCGTCCAGGTGCAGTCCGTAGTCGGGGCGCGTCGCGAAGAGTGCTTCGACGTCGACGCGCTCGTTGGGCGTGATACGAGTGCGAGGAAGATTCCGCGTTCACGCAGCGCTCGCAGCAGCTTGTGCAGCGCCAGATGGCCTTCCTCCACCAGGATCCCCTCGGTTCCATCCTCTCCGAGAACTCCGGAATGCAAGGTGTTGTCGAGATCGACGGCGACCGCCTTGATCGGTGGCAGCAGCGCTGCCGGCAACCACGGCCCGCCAAGGTGCGTGCAATCAGCGCGTGGACACCACTGGCGATCGGGGTGCCGGCAAGGGCAGCGGTGCGCGCGTCCACCAGGGGAACGGCGGCATCGTTCGATATGGCTTCCAGGTCTGCCCAGTAAGTGGCTGCCTGCGCGTCGACGAACGTTTGCATCGCGTTTAGGTCGTCGCCGCTTTGCAGCCACGTCGCAACGACGATCGGTGCCTTCGACATTCCGCGCAAGGCCAAGAGGCGGCCTTGCAGCCACTCCGTCCAGTTCGGCATTGCATAGCGGCTGCTGTCGAGCCATACGAGCTCGAGGTCTGCGGCGTTGTGCCCTGTGAAACTCAGGGTGTCGTCATAGGCGCCAAGCGTGAACGTTGCGTTCCAGCCGCCAAATGCCAGGTACGGGCCGACCAGCGAGAGCACCGGCTCGATGGCGTGGTTTCTCCACACATTGATGGTGTACGCCTGGCTCGCTGCCTTCGGGATCTCAAGCCGCTGAAGTTGCAACCGGGCAGGGGCCGGTGCAAACAGCAAGTGCTGCGCTTCCAATCGATTCATTGGGCTTTACCCGTGTCTGTACTTCAGCGCCGCCGCATCGCCGCTCGCAGTTGCATGATCTTCCGGGCCTTTCGCGGATCACTCTGGGACCGGCGCCAGGAATGCCGCACTGCAACCACGACTGAGAGGGCCAGAAACGCGAAGAGAGTGGCAACGACTGCAGTGACTGCGCGTCTGGGCCTGCTCTTCTTTTCAGGCGGCGCCGCCTGGTCGACGACTTGGATCAACGCACCATCGTGGCTTTCATCAAGCCGCGCCAATTCATACTGCCGCGCGAACAACTCGAACAGCGTCTCCTGGTACTTGAACTCCCGGTACTTTCCGACGTAGTCCGGGCCCACCGGCGCTCCGCCGTGGCGCTTCTGCGCGTGCGAGCTGAGCTCGAGCGCGGCCAAGTCGCCGCTGCTGCTGAATCTCGGGCGTGTCCTCCGCCAGAGCTGCGTCGCAACGTCTGTAGCCGAACCTCCGCCGCGGTGACCTCCGCCTTCAGCCGTGCGTATTCTTCGGCCGCTGCCTTGGCTCCGCCTTCAGTGCGCCCTCATTGAAGCCGCTGGCCTGCAGCGCCTCTGCGGCTTTGACGAGCCGGTCCGCGTCTGCTGAAGCTGACCTCTCGAAAAACACCCGACGCTGTTGCGCTTCGGTAAGCGCCAGCCTATCCGTCAGTCCGCGCAGTTCCTCGACATGGCTGATTGGCCAAGTCGGCCGCGCGCTGGGCGATGTCGTCCACCTCGACGGTGATCAACCCGTCCTTCTTGCCGACACTGATGCGCACGTTCGCTGCCAGCGATCTCTCGCGCATCGACGCGGTACTTGGACCTCGTAGACCGACATGAGCTCGAACTGGTCGATCAGCCGGTCCGCAACGGTCGCGCTCCGCATCAGAGCCACGTACTGCTCGGCTGGACTCTTGACGTCGCCGATGGCCCCGGCCAGGCCGACAAGGCGCCAAGCGAAGCCAGCGCCGAGGCGCGCTGCTTTGCTGCTGCTGCGGCGGCAGGAACGAAGTGCGGGCGGTGAATATGGGCGTGATCAGGTAGGTGATGCCGAGGGCCAACAAGCCGACGGCAGCGCGCCACCGATCAAGAGCTTCCCGTGCTCAACCAGCGGCAGCGCAAGATCGAGCATTTCGATGCCGTCGCCTCGTTGTCGTGGCTCCGGCCGGCGCCAGAACCTCGGGTCGCGCTCATGACGGGATCGCGTCTCATCTCAGTTCTGGATGGCCAAGACCGCCGCGATCCCCAGGCCGAATTGGTAGAGGATCTGAGTCCAGTCCTTCGCGTTCTGGACGAAGGTGGTCTTGTTCACTTCCTCCGGCACGAAGATGGTGTCGCCCGGCTCCGCCGCCACGCCGCCGAGGCTGCTCTCGCTGAACCAGGAGCTTTTCTGCTGCAGCCCGCTGACGACGCTTCCATTGGCGCGGATCACGAACGAGCTTCGCACGTCGGCGCCCTTCGTGGGGCCGCCGGCCAGCCGGAGGTACTCGTCGACCGAGCGGCGTCCTCCATAGAGATAGCTGCCGCCATTGAACACGCTTCCGAACACGCCGACGGTGGTCGGCCGCGGCGGCACGTACAGCCGGTCGCCGTCTTCCAGCGCAAGGTCCGGCAGCTGGCCGCTCTCGGGCATCAGCTCCAGCACGATGCGCCCGTTGGGCTTGATGGCCCGCAGCCGCTCGACGAGGCGAGACGTCGCGGCCGAGCGCGCCGACTGCGCCGCCGCTTCGTCGGCGGAAGTCGTGCGCTGGGTGCTCGCGGCGCGCGTGAACTCGGTCTCCAGGTCGCGCAGCGCGCGCTCGTAGTTCTCCTGCTGGGTCACGCGCACGCTCTCGCGCGTGAACTCGGTGCCGAACAGGTAGGCCGAGGGCGTCAACCCGCCCGCGGCCGCGAGCGCGTCGGTGACGGAGGTCTCGGCCGGCATGATGTATTCGCCCGGGCGCAGCACCTCGCCTTCGATGCGCACGCGCTTGTTCTGGCGCAGCATCGGCTGCGCCACGTCGATCACGCTGAAGGCGCGAAGCACGTCGCCGCTGGCAAGCGCGACGCCCTGGCTGTCCGGCAGTCCGAGTTGCGTCACGCGCACGCTGCTGCGGTCGTCCAGGCGCTCCACCGCCACGCGGCTGCGGTCGGCCACGGCGCTGAACCCGCCGGCCATGCGCAGCGCGTCGGCCACCGTCTCGCTGGCCCGCATCTCGAACACGGCAGGCTTGTTCACGCTGCCGATCACGCCGATCTGCGGACCGACCGCGCCGACGTGGATCACGTCGCCGGCCTGCAGGATGCGGTCGCCCGAGCGGTCGCCGCTGAGGAGGAAGTCGTACAGGTCGAAGGTCACCGGCGGCTGGCTGCCGCGGCGCAGCTGGATCTGCCGGAAGCTGCCTGCCGACGTCGGCCCTCCGGCCCGCAGCAACGCGCCCGCCACGGTGGAAAGGCTGGTGACGTTGTAGGCGCCCGGCCGTTCGACGAAGCCCGTCACGTACACGCGCACGCCGCGCAGCTGGCCCAGCGAGACGCTCAGGTCGAAATTGCGGAACACCTGCGACGCACGCCGCCGGATCACCTCGGCGACGTCGGCGTAGCGCACCCCGGCCACCATCACCGGTCCCACGCGGGGCAGGCTGATGCGGCCCGAGCGATCCACCGCCGCGCGCACATCGGCGTCCACCGAGCCCCACATCGTGATCACCAGCTCGTCGCCGGGGCTCAACAAATAGTCGGGCGGCACCAGCGTGCTGAAGTCGGTGGGCTCCTCCGGCTCCCGCTGGGCCATCAGCTCGGCGCCGAAGCGGCGGATCTCGATGCGCCGGCTGGCGGCATCGACTTCGTCGAAGGTCGTCGCGCTCCGCCCCTGACGGCTGGCGCGATCGGCGTCCGACGGCGTCGTGTCCACGCGGCTGACGGCGGCCGGCCGTCCCGCGTTCGCCAGCCGCTGCACGAAGAGCTCGAACTCCCCCGGGCGGTACGGCCGCCGCGTTTCCATGCGGTTGCGCTCGAGCGACTCCTCCTGGCGCACCGCCGGGTCGCGCGGGCTGGTGCCTTGCTGGCGCAGGCGGATGGGCCCGCCCTGCGATGCATCGTAAGGACCGCTCAGCGGCTGCTGCGCCTGTGCCACCGACCCGACGGCCAGGGCCAGCGACATGCCGAGGGCCAGCCGACGCAACGAAGTCACAAGGAACTCGAAAGAAAAGCACGGGCACCGTCAGGGGTTCGTGACGCGGCGAGCTGCACACCGCAAAGCCGCGGGATTCTAGCTTGTGACGCCTGCGGCTCTCCCCATGGCCGAGGGCTCATCGGCGGGTGCCTAGAATCGCGCGATGCTCGTCCTGCTGCTGGCGCTGGCCACTTCCTTCTGCCTCACCTTGTGGGTGGTGAGGTCGGCGCAGGCGCACGCGCGGTTTTCCCACGACACCGACGTCACCGGCCCGCAGAAGTTCCACGCCCGCCCGGTTCCCCGCATCGGCGGCCTCGGCATCGTGGCGGGGATCAGCGCCGCCATCGGCCTCCTCGCCTGGCGCGACCCTGCCACGCTGTGGCCCGTGATGCTGCTCGGCTGCGGCTTGCCCGCCTTCGCGGCCGGCATGGCCGAGGACCTGCTGAAGAGCATGAGCCCGCGCCGCCGCCTGTTCTTCACGGCCCTCTCGGCCGCGCTGGCCGTCGGCTTCGTCGACGCAGCGATCCGGCGCACCGACATCCCTGGTCTCGACTGGGTCGTGTCCTACACGCTCTGCGCCGCCATCCTCACGGTCTTCGTCGTTTCCGGCATCGCCAACGCCATCAACATCATCGACGGCTTCAACGGCCTGGCATCGATGTGCGTGGTGATGATGCTGGTCGCGCTCGCCTACGTCGGCTTCCAGGTGGACGACCGACTGGTCGCGCTGATGGCGCTGGCCGGCGTCGGCGCGGTGCTCGGCTTCTTCATCCTGAACTTCCCCGCCGGGCTGATCTTCCTCGGCGACGGCGGCGCCTACTTCCTCGGCTTCTACCTGTCCGAGCTTGCCGTGCTGCTGCTGGTGCGCAACCCCGAGGTCTCGCCGATGTTCCCGCTGCTGCTGTGCATCTACCCGGTGTTCGAGACGTTGTTCTCGATCTACCGGCGCAAGGTGCTGCGGGGCCGGCCGGTCGGCATGCCCGACGGCGCCCACCTGCACAGCCTCATCTACCGCCGCTTCCTGCGCTGGGCGGCCGGCGAGCGCACGGCACGCGAGCTCACGCGGCGCAACTCCATGACGTCGCCCTACCTGTGGATGCTGTGCATGTCCTCGGTGGTCCCCGCCGTCCTGTGGTGGGACAGCACGCCGATTCTGGCCCTGTTCATCGTGCTTTTCGCGTTCGTCTACATCACGCTCTACTGGCGCATCGTGCGGTTCCGGGCACCGCGCTGGCTGGTCATTCGGCAGCCCACCGACGCCCGCCGGGCCAGGAGGGGATAATGCGGGGGTGAATTCCGACACCCCGATCGCGCCGGCAACCGCCGGCGCTCCCGCCCGTTTCGACACCCTTCCGCTCGACCCGAAGCTGCTGCGCGCAGTGGCCGATCAAGGTTACGAGACGATGACCCCCATCCAGGCCAAGGCGATTCCGATCGTCCTGGACGGCCGAGACGTGATGGGCGCCGCCCAGACGGGCACCGGCAAGACCGCCGCCTTCTCGCTGCCGCTGCTGCAGAAGATGCTGCGCCACGAGAACGCCAGCATGTCGCCGGCGCGCCATCCGGTGCGCGCCCTCGTACTGACCCCCACGCGCGAGTTGGCCGACCAGGTCGCGAACAACGTCAAGGCCTACGCGAAGCACACACAACTGCGCTCAACGGTGGTCTTCGGCGGCATCGACATGAAGCCCCAGACCGCGCAGCTGAAGGCTGGCGTCGAGGTGCTCATCGCCACTCCGGGCCGCCTGCTCGACCACATCGAGGCCAAGAACGCCGTGCTCAACCAGGTCGAGTACGTCGTGCTCGACGAGGCCGACCGCATGCTCGACATCGGCTTCCTGCCCGACCTGCAGCGCATCCTTTCTTACCTGCCCAAGCAGCGCCAGACGCTGCTGTTCTCGGCCACCTTCTCGCCCGAGATCCGCCGGCTGGCTCAGAGCTACCTGCAGGATCCGCTCACTGTCGAGGTGGCGCGCCCCAACGCCACGGCGACCAACGTCGAGCAGCGCTTCTTCTCCGTGTCCGACGACGACAAGCGCCAGTCTGTGCGCCAGATCCTGCGTCGCCAGTCGCTGTCGCAGGCCATCGTGTTCGTCAATTCGAAGCTGGGAGCCGCCCGGCTGGCCCGCTCGTTCGAGCGCGACGGCCTCAAGACCGCCGCGCTGCATGGCGACAAGTCGCAGGACGAGCGCCTGAAGTCGCTCGACGCCTTCAAGCGCGGCGACGTCGAGCTGCTGGTGGCCACCGACGTCGCGGCCCGCGGCCTCGACATCGCCGACCTGCCCGCCGTCTTCAACTTCGACGTGCCCTTCAACGCCGAGGACTACATCCACCGCATCGGCCGCACCGGCCGTGCCGGCGCCTCGGGCCTGGCCGTCACGCTCGTCACGCGAGACGACGCGCGGATGATTTCCGACATCGAGAAGCTCATCAAGAAGAAGATCGAGCTCGAGCCCCTCGAGCTCGAGGAAGAGCGCGCGCCGCGCCGGCCGCGCTACACGGCGGAAGACGAACGCTTCGAGCGCAGCGACCGCGAGCCGCGCCGGGTGCCCTCGGCGCCCGTGGTGCTGCCGGTCTCCGATCCGCTGTTCGACCGGCCCTACGAGCCGAGCGCCGCCGCTGCGCGCACGG
Organism: uncultured beta proteobacterium; assembly: GCA_963839465.1. Classification (GTDB taxonomy): domain Bacteria; phylum Pseudomonadota; class Gammaproteobacteria; order Burkholderiales; family Burkholderiaceae_C; genus CAWIVI01. The sequence continues at coordinate 592,919 of CAWIVI010000008.1, forward strand.
CCCGGGACGACGAGACGGATGTTCACGCCATTGCCACGCGGAACGCCTCGCCGAACATCAAGGCCAAGAAAAAAGTCGCCGCCCTGTTCGGCGCCAAGAAGACGCCCCAGGCCGCCTGAACGCTGCGGCGGCCCCGCCCGGGTGCTCAGCCCTGGAAGACGAACACTGCCGGCACGTCCGCCGGCATCACCGCGGCGCTGCTGCGCCATCCGGCCACGGTGTCGCTGCGCGTCCAGCCCTGGTCCAGCGTGAGTCCGCAGCTCACCGAGAGGCGGGTCGCCGGCTGCAGTTGCGCGACGAGCGCGTCGAGCAGCGCGGCGTTCCGATAGGGCGTCTCGATCACGATCTGGCTCTGCGCCGCGCGTCGCGAATGCGCCTCGAGTTCGCGCAGCCGACCGGCGCGGTCGGCCGGGGCCACGGGCAGGTAGCCCACGAACGCGAAGCTTTGTCCGTTCAGGCCGCTGGCGGCCAGGGCGAGCATCAGCGCGTTCGGCCCGACCAGCGGCACCACCTGCACGCCGAGCACGTGGGCCGCGGCCACGAGCGCGGCGCCCGGATCGGCCACGGCCGGCATGCCGGCCTCGCTCGACAGCCCGACGTCGTGTCCCTCCAGCGCCGGCGCCAGGAGCGGGCGCACGTCCGGCGCGGGCCCGGCGCGGCCTTTCGCCGCGCGCGGCAGCTCCACGATGCGGATCTCCTGCAGCGGCAGCGCCAGCGGCACCACGTCGTTCACGCGCTTCAGGAACGCCCGCGTGGTCTTCGCGCTCTCGGCGACCCAGTGCCCGAGGCCGGCCGCCGTGCGCACGACACCCGTCGGCAGCACGTCGGACAAGGGCGGCCACGGCGGTCCCGCGATGCCGAGATCGAGCGTGTTGGGTACGAGGATCAGGCGGCCTGGCGCGGTGCGAGTCATCGCCACTCCGTTTGCCACCAGGCCTGCAGCGCGCTGCTGCGGTCGGCCCCTGCACGCCACCACCACAGCGAGAGGCCCACCCGGTTATTGCGGTCGACCTCATACAAGGCGGCGGCGTTGAATCCTTCCAAGTGCGCGTCCGGGGCGAAGCGCTGGCTCGTCGCGGTGGCGCGTCCACTGTGCGCCATCACCAGCGCGCCCACGCGCCCGGCATCGTAGACCGCACCGGCGCTCACGAGCCGTGCGTCGCCTCCGATGGCATGCCCCAGCGGCAGCCCGGCGTTGGTATAGCCCGCCTGATAGGTGTGATGGCGGTAGGCGCTTCCGTAGTGGGGGTCGCCGGTCACACTGCCGGCGACCACGTCCGCGAACTCGGCGAACAAGCGGATGTCCCGGCCGCCCTGGCGCGCCGGGGCCCACTCCAGGCCCAGCAGCCCCATCCACTGCGACGGCCATCATGCCGGCCTCGTCCTCGCCGACGAACTGCCCGTACACCGCGGCGCGGCCGGCTCCGACGGGCGCGCTGTAGCGCACGTCGAATCCGGCGAGCTGGTTGCCCGGGTCGCTCGCGGCATCGGGGCCGTTGTCGCGCCCGATGAGGGCATTCCAGAACGCGTCGAACCCGTTGTCTTGTCCTTCGCCGCCCCACTGCATGGTGCGCGACGCACCCACTTCCAGCCCTGGCAGGGGGCGCACCTGCACGCGCATGCCCGTAAGCTGCGGCCGTTCCGGCTCGGTGTGGCCGCGCAGGCTGCCCGACGAAGAAGTCGGCATTCCACGGCCCGAGCCAGGCCAGCCACGACACCGAGGACGCCGTGGGGCTCGTCTTGCGCCACCCGATGGCCGGCACCGGCACCGCCGCGGCGTCGAGGATCAGGCTGCCCACCCACCCGGGGCCCCAGTGGCGAGGCTCGATGGAGACATACGCCTCGCCGTTGCCCGCGGACAGGCTCGCCTCAGTGCCCTCGAGGACATCGGCCGCGGTCGCGTCTTCGTGCCAGTTCAGCCCGAGCCGAAGCCCCGGCCCGCGCTGCCCATCCGCGCGGCGCAGCGGCGTGGCCACGACGCTCACCCCGCCGCGACCGCGCAGGGCAGGCTCGAGCAGGAAGGGCACGGTGTCGTCCGGTCCCCCGAGGACCGGCATGATGCCGTCTCGCGGCGGGGCCAGGAGGGCGAACGGTGCGCCAAAGCCTTCGTCGCTGTAGCGCAGCGCGCGGTGCCGCGCCAGCGCCTGGTCGAGCGACAAGCCCGCGTGCGCCTCCAACACGAGGAGCGCCATGCAGGCAACGGACAAGCGGGGAATCGTTGGGAACGGGAGATGGGGCAAGGTTCGTAGATGCTATGAAGCCGGGGCGTACCGAGCCGTGAGCGGCGGTGACCGGCGATACAGGTTACGGCGACGAGGCCGACAAGGGCTCCAGGCCAGCCTCCCGAAGGAGCGTGCACGTGCGGATCAGCGGCAGCCCGACGAGCGCGGTCGGGTCGTCCGACTCGATGGCATGCACGAGCGCGATGCCGAGCGCCTCCGCCTTCGCGCTGCCGGCGCAGTCGTAGGGTAGCTCGGCGCGCAGGTAGTGCTCGATCTGTGCATCGTCCAGCGTGCGAAACGCGACCCGCACCGGCGCGAGCAGCGCGCGTTCATAACCCGACTGGCGGCGCACGACGGCCACCGCGGTGTGGAACACGACGGTGCGGCCGCTCATCGCACGCAACTGGGCCACGGCACGCTCGTGCGTGCCCGGCTTGCCGATCGGCGTCCCGTCGAGCTCGGCCACCTGGTCGGAGCCGATCACCACGGCGTCCGGCCGCGCCCGCGCGCCGGCGCGCGCCTTGGCCAGCGCGAGCCGCAGGGCCGTCGCGGCACAGGCTTCGCCAGCTTCCGGCGCCTCGTCGACGGCCGGCGACAACGTGTCGAACGGCAGGCGCAGCCGCTCGAGCAGCTCGCGGCGGTAGCGCGACGTGGACGCGAGGACGAGAGGAGGATGCATCGCTCGATTGTGGCGCCGTACACTGGGATCGATGAAGCGCACGCACGAGCCGCTGCAACTCGACGTGGCGGCATTCGCCGCTGACGCGGGGCGCCTGGAGGCGCGTGAAGCGGTGACGGCATTCGACCGGCTGCGCGAGTTGCTGCCGGCCGATGCGCCCGCCGAGGAGATCGTCTGGTCGGCGCGCGGGGAAGTGCTGCATCCCAAGGCCTTCGAGCCGGAGATCTGGCTGCATCTGGCCGCGCGCACCGGCGTCTGGATGACCTGCCAGCGCTGCCTGCAGGCCGTGCGGGTGCCGGTGGACCTGGAGCGCCCGATCCGTTTCGTGCGCGACGAGAACACCGCCGCGCGGATGGACGCCGACAGCGAGGACGACGTGCTCGCCCTGGAACGCAGCCTCGACGTGCGCGCGCTCATCGAGGACGAAGTCCTGTTGGCCCTGCCGATCGTTCCTCGCCACGACCATTGCCCCGTCCCGATGACGTTCTCGACCTCCGAGCCGGACGATGCGGGCGACGGCGCTCCCCATCCGTTCGCCGCGCTGGAAGCCCTGAAGCGCCGCGGCTGATCCGCTCCGCTATAATTGCCGGCTTTCCCGTCATGGCGCTGATCAGTTTCGAGTTTGTGAGTTTCGAAATTGGGCGCCCTTCGTTGACGGTGCCCGAGCGGCTGCAGTGTCGCCCCCAGGAGAGTTTTCATGGCTGTTCAGCAGAACAAGAAGTCGCCTTCCAAGCGCGGCATGCACCGCTCGCACAACGCGTTGTCGCAGCCCGGCATCGCGATCGAGCCGACCACGGGCGAGACCCACTTGCGCCACCACATCAGCCCGACCGGTTTCTACCGCGGGCGCAAGGTGGTCAAGACCAAGGCCGACGCCTGAGCTGTTCAGCCCAGGTGTGGTGAGCGCCCACCTCGATCCACTGCCCCAGGTTCGCCTGGCCGTCGATTGCATGGGCGGCGATCACGGCGCCGGCGTCACGCTTCCGGCGTGCCGGTCGTTTCTTCGAAAGCATCCCCAGGCCGAGCTGGTCCTGGTCGGCACGCCACAGGCCCTGCGCGACGCCCAAGGCTGGGAGCGGTGCACGACCGTGCACGCCAGTGAAGTCGTCTCGATGGACGACCCCATCGAAGTCGCGCTGCGCCGCAAGAAGGATTCGTCCATGCGCGTGGCCATCAGCCAGCTCAAGCCGGCCGAGGGTGCCGAGCCGGCGGCGCATGCCTGCGTCTCCGCAGGCAACACCGGTGCCCTGATGGCCGTGGCGCGCTATGTCCTCAAGACGCTCGATGGCATCGATCGGCCTGCCATCGCCACCGTCATGCCCAACCGCCTGGACGGCTTCACGACCGTGCTCGACCTCGGTGCCAACGTCGACTGCACGGCCGAGCACCTGCTGCAGTTCGCCGTGATGGGCAGCGCCCTGGTCGGCGCGGTCGAGGGGCTGGACAACCCCACCGTCGGCCTGCTGAACATCGGCGAGGAGGCCATCAAGGGCAGCGAAACCATCAAGCGCGCCGGCGAGCTGCTGCGCGCCGCCGCCACCGACGGCCACCTGAACTTCTTCGGCAACGTCGAGGGCGACGACATCTTCAAGGGCACGACCAACATCGTCGTCTGCGACGGCTTCGTGGGCAATGTCGCCCTCAAGACCGCCGAGGGGCTGGCCGCGATGCTCGCGGAGTTCCTCCGCCAGGAGTTCACGCGCAACGCGCTGAGCCGTGTGGTCGCCGTCGTGGCGCTGCCGGTGCTGCGGCACTTCAAGGCACGCATCGACCCGCGGCGCTACAACGGCGCGGCGCTGCTCGGGCTGCGCGGCCTCGTGTTCAAGAGCCACGGCTCGGCCGATGCTTTCGCTTTCGAACAGGCGCTGTCGCGGGCGTATGATGCCGCCCGCAATCGCCTTCTGGACCGGGTGCACGATCGCATCCTCGAAACGCTGGCCGCGCTGCCGGTTTCGGACGATGCACGCGGCGCGGCCGCCCAAGCTGCATGAATGCAACGCTCCCCCGCCACTCCCGCATCACGGGCACCGGCAGCTACCTGCCGCCGCGGCGCGTCGCCAACGAAGAGCTCGCACGCGACCTCGGCGCGCGGGGCATCGAGACGTCGGACAGCTGGATCGTCGAGCGCACCGGCATCCGCGCGCGGCATTTCGCCGACGACGGCGTCACCTCGAGCGACCTGGCCGTCCACGCCGGGCGCCATGCCCTGGAGGCCGCGGGCATCCACGCGCGCGACATCGACCTCATCATCGTCGCGACCTCCACGCCCGACATGATCTTTCCGTCCACGGCCTGCCTGGTTCAGCAGAAGCTCGGCGTGCACGGGTGCGCCGCGTTCGACGTGCAGGCCGTCTGCTCGGGCTTCGTCTACGGCCTCACGGTGGCCGACTCGATGATCCGCACCGGCGCCGCGCGACGGGCGCTCGTCATCGGCAGCGAGGTCTTCTCGCGCATCCTCGACTTCGACGACCGCACCACTTGCGTGCTGTTCGGCGACGGCGCCGGTGCCGTGGTGCTGGAAGCCAGCGACGAGCCCGGGCTGCTCGCTTGCGAGCTCCATGCCGATGGCCGCCACGTGGACATCCTCTGCACGCCGGGGACGGTCTGCGGCGGCAAGGTGCTGGGCGACCCGCTCCTCAAGATGGACGGGCCGGCGGTGTTCAAACTCGCGGTCGGAGTGCTCGAATCGGTAGCGCGCTCGGTGCTGGAGAAGGCCGGCCGGACCGAGGCGGAGATCGACTGGCTCATCCCGCACCAGGCCAACATCCGCATCATGCAGGGCACGGCACGCAAGCTGAAGCTGCCGCTGGAGAAGCTCGTCGTCACGGTGGACGAGCACGGCAACACGTCGGCCGCGTCGATCCCGCTCGCGCTCGACCCGGCCGTGCGCTCGGGGCGCGTGCGCCGCGGAGACACGGTGATGCTCGAAGGCGTGGGCGGCGGCTTCACCTGGGGCGCGGTGCTGCTGGACTACTAGGCGCGCTGCCCTTTCCACATGACTCCATTCGCATTCGTCTTCCCCGGGCAGGGCTCGCAGTCCGTCGGCATGCTGGACGCCTGGGGCGATCATCCCGCCGTGCGCCAGACGCTCGAGCAGGCCTCCACGGCGCTGGGCGAGGACGTCGCCCGACTGATCCACGATGGCCCGAAGGATCGGCTCGACCTCACCACCAACACCCAGCCTGTGATGCTGACCGCCGGCATCGCCTGCTATCGAGCCTGGATGGCGGAGACGGGCGCCGCTCCCGCGGCCGTCGCGGGCCACTCGCTCGGTGAGTATTCCGCGCTCGTCGCGGCCGGTGCGCTCACGCTGGCGGATGCGCTGCCGCTCGTGCGCTTTCGCGCGCAGGCGATGCAGGATGCCGTGCCGGTCGGCGTCGGCGCCATGGCCGCCATCCTGGGGCTCGACGCCGACACGGTCCGCGCCGGCTGCGCCGAAGCGGCATCGGCCAGCGGCGAGACGGTCGAGGCCGTCAACTTCAACGATCCCCGCCAGACCGTGATCGCCGGCACGAAGGCCGGCGTCGACCGCGCCTGCGAGGTTTTGAAGGCGCACGGCGCCAAGCGCGCGCTGCCGCTGCCGGTCTCGGCGCCGTTCCACTCCAGCCTGATGAAGCCGGCCGCCGAGCGGCTGCGCGAACGCCTGGCCGACACGCCGCTCGTCGCGCCGGCCATCCCGGTGGTGAACAACGTCGACGTCGCGGTCCGGGACGACCCCGCGGCCATCCGCGATGCGTTGTACCGGCAGGCCTTCGCGCCGGTGCGCTGGGTCGAGACGGTGCCCGCGCTGCGTGCGCGCGGCCTGGCGCGCATCATCGAGTGCGGCCCCGGCAAGGTGCTGTCCGGCACGGTCAAGCGCATCGATCCCGAAGCCGTGGTCGGCACCGTCCACGATCCCGCGTCGCTCGCGGAAACCCGGAGCCTGCTGACATGACGGCCGCGCTCCAGGGCCACGTTGCGCTCGTCACGGGCGCCTCGCGCGGCATCGGCCGCGCCATCGCCGAGGAACTCGCGGCGCAGGGCGCTACTGTCGTCGGCACGGCCACCACCGAGGCCGGGGCGCGAGCCGTCGGCGAAGCGCTGGCGGCCGGGGCGGCCGCGGCATCGCACTCGACGTCACCGACGCCGCGGCGCTGGAGGCCGCCGTCGACGGTATCGTCCAGGCCCACGGCGCGCTGCACATCCTCGTCAACAATGCCGGCATCACGCGCGACACGCTGGCCATGCGCATGAAGGACGCCGACTGGGACGCCGTGCTCGACACCAACCTCAAGGCGGTCTTCCGCGCCAGCCGCGCGGTGATGCGCACGATGATGAAGCAGCGCTACGGGCGCATCGTGAACATCACGTCGGTCGTGGGCGCCAGCGGCAACCCCGGCCAGGCCAACTATGCCGCCGCCAAGGCCGGCGTGGCGGGCATGACACGAGCGCTCGCGCGCGAGCTCGGCAGCCGCGGCATCACGGTGAACTGCGTGGCGCCGGGCTTCATCGCCACCGACATGACCGACCAGCTTCCCGACGCCCAGAAGGCGGCGCTGCTGGCCCAGATCCCGCTCGGGCGGCTCGGCTCGCCGCAGGAGATCGCCGATGCGGTCGCGTTCCTTGCCTCGCCCCGGGCCGGCTACATCACGGGCACCGAGATGCACGTCAACGGCGGCATGCTGATGACCTGATCCGAGGCGTTCTTCCCCGGGGTCGGCCCGACCGGTGCGCCTCTAAGAGGTCACTCCACGACGCGTAGAATCCGGGCCGTTTGCGCAATCCCCCCTGGAGGAGTTCATGAGCGATATCGAAGGACGTGTCAAGAAAATCATCGCCGAGCAACTCGGCGTGCCCGAGTCGGACGTCACCAACGAAAAGGCCTTCGTGGCCGACCTGGGCGCCGACTCTCTCGACACGGTCGAGCTGGTGATGGCCCTCGAGGACGAGTTCGGCATCGAGATTCCGGACGAGGAAGCCGAGAAGATCACCACGGTCCAGCTGGCGATCGATTACGCCGTGAAGCACCAGAAGGCCTGATTGCAATGATGCCCCCACGCTCGCTTCTCTCGCTGCCCCCCTGGGGGTGCATCAGGCCCTCGGGCGGCCCAGCGGACCTGATCGTGTCCCGTCGTCGAGTCGTCGTCACCGGCCTGGGGCTCGTCAGCCCTGTCGGCAACACGGTGTCCGAAGGTTGGGCCAACCTGCTGGCCGGCCGCAGCGGCATCGCCAACGTCACCAAGTTCGATGCCTCCGCCTTGTCGGTCCGGTTCGCCGGCGAGGTGAAGGGGTTCGAGGTCGAGCAGTACATCCCGGGCAAGGAAGCCCGCCACATGGACAGCTTCATCCACTTCGGCATGGCGGCAGCCATCCAGGCCGTCGAGGATGCGGGCCTGCCCACCGGGGAGGCGCTCGACGAAGCGCATGCCGAGCGCATCGGGGTCCTGGTGGGGTCCGGCATCGGCGGCCTGCCGTTGATCGAGAACACCCAGAAGGAATTCTCCGAGCGCGGCGCCCGCCGCATCTCGCCCTTCTTCGTGCCGGCGTCGATCATCAACATGATCTCCGGCCACGTGTCGATCAAGTACGGGTTCACCGGCCCGAACCTCGCGATCGTCACGGCCTGCACCACCGGCCTGCACTGCATCGGCGATGCCGGCCGCATGATCGAGTACGGCGATGCAGACGTCATGATCGCCGGCGGCTCGGAGTCCACCGTGTCGCCGCTGGGCATCGGCGGCTTTGCCGCGGCGCGTGCGCTCTCCACCCGCAACGACGATCCCGCCACCGCGTCGCGCCCGTGGGACAAGGACCGCGACGGCTTCGTGCTCGGCGAGGGTGCCGGCGTGCTCGTGCTCGAGGAGTACGAACACGCCCGCCAGCGTGGCGCGCGCATCTACGCCGAGCTCGCCGGATTCGGCATGGGCGCCGACGCGTTCCACATGACCGCGCCCAACGTCGACGGCCCCAAGCGCTCGATGCGCGCCGCATTGCGCAACGCCCGCGTCAATGCCGACGAGGTGCAGTACCTCAACGCGCACGGCACATCCACGCCGCTCGGCGACGTGAACGAGACCAACGCCATCAAGCTCGCCTTCGGCGACCATGCGCGCCGGCTGGTCGTCAACTCCACCAAGTCCATGACCGGGCACCTGCTCGGCGGAGCCGGAGGCATCGAGTCGGTCTTTACCGTGCTGGCCGTGCACCATCAGGTCTCGCCGCCCACCATCAACATCTTCAACCAGGATCCCGAGTGCGACCTGGACTACTGCGCCAACGAGGCGCGGCCGATGAAGATCGACGTGGCGGTCAAGAACAACTTCGGCTTCGGCGGCACCAACGGCACGCTGGTCTTCCGGCGCGTCTGACGCCGCCGCATGCGCACGGCGCCGCCGGTCCGCGTCGCGGTCGCCCCGGGCGGCGCGTGGCGTCTCGGCGTCGCCGGGCTCGTGGCGACCTGCATCGGCGCCTGCACGGCGTGGCTGCTCGGGCACGCTCAACTGCCCCATGCGCATGGGGCCGCGGTGGCGGCCTTCGCGATGGGCGCGGCGGCCGCCTGGCGGCTGCAACCATCGCACGAGGTCCTGCTGGCCTGGGACGGCTCCCAGTGGTCGCTCGATTCGAGGCACGGCAGCCTGCGGGTGATGGTCGACCTGGGCGGCCTGGATGCTGCTCTGCGTCGATCCCGCGCCAGCCCGCGCGCGGAGCGTGGGTGGCCGTGGGGGCCGCACGTGCGGGGCCGTCGTGGCATGCCCTGCGCGCTGCGGTATATTCCCGCGGCCCGAACAAGAGCGATGAATGACCGCTGCGGACGCCGACGCCCTGCTCGTAGAACGTGTCAAGAGCGGCGATACGCGAGCGTTCGAGATGCTGGTCGTCAAGTACCAGCGGCGCATCGAGCGGCTGATCGGGCGGATGGTGCGCGACGTCGATCTCGTGCCCGACATTGCCCAGGAAACCTTCATCCGCGCCTATCGGGCAATACCCCAGTTTCGCGGCGAGAGCGCGTTCTACACGTGGCTGTACCGCATTGCGGTGAACACGGCCAAGAAAGCGCTGGTGGACCTCAAGCGCGACCCGGTGATCTCGGAGGCGGCGTTCGGCCCCAGCGACGACAACGACGAAACTTCGCGCGTGCAAACCGAACTAAGCGACGGCGAAACGCCTGACGCGGTGCTGGCCAGCAAGGAAGTGGCTGCCGCCGTGAACGCCGCCATCGAAGCCCTGTCCGAGGATTTGCGCCAGGCGATCACCCTGCGCGAAATCGAAGGCCTCAGCTACGAGGAGATCGCCGACGTGATGAATTGCCCGATCGGAACCGTGCGCTCACGGATCTTTCGGGCCCGCGAAGCGATCGCACAACGTCTGCGGCCGCTCCTCGGCACGCGCGATGGCGAGCGCTGGTAGGTGAAAGCGAAGCACTGGTGGAGCGAACGATGTCAGAACGGCCTTTCAATCAAGATCCCCGCGAGCGACTGTCCATGCTGCTCGACGGCGAGTGCGACGCGACCGGCGCCGAGCAGGCGTGCCGCGCCTGGCGAGAAGACGCCGACACCCGCGCCACCTGGCATGCCTACCAGCTGATCGGGGATGTCCTGCGTTCCGAAGACCTCGCCCACCCGGCGGAGCGCGACGAGGCTTTCCTGGGTGCACTGCGCCTGCGGCTTGCGGGCGAGCCGGTCGTGCTGGCGCCGGCCGCCGCCACGCCCGTCGCGCCGCGCCGCCGATGGTTCGCGCCCGCAGCTGCCGCGGCCGGCTTTGCCGCGGTCGCCGGCGTCCTCGTGGTCATGCGCATGGGCGCACCCGGGGCAGACCCTGCCGCCCCCGCGCTCGCGTTGGCGCCCGGCGCAGTGAGCACTCGGGCCGTGGCGGCCTCGATGCCCGCGGCCGATGCCGAGCCGCCGGCGGTCATCGTGACCGACGGAAAGCTCATCCGCGACGCGCAGCTCGATCGCTACCTCGCGGCGCACAAGCAGTTCGGCGGTTCGTCGGCCGTCGCGGTGCCCGGCACGGTGCTACGCAGCTCGGCCACGGTCGCGCCCGGCCGCTGAACGGATCCATGCTGGTTCGCCTGCTGATCCGCACGGCTTTCGGCCTCATCGCGGCCTTCCTCGTCCCTGCCGCTCTTGCTCAGGGCGGCAAGGACGTGTCGGCGGCCGATGCGAGGGCGCTGGCTCGAGCGCATCCACCAGGCCGCCAGCCAGCGCAACTACCGCGGCACGCTCGTCTTCAGTGCCGCCGGCAATGTCTCGAGTTCCCGCATCGCGCACTACTGCGAGGGCCCGCACCAGTACGAGCGCATCGACGCGATGGACGGGCAGATGCGCCGGGTGTTCCGCCACGACGACGCCGTGGTCACGCTGTGGCCCGAGCGCCGCATCGCGGTGCTCGAGCAGCGCGACCCTCGCGTGCCGTTCCCGTCGCTCCTTCGCGAAGGGAAGGAGGGCGTGGCTGACCACTACGACCTGCGCCTGACGGGCGAGGACCGGATCGCGGGGCACGAGGCGCAGGTGATGCTGCTCCAGCCGCGAGACGCACATCGCTTCGGCCAGCGGCTGTGGGCCGAGAAGGGCAGCGGGCTGCTCTTGCGTGCCGACATCCTGGGTCCGAACGGCGACGTGCTCGAAAGCGCCTCCTTCTCCGAGCTGGCCCTGAACGTGCGACCTCAACTCGAGAGCGTGCTCGGCCCGATGAGGAAGCTCGAGGGCTGGCAGGTGCTCCGGCGCATCCATGCGCGAGCACGCCTGGAAGAGCAAGGATGGTCGCTGTCGAGCCCGGTGGCGGGGTTCCGCGAGATCAGCTGCATCAAGCGGGCCTTGCAGGCGGTCGGGCGAGAGCAGGACGACACGGGCGAGGTGCTGCAGACCATCTTCTCCGACGGCCTGACCCACGTCTCGGTCTTCATCGAGCCGTTCAATGCCGAGCGCCACCATCGGGCGATGCACGCTTCGGTCGGCGCAACGCACACGCTGATGCGCCGGCATGGCGACGTGGTGGGTCACGGTGGTGGGCGACGTGCCCGTCGCCACGCTCAAGATGTTCGCCACGGCCCTGGAACGCCGACGCTAGCCGCGGAACAAACGACGTGGCCCCATCGGGCTGCCGCTCTTTTTTGAACGAGGTTGATGCATGCGACTTGAAGCACTGTCCTTCGGCGGGAATGCCCGCCGCCTCCTGGTGGCCGGCCTGGCTGCGATCACGATGTTCGCCGCCGCGCCGCCCGCCGCCCGCGCCCAGACGCCGCAGGCGGTGCTGCCCGACTTCACCGAGCTGGTCGAGCGGGTCGGGCCGGCGGTGGTGAACATCCGCACGCTCGAACGGGGCCGCGCGGCGCGCCAGGCCACGCCGCGAGATGGACGAGAACCTCGAGGAGTTCTTCCGCCGCTTCGGCATTCCGTTGCCGGGTCGGCCCGATCCCCGGCGCGGCGCGCCGCCCGGGACCGACGAGGAGCCCACGCAACGCGGCGTGGGCTCGGGCTTCATCCTGAGCGCCGATGGCTTCGTCATGACGAATGCCCACGTGGTGGAAGGCGCCGACGAAGTCATCGTCACGCTGACCGACAAGCGCGAGATGAAGGCCAGGATCATCGGCAGCGACCGTCGCACCGACGTGGCCGTCGTGAAGATCGATGCCACCGGGCTGCCGTTCGTCCGCGTCGGCGACGTGAACAACCTCCGGGTCGGCGAATGGGTGCTCGCGATCGGCTCGCCGTTCGGGCTCGACAACACCGTGACCGCCGGCATCGTCAGCGCAAAGCAGCGCGACACCGGCGACTATCTGCCGTTCATCCAGACCGACGTGGCGGTGAACCCCGGCAACTCCGGCGGGCCGCTGATCAACATGCGCGGCGAGGTGGTCGGCATCAATTCGCAGATCTACAGCCGCTCGGGCGGCTTCATGGGCATTTCGTTCGCGATCCCGATCGACGAGGCGATGCGGGTGGCCGACCAGCTGCGCACGTCCGGCCGCGTCATCCGCGGCCGCATCGGCGTGGAGATCGCGCCGGTCACGAAGGACGTGGCCGAGGCGATCGGCCTGGGCAAGGCGATGGGGGCGCTGGTGCGCAATGTCGAGCTCGGGCGGGCCGGCCGAGAAGGCCGGGGTCGAGGCCGGCGACATCATCACGAAGGTCGACGGCAAGGCCATCGACCGCTCGGCCGATCTGCCGCGCCTGATCGGCGGTACGAAGCCCGGCAGCCGCACGTCGCTGCAGGTGTTCCGCCGCGGCAACTACCGCGACGTCGCCGTGATGGTGGGCGAGTTCGAGCCTGACCGCCCTCGCCGCATCGGATCGCAGAGCGAGGCCCAGCCGCCGTCGGCGGCCAAGACGGCCATCGGCCTCAGCGTCTCCGACCTCACCGAAGCGCAGAAGAAGGAACTGAAGCTGCGCGGCGGCGTGCGCGTCGATGCGGTCGAAGGGCCGGCCGCTCGGGCGGGCCTGCGCGAGGGTGACGTCGTCCTCTCGCTCGACAACGTCGAGGTCACCGATGCGAAGCACTTCGGCACGCTGGTCGGCAAGCTCGACAAGGCCAAGCCGGTGAGCGTGCTGGTGCGGCGTGGCGAGGGCGTGCAGTACGTGGTCATCCGTCCCAGCGCGCTGACCCATGGTTCCGAGCAGCTCGGCGGGTCTTTCCACGTTGTGGGAAATCGCGCTGGCCTGCTCGGTTCGAGTCGGCTTGGGAGTGACCTGTTACTTCGCGCGCTGACCGGACTGGGATTGTCCCGCTGCACATATACAATCACGGCTCACGACAGCTGCTTTGAGCGCCCCGCCAACACGCCCGTAACTATCCCCAGAGCATCCACATGGCTTTGTGGATAACTTGTGGATGAAAAGTCGTGTTGGCACCCCGCAACGGCTTGAAATCAAGCAACGGCGCGGTTTCCAGCGGAGTGCTTTTGGCTACAATGAAGGCCCAACAAGCAGTTGCCATACGTTTTGTTGGAAGGCGCGTCACCAGTTTGGACGTGCCTTTTTTTTAGCTTGCGCTCGGCGTTCACGCCCTTCGTCTCGCGTCTGCACGAGGTCGGCCCAAGCATCCATCCATGGACCACATCCGCAATTTCTCCATCATCGCCCACATCGACCACGGCAAGAGCACGCTGGCCGACCGGATCATCCAGCGGTGCGGCGGCCTGAGTGATCGCGAGATGGAAGCGCAGGTGCTCGACTCGATGGAGATCGAGCGCGAGCGCGGCATCACGATCAAGGCCCAGACCGCCGCGCTGTCGTACACGGCGGCCGACGGTCGCCTCTACCAGCTCAACCTGATCGACACGCCCGGCCACGTCGACTTCTCCTACGAAGTGAGCCGATCGCTGTCGGCCTGCGAAGGTGCGCTGCTCGTCGTCGATGCCAGCCAGGGCGTCGAGGCGCAGACGGTGGCGAACTGCTACACCGCGATCGAGCTGGGCGTCGAGGTGGTGCCCGTGCTCAACAAGATGGACCTGCCGCAGGCGGATCCCGAGCGCGCGAAGGCGGAGATCGAGGACGTGATCGGCATCGATGCCACGCACGCCATCGCCTGCTCGGCCAAGACTGGCGAGGGCATCGACGAGATCCTCGAGGCCGTGATCCATCGCATGCCCGCGCCGCGCGGGCGTCCGGACGGCCAGCCGCGCGCGATGATCGTCGACTCCTGGTTCGACAACTACGTCGGCGTCGTGATGCTCGTGCGCGTGGTCGACGGCTCGCTGTCCCGAGGCGAGCGCATCCGCATGATGGCGACGAACACGGTCTACGGCATCGAGCAGATGGGTGTGTTCACGCCGAAGTCCGAGCCGCGCGAGCGCCTGCAGGCCGGCGAGGTGGGATTCATCATCGCCGGCATCAAGGAACTTCAGGCGGCCAAGGTCGGCGACACCCTCACGCTGGAGAAGAAGCTGCCCAACAACGCCGGGCCGGCGACCCAGGCGCTGCCCGGCTTCAAGGAAATCCAGCCCCAGGTCTTCGCCGGCCTCTACCCCACCGAGGCGAGCGAGTACGACGCGCTGCGCGATGCGCTGGAGAAGCTCAAGCTGAACGACTCGTCGCTGCGCTACGAGCCCGAGGTAAGCCAGGCGCTGGGCTTCGGGTTCCGCTGCGGCTTCCTCGGCCTGCTCCACATGGAGATCGTGCAGGAGCGGCTGGAGCGCGAGTTCGACCAGGACCTCATCACGACCGCTCCCAGCGTGGTCTACGAGGTGGAGCTCAACGACGGCACGGTGCTCACGGTGGAGAACCCGTCGCAAGATGCCGGACCCGGGCCGGGTGCGCGAGATCCGCGAGCCGATCGTCACCGTGCAGCTGTACATGCCGCAGGATTACGTCGGCCCCGTGATGACGCTGTGCAACCTGAAGCGCGGCACGCAGCTGAACATGGCCTACCACGGCCGACAGGTTCACCTGACCTACGACCTGCCGCTCGCCGAGATCGTGCTCGACTTCTTCGACAAGCTGAAGTCGGTATCGCGCGGCTATGCCTCGATGGACTACGAGTTCAAGGAGTACCGGGCGGCCGACGTGGTGAAGGTCGACCTGCTGATCAACGGCGACCGCGTGGACGCGCTGTCGATCATCGTCCACCGCACGCAGAGCCAGTACCGCGGCCGTGCCGTCGCGTCGAAGATGCGCGAGCAGATCCCGCGCCAGATGTACGACGTGGCGATCCAGGCGGCGATCGGGGCGAACATCATCGCGCGCGAGAACATCAAGGCGCTGCGCAAGAACGTGCTGGCAAAATGCTACGGCGGCGACATCAGCCGCAAGCGCAAGCTTCTCGAAAAACAAAAGGCCGGCAAGAAGCGCATGAAGCAGATCGGCACCGTCGAAGTGCCGCAGGAAGCGTTTCTGGCCATCCTCCAAGTGGACGATTGATGAGTTCCCTGACCGCGGTCCTTTACGGTGCTTTGGTCGTCTATCTCGGTGGCTGGTTCCTCGGCTACTGGATGGGCAACTTCTCGCTGCTGCTGTTCATGCTGACGCTGGTGACGATGGTCTACTGGCTGGCCGAGCGGCTGCGCTTCCGGCCGGCCCGGGAGGCCGCCGCCGCGTCGGTGGAGTCGCAGTTCGCCCACCGGCGCGCCGAGCTCGCCCGCAAGGGCATCGACAAGGTCGATGGCGACGTGGTCGAGGCCAAGCAGAAGGTGCTGACGCAGCCCTGGTGGCTCGACTGGACCGCCGGCCTGTTCCCGGTGATCCTGGCGGTCTTCCTGCTGCGCTCGTTCCTGGTGGAGCCGTTCAAGATTCCGTCGGGCTCGATGATCCCGACGCTGCACGTGGGCGACCTGATCCTCGTGAACAAGTTCCACTACGGCGTCCGGCTGCCGGTGGTCAACACGAAGATCGTCGCCAACCACGACCCCCAGCGCGGCGACGTGATGGTGTTCCGCTATCCGGTGGATCCCCGGGTCGACTACATCAAGCGCGTGGTCGGCCTGCCGGGCGACGAGGTGAGCTACATCAACAAGCGGCTGACGATCAACGGCCAGGCCGTGCCGACCACGCCGCTGGCCGACTACTACGACGAGGAGAGCGTGCGCTACGCGCAGCGGTTCAAGGAACGCCTCGGCGACGTGGAGCACGAGTTGCTGATCGACAAGGACCGCACGGCCTTCCTCGGGAACCCGGCGTTTCCCTTCAGCGACGCGTGCCGCTACAGCATCGAGGGTGTCAACTGCAAGGTGCCGCAGGGCCACTACTTCGTGATGGGCGACAACCGCGACAACTCGCAGGATTCCCGGTACTGGGGGTTCGTGCCGGACGAGAACATCGTCGGCAAGGCCTTCTTCGTGTGGATGAATTTCGGTAACCTCGGCCGCATCGGTCCGTTCCAATGACAACAGGAGCGCTACGCATGAGGGATCGTCGTCGCAGTCATTGGAGCCGAGCGCGGCATCACGCTGATCGGCCTGCTGTTGTGGGCGATCCTCATCGCGTTCGTCGCGCTGATGCTGGTGCGGGCGATGCCCACCGTGAACGAGTTCGCCACCATCCAGCGCGCGGTGCGCAAGATCGCGCGCGAGGGCCCGACCACGGTGCCCGAGATCCGCGCTGCGTTCGACCGGCAGCGCGAGGTGGAGTACTCCATCGTGTCGATCACCGGCAAGGATCTCCAGGTGACCAAGGAGAACGACGAAGTCGTGATCCGGTTCGCCTACGACAAGGAACTGGAGATCCTTGCTCCTGTCTATCTGCTCATCAAGTACGAGGGCAGCTCGAAGTGACGGGCTGCCCGACCCACCCAGTGCCATGGATGCCCGACTCGACGCCCTCCAGCAGCGGCTCGGCTACCGCTTCGCCGAGCCCGGCCTGCTGACCCGCGCGCTCACGCACCGCAGCTTCGGCGCGGACCACAACGAGCGCCTCGAATTCCTCGGCGACGCCGTCCTCCAGACTGCCGTCTCCGCCCTGCTCTACGAGCGGTTCGCCGGCTCCGACGAGGGCGACCTGACCCGCGTGCGGGCGCACCTCGTGCGCGAGGACAGCCTGCACCGCGCTGCCCTCGCGCTCGGCCTGCCCGACGTGATGCGGCTCTCCGAAGGGCGAAGCGCGGGGCGGCGGCGCGAACCGGCCTTCCATCCTCGCGGATGCCCTCGAGGCGGTGATCGGCGCCGTGTTCATCGACGGCGGCTTCGAGCATGCGCAGTCGATGGTGCGGCTCGTGTTCGGCGAGGTGATCGCCACAACCGAGGTCGACCGCTGGAGCAAGGACGCGAAGACCGAGCTCCAGGAGTGGCTGCAGGCGCGCAAGCTGCCGGTGCCGGCCTACACCATCGTCGCCACGCGCGGGCAGGCGCACGCCCAGACGTTCGAGGTGGAGTGCGCGGTGGCGACGCTCGGGCTGGCCGAGCAGGGCGAGGGCCGCTCGCGCCGCGCGGCGGAGCAGGAAGCGGCGCGCCGCATGCTGGCCACGCTGCGCGCGAGCGACCAGCCGGGCGGGCCGTTGCGGTCCTGAGCGGTTGGACGAGACCACCGCCCCGACCACGCCGCAGCGCTGCGGGCTGGTGGCCATCGTGGGCCGCCCGAACGTCGGCAAGAGCACTCTGCTCAATGCGCTCGTCGGGCAGAAGGTGAGCATCACGTCGCGCAAGGCGCAGACCACGCGGCACCGCATCACCGGCGTGCGTACGGAGGGCGATGCCCAGTTCGTGTTCGTCGACACGCCGGGCTTCCAGACCCGGCATGCCTCCGCGCTCAACCGCTCGCTGAACCGCACGGTGCAGAGCGTACTCGGCGATGTGGACGTGGTGCTGTTCGTGGTGGAGGCGGGCAAGTTCGGTCTGGACGATGCCAAGGTGCTGGCGCTGCTGCCGGAAGGGCGGCCCGTGCTGCTGGTGGCGAACAAGCTCGACCAGGTGCACCGGCGCGCAGAGCTCGCACCGTGGCTGAAGGGCATGCAGGAGCGGCGCGACTTCGCCCAGTTCGTGCCGCTCACGGCCAAGAAGGACGCCGACGCGAAGCGACTGCTCGAGATCGTGAGGCCCTACCTTCCCGAGCAGCCGTGGTTCTACGACGCCGACGCGCTCACCGACCGGAGCGAGCGGTTCCTGGCCAGCGAGATCATCCGCGAGAAGCTGTTCCGGCTCACGGGCGACGAGCTGCCGTACGTGTCGGCGGTGGTGATCGACAAGTTCGAGGAAGAGGGCCGGCTGCGCCGCATCGGCGCCAGCATCGTGGTCGATCGCGAGGCGCACAAGGGCATGGTGATCGGCGAGAACGGCGATCGGCTGAAGCGCATCGGCACCGAGGCGCGGCAGGAGCTGGAACACCTGCTGGACGCGAAGGTGTTCCTCGAGTTGTGGGTGAAGGTGCGCTCCGGATGGGCTGACAGCGAGGAGCGGCTGCGTTCGTTCGGCTATGGCGCGTAGCGCGCCGCTGTCGGCGTACGTGCTGCACCGGTGGGACTGGAGCGAGACGAGCTTGATCCTGGACCTGTTCACGCGCGAGCAGGGGCGCGTGGCGGTGGCCGCCAAGGGCGCGAAGCGCCCGTACTCGCAGCTGCGCCCGGTGCTGCTGCCGTTCCAGCGCGTGAACGTGTCGTTCGGCCGCGGCCCGGCGAGCGACGACGCGCCGGAGGTGCAAACCCTGCGCGGCGCCGAGTGGGCCGGCGGGGCGCCGATGCCTGGCGGCGCGGCGCTCTTCTCGGGGTTCTACATGAACGAGCTGCTGATGAAGATGCTGGCCCGCCACGATCCGCACCCGAGCGCTCTTCGACGCCTACGCCGAAACGCTGCCGGAGCTGCAGGCGTCAGACGATGGCGTGCAGGCGGCACTGCGCGCGTTCGAGCTCGTGCTGCTGCGCGAGATCGGCCTGCTGCCGGACCTGCGGCAGGTGAGCTCCACGCTGGAGCCGGTGCGCTACGAGGCGGGGTACACGCTGCGGCCGGAATCCGGCGTGGCGGCGTCGGCGGCGGGCGAGACGCCTGTGACCGGCGACGTGCTGTCGGCCGTGCAGGCGGGGCTGGACAGCGGCCGGCTCGATGTGCTGCGCGCCGCGTGCGCGGTGGCGCTCGGGCCGCTGCGCACCCAGCTGCGCGCGGTGCT
Organism: uncultured beta proteobacterium; assembly: GCA_963839465.1. GTDB lineage: Bacteria > Pseudomonadota > Gammaproteobacteria > Burkholderiales > Burkholderiaceae_C > CAWIVI01. The sequence continues at coordinate 612,325 of CAWIVI010000008.1, forward strand.
TCACTATCATCTCGGCTCGCCGCAGCCGCTGCGCACCCGCTCGGTGATGGTCGATGTGCAGAGGATGCTCGAATGACGACCCGACCGGCCTGCCTGCGCCCGATGAATCCCCTCGTCGCGCCCGAAGCCTCGTCGCGCAGCGGCCGCACCGCGCTGTCGGTGAACCTGAACAAGGTGGCACTGGTGCGCAACACGCGCCACCTCGGCATCCCGAGCGTGACGCGGGCGGCCGAATGCGTGCTGCTGGCGGGCGCGCAAGGCATCACGGTGCACCCTCGGCCCGACGAGCGCCACATCCGCGCGGCCGACGTGCACGAGCTCGCGGCTTTGCTGGCCCGCTGGCCGCATGCGGAGTTCAACATCGAGGGCAATCCGTTCCACAACCTGATGGACTTCGTGCGCGCGCTGCGGCCGCACCAAGCCACCTTCGTGCCCGACACCGTCGGCCAGTTCACGAGCGACCACGGCTGGAGCCTGCCTGCGGACCTGGAGCGGCTGGCGCCGGTCCTCGCCGAGACACGTTCGCTGGGAGTGAGGGTGAGCCTCTTCATGGACCCGCTGCCAGCGGCCATGCGCCTCGCGCGCGAGGCGGGCGCGGACCGCGTGGAGCTGTACACCGAGCGCTATGCCCATGCGCACGGCACGCCGCAGCAGGCCCCGGTGCTGGACGAGTACGCGCAGGCGGCCCGCGCGGCGCTGGCGGTGGGGCTGGGCGTGAATGCCGGGCACGACCTGAACCGCGCCAACCTGGCCGACTTCCTCCGCGCCGTCCCCGGCGTGCAGGAGGTCTCCATCGGCCATGCCTTCATCGCCGACGCGCTCGAGCTCGGCTACGAAGAGACGGTGCGCGAGTACCAGCGCTGCATCCAGCGGGCGGGACAGGCGGAGCCAGCCGCGTGATCTTCGGCATCGGCACCGACGTGTGCGACATCCGCCGCATCGAGCGCGCGATGCAACGCCATGGCGAACGCTTCGCACAGAAGGTGCTCGGTGCCCGCGAGCTGGACGTCTTCCGCGCGCGCCGTGCCCGTGCCCCGGCCCGCGCGCTTCGCTTCGTGGCCACGCGGTTCGCTGCCAAGGAGGCGTTCTCGAAGGCGATCGGTCTGGGCATGCGCTGGCCGATGACGTGGCGCGCCTGCGAGATCGTGAACGCGCGCAGCGGCAAGCCGGAGATCGTGCTCGGCGGGGAGCTGGCGCAGTGGTTCGCCGGCCGCGGGCTCGTGGCGCATGTCACCGTGACCGACGAATCCGACTACGCCGCTGCCTTCGTGATCATCGAAAAACAGACATGAGCCTGCACGCCCCCCTGATCCTCGACATTGCCGGCACCGAGCTGAACGCCGACGACCGCCGGCGCCTCCAGCATCCACTGACGGGCGGGCTGATCTTCTTCACGCGCAACTTCCGCGACCGCCGCCAGATCACGGAGGTGGCTGCCGAGTGCAAGGCGCTGCGGCCGGACCTGCTGGTGTCGGTGGATCACGAGGGCGGCCGGGTGCAGCGCTTCCGGCTCGACGGCTTCACGCACCTGCCGCCGATGAGCGCGTTCGGGGCGCTGTGGATGCGCGACGCGATGCGCGCGCTCGATGCGGCGACGTGTGCCGGCTACGTGCTGGGGGCGGAGCTTCGGGCATGCGGGGTGGACTTGAGCTGGACGCCGGTGCTCGACCTGGACCACGGCCGAAGCAGCGCCATCGGCAACCGTGCCTTCCACCGCGACGCTCGCGTGGTGGCGGTGCTGGCGCAAGGCCTCGTCACCGGCCTGCTGCGCGCCGGAATGAACAACTGCGCGAAGCACTTTCCCGGCCATGGCTACGCCGAGGCCGACACGCACCACGGCGGCGCGGTGGACGATCGCACGCTGGAAGAGATCCTCGGCGACGACGCGCGGCCGTACGACTGGCTTTCCGCCGCGGTGACCTGCGTGATTCCCGCGCACGTGACCTACCCGCGCGTGGATGACCGGCCGGCTGGCTTCTCGCCGCGCTGGCTCAAGGAGGTGCTGCGGGGGCAGCTGGGCTTCACCGGGGCCGTCTGCACGGACGACCTCGCCATGGAGGGCGCGCGGCAGGCGGGCAGCGCGCTGGAAGGCTGCATTGCGGCGCTGAACGCCGGGTGCGACCTCGTGATGCTCTGCAATCAGTCGAAGGTGGAGGGCGGGCGGCCGCTCGACGAGGTGCTCGACGGCCTGGATGCGGCGCTGGAGCAGGGCCGCTGGCAGGCCGATGCAGACAGCGAGGCGCGCCGGCTCGACCTGCTGCCGCAGACCGCGCCAATGCCCTGGGATGACTTGATGCACCACGCGCCGTACCGGCACGCGCTGGAGCGGCTGCCGTGAAGTTCGCACCTCCACGGGGCGAGGGCGCTACAGGCTTGCGCCTCGCGCCGCGGTGCTCAGGCTTGCGGCGGCGGCGTGCGGCCCGGCTCGAACGGCAGCTTCATCTGCGACAGGTCCTTCACCGTCTCGACCAGCACGAGCGGGCCTTCGTCCCCGACCGGCGCGGGCTTGCGTTCGCGCGGCACGCGCAGCGGCGCGGGTTCGGCGGCCATGGCTTCCTGGACGGCGCGGATCTTCTCGGCGTCGGATCCGACCCACTCGAGCCCGGCACCTTCGGCCACTGAGCGCAGCTCGTCGGTGGGCAGCACGAACGCCGCCGCGCGGGGCAGCGGCTCGTGCGGCGGCGGCGCCAGGGCGCGCGCCGGCGCCTCGACTGCGGGCTCGGAGGGTTCCGGCGCTGACGGAGCCGCGAACGATGCCGGTTCTGCGAGCGGTGGCGGTTCCGCGAACGATGCTGGTTCCGCGAACGATGCCGGTTCCGCGTCGGTGGCCTCGTACGGCGGCGGTGCTTCGCCCGGCTCCGCGTCGCGGCGGCGCGGCCGATCGCGTCCGCGGCGTCGGCGCGACCCTTCGCCGGACTCCTCGCCTTGCGGCGCCGGTTCGCCCGGCATCACCTCGGACAGCTCGTCGATCGTGTCGGCGTCGGCCGGAACCGCCGCGGCGACCTCGGCGGCCAGCTTGGTGTCTGCAGCGGAAGCGGTGTCGCGGTTCTCGTCGCGATCACGCCCGCCACGACGGCGGCGGCGGCGACGTCCGTCGCGCTCGGCGGCATCTCCCGCCTCGGCGGTCTCGGCGCCGGGGATCGTGTCGACGAAGGCCTGCGGCTTCGGTTCTGCCGTTTCCTCGGGCTTGCGGGCTTCGCGCTCTGCGCGCTCGCCACGACCGCCGCGGCGGCCTTCGCCACGCTCTGGCCGATCGGCTGCGGCGCGGTCGGGGCGGCTCTCGCGATCCGCGCGCTCGCCGCGCTCGGCTCGTTCACTGCGCTCGGCTCGTTCGGGGCGCTCGCCTCGGTCTCCGCGCGCGGCGCGAGATTCCTCCGTGCGCTCGGCGGCCGCGCCGGCTTCGGCCGGCTCGGCGCGCTCGCCGCGACGGCCGCGGCCGTCACGGCGCTCGTCGCGACCCCTCGCTTCACCGGCGCGGCCTCCCGGCGGCCGCGCTCGCCACGGTCTCCGCGCTCCCCGCGCTCCCACGCTCGCCGCGCCGGCCGCCGCGCTCGCGGTTGTCGCGCTTGTCGGAAGGCGCTGCTGCAGCCGGCCGCGGCAGGCTGGGGCTCGGGCACGGCCTGCGCTCCAGAGCGCCGCAAAGAGCTTGCGTACCCAGGCGAAGAAGCCGCCGCCGGCCGGCTGGGCCGCCGGCGCGGGCGACGCTGCGGGAGCGGCTCTCGCGCCGACCGGCTCGAGGGCCGGCCGGGGCTGCGGCTGCGGTGCGGGCTGCTCGGGCAGGATGCCCTTGATGACCGGCTCCTGCTTGGGCTTGCCGGACTTGTCGCGCCGCGTGATGCCGACTTCCTCGTCGGGCTCCTCGATCATGGTGTAGCTGGCCTGCAGGTTCTCGAGCCGCGGGTCGTCGTGGCGCAGGCGCTCGAGCTTGTAGTTCGGCGTCTCGAGGTGCTTGTTGGGCACGAGCATCACGGTGACGCGCTGCTTGAGCTCGATCTTGGTGATCTCGGTGCGCTTCTCGTTGAGCAGGAAGGAGGTGACCTCCACCGGGACCTGCACGTGCACGGCGGCGGTGTTGTCCTTCATGGACTCCTCCTGGACCATGCGCAGGATCTGCAGCGCCGAGCTCTCGGTGTCGCGGATGTGGCCGGTGCCGTTGCAGCGCGGGCAGGTGATGTGCGAGCCCTCGCTCAGCGCCGGGCGCAGGCGCTGGCGGCTGAGCTCGAGCAGGCCGAACTTGGAGATGGAGCTGAACTGCACGCGGGCGCGGTCCTGGCGCAGCGCGTCACGCAGGCGCTGCTCGACCTCGCGGCGGTTCTTGCTCTCCTCCATGTCGATGAAGTCGACGACGATCAGGCCGCCCAGGTCGCGCAGGCGCATCTGGCGCGCGATCTCGTCGGCCGCCTCGAGGTTGGTGCGGGTGGCCGTTTCCTCGATGTCGCCGCCGCGCGTGGCGCGGGCGGAGTTGACGTCGACCGAGACCAGCGCCTCGGTGTGGTCGATCACGATGGCGCCGCCGGAGGGCAGGTTCACGGTGCGCGAGAACGCGGTCTCGATCTGGTGCTCGATCTGGAACCGGCTGAACAGCGGCGCGTCGTCGCGGTAGCGCTTCACGCGATGCGCGTTGTCCGGCATCACGTGGTTCATGAACTGCTGCGCCTGCTCGTAGATGTCGTCGGTGTCGATCAGGATCTCGCCGACATCGGACGTGAAGTAGTCGCGGATGGCACGGATGACGAGCGAGCTCTCCTGGTAGATCAGGAACGCGCCGGAGCCGGTGTGGGCCGCCTCGTCGATGGCGGTCCAGAGCTTGAGCATGTAGTTGAGGTCCCACTGCAGCTCGGCCACCGAGCGGCCGATGCCGGCGGTGCGGGCGATGAGGCTCATGCCCTTGGGGTAGTCGAGCTGGTCGAGCGCGTCCTTCAGCTCCTCGCGGTCCTCGCCTTCGATGCGGCGCGAAACGCCGCCGCCGCGCGGGTTGTTGGGCATCAGCACGAGGTAGCGGCCGGCCAGCGAGACGAAGGTGGTGAGGGCGGCGCCCTTGTTGCCGCGCTCCTCCTTCTCGACCTGGACGAGCAGCTCCTGGCCCTCCTTGATGGCGTCGCCGATGCGTGCGCTGCGGGCGTCGGCGCCTTCACGGAAGTAGGTGCGGGAGATCTCCTTGAAAGGAAGGAAGCCGTGGCGGTCTTCTCCGTAGTCGACGAAGCAGGCCTCCAGGGACGGCTCGACGCGGGTGACGACGGCCTTGTAGATGTTGCCCTTGCGTTGTTCCCGGCCCTCGAGCTCGGTTTCGAAATCCATCAGCTTCTGGCCATCGACGATGGCCAGGCGACGCTCTTCCTGCTGCGTCGCGTTGATCAGCATGCGTTTCATTGACGCTCCTCGCGCTCTCGGCCGGCGGCCTCGGGCGCACGTACAGGCGCCGCCCGACGGGGCGGCTCACCGATGCACGAGAAGCGTGTAGAACCGAGGAAGGAATCGCCCTGGACTGCGTCGACCGGACAACCGGTCAGGACTTCAGCGTTGGCGCGTGCGTGACAGCGCGAGGGCCGCCGGCCGACGGTTCGCCGCACCGGCACGCGCGGGCCGCACCGGAATACCGGGGCCGCGAGGCGTTTCGGGGGGACGAAGCGGGGACGACATTGGACCGTTCGCTGAACGCGGCGGGCCGCCGTGGCGGCCCGCACCGGAAACCTTTTCTTGCCCGGATCACGGGCGGGTTCTTGGGCGCAATCTCTGCCGTGCCGTGGCACCGGCCGCCGGGTCACTTGGGGACCTGGCCCGCCGGCGACGCGAGACGTTGCATCACCTTCCACGACCGTTACGAGGCGCCGGCTAAACTCTTAGCGAATCAAGCACTTACGGTACGAGACGTGGTCCAGCGCATTATAGAGGCGCCGCCTGCCCCCGCGGTGCGCCTGCTCCGGGTGGACGAGAACGGCGCCGGGCAGAGGCTCGACAACTTTCTCATCCGCCTCCTCAAGGGGGTGCCGAAGACGCACGTCTATCGCGTGATCCGTTCGGGCGAAGTGCGCGTGAACAAGGGGCGCGCGGCTGCCGACACCCGGCTGGAGACGGGCGACGAAGTGCGCGTGCCGCCGGTGCGGACATCCGCCACCGGGGCCGCCAGCGCGGCGACGGCGCCGGGCCGCGAGTTCCCGGTGCTGCTGGAGGACGAGCACCTGATCGCCATCGACAAGCCGGCCGGCGTGGCGGTGCACGGCGGCTCGGGCGTCGCGTTCGGAGTGATCGAGCAGCTTCGCCGGGCGCGGCCGCAGGCGCGCTTCCTGGAGCTGGTGCACCGGCTCGACCGGGAGACGTCCGGCGTGCTGCTGATCGCGAAGAAGCGCAGCGCGCTGACGGCGCTGCAAAGCCAGTTTCGGGCGCGCGAGGCGGGCAAGACCTACGCCGCGCTGGTCGTCGGGCGCTGGCCGAAGAAGAGCAAGGTGATCGACGTGCCGCTGCACAAGTACCTCACGGCGGAGGGCGAGCGGCGGGTGCGCGCCACCGACGACGGCCAGCGTTCGATCACGCTCGTGAAGGTGACGCGGGAACTGGAAGGCTTCACCCTGCTCGACGTCACCATCAAGACCGGCCGGACGCACCAGATCCGGGTGCACCTGGCGCACGAGGGCCACCCGATCGTGGGCGACGACAAATATGGCGACTTCGCGATGAACAAGCAGATGGCGCGCGCGCCCCAGGCGCTTCGAGCGGATGTTCCTGCACGCGCGCCGGCTTGCGTTCGACCACCCGGGGCTCGGCGAGCGGGTGGAGCTGGAGGCACCGCTGCCGGCCGAATGCGAAGCCTTGCTCGGGCAATTGGCATGAGCGACAAGCGTCCCCAGCGGTTCGACCTCATCGTGTTCGACTGGGACGGCACGCTGTTCGACTCGACCGCGCTCATCGTGCGCTGCATCCAGGAAGCGTGCCGCGACGTCGGCTGCGCCGTGCCGTGCGACGCCGACGCGGCCTACGTGATCGGGCTCGGCCTGGCCGACGCGCTGCGTCACGCCGCGCCCGGCCTCTCGCCGGATCGCTACCCCGAGCTCGGCGCCCGCTACCGGCACCACTACGTCGCCCGCCAGGACGAGCTTGCGCTGTTCCCGGGCACGCTGGAGATGCTGCAGTCGCTGAAGGCGCGCCACCACTGGCTGGGGGTGGCCACCGGCAAGGGTCGGCGTGGGCTGGACGCGGCGCTCGCGCATTCGCAGTTGCACGGCATGTTCGACGGCACGCGCACGGCCGACGAGACGGCCTCGAAGCCCGACCCACGCATGCTGCTGGAGCTGATGCGCGAATTCGGCGTGGAGCCGGAGCGCACGCTGATGATCGGCGACACGACGCACGACCTGCAGCTTGCGGCCAACGCGGGCACCGCGAGCGTGGCGGTGAGCTACGGCGCCCACGAGCACGGCGCCTTCGGGGCGTTCTCGCCGCTGGCGGTGGCCGCGTCCACCGCCGAGCTCCACGACTGGCTGGCCGCCCATGCCTGAAACCGTGGCGGCCGCCGGCCAGCGCCTGTGCGCGAGCGCCGAACTGGCGGAGCGCGGGCGGGCCGTGGTGTTCGACGTGCTGCTGTGGGGCGGACCGGCGCGAGCCTTCGCCCTGCGCTTCGACGGCCGGGTGGTGGCCTACCTCAACCGCTGCGCCCACGTGCCGACCGAGATGGACTGGCAGCCCGGCGAGTTCCTCGACCTGGACCGGCGCTGGATCCTCTGCTCGATCCACGGCGCCGCCTACGAGCCGGCGGACGGGCGCTGCGCGGGCGGGCCGTGCAGCGGCGGGCGCCTGATGGCACTCGACGTTGCGGAGCGCGGCGGCGAGGTGTATTGGTATCCTTCACGCGACATCCGGCCGGTCGAATTCGACCCGCCGCCATCGGAAAGCTTGCCATGACCTCCCTGGACGACCTGCCGCCCGCGGCCTCCCCCGCCGGCGTGAACCTGACGCTCGAACGCGTGGCGCGCGAGCTGATGCGCGACCGGCGCAGCGAGCGTCGCTGGCGCATCTTCTTCCGCCTGGCGTGGTTCGCGCTCGTGCTGGCGGTCGCCTATGCCCTGTTCGTGCAGCGGGGCCCCGCGGTGGCGCCGACGGGCCCGCACACGGCGCTGATCGAGGTGCGCGGCGAGATCGGGGCGGAATCCGAAGCCAATGCGGAAGACCTCGTCGCGGCGCTGCGCACGGCGTTCGAGGACCGCTACGCGCAGGCGCTGGTGCTGCGCATCAACAGCCCGGGCGGCAGCCCCGTGCAGGCGGGCATCGTGAACGACGAGCTGCGGCGCCTGAAGGCCAAGCACGGCAAGCGGGTGTACGCGGTGGTCGACGAGATGTGCGCATCGGGCGCCTACTACATCGCCGTCGGGGCCGACGAGATCTTCGTCGACAAGGCGTCGCTGGTCGGCTCCATCGGCGTGCTCATGAGCGGCTTCGGCTTCACCGGGCTGATGGACAAGATGGGGATCGAGCGCCGCCTGCTCACGGCAGGCGAGAACAAGGGCATGCTCGATCCGTTCTCGCCGCAGAACGAGAAGCACCGGGCGCATGCGCAGGCCATGATCGACCAGGTGCACCAGCAGTTCATCAAGGTCGTGCGCGACGGCCGCGGCAAGCGTCTGAAGGAAACGCCCGAGACGTTCTCCGGCCTCTTCTGGAACGGCGAGGAAGCCGTGCGCATGGGCCTGGCCGACCAGTTCGGCAACCTGGATCACGTGGCGCGCGACATCGTGAAGGCCGAAGAGGTGATCGACTACACGCCGAAGGAAAACGTGGCCGAGCGCCTGGCCAAGCGCTTCGGTGCGTCGGCCGGCGCAGGGGCGATGCGCGCTTTGCGCGAGTTGTCCCCGATGCGCTGACGGCCGGCCGTCAGATCCAGCCGGCGCGGCGGAATCGCCGGTAGAGCAGGCCGCACGCCGTGGCGATCGCGAGCAGGGCGGCCGGGTAGCCGAAAGGCGACTCGAGTTCCGGCATGTGCGCGAAGTTCATGCCCCAGATGCCTGCAAAGGCGGTCGCGACGCCGAAGAGGCCAGCCCAGGCGGCCAGGCGCTTGGTGGTCTCGGCATCGTCGATCGTGACCATCGACAGCGTGACCTGGATCGCGGTGAGCACGGTGTCGCGCATGGAGTCGAGCGAGGCGTTGATGCGCTGCAGGTGGTCGTAGACATCTCGGAAGTAGTCCTGGTTGCGCTGGTACACGCCCGGCACCCTTCCGCTGCTCAGCTTGCCCACGGCCTCCAGCAGCGGCGCGACGCCGTGGTGCAGCAGGGTGACCTGGCGCTTGAGCGCGTACAGCCGCTCGACGTTCTCCCGAGCGTTGCCTTGGCGGAAGATGCGCTCCTCGATCTGTTCGAGCTGGCCCTCCAGGGTGTCGATGATGGGGAAGTAGCGGTCGACCACCGCGTCCATCAGGGCATACAGCACGAACCCGGAACCTTGCGCCAGCAGCTTCGGATCCTGTTCGGCGCGCGACCGCACGCCCAGGCCCTCGAGGCTGCTGCGGCTGCGCACAGACAGCACGAAGTTGGCGCCCGCGAAGACGTCGAGCTCGCCGATGACGAGGCGGCCGTGCTTGAGCTCCGGCAGGTGCATCACCACGAAGATGACGTCGCCGTATTCCTCGATCTTGGGCCGCTCGTGGCCGCCGCGCGCGTCCTCGACTGCGAGGTCGTGCAGGCCGAACTCCTCCTGCATCTTGGCGAGCTCCTCGGGGCTCGGGTCGCGCAGCGCGACCCAGACGAAGCGGTCGCTGTGCTGCAGGTTGTCGCTGATGTCCTCGAGCTCGATGGACTCGAGCTTCTTGCCGTTCTTGTAGACGACGCAATTGATCAGCATGGCCGGCCTTCCGGGAGTGGAGCTGCACGCATCGTGCACCTCGGGCGGCCGGGACGGGAACCGCCCACAGCGCGGGGAATACGGGCGCAGAATCGCGTTTCAGTCCCGGCGGTCAAGGAGAAGACGATGCAAGGCGACGCCAAGGTGCTCGAATACCTCAATGCCCAGCTCAAGAACGAGCTCACGGCGGTGAACCAGTACTTCCTGCACTACCGGATGCTCAAGCACTGGGGCTTCGAGCGCATGGCGAAGCACGAGTACGACGAGTCCATCGAGGAGATGAAGCACGCCGACCGGCTGATCGCGCGCATCCTGATGATCGAGGGCCTGCCGAACCTGCAGGACCTGGGCAAGCTGCTCGTGGGCGAGACCGCGATCGAGGTGCTGGGCTGCGATCTGAAGCTGGAGCGGGCGTCGCAGGTCGTGCTGAAGGACGCCATCGCGCATTGCGAATCGGTGCGCGACTACGTGTCGCGGGAGATCCTCGACGACATCCTGACGGCGACCGAGGAGCACATCGACCATCTGGAGACGCAGCTCGAGCTGGTCGGCAAGGTGGGCGAACAGAACTACCTGCAGTCGCAGATGGGCGAGGCGTCCTGAGAGATTTTTCGGAAATCCTTGATATGCGTCAGGGATTCAATTGAGAAGCATTCGCATCCCGTATTACACTGGCGCCGTCACTTCGACCAAGCGCCATGATCGTCTGCCTGTGCCATCGCATCTCCGACCGCGACATCGAGCGGGCGGTGCAGTCGGGCACGCACGATTTCGACCAGCTGCAGGACGAAACCTGCATCGCACGCAACTGCGCCTGCTGCGAGGATTGCGCGCGCGACGTGTTCTCGGCGGCCTGCGTGAAGGTGGTGCGGCTCCACCGGATCGAGGAGCTGGCGCTGGCCTGACACGCCAAGGCGGGCTCAGCCCGCCTGCAGCAGCCCGCGGGTCTCGATGAACGACACCACGTCGGCGAGGCCGGCCCGGGTCTTCAGGTTCGTCATCACATAGGGCCGCGTCGGGCGCATGCGGCGCGTGTCGGCCTCCATGACGGAAAGATCGGCGCCCACGTGCGGCGCGAGATCGGTCTTGTTGATGACGAACAGATCGCTCTTGGTGATGCCGGGGCCGCCCTTGCGCGGGATCTTCTCTCCGGCGGCGACGTCGATGACGTAGATCGTCAGGTCGCTCAGCTCGGGACTGAAGGTGGCGGCGAGGTTGTCGCCGCCGGACTCGATGAACACGATGTCGGCGTCGGGGAAACGATCGAGCATGCGGTCGACCGCCTCGAGGTTGATGGACGCGTCCTCGCGGATGGCGGTGTGCGGGCAGCCGCCGGTCTCGACGCCCAGGATGCGCTCGGGGGCCAGCGCGCCGGCGACGGTGAGCAGGCGCTGGTCTTCCTTGGTGTAGATGTCGTTCGTGACGACGACCAGGTCCCAGCGGTCGCGCATCGTCTTGCAGAGCATTTCCACGAGCGTGGTCTTGCCCGAGCCGACCGGGCCGCCGACGCCCACGCGCAGCGGCGGCAGGGGCTTGGTGCGGTTCGGGATCGAGTGCAGCGGCGAGTTCATGAGCGGAACAACCTCGAGTACTGGGTTTCGTGGCGGGCCGACAGGACAGCGAGCATCGGGGTGTAGGCCTGGCGGTCCGCGTCGTCGGTTTGCAAGGCGCGTTCCACCGCGCCGGGAATGGCATCGGCGAGGCGCGAAAGGATGCGCTGGCCGGCGGTCTGGCCGAGCGGGATGGCCTTGACGGCGGCGGCGACCTGGTTCTCGGCCCAGCCGAACGCGAAGGCGAGCAGGGCGTCGCGGACCGTGGCGCCGGCCACGGCGGCGGCGAGCGCGAACGCGACGGGCCAGCTTGGGGCCGGCTGCAGCGCGGCCAGGGCCGTGCGGCGCGGGTCGTCGGCGGCCTGCACGCGCAGCCACTCGGCGAGCGAGCGGCCCATCTGCTCGGCCTGCTGGCGTTGCTCCGCGGTTTCGCGGGTGGTCAGGAGCCAGCCGTTCAGGGCCTCGATGCGGGGCTGATCCGACTGCTGCCAGGCTTGGAACGCGGCGGCGACGAGCGGCAGGTCGGCCCGGGCCTGGGCAAGGTGGAGCTGGTCGAGCAGCCACTGGGCGGCCGCCGGCTCGTCCGCGGCGAGCCCGGCATCGATGGCCGCTTCGAGCCCGTCGGAATAGCTGAAGCCGCCGACGGGCAGGGCGGGCGAGGCGAGCCACATCAGGCGCAGCAGGGTGGCGGCGGACGGCCCGGGCGGCTGCTGCGCCGCCGCGGCCGCGGTGTCAGCCGCCGTGCGGATGTCCATCGTCGTGCGAATGGCCGGCGTGGTCGTGGCCGTGGCTGTGGTCATGGTGGCCGTGGCCGGCAGCGGCGGCATAGGCGCCGCCCTCGGGCTCGAAGGGCGCCCGCAGATCCTGCACCTGCAGGCCCATCGACCGCAGCAGGTCCGCGAGGACGTGATCCGGCTCGAGCTTGAGGTGGTCGGCCTGCAGCTCGAGCGCCACGTGGCGGTTTCCGAGGTGGTAGGCGGCGCGCAGCAGGTCGAACGCGCTGCCGCCGGGCGCGGTGCGCACGACGAGCACGGCCTGCGGCGCCGCGATGACGCGCACGAGCGAGCCGTCCTCGGCGACGAGGACGTCGCCGCCGCGAACGACGCTGCCGCGCGGAAGGAAGACGCCGAGCGCGCGGCCGGCGGAGTCGGTGGCGTCGAAGCGGCTCTTGCTGCGCACGTCCCAGTCGAGTTCCACGGCGCTCGCGCGGCGCATCAGTGCGGCAGCAAGGCCGCGGCCTCCGGGAATGCGCTTGCCGATGCGGATCATCGGCCGAGTGTAGGCCTGGGCCTACAGGCGGATGGGGCTGCGCTGATTGCAGCGAAGAAGGCGGCGCGCAAAGGTAGGGCGTCATGACACGGCGCACGCAAAAATTTCTGCTCGATCGGCGGCGCCGTCCTGCTGCTCCTCGTGATCGCGTTCAGCGTGCCGTGGAAAGTGAACTTCCTGCGCGACGATATCGCGCGCCGCGTGGAAGCCGCTACCGGTCGTGCGTTCGCGATCGACGGCGACCTCTGGTGGCACTGGTACGGGCGCGTCGAGGCCGGGAAGCTGCGCTTCGCGAACCCGTCTTGGGCCGGTCGGGAGCAGATGCTGACGGTGGAGAAAGTGGACGCGCGCCTGAAGCTGCTGCCGCTGCTGCGGCGCCAGCTCGTGCTGACGCAGGTGCATGCGCTGAACCCGGACCTGTGGCTGGAGACGACCGCGGACGGGCGCTTCAACGGCAACCTGGATCGCGAGCAGAGCGACCGCGAAAGCGCGGTGCAGCTCGGCCGCGTGGTGCTGGACCAGGGGCGGCTGAGCTTCGTGGAGAAGCACCGCAAGACGGAACTGCGGGTGGGCTTCGAGAACACCGCGCCGGACGGGCAGGAGCCGCGGCTGGCCGCGCGCGCGCTCGGGCGGTGGCGCGGGCTGGAGCTAACGCGCAAGCGGCGGCGGCGACGGCGTGCTGCGCTTGCGCGACACGGAGCGGCCCTACGCGTTCGAACTGGTGGGGACGGTCGGCGATACGGCGGTGAAGATTGCCGGCAGGTTGACCGGGCTGGTCGAGCCCGACGGCGGCCGACCTGAACGTGGAGGTGGAAGGGCCGACGCTGGCACAGTGGTACCGCATCGCCGACATCGGGTTGCCGAACACGCCGCCGTACAGCACGCGCGGCCACGTCGTGCTGAAGGACGGGGTGTGGCGGTACGAGGACTTCAGCGGCCGGGTCGGCAAGAGCGACCTGGCAGGCAGCGTGAGCTACCAGCCGGGCGCCAAGCGGCCCCGCATCGTGGCGAACCTGGTGTCCAAGCGGCTGAGCCTGGCCGACTTCGCGCCCGTGATCGGCAAGGCCAAGCCCCCGGCGGGCGCGACCGCGGCGCCGAAGGGCGGCCAGGAGCAGAAGGCGGAGGCGACCGGCCCGACCGGCGATACGGTGCTGCCTCAATGGAAGCTGAGCGCCGAGAAGTGGGACACGGTGGACGCCGATATCCGGTTCACCGGACAGTCGATGCTCGACTTCGGGCGCACGCCGTTCGAGAACGTGAAGATGCGCGTGTCGCTGGTGGATCGCCAGTTCACGCTCGACCCGTTCGAGTTCGGATTCGCGGGCGGGACGCTGAACGGCAAGCTCGCGATCGACGGCCGCCGCGATCCGATGGCCGCGCGCATCGACGCGCGCGGCAGCAACCTGGACCTCGAGAAGCTGCTGCCGTCGGTGGAGAACCAGCGCATGGCGCTCGGCACGCTGAATGGCCGCGCTGTGCTGGCCGGGCGCGGCAACTCGTTCGCACAGATCCTCGGCAGCGCCGACGGCGAGGCGCAGGTCGCCATGGGACGCGGGCAGATCAGCAACCTGCTGCTGGAGATCGTGGACCTGGACGCGGCCGAGGCGCTCGGCTTCCTGGTGCGCGGCGACAAGTCGGTGCCGGTGCGCTGCGCGCTCTTCGACGTGGGGTTCAAGAGCGGTTTGATGGACAGCCGAACGGCGGTGTTCGACACCGACGACACCATCGTGGCGGCCGGCGGCCAGGTGAACTTTGCCGACGAGACGCTGAACCTGCACGGGCACCCGTGCCGAAGGACCCGAGCCCGCTGTCGCTGCGCGTGCCGTTCGACGTGAAGGGCACGTTCAAGAAGAAGCAGGTCACGCCGGACAAGGGCAAGCTGGCGTTGAAGGCCGGTGCGGCCATTGCGCTGGGTGCGATCAACCCGCTGGCGGCGCTGCTGCCGCTGATCGAGACGGGGCCCGGCAAGGACAGCGACTGCGCAGCGCTGATCGCGCGCGCGAAGGGCGAGGGCGTGCCGGTGAAGAACGAGCGCACCGGCGAGGCGCCCGCAGCGGGGAAGAAGCCGGCGGCTCAAAACAGGAAGTAGCGCTGCGCCATCGGCAGCACGGTCGGCCGGCTCGCAGGTGAGCAGCTGGCCGTCGGCGCGCACGGCGTAGGTCTGCGGGTCGATCTCCATCGTCGGCAGTGTAGGCGTTGTGCACCATGTCGGCCTTCTTGCGCACGGTGCGGCAGCCGCCGCACCGCGGCGACGCGTCTTGTGCAGGCCGCAGGCGCTCGGCGACGCCGGCGTCCAGCGCCGCCTGCGACACGAAGGTGAGCGAGCCGTGCGGGCGAGGGCGCCGCCGTAGGCGCCGAACATCGGCCGGTAGTGCACGGGCTGCGGCGTGGGGATGGACGCGTTGGGGTCGCCCATCGCGGCCAGCGGCGATGAAGCCGCCCTTGAGCATCGAGCGCCGGCTTGACGCCGAAGAAGGCGGGCTTCCACACCACGAGGTCGGCCCACTTGCCGACTTCGATGCTGCCCACCTCGTGCGCGATGCCGTGCGCGATGCGCGGGGTTGATCGTGTACTTGGCGACGTAGCGCTTGACGCGCGACGTTGTCGTGGCGGTCGGTGTCGCCCGGGCAGTGCACCGCGCTGCTGCTTCATCTTGTGCGCCGTCTGCCAGCAGCGCAGGATGACCTCGCCGACGCGGCCCATGGCCTGGCTGTCGGAGCTGAACATGCTGATGGCGCCCAGGTCGTGCAGCACGTCTTCGGCGGCGATGGTCTCGCGGCGGATGCGGCTCTCGGCGAAGGCGAGGTCTTCGGCGATGCCGGCGTCGAGGTGGTGGCACACCATCAGCATGTCCACGTGCTCGTCGAGCGTGTTCACGGTGTAGGGCGTCGTCGGGTTGGTGGACGACGGCAGGAAGTTGGCCTCGCCCGACCACGCGCAGGATGTCGGGCGCATGGCCGCCGCCGGCGCCTTCGGTGTGGAAGGCGCGGATGGTGCGGCCCTTGGTGGCGGCGATGGTGTCCTCGACGAAGCCGCTCTCGTTGAGCGTGTCGGTGTGGATGGCGACCTGCATGTCGGTCTCGTCGGCCACGTCCAGGCAGCTGTCGATCGCCGCCGGCGTGGTGCCCCAGTCCTCGTGCAGCTTCAGCGCCGATGGCGCCGGCCTCGATCTGCTCGCGCAGCGCCTCCGGGCAGGCTGGCGTTGCCCTTGCCGAGGAAGCCGAGGTTCATCGGGAAGGCGTCGGCCGCCTGCAGCATGCGCGCGATGTTCCAGGGCCGGGCGTGCAGGTGGTGGCGAAGGTGCCGGTGGCCGGGCCCGGTGCCGCCGCCGAGCATCGTGGTGACGCCGGACGTCAGCGCCTCCTCGATCTGCTGCGGGCAGATGAAGTGGATGTGGCTGTCGATGCCGCCGGCGGTGACGATCATGCCCTCGGCGGCGATGATCTCGGTGCCGGGGCCGATGACGATGTCGACGCCGGGCTGCACGTCGGGGTTGCCGGCCTTGCCGATGGCGGCGATGCGGCCGCCCTTGCAGGCCGATGTCGGCCTTGACGATGCCCCAGTGGTCGAGGATCAGCGCGTTGGTCATCACGCAGTCGACGGCCTCGTGCGGCGCCGGGCCGTTGGGGCGCTGCGACTGGCCCATGCCGTCGCGGATGGTCTTGCCGCCGCCGAACTTCACCTCCTCGCCGTAGCCGCCGGCGCGAGGGTGTAGTCGTCCTCGACCTCGATCACGCAGGTCGGTGTCGGCCAGGCGCACGCGGTCGCCGGTGGTGGGGCCGAACATCTCGGCGTAGGCGCGGCGGCGTGATGCGTTGCCATGCTAGAGCTTTCCTTGCACCAGGCCGCGAAAGCCGTAGACGGCGCGGTCGCCGGCATAGTCGACCAGTTCGACCGTGCGCTGCTGGCCCGGCTCGAAGCGCACCGCGGTGCCCGAGGCGATGTTCAGCCGCATGCCGCGCGCGGCGTCGCGGTCGAAGTGCAGCGCGCCGTTGGTCTCGGCGAAGTGGTAGTGCGAGCCGACCTGGATCGGCCGGTCGCCGCGTGTTCTCGACCACCACGTGAGCGTGCGGCGGCCGGGGTTGAGCGTCGTGGTCGCCGGCCGTCGGTGAGGAGTTCGCCGGGGATCATCACTTGCCGCGCCGACAGCCAGATGGCGAGCGGCAGCCAGCCAGCGCGACGCACGACGAAGCCCAGCGTGTCGGTGGCGTGCCAGTGCGCGCCGCCGAGCGCCGTGGCCGTCGTGCGCGAAGGCGCAGCGCCACGGCAGCGCCGGCCAGCGGCGAGCAGTGCGGCATTCGTTCATGGTGCTGCTCCTCGGAGTGTTCAGACGATCGGCTGGTGCACGGTGACCAGCTTGGTGCCGTCGGGGAAGGTGGCCTCGACCTGGATGTCGGGGATCATCTCGGCGACGCCGTCCATCACGTCGGCGCGCGTGAGCACGGTGCTGCCTTCGCTCATGAGCTGCGGCCACGGTCTTGCCGTCGCGCGCGCCTTCCATGACGGCGGCGCGAGATCAGCGCCACCGCCTCCGGGTAGTTGAGCTTGAGGCCGCGCGCCCGCCGCCGCTCGGCCAGCAGGGCGGCGGTGAAGATCAGCAGCTTGTCTTTTTCGCGCGGCGTGAGTTCCATGGCGGTGGCATCCTGTTGCAGATTGCGCCGTGCCCGGCCATCGCGATGGTGCGCCATGGCATGGAACCTGCACTGCAGCCGTGAGCGACACCGATCCGCCATCCCGCCGACCCGACGACGCGCCGCAGCGCGTGGTGAAGGTGCGGCGCGACTACAACAGCTGGGTGGCGCAGCGAGACGATGGAGGACTACGCGCTGCGCTACACGCCGCAGCGCTTCCGCAAGTGGTCCGAGTTGCGCGTGGCCAACACCGCCTTCGGCGCGGCCTCGTTCCTGATCCTGGAGGCGGTGGGCGCCACGCTGCTGGTGCAGTACGGCTTCATCAACGCGTTCTGGGCGATCCTGGCCACCGGGCTCGATCATCTTCCTGGCCGGCCTGCCGATCAGCATCTACGCCGCGCGCTACGGCGTGGACATGGACCTGCTGACGCGCGGCGCGGGCTTCGGCTACATCGGCTCCACGATCACCTCGCTGATCTACGCGTCGCTTCACCTTCATCTTCTTCGCGCTCGAGGCGGCCGTCATGGCCTACGCGCTGGAGCTCGCGCTGGGCATCCCGCCCGGCCTGGGGCTACCTGGTCTGCGCGCTGGTGGTGATCCCGCTGGTCACGCACGGCGTCTCGGCGATCAGCCGGCTGCAGGTCTGGACGCAGCCGCTGTGGCTGGTGATGCTGGTGGTGCCCTTCGTCTACGTGCTGGTGCGCGATCCCGGTGCGTTCGCGGGCGTCATGCACTACGCGGGTGAGAACGGGCGCGGCGGCGGCGTTCGACCTGCACTTGTTCGGTGCCGCGCTGACGGTGGGCATCGCGCTCATCACGCAGATGGGCGAGCAGGCCGACTACCTGCGCTTCATGCCGGCGCAAGACGCGCGGCCAACCGCAGGCGCTGGTGGGCCGGCGTGCTGGCCGGCGGGCCGGGCTGGGTGGTGCTGGGCGTGCTCAAGATGCTGGGCGGCGCGCTGCTGGCCTACCTGGCGATCAGCCACATGGTGCCGGCCGACCGCGCGGTCGACCCGAACCAGATGTACCTGGCGGCCTACGAGTACGTGTTCCCGCAACTACGGCTGGGCGGTGGCGGCCACGGCGCTGTTCGTGGTGATCTCGCAGCTGAAGATCAACGTGACCAACGCCTATGCCGGCTCGCTGGCCTGGTCCAACTTCTTCTCGCGCGTCACGCACAGCCATCCCGGGCGCGTGGTGTGGGTGGTGTTCAACACGCTGATCGCCTTCATGCTGATGGAGATGAACGTGTTCCAGGCGCTGGGCGACGTGCTGGGGCTGTACTCCAACATCGCCATCGCCTGGATGATGGCCGTGGTGGCCGACCTGGTGGTCAACAAGCCGCTGGGGCTGTCGCCGCAGGGCATCGAGTTCAAGCGCGCGCACCTGTACGACATCAACCCGGTGGGCGTGGGCGCGATGGCGCTGGCGTCGGTGCTGTCGATCGCCGGCGCACCTGGGCGTGTTCGGGCCGGCGGCGCAGGCGTTCTCGGCGGTGATCGCGCTGGGCATGGCGTTCGTCGCCGCGCCGCTGATCGCCTGGGCCACGCAGGGGCCGCTACTACATCGCGCGTGAAGGCGAGCGGCTGCCGGCCGTCCGGGCGCCTACCTCGGCGCACGAGCGCCTGCAAGCGCTGCGTGATCTGCGAGCGCGACTACGAAGGCGCCCGACATGGCGCATTGCCCGGCCTACCAGGGGCCGATCTGCTCGCTGTGCTGCACGCTCGATGCGCGCTGCGGCGACCTGTGCAAGCCGCAGGCGCAGCCTGTCGGCGCAGTGGTCGCGCGACGCTGCGCTGGCTGCTGCCGCGCGCGCGTCTGGCCCTACCTGGACACGGGCCTCGGCCACTTCCTGCTGCTGATGCTGGTCGTCGTGCCGCTGCTGGCCGCGGTGTTCGGCCTGCTGTACCACCAGGAGCTGCGCGCGCTGGCGCAGATGCTGGACAGCGCCGCGCTGTCCGAGGGCCGCTGCGCTCGGGCTTCCTCAAGGCCTACATGGCGCTGCTGCTGGTCGCCGGCATCGTCGCCTGGTGGCTGGTGCTGGCGCACAAGAGCCGGCAGGTGGCGCAGGAGGAATCGAACCGGCAGACGCACCTGCTGATGCGCGAGATCGACTCGCACCGGCAGACCGACGAAGCGCTGCAGCGGCCAAGCTGCTGCCGAAGGCCAGCGCGCGCCGAGCAGGCCAACCAGGCCAAGAGCCGCTACATCAGCGCCATCAGCCACGAGCTGCGCACGCCGCTCAACAGCATCCTCGGCTATGCGCAGCTGATGGAGCGAGGACGCGGCGTGCCGCCGCACCGCAAGCAGGCCGTGCAACGTGATCCGGCGCGGCGGCGAGCACCTGCTGTCGCTGATCGAGGGCACGCTGGACATCGCGCGCATCGAGGGCGGCAAGCTCACGCTCGAGCGTCGAGCCGATGCGCTTCGCCGACTGCGTGCACGAGATGGCGCGGCATGTTCGAGCTGCAGGCCGCCGGCAAGGGCCTGGCGTTCCGCTTCGAGGTCGACGGCGAGCTGCCCGAGGTGGTGCGCGCCGACGAGAAGCGGCGTGCGCCAGATCCTGATCAACCTGCTGGGCAACGCCATCAAGTTCACGCGCGCAGGGCCAGGTGGCGTTCCGCGTGCGCCATGCGCGCGAGATGGCGCGCTTCGAGATCGAGGACACCGGGCCCGGCATGGCGCCGGACGAGCTGGCGCGCGATCTTCGAGCCGTTCGCGCGCGGCGTCGGCGGCCGGCCGCGCGGCGCGCCGGCGGCGCGGGCCTGGGCCTGACCATCGCCAAGATGCTGACCGACCTGATGGGCGGCGAGATGACGGTGGAGAGCACGCCGGGCGCGGGCACGCTGCTTCCGCATCCGGCTGTTCCTGCCGGAGCTGCAGCGCCGCGCGTGGCGCGAGCGCGCGCTGCCGCGCGCGGCGCGCGCGCGGCTACGAAGGCGCCGCGCCGCCGCATCCTGGTGGTGGACAACGAGGAGGCCGACCGCGAGCTGCTGGTGCAGCCTGCTGCGAGCCGCTGGGCTTCGAGCTGCGCACGCGCCGCCAGCGGCCACGATGCGCTGGACCTGCTGCGCCGCCGGGCTCGCGCCCGACGCGATCCTCATGGACCTGGCCATGCCGGGCATCGACGGCTGGGAGACGATCCGCCGCGCTGCGCGCCTAGGGCCTGAGCGCGGCGCCAGGTGGCCATCGTGTCGGCCAACGCATTCGACAAGGGCCTGGAGAACGACGCCGGCATCGCGCGCCGACGACTTCATCGTCAAGCCGGTGCGCCATAGCGAGCTGCTCGACTGGCTGGAGCGGCGGCTCGGGCTGCGCGTGGCGTCGCCGGCGCCGGCGCCGGCGCGCCGGCGGCCGCGGCGGCGCGCGGCCGTCGCGCTGCCGCCGCGCGGCGCAGCTGCGCGCACTGGCCGAGGTGGTGCAGCTGGGCTACTACCGCGGCATCGTGAACCAGCTCGACGCGATCGAGGCCGCGCAGCCCGCGCTGCGCCGCTTCGCCGCAGCGCATGCGCGAGCTGGCGCGCCAGTTCCAGTTCGACGCGATGAGCCGCGCGCCATCGGCCGGGCGCTGGACGCGCCGGTGGCGGGGCCATGACGCTGCCTCGAGCCGACGCTGCACGCGCCAACAGCGACGTGGTGCTGATCGTCGACGACGTGCCCGACAACCTCGCGGTGCTGCACGACGCGCTGGACGAATCGGGCTACACGGTGCTGGTGGCCACCGGCGGCGAGAGCGCGCTGCAGCGCGCCGGCGCAGGCGCATGCCCGACATCGTGCTGCTCGACGCGATGATGCCGGGCATGGACGGCTTCGAGGTGGCGCGGCGGCTGAAGGCCGACGCCGCGACGCGCGCACATCCCGATCATCTTCATGACCGGGCTGACCGAGACCGAGCACCTGGTGGCGGCGTTCGAGGCCGGCGGCGTCGACTACGTCACCAAGCCGATCAAGCCCAAGGAAGTGCTGGCGCGCATGCGCGCGCGCACATGCACGGGCGCGCGCCAGGCGCGGCAGGCGCGCAACGCGCTCGACGCCTTCGGCTACGCCAGCATCACGGTGCGCGCGCGCCGACGGCAAGCTGATGTGGCAGACGCCGCTGGCGCGCGAGCTGCTGCATGGCGCTACTACGGCAGCCAGCGCGCCGAGGCGCCGCCGGCCGTGCTGGAGTGGCTGCGCGCGCACCTGCCGACGCGCGAGCGCAGATCGAGCCGCCGCCGCTGACGGCGGAGCGCGGCGCGCGGCGGCTCGACCTTCCGCCTGCACCAGCAGACCGGACGACGACGACGAGTGGCTGATCGTGCATGCGCGAGGTGTCCGACGCCGCGGTGATCGAGGCGATGAGCCTGTCGCCTTCAAGCTCACCGCGCGCGAGGCCGAGGTGCTGTACTGGGTGGTCAAGGGCAAGACCAACCGCGACATCGGCGACATCCTCGGCGCCAGCCCGGCGCACGGTGAAGAAGCACCTGGAGCGCGTGTTCGCGAAGCTGGGCGTGGAGACGCGCACGGCGGCCGCCGGGATGGCGATCAGCCGCATCCGGCAGCTGGGGTGAGGTGGGCCAGGGCCTGTTGAGCAAAGCCCTGACGCACACGTACGTTGCACAGCCTCCGAGGGCGAGCGGTGACCGCTGCGATCGGCAGAGTCAGCAGAAACAACGCAATCGCCGGTGTGAAGGGTGCAAGGCTCAGCAGGAACGACAGGGGTCGAGAGCAACGCATTGATCTCCCGCAAGCGGGAGAGGGAGTAGTTGGGAACTCAGGCCGGCTGCGCTGGCGACGCGCCGAGCTGGCGCTGGATGGTGGCGAGGTCGACCCACACGTTCTCGCGCGCGATCTTGCCGTCTTTCAGCTCGAAGATGTGGAGCAGCCTGAAACTCACCGGGCCGCTGCGGCCATCGCACAGGAAAACGCGGCCGTCGTCGATGCGGCCGTGCCACATGGTCTCGTCGACGACGAAATCGTCGCCGTAGAGGCGGCGGATCGGGGTGACGCCTTCGCCCTTCAGGTCGCCGAACAGCATCTCGTAGAACGGCCGGATGCGCTCATGGCCGCGGATGGCGCCGAACGGGGACGGGATGACCTCGTGCTCGGCGTCGGGCGTGAGGCTGCCCAGCACGCCTTCGACGTTGTCGGTAGCCTCGAACATGAAGTGCTCGTTGATGATGCGGTCGATCTGCTCGTGCGGTGTGGACATGGAAGGCTCCTGGATGTATGTTAGACTCATTGCTCGTCATGAGACTGGAGTATCATAAGTACATGCAAGTACCAAGTCAAGCGGATCCGCGCGCCAACCAGAAGGAGCGTACGCGCGCCGCGCTCGTGGCTGCCGCGGCCGAGCTGCTGCGCGCCGGCACCGCGCCCACCGTGCTGGAGGCGGCCGAGGCGGCGAAGGTGTCGCGCGCGACGGCCTACCGCTACTTCCCGACGCAGGAGGCGCTGCTCGTGGAGGTGGCCCAGCTCAACCCCACGGTGGCGCCGATGGAGGCCATGCTGGCCGAGCTGCCGCGCGACGATCCGCCGCAGGCGCTGCGCCGGCTCGTCGGCACGCTGAACCGGCTGGCCGTGAAGGACGAGGTGCACATGCGCAGCGCGCTGCGCGTGTACCTGGACACCTGGCTCGACTGCCGGCGCCAGGGCATCGCGCCGCCGGCGGTGCGCGAGGGCCGGCGCATGCGCTGGCTCGACGACGTGCTGGAGCCCGTGCGCCTGCGGCTGGGCAGGAAGGCATGGCGCCGGCTCAGTGCCGCGCTGGCGCTCACGCTCGGGCCGGACGCGATCGTCGTGATGAAGGACGTGTGCCGCCTGGGCGACGAGGAGGCGTTGGACGTTCTGGAGTGGGCCGCCGGTGCGCTGCTGCGGGCCGGCCTGGAGGCCGCAGACGCGCCGCAGAAGCGGCCACGCGTAGCGGGTGTCCAATGAAGGAACGCAAAGCGTCCTCGACGCGCAACGGCGCGCCGCGCCTCTTCCACGTCGACTGCAAGCTCTCGTACACCTTGCTGGACGACACCCACTTCCTGTTTCTCGTTCATGCGCTCGACGGGATGGACCAGCAGGTGCTGGACGAGTCCCTGCGCATCACGCCCACGCGCGAGCACGAGGTGCATGCCGACCCGGTGTTCGGCCATCGGACGCTGCGGCTGAGGGCGCCCACGGGGCCGTTGACGCTGCGCTACCGTGCGCGCGTGATGGTGGACCGCCCCGCGCCTCGCGCCGACGCGGCGGAGGTGCAGATCGAGGCCCTGCCCCACGAGGTGCTTCCGGATCTCCTGCCCACGCGCTACTGCGAGGCGGACCGCCTCGCCTCGGCGGCGTTCAAGATGTTCGGCGACCTCGAACCCGGCTACGCGCGCGTACAGGCGATGAGCGACTGGATCCACGACCATGTGGAATACCGCACCGGCTCCACCGACAGCACCACGACGGCCTGCGACGTGTTCCTTCAGCGCGCTGGCGTGTGCCGCGACTTCGCGCACCTGGGCATCACGTTCTGCCGGGCGCTGAACATTCCGGCGCGGCTGGCGGTCGGCTATTCGCGCTTCGACACGCCGCCGCCCGACTTCCACGCGGTGTTCGAGGCCTTTCTCGGCGGGAAGTGGGAGCTGTTCGACCCGACGCGGATGACGGACCCGCAGGATCTCGTGCGCATCGCGGTGGGGCGGGATGCGGGCGACGTGGCGTTCGCCACGCTGTTCGGCTCGGTGCAGACGCGGCTGGTGAGGCCGGAGGTGGAGCAGGTGCGGGCGCGGCGCGCGCGCGGATCGCGGTAGGCGATGGGGACCCATCCAGAACACTCTTCACCTTTCTGCGCCGGACGGATCAAGAGATCGCCTACGGCCTCGTCGGCCGTCTCTGGAGGATGGACTACGGTCTGCAACGGTGCCCGGATCTCGCGCACTTCAGCCGTGCCGATGGCCCGGGCATCTGTCGCCTGCTGCATTCGTTCCGGGTCGTCCCAGGCTCTGCAGGGATGCAGGGATTGGAAACCGTGACCCGAGTCGCATGCAGCGATCAGCGTGCCAGATTGATGTTGCTGCCGTATTGGATCGCTGTCCCTCCAGTCAGCGGATGGATACGCGGGCGCATCCTGGACCAGGTGAAGCGGGCAGCGGAAAGAAGATCACTGCCGCAGAAGCTGACGTGAACCGCTCGCGCGCTTCGCCGCGACTACGTCATCTGTCGTATTGGCCGCATTGCCCGCCCTGCCGACACTGCACCGGTTGCCGTGTCGTGTCCCAACAGGAGGGTCTTACATGCAATCCACTCGTCGCACGTTCGCCGTGCATTCGATCGCCGCGGCCGCCTTGGCCGCATTCGGCGTGTCCGCAGCGGCCCAGGAAACCATCAAGGTGGGCGTGCTGCACTCGCTCTCCGGCACGATGGCGATCTCGGAGACGGTGCTCAAGGACACCGTGCTGATGGCCATCGAGGAGATCAACGCCAGGGCGGCGTGCTGGGCAAGAAGCTCGAGCCGGTGGTGGTCGACCCGGCGTCCAACTGGCCGCTGTTCGCCGAGAAGGCGCGCCAGCTCATCAGCAACGACAAGGTGGCCGTGACGTTCGGGTGCTGGACCAGCGTGAGCCGGAAATCGGTGCTGCCGGTGTTCGAGGAACTGAACGGGCTGCTGTTCTACCCGGTGCAGTACGAGGGCGAGGAGCTGAGCAAGAACGTGTTCTACACGGGCGCGGCGCCGAACCAGCAAGCCATTCCGGCGGTGGAGTACCTGATGAGCAAGGACGGCGGCGGCGCCAAGCGCTTCGTGCTGCTCGGCACCGACTACGTGTACCCGCGCACGACGAACAAGATCCTGCGCTCCTTCCTGAACAAGAAGGGCATCGCCGATGCCGACATCATGGAGGAGTACACCCCGTTCGGCCATGCCGACTACCAGAGCATCATCGCCAAGATCAAGAAGTTCTCCGCCGAGGGCAAGAAGACGGCGGTGGTGTCGACGATCAACGGCGACTCCAACGTGCCGTTCTACAAGGAGCTCGGCAACCAGGGACTGAAGGCCACCGACGTGCCGGTGGTGGCGTTCTCCGTCGGCGAGGAAGAGCTGCGCGGCGTGGACACCAAGCCGCTGGTCGGCCACCTGGCGGCATGGAACTACTTCATGTCGGTGAAGAACCCGACGAACGACGAGTTCACGAAGAAGTGGGGCACGTATGCCAAGTCCAAGAGCCTGCCCGGCCACAAGGACAAGCCCCTGACCAACGACCCGATGGAGGCGACCTACATCGGCGTCTACATGTGGAAGCAGGCGGTGGAGAAGGCCAAGAGCACCGACACCGACAAGGTGATCGCGGCGATGGCGGGCCAGACCTTCAAGGCGCCGAGCGGCTTCACGGCCAAGATGGACGAGAAGAACCACCACCTGCACAAGCCGGTGTTCATCGGCGAGGTGAAGGCGGACGGGCAGTTCAGCGTGGTGTGGAAGACGCCGGGGCCGGTGCGGGCGAATCCGTGGAGCCCTACATCCCGGCAATGACAAGAAGAAGGACGTTCCGGAAAAGGGTGATCTGAGGTTGTTCCCTCTCCGTCTGGAGAGGGCCGGGGTGAGGGCGGCGCCGCGCCCTCACCCAACCCTCTCCCGCGCAGCGGGAGAGGGAGCAGCACGGAGGGAGGGCGGGTGGTGGTTCGTCGTTGGGTTGTCGTCTGCTCTCTGTCATGCTTGTGCGGCGCTGCGCATGCGCTGACGCAGGACGAGGCGCGCGCCATCGCGGCAGGGGAGAACGACGAGCGGATCGCGGCGCTGCACAAGGCGCTGGCGACCGGCGACGCGGCGCTCGCGCTCGTTCGTGCAGGCGCGTGCTCGCCGACGCGGTGAAGGTCTCGCCGGAGCGGGTGTTCGTCATGCGCGACGGGCAGGCGTTCGATGCCGCGACGGGCGCGGCCGCGACGCTGCCCGAGGGCGCCGAGGATGTCGTGAACAACAACCGCATGCGGCGCGAGCTGGATGCGGCGCTGGCCGCGGTGCGGCTCTTCTCGGCCGACCGCGACGCGCGCGCGGCGGCCATCGCGCTGCTGCGCGACCGCGCCGACGAGGCGATGCTGCCGCTGATCGCGAAGGCGAAGGCCGCGGAGGGCGATGCGGACCTGAAGGCGCAGCTCGACCGGCTCGAGGCCACGGTGCTGATCGCCTCGGATGACCCGGCTCGCCGGCTCGCGGCCGCACGCGCGCTCGGCGACAGTGATCAGCCCGCCGTGCGCAGCCTGCTGCTGCAGCGCCTGGGCGCCGGCGTGGAGAGCGACGCGCAGGTGCGCGCGGCGCTGCGCGCGTCGATGGACGCGGTCGAGTCGCGGCTCGCGTGGGGCGAGCGGCTGGGCGTGCTGTTCACCGGCGTGAGCCTCGGCTCCATCCTGCTGCTGGTGGCGCTCGGCCTGGCCATCACCTACGGGCTGATGGGCGTGATCAACATGGCGCACGGCGAGCTGATGATGATCGGGGCCTATGCCACGTGGCTCGTGCAGGACGCATTCCGGGCCTGGTTCCCCGGTGCGTTCGACGCCTACATCGTGGCCGCGATACCGGCCTCGTTCCTTGCCAGCGCGCTCGTCGGCGCGGTGCTGGAGCGCACCGTCATCCGCTGGCTCTACGGCCGGCCGCTGGAGACGCTGCTCGCCACGTGGGGCATCAGCCTCGTGCTGATGCAGTCGGTGCGCTCGCTGTTCGGGGCGCAGAACGTGCAGGTGGAGAACCCGTCGTGGATGTCGGGCGGGGTGGCGGTGGCGAGCAACCTGACGCTGCCGTACAACCGCATCGCCATCGTCGTGTTCGCGGCGCTCGTGCTCGCCGCGATGGCGCTGCTGATCGCGAAGACGCGGCTCGGTCTCTTCGTGCGCGGCGTGACGCAGAACCGGCGCATGGCCGCCTGCACCGGCGTGGACACGGCGCGCGTGGACACCTATGCCTTCGCGCTCGGCGCCGGCATCGCGGGGCTCGCCGGCTGCGCATTGAGCCAGGTCGGCAACGTGGGGCCGGACCTGGGACAGAGCTACATCGTCGACTCGTTCATGGTGGTCGTGCTCGGCGGCGTGGGGCAGCTCGCCGGCACGGTGGTGGCGGCGCTCGGGCTGGGGGTGCTGAACAAGCTGCTGGAAGGCTGGGCCGGCGCGGTGCTGGCGAAGATCATGGTGCTGGTGTTCATCGTCGTGTTCATCCAGAAGCGGCCGCAGGGGCTGTTCGCGATGAAGGGGACGGAGCGCGGAGGCATGAGGGTAGGCACATGAGCAGGCTCCAGCACCCCCTCACCCCAGCCCTCTCCCCCGTGCCGGGGGCGAGGGAGCCAGGCGACTCCTCCCTCTCCCGCTCGCGGGAGAGGGTCGGGGTGAGGGCGGGGCTTCTCGCGGCGCTCATCGCCATCTGCGTCGTCGTGCCCATCCTCAACCTCGCCGTCCCGCCCGACAGCGCCTTCCACCTCAGCGACTACGCCGTGGGTCTCGTCGGCAAGATCATGTGCTATGCCATCTGCGCGCTCGCGATGGACCTGATCTGGGGCTATACCGGCATCCTCTCGCTCGGCCACGGGCTCTTCTTCGCGCTCGGCGGCTACGGCATGGGCATGTACCTCATGCGGCAGATCGGGCTCGACGGCAACTACCAGTCGGACCTGCCGGACTTCATGGTGTTCCTGAACTGGAACGCGCTGCCGTGGCACTGGGCGTGGAGCGAATCCTTCATCGCGCAGATGCTGCTCGTCGTGCTGGTGCCCGGGCTGATCGCGTTCGTGTTCGGCTACTTCGCGTTCCGCTCGCGCATCAAGGGCGTGTACTTCTCGATCATCACGCAGGCGATGACGTTCGCCGCGATGCTGCTGTTCTTCCGCAACGAGACCGGCTTCGGCGGCAACAACGGCTTCACCGATTTCAAGCGCATCGCCGGCATCCCGATCGCCACGCCGTCCACGCGCATGGTGCTGTTCGTCATCACCGGCCTCGTGCTGGTGGGCTGCTTCGTGATGGCGCGCGCCATCGTGGCGAGCAAGTACGGGCGCGTGCTGCAGGCGATCCGCGACGCCGAGAGCCGGGTGCGGTTCAGCGGCTACGACCCGGTGGCGTACAAGCTGTCGATCTGGGTGCTGTCGGCGGTGATGTGCGCGGTGGCCGGCGCGCTGTACGTGCCGCAGGTGGGCATCATCAACCCGAGCGAGATGTCGCCCGCGGCGTCGATCGAGATCGCGATCTGGGCGGCGGTGGGCGGGCGCGGCACGCTCGTCGGGCCGATCATCGGCGCGTTCTTCGTCAACGGTGCCAAGAGCTGGTTCACGGTGGCGTTTCCTGAGTTCTGGCTCTACTTCCTCGGCGGCCTCTTCATCGCGGTGACGTTGTTCCTGCCGCATGGCATCGTCGGCCTGTTGAAAAGGCCGGGTGGGATCTCCGGCCTGTTCCGGCGGCTGAAGGAGCGCGCTTCGTGACTCCCGAGCTGATGGAAGCCGGCGCGGCGGCGCGCGAGGCGCTCGCGCAGCGCACGTCGTCGGGCGGCCGCAGCGCGGCCTTCGGGCGCGTGGCGCGCGCGGAGCCCGACTTCGCGCACGGCGTGGCGCTGTACCTGGACGACATCACCGTGAGCTTCGACGGCTTCAAGGCGCTCAACACGCTCTCGCTGGCCATCGACGAGGGCGAGTTGCGCTGCATCATCGGCCCCAACGGCGCGGGCAAGACGACGATGATGGACGTGATCACCGGCAAGACGCAGCCCGATGCGGGCGAGGTGTTCTTCGGCTCCAACATCGACCTGCTGCGCCTGGCGGAGAACGAGATCGCGCAGATCGGCATCGGGCGGAAGTTCCAGAAGCCGACCGTCTACGAGCCGCTCACCGTGTTCCAGAACCTGGAGCTCGCGCTCGCGGCCGACCGGCGCGTGCGGGCGAGCCTGTTCGCGCGGCTTTCGGCGGCGCAGCTCGACCGCATCGGCGAGGTGCTCGAGCGCATCCACCTGAAGCACGAGGCTCGGCGCACCGCCGGGCTGCTTTCGCACGGCCAGAAGCAGTGGCTGGAGATCGGCATGCTGCTGATGCAGGACCCCAAGCTGCTGCTGCTCGACGAGCCGGTGGCCGGCATGACGGACGAGGAGACCGAGCGCACGGCGGAGCTGTTTCTCTCGCTGGAGGGCGCGCATTCGCTGGTGGTGGTGGAGCACGACATGAAGTTCGTCGAGCTGCTCACCGAAGGGCACAGGAAGGTGACGGTGCTGCATGAAGGGAGCGTGCTGGCGGAGGGGCAGCTCGCCGACGTGCAGGCGAACGAGAAGGTCATCGAGGTCTATCTGGGACGCTGAATGCTTCGGATCGACCACCTCAACCAGTACTACGGCGGCTCGCACATCCTGCGCGACCTGGCGTTCGATGCGAAGGCCGGCGAAGTGACGGTGATCCTGGGCCGCAACGGCGTGGGCAAGACCACGCTGCTGAAGAGCCTGATGGGCGTGGTGCCGGTGAAGACGGGCAGCGTGAAGCTGGACGGCAGCGACATCACACGCGCCACGCCTTACGAGCGCGCGCGCAGCGGCATCGGCTACGTGCCGCAGGGCCGCGAGATCTTCGGGCGGCTCACGGTGGAGGAGAACCTGCGCATGGGGCTGGCGTGGCGCAAGGCCGGCACGGCGATTCCAGCGGAGCTGTTCGAACTCTTTCCGGTACTGAAGCAGATGCTCGGCCGCCGTGGCGGCGACCTGTCCGGCGGCCAGCAGCAGCAGCTCGCGATCGCCCGCGCGCTCGCCGCCGGGCCGAAGCTGCTGCTGCTGGACGAGCCCACCGAAGGTATCCAGCCGTCGATCATCAAGGACATCGGCCGCGTGATCCGCATGCTGGCGGACCGCGGCGAGATGGCGATCGTGCTGGTGGAGCAGTACGTGGACTTCGCCGCCGAGCTGGCAGACCAGTACCTCGTGATGGAGCGCGGCGAGTTCATCGCGCGCGGGCGCGGCAGCGAGATGGATGCGGCGGCGCTGCGGCGGATGGTGTCGATCTAGGAAATGTGGGCTCCCTCTCCCGCAACGCGGGAGAGGGCGGGGGGTGAGGGCGCTGCGTCCGCATCGCATGGCCGGTGGCTTTCGCGGGGCCGCGCCCTCACCCCAACCCTCTCCCACGAGTGGGAGTGGGAGCGAACGGCTCCAGGGCGCAAGCCAGTTGCGTCAGGCGACATCAGTCTCTCCCGCAAGCGGGAGAGGGAGTCAACCCCGTTTGGCGCGCCGTGCAGGCACCCGGACCGGCGGTTCGAGCAGGTTGCGCAGGCTCCTGCCGCGGTGGGTGCGGTAGACGCCGAGGTCGCGCCGGTCCAGCGTGATGACGTCCAGCACGCCAAGCGTGTCGGCGAGCCAGATCAGCGAGGCGTCGGCGAGGTCCATGGGCAGATCGGAGTATTTGTCCATGCGGTCGGCCAAGGCCAGCAGGGCGCTCGGGGGTATCTCGGCCACCGTGAGGCCGCCCGAGCCCGCCCATCGCAGGAACGGCGAGACGAGGTGCTCCGGCAGCAGGTGGCAGGTTTCGGTGAGCACCGGCCATGTGCTGACGAGCTCGCCGCGAAAGCCGTCGAGCAGCGCCCGCACCGCGGCATGGTGAGCGTCGGCGGCGTCGATCCAGGCGATGAGGGGGCCGGTGTCGATGAGGACGCGCTGTTGGCCAGCAGCCATCTAGCGGATCGCCGGACCGGCGGAGTCGCGTTTCTGCTTGTCGCGCAGGCGCTCCTTGAGGCGGGCGGAGTGGCGCGCGCCCAAGTCGCCCTCGGCGCTGCGGAAGGCGCCGATCAATCCCAGCTCGCCGGCCAGTTCGGCCGGAGTCGGCCGGCGTGCGCCGGCGAGGTGCTCGATGGCCGCCTTGAGCGCTCCGGTCTGCGTGAGGCCGTGGCGCTCGCAGTAGGCGGTGAGGACGGCGTCGGTGCGGTCGTCCAGGCGCAGAGAGATGGTTCGCATGGGGGCATTGTAATACGAGACATAATACACGCGTGCGATGGGCACCACCTGACCACGATCTTCGCTCCCTTGGCATGGACTTCGCTTTGCACCGAACTCCAGGCCTTCTCCGGCCTCCAATGCGCATGCGGAGTTCATATGGTTGACAAACATCGTCAGCGCAAGGTGCCCGCGCCGCGCGGCGCGCTGTCCGGCTGGGCATTGATGGCGTTTTTTGTCTGCTCGGTCGTGGCGATCGGGGTGGCGCGCGCGCTGGTCTGACGCTTCGGGCCCGTCGCGGGCCGTGACCTTCCTCACGCGCGCGGCGGATTCATGAGCAGCTCGAGCACGTGGCGCAGCGACACGGGCCCGCTCAGCACGGCCGTCATGCTCTTCGCGCAGCGCTCGGCGATGGCCTCGAAAGGGGTCCACTCGAAGGCGTCGGCCTCGGGCACCATGCGGCCGAAGCGGTCGCGGAACCGGCTGGTGCAATGGCAGGTGGCCGCGTCGAATCGCTCGGCCAGCGTGGCGAACAGGTGCAGGTCCTTCTGCGGCCGGTAGGCGAAGCGGCCGAGCTCCAGCAAGTTGTCGGGATCGATCGCCAGCCCGCATTCCTCGGCCGCCTCGCGCACGGCGGCTTCGCGTGGCGACTCGCCGGGGTCCACCAAGCCCTTCGGAATGTCCCAGTGCCGGGCGCCGGTGGCGTGCGCCAGCAGCAGCTCGGCACCGGGGTGCATCACGAGGATGCCGCTGCTGAGCACGCGGGCCGCCATCAGGTACCCCAGACGCGCGGCGCGTGCGGCGCGACATCCCACGCCAGCATGCGCCAGCGCGCGCGCACCGCCTGCAGCAGCTGCAGCGCCGGCTCGACACGCGGCGCCAGCACGCGCAGCACGACGACGCGCGGGTGCGGGGCGGTGGCCCCGGCGCGGCGGTCAAGTGCGTGGGCGGCGGCGAGGTCGCGCGCCGCATCGAGCAGGGCGTCGCGGCGCGGCGGGGCGATCGGCGTGCCGGCGGCGAACCACAGCGTGGCGAGCAGGCGCTGGCCGTCCAGCCCGAGCGGGCTGGCCAGCAGCCGCGTGTCCTGCGCATCGACGAGGCCGCGCTCCAGCCAGGCGCCGTCGACCTCCAGGTGCTGGCGGTAGCTGCCGCGCTCGAATGTGTCGCCCGTGGCCGGCAGGCCGAGCGCGAGCAGGTCCCAGCCGATCGTCTCGGCGCCCGGCGCGAGGTGGAACTGCTGGCGGCCCTCGGCGATGCAGCCGCCGTAGGCGATGGTCTCGAGCGGCAGCCACTCCAGGCGCGCGCCGGCGTCGAGCCGGGCGGTGACCGCCTGCCGCGCGGGGGTGCCCGCGCTGCGGTAGAACCGCGTCGCTCCGGCGGTGGTGACGAGCGCGTGGGTGCCTTCGCCGAGGTGGGCGTCCACCTCGAGCACGTCGCCCCCCACGATGCCGCCGGGCGGGTGGACGAGCACGTGGTGGCAGATGCCGGGGCCCTCCGGATAGAGACGCTGCAGCACGCGCAGCGGGCCCTCGTGGCGGTCGAGCGCGGTGGTGCGGTCCTGGTCGCGCCGGTAGCGCAGCGAAAGATGCCCATGCCAGCTCATGGCGGCAGTGTAGGGGCCGGTCTGCATTGAGCGTCGGGCGCCCGGCTCCTATCATCGAGCGGCCATGGCACGCCTCGTCGACCGATTGCGCGCACGCGCCGCCGAGCGCTTCGTGGGGCGCGAGACCGAGCTGGGGCTCATCGGAGCGTCGCTCGGCACCGAGCCGCCGCCGGTGGCTGTGTTCGTGGTGCACGGCCCGGGCGGCGTGGGCAAGACCAGCCTGCTGGAACGCGCCCGGGCGCTCGCCGCATCCCATGGCCTGGATTCGCTGCGGCTGGACGCGCGCGACGTCGAGCCGACGGCGCCCGGCGTCGTGCGCGCACTCGGCAAGGCGCTCGGGCTGGATCCAGGCGACGCGACGCTGCCGCGCGTGCTCGAGCGCTGCGCCGACGCGCCGCGCCGGCTGCTGCTGCTCGACACTTTCGAGCGCCTGGCGCACCTGGACGGCTGGCTGCGCGACACGCTGCTGCCCGAGCTGCCGGAGGCGACGCGCGTGATCGTGGCCGGGCGCGCCGCGCCGGACCCGGCCTGGACCACCGACCCGCTGTGGCGCGAGGGCGCGCGCGTGATCGCGCTGCACAACCTGGCGGCCGACGATTGCGCGCGCTACCTCGCGGCGCGCGGCCTGCCCGCGCAGCACCACGCCGGCATCGCGCGCATGAGCCACGGGCATCCGCTGGCGCTCACCCTGCTGGCGGACATCGTCGCGGTGCGCGGGGAGCTGCCGCCGGCGCTCGGCACCGACGTCGTGCGCCAGCTCGCCGAGCGCTTCACCGCGCAGGCGCCGACCGAGCTGCACCGGCGCGCGCTGGAGGTGTGCGCCCATGCACGCGTGACCACCGAGCCGCTGCTCGCCGACGCGGTGGACGCGCAGCGGGCGCACGAGCTGTTCGACTGGCTGGCGTCGCTCGGCTTCGTGGAGAGCGGGCCGGCGGGGCTCTTTCCGCACGACCTCGTGCGCGACGCCATCGACGACGAGCTGCACTGGCGCCACCGGGAGCGCCATGGCGAGATCCACCGTGCCGTGCGACGGCACCTGATCGCGCGCGTGGCGCTCGATCCGCAGCAGGCCTTCGACCTCATGTTCCTGCACCGGCACTCGCCGGCGATGCAGCCGTTCGTCGATTTCCGGGCGCTCGGCAGCATGGTGTTCGAGCCCGGCTCGGCGGCCGACCTGCCGGCGCTGCGGCGGCTGATGCGCGACGAGCTTCCCGCGGCCGAGCAGGCGCAGGTGGAGCGCTGGTTCGAGCACCCGGCCACGGCCGCGTGGGTCGTGCGGCCCACGCGCGGCGAGCTGGCAGGCGCCACGCTGTCGATCGACATCGCGCGGCTCACGCCGGCCGAGCGCGCGGGCGAGCCGGTGTTCGCCGCCGTCTGGCAGGCGCTGCAGCGGGTGGCGCCGCCGCGCCCGGGGGACCGTCAGGTCGTGGCGCGGTGGAACATCGCCGAGGGCGGGCAGCGCCGGGCGTCGGCGGCGATGAACGCGATCCAGATGTCGCAGTTCCACCAGTGGCTCGCGACGCCGCGGCTCGGCTCGTTCGTGATCTGCGTGGAGGAGCCCGAGCACTGGCAGCCGATGATGGCGCACATCAACTTCGAGCGGCTGGCCGGGTGCGACGTGGACGTGGATGGCCTGCGCATGGGCTGCTATGCGCACGACTGGCACGCCGCGCCGATGGCGGCGTGGCTGGACACGATGGCCGCGCGCGAGCTGGGTGGCTCCGCGGCGGGCGACGCCATGACAACTGCGGCACCAGCCGAGCCGCTGGCGCCTTCGGAGTTCGAGCACGCCGTGCGCGACGCGCTGCGGCTGTACCACGACCGCGCCGGGCTGGCCGGCAGCCCGCTCGTGGAATGCCCCTCGGTGCGCGCTGCCGCTCGCGACGGCGAGACGGGGGCCGATGCGTTGAAGCGGCTGCTGCTGGAGGCGGCGCAGGCGTTGCGCGAGCGGCCGCGCGATGCGAAGTTCTGGCGTGCGCTGGAGCTCACGTACTTCCGCCCGGCGGGTTCGCAGGAGCTGGCGGCCGAGCGGCTGGGCGTGCCGTTCGGCACCTACCGGTACCAGCTCGCGATGGGCATCGAGCGCGTGGCGCAGGCGCTGCGCAGCTGAATGCTCCCTCTCCCTCTCCCACAAGTGGGAGGGGAGGAGGCCGATTCGACAGCATTTTCGACAGCGCTTCGGCTGGCGATTCGGCGCCGCCTGCGCGGATCCTGACGCACCGTCTTCACTGGAGGTGTGCCATGGAATCGACATCAGCAACACTCGGCCGTCGTGCCATCGTGCTGGGCGCCAGCATGGCGGGGCTGCTGGCCGCTCGCATCCTCGCCGAGCGCTTCGACGAGGTCTGGCTGCTCGAGCGCGACGCGCTGCCCGAGGGCGCCCAGGCGCGCAAGGGCACGCCGCAGGCGATGCACGCGCATGGGCTCCTGGCGCGCGGCCGGGAGGTCCTGGAATCGCTGTTCCCCGGTTTCACGGCGGCATTGGCGGCGCAAGGGGGGCTCGTCGGCGATCTGCAGTCCAGCGCGCCCTTCGTCGCCAACGGCCGGCGCTTCGCGCACGACGCGGCTTGCGGCATGGAGGGGCTGGCCTGCAGCCGGCTGGCGATCGAGGCGGAGGTGCGACGCCGCGTGCTCGCCCTGCCTCGCGTGCGGGCGCTCATGGACGTGGACGTCGTGCAGCCCACGCTGGATGACGCGCGTGGCCGCGTGACCGGCGTGCGCATCGTGCAGCGCAACGGCGGCGCGCAGGAGACGCTGGCCGCCGACCTCGTCGTCGACTGCACCGGCCGAGGCTCGCGCGCGCCGGCCTGGCTGCGCGACTGGGGCTACGACGCGCCCGAGGAGGAGCGCGTGACGGTGGGCATCGCCTATGCGACGGCATACCTGAAGCGCGAGCCGCAGCACGCGCCCGGCATCGCCGCGATGATCTTTGCCGCGACCGCCGGAACTGCCGCTGCCCGGCGTGCTGATCGCGCAGGAGCCGGCCGGCGACGGCGTGCCGCGCTGGGTGGTGACGCAAGGCGGCTATGCCGGCGATGCCCCCGCCGCCACGCTGGACGGCATGCGCGAGCGCGCACGCCGCATGGGCGACGCCACGCTGGCGCGCATCCTGGCCGACGCCGAGCCGCTCGCGCCGGTGACGCGCTACAGCTTTCCGCACAGCCAGCGCCGCCACTACGAGCGGCTCGCCCGCTTTCCGCAGCGCTTCCTGGCCATGGGCGACGCCATTGCGAGCTTCAATCCGGTCTACGGCCAGGGGATGACGGTGGCAGCCTGCGAGGCGCTGGCGCTGCGCCGCGCGCTCTGCGGCGGATGGTCCGGCCTGCACCGGCGGTTCTTCCGTGCGGCGGCGAAGGTGGTGGACGTGCCGTGGCAGCTGGCCGTGGGTGCCGACCTGTCGATCCCGAGCGTCCCGGGCCCGCGGCCGGCGCCGGTGCGCTTCGTGAACGCGTACATCGCGAAGCTGTTCCGCGTGGCGCCCGGCGACGCGAAGGTGGCAGCGGCTTTCATGAAGGTGGCGCACCTGATGGCGCCGCCGGCGGCGATCTTCGCGCCCGGGATCGTGGCACGTGTGCTGTGGAAGTCGCGCGTGCCGGGGACGCCTTTCAAGGCGGCGTCTGCTCGAACTCCGGCATGAACGAGAGATCCGTGCGGCCGATGTCCAGGCCCATCTGCGACAGCAGTGTCGTGATCTGCCCGCGGTGGTGGGTCTGGTGATTGAACATGTGCGTCACCAGGGCCCATTTCGGGATGGTTCGCACTTTCCCGTCGACCTTGCTCGGGTAGGTGAGGTCGCCGGCGAGCCAGGCCTCGGTCAGCGTGGACGTCCAGGCGAGGATGCGGGCGTCGAGCGCCTCGCGCTCCTTGCGCAGGGCCGGGAAGCTGCCGAAGAGATCGGCCCCGAGCTCGGGCACCACCGGGGGAAACTGCGTGAAGCGCGAGAGGAACGCCAGGTCGCCGTAGGCGATGTGGTTCAGCGTGAGGTAGATCGACTTGAAGTAAGCCCCGCGATCCTCGTGCAGCTGGGCTTCGGGAAGCCCGGCGCAGATCGCAAACAGGCGCGAGTTCATCCACTCGTTGTAGCGAGCCATCAGGTGGCAGTGTCCGCGCGTGATCATGGCAGGAGGATGTTCACCCCGCGGCGCTCTGCCATCTCCTGCCCTGCGCGGATGAGCGCCTCGTGGTCGATCAGCGCGGCAGCGGCCGGGAAGACGAGCATCTCCTCGGCCGCGGCATGTTCGTCGTAGAGCGCGATGTAGCGCGCGGCGGCCTCGCACTGCGGCACGCCGAAGGCCGCGTCGTCTCCTGCGGCGAGCGCGGCCAGCGGCTCGCGCAGGAGGCGCCAGCCGGCAGCCATCGTCACATGCTGCTCGCGCAGCCGCAGCACGGCGTTGCGCGTCATCGCATCCGGCGCGCCGGCGAGCACGGCCGGGAAGATGTGCTTCTCCTCGTCTTCATGGTGCAGCGGCCCAGCGCGGTCGAAGTAGCGCAGCACGTCCACGGCGGCCTCGCGCACGGCGCCGTCGATGCGCCGCTCTTTCACGCGCTCGCAGATGCGCTGCAGCAGCCCCAGGCTGCGCCGGATCCGGTCGTGGCACGCATTCAGCAATGCCAGCGGCTCGTCGAAGCCGGCGGCCGGCGCGGAGAACCCGGGGAGCGGGATGGCCATGGGGTGATCATCGCACCTGGCTAAAGCGAGGTGTGGGCTCCCTCTCCCGCAGCGCGGGAGAGGGCGGGGGGTGAGGGCGCTGCGTCGGCATCGGGCCCCTCGCCCCCAAGGGCAGAACCCCTATCCGCACGTGCCGACGTGGCCGCAGGCCGTGCAGAAATCGCAG
This sequence comes from uncultured beta proteobacterium, assembly GCA_963839465.1. Lineage (GTDB taxonomy): Bacteria > Pseudomonadota > Gammaproteobacteria > Burkholderiales > Burkholderiaceae_C > CAWIVI01. The sequence continues at coordinate 649,924 of CAWIVI010000008.1, forward strand.
CCGTCTTTCTGGATCAGCGTCGGGTTGCCGCACTCCGGGCAGGGGCGGCCGGCGAGCGGGCGCGCAGACTCGGCGATGCCCGCGACGGCGGGCGCCTCCAGGATGCCCATCTCCTGCACCGGGAAGCCGCGCTCGTCCAGCACGCCGAGCATCGCGTAGCGGTGGATGACGAGGCGCGCCAGGTAGGCCACCGTGGAGGGCCACGTCTGCTGGCGCCGCTGCCCGTGCGGCAGGCCGGGCACGAAGGCCATGAACTGGCCGAGCGGCTCGGCGTAGTTGAGCAGCTTGCGCAGCTTCATGCCGATCCACGCCGGGTCCACCACGCGCATGTCCATCGACAGGATGCGCGCGAGGCCGTCGAGCGCGCGCGGATAGTTGCCGGACAACGCGAGCGCGCACGGCCGCGGCGACGAGCCGCCGCTCAGGCCGGGCAGCACGATCTCCTTCAGCGTGACGGTGAAGGACTCGCCGCTGGCCGGGTTCTCGATGTCCACGGCCCAGGCCAGCGTGCCGGACGGCCCCGTGTGCGGCTCCTCGCGGCTGAACATCGCGTCGAGCACCGGCGTCGCGGCCTGCGGCGCCGCGGCGTCCCACAGCCCGAGCTGCTCGCAGCGCCAGCGCACCACGGCGGCGGTGGCGGCCACCACGCCGGGGAAGCGGCGCACCTCCCCGTGCGGCGGGAACGGCATCTCGAAGGAGTGCTCCTCCTGCACGGTGGACAGCGCGTCGAGCTTGAGCTTCACCCACGCCGCGTCTTTCGCGCGCAGGTCCATCGACAGCGTCTTGGCGAGCGCACCCAGCCCGCGCGGCTGCTCGGCGCCGTTCACCCACACCTCGAACGGCCGCGGCCGCGCGCTCGCGTCGTCGGCCGGCAGCTCGCCGATGAAGAGGCCGAAGCTGCCGAACGGGTGCTCGATCATGTAGGTCCACGCCGCGTTCCCGGCCGGCAGCTCGGGGCGGCCGGGCCAGCGCAGCGACGCCAGCACCGGCTGCGGCAGCTTGTCCAGGCGCAGGCGGTCGTTCGCCGGGTCGGCGCCGGCCAGCGGCGGCGGCGTGCCGAAGCCGGAGCCGGTGCTCAGCACCGCGCCGAGGACGCGGTTCGGGCGGTAGGTGGCCAGGCCCTTGAGGCCGGCGCGCCACGCCTCGAGGTACAGGTCCTGGAACTGCGCGTAAGGGTAGTCCTCCGGCACGTTCACGGTCTTGGAGATCGAGGTGTCGATGAACGGCGCGACGGCCGCGACCATGCGTGCATGGTCGCGCGCGCTCATTTCGAGCGCCGTGACGAAGGCGGGCGTGAGCGGCGCATCGTCGCCCTTCAGGTGACGGTAGAGGCGCCACGCATGGTCCTCGACCGGGATCTCCTTGAACGTGCCGTCGGCCTGTCGCTTGCGCCGCGTGTAGACCCACGAGAACGCGGGCTCGATGCCGTTGCTCGCGTTGTCGGCGAACGCCAGGCTGATCGTGCCGGTGGGCGCGATGGACAGCAGATGGGAGTTGCGCAGGCCGTGCGCGCGGATGCGCTCCTTCAGCGCGGCCGGCAGGCGCGATGCGAAGGTGCCTCGCTGCAGCAGCAGGTCGGCGTTGAAGAGCGGGAAGGCCCCGCGCTCCGCGGCCAGGTCCACGGACGCCTCGTAGGCGGCATCGCGCATCGCCTGCGAAATGCGCGCCGCCATCGTGCGCGCCTCTTCGCTGTCGTAGCGCAGGTTCAGCATCACGAGCGCGTCGCCCAGGCCGGTGAACCCGAGGCCGACGCGCCGCTTTTGCATCGCCTCCTGCTGCTGCCGCGGCAGCGGCCACGCGGTGACGTCGAGCACGTTGTCGAGCATGCGCACGGCGAGGCGCGCGAGGTCGGCGAAGCCGGCGTCGTCGAACGAGGCATCGGCCTCGAAGGGCCGGCGCACGAACTTCGTGAGGTCGATGGAGCCGAGGCAGCAGCAGCCGTAGGATGGAAGCGGCTGTTCGCCGCAGTTGTGCACCATCAGGCCGTTCGCATCGAACGCATGCACGCCCTCGATGGTCACGTCGTAGACCGGCTCGAGGCCGTCGCTTTCGACCGACTCCACCGTCGCGGTGAAGCGCTCCCGGTTCAGGCTGCGCTTGTAGGCGCCCAGCAGTTCGTCCAGCCGCGCGGCCTTCGCGGTGTCTTCGAAGCCGATCCGCTCGGCGAAAACTGCCAGATTCGAACCGCTCACGATCAGCTCATGCTGGGCCTGGCACTCGTAGTCCCGGGAGCCGCCGCGACCGTCGGGCATCGGCCTGGAGCCCGCCGGACGCCGCTCGCGATACAGAGTGGATGCAATGCCAAGCCGCAGCAGCATGCGCTGCGCCGCTTCGAGCAACGGCAGGCTGGCCTGCGCGAGTCGTACGCTCACGCCCTTCGCCTGAGCGCCCTGCACCGAGCCGTCGGCGTCGAACAGGCCGCGCAGCAGTCCGCGGCAGAAATCCGACGAGTCGGCTTCCATCGTGGGCGTGATCGTCTTGCGCCCGGGTGCCGCGCCGAGTTCGAGCGCGAGATGCCGAAGCGGGCCAGACGCGAGGCGGCATTCGCCGATATGCGATAGCGGCCGTTGCCAACCTTGAAAGTCGATGCGGTGCGGCAGCGTCGCGACAGCACGCTCCACTGCCTGCATGATTGCGGTGGCGCTGTGCGGAACGGCTGCGTTGTCGGCGCCGACGACACGAAGCTCGGGAGCCCAGACCGACAGCACGGCCTTTTCGTGGCCGACGTGGCCGTCGCCGATCAGCAGGCCGATCAGATAGCCCTGCGCCTCTGAGTGGGGGCCGTCCCATCCCTCCAGGGTTCGATGATCGTGCAGCACGACTTCATCGCCCGGCCGTAGGTCCGACGCACGTGTCCACTCGCTGTGCTGAACGTATCTCGTCTTGCGCGAGACGCGTCTCACCGGGTGATCTGGCGTGAGCCGCAAAGCGTGGCCCTGCTCCGTCCGAAGCCGCAGAACCGGCTTCGTGCCGGTGGTGAAAAAGCCTTCCGACTCGCAATCGTGCGGCTTGCCATCGACGATTGCCGCGAAGCGGCGGCCCAGGAGGTCGCGGACCTGCCGTGCGCCTTCGCTCGTCGTCACCCAGGTGTCAGCCGTCACGCAAGGATTCGTCGCCGAAATCGTCTCGCAATACGACAGGTTGTTGTCCTCGTTGATGCGGTCGAGGAAGATGACGCCGGGCTCGGCGTGGTCGTAGGTGGAGCGCATGACCTGGTCCCACAGAGCGCGGGCAGCGACCTTGCGATAGACCCAGGCTCCGTCGTCGCGGCGGTAGGAGCCGTCGGCCTTCTGCTGCGGCCCGGGCTCGGCGCGATGCACGAGCTCCACCTCGGCGTCGTCGCGCACGGCCTGCATGAAAGAGTCCGTCAGCGCGACCGAGAGGTTGAAGTTCTTCAGGTCGCCGTCGTCCTTGGCGTGGATGAACTCCTCCACGTCGGGGTGGTCGCAGCGCAGCACGCCCATCTGCGCGCCCCGGCGCGAGCCGGCCGACTCCACCGTCTCGCAGGAGCGGTCGAACACGCGCATGTACGACACCGGGCCGGATGCGCTCGACTGCGTGCTGCCCACCCAGGCCCCGCGCGGCCGGATGCGGGAGAAGTCGTACCCCACGCCGCCGCCGCGGCGCATCGTCTCGGCCGCTTCGGTGAGCGCGATGTAGATGCCCGGGTGACCCTCGTCGTCGTGCGCGATGGCGTCGCCCACCGGCTGCACGAAGCAGTTGATCAGCGTAGCCGCCAGATCGGTGCCGGCGGCCGAATGAATGCGCCCGGCAGGAACGAAGCCCCGATGCCAGCGCCTGCGCGAACCTCGTCTCCCAGGCCGCGCGCTCGGCCGGCGCCTCGGCGGCCGCCAGCGCCCGCGCGACGCGCGCGCGCACGTCGGCCGCGCTGCGCTCATCGCCCTTCGCGTACTTTTCGAGCAGCACCTCTGCGCTGATGGGCTGCGAAGGCAGCGTGGCGACGGTGCGGGCGCTTTCGACGGTCATGCAGGAATCCTTTCGCGAGTGCGCTGCGATGGTGCGCCTTTCCGGCGCGGCGCCGCCATGCGCGGCGCCGAAGCCCAGGCTGCGCGCGAGGCCGCTTCAGCCGGCCAGCGCCTCGTTCAGCGCCTCCACCGCCTGCTGCACGTCGTACGGCTTGGGGAGTGTGCGCACGCGCGGCAGGTCGACGCGGCGGTCGGAATAGCCGGTGGCGACGATGACGCCGATGCCGGGATGCCGATCGAGGATGTACTGCGCGAGATCGAGGCCGCTCAGGGCGCCCGACCGCCTCCGCATCCCACGTTCGAGTGGTCGCCGCATGAACACCGCCGCCGGCACGGACTTCGCCGACTGCCGACAATCGCCGGCTGCTTCATGACCACGACGAAAGGATCCGCCTGCATGCTGACCGCCCTGCACCAGCCCCGCGCCGCCTACCACCTCCTGCGCCTGTCCGTCGCCGGGATGATGCTGTTCCACGGCATCTCCAAGGTGCTCAACGGCATCGGCGGCATCGAAGCGCGCGTCGTCGCCAGCGGCCTGCCGGCGCCCGTGGCGTACGGCGTCTACATCGGCGAGGTCGTGGCGCCGCTGCTCGTGATCGCGAACTTCTGGGTGCAGGGCGCGGCGCTCGTGATGGCGGTGAACATGGTGTTCGCGATCGCTCTTGCGCATGCGGGCGATGTGTTCGCGCTGCGGCGCGGGGCCTGGGCCATCGAGCTGCAGGCGCTGTTCCTGTTCGGCTCCGTGGCCGTCGCGCTGCTGGCGCGGCCGGGGTCGCGCGGCTGAAGCGCTGCCTGTCATCGCGCTGAGTCATCGCCGCGACAGACGGTCGTCGCCCGTTGTCGCTAGCATCGGCCGAACACTGAAGGAGACCGCTCATGCAAGCCGCCGTGCTGCCGGATTTCGGCCAGCCCCTGTCGATCGAGGACGTGCCGGTGCCCGAGCCGCGCGAAGGTGAGGTGCTCGTGCAGGTGGAAGCCTGCGGCGTGTGCCACTCCGACCTCCACGTGGCCGACGGCGACTCGCCCGGCTTCCGCGCCGCCACCAAGCCTCGGCTGATCCTCGGCCACGAGGTCGTGGGCCGCGTCGTGCGGCGCGGTGCGGGCGTGACGCATCTCGACGAAGGGCAGCGCGTGGGCGTGGCGTGGCTGCACAACGCGTGCGGGCAGTGCGAGCAGTGCCGCGAGGGCAACGAGAACCTGTGCCGCAACGGCGCCGGCGTGACGGGCATGACGGTGGACGGCGGTTATGCGCAGTTCATGCGCGCGGTGGCCAGCCATGCGCTGCCGGTGCCCGACGTGCTGACCTCGCAGGAGGCCGCGCCGCTGTTCTGCGCCGGCGTGACCACCTATCGCGCGCTGCGCAACGCCCACGCCGGCCCCGGCCAGCGCATCGCGGTGTTCGGCGTCGGCGGCCTCGGGCACGTGGCGATCCAGCTGGCGCGCGCGATGGGCGGCGAGGTGATCGCGCTCGACGTGGCGGACGACAAGCTCGCGCTGGCACGCGAGATGGGCGCCGCGCACGCGTTGAATGCGGCCGACCCGCAGTCGCTGAAGACGATCCGGCGCATGGGCGGCGCACACGTGGCGGTGGTCACCGCGGCCGCGCCGGCGGCCTACGAGGCGGCCCTGAAGTGCCTGCGGCCCACCGGCACGCTGAGCGTCGTGGGCCTGCCGCCCGAGCCGCTGCGCTTCGCCGCGCTCGCGCTCGTGAGCTCCGAGGTGCGCATCGTGGGCTCGGCGGTGGGCACACGGCAGGACGTGCGCGACGTGCTCGACCTCGCCGCGGCGGGCAAGGTGCGCTGCCTCGTCGAGAGCCGCCCGCTGTCCCAGGTGAACGCCGTGTTCGACGCCATGCGCGGCGGCCGCATCCGAGGCCGCGTCGTGCTCGATCCCAACGCGTAAGCGCCACCCACCAAGGCCTTGCGCGGATCCGGCTCCGCCGGTCGCAGCAAGAGCCCTGGGCAGCGACGGGAGGAGCGTGGGGGCCACGATCCCCGGCTCCGCCGGTCCGCAGCAAGAGCCCTCGGGGGGCAGCGACGGGAGGAGCGTGGGGGCCAACGATCCGTCACGGCTGCAGCAGGTCGAGCAGCGTGCGCGCGACGATCTTCGTGGCGGCGCGCAGGTCGTCGAGCACGAGGTGCTCGTCGGCCCGCTTGGCGTTGCTCTCCAGCACCGTGCGCGGGCCCGCGCCGTAGATCACGGCCGGGATGCCGCGCTCGCAGTAGAGCCGCACATCGGTGTAAAGCGGCGTGCCGGACACCGGCAGCGGCTCGCCGAGCACCGCCTGGCCGTGGCGCTGCAGCGCCTGCACCAGCGGCGCATTGCCGGGCAGCGGCTGCAGGGCGCGCGCCAGCAGCAGGCGCCGAACCTCCACGCGGATGCCCGCGCAGCGCGCCGCCGCGGCGGCGATCTCCTGCCGCACCTGCGCCTCCACCTGCGCCGGATCCTCCTCGGGGATCATGCGCCGGTCCAGCCGCAGCACCACCTTCCCGGGCACGACGTTGGTGTTGGTGCCGCCTTCGATGCGGCCCACGTTCAGGTAGGGATGCGTGATGCCGGGCACGGCCGAGCGCGTGGCGCGATAGCCCGCGTTGCAGGCGTAGAGCGCGTTCAGGATCGCCACCGCGCCCTGCAGCGCATCCACGCCGGTGTCAGGGATGGCGGCATGCGCCATGCGCCCGATCACGTCCACCTCCAGCTGCAGGCAGCCGTTGTGCGCCGTGACCACCTGGTAGGAGAAGCCGGCGCCGATGGCGAAATCGGGCCGCGTGAGGCCCTTGGAGAGCAGCCAGCCCGGCCCCAGTTCGCCGCCGAACTCCTCGTCGTAGGTGAAGTGCAGCTCCACGCCGCCGGCCAGCGGCGAGCCGAGCGCTTCGAGCGCCCGGAGCGCGAAGGCGTAGGTGGCGAAGTCGCTCTTGCTGACCGCGGCGGCGCGCCCGTAGAGCCGGCCGTCCTCGATCTCGCCGCCGTAGGGGTCGTGCGTCCAGCCGTCGCCCGGCGGCACGACGTCGCCGTGCGCGTTGAGCGCGATCGTCGGCCCGCCGTCGCCCCAGCGCCGGCGCACGACGAGATTGGTGATGGACTGCAGGCCGTGGCGCTGCACCTCTTCCGCCGGCACCGGGTGCCGCTGGGGCGACAGGCCCATGGCCTGGAGCAGCGCCGCGGTGCGCTCGGCGTGCGGCGCGTTGTCGCCGGGCGGCGTGTCGGTGGGCACGCGCACGAGCGCCTGCAGAAAGCGCACCTCCTCGTCGAAGTGGGCATCGACCCAGGCATCCAGGCGCTCGTGGAGACTGCTCATCGCGTGACTCCTTCGGCGCGGTCGTCGGCTGCGAGCTGCTCGAGCAGCGTGGCGAATGCCTGCACGGCGAGCTCGGCGTCGTCGCTGGTGATGGTCTCGAGCGGGTTATGGCTGATGCCGCCGTTGCCCCCACGCACGAAGAGCATCGCCTGCGCCATCGCATGGTGCAGCTTCATCGCATCGTGCCCGGCGCCGCTCGGCAGGCGTCGCACCGGAAGGCCGAGCTCGGCGACGGCACGCTCCCAGCGCTCCTGCCAGGCCGGCGCGCTCGGCGCCGCGGGCACGCGCATCGACTCCTCGACGATGCACACCATGCCCCGGCGCTCGGCGATGCGCTTCACTTCGGCCAGTACGTCGTCGGCCAGCGCGTCGCGCGCCTCGTCGGTGGTGGCGCGCAGATCCAGGCTGAAGCGGCAGCGCCCGGGAATCACGTTGATCGATCCGTTGGGCACCTCGAGCATGCCGACGGTGCCCACGACGTCCGGCACCGATGCCGCCCGCCGCTCGACGTACAGCGCCACTTCGGCGGCCAGCAGCGCGGCGTCGCGACGGCGGTCCATCGGCGTGGTGCCCGCATGGCTCGCGGTGCCGAGGGCCTCGCAGAGGCAGCGCACGCTGCCGTTGATCGACGTCACCACGCCCAAGGGCAGGTCCAGCTCGTTCAGCACCGGACCCTGCTCGATGTGCACTTCCACGAAGCCGAGGTAGCGCTCGCGGTCGCGCGCGATCGCGCCGATCGCGGCGTCGTCCAGGCCGGCCCGCTGCATGGCCTCACGCATCGTCGTGCCGGCGGCGTCGCGGCGGTCGAGCCAGGCGCGATCGAATCCGCCGACCAGCGCGCTGGAGGCGAGGAAGGCGGCGGGAAAGCGCTGGCCCTCCTCCTCGGCGAAGGCCACCACCTCGATGCCGAACGGCAGCCGGCGCCGCGCCTGATGCAGAGCGCGCACGGCGGCCATCGGCACGAAGATGCCGAGCCGGCCGTCGTACTTGCCGGCATTGCGCACGGTGTCGAAGTGGCTGCCGGTGAGGAGCCGCTTCGATGTCGCGTCGGCCCCGCGGTAGAGGCCGACGACGTTGCCGACGGCGTCGGTGGAGACGTCGTCGAAGCCGCAGGCGGCCATCCACTCGGAGAGTTGGCCCGAGCAGGCGCGGTGTGCGTCGGTGAGGTAGGTGACGGTGAGGTTGTCCGCGCGGTCGCTGTGCTGCGAGAGGGCCTCGGCCCAGTCCCACACCTGGTGGCCCATCGTCGGCTCATGACCGAACTTGTCGTTCAGCCGCAGCTCCGCGATGCGGTGCACCTGGCGCAGGCATTCGCGCCGCTCGTCGTCGGGGTGCTGCTGCAGGCGCCGGTCGAACGTCTCGATGATCTCGCGGCGAGTGAGGCCGGTGCCCCGGGGCCCGCGCACGGCGAGGATGAACGGCCAGCCGAACCTGGCGAGGTAGGCGGCGTTCAGCTTCTGGAGCCGGTCGTATTCGTCCTGGGCGCAGTGGGAGAGGCCGGCGGCTTGCTGTTCCTGGCGGGATTCGGGGGTGAGGGTCTTGGCGACCGCCGCCTTGCCGGCGAGCTCGGGGTGTTGCTTGATGAGATGAATCTGTTGTTCTTCGGTCGCTTCGCGGACGGATCTGACGAGGGTGAGCTTGAGCGCTGCGATCGTCTTGAAGGGGCGGTGGTGCCAGGCCTGTTCCGCAATCCACGGGGAGTGTTCGTAGACGCCGTCCAGCAGCGTCATGAATTCGGCTTGGGTGGCGTTGTTGATGGCGTGCAGGGTAATCATGTTGGTCTTCTTTCTCCGCCCTCTCCCGCTTGCGGGAGAGGGCCGGGGTGAGGGCGCGGCGGTGGAATGAACAAGGCTGCGCAACTGTGCAATGCCTACGCCGCGCCCTCACCCCCACCCTCTCCCGCGAGCGGGAGAGGGGGCCTAATCCCATACGAACGCGGAAGCAGCAGAGAACGGATGCACCGAGCGCCAATGCCGCGCCACCTCCACCCGCCGCGCGATCCACACCCGATCGTGCCGCGCCACATGATCCAGAAACCGCTGCAGGGCGAGAAACCGCCCCGGCCGCCCGAGCAGCCGGCAATGCAGCCCGATCGACATCATCTTCGGCGTCTCCGCCCCTTCCGCATAAAGCACGTCGAACGCATCCCTCAGATAGGCAAGGAACGGATCCCCGTGCGAGAACCCTTGCGGCAATGCGAACCGCATGTCGTTGCAGTCGAGCGTGTAGGGCACCACCAGATGCGGCGCGAGCGAGCCATCGGTGCGACGCACCTGCAGCCAGAACGGCAGGTCGTCGCCGTAGTGATCGCTGTCGTACTCGAACCCGCCGAAATCGGCCACGAGGCGCCGGGTGTTCGCGCTGTCGCGCCCCGTGTACCAGCCCAGGGCACGTCCACCCGTCAGGCGCTCGATCGAGGCCATCGCCAGGCGCAGATGATCGCGCTCGGTCGCCTCGTCCACCTCCTGGTAGGAGATCCAGCGCCAGCCATGGCACGCGATCTCGTGGCCGAGCTCGACGAAGGCGGACACGACCTCGGGATGCCGCTCCAGCGCCATCGAGACGCCGAACACCGTGAGCGGCAGGCCGCGTCGCTCGAACTCGCGCAACAGCCGCCACACGCCCGCGCGCGAGCCGTACTCGTAGATGCTCTCCATGCTCAGGTGGCGTGCCGGGTAGGAGGCGGGACTCGCCATCTCGGAGAGGAACTGCTCGCTGCCCGAGTCGCCGTGCAGCACCGAGCGCTCGCCGCCCTCTTCGTAGTTCAGCACGAACTGCAGCGCGATGCGCGCGTTGCCGGGCCACTGTGCCTGCGGCGGCGTGCGGCCGTGGCCGACGAGATCCCTGGGGTAGCGAGGCGCGAGAGGCATCGCCACTGTATACACTTTGCCGCACCCCCCGCACGCCAGGAAGCACCGCATGGGCCGACTCACCACCCACGTGCTCGACACCATGAACGGCTGCCCGGCGGCCGGCATGGCCGTCTCGCTGTACCGGCTCGACGCCAGCGGCGCAGTGCGGATCGGGCGCTGGCGTTTGAACGCCGACGGCCGAGCCGACGCGCCCCTGCTTTCCGACGACGCGTTCAAGCCGGGCGCCTACCGGCTCGTGTTCTCGGTGGCCGACTACTTCCGCCATCGCGGCGCCGCGCTGCCGGAGCCGCCGTTCCTCGCCGACGTGCCGGTGGAGTTCGGCATCGCCGACGCCGGAGTGCACTACCACGTGCCGCTGCTCGCGAGCCCGTGGAGCTACGCCACCTACCGCGGAAGCTGAGCAGCTGAAGTGGACCCTGCCTACCTGATCGACTGGGCCAATTTCCTGCTGCGCTGGCTGCACGTGATCACCGCGATCGCGTGGATCGGCTCGTCGTTCTACTTCGTGTTCCTCGACGACAGCCTCGAGCCGCCCGCCGACGAGGCGCTGAAGGCGCGCGGCGTCACCGGCGAGATGTGGGCCGTGCACGGCGGCGGGTTCTACAACCCGCAGAAGTACGCCGTGGGGCCGAAGTCGATGCCAACCGCGACGCTCCACTGGTTCTATTGGGAAAGCTATTCCACGTGGCTCTCGGGCTTCGCGCTGTTCGCGGTGCTGTACTTGTGGAACGCGTCGTCGTTCCTCGTCGACCGCGCGGTGCACGAGTGGTCGGCAGCGGCAGCCGGTGCTGCCGCGGTGGGCTTTCTCGCGGCCGGGTGGCTCGTGTATGACGCGATCTGCCGCGTGGCCGGCCGCAAGGCGGACGGCAGCGTGGGCGGCGACGCGCGCGTGGGCGCGCTGGTGCTGGCCGTCGTCGTGCTCGCGAGCTGGCTCGCGTGCAGCCTCTTCGCCGGCCGCGCCGCCTTCCTCGTGGTCGGCGCGATGCTCGGCACGATCATGAGCGCGAACGTGTTCTTCGTGATCATCCCCGGCCAGCGCAAGGTGGTGGCCGACCTGCGCGCCGGGCGCCGGCCCGACCCGATCCACGGCCAGCGCGGCAAGCAGCGCAGCGTGCACAACACCTACCTCACGCTGCCGGTGCTCGCGACCATGGTCTCCAACCACTACCCGATGCTCTACCAGCACCGCCTGAACGCGCTCGTGCTCGTGCTCCTGATGGTGCTCGGGGCGCTGGTGAGGCTCTTCTTCGTGCTGCGCCACAAGGGGCGCCAGCGCTGGGAGATCGTGGTGGCCAGCGTGGCGATGGTCGCCGTGCTGGCGTGGCTCGTCGCGCCGGCCGGCATCGACGCAGCGGCCGCGTCGCCGGCGCGCTTTGCCGACGTGCAGGCCGTGGTGCAGCAGCGCTGCGCGATGTGCCACAACGCACAGTCGGCGCAGAAGGGCGTGCGGCTGGACACGCCTCAGTCGCTGCTCGACCACGCCGCCGCAATCCACCAGCAGGCCGTGGTCACGCGCCAGATGCCGCTCAACAACGCGACGCAGATCACGGAGCAGGAGCGGTCGGTGCTCGCGCGCTGGTTCAAGGCCGGTGCGCCGCCCGACTGAAATGGAGCCCCCACGCTCCTCCCGTCGCTGCCCCCCGAGGGGGCTCTTGCAGCGGACCGGCGGAGCCGGATCCGCGCAAGGCCTCGATCTACCGTGAGCGCTTCGCCTGAAGCGGAACTACTGCGCGAACCCCGCTCATCCGCGGGGTGAAACCCCCTGTACTGGTGCCGTTAACCGCTTGAACAGGCGGTGCGCGAGCCGGCGCCGTCGGATACACCCTCGGCCATGCTTCGACATCTTCTCATCACCACGTGCCTCGTGCTCGCCTGCGCCGCGGCGCACGCCGACCTGCGCTTGCGTTCTGCGCACGTGCTCGTGGTGGACGAGGAGACGGGCGAAGTGCTGCTGCGCAAGGATGGCGACACGGCCGCGCCGATCGCCTCGCTCACGAAGCTCATGACCGCGATGGTGGTGCTCGACGCCGGCCAGGACGCCGCCGAGCCGATCCGCATCTCCAGCGCCGACCTCGACCGGCTCAAGCACACGCGCAACGGCCTGCCGGTGGGCGCGGTGCTGCCGCGCGGCGACCTGCTGGAGCTGTCGCTGATCGCCTCCGACAACCGCGCCACCTCGGCGCTCGCCCGCCACTATCCCGGCGGCTCCGACGCCTTCGCCGAAGCGGTGCGCGCGAAGATCGCCGCGCTCGGCCTCGAGCACACGCACATCGAGGAGCCCACGGGGCTGTCGCCGAACAACCGCTCCAGCGCGCAAGACCTGGTGAAGGTGCTGCGCGCCGCGGGCGGCTACGCCGAGATCGCGCGCATCACGAGCAAGGACCGGCACGTCGTGCGGCTCAACGGGCGCCGCACGTGGAAGGTGCGCAACACCAACCGCTTCGTCGGCGCGCCGGGCTGGAACATCTCGCTGTCCAAGACCGGCTTCACCAACGAGGCCGGGCGCTGCCTGACGATGCGCATCGAAGAGGCCGGCCGCACGGTGATGGTGGTGCTGATGGGCGCGATGGGCAAGTCGCAGCGCGCCGGCGACGCGCTCAGCATCCGGCGCTGGCTCGGCGAGAACGGCGTGCGCCCGAGGGCTGCGCTGCCCGTGCCGGTGCGCACGGCGGCCCCGGCGGCCCCGGTGGAGCCGCTGGCCAAGGACGACGAGGAAGTCTGACCCTCTTCTCTCCCTCTCTCCCCCTCTCCCGCAAGCGGGAGAGGGAGAGAGATCAGAATGCGGCATGCCTATCCAGCCGCGCGAATTCCTTCGCTCACTCTTCGACGCCGCCGTCGCCCGCGCCCAGCCGGCCGAGGTGATGGGCCCGTTCCTGCCGCCGCCGCCGCGCGGGCGAACGCTCGTGATCGGCGCCGGCAAGGCCGGTGGCGCGATGGCCGCCGCGGCCGATGCACTGTGGCCGAAGGACGCGCCGCTCTCCGGCCTCGTCGTCACGCGCTACGACCATGTGCCCCCGGCCTACCGCCGCGCGCCCGGCCGCATCGAGGTCGTCGAGGCCGCGCACCCCGTGCCGGACGACGCCGGCCGGCGCGCCGCGCAGCGCATCGTCCACCTCACGCGCGGCCTGACGCCGGACGACCTCGTGCTGTGCCTCATCTCCGGCGGCGGCTCGGCGCTGCTCTCCGCGCCGGCGCCCGGGCTCACGCTGGAGGACAAGCAGGCGATCAACAAGGCGCTGCTGCGCAGCGGCGCGGCCATCGACGAGATGAACTGCGTGCGCAAGCACCTGTCCGCCCTGAAGGGCGGGCGGCTCGGCGCCATGTGCGCGCCGGCCCGCGTGGTCACGCTGCTCGTGAGCGACGTTCCCGGCGACGACCCGGCCGTGGTCGCCAGCGGCCCCACGGTGCCTGACCCGACCACCTGCGCCGATGCGCTCGCCATCCTCGCGCGTTACGGCATCGACGTGCCTCCGGCCGCGCGCCAGGGCCTGGAAAGCGGCGCCTTCGAAAGCCCCAAGCCCGGCGACGCGCGCTTCGCCGGCCACGAGGTGCACCTCGTGGCCACGCCGCAGCACAGCCTGCAGGCCGCCGCCGCGCTGGCCCGCCGCGCCGGCATCGACGCGCACGTGCTGTCCGACGAGATCGAGGGTGAGTCGCGCGAGGTCGGCAAGGTGCACGCCGCGCTGGCGCGGGCTGTGGCGCGGCATGGCGAGCCCTTCGCGCGCCCGTGCGTGATCCTCTCGGGCGGCGAGACGACCGTGACGGTGCGCGGCAGCGAGCCCGGGCGCGGCGGCCGCGCCACCGAGTTCCTGCTGTCGTGCGCCATTGCGCTGCAGGGTGAACCGAACACCTGGGTGCTCGCGGCCGATACCGACGGCATCGACGGCATCGAGGACAACGCCGGCGCCATCGTCACGCCCGACACGCTGGCCCGCGCGCGTGCGCTCGGCCTGCGCCCGGGCGACCATCTCGACCGCAACGACGCCTACGCCTTCTTCTCGGCGCTGTCCGACCTCGTGGTCACCGGCCCGACCTTCACCAACGTCAACGACTTCCGCGCACTGCTGGTGCTGAACCCATGACACGACGCCCGAAGCTTCTCCTGAAAGACCGCATGATGGCCACGCTGCAGCAGGCGCTGGAGCGCGACTTCGACATCGCCGTGCTGAAGGCGCAGGCCCACCCGGAGGCCTTTCTCGCCGAGCATGGCGCGCAGTTCGAGGGCCTCGTCACGTCTGCCGCCTACGGCGCCGACGCGGCGCTGATGGATGCGCTGCCCTCGCTGCGCGTGATCTCCAGCTTCGGCGTGGGGCTCGACAAGCTCGACGTGGCCGCCGCCCGCGGGCGCGGCATCGCCGTGGGCTACACGCCCGACGTGCTGAACGACTGCGTGGCCGACCTCGCCTTCGGGCTGCTCATCGACGTGGCGCGCGGCATCAGCGCCGGCGACCGCTTCGTGCGCCGCGGCGACTGGCCGCGCGCCGGCGCCTCCCCCGGTGTCTCCACGTTCCCGCTGCGCACGCGCGTGTCCGGCAAGAAGCTCGGCATCGTGGGACTCGGGCGCATCGGGCGCGTGATCGCGCGCCGCGCGTCCGGCTTCGACATGGAGGTGCGCTACTGCAACCGCACGCCCGCGCAGGGCGTCCCGTTCGCGCACGAGCCCTCGCCCGTCGCGCTCGCGCGCTGGGCCGACTTCCTCGTGGTGGCCGCCGCCGGCGGCGAGGCCACGCGCGGCCTCGTCTCCGACCAGGTACTCGACGCACTCGGGCCCGATGGCTTCCTGGTGAACGTGGCGCGGGGCACGGTGGTGGACGAGGCGGCGCTACTCGAGGCGCTCGTGCAGCGCCGCATCGCGGGCGCCGGGCTGGATGTGTTCGAGAACGAGCCGCGCGTGCCGGAAGCCTTCTTCGCCCTCGACAACGTGGTGCTGCTGCCGCACATCGCCAGCGCCACCACCGAGACGCGCCAGGCGATGGCCGACCTGGTGTTCGAGAACCTGCGCCGGTTCTTCGCCACCGGGGAGCTTGCTGCGGCCGCGTAGCCGGGGCTTCAGCCCTGCGGCATCAGTGAGGCGACGATTTCGGCGGCGGCTTCGGGCGAGACGTTCTGCACCGCCCAGAGCTGTGCCGCCAGGTCGAGGCTTTCCTCGGGGTCGGCGTCGGGGCGCAACTGGGTCAACCGGGTGCTGAACCGTCCGAGCCACTCGGCCGGCGGCTCCGGGTTGCCGTGAACGGTGGTCGACGAAGTCACGTGCATGGCCGTCCCCTGAAGGCTTTTTCAGAAGACGGCAACGGCCGTGCCCGTCAGTGCCCGGCGTGGGCCGCCAGCGGTCGGGCCATGGAGACGGGTGCCGCCGGCGCCTGGTCGCCCACCAGGTAGGGCAGCTCCGTGGACTCGAGCGTCATCTGGTGCTCCAGCTGCCGCATCACCGCCCAAAGCCGCTTGCGGAACAGGTCGCCGCGCCGGTCCATCGCCTTCAGGGCGGCCAGGTTGCGCTTGAGGTACCAGTGCGCGTCGACGTATTGGCGCACGACCGGCGTCAGGTCGTGCGCCTGCAGCACCGGCATCAGGAAGGCGTCGATGCATTGCAGGTGCTCGGCGAGCGCGTCCGCGAAGTCATCGAACAGGAAGGTGCCGACGTGGTCGGGGTTGGAGGTTCGGATGCGCGCTTCCAGCCAGCGCATCGGGGCATGGTGAAGGCAGACGGTGGAGAAGGGGTCGTGCAGCATGGTGTTCTGGTGAAGGGCGAGATTCGCTCCCTTCCCACAGACCCGGCAACGGGCATGCCGTTCCGCATCCGTCCCCCGCGACTGCGGGATGCGTCGATATATTCGTGAGTGCGAATACAATCGTTTCCGTCGGGGGAATTCGCATGGCCGTGCATCGCGAGCAGGATCAGGTGTTCGAGTCCGTCGCCGAGCTCTTCGGCGTGCTGGCCACGCCGATCCGGCTGAAGATCATCAGCGCCGTCTGCCAGGGCGAGAAGAACGTGTCGCAGCTGCTCGACGAGATCGACACCACCCAGCCCAACATGTCGCAGCACCTCAGCACGCTGTACCGCTGCGGCGTGCTTGCGAAGCGGCGCGAGGGCACGCAGGTGTACTACCGGCTCCAGAGCGAGCGCGTGGCCTCGCTGTGCCGCGCGGTGTGCACGCAGGTGGCTTTGGAGCTCGCCGGCGAGCAGCCGATCGAGCCGTCCGACCGGCTGGTGCCCGCCATGCACCGCTAGGCTCAGCCCGGGCGGCGGTCAGCGCGACGCCAGCCCCTCCGCCAGCATGTCCTGGAGCTGCTGCGGGTCCACCGGCTTGGTGGCGTGGCGATCGAAGCCGGCCTCCTGGGCCCGCTTGCGGTCGGCCTGCTGCCCGTAGCCGGTCATCGCCACCAGCAGCACGCCTCGCAGCTCCTCGTGCGCGCGCAACTGGCGCGCCACCTCGTAGCCGCTCAATCCCGGCAGCCCGATGTCCAGCACGATGGCATCCGGCCGCCAGTCGAGCGCGACCTGCAGCACCGAGCGGCCGTCGTGCACGCACTTCGCCTCGTAGCCGACCAGGCCGAGGATGAGCGCGATGCTTTCGCAGGCATCCACGTTGTCGTCCACCACCAGCACGCGGCGCGGACGTTCGTGCGGGGTGCGCTCCGCCTTCCCGCGGAGCCGCGCTGCCTCGTGGCGCCCGGGCGCGGGCGCCAGCGGAAGGCGCACCGTGAACTCGCTGCCCTGCCCCTGCCCGGCGCTGTACGCGCTCACCCGCCCGTCGTGAAGCTCGACGAGCCGCTCCACCAGCGTGAGCCCGATCCCGAGGCCGCCCTGCGAGCGCTCCAGCGAGCGGTCGCCCTGCACGAAGAGGTCGAACACGCGCGGCAGCATGTCCGGGGGGATGCCGACGCCGGTGTCGCGCACCGTCACCACGGCGCGATCGTCCTGCACGCCGACGAGCAGGCTGACGCGGCCTGCCGGGTCCGTGTACTTGGCGGCGTTGGTGAGCAGGTTGGCGATCGCCTGCGCGAGCCGCACGACATCGGCGTGCACCCAGACCGGCTCGTCGGGCAGATCCGCCTGCAGCCGGTGCCCGTGGGCGTCCAGGGACGGCTGGGCCGTCTCCACCGCCCGCTGCACCACGCCGCGCAGGTCGACCAGCTCTCGCCTCAGCTCGACCTTGCCGCGCACGATGCGCGACACGTCGAGCAGGTCGTCCACCAGCCGCACGAGGTGGCTGAGCTGGCGGTCCATGATGGCGCGCGCGTGCTGCACCATCGGGGGGTCGGCATGCGGCATCTTCAGCAGGTGCAGAGCGTTGCGCATCGGTGCCAGCGGGTTGCGCAGCTCGTGGGCCAGCATCGCGAGGAACTCGTCCTTCTGGCGGTCGGCCGCGTCGAGCGCCTCGATGCGCTTGCGCAGCTCGCGCTCCAGCCGCTTGCGCTCGGTGATGTCGCGCACGATGCCGGTGAAGTAGCGCCGCTCGCGGACATGGAACTCGCTCACTGCGAGCTCCATCGGGAAGGTGGAGCCGTCCTTGCGCCGCCCGATCACCTCCCGCACCCCGCCGATGACGCGCGCCCGGCCGGAGCGCAGGTATTGCAGCACCTCGTGGTCGTGCTCGCTGTGGTAGGGCTCGGGCATCAGCACCTTCACGTTCTGCCCGACGACCTCGTCGCGCGCATAGCCGAAGAGCTGCTCGGCCGCCGGATTGAACGACTCGATGCGGGCGCGCTCGTCGATCGTCACGATGCCGTCGAGCACGTGGTCGACGACGGAGCGCATGCGCTCCTCGGCGTCGCGCAGCTCACGCTGGCCGTTCAGCGCGGCTGCGATGGGGCGGTCGGGCGGCGGAGGTTCGTTTTCCACGTCGAAAGGTTCGCGGGCGCTTCTGCGCGAGGAAGCAGGCAGGGGCATACGGAGCTGCATGCTCGCCCTTCGGGCAGGCGCCGTGCCCGGTGCTTCCCTCTCCCACTCGTGGGAGAGGGTCAGGGTGAGGGCGCGGCGTCGCGCCCCGACAAGGCGTCTCATGCGAGCGCACTGCCCTCACCCCGGCCCTACCCCGCAAGCGGGAGAGGGAGCACCTCAGTACGTGATGCCGTACCGGTAGTCCTGGTAGCGCAGCACGGCGGCCCTCAGCTGGATCTCCTCCAGCGTCACCTCGGGCGTCACCGCGTCCTTTTCCTTCAGCATCTGGCCGTTCACGATCAGGAAGCGCTTGGACCGATCGGGCGAGTAGCGCGAGCCGCCGATGGACAGCTTCGGCAGGCGGTTGCGCACGTCCTCGGGCAGTTCGTGCAGCGCGAAGACGCGCTTGTCGACGGCTGGGGGGACGGCCGCTTGCGCGGGGGCCCTGGCGGCGGCACGCGGCGCCGGCTCCGCACGAGGCGTCGGCGCAGCGGCCGATGGGCGCGGCGTGGCGCGTGCCGGTGCCGGTGCGGGCTTCGCCATCGGGGCAGGGGCCGGCGCAACGGCCGCCGGGGGCACGGGCGTCGGCGCAGGGGCGGGCGCCGGCGCAGGCATCGGCGCGGGTGCCTGCGCCAGCGGCACGGCGGGTGCCGGGCCGGCGCTGCGCTGGCCGAGCTGCCACGCCAGCACGCCGGCCACGGCCACGGCGGCGCCCGCCGCGATCCAGGCCACGGGCACGGAGCGGCCCGGCCCGCGGCCGCCGCCGGATGACACGGCCTGCACGGGCTGGGCGTGGATGCCGGGCACCGCCCCGCGCTCGCGTTCGGCATCGGCGCGCCGCAGCGCATCGAGGATGTAGGACATCGGCTTACCTTCGGGTCTGCAGGCGCGGCTCATCCACGCCGCTGGCGCGGTTGAGCTGCATGTAGGTCATGGGGCCGGGGAGGCCGTCGGGCTCCAGGCCGTGGGCGAGCTGGAACGCATGGATGCGGGTCTTCAGCGGCGCGTCTTCCGGGGCGCCGGGCACGGCGGCGAGGCGTTCGGCCAGCCACTGTGCCGCCGGGCCGGCATCGCCGGTGCCCACGCGGCCGACAAAGCCGGGCGGCGCGCGCCAGAACGTGGCGAAGTCACCGCGCCACACCTGTGCCAGGGCGCCGAGCGGCACCGTCTGGGCGGCGCCGCCGATGCTCAGCGTCGCCGCGTCGTCCGACAGGCCGGTGAGCACGGCATAGGCCGGTCCGTCCTCGGCCTGCAGCGTCACGATGCCGGGCCGCCCGAGGGCGCGGATGAGGGCGAGGTTGCTGCCCGGGTTGCGGTGGCAGTAGACCTGCTGCGCTTGCGCCGCGCGGCACGGATCGGCGTTGGCATCGCCAGCATCCACCTTCCACAGCGGCGCCAGCTCTCGCCACGCAGCCTCCTCGGTGCGCGCCAGCGCGGCCAGGCGGCTGCGCAGGGGCGCGGCGTCGGTTGGTGCGGAGGCCGACGCAGCGGGTGCCGCGGTCGCGGACGATGCGGGTGCGCTCGCCGCCGCGAGCCCGGGCCGGGCGCTCGCGGGAGCCGCATCGCGCGCCATCGCGTCGCCCGCCGCGGATTGCCTGCGGTTTTCGCCCAGGCCGAGCAGGGCCAGGCCGAGCAGCGCCGCGCCGGTGGCCATGCCGAGCGCGAGGGCCACCGCGGTGCGCTGCTGTGCGCGCCGGCGCGCGAGCTGCTGGCGCGACGTGGGCGGCTTGTCGAACACCTCGCCGGCGGCTTTGTCGAGGATGGCGGCGTCCACGTCGGTCTTGCCGCTGGCGTAGGCGCCGAGCAGCGCGCGGTCGCACAGCAGGTTGATGCGGCGCGGGATGCCGCGCGAGAGCTGGTGGATGCGGCGCAGCGCGCGCGCGTCGAACGGAATCGCGCGGCTCATGCCCGACACCGCGAGCCGGTGCCGGATGTACTGCGCCGTCTCGTCCTCGGACAGCGCGTCGAGGTGGTAGCGCGCGATGACGCGCTGCGCGAGCTGCTCGAGCTCGGGGCGGGCGAGCATGTTGCGCAGCTCGGGCTGCCCGATGAGGATGATCTGCAGCAGCTTGCGTTCGCTGGTCTCGAGGTTGGTGAGCAGGCGCAGTTGCTCGAGCACGTCGGCCGAGAGGTTCTGCGCCTCGTCGATGATGAGCACGCTGCTCTGGCCCACCGAGTGCGTCTTGAGGAGGAACTCGTTGAGCGGGTCGGTGTAGTCCTTCACCGTGGCGGTGCCGGGCCCGATGTGCTCCACCGGGATGCGGAACTCGTCGCACACCGTCTTGAGCAGCTCGGTCACGGTGAGCTTCGGATTGAAGATGTAGGCCACGTTGCAGCGGCGCGGGATCTGCTCCAGGAAGCACCGGCACACGGTGGTCTTGCCGGCGCCGATCTCGCCGGACAGCAGCACGAAGCCGCCGCCGCCGCCGAGGCCGTAGAGCAGGTGCGCGAGCGCCTCGCGATGGCGCTCGCTCATGAAGAGATAGCGCGGATCGGGCGCGATCGAGAAAGGGTCCTGCTTGAGGCCGAAATACTGCGCGTACATGGGCGCCGAGGATACATGCGCGCCCCGCGGCCGGATGCCGGGCGCGACCCGGGGTCAAGCCCGTCGCAGTGCTCCGCCATGGCCCCACCAAGCCCTTGCGCGGATCCGGCTCCGCCGGTCCGCAGCAAGAGCCCCCTCGGGGGGCAGCGACGGGAGGAGCGTGGGGGCCAACAACTATCTGCCTGCCTCGGCGCGGTAGCGGCCCCGCCCGGCCTGCTTGGCCAGGTACAGCATGCCGTCGGCGCGCTCCACCAGCGCCGGGCCCGACTCGACCCCGTGGCGCACCGCGATGCCCACGCTCGCGCCCACCTGCAGCTCCAGCGCGTCGATGCGAAACGGCGCCTCGGCCGCGGCCAGCACCTTCTCGGCCACCTGCTCGGCGTTGGCGGCCTCGCGCAGGCCATCGAGCAGCACCGCGAACTCGTCGCCGCCGAGCCGCGCCACCGCGTCGGTCGGGCGCACGGCATTGCGCAGCCGGCGCACGAAGAGCTTCAGCAGCTGGTCCCCCACCGGATGGCCGTGGCGGTCGTTCACCGCCTTGAAGTGGTCGAGGTCGATGCACAGCAGCGCCAGCTGTCCGCCGTGCGGGCGCCGCACGCGCTCGTCCAGCGCATGCTCGAAGCCGGCACGGTTGAGTGCGCCGGTCAGCGGATCCAGCCGCGTCAGCTCGAGCAGCCGGGCCTGCTCCACCTTGTGCTCGGTGATGTCCTGCGCCACGCCGATGAAGCCGTCGAGCGTGCCGCCGGCCAGCCGCAGCGGCAGGTAGGACATCTGCAGGTGGCGCCGCACGGCGCCGGTTTCGGAAGTGCGCTCGAACACGAGCGCCTCGCCGGCCAGGGCGCGCCCGATGGAGCCGCGGGCCGCCTCGTACTCGGCGTCGCCCAGCACCTCGAGCATGGTGTGGTCCATGATGGCCTCTCGCCGCAGGTGGCGCCATGCCTCGAACGCGGCGTTGGCGTATCGATAGCGCTGCTCGCGGTCCACCACGAAAACGATGGCCGGGAGGCTGTCCGCCACCGACCGCATGGTGGCCTCGCTGCGCTGCGCCGCCTCGCGCGCGGCCTTGTCGGCGGAGATGTCGCGCATGATGGTGGAGAAGTAGTCGAGGTGGCCCTCGGGGTTCTTGTGCGCGATGAGGATGTGGCTGCACGGGATCTCACGGCGCTGCGCGTCCCACTGCATCGTCTCGCCGATCCACACGCCGTGCGACACCGCCTGCGGCACGATCTCCTCGCGGTAGCGCCGCACGGTCTCGGGGGGCGCCAGCTTGTCGATCGAGAGGTGGCTCACCGGCGCGTCGGGCGCGATGCCCGCGCGGCGCCGCGCGGCCGGGTTCATGTACGTCATGCGGCCTTCGCGGTCGGCCTGCACGACGAAGTCGGTGGTGGTGTCGAAGATGGCCGTGAGCGTGCGCAGCGCCTTCTCGGCGCGCGCCTGCTCGGTGATGTCCTCCACGGTGCCCACGTGGCCCACCACCCGCCCGTCTACCACGACGGGGTTGCTGTGCACGGCCACCAGCACCGAGCGGCCGCCGGCCAGGCGCAGCCAGCGCTCGGCGCTGAAGGGCGCGAGTCCGTTGACGACGCGGCGCCAGTCGGCCCACACGTGCTCGCGCACGTCCGCGCGCAGCAGGCGCAGCCAGCCGTCGGCCGCCTCGCTGGCCTGCAGGCCCTGGATGCGCAGGTAGGCGTCGTTCACATACGTCATGCGCCCGTCGGGGCCGGCGCGGAACATGCCGATGGGCGACGCGTCGCTCACCGCCGCCAGCTCGGCCTGGCGCGTGCGGGCGCGCTGCTGGGCATGCAGCAGCACGCCCGTGAGCGCGATGACGGCCAGCGAGATGGCCGCGGCGATGCTGGCGGCCACGCGGCGGCGCTCGTAGTACGACGCCATGGCGTCGTCGTATCCCTGCGTGACGAACACCGACACGGGGTAGTTCGGCAGCCGCCGGAAGGCGCGCAGGCGCAGCTGCCCGTCTTCGACGACGCTGCGGTTGCCCACGTCCACACCCTCGGCCTGCGAGAGGTGCCATCGCGCCGCCGGCAGGCGCTCCAGGAGGTTGGTGCCGATCAGCCCGGGCAGCGGCGGCACGCGGCTGAGCACCACGCCGTCGCTGCGCACCAGGGCCACCGACCCGGCGGGCTGCAGGCGCAGGCTCTCGTGGAGCGCCATCAGCCGATCGAGGTCCACGAGCGCCAGCACGGCCTCCACCTCGCCGACGGGCTGCGACAGGCGCAGCACCAGCGGCAGCGCCAGCCGGCCGGGGGCGTCCTCGTAGGGCTGGCCCAGCAGCGGCGCGCCGCCGCCGGCGTGCAGCGGCATCGTCGGCCCGGCCGTCCAGCGCTGCCGGGCGGGGGGCGGGTGAGCGGCGGCGCTGCCGTGGTAGGTCATCGACACCGCCTCGCCGGCGCGCGTGAGGAGCCGCAGCGTCACGAGGTGATTGCGGTCGCCGTTTCCGTCACCGTCCCGCAGCAGGCGGGCCAGCGCCGGATCGGCCAGCGGATCGGCTGGCGCGCGCGCGGAGATCCATGCCTCCAGGCGGCGCAGGTCGTGCTCGGCGCGATGAAGAACGGCCGCCGTCTGCTCGACCAGGGCGCGGTTGACGAGGTCCAGCGCCCGCTCCGACTCGCTGAGCAGGCGGCGATGCTGGATCGTGGAAAACCACACCAGCAGGCCCCACATCAACGTCAGCAGCACGGCGACGGCCAGCGCGGCGCCGTAGCGGTGCCAGCGATCGGTGTCGGAAGGGGTCAAGCGCGAGATCATCGAAGGGGACGAGACCGAAGTCTGCTCGGGCGATGCCCGCGATGCCAGCAAGTCGTCATTTCGTGCGCGGACTTGAGCAGTATGAGTGGGGGTAACCCCGGGCAGCGACCCGATTTGTCGATTTGTACGATGAATGATGCTGACGCTGGGCGTGGTGGGCCTCGGCTCCATGGGTCTCGGCGCGGCGCTGTCCGCGCTGCGGCGCGGCGTGCCGACCTGGGGTTGCGACCCGCGCGACGAGGTGCGTGAGCGCTTTGCCGGCGCCGGCGGCCAGCCTGCCGCGACGCCGGCCGCGCTCGCGCCGCACTGCGATGCGGTGCTCGTGCTGGTGGTGAACGCCGCGCAGACCGACGAGGTGCTGTTCGGTTCCGACGGGCTGGCGCCTCATCTGCGGCGCGGCGCCGTGGTGATCTGTTCAGCCACGGTCGACCCGTCCTTGCCGCCGGCGTGGGAGGCTCGCCTTGCCGAAAGGGGGCTGTGGCTGATCGACGGCCCGGTCTCCGGGGGCCCGAAGAAAGCCGCCGAAGGGCAGATGACGATGATGGCCTCGGGCCGCCCCGAGGCGTTCGAGGCCGCGGGCGCGCTGCTCGACGCCATCGCGGGCAAGGTGTGGCGGCTCGGCGACGCGGCCGGCATCGGCTCCACGGTGAAGATGGTCAACCAGCACCTGGCCGGCGTGCATATCGCCGCCGCCTGCGAGGCGATGGCGCTCGGCCTGCGCGCCGGCGCCGACCCGCGCCAGCTCTACGACGTGATCTGCGGCTCGGCCGGCATGAGCTGGATGTTCGAGAACCGGGTGCCGCACATCCTGGCCGGCGACTACCGCCCGCTGTCGGCGGTGAACATCTTCGTGAAGGACCTCGGCATCGTGCTCGACGCTTCACGCAAGCTCACGATGCCGATGCCGCTGGCCAGCGCCGCCCACCAGATGTACCTGCAGGCCGCCGCCAAGGGCCTCGGCGGCGAGGACGACAGCGCGCTGATCAAGATCTTCCCGGGGATCGAACTGCCTTGATGAACCCCCCCGAAGCGCCTTCGGCGCCTCCCCCCAGGGGGCCGAGCCCGGACACGAAAGGTCCAGTGGACCTTTCGTGCCTGGCGAGGGGCCGGGCGCTTGCGAACGGCGCGGCCTGCAAGGCCAACCGGCGGACCGGCGGAGCCGGATCCGCGGTTGCCGCTTGGTGGTGGCGGTTCATGCGAGGAGGGTGCCGTCTCGGCGTGGGAGCCTCATGATCCTCGGTGTAATAGCGGACGATTTCACGGGTGCCACCGACGTGGCGAGCATGCTCGTGCGGGCCGGCATGCGCACGATGCAGGTGATCGGCGTGCCCGACGGTCCGGCGCCGCAGGCGGACGCCATCGTGGTGGCGCTGAAATCACGCACCGTGCCCGCCGCCGAGGCGGTGCGCGAGTCGCTCGCCGCGCTGCGCTGGCTGCGCGCGGCCGGGGCGCGCCAGTGCTACTTCAAGTACTGCTCCACCTTCGACTCCACGCCGCAGGGCAACATCGGGCCGGTCGCGGAAGCGCTGATGGACGCGCTCGGCGCCGACTTCGCCATCGCCTGCCCGGCCTTCCCGGAGAACGGGCGCACCGTGTTCCGCGGCCACCTTTTCGTCGGCGACGTGCTGCTCAGCGACTCGGGCATGCGCACGCACCCGCTCACGCCGATGACCGACGCCAATCTCGTGCGCGTGCTGCAGGCGCAGTGCCGCGGCAGCGTCGGCCTGTTGCGCCACGACGCGGTGGCGCAAGGCCCCGAAGCCGTGCGCGCGGCGTTCGACGCGCTGCGCAGCGCCGGCGTCCGCATCGCCGTGGCCGATGCCGTGGACAACGACGACCTGCGCACCCTGGCGCGCGCCTGCGTCGACCTGCCCCTCGTGACGGCGGGCTCCGGCGTCGCGCTGGGCCTGCCCGATGCCTATGCCGCGCGCGGCTGGCTCACGCCCGATGCACAGGCCGCGGCGCTGCCTGCCGTCGGCGGCCTCGCCGCCGTGATCTCCGGATCGTGCTCGAGCGCGACGAATGCCCAGGTGGCCCACTGGCTGGCGTCCGGCCGGGCCGGCTTCAAGATCGACGCCGCCGCGCTCGCGGCCGGCGCGCCCGTGGCGGCACAGGCGCTGTCATGGGCCCGCGAGCGGCTGCCCGAAGGGCCGGTGCTGGTGCATGCCACGGCGATGCCGGAAGAGGTGGCGCAGGTGCAGGAGCGCATCGGCGCCGCGCACGCGGGCGCGCTCGTGGAGCGCTGCCTTGCAGACGTGGCGCAGGGGCTGGTCGCCGCGGGCGTGCGCCGGCTCGTCGTCGCCGGCGGCGAGACTTCGGGCGCGGTGGTGCAGGCGCTGGGCGTGCATCGGCTCGTCATCGGCGCGCCGATCGATCCCGGCGTCCCGTGGACGCAGGCCGAGGGCCGCCCGCTGCTGCTGGCGCTGAAGTCGGGCAACTTCGGCGGCACGGACTTCTTCACGAAGGCGCTGGCGCAGGCGGCATGAGCAAAGCGGATTCGGCAGCGTCCCGCCGTCTCCCGTCCGCGGGAGAGGGCCGGGGTGAGGACGCGGCCTTGCGACACGAGATCCGCCGCATCGGCAAGTCGCTCTTCGACCGCCGCTACGTCCACGCCACGGCAGGCAACATCAGCGCGCGCCTGCCCGACGGCAGCTTCCTCATCACGCCCACCGACGCCTGCCTCGGCCACCTCGACCCCGAGGCGATCTCGCACGTCGACGCGCAGGGCGCGCCGCTGGCGGGCGCGCGCCCGAGCAAGACGCTCGCCGTGCACCGCCGCATCTACGAGGCGGACCCGTCCGCCCGCTGCGTGATCCACACCCACAGCACCCACCTCGTGGCCCTCACGCTGGCCGGCGTGTGGAGCGCGCAAGACATCGTGCCGCCCCTCACGCCCTATCAAGTGATGAAGGTGGGCCACGTGCCGCTCGTGCCCTACCACCGCCCCGGCGATCCCCAAGTGGGCGATCTGATCGCCGCGGCCATCGTCTCGGCGCGCGAGCGCGGCGCGCCGATCCGCGCCGTGATGCTCGACCGCCTCGGCCCGAACGTGTGGCACGAGACGCCCGCCGCGGCGATGGCCGTCCTCGAGGAACTCGAGGAGACCGCTCGCCTGTGGCTCCTGACCGACCGCAAGCCGACCCCGCTCGACGCCGCGCAGATCGACGCGCTGCGCCAGGCCTTCGGCGCCACCTGGTGACCCGCATGCTCAACTTCGCCGCAAACCTCTCGATGATGTACACGGAGCATCCGTTCCTGGATCGCTTCGCCGCCGCCGCGGCGGACGGTTTTCGCGCCGTGGAGTTCCTGTTCCCGTATGAGCACACGCCCGAGGAGATCGCGTCGCGGCTGCGCGAGCACGGCCTGCAGCAGGCGCTGTTCAACCTGCCGCCCGGCGACTTCGCGCGCGGCGAGCGCGGCATTGCGGCGCTGCCCGGCCGCGAGCCGCAGTTCGCCGCCGCGGTGGACACCGCGCTGCGCTATGCGCAGGCCACGGGCTGCAAGCGCCTGCACGCGATGGCCGGCCTCGTGCCGCCGGGCGCCGACCGCGACGCCATGCGGGCCACCTATGTCGCGAACCTGCGCCTGGCGGCCGGCCGCCTCGCGCCGCACGCCATCACGCTGCTCATCGAGCCGATCAACACGCGCGACATCCCCGGCTATTTCCTCAACCACCAGCAGGCGGCGCACGACGTCGTGGCCGAGGTGGGCGCGCCGAACCTGAAGGTGCAGATGGACCTGTACCACTGCCAGATCGTGGAGGGCGACCTCGTGCGCAAGATCGAACGATGGCTACCGGGCGTGGGCCACTTCCAGATCGCCGGCGTGCCGGATCGCCACGAGCCGGACGAAGGCGAAGTGAATTACGAGTACCTTTTCGACGTGCTCGAAAAGC
The DNA here is from genome assembly GCA_963839465.1 of uncultured beta proteobacterium. Taxonomy (GTDB): domain Bacteria; phylum Pseudomonadota; class Gammaproteobacteria; order Burkholderiales; family Burkholderiaceae_C; genus CAWIVI01. Next base: position 677,169 of record CAWIVI010000008.1, read on the forward strand.
TTGGTTGGGACGGCCACATCGGCTGCGAATACCGGCCGCGCGCCGGCACGTCGGAAGGATTGGGCTGGCTGCGCGCCTATCGCGCGATTTAACGCCCTCTCCCGCCTGCGGGAGAGGGCGGGAGAGGGCGCTGCCTTGCATGAGCCGCCTCCTGGGGCGATGAGCGACATTGCCATCGATGTGGCGCCTGCGCAAAGGCCGCGCCGCACCCCCACCCCGACCCTCTCCCGCAAGCGGGAGAGGGGGTGCGCATGCTCCTGCCGCGCACGCTTCTCTCTGCTAGACCGTGAAATCCTCGAGCTTCCTGCCGTTGGCCAATGCGTCGCGCAGCCATTGCGGGCGCGGGCCGCGGCCGCCCCAGGTATTGCCGCTCTCGTCGCGGAACTTCGCCGGCCGCGTGCCGCCGCGCTTGGCCGCCTTCGCCTTGGGCCCCGCGCCACGACGCTTGGCGCCGGGGCGCGGGCCGCGTTTGCCGCCGAGACCGAGATCGCTGGCCGTCAGGTTGTACGCGCCGATCGCTTCTCGAATGCGTGCAATGACGCCTTCGACTTCCTTGCGTTTGAGCTTTTCCGCTTCTTTGGACAGGGTCTCGATCTGCTTGACGACATCAGCGTAGGTTTTGGTCATTGAACGTGCTTTCCATGAATTGCCGCATTGCGGGCGCGCCGACGCGGCAGCGCGGGCGGGACATTAACACGTTTGCAGGCACTGTTGCTGTCTTGCCAATTGGCGCCGCAATTCGCGGGCATCGCGTGAATTGGCTATTTCACCGATGCGCCGCTACAGTGGGGCGCATGAAATCCATCGCCCTTGCCGTGCGCGCCGCCGCTGCCGCTGCCTCCCTCGTGGTCGCCGCTGCCGCCTTCGCCGCGCTCGCCCCGGGCGACGCCGCCCCGGATTTCGACGCCGAAGCCGCCATCGGCGGCAAGGTGTTCCGGTTCTCGCTCGCGCAGGCGCTGAAGAAGGGCCCGGTGGTGCTCTATTTCTATCCGAAGGCCTTCACGAGCGGTTGCACGGCGGAGGCGCATCTCTTTGCCGAGGCCACTCCGCGCTTCGAGGCGCTTGGCGCCACGGTGGTCGGCATGTCCAACGACGACATCGACACGCTGAAGAGGTTCTCGGTCGAAGCCTGCCGCGACAAGTTCGCGGTCGCCGCCGATGCCGGCGCGAAGGTGATGAAGCGCTACGACGCCGCGCTGCGCGTCGCGCCCGGCATGGCAGACCGGGTGTCATACGTCATCAGCCCGGAGGGCCGCATCGTCTATGCGTACTCCAGCCTGTCGCCCGACGCGCACGTCTCCAACACGCTCGCGGCGGTGGAGAAGTGGAAGCGCGAGGCGGGGCGATGATACGGTTGGGCATGCCCGTTGCAGCTCGAGCGATCCAACACACAGAGAAGGAGCGACATGGCCAAGGACGACCTCCCCGTGCCGGCCCCGAACGACGAGCTCCTCGCGATCTACCAGGAGCTCAAGACGGGGCGGGGGCACCACCACGTGACCGAGGGCAACGTGTTCCAGCTCGTGGCCATCGCCAACCAGTACGGCGACCGGCTGATCGAGCAGATGCTGCGCGAGTGGCAGGCGCCCTGCAGCGACGGCTCCAACGGCGTGCCGAGCACCATCGCTCCCACGAAGGGCTTCAACCGCGAGCACATCAAGCGATGATCACACCTCGCACAGCGCCCGCATGCTGCGCACGTTGAAAGACCTGTTCAGCGCGCTGGCGTCCCCGCCGGGCGGCGCGGCGGCCGCGAGCCGGGACCACATGCTGCAGCTCGCCACCGCCGTGCTGCTGATAGAGGTGATGCGCTCCGACGCGCAGATCGGCGACGACGAGCGCGCCGCCGTGCTCGGCGCCCTGCGCCAGACCTTCCCCCTGGCCGACGACGAGATCGCGCGGCTCGTCGAGCTCGCCGAGCGCACCGCTCGCGACGCGCACGACCTGCACACCTTCACGTCCACCCTCAACGACACGTACGACACGGGCGACAAGCTGCGCATCGTCGAGCACTTGTGGCGCGTGGCGTACGCAGACGGCCATCTCGCCGCGCACGAGAACCACGTGATGTGGCGCATTGCCGACCTGCTGCACGTGCCGCACGGCGCCTACATCAACGCCAAGATGCGAGCGCGGGACGCGGCCGGCGCGGCCTGACGCGCCCTCGGGCGGCGTACCCTCAGCCGTCGATCTTCTGCAGCGCGTGCTTCAGGGCGCTGGGATCGCGCGGGCGCACGATGCGCGCCGCCTCGTGCCCGTCGCGCAGGAACACGAAGGTGGGCCACAGCCGGATTCCGAACGAACGCCCGAGCGGGCGGCCCGGTCCGTCCTCGATGCGGATGTGCCGCACGGCAGGATGCTCGGCCAGGCGCGCCGCGACGAGCGGCTGGATCGAGATGCAGTAGCCGCACCAGGGTGTGCCGAACTCGAGCACCGTAGCGCCTGCGAGGCGGTCGATCTCCGCGCGCTGCGGCTCGATCTCGGCGTAGTCGGCCTGCATGTCCGGATGCTAGCGGCGAGACCCGCCCGGCTCGGCGTCGTTCGTGCGCGCATCGCCCGCACGCGTGTCTCCCGACTGCTCCATGCCGCGGTCGCTCATGCTGGCGCGCCCCTCGCGCTCGCGCGCTTCGCCCGCAGGCGCGTCGCCTTCGCCGGCGGCGCCGTCCATGTCGCGGTCGACCACCGGGCCGTACGCGTCCGAGCGCTCCACCGGCGACGCGAGGCGCTGGGTGTCGCTCGCGCCGGCGTCGTCGCTCTCGACGGGCCCTTCGCCGCGCGCGCCCTGCGAATGAGTCTGCATGCCGGCGTCCGAGGCCTCGCTCGTGCGGCCCGCGTGCTCGCGCTGGCCCTTTTCGCTGCCTTGCCGTTTCTTGTCGGGGGGTGCGATGGTTCGACTCCTGGTGGTGGGCTGGAATGAAGCGGGGGCCTCAGCTGCCGCCCTTGTGCGCCCGCTTGCCGGGGTTCTTCTTGTGGTTGGTGGCCGTGCCGCGCTCCTTGCTGACCTTCTGGCCCTTCGACTTCTTCGGCGCGTGTGCCGACGAGCGGGCGCCCTTGACGGCGTTGTTGCTGGACATGAGGCGTCTCCTGTTGCGTTGTCTGTGCGGTCCTCACGGCAATGAGCGTGCCTCGGATCGCTTCGCGTCGTCCTACAGCCGATCGTGGAGCCGGCCGACGTGCGCCTGCGGCCGGCTCCGGCTGACGCCGCGCGAGCCCCGCGCCACACTGGAATCATGAAGCCGAACCCACTCTTCGTGGCATCCGTCGCGCTGGCGTCCGCGCTGGCCTTTCCCGCGTTCGCGGAGCGGGCCGAGCCCGGCAAGCAGGTCGGCAAGGCCTCGTACTACGCGCAGCGCTACGCCGGCCGCACCATGGCCAACGGTGAGCCGATGCGGCCGCAGTCCAACAACGCGGCCAGCCGCACGCTCCCGCTGGGCACGCACGCCCTCGTCACGAATCTCGAGAACGGCCGCACGGCCGAGGTCGTTATCAAGGACCGGGGGCCCTACGTGACCGGCCGCATCATCGACGTCTCGCCCCGCACGGCCGAGGTGCTCGGAATGGTGGAAAGCGGCGTGGCGAACGTGAAGGTGGTGCCGCTGTACGTGCCGGACGGCGACTGAGCCGCCGCGGCCGCTTTAGCGCTGGACGAGCGGGGACGGCGGCTCGCAGACGTGGCGCAGCGCCAGCATCTCCGGCACGCGCCGCGAGGCGCCATCGTAGAACCCCTGGGGCACGCGGGCTTCCCCGTCTGCCGGGTTGCGGAACGTGCCGAACAGCATGTCCCACAGCGGCAGGTCGGCATAGTTGTGCGCATGCACGCCGCGCGCGTGGTGGATGCGATGGCTTTCCGGCCGCTGCACGAAGTAGCCGAGCCAGCGCGGGGTGCGGATGTCCGCATGCTGGAACACGGCGAAGAACGTCCCTGCGGCTGCGGCGAGCGCGCCCGCTTCCGGCGTGAGGCCGAGCACCGGATAGAGCACCAGCGCCGACCAGGTGATGAACAGCCCGGCATCCAGGGGGTGCAGGTAGTACGCGCCGAACGCGTCCAGGCTCTCGGCGCTGTGGTGCATCTGGTGCCCGCGCCACAGCCAGTTGAAGCGATGCGCCGCGCGGTGGTACCAGTAGTGCACGAACTCGTAGGCGAGCACGCCCGCGACCGCACCGCCGGCGGTGCCGAGCACGCTGCCGTCGAACAGGCTGCGCCCGCCGAAGAGTTCAATCCACCAGGCGCCGAGCACGAGCGAGAGCCCGAAGTTGAAGGCCGTCACCACGAGGGCGCGTGCGCGCCAGCCGCGCGCGCGACGGTCCGCGTGGGCGCGATGCAAGAGGTCGATGAGCAGGAATGCCGGCAGCAGCGCCAGCGTGACGATTTCAAGCCAGGACATGATCGGCTCCAGCATGGGGAAGGGGCGAGGGAAAGGCGATGCTTTCGCCGCGGAGCGCGCGCCGCGCCACGGGCGGCGCAGCCGGCGGCAGCGTTGCGAACCATGCCGCGACATGGCCCACCGCTTCGTCGGGCCGGCGCGCCCAGCTGAAGTGCCGTCGCACGCGCGGGTGCTTGCGCACCCCGACCATCGATGCGCGCGTGACGCTGGCCGACGCCAGCTTGCCGAGCAGTTCCTCCATCGCGCCTGACGGCGCGTACGGGTCGTCGTGCACCGCAAGCGAGAGCACCGGCACGCGCAGGCACGCGGTGGCCCATTCGTGCCCGAGCCGGCTGCGCTCGAACACGTAGTGGCCGGTGGTCGCGTTCAAAGTCCAGTCGCGCATCAGGCGCTTCGGCTGCTGGCCGCCGAAGCCGAGCCGGTCGCCGGGAAACCACGGCAGCACGCGGGCCGCGAGTGCGATGCCGGCCACGGCGAGGCGAGCCCTCAGGCGCGCGGCGCCGCTCGGCCAAGAGCGGAAGTGCGCCGTGCCGGCGGCGATCAGCGCGATGCCTGCGAGCCGGTCGGCGAACTGGTGCGCCGCCATCGCGGCCAGCTGCCCGCCCAGGCTGTGCCCGAGCAGCACCAGCGGGCGGCCTGGATGGCGCGCGCAGAGCCGGTCGACGAGGGGCGGCAGGTCGTCCTCGACGATCTCGCGGTAGCCGAAGTCGTGGCCCTCGCGGGCCCGATACGGGCTGTCGCCCTGGCCGCGCAGGTCGGCGAAGGCCACCGTCGCTCCGGTCGCGGCCGCCAGCGCCTGCGCGAACGGCTCGTAGTAGCGCGCCGGGGCGCCCATCGCCGGCAGGCCGAGCACGACGGGCGCGCCGGTGCGGCCGCCGTGATGGACGAAGGTGGGCTCGCTGAAGGGGGAGGCTTGCATCATGGACACTCTTCCTGCCGATGAACGGCGTCCAGTCAGTGTTCCTGCCATGCGTCCGCCCACCGTCCTTCGCCCCCCTGGCGCCCTTCGCGCCCTGCACCTGCGCCTGCACGCCTACCCCGTCGTGACCATCGACGGGGTGGATGCGCCGCTGCGCCTGAAGCGCGGGCTCGCGCTGCTGGCGCTCCTGGCCGAGCTCGGGCGCAAGGTGTCGCGCACGCAGGCCGCCGGCCTGCTGTGGCCCGATGCGCATGAGAGCCTGGGCCGCAGCCGCTTGCGCCGACTGGTGCACGAGGTGCATGCGCAGTGCGGCGCCGACCCCATATCGGCCGACGCGGACGCGCTGTGGATCGACGCCGCGCGCTGGGCGCTGTCGTCGGACGTGCAGCGCGTGCGCGCGGCCGCGCAGGATTTCCTCGGCGCGCCCGCCGGCGAGATGGCCGACCCGTCCGCGCTGCTCGCGCCGGACGCCGCGGCGCTGCTGGACGGCTTCGATCTGGAGTCCGACGCTTACGCGCAGTGGCTGGCCCAGCGCCGCGCCGAGCACGGGCGGCTGCTGTCGCGTGCGCTGCAGCGCCTGGCCGATCGGCACGTGGCGCAGGGCGATGCCGCGATCGCGGTCGAGGCCGCCGAGCGGCTGATCGCGCTGGACGCGGCTGCCGAGGCCGGATATGCGGCGCTGATCGCCGCGCACGGCCGCGGCGGCGACCTCGCCGCCGTGGAGAGCGCGTACTTCCGCTGCGCGGACCTGCTGCGCGCCGAGTTCGGCGTGGCGCCGTCGCCGGCGGTGGAGGCGGCCTACGCGGCCGCGCTGGCCCAGGTGCAGCAGGGCGCCGTGCCCGCACCGGCGGCGGCGCCGCCGGCAAGGATCCAGTTCGCGCAGACGAACGACGGCGCGGTGGCCTACAGCTGCCACGGCGACGCCGGGCCGACGCTGGTCGTCGTGCCCGGCCTGCTGTCGCACATCGAGATCGCGCTCGAGGAGCCGCGCATCCGCCGTTGCATGGAGCGCCTGGCCGCGCGCCACCGCGTGGTGCTCGTGGACCGGCGCGGCACCGGGCTCTCGGAGCGCGTGAACGTGGCGCCCACCATCGCCAGCGCCGTGGAGGACATCGCCGCGGTGGTCGATGCGCTCGGCGGCCAACGCGTGTGGCTGTTCGGCGCGTCGGTGGGCGGTGCCATCGCCATCGCCGCGGCAGCCCGGATGCCGGGGCGGCTGGCCGGCCTCGTGCTGTACGGCGCCGGCGCGCGCGGCAGCCGCGCGCCCGACTATCCCTGGGCCATGACCGGCGAGCAGCTGGAGCGCTGGCTCGGGCTGCTGCGCGCCGGCTGGGGCGAGGCGACGAGCCTCGAGGCGTTCGCGCCCGACGCGGCCAACGATAGCCAGGTGCGCGCGTGGTGGGCCCGCATGCTGCGCAGCGCGGCCTCGCAGAACGGCGTGGCCGCGATCCTGCGCGCCTTTCACGAGACCGACGTGCGCGACCTGCTGCCGGGGCTGCGCCTGCCCACCCTCGTGATCCAGCGCGAGGACGACCGCATCGTGCGCGCCGGGGCGGGCCGCTACATCGCCTCGCGCGTGCCGGGCGCCACGCTGGCGCTGATGCCCGGCCAGGACCACTGGTGGTGGCACGGCGATGCCGATGCCGTGATGGAGGCGATCGAGCGCTTCATCGCGGCCTCCATACCGTAGACTTCACTCGATGCGCCCGCTTGCAGCGCGCGGCGCCCCGCGATGAATCGCGATGAACCGATGTTCTTCCCGATGGCCTTCCTCGACCTGGCCCTGCCGTCCCGCATCGCCGCTCTCATGCTGATGCCCGCGCTGCTGGCGCTGGGCGCGTCGGCCGCGTCGGCGGCTCCGGCGCGCGACGACCCGCCGCCCGCACCGCCCGCCGCGGCGGCGGCCGCGAGCGCGGCGGTGAAGACGGGATCGTGGGAGCACGCCATCTCGGCCTACGTGCCGCCCAAGTACCCGCGCGGCTTCGCCCACTTCGCGTATGCGGACCCGCAGGCCCCGAAGGGCGGCGTGCTTCGCCTGCGCAACCCCGATCGGCGCAACAGCTTCGACAAGTTCAATCCGTTCACGGTCCGGGGCAGCGCGCCGGCGGGGCTCACGATCTACATGTTCGAGCCGCTGGCGCAGATGTCGCAGGACGAGCCGCAGGCGATGTACGGCCTGCTGGCCGAGGAGATGCACGTCGCCCCCGACCTCTCGTCGATCTCGTTCCGGCTGCATCCGAAGGCGCGCTTCGCCAACGGCGAACCGGTGACGCCCGCCGACGTGAAGCAGAGCTTCGAGCACCTGAGCGGCCCGCAGTCGGCGCCGAGCACGCAGTCGGCCTACCAGGGCATCGAACGGGTGGCCGTGGTCGATACACGCACCGTGCGCTTCGACCTGAAGGAGCGCAAGACCGACGTGCTGTTCACCGCCGGCACGATGCCCGTGTTCAGCGCGCGGTGGGTGGCCGGCCGGAAGTTCGACGAGGTCGTGAGCGAGCATCCGATCACGAGCGGGCCCTACGTCATCCACAAGGTGGAGATGCCGCGGCGCATCGAGTTCAAGCGCAACCCCGACTACTGGGCACGCGACCTCGGCGTGCGCCGCGGCTGGTTCAACTTCGATCGCGTGGTCTACCTGATGTACCAGGACCATGCCGTCTCGCGCGAGGCCTTCAAGGCCGGCGAGTTCGACATCATGAAGGAGTACGGGATGCGATCCTGGATGCGCCTGCACCAGGGCGTGAAGTGGCGCGACGGCCGCATCGCGAAGCAGGAATTCAAGGTCGGCACCGGGCAGGCGTTGCAGTCCTACAACCTGAACCTGCGGCGGCCGCTGTTCCAGGACATCCGGGTGCGCGAGGCGCTGGGCTACACCTACGATTTCGAGACCCTGAACCGCTACGGCAAGTTCCGGCGCGCCAACAGCGTCTTCAACAATTCGGAGTTCGCGGCGCAGGGCCTGCCGTCTCCGGGCGAGCTCAAGCTGCTGGAACCGTTCCGCGCCGAGCTGCCGCCGCGCGTGTTCGGCCCCGCGTTCGTCGCGCCGCGCACCGACAACGATCCCGCCGCGCTGCGCCGCAATCTGCTGAAGGCGCGCGAGCTGCTGGAGCAGGCGGGGTGGAAGCTGGCGCCCGACGGCAAGCTGCGCAACGCGGAGGGCCGCGCGTTCGAGTTCGAGTACCTCTCGCCGCGCGACGGCGGCCTGACCGCCTGGATCCAGCGACTGGAGAAGCTGGGCATCACGCTGAAGGAGCGTGTCGTCGACTTCGCGCTGTATCGGCGTCGGCTCGAGCAGTACGACTACGACATGATCACGATCGTCGAGGGCAGCTTCACGCTGCCGTCGGCCTCCAGCCTGCTCACGCTGTACGGCAGCAAGTCGGCCGACGAGCCGGGCAACAACAACTTCCGCGGCGTGAAGAGCAAGGCCGCCGACCACCTCATCGAGGTGATGAGCAGCGCGACGACGCTCGACGAACTGCGCGATGCCGCGCGCGCACTCGACCGCGTCGTGATGTGGAACTTCTGGCAGGTGCCCGACCTGTACCTGGACACCGAGAACGCCTCGTACTGGAACCGCTTCGGCATGCCCGCCGTGTCCCCGGACTACTTCTCGATCGACACCTACCTCGACGAGTACGGGCCCTGGCCCGTGCGCAACTGGTGGGATCTGTCGGCCGACCCCCGCGCCGTGTCCGCGAAGCGATGACCATGCTCGGGTACATCGCCAAGCGCCTGCTGCTGATGATCCCCACGCTGCTGGGCGCGCTCACCGTCACCTTCATCGTCATGCAGTTCGTGCCGGGAGGCCCGGTCGAGCAGATCCTCGCCGAGGCGCAGGCGGCCCAGCTCGGCGGCGAGGCCGGCGGCTACAAGGCCGGCCGCGACATCGACAAGAACCAGGTCGAGGAACTGAAGAAGCTGTACGGCTTCGACAAGCCGGCGCACGTGCGCTACGGAGAAATGCTGATGAACTTCGCCCGGTTCGACCTGGGCCGCAGCTTCATGCACAACAAGGACGTCTGGCAGCTGATCAAGGAAAAGCTGCCGGTGTCGATCTCGCTTGGCCTGTGGACGTTCCTGATCTCCTACCTGATCTCGATCCCGCTCGGCGTGGCCAAGGCCGTGCGCGAAGGCACGCGCTTCGATGCGCTGACCACCATCGCGGTGCTCGCCGGCTACGCGATCCCCGGCTTCGTGCTCGGCGTGCTGCTGATCGTGCTCTTCGCGGGCGGCAACTTCTTCGAGTGGTTCCCGCTGCGCGGCCTGACGTCGGACAACTGGGAGGAGCTCTCGTGGGGCGCGCGCATCCGCGACTACTTCTGGCACCTGGCGCTGCCGCTCACCTGCCTCGTCATCGGCAGCTTCGCGGTGCTCACCATGCTGACCAAGAACACCTTCGTCGAGGAGATGCGCAAGCAGTACGTGCTCGTCGCGCGGGCCAAGGGCCTGTCGGACCGCCGCGTGCTCTACAAGCACATCTTCCGCAATGCCCTGATCCCCCTGGTGACCGGCTTCCCGGCTGCGTTCATCGGCGCATTCTTCGCCGGCTCGGTGCTGATCGAGACGCTGTTCTCGCTCGACGGCCTGGGCCTGCTGAGCTACGAGGCGGTGATCCGCCGCGACTTTCCGGTCGTGCTGGGCTCGCTGTACCTCTTCACGCTGATCGGCCTGGGCGTGAAGCTCGTGTCCGACCTGCTGTACGTCGTCATCGACCCGCGGGTGCAGTTCGGGAGCGTGGGCAAGTGAGGGCCGCCCGATGAGCTCCATCCCGACTCCGCTGCCGCCATCGGCCTCGCTCGCCCCACCGCCGGCGGTGCCCGCCGCGGCCGGCTCGATGTCGCCGAACCGTCGCGCCTGGCTGCGCTTCAAGCGCAACCGGCTCGGCTTCGTCTCGCTGTGGATCTTCGTCGCGATGCTCGTCGTGGCCACCTTCGCGGAGCTGGTCAGCAACGACCGGCCGATCGTCGCGCGCATCGACGGCCGCTGGCATGCCCCGATCTTCTCGAACCCGCCGGAGGCGGCGATCGGCGGCGACTTCGCCACGCCGACCGACTGGAAGGACCCGCTGGTCACCGACATCCTGGACAAGCCGGGCAACTTCGCGGCGCGCACGATCAATCCGCATTCGGCCGTGTCGACCGACTACTTCAGCAAGCGCGCCGACCCCGCGCCCCCGAGCCTGCAGAACTGGCTCGGCACCGAGGGCGACGGGCGCGACATGGTGGCGCGCCTGCTCTACGGGTTCCGCGTCAGCATCTGGTTCGCGATCGCCCTCACGGTGACCGGCACCGCGCTGGGCATCCTGATGGGCGCGCTGCAGGGCTACTTCGGCGGCCGGGTGGATCTGGCCGGACAGCGGCTGATCGAGATCTGGGGCGCGATTCCCGAGCTCTACCTGCTGATCATCTTCGCTTCCATCTTCGAGCCGTCGCTGCTGCTGCTCCTGGTGCTGCTGTCGCTGTGGGGATGGATCGGCCTGTCCGACTACGTGCGCGCGGAGTTCCTGCGCAACCGGTCGCTCGACTTCGTGAAGGCCGCGCGCGCCATGGGCCTGAAGAACCGGCAGATCATGTGGCGCCACGTGCTGCCGAACTCCATGACGCCGGTGATCACGTTCCTGCCGTTTCGCATGAGCGCGGCCATCCTGTCGCTCACGGCGCTCGACTTCCTCGGGCTGGGCGTGCCGCCCACCGTGCCGTCGCTGGGCGAACTGCTGAAGCAGGGCAAGGCCAACCTGGACAGCTGGTGGATCATCGTCCCGACGTTCGTGCTGCTGACGCTGACGATGCTGCTGCTGACCTTCATCGGCGACGCGCTGCGCGACGCGTTCGACACCCGCAAGTCATGACCGTCGTGCCGAACGCCGCCCCCTTGCTCGAGATCGACCGGCTGTCGGTGCGCTTCGGCGACGCAACGGTCGTCGACCAGGTCTCCTTCTCGGTTGCAGCGGGCGAGAAGTTCGCGCTCGTCGGCGAGTCGGGCTCGGGCAAGTCGGTCACGGCGCTGTCGATCCTGCGCCTCGTGGCCGGGGCCGAGACCCGCGGTGCGATCCGCTTCGACGGCGAAGAGCTATTGCACAAGCCCGAGCGCGCGATGCTCGGCATCCGCGGCTCGGCGATCGGCATGATCTTCCAGGAGCCGATGACGGCGCTGAACCCCCTCTACACCGTCGGCAACCAGATCGCCGAGGTGCTCGAACTGCACGAGGCGTTGCGGCCCAACGCAGCACGCGCGCGCGCGATCGAGCTGCTGGCGAAGACCGGCATTCCCGATCCGGAGCGCCGCATCGACGCCTTTCCGCACCAGCTGTCCGGCGGCCAGCGCCAGCGCGCCATGATCGCGATGGCGCTTGCATGCCGGCCGAAGCTGCTGATCGCCGACGAGCCGACCACGGCGCTGGACGTGACGATCCAGGCCCAGATCCTGAAGCTGCTGGACGACCTGCAGGCCGAGATGGGCATGGCGCTGCTCTACATCACGCACGACCTGAACCTCGTGCGGCGCTTCAGCCATCGCGTGGGCGTGATGGAGCGCGGCAGGCTCGTCGAGAGCGGCGACACGGCCGCCGTCTTCGCCGACCCGCAGCACGCCTACACGCGCCGCCTGCTCGCGAGCCGGCCGCAGCGCGTGGTGCGTCCCGTGGCGCACGATGCGCCGATGCTGCTCAAGGGCGAGGCGGTGCACGTCACGTTTCCGATCGCGCGCGGCTGGTTCAGGAAGACGCAGCTCACCGCCGTGCGGCGCGCCACGCTGGAGCTGCGGCGCGGCGAGACGCTGGGCATCGTCGGCGAGTCGGGATCGGGCAAGACCACGCTCGGCATGGCGCTGCTCGCGCTGCAGCCGATCGACGGCGGTTCGGTGGAGTTCGACGGCGAGCGCATCGACAACGCCCGGCGCGACGCTCTGCGCGCCATGCGCCGCCGCATGCAGGTGGTGTTCCAGGATCCCTACGGCTCCCTGTCGCCGCGCATGACGGTGGGTCAGATCGTCGGCGAAGGACTCGCCCTTCACAGGCCGGAGTTGTCGCCGGCCGAGCGCGAGCGGCTGGTGCTCGAGATGCTCGACGAGGTGGGGCTGTCGGAGCGCCATGGCGTGGCCGGGGTGCTGCATCGTTATCCGCACGAGTTCTCCGGCGGACAGCGCCAGCGCATCGCCGTCGCCCGTGCGGTCGTTCTGGGCCCGGACGTGCTCGTGCTCGACGAGCCCACTTCGGCGCTGGACGTGTCGGTGCAGCAGCAGGTGCTGAAGCTGCTGGCCGACCTGCAGCAGCGTCGCGGCCTGTCGTTCGTATTCATCAGCCATGATCTCGCCGTGGTGCGCGCGATGTCGCACCGCGTGCTGGTCATGAAGGATGGCGACGTGGTCGAGGAAGGCGAGGCCGAAGCCCTGTTCGCTTCGCCGAAGGCGCCCTACACGCGCGCGCTGCTGGCCGCCGCGCACCTGGCCTGAAGCAACTGCGCCACCACGGCCACCGCGATCAGCTCCGGCTCCTTTCCCGGAATGCCCTCGATGCCGATGGGACAGGCCATGCGCGCCAGCAGCTCGGGCGCGATGCCGCGCTCGGCCAGGCGATGCTCGAAGCGGGCGCGCTTGGTCTTCGAGCCGATGAGGCCGAACCAGGCGAAGTCGGCGCGCTTCAGGATGGCGTGCGAGATGGCGAGGTCGAGGGCGTGGCTGTGGGTGAGCACGAGGTAGTGGCAGCCGGGCGGCGCCGCCGCCACTTCCGCGTCGACCGGTTCAACGCACAGGCGCTCGATGTGCGGCGCGTTCGGCTCGGCCGGGAATTGCGCTTCACGCTCGTCGATCCACGTCACGCGGCAGTCGAGCGTTTCGAGCAGCCGAACGATGGCGCGGCCGACGTGGCCGGCGCCGTAGAGCTGCAGCGTGAACAGCGGCGGCTCCGCCGGCCAGCGGGCGAGGGCGGCGGCGTCGAGCGGGGAGTAGAGCAGGGTGAGTGCGCCGCCACAGCATTGTCCGAGCGATGGTCCGAGGGCTATGCGCTGCTCGAAGGTCTGGCCAAGGTTCGCGCGGGCGGCCGCGATGGCGTTCAGTTCGAGGTGGCCGCCGCCGATGGTGCCTTGGACGGTGTCGTGGGCCACGAGCATGCGGGTGCCGGGGTCTCGGGGGACGGAGCCGTGGGCACTGGCGACCTCGATGACCATCGCGGGCTTGCCGGCGGCGAGCCAGTGGCGGGCGGTGTGGCGCAGGTTCAACGCCGCGCCCTCACCCCGGCCCTCTCCCGCACGCGGGAGAGGGAGCAGGGCATCGACTCCCTCTCCCGCTCGCGGGAGAGGGCTGGGGTGAGGGCGCGGCCGAGGCCCGTCATGGCCTTTCTCCCAACCGACCCAGCGCCCGCAGGATCCCCTCCGGCGTCGCCGGCGCATCCAGCCTCGGCGCACCCCCCGTCACCGCCGCCACCGCGTCGCGGATCGCGAGCCATACCGAGAACGCCAGCAGCAGCGGCGGCTCCCCCACCGCCTTGCTGCGATGAATGCTGTCGTGCACGTTCGCGTTGTCGAACAGCTTCACGCGGAAGTCGAACGGCACGTCGTTCGCGGTCGGGATCTTGTACGTGCTCGGCGCGTGCGTCATCAGCGCGCCGGTCTTTGCATGCCACACCAGCTCCTCGCTCGTGAGCCAGCCCATGCCCTGCACGAACCCGCCCTCGATCTGGCCGATGTCGATCGCGGTGTTGAGCGAGCGGCCGACGTCGTGCAGCAGGTCGGCCCGCAGCAGCCGCCATTCGCCGGTGAGCGTGTCCACCACGACCTCGCTCACCGCCGCGCCGTACGCGAAGTAGTAGAACGGCCGCCCGGTCATCGTCTCGCGGTCCCAGTGCAGGCCGGGCGTCGCGTAGTGGCCGTCGGACCACAGCTGCACGCGCTCCAGGTAGGCCTGCATCACCACCGCGCCGAACTCGATGCGGCGGTGTCCCACCAGCACCTCGTCGTGCTCGAAATGCACGTCGGCCGCATCCGCGCCGTGCGCCTTCGCCAGCATCGAAGCAAGCCGCTCGCGGATCTGCCGCGCCGCGTCCTGCGCCGCCTTGCCGTTGAGGTCGCTGCCCGTCGATGCGGCCGTGGCGGAGGTGTTCACGACCTTGCTCGTGTCGGTGGCCGTGCAGCGCACGCGCTCGAGCTTCACGCCCAGCTCGCGGGCCACCACCTGCGCCACCTTCGTGTTCAGCCCCTGGCCCATCTCGGTGCCCCCGTGGTTCACGAGGATCGAGCCGTCGTGATAGACGTGCACCAGCGCGCCGGCCTGGTTGAAGTGCGTGAGGTTGAAGGAGATGCCGAACTTCACGGGCGTGAGCGCCAGGCCCTTCTTCAGCACGGGGCTGGCGGCATTGAACGCGGCGGTCGCGGCGCGGCGCTGCGCGTAGTGCGCATCGCGCGCCAGCTCGGCCACGAGCGTGTCGATCACGTTGTCGTCCACCAGCTGCCGGTACGGCGTCACGTTGCGCTCGCCGATGCCGTAGAAGTTCGCGCGCCGCACGTCGAGCGGGTCCCGGCCGAGATGCCGCGCGACGCTGTCGATGATGAACTCGGTTGCGATGGCGCCCTGCGGGCCGCCGAAGCCGCGGAAGGCGGTGTTGCTCTGCGTGTTGGTGCGCGCCGAGCAGCCGCGCAGCCGCACGTGCGGCAGCCAGTACGCGTTGTCCACGTGGCACAGCGCGCGCGTCATCACCGGCCCGGAGAGGTCGGCGGAGAAGCCGGCGTTGCTGATCAGCATGAGATCCAGGCCGAGCAGCCGGCCATCGTCGTCGAAGCCCGCCTCGTAGTCGTACTCGAAGGCGTGGCGGCGGCCGGTGGCCAGGAAGTCGTCGTCGCGGTCCAGGCGCAGCTTCACGGGGCGGTCCAGCCGGCGCGCCGCCACGGCGGCCACGCACGCGAACAGCGCCGACTGCGACTCCTTGCCGCCGAAGCCGCCGCCCATGCGCCGGCATTCCACGAGCACGTCGTGCGAGCGCAGCTTCAGCACCTTGGCCACGACGTGCTGCATCTCGCTCGGGTGCTGCGTCGAGCAGTGCACGCGCATCGTTCCGTCCTCGAGCGGGACGGCGTAGGACGCCTGTCCTTCGAGGTAGAAGTGCTCCTGTCCGCCCACCGTGAGCTGGCCGGCCAGGCGGTGCGACGCGGCGTCGATGGCGGCGCGGGCGTCGCCGCGGACAATCTGCATCGGCGGCACCACGTACTGCTGCAGCGCATGCGCCTCGCGCACGGAAATCACGGCCGGCAGCGGCTCGATGTCGAGCACGCGCGCAGCCAGCGCGGCGGCGCGGCGGGCGGCGTCGCGCGTGCTCGCGATCACGGCAAAGACGGGCTGGCCCACGTAGTGCACGCGGTCGGCGGCGAGCACCGGGTCGTCGTGCACGATGGGCCCGCAGTCGTTGGGCCCGGGAATGTCGGCGGCGGTGATCACGTCGACCACGCCGGGCAGGGAACGGAGCGGCACGAGGTCGATGGACTTCAGCACGCCATGCGCCACAGGCGAGAGGCCGAGCGCGGCGTGCAGGGTGCCGGCAAGCTCGGGGATGTCGTCGATGTAGGTGGCGGTGCCGCTCACGTGGAGGTGGGCGGATTCGTGCGGGTGGGGGAGAGGGTCGGGTGAGGGGGGGGCGGATGCGGCCGCGCCCTCACCCCGGCCCTCTCCCGCGAGCGGGAGAGGGGGTAGTCGGCGGGGCGCGTCTTCATGCTTCGATGGCCCACACGTTGAGCGACTGCTGCCGGCAGCGGCGCCTCGTCCCGCGTCTCCAGCCAGAACCGCTGCAGCAGCCGCCGCGCGGCCTCCGTTCGGTACTCCGCGCTCGCGCGCAAGTCCGCCAGCGGCGTGAAGTCCGATCGCCAGCGCCTCCATCGCCGCCTTCAGTGTCGCCTCCGTCCACGGCAGCCCCGCCACCGCCGCCTCGGCCTGCGCCGCCCGCTTCACGACCGCGGCCATGCCGCCGAAGGCGAACCGCGCCTGTTGCACCACGCCCCCTGCATCGCGCTCGATCGACAGCCCGGCGCACAGCGCGGAGATGTCGCAGTCGTAGCGCTTGCTCAGCTTGTAGGCGCGCAACGTGCGCTCGCGCAGCGGCACGACGATGGCCTGCACGAACTCTCCGCGCTCGAGCCGGTTCTTCATGTACTCGACATAGAACCCGTCGAGCCGCACGTGGCGCGTCTCGCCGCCGCGGCGCAGCTCCAGCTGCGCGTCGAGCGCCATCAGCACCGGCGCACTGTCGCCGATCGGCGAGCCGTTGGCGACGTTGCCGCCCATCGTGCCCGCGCGGCGCACCGGTGGCGAGCCGAAGCGCAGCCAGAGGTCGCGCAGCGCAGGCCAGCGCGCGACGAGCGCGCGCCACGCATCCTCCAGCGACGCACCCGCGCCGATGCGCAAGGAACCGTCGCGCTCCTCGATCGTCTTCAGCTCGGCCACGTCGCCGACGTGGATCAGGTCGCCGACGTCGCGGAACTGCTTCGTTACCCACAGCCCGATGTCGGTGGAGCCGGCGAGCAGCCGCGCGTCGGGATGGCTTTCGCGCAATTGCGCCAGCGCATCCACCGTGCGCGGCGCCCAGAAGCGGCGCCCGGCGTGCTCGTACGCGAGCGGCGCGCGCATCGCGCATTGCCTTCAGCGCCCGAACGATCGGCGCGCGGTCCAGGCGCCGCTGCGGCAGCTCGAACATGCGCTGCCCGGCGTCGAGGATCGGCCGGTAGCCGGTGCAGCGGCACAGGTTGCCCGACAGCGCGTCGGCGATGTCGCGGCGCGTCGGCCGCGTGCCGGTCTCCAGGGCGCCCTCGTAGGCCGCGAACAGCGACATCACGAAGCCGGGCGTGCAGAACCCGCATTGCGAGCCGTGGCACGCGACCATCGCCTGCTGCACCGGGTGCAGGTCGTCGAACCGGCCCACGTCTTCCACCGTGAGCAGCGCCTTGCCGTCCAGCGTGGGCATGAAGGCCGTGCACGCGTTCACGGCGTCCAGGCGCAGGGCGCCGTCGCGGTCCAGCGCGCCCACCACCACGGTGCAGGCTCCGCAGTCGCCCTCCGCGCATCCTTCCTTCGTGCCGGTGCAGCGCGCGTCCTCGCGCAGCCAGTCGAGGATGCTGCGGGTGGTCGGCACGCCCGCGACCTCGATGGTGGTGCCGCGGTGGAAGAAGCGGATCGATCGCGTTTCCATAGCCTCAAAGGTACTCCATCGGCCCCCTCTCCCGCTTGCGGGAGAGGGCTGGGGTGAGGGCGGGGCGCTTGCAGGGAGACCCTGGTGGCCTGCGCGGAGGCCGCGCCCTCACCCCGACCCTCTCCCGCAAGCGGGAGACGAAGAAGACCCCGTATACGATCGCCCCCGTGATCGCAATCCTCGGCGACCTGCTCGACTTCACCGCCGATCCCGGCTTCGCGGCGCCGTCCGAGGCGCCGGGCGTGCGCTTCCGCCCCGAGCACTGGCTGCTCGTCGACGACACCGGCCGCATCGCCGGCGCCCAGGCCGACGCGCCCGGCCCCGAGTGGACGCGCATCGAGGCGCACCGCGGCCGGCTCGTGATGCCGGGCTTCATCGACACCCACGTGCACAGCCCGCAGCTCGACGTGATCGCCTCCTACGGCACCGCGCTGCTGGACTGGCTCGACACCCACACCTTCCCCGCCGAGCGCCGCCACGCCGACCCCGATGTCGCGAGCCACGCCGCCGCGCACTTCCTCGACGCGCTGCTCGCCCACGGCACCACCGCCGCGGCCGTCTACCCCACCGTGCACAAGGCGTCGGCCGATGCGCTGTTCGCCGCGGCCGCCGAGCGCGGCATGCGGCTCATCGCCGGCAAGGTGCTGATGGACCGCCACGCGCCCGACGGCCTGCGCGACGACGTGGAGATCGCCGAGCGCGACTGCCGCGAGCTCGTCGCGCGCTGGCACGGCGCCGGCCGCCTCGCCTATGCCGTGACGGTGCGCTTCGCGCCCACCAGCACGCCCGACGCAGCTCGACGATGGCGGGCCGCCTGCTGCGCGACGATCCCCGGCCTCTACATGCAGACCCACGTCGCCGAGAACCGCGACGAGGTGCGCTGGGTCGCCGAGCTGTTCCCCGACGCGCGCAGCTACCTCGACGTCTACGCCGCCCACGGCCTGCTCGCCCGCGCCGCGTGCTCGCGCACGGCATCTGGCTCGACGACGCCGACCGCGCCGCGCTGGCCGCCGCCGGTGCGCAGATCGCCCACTGCCCGTCGTCGAACCTGTTCCTCGGCAGCGGCCTGTTCGACTGGCGCACGGCGCACGACGCGGGCGTGGCGTCGTCGATCGGCAGCGACGTCGGCGGCGGCACCAGCCTGTCGATGCTGCGCACGCTGGCCGACGCCTACAAGGTGCAGGCGCTGGCCGGCACGCGGCTCACCGCCTGGAAGGCGCTGCATGCCGCCACGCGCGGCGCCGCCGAGCACCTCGGCCTGGCGCAGCGAGATCGGCACGCTTCGACGCCGGCACCACGGCCGATCTGGCCATCTGGGACTGGGCCGTCGGCGCCGTGGCGCGCGCATCGCGACGCATTGGCGCGCGACCTGCATGAGCGCGTCTTCGCCTGGATGACGCTGGGCGACGAACGCAACCTGCGCCGCCACGTGGGTCGCGGGCAGTGCCCTGCCATGAGCGCTGAACCGCCCGCGCACGCCTGCTCGCCCTGCGCCTCGAGCTGACCGGCATCAGCAAGCAATACCCCGGCGTGAAGGCCAACGACGGCGTGTCGCCTGCGCGTCAAGCCCGGCGAGATCCACGCCGTGCTCGGCGAGAACGGCGCCGGCAAGTCGCACGCTGATGAAGATCATCTACGGCGCGGTGCACGCCCGACGACGGCGAGATCCGCTGGAACGGCGCAGCCGGTGGCGGTGCGCAACCCGCACGAGGCGCGCGCGCTGGGCATCAGCATGGTGTTCCAGCACTTCTCGCTGTTCGACACGCTGACCGTGGCCGAGAACGTCTGGCTCGGGCTGGACAAGTCGCATGCCGCTGGCCGCAGGTGATCGAGCGCATCCGCGAGGTGGCCGGCGAGTACGGCCTGGAGGTCGACCCGCTGCGGCCGGTGCACACGCTGTCGGTGGGCGAGCGCCAGCGCGTCGAGATCGTGCGCGCGCTGCTGACCGAGCCGCAGCTGCTGATCCTCGACGAGCCGACCTCGGTGCTCACGCCGCAGGCCGTGCGAGAAGCTGTTCGTCACGCTGCGCCAGCTGGCCGCCGAGGGCTGCTCCATCCTCTACATCAGCCACAAGCTCGACGAGATCCGCGCGCTGTGCCACCACTGCACGGTGCTGCGCGGCGGCCGCGTCACCGGCGAGGTCGATCCCGACGAAGGAGAGCAACGCCGCGCTGTCGCGCCTGATGATCGGCGCCGAGCCGCCGCAGCTGCAGCACCGCGAGGCGCACGCCGGCGACGGTCGCGCTCGCGGTGCGCGGCCTCGACCTGCCGAGGACGATCCCGTTCGGCATCGACGCTCGCCGGCGTCGAGCTTCGAGGTGCGCGCGCGGCGAGATCGTCGGCATCGCCGGCGTGTCCGGCAACGGCCAGCAGGAGCTGATGGCCGCGCTGTCCGGCGAGGACCGCGCGCAGCGCCGCGCGGCGCCGATCCGCTGTTCGGCACGCGACATCGCGCGCGCCTGCGCCGCGCCGGCGCCGCCGCGCTCGGCCTGCACTTCGTGCCCGAGGAGCGCCTGGGCCGCGGCGCGGTGCCCACGCTGTCGCTGGCGCAGAACACGCTGCTCACGCGCACCGAGGCGGTCGGCCGCGCGCGGCTGGCTGCGCACGGGCGAGGCGCGCCGCGCTGGCCGACGTCGCTGATCGCGCGCTTCAACGTCAAGGCCGGCGGCCCGGGCGCGGCGGCCCAGAGCCTGTCGGGCGGCAACCTGCAGAAGTTCATCGTCGGCCGCGAGATCGACGCCAAGCCGAAGGTGCTGATCGTCGCGCAGCCGACCTGGGGCGTCGACGTGGGCGCGGCCGCGCAGATCCGCGCCGAGCTGCTCGCGCTGCGCGACGCCGGCTGCGCGGTGCTGGTGGTCAGCGAGGAGCTCGACGAGCTGTTCGAGATCTGCGACCGCCTGCTCGTGATCGCGCAGCGGCCGCCTGTCGCCCGGCGCTCGCCGACGCGCGACGCCACCGTCGAGCAGATCGGCGCAGTGGATGACGCGGCCTGTGGGACGCGCCGGCCGCAGCGCAGGAGGCCGCGCATGCTGCGGCTTGAGGCCGCGGCCGCAGCCGTCGGCGGCGATGTCGCTGGCGTCGCCGCTGCTCGCGCTGGCCGACCACCGTGGTGATCGGCGTCGTGCTGTTCGTGCTGCTCGGCAAGGACCCGCTGCGCGGGCTGCGATGTTCTTCGTCGAGCCGATGAAGAACGCCTACGCGCTGTCCGAGCTGGCGGTCAAGGCCACGCCGCTGATGCTGATCGCGCTCGGCCTGGCGGTGTGCTTTCGCTCCAACGTCTGGAACATCGGCGCCGAGGGCCAGTACATCGCTCGGCGCGCTGGTCGCCGGCGGCGTGGCGCTGCAGGCCGGCACGGACACCGAGCCGCTGGATCGTGCTTGCGATCTGGCCGCCGGCGTGCTGGGCGGCATGGTCTGGGCCGGCATCGTCGCGCTGCTGCGCGACCGCTTCAACGCCAACGAGATCCTGGTCAGCCTGATGCTGGTCTACGTGGCCGAGCATGCTGCTCAGCTACCTGGTGTACGGCCCCTGGAAAGACCCGCGGGCTACAACTTCCCGCAGACCATCACGTTCGCTCAGCCGACCAAGATGCCGCGCCTGTTCGACGGCGGCTGCGCGTGAACATCGGCCTCGTCGTCGCGCTGTCGCGCCGTCGGCGCGTTCTGGGTGTTCCTGTTCCGCACCTACGCCGGCTTCCAGCTGCAGGTCGGCGGCCTGGCGCCGGCGGCGGCGCGCTACGCCGGCTTCTCGTCGCGCAAGGCGCTGTGGACGGCGCTGCTGCTGTCGGGCGGCATGGCGGGCCTGGCCGGCGCGCTCGAGGCCGCCGGCCCGCTCGGCCAGCTCACGCCGCACGTGCCGGCCGGCTACGGCTTCGCGGCCATCATCGTCGCCTTCGTCGGCCGGCTGCACCCGGTGGGCATCGTGTTCTCGGCGTGCTGATGAGCATGTTCTACATCGGCGGCGAGCTGGCGCAGTCGCGCCTCGGCCTGCCGAAGTCGCTCACCGGCGTGTTCCAGGGCCTGCTGCTGTTCACGCTGCTGGCCTGCGACACACTGATCCACTACCGCATGCGCTGGCGCGGCGTGCGGCCGCGCCGACCGGTCCACGCGGCGATGCCGGCGCTGACCGTCGGGAGGCGCGCTGATGGAATTCGCCCTGCTCATCGCCGCCACCCTCAATGCCGGCACCGTGCTCGCTCGCCGGCGCTCGGCCTGCTCATCAACGAGCGCGCCGGCATCGTCAACCTCGGTGCCGAGGGCATGATGCTGGTCGCCGCCGTCGCCGGCTTCGCGACCGCGGTGCACACCGGCAGCGACTGGCTGGCCTTCGCCGCCGGCGCGGCCGCCGGGGCGCTGCTGGCCGCGGTCTTCGGCGTGCTGGTGATCTGGCTCAACACCAACCAGTACGCGACCGGCCTGGCGCTGAGCCTGTTCGGCGTCGGCTTCTCGGCCTTCGTCGGCATCCGCTACACGCAGGAGAAGCTGCGCCGAGCGAGCCGCGCTTCGCAGATCCCGGCTGGCCGACATGCCGTTCGTCGGGCCGGCGCTGTTCCGCCAGCACCCGATGGTCTATCTCGCGATCGCGCTGGCGATCGGCGCTGGCCTGGTTCCTCTACCGCTCGCGCGCCGGGCTGGTGCTGCGCGCGGTCGGCGAATCGCCCGAGTCGGCGCATGCGCTGGGCTACCCGGTGCGGCGCATCCGCCTGGCCGCGGTGATGGCCGGCGGCGCGCTGTGCGGCCTGGCGGGCGCCTACATCTCGGTGGTCTACACGCCGCTGTGGGTCGAGGGCATGGTCGGCCGGCAAGGGCTGGATCGCGCTGGCGTTGACCACCTTCGCGACCTGGCGTCCGGCGCGCGTGCTGCTCGGCGCCTACCTGTTCGGCGGCGTGACGATGCTGCAGTTCCAGCTGCAGGGCGCAGGGCGTCGAGGTGCCGAGCCAGTTGCTGACGCATGCTGCCGTACCTGGCGACCATCGTCGTGCTGGTGCTGATCTCGCGCAACGCGGCTTGGATCCGCGTCAACATGCCGGCGTCGCTGGGCAAGCCGTTCTTCCCGGCGGATACTGATGCCCGGTCATCTCCGACTCTGCCACGTGGCGAGAGGGAGGAACCAAGTCCATCATCGCGAGACCTTCTTGCCAGACGATCCAACCCGGAGATCCCATGATCTCACGAAGCGCTGGCCTGCTCGCGCTGGCCGCTCGCCGCCGCCGCGCTCGCCGGCTGCGGCAAGAAGGAGGAAGCCGGCGCGCCGGCAGGCCACCGCGCCGGCGACCGGCGACACGCCGCCGCCTCGCCGGCAGCCGCGCCGCCGCGCGACCGCTGAAGGTCGCCTTCGCCTACGTCGGCCCGGTCGGCGACGGCGGCTGGACCTACGCGCACGACAAGGGCCGCAAGGCGGTCGAGAACGAGTTCGGCGACAAGGTCAAGACCAGCTTCGTCGAGAACGTGCCCGAGGCGCCGACGCCGAGCGCGTGTTCCGCGACATGGTCGGCCAGGGCAACAAGCTGATCTTCGGCACCACCTTCGGCTACATGGAGCCGATGCTCAAGGTGGCGGCCGACTGCAAGGACGTGAAGTTCGAGCACGCCACCGGCTACAAGCAGGCCGACAACATGCGCACCTACGACAGCCGCACCTACGAAGGCGCGTACATGGCCGGCGTGATCGCCGGCGGCATGACCAAGACCAACACGCTCGGCGTGGTCGGCTCGATGCCGATCCCCGAGGTCATCCGCAACATCAACACCTTCACGCTCGGCGCGCAGAGCGTGAACCCGAAGATGAGGACCAAGGTCGTGTGGGTCAACAAGTGGTTCGACCCGCCGAAGGAAGACCGAGGCCGCGCAGTCGCTGCATCAACGGCGGCGCCGACGTGCTGATGCAGAACACCGACTCGCCCGCCGTGCTGCAGACCGCCGAGAAGGCCGGCAAGTTCGCCTTCGGCTGGGACAGCGACATGACCGCCTACGGCCCGAAGGCGCACCTCGCCTCGGCCATCATCAACTGGGGCCCGTACTACAAGAAGGCCGACAAGGACGCGCTCGACGGCACCTGGAAGAGCGCGGCAACACCTGGTGGGGCGTCAAGGAAGGCGCGATCGACATCGTCTCGATCTCCGACAAGGTGCCCGCCGACCTAAGGCCAAGGTCGAGAAGGTCAAGGCCGGCTTGAAGGACGGCAGCTTCGTCATCTGGAAGGGCCCGATCGTCGGCCACGACGGCAAGAAGTGCTGCGAAGGACGCGGCCGCCGACGACAAGTTCCTGGGCGGCATCAACTTCTACGTCAAGGGCGTCGAAGGAAGGTGCCGACGGGCAAGTAGCCGTCCCAGCGGCCCGGTTCCGCTACGTCGTCGTGCTGCGAGTCGGCCATCGCGAGTCGATCTGCCGGCCCTGACTGTCAGCCCGTCGCCTCCGCCGGCGGCGCGAGCGGCAGCCGCACCGTGAACTCGCTGCCGCGGCCCACGCCCTCGCTGCGCACGGTCACGATGCCGCCGTGCGCGGCAACCAGTTCCTTCACCAGCGCCAGGCCGATGCCGAGCCCGCCGCCGCGGCCTGCCACAGTCCTGCCCTGGGTGAAGAGGTCGAAGATGCGCGGCTGCATCTCCAGGGCGATGCCCTCGCCGGTGTCCTCCACCCGCATCACGGCGTGGCCGGTTTCCACCGTCGTCTTCAGCCAGATGCTGCCGCCGGGCGGCGTGTAGCGAACCGCGTTGTTCAGCAGGTTCACGATGATCTGCACCACGCGCTGGCGGTCGGCCTCGATCTTCACCGGCAATTGCGGCAGCACGGCCTGCAGCGACTGGCCCCGGGCCGCGGCGTCGGGCCGCGCGGCGTCGATCGCGTCGTTCAGTGCGTCCTGAAGGATGAAGCGGTCGAGCTCAAGGCGAAGCTTGCCCGCGCCCACTCGGCTCACGTCCACCAGGTCGTCGATCAGCCGCTGCAGGAACGTGATCTGGCGCTCGATGATCTGCAGCGGATAGCTCGAGCCGGCTGTCGTCGGCGCCGATCATGCGAATCAACCTCGCAGCGTTGGACAACGGAGCGAGCGGGTTGCGCAGCTCGTGCGCCAGCGTGCCGAGCATCGACGCCCTTGCGCTCCTGCTCTTCCACCACGGCTGCGAGGCGGTTCTTCGCCGTGTCGATCTGCATGCGCAGGTCGGTGCGGTCGCGCATGATCTTCGCGAAGCCGGCTTCGGCGCCGTCCGGCGTGTACAGGGCCACGAGGATGCCGCTGGCCCAGAAGCGGGACCCGTCCATGCGGACGTGCCAACGGTCGTCATGGGCGCGGCCCGACGCGCGCGCGGTGGCCGCCTCGTGCTGCGGCGTGCGCTGCTGCCGGTCCTCCGGCGTGAAGATGAGGTCGCTGGGTTGCCCGATCGCCGCCTTCGGCGCGTGCCCGAAGAGGTTCTCCGCGCCGACGTTCCAGCCTGCAATGCGCAGCGCCGGGTCGAGGAGGATGACAGCGTAGTCCGTGACGTTGCCGAAGACTTCGGCCACCGCCGCACTCGCATCTGCGGTGGTCATTCCCACGCGGATCGGGTCCATGGCGTCAACGCCTGCAACGCGCGTACCTGCCCGAGCCGGCCGACACCGGCACAAGACGTAAAGTGGGGGGAGACGCCACCCAAGGCCCACCCAGGAGGACACCCATGCACATCGAAGACATCGACCCCATCCGCCTGCCCGACCTGCTGCGCCGCATGCCCAAGGCCGAGCTGCACATCCACATCGAGGGTTCGCTCGAGCCGGAGATGATCTTCGCGCTGGCCCGCCGCAACGGCGTGACGCTGCGGTACCCGAGCGTCGAGGCCCTGCGCGCCGCTTACGCGTTCACCGACCTGCAGAGCTTCCTGGACATCTACTACGCCGGCGCCTCCGTGCTGCTGAAGGAGAGGACTTCTTCGACATGGCGATGGCCTACTTCGAGCGGGCCCGCGTCGACAACGTCGCTGCACGCCGAGCTGTTCTTCGACCCGCAGACCCACACCGAGCGCGGCGTGCCGATGGGCACGGTGCTCGACGGCCTCACGCGCGCCTGCGAGACGGCCGCGCGCGAGCACGGCGTGAGCAGCGGGCTCATCCTGTGCTTCCTGCGCCACCTGAGCGAGGAGGCCGCGTTCGCACACGCTCGAGCAGGCGCTGCCCTATCGCGACCGGATCGTCGGCGTCGGGCTCGACAGCAGCGAGCGCGGCCATCCGCCGGAGAAGTTCGAGCGCGTCTTCGCGCGCTGCCGCGAGCTCGGCCTGCGGCTGGTGGCGCACGCCGGCGAGGAGGGGCCGCCCGAGTACATGCGCTCCGCGCTCGACGTGCTGCACGTGCAGCGCATCGACCATGGCGTGCGCAGCCTGGAGGATCCGGCGCTCGTCGAGCGGCTGGCCCGCGAGCAGGTGCCGCTCACGGTGTGCCCGCTGTCCAACGTCAAGCTGCGCGTGTTTCCCACGCTCGCGCAGCACAACCTGAAGGCGCTGCTCGACGCCGGCCTCAAGGTGACGATCAACTCCGACGACCCGGCCTACTTCGGCGGCTACGTGAACCAGAACTACCTCGACGCCTTCGCCGCGCTGCCCTCGCTCACCGCACGCGACGCCTACCGGCTGGCGCGCAACAGCTTCGAGGCCAGCTTCGCGCCGGAGTCCGACAAGGCACGGTGGATCGGCGAACTCGACGCCTGCTTCGCCGAAGCCGCCGCATAAAATTCCAGGTTCACTGCAAGGGCCCGCGGCGCGCCACAGCCGCTGGCCTGTGTCATCGTGGCCATGTCGAGGACAACCATGTTCAAAAACCTCAGGCGCGCGCTCGTGCTCGCGTCGATGTTTCTGCTTCTGCCCGCTGCCGCCCAAGGCAACGCCGCCCCGCAGCCCTCGCTTCGCGTCGGCTTCGTCTACGTGACCCCGATCGGCCAGGCTGGCTGGACCTACCAGCACGAGCAGGGCCGCCTGGCGCTCGAGCGTGCGCTGGGCGCGCGCATCCGCACCACCGTCGTCGAGGGCGTGCCCGAAAGCGCCGACGCCGAGCGCGTGATGCGCGACCTGGCGGCGCAGGGACACCGCCTCGTCTTCGCCACCAGCTTCGGCTACCTGGAGCCTGCGCTGCGCGTGGCGCGCGACTTCCCCGACGTGAAGTTCGAGCACGCCGGCGGCTACAAGACGGCGCCCAACCTGAACACCTACAACGCGCGTTTCTACGAGGGCCGGTGGCTGGCCGGCTACATCGCCGGCAAGACGAGCGCGGCCGGCGTCGCCGGCTACGTGGCCGGCTTCCCGGTGCCCGAGGTGGTGCAGGGCATCAACGCGTTCGCGCTCGGCATGCGTGCGGCCAATCCGCGCGCCCAGGTGCGCGTGCTGTGGCTGGACACGTGGTTCGACCCGCCGCGCGAGCGGGAGGCGGCGCTCGCGCTCGTCAACGCCGGCGCCGACGTGCTGGCCAACCACAGCGGGTCGCCGGCGGTGCCGCAAGCCGCCGAGGAGAAGGGCGTGAAGGTGTTCGGCTACCAGAGCGACATGAGCCGCTTCGCACCGAACGCGCAGCTTGCGGCGGTCACGGCCGACTGGGGCGGCTACTACACGCGCGTCGCCCAGGCCGTGCTGGAGGGGCGCTGGAAGCCACAGCCGGCGTGGGGCGGCATGAAGGACGGCATGGTGCAGCTCGTGGCGCTGCATCCGTCGTTGCCCAAGGCGCTGGTGGCCGACGTCGAGGCGAAGCGCCGAGCCATCGTCGCGGGCACGCTGGCGCCGTTCTCGGGGCGCCTCGTCGACAACCAGGGCCGCGTGCGGCTGGAGCGTGACGCCCTCGACGACGCCGCCATCGCGTCGATGGACTGGTTCGTCGAGGGCGTGGCGGGCAGCCTGCCCGCCCGCTAGCGCATCGCCTCCCTCTCCCACTCGTGGGAGAGGGCCGGGGTGAGGGTGCGGCCTTGCGCAAGCCACCGGCCGTGCCATGCCGACGCAGCGCCCTCACCCCAACCCTCTCCCGCACGGCGGGAGAGGGCGCCGACGCCTATCGCGTCGCCCGCCGCCGCACGCACTCCAGGTACGCCTCGCCGTCCGGCGGGAGCCCCGAGCGCTGCGACGCCCAGATCATCTCGCCGAGGCACTCCATCACCTGGTGTTGCGCCTCGTGCGAGGCCCCGAGCCGCGCCGCGAGCAGCTCGAACGCCTGCCTGATGCCGCGCGGCTGGTCGATCGACACCTGCTCGCTGACGGTCAGGTGCATCGACAGGTGCAGGAACGGGTTGGTGCGCCCCTCTTCGACGGTGTAGGAGGCGGCCAGCGCGGCGTCGACGTCGTGCAGGTCGGCGTGATACTCGGGGTGCTGGTCCACCCAGTCGCCCGCCAGCGTCTCGATCTGCGTCATCGGCAGGCCTTCGCGCCGCTTGCGGTGCACGTCGCAGAAGAAACGACGCACGTCGTGCTGTGAGGGGGCGAACATCCGAGGATTGTGGCTTGATCGACGACCCCGCGTTCTACGCCGTGGCGATCCCGGCGGTGCTGATGATGGGCCTGGCCAAGAGCGGCTTCGGCGCCGGCTTCGGCGCGCTCGCGGTGCCGCTGATGGCGCTGGCGATTCCCGTGCCGCAGGCCGCGGCCATCATGCTGCCGCTGCTGGCCATCATGGACGCGCTGGGACTCGCGGCCTTCATGCGTGATTTCGACCGCTCGCTGATCCGCCTGCTGCTGCCGGCCGGCCTGCTGGGCACGCTGGTCGGCACGCTGCTCTTCGGCTGGCTGTCCGCCGGCACGGTGGCCGCGGTGGTGGGCGCGCTCACCCTCGCTTTCGTCGCGGTGCGCGTGCTGTGGCCGCCGCGCGCCGACGCGCCCCCGCCGCCGCGCTGGCTCGGCTTCCTGCTCGGCATCACGTCGGGCTTCACGAGCTTCGTCGCGCACGCCGGCGGGCCGCCGGTGGCGTTCTACCTGCTGCCGCTGCGTCTGGCGCCGGTCGCGTTCATGGCGACGACGGCGGTGTTCTTCGCGGCGGTGAACACCTCGAAGTGGATCCCGTACGCGTGGCTCGGCCTGATCGACGGCACCAACATGGCCACCGCGCTCGTGCTGGCGCCCGTCGCGCCGGTGGGTGTCTGGCTGGGGGTGAAGTTCGTGCGCCGCGTGCCGCAGAAGCTGTTCTACCGGCTCTTCGACGTGAGCATGCTCGCCACCGGCGCCAAGCTGCTCTGGGATGGCCTTCGGTAAGTTGAGAGGAAAGCGAGCCTTGAAGAGCCAAGCGGCGAGGTGTAAGAACTCGACACGGGCCGTCGACTGACCCGAGGCAGCGTGCGCTGCCCGTCCCGGGCGGCCCTGCCCACCTCAGAGGAGCATCCCATGACAGCGTTCAACATCGTCCGCTTCCGCGTGAAGAGCGGCCGCGAGAAGGAATTCATCGACTACCACCAGCGCCAGGATCTGACGTTCAAGGGATTCCGCCGCCTGGCCATCGTGAAGACCGGCGAGCGCAGCTATTGCTTCGTGGGAGAGTGGGACAGCTTCGAGGACATCGTCGCGGCCCGGCCGAAGATGATCGCCAGCCTCGACGAGATGCGCAGCCTGCTGGAGGATCTGGGCGGCGGCCTGGGCGTCACCGATCCGGTGTCGGGGGAGGCGGTGGTCGACCTGAAGCCGTAGCCGCCGCTTCCTCGCGCTCGCGCGCCCACAGCTCCTCGAGTTGGCGCCGCCCCTGCTTCGCAAGGGCGATGAGCTTGGCTTCGTCCTTGAAGTGCGGTGCCATGCGCTCGAGCAGCTCGATGCTGTGCGCCCGAAAGCGCGCCGCCTGCGTGTGCGCGGCGTCGCTCGACCAGCCCATCTGCTCGAGCACGCTGCGCCCGCTGGCGATCGCGGCGTCGAAGGTCTCGCGCTCGATGTGCTGCACGCCGCGCTCGCGCAGGCCGTAGTAGTGCGTGACGTTGCGCGCACGCGCGACGATGACGGCCTGCGGGAAGTGCTCGCGGGCGAGATCCACCACGCGCAGGCTCTGCGCGATATCGTCGATCGCAACCACGATCACGCAGGCGCGTGCGCCCCCGGCCATGCGCAGCAGGTCGAGCCGGGTGGCGTCGCCGTAGTGCACGGGCCAGCCGAAGCGGCGCACCGTCTCCACCTGCTCGGCATCGTGGTCGAGCACCGTGGCGTGGAGCCCGCATGCGTTGAGCAGGCGGCCCACGATCTGCCCGTAGCGGCCGAAGCCGGCGATGATCACCGGCGCCTCCTGCTCCTCCACCAGCTCGGGCAACGCGCCCGCGCTGCGGCGCGCCTGGATGCGGGGCACCAGCCAGCGGTCGGCGGCCACGAGCAGCAGCGGCGTGAGCAGCATCGACAGCGTCACGGCGGCCACGAGCAGCGACGACGTGGCGCGGTCGATGGCGCCCGCCACGGCCGCCTGCTGGAACACCACGAAGCCGAATTCGCCGCCCTGCGCCAGCAGCAGAACGAACACCGGCCGTTCCGAGAGCGGAATGCCCATGCCGCGCGCCATCGCCGCCAGCACGGCCGATTTCAGCGTCAGCAGCCCGAGCACCAGCCCGGCGAGCAGCAGCGGCTGCCGCGCCACCACGGCGAAATCGACGCTCATGCCCACGGCGATGAAGAAGAGCCCCAGCAGCAGCCCCTTGAAAGGCTCGAGGTCCGTCTCGAGCTCGCGGCGGTACTCGCTCTCGGCCAGCAGCACGCCGGCGAGGAAGGCGCCGAGCGCCATCGACAGGCCCACCGACTGCATCACCGCCGCGGTGGCCACCACGAGCAGCAGCGCGGCCGCGGTAAAGATCTCCGGCGTGCGGCTGCGGGCGATCCAGCGCAGCGTGGGGCGCAGCGCAAGCCGCCCGCCGAGCACGATGCCGGCGATCACCGCCGCCACCTTCGCCACGCCCGTCCACCCGCTGCCGCCAGCGTGCTCGGCGCCGCTGCCGAGCAGCGGCACGAGCCCGAGGATCGGCAGCGCCGCGATGTCCTGGAGCAGCGCCACGGCGAGCACGCTGGCACCCGCGGTGGTGCCGGTGAGGTTGCGCTCGGCCAGCGTGCCGAGGCCGATGGCGGTGGACGACAGCGCCAGCCCGAGCCCGGCCACCACCGCCAGGGGCACGCTCGCGCCCGCCAGCAGCGCCACGCCGCCGATCAATGCCGCCGACGTGACGAGCTGCACGCCGCCCCAGCCGAAGATCGGCCGCCGCATCGCCCACAGCCGCTTCGGCTCGAGCTCCAGGCCGAGCAGGAAGAGCATCAGCACGACGCCGAATTCGGCGAACTGCAGCACCTGGCTCGGTTCGCTCACGAGGCCGAGGCCCCACGGCCCGATGGCCACCCCCGCGGCGAGGTAGCCGATGATCGACGAGAGCCCCAGCGCACGCGCCAGCGGCACGGCGAGCACGGCGGCGGCCAGATAGATCAGCGTTCCGGTGAGCCAGGCGGCGTCGTGGTCCATGCGTGTGCGTATGCGCGACCCATCCGATCGACCCTTACCATACCTTGATTCTTCGACGCCCCGGGAACGATGAAGACCTATCCCCAGCTCGCAGACCTCCAGGCCCTGGTCGGGCAGCCGCTCGGCACGAGCGACTGGATCACCGTCGACCAGCCGCGCATCGACGCCTTCGCCGACGCCACGCTGGACCACCAGTGGATCCACATCGACCCGGCACGCGCCGCGCAGGGCCCCTTCGGCACCACCATCGCGCACGGGTTTCTCACGCTGAGCCTGCTGCCCGCCTTCTTCGCATCGGCCTTCGACATCGGCGACGTCCGCATGGGCGTCAACTACGGCCTCAACCGCGTGCGCTTTACCGCGCCGGTGCCCGTCGGCAGCCGCCTGCGCGCAAGTTTCCGGCTGCTCGCGTACGAGCCGCTGGACGGCGGCGCGCAGCTCGTCACCGAGGTGACGGTGGAGCGCGAGGGCGCCGAGCGTCCCGCGTGCGTGGCGGAGGCGGTGACGCGGCGCTACACGTAGCGGCATCTCGGCTACGATGCCCGGCCATCGGAGGTCTTCGCATGAAGGTGCTGCTGGTCGACGACCATGAGGCGCTGCTCACCGCCCTGAAGCAGGTGATCCGCGGCCTCGGCGACGATGTCACCGTCGTGGCCGTGCCCGGCGTGGCGGAGATGCGCGCCACCCTCAGGAAGGACCGCCAGTTCGACCTTGTGCTGCTCGACCTCGAGCTTGCGCACGTGGACGGCTTCGAGGTGCTCACTGAAGTGCGCGAGCGCCATCCCGCGCTGCCGGTGGTCGTGGTGTCCGCCTCGAACCGCTCGAGCGACGTGATCCGCGCCATCGACCATGGGGCGATGGGCTTCGTGCCGCGCCGCGCGTCCAGCACGATGCTGTTCGACGCGCTGCGGCTCGTGATGTCGGGCGGCATCTACGTGCCGCCGATGACGATGGGCGGCGAGCCGGTGCACACCGCCGGCGGCGACACGGTGCCCGACGTCATGCGCCAATCGGCGCCGCCCACGCGTCCGCTGCCGCCGCTGCCCGAGGTTGCCCCACGGACGCCGTCGCTCGAGTCGCTCGGCCTCACGCCGCAGCAGATGGAGGTGCTCATGCACCTGCTGCAGGGCCGGCCGAATCGGCTCATCGCGAAGGAGCTGGCCCTGACGCCCGAGGTGGTGAAGGACGAGGTGGCGGCGGTGCTGCGTGCGCTCGGCGTGAGCACCCGCACCCAGGCGGTGCTTGCGGTGAGCCAGATGGCACAGCAGGGAGCGGCGGTGCAGGGCGGGCGCCCGTCGCAGCGCTGACCTGCTCCCTCTCCCGCTGCGCGGGAGAGGGTTAGGGTGAGGGCGCGGCGTTCGCATTGTGACGGTCGTGCCCCTGCGAGGGCCCCGCCTCACCCCGCCCTCTCCCGCTGCGCGGGAGAGAGAGAAAGAGACAGCGTCAGATCTCGAGGTTGTCGATCAACCGCGTCGCGCCCAGCTTCGCCGCGCCCAGCGCCACGAGCGGCTCGCCGTCGCCGAGCTGTTCGCGTGTCGGCGTCAGCAGGTCGGCACGCCGCCGCACGGTGAGGTAATCCGGCGCCCAGCCGCGCTGGCGCAGCGACGCGATCGCGCGAGATTCGAGCGCTGGCAGATCGCGCTCCCCGCGCCCCAGCGACTTCTTCAGCTCACGCAGCGCGGCCGACAACCGCACCGCCTCCACCCGCTCGGCCACGCTCAGGTAGCCGTTGCGCGACGACAGTGCCAGCCCGTCATCCGCCCGCATCGTCTCGCCGGCGACGATGGTGATCGGCAGCAGGAACTGCTGCACCATGCGCCGCACCACCATCAGCTGCTGGTAGTCCTTCTTGCCGAACACGGCCACGGAAGGGCGCACCGCCTGGAAGAGCTTCATCACCACGGTGCACACGCCGGTGAAGAACCCGGGCCGGAACTCGCCTTCGAGCATGTCGGCGAGCGACGGGTCGGGCACGACCCTGAACGTCTGCGGCTGGGGGTAGAGCTCGCGCTCGTCGGGGGCGAACACCAGATCGCAGCCGGCACCGAGCAGCAGCTCGCAGTCGCGTGCCAGCGTGCGCGGATAGCGGTCGAAGTCTTCGTGCGGCGCGAACTGCAGGCGGTTCACGAAGATGCTGGCCACCACCGGGCCGCCGTGGGCGCGTGCCGCGCGCACCAGCGACAGGTGGCCCTCGTGCAGGTTGCCCATGGTCGGCACGAAGGCGGTCTGGCGCGCGCCGTCGAGCGCGGCGTGCAGTTCGGCGATGGTGTGGACGGTGCGCATGGCTCGGGGCTTCAATAGGAGTGCGACAGGTCCGGGAACGCCCCGTCTTTCACGGCCGCCACGTAGCTGCGCAACGCCGCCTCGACGCTGCCGGCGCCCTCGGCGAAGTCGCGCACGAAGCGCGGCCGCTTGCCGCGCGTGATGCCGAGCATGTCGTGCAGCACCAGCACCTGCCCCGCGGTGCCGGCGCCCGCGCCGATGCCGATGGTGATGAGCGCGGGGTTGTCCGCCTGCACCGACGTGGCAAGGGGCGACGGCATCAGCTCGAGCACGAGCATCGCGGCCCCTGCGTCGGCCAGCTCGCGCGCCTGTGCGCGCAGCGCCGCCGCGGCAGCCGGCTCCCGCCCCTGCACCCGGTAGCCGCCGAGCGCATGCACGCTCTGCGGCGTGAGGCCCAGGTGCGCGCACACCGGCACGCCCCGCTCGACGAGGAAACGCACGATCGGCGCCGTCCAGCCGCCGCCTTCCAGCTTCACCATCTGCGCGCCGGCGCGCAGCAGCGCGGCGCTGGAGCGCATGGCCTGGTCGGCGCCCTCGTGGTAGCTGCCGAAGGGCAGGTCTCCGATCAGCCATGCGGCCCCGCCGGCCAGCCCCTGGGCTGCGCAACGCACGTGATAGGCCATGTCGTCCAGCGTGACGGACAGCGTGCTCGCCGCACCCTGCAGCACCATGCCGAGCGAGTCGCCCACGAGCAGGCAGTCGACGCCGGCCTCGTCCGCCAGGCGCGCGAATGCCGCGTCGTAGGCGGTGAGCATCGCGATCTTCTCGCCACGCCCGTGCATCTCGCGAAGGCGGTGCAGCGTGACGGCCGGGCGTTCGCGGGCCGGCGCGATGGCGTGCGTGCTCACAAGTTCAAGACGGGTGGTACGCGAGGCGGACGTAGATGGGCGCGAAGGCTTCGGCCTGGGTCACTTCCAGCAGGTGCTCGCGCGCCAGCTCCAGCAGCGCGATGAAGGTGACCACCACCACCGGCGTGCCGTGCGTGGTGTCGAACAGCTCGTGGAACTCCACGAAGCGGCGGCCCTGCAGGCGGCGCAGCACGATGCTCATGTGCTCGCGCACCGAGAGTTGTTCGCGACTGATCTTGTGGTGCTGCACCAGCTTGGCGCGGCGCAGGATCTCCAGCCAGGCCTCGCGCAGCTCGTCCACCGCCACGTCCGGGAAACGCGGCTTCAGGCCTTGCTCGATCGTGACCTGCGCGCGCAGGAAATCGCGGCCGATCACCGGCAGCGCATCGAGCTTCGCGCCCGCCAGCTTCATCTGCTCGTACTCCAGCAGCCGGCGCACCAGCTCGGCGCGCGGGTCTTCCGGCTCGGCACCGTCCGGGCTCTTCTTCGGCGGCAGCAGCATGCGCGACTTGATCTCGATGAGCATCGCGGCCATCAGCAGGTACTCGCTCGCCAGCTCGAGGTTGCGCGACCGGATCTGGTGCACGTAGGCAAGGTACTGGCGCGTCACGTCGGCCAGCGGTATGTCGAGGATGTTGAAGTTCTGCCGGCGGATCAGGTACAGCAGCAGGTCCAGCGGGCCTTCGAACGCCTCGAGGAAGATCTCGAGCGCGTCGGGCGGGATGTACAGATCCTGCGGCAGCCGGAACAGCGGCTCGCCGTACAGGCGGGCCACCGCCACGGCATCCACCACCAGGGGGGCGGCGGCTTCGCCGTCGATCAGCGCTTCGGACTCGGACACGGGCGCGGTGGGCCGGTTACTTGGTCTTGGTGTGGTAGACGTACGGCGCCTGCGGCACCCGGGCCTCGCTCCACCTGGCCACCGCCTCGCGGTCGATCGGCCGGTCCCAGAGCAGGGCGCGGCCGGCGCGCTGTTCCTCCTCGAGCTTCGGGTTCTGCGCCTTCAGCTCGTCGATCAACTGGGAGATGTCGGACTTGTAGGGTTTCCAGAACAGCGGCATGGCACGACACGGAGAGAGGGCGGAGCGGCCGGATTCTAAAGGAACCGCCCTCCGAAGCGCCTTCTGCACGGTGATCGAGGGGTGCCGGCTTGGCTGCTCATCCTCCGCCGGCCCGGGTCACGTCCGCTCAGCCCCTCCAGCACCGCCTCGCGCTCGACCAGGCCGTGCATGGCGCGGTACCGGCCTTACTGCACCCGCATGCCGGGCTCGGCGCCCGGCCACGGCTCCAGGATGAAGACGCCGGGCGTTCCGGCGCGGTCGGCGTGCGATGCCGCGAGCACCATGCCTTCGGAGACGCCGAACTTCATCTTGCGCGGCGCGAGGTTGGCCACCACCACCGTGAGCTTGCCGGCGAGCTGCGCCGGCTCGTAGTGCGCGGCGATGCCGGCGAACACGGTGCGCTCGCGCCCTTCGCCGACGTCCAGCGTGAGGCGCAGCAGCTTGTCGCTGCCCTCGACGCGCGCGGCCTCGACGATGCGCGCGATGCGCAGGTCGACCTTCGCGAAATCCGCGACGCCGATCTCCGGCGCGATGGCCGCGCCGCCCGGCTCCGCAGCGGCCGCCTCGGCCGCGGCCGGCGGCTCGAGGAGCGCATCGAGCTGCTTCGGATCGACGCGCTGCATCAGGTGCCGGTATTCGCCGATCGCGTGCGCCGCCGAGCTCCGCCTCGACGGCAGCGAACGTGAAGCGGCGGCACGCGCAGGAAGGCCTCCACCTGCGCGGCCAGCGTGGGCATCACCGGCTTCAGGTAGATCGTGAGCAGCCGGAAGGCCTCGATGCACACGCTGCACACGTCGTGCAGCGCCGGATCCTGCCCGGCCTGGCGCGCCAGCTCCCACGGCTTGTGCTGGTCGACGTACTCGTTCACGCGGTCGGCGAGCAGCATGATCTCGCGCAGCGCCTTGCCGAACTCGCGCTCCTCGTACAGCGTCTCGATGGACGTGCGCGCGGCGCGCAGGTGGTCGAGCAGCACGCGGCCCTCCACCCCCACCTCGGCCGAGAGCCGCCCGCCGAAGCGCTTGCTCAGGAACCCGGCGGCGCGGCTGGCGATGTTGATGTACTTGCCGACGAGGTCGCTGTTCACGCGGGCGACGAAGTCGTCGGGATTGAAGTCGATGTCCTCGACGCGCGCATTGAGCTTGGCGGCGATGTAGTAGCGCAGCCACTCGGCGTTCATGCCGAGCTCGAGGTAGCGCAGCGGCGAGATGCCGGTGCCGCGGCTCTTGCTCATCTTCTCGCCGCTCACGGTGATGAAGCCGTGCACGAAGATGTGGTTGGGCGTCTTGCGGCCGCTGAAGTGCAGCATCGCCGGCCAGAACAGCGTGTGGAAGTAGGTGATGTCCTTGCCGATGAAGTGCACCTGCTCCAGCGCCGGGTCGGCCATCAGCGCGTCGAAGTCGAGGCCGGTCTTCGCGCAGTGGTTGGCCAGCGACGCGAGGTAGCCGATCGGCGCGTCCAGCCAGACGTAGAAGTACTTGCCGGGCGCGTCCGGGATCTCGATGCCGAAGTAGGGTGCGTCGCGGCTGATGTCCCAGTCGCTCAGGTGCCCCTGGCCGTTCTCGTCCTGCCCGACCCACTCGCGGATCTTGTTCAGGACCTCGGGCTGCAGGCGCCCGCTCTCGTTCGTCCACTGCTCCAGGAACTGCACGCAGCGCGGGTCGGACAGGCGGAAGAAGTAGTGCTCGCTGGTCTTCATCACCGGCGTGGCGCCGGTGAGGGTGGAATAGGGGTTCTTCAGCTCGGTGGGCGCGTACACGGCGCCGCACACCTCGCAGGAATCGCCGTACTGGTCCTTCGCGCCGCAGCGCGGGCACTCGCCCTTGATGTAGCGGTCGGGCAGGAACATCGACTTCACCGGGTCGAAGAACTGCTCGATCGGCGCGCACGTCGATCAGCTCGTTCTTGCGCAGCGCGAGGTAGATCTCCTTGCGCGAGCGCGTGGTTCTCCGGGCCGTCGGTGGAGTGCCAGTTGTCGAAGCCGATGTGGAAGCCGTCGAGGTACTGCCGGCGGCCGGCCGCGATCTCGGCCACGAAGGCCTGCGGCGTCTTGCCCGCCTTCTCGGCGGCGATCATGATCGGCGCGCCGTGCGCGTCGTCGGCGCACACGAAATGCACCGTGTGGCCGCGCATGCGCTGGAAGCGCACCCAGATGTCGGCCTGGATGTATTCCATCATGTGCCCCACGTGGAACGGCGCGTTCGCGTAGGGCAGGGCGGTGGTGACGAAGAGCGTGCGGGTCATGGAACGGCGGATTCTAGGGTGCGGCTTCAGAGCTTGCGGCTGTCGTAGGCCCAGTGCAGCAGCGCCTGGCGCTGGCGCGGGCGGCACAGCAGGTCGCCGCGCCGGCAGCCGGCCTTCACCTGTGCCACGTGCCGCGTCATCGCCTTCCAGCGCGCGATCTGGCGCTCGTCGTCCGGACCGCGGCGGCCCAGGTAGTACCGGCAATACCACTGGAACCAGCCGCGCGGGTCGTCCTCGTGGATCCAGCCCTTGCGCCGCCATTCCGACAGCGGCTGCGAGGCGTTCACGCCGAAGCAGTTCAACGCCGGATCGTGCCGCTCGGGGTTCAGCTTGGCCGCGCGGAACCAGTCCGCCGGGAACTCGCCGGTGCAGTCGGTCATGTACTTGCCGCCGAACACGCCGAGCGCCAGCATCTCCTTCGGCGTGAGCTCGGGGCGGAAGGCGGGGTGGAAGTTCCGCCCGGGCGGCTCGGTGAGCACGTAGGTGTAGCCGTGCTGCATGCGGTCGAACACCTCGACCTGCCGGTGCTTCTGCGCCATGGCGGCGACGATAGGGGTTCGCCCGGGCACCGGCAAGGCCGGGGGCGCGAAACGGCGGGCTAGACTGCCTCCATGCCCACCGAAAACGCGCTGCTCGAATCCCTCAAGACCGTCGTCGACCCGGCCATGGGTACCGACTTCGTCTCCACGCGCCAGATCAAGAACCTGCGCGTCGACCCGGGCGGCGACGTGTCGTTCGACCTCGAGCTCGGCTACCCGGCCAAGAGCCGACACGCGGCGCTGCGCGGTGCGCTCGTGGCCGCCGCGCGCGCCGTGCCGGGCGTCGCCAACGTGAGCGTGTCGATCTCCACCAAGGTGATCGCGCATGCCGTGCAGCGCGGCGTGCCGCTGCTGCCGGGCGTGAAGAACATCATCGCGGTCGCGTCCGGCAAGGGCGGCGTCGGCAAGAGCACCACGGCGGCCAACCTCGCGCTGGCGCTGGCCGCCGAGGGCGCCTCGGTGGGCATGCTGGACGCCGACATCTACGGCCCGAGCCAGCCCATGATGCTCGGCGTGTCCGGCCGGCCGGAGACGGAGGACGGCAAGACGATGGACCCGCTCGTGGGCCACGGCATCAAGGTGATGTCGATCGGCTTCCTGGTGGAGCCCGACCAGGCCATGATCTGGCGCGGCCCGATGGCCACGCAGGCGCTCGACCAGCTGCTGCGCCAGACGAACTGGGGCGATGTCGACTACCTCATCGTCGACATGCCCCCCGGGCACCGGCGACATCGCGCTCACGCTCAGCCAGCGCGTGCCGCTCACCGGCGCGGTGATCGTCACTACCCCGCAGGACATCGCGCTGCTCGACGCGCGCAAGGGCCTGAAGATGTTCGAGAAGGTCTCGGTGCCGATCCTCGGCATCGTCGAGAACATGGCCGTGCACGTGTGCCCCAAATGCGGGCACGTGGAGCACATTTTCGGGGCCGAAGGCGGCAAGCGCATGGCCGCGGAGTTCGGCATCGACTACCTCGGTGCGCTGCCGCTCTCGCTCGCCATCCGGGAGCAGTCGGATGCGGGCCATCCGCCGGTCGTCGCCGACCCGGACGGCGAGATCGCCGGGCTCTACAAGGCCGTTGCGCAGGGCGTGGCGGTGAAGGTGGCGCGCAAGGCGAAGGACTTCAGCGCCCGGTTCCCGACGATCAGCGTGTCGAAGGACACGTGAGTTACAGAATCCCTAGGTTAAGGGATGTGTCCAGGGCGCATTATTGAGAGCATTGCGACCAAGTTAGCGAACTGGAGTTGTCGTGTTCGGCTTTCTCAGGCGGTCTCGTGCTCGAAGACCGGCGAAGCAACCGCTGCCGGCCGATCCCCCTGCTGCGGCGGATGAGAAGCAGGACGAGGAACCGCCGGTCAGAAGCTGGTTCTCGTCGTCTCTGGACCTTCACAAGGGGCTCGACGTGTCCGACGCTTCGGACGACACGACCGAGCCGATGCCGCTTGCTGAAGCACGGGAGAAGCGAGAGAAGCGCTGAGTCTTGAAGAAGCGCGCCTTCATCGGCGCGCTTCCGGCCGCTCACACCCAAGCAATCTCCGCCCCGCGGAAGCGGGCGCCCGTACGCGAAGTCCCTTCATCGAAGAACCGACGCGCCTCGATGTCCGCCGCGACGCGGCCCTGCTCGAGGTGCACCACGCGCCTCGCCAGCCGACGCACCTGGCCCACGTTGTGCGACGTCATCAGCACCGCCACACCGCCCTCTGCGATGTCTCCAAGCAGCGCCTCCACGTCCGCCGCACCGGCCGGGTCGAGGCTTGCAGTCGGCTCGTCGAGCAGCAGCAGGTCGGGTCGCAGGGCCCAGGCGCGCGCCAGCGCAAGCCGTTGCTGCTGGCCCACCGAAAGCTCGCGCGCCGGGCGTCGGGCCTCCGCCTCGAGGCCCGCCCGCGCCAGCGCCTCCACAGCGCGCACGCCGCGCTCGTGACCCGGCACGCCGGCCAGCCAGAACGCGAGCTTCAAATTGCCGAGCACCGACATGCGCACGAGGAACGGGCGCTGGAACAGCATCGCGATGCGCGGGCCGCCGGGCGCCATGCGGCGATCGCCGGACGTCAGCGGCAGCAGGCCGTGCAGTGCGCGCAGCAAGGTGGTCTTTCCGGCCCCGTTGGCACCAACCACGGCCACGAACTCGCCTCGCGCGATGCTCACGCTGACGCCGCAAAGCGCCTCGCGCGTACCGAAGCGCACGCCGGCGTCGTGCAGCGACACGATCGGCTGGGTCGCCCTCTCGGCTGTCTTCATGCCGGCGCCTCCCGCTGAACGCTCGCGCTGCCCTGGCGCAGCAGCGCGACAGCCGCATTGAGCGTGAGCACCACGGACAGCAGCACGATGCCGAGCGCGAGCGCCAGCGGCAGGTCACCTTTGCTCGTCTCGAGCGCGATGGCGGTGGTCATCACGCGCGTGACGCCGTCGATGTTGCCGCCGACGATCATCACCGCGCCCACCTCCGACACCGCGCGGCCGAACGCGACGAGGGCGAGCGTGGCGAGCGCCGTTCGCTCGTCCCAGGCCAGCACCAGCAGGCCGGTCGCGCGGCCGGCGCCGAGCGAGCGCAGCTGCTCGCCATGCTCGTCGATCGAGGCCTCGAGCTGGGAACGCGCCAGCGCGGCGACGATCGGCGTGACGAGGATCGCCTGCGCGACGACCATCGCGGCAGGCGTGAAGAGAATGCCCCAGTCACCAAGCGGGCCGGCGCGCGACAGCAGCAGGTAGACCACGAGGCCGACCACCACGGAGGGCAGCGCGAGCAGCGTGTTCAGCGCCAGCAGCACGGCGCCGCGGCCGCGGAAGCGCGCGGCGGCGAGCCAGGCGCCGCCGGCGATGCCGAGCCCGGTGGCGATCGCGCTGGCCAGGCCGCTCACCCACAGCGAGAGCCCGACCGTGCGCGCGAGCGCGGCGTCGAACGATGCGACGAGCGCGAGTGCGCCGGCGAGGCTGTCTGCAAAGGAGTTCATCGGTGGCTCGCTATCCTAGGCAGCGGCCGCGCACGCGGCGATATGAAGGCGCATGCATAAGGTCAGCCTCAACTACGCGATCGCCACCGAGGCTGCCGACGGCGCCTCGCGCGACCTCCACCATCCGCTGGTGGCGCTGCTCGACGCGGTGCATCGCAGCGGCTCCATCTCGGGCGCGGCGCGCGAGCTTCGGCTGTCGTACCGCCACGTGTGGGGCGAGCTGCGGCGCTGGGAGGCGCAGCTCGATCGCCCGCTGGTGCACTGGACCAAGGGTCAACCCGCGGTGCTGTCGTCTTTCGGCGAGAAGCTGCTGTGGGCCGAACGCCGCGCGCGTGCGAGGCTCGCACCGCAGATCGATGCCCTGCGCAGCGAGCTCGAGCTCGCCTTCGCGGTCGCCTTCGACGACAGCGCCGGGCTGATCCCCATGCACGCCAGCCACGACGAGGCGCTGCCGCGCCTGCGCGAGCTGTGCCAGTCGCGGCACAAGCTGCTACTGGACATCCAGTTCACGAGCAGCCTCGAGTCGCTGAATGCGCTGCACGACGGGCGTTGCCTGCTGGCGGGCTTCCATGCGCTGGAGCACGCGCCGCGCGGCTCGGCCACCGCGGCGGCCTACCGGTCGCTGCTGAGGCCGGGGCGCCACAAGCTGATCGGCTTCGTGCGCCGCACGCAAGGGCTGATGCTCGCGCCGGGCAATCCGCTGCGCATCGCGGGGCTGGCGGACCTCCAGCGCCCGGGGCTGCGCATCGTGCAGCGTGGCCCGGGCACCGGCACGCGGCTCGTGCTGCAGGAACTGCTGCGCGCGGCCGGCATGCCGGCGCTGGCCGGCGATGCGCCGGTGGAGGTGTCGCATCGCGCGGTGGCGGCCGCGGTGGCCAGCGGCAGCATCGACGCGGGCTTCGGCATCGAGGCGGCGGCCCGCGCGGCCGGGCTCGACTTCATCGCGCTCGCGCGCGAGCGCTACTTCCTCGTGACGCTGGCGGCCCACCTGGAGGACCCGCGCGTGCAGGCGCTGCGTGCGGCGCTGCAGAGCCCGCAGTGGCTCGAGGTGCTGGAGACGATTCCCGGCCACACGGCTGATGAGAGCGGGCACGTGCTGTCGCTGCGGCGCGTGCTGCCATGGTGGACCTATCGCCGCGAGAAGGGGTGACTGTGGCAGGCGCCGCCAGACGCGGGTTTTCCTCCATGGCGGAAGGCCGCCAGCCGCCTCTCGCAGGGCTAGACTCGATTTAGATGCCCACACTTCATGCTGTATCGAAGGAGCGGCCGTCGATCGCGGTCGCTGTCGTGCTCCGGCGCCTCGCGAAGCCCACCCGCTGGGAAGACTGGCGCTTCGAGATCGCCGAGGTCGTTCCCGACGAAGCAGCCTTCGGCAATGAATCGCGTCTGCTGCGTGACGACGGCGTCGAAGCGAGCTGGCTGCACCCCGGCCTCGCCGTGGAGCTTTTCACCGACGAAGCCGAGGGCTACCACCTCAACCTGCGCACCGATGCGCCGGTGTGGTTCGTGCTG
Organism: uncultured beta proteobacterium; assembly: GCA_963839465.1. GTDB lineage: Bacteria > Pseudomonadota > Gammaproteobacteria > Burkholderiales > Burkholderiaceae_C > CAWIVI01. Next base: position 719,481 of record CAWIVI010000008.1, read on the forward strand.
TGGCGCATCGACGAGAACGATCCGTCGCGTGCCGCGCCCCATACGGTCACGCTGTCGTACAACGAGGCCGCGCGCTGGCTCGATGCGCAGGAGCGGGTCGACAACGTGCCGCTGCCGCCGGATGTGCGCGAGTGGCTGCAGGCATGGACGGATGAGAACTACCGCCCCGAGCCCAGGCAGCGCCGGCGCCCGGCATCGTTCCAGCGTCCGGAGGACCGGCGATGAGCGGCCGGAACGATGACGACCGCGACGCCGGCTTCCTCTCGCGCTGGTCGCGTCGCAAGGCCATCCAGGCGCACGGCCGGCGCGTGCCCGACGAGCCCGCAGCTCCGCCCACAGCGGCTCCCGTCGCCGTGGCCGTGGAACCGAAGGACGCGCCGGTGCTCGAACCGGTCGAGGCCGAGACACCCGCCGCGCCGCTGCCGACGCTCGACGACGTGGCAGCGCTCACGCGCGACGCCGATTTCTCCCGCTTCGTCGCGCCGGGCGTGGACGACGGCGTCAAGCGCGCCGCGCTGCGCAAGCTCTTCAGCGATCCGCATTTCAACGTGATGGACGGGCTCGACACCTACATCGACGACTACAACAAGGCCGATCCGCTGCCCGCCTCGATGCTGCGCAAGATGACGCAGTCCGCTTTCCTCGGCCTCTTCCGTGAAGACGATGAAAACCCTGATCTGCAACTGCAACCGGACGATGCCGATCGACGGCCCGGCCCTGAGCCGAGCGATGTCGACGAGCCCGGCGGCGACGCCAACCGCGACGCCTCCTAGGGATCCGACGGCCCCCACGCTCCCGGCGGTCGCTGCCCCCCAGGGGGGCGTCGGCCGGCTCGGGAACGGCCCGGCGCCGCCCGAGATCGTCCACACCGCGCTGTGCCGCCGGGAGGCCGCCGCCTTCCAGCGCGCCGCGCGCGAGGGCGAGCCGCTGCTCGTGGCCTGCACGCAGGAGGCGCCGCTGTTCCGCGAACTGGCCGAGCAGACCGAGGGCTCGCCATCGCTGCAGGAGCGGCCGATCCGCTTCGTGAACATTCGCGAGACCGGCGGCTGGAGCAAGGACGCCCGCGGCGCCACGCCCAAGATGGCGGCGCTGCTCGCCGCCGCGGCGCTGCCCGACCCCGATCCGGTGCCCGAGGTGGTGTTCCGCAGTGCGGGGCGCGCGTTGGTGATCGGCGGCGCCGCCGAAGCCGAGCGGGCGGCGGCGATGCTCGACGACAAGCTCGACGTGAGCATCCTGCTCTCGCAGCGCGGCGGCGCGCTCGCGCAAGCGCACGATCGAGCGGTGCACGCGGGTGCGGTGCGCGCGGTGCGCGGCTGGCTCGGCGCGTTCGACGTGGAGTGGGAGAGCGCCAACCCCATCGACCTCGACCTGTGCACGCGCTGCAACGCCTGCATCGACGCCTGTCCCGAAGACGCCATCGGGTTCGACTACCAGATCGACCTCGACCGCTGCCGCGACCACCGCGACTGCGTGCGCGTCTGCGAGGCCGCCGGCGCGATCGACTTCACGCGCGTGCCGCGCACCGACACCGAGCACTACGATCTCGTGCTCGACCTGCGCGAGGCGCCGGCGTTCGACCGTCCCGCGCCGCCGCAGGGCTACTTCCACGTGCCGCCGCAGGGCGCGCCGCAGCGCCTGTTCGATGCCGTGCTGAGCCTTGCGCGAGCTCACCGGCGAGTTCGACAAGCCCACCTTCTTCCGCTATGAGCGGCGCCTGTGCGCGCACAGCCGCAACGAACGCACCGGCTGCACGGCCTGCCTGGACGTCTGCTCCGCGCACGCGATCACCAGCGAGCTCAAGACCACCGGCGGCGTGCGCGTGGAGCCGCACCTGTGCGTGGGCTGCGGCGCCTGCACCACCGTGTGCCCGAGTGGCGCGATGACCTATGCGTATCCCGATGCGGCCGATCTCGGCCGGCGCATCCGCACGCTCGTGGGCACCTACCGGCGCGCGGGCGGGCGCGATGCCGCGCTGCTGGTGCACAGCGGCGGCGCGGGCGCTGACCTGATCGGCGAGCTCGGCCGCCTCGCGCGCACCGATGCAGCGGTGCACGGCGTGCCCGCGCGGGTGTTGCCGCTGGAGGTGTGGCACACGGCCAGCGTCGGTCTCGACCTGTGGCTTTCGGCGCTGGCCTACGGCGCCAGCCAGGTGCTGGTGCTGCTCACCGACGAGGAAGCGCCCGACTATCGCGCCGCGCTGGCCGACCAGGCGGCGCAGGCCGAGGCCATCATGGAGGGGCTCGGACACGGCGGCGGCCACTGTGCGCCTGGTCGACGTGCGAGAGGCGCGCGCGCTGGACGCGGCGCTGCGCCTGCGCCGGGGCGTCCGCGCTCGAGCGCGAGGCCACATTCGCCGTGCAGAAGGACAAGCGCGGCACGCTGGAGCTGGCCTTGAGCCACCTCATGGCGTGCGCGCCGCAACGCCGGAGGCCATCGCGCTGCCGCCGCGCGGCGCGCCGTTCGGCAACGTGATGGTGGACACGCAGGCCTGCACGCTGTGCCTGGCCTGCGTGGGCGCCTGCCCCGCCAGCGCGCTGGCCGACAACCCTGACCAGCCGCAGCTGCGCTTCATCGAGAAGAACTGCGTGCAGTGCGGCCTGTGCGCAAGCACCTGCCCGGAGAACGCCATCACGCTGCAGCCGCGCCTGTGGCTGGCCGACGAAGGGCGCGCGCGCAAGCAGGCGCGCGTGCTCAACGACAGGCGCCGTACCGCTGCATTTCGTGCGGCAAGCCGTTCGGCACCGTGAAGGCGATCGAGACGATGCTGTCGCGCCTGGCCGGCCATTCGATGTTCCAGGGCGAGGCGGCGCGGCGGCTCAGGATGTGCAACGACTGCCGCGTGGTCGACATGTTCAGCAACCCGAACGAGACGAGGGTCACCGATTTATGAACGATGCGCCGGAGCCTGGTGGCGCTGGACGACGCGGTCGAGCGTGCGCGCGCCGACGTATACGGATTGCTGGCGCGGCTGTGGTCCGCGCCGCCCGACGCGGCGCTGCTGGCCGCGCGTCCCGCAGGCGCCGGGACCAGAAGCCGGATCGTTCCTGGATCCGTCGTGGCAGGCGCTCGTCAAGGCGCTGCGCACGACCACGGCCGAAGCCGCGGCCACCGAGTACGACACGCTGTTCGTCGGCATCGGCCGGCCGGAGGTCTGCCTGCAGGGCTCGTTCTATCTCACCGGCTTCCTGCACGAAACAGCCGCTGGCCGCCCTGCGCGGCGAACTCGCCGAGCTAGGGCTCACTCGCGATCCATCCACCGCCGACACCGAAGACCACGTCGCCTTCGTGTTCGAGGTCATGCGCTGGCTGATCGCGGGCGACGACGCGGAGCGCTGCAACCTCGAGCGCCAGCGCCGCTTCTGGCGCACGCACGTGCAGCCGTGGGTCGAGCGGCTGTGCGATGCGGTGCAGGCCCACGAGGCGGCAAGGGTCTATGCGGCGCTTGCCGGCTACACGCGCGCCGTTGCGCAAATCGAGACGCAGGCACTCGACATGATCGAGTGACAACACAGAGTGACATGCCACGTCGAATGACCGTTGTGCGCACTGCGTTTTGCTGCGGCGCCGCTAAGGGGTCACCCGGATTGCAGGGCACAGACAGGGGGACGCTAATCGAATTGCACCCTTCCAGTGCGCACGACGCGCTGGGCGCAGCATGAGGAGTCGAACATGAGCGCATCCACCCCTTCGCGGCTCTCGCGCAGACAGGTCTTTGCCGGCGCCGGTACTGTCGGCGCCCTGGCGGCCGTGGCGGCCGCCGTGCCCCTGGCCACGACGCCGCAGGCCGACGCGGCCGCGCAGCCGAAGCCCGCGCCCGAAAAGGGCGGCGGCTACCAGGTGACGCAGCACGTGCTGCGCTACTACCAGACCACCCGCGTCTGAAGGAGGCAGCCATGCTGCTCACACGCAGAACCTCGTCCACGCCGGCCACCGGTGGCGCGTCCGCCACGGGCCTCGTCGGCGGACTTGCGCGCGGCATCGCGCGCGCGATCCCCACGATGGACCGGCGCGCCTTCCTGCGCCGCTCGGGCCTGGGCGTCGGCGCCGGCATTGCCGCCTCCGAACTGCTGCTGGTGAAGAAGGCCGCCGCGGCCGATCCGCCGAAGGCCGGCAACGGCAACGGGAAGGTCGAGGTCAAGCGCACGGTCTGCGGCCACTGCTCCGTGGGCTGCGCGATCGACGCCGTGGTGGAGAACGGCGTCTGGGTGCGCCAGGAGCCGGTGTTCGACTAGCCCGCTGAACCTGGCGCCCACTGCGCCAAGGGCGCCTCCGTGCGCGAGCACGGGCACGGCGACTTCCGGCTCAAGACCCGATGAAGCTGGTCGACGGCAAGTACCAGCGCATCTCCTGGGACCAGGCCTACAACGAGATCTCAGCGCGCATGAAGGAGCTGCGCGACGAGAGCGGCCCGGACTCGGTGTTCATCGTCGGCTCGTCCAAGCACAACAACGAGCAGGCGTACCTGCTGCGCAAGTGGGTGAGCCTGTGGGGCAGCAACAACTGCGACCACCAGGCCCGCATCTGCCACTCCACCACCGTCGCGGGCGTCGCGAACACGTGGGGCTACGGCGCGATGACGAACTCCTACAACGACATGCAGAACAGCAGGGCGGCGCTGTACATCGGCTCCAACGCCGCCGAGGCGCACCCGGTGTCGATGCTGCACATGCTGCATGCCAAGGAGACGGGCTGCAAGATGATCGTGGTCGACCCGCGCTTCACGCGCACGGCGGCCAAGGCGCACGACTACATCCGCATCCGCTCGGGCAGCGACATCGCCTTCCTGTTCGGGATGCTGCACCACATCTTCAAGAACGGCTGGGAAGACAAGCAGTACATCGCCGACCGCGTCTACGGCATGGACAAGGTGCGCGACGAGGTGCTAAGAATGGACGCCGGACAAGGTGCAGGAGGTCTGCGGCGTCGACGAGGCCACCGTGTTCAAGGCCGCCAAGACGATGGCGGACAACCGCCCGAGCACCATCGTGTGGTGCATGGGCCAGACGCAGCACTCGATCGGCAACGCCATGGTGCGCGCGTCGTGCATCTTGCAGTCGCGCTCGGCAACATCGGCGTGTCCGGCGGCGGCGCCAACATCTTCCGCGGCCACGACAACGTGCAGGGCGCCACCGACGTGGCCCGACCCGACTCGCTGCCCGGCTACTACGGCGTCGCCGAAGGGTCATGGAAGCACTTCGCGACGGCCTGGAAGCTCGACCACGACTGGCTCGCCAAGCGCTTTGCGCCCGGCATGATGACCAAGGCCGGCATGACGGTGTCGCGCTGGATCGACGGCGTGCTGGAGAAGAACGAGCTGATCGACCAGGACAGCAACCTGCGCGGCCTGTTCTTCTGGGGCCATGCGCCCAACTCGCAGACCGCGGGCTCGAGATGAAGAAGGCGATGGACAGCTCGACCTGCTGGTCGTCGTCGATCCCTTCCCGAGCGCCACGGCGGCGATGGCCGCGATGCGGCCGACGCCGAGGACCAGAACCCGAATCGCGCCGTGTACCTGCTGCCGGCCGCCACGCAGTTCGAACCGCGGTCCGTCCACCGCTCGAACCGCTCGATGCAGTGGCGCGAAAGGTCATCGAGCCGCTGTTCGAGAGCCGCACCGACCACATGATCATGTACCAGTCGCGGAGAAGCTCGGCTCGGCAGGACTGGTCAGAGCATCAAGGTGGTGCCGGGCAAGGGCGGCATGATGGAGCCGAGCCCGAGGACGATGCTGCGCGAGATCAACCGCGCGTGCTGGACCATCGGCTACACCGGCCAGAGCCCGAGCGCCTGAAGGCGCACATGCGCAACATGCACGTCTTCGACGTGAAGACGCTGCGCGCCAAGGGCGGCGTGACAAGGAGACCGGCTACAGCTCGACGGCGACTACTTCGGCTGCCGTGGCCGTGCTTCGGCACGCCGGAGATCAAGCACCCCGGCTCGCCGAACCTTACGACACCACCCGGCACGTGATGGACGGCGGCGGCAACTTCCGCGCCAACTTCGGTGTCGAGCAGGACGGCGTGAACCTGCTCGCCGGCGACGGCTCCCATTCCAAGGGCGCCGACTCACCACCGGCTACCCCGAGTTCGACCACATCCTGCTGAAGAAGCTCGGCTGGTGGGACGAGCTGACCGAGGCCGAGAAGAAGGCCGCCGAGGGCAAGAACTGGAAGACTGACCTGTCGGGCGGGATCATGCGCGTGGCCATGAAGAACCACGGCTGCCACCCTTCGGGAACGCCAAGGCGCGCGCCGTGGTGTGGAACTTCCCCGACCCGGTGCCGCAGCACCGCGAGCCGTGTACTCGCACGCGCGCCCGACCTGGTCGCCGAGTACCCGACGCACGACGACAAGAAGGGCTTCTGCGCCTGCCCACGCTCTACAGGATGGTGCAGAGAAGAACAAGGACATCGGCAAGACGTTCCCGCTGATCATGACCTCGGGCCGGCTCGTGGAGTACGAGGCGGCGGCGAGGAGACGCGCTCCAACCCTGGCTGGCCGACTGCGGCAGGACATGCCGTCGAGATCGAGCCCGCGGCGGCCAACGACCGCGGCATCCGCAACGGCGAATGGGTGTGGGTGAGACGCCGTCGATGGCCACGTGCCCGACTTCAAGGCTGCTCGTGCGGGAGCGGGTGACCGAGCGCTGGGGCCGGCACCGTGTCCTGCCGTTCCACTTCTCGGGCCGCTGGCAGGCGCGTGGACCTCGCGCCCTACTACCCGGAGGGTGCTATGCCGGTCGTCCGCGGCGAGGCCGTGACACGGCCACCACGTACGGCTACGACAGCGTGACGATGATGCAGGAAACGAAGACCACGGTCTGCCAGGTCGAGGGCGGCCTGAGGAGAACACCGTATGGCAAGATGAAATTCATCTGCGACGCCGAGCGCTGCATCGAGTGCAACGGCTGCGTCACGGCCTGCAAGGCGGAGACAAGGTGCCTGGGGCGTGAGCGGCGCGTCGTCACGCTGAACGACGGCGTGCCCGGCGAGAAGAGCATCTCGGTCGCCTGCATGCACTGCTTCGACGCGCCGTGCATGGCGGTGTGCCCGGTCGACTGCTTCTACCGCACCGAGAAGGCGTGGTGCTGCACGACAAGGACACCTGCATCGGCTGCGGCTACTGCAGCTACGCTGCCCGTTCGGCGCGCCGCAGTTCCCGACCAACGGCACCTTCGGCCTGCGCGGCAAGATGGACAGTCCACCTTCTGCGCGGCGGCCCGGAAGAGAACGGCTCGCAGGCCGAGTTCGAAGTACGGCCGCAACCGCCTCGCCGAGGGCAAGCTCCGGCATGCGCCGAGATGTGCTCGACCAAGGCGCTGCTCGGCGGCAACGGTGACGTGGTCGCGGACATCTCCGACCCGCGTGCTGACGCGCGGCACGGCAGCGAGGTACTGGGGCTGGGGCACGGGCGGCAAGCCCACCAGCGCGGCGCCGGCCAAGAAGAACGGGACGAAGTGATGAAGCGCTGGCTGATCGCTTTCGGCGCCGGCGCGGGCCGGCTGCCCCGGGCCGGCAACCGAGCGCGCGGGGCGAAGGCGCCGACACACAGGCGTAGCAGGCGCCCGGGACCCGCCTCGACGCCTCCGGCTGCGAACTCGGGCGACGAGCGCGCGGGGACGGGCAGCGCCGCCGCGCCGCGGACCAGAACGAGACAACGGGACGCAATGACAGCCCTGAGCGGCTCCGGGGAACGCGGCCCCCACGTCTCTCGTTGCTGCCCCCGATGGGGCGCTAGGGCGGGGCCGGCGGAGCCGAACCGCGCGAGGCCTTGCTCGGCGGGCGCTGCCAAGGGGAGCGACTTGAGCGAAAGGGTGCCATCCAAGTCTTGATGCGCCACCTCATGCTCGTGCTGGCGCCGGCGGCTCGCCGGGCCCGCCGTTGCGCAGCCGGCCAGCGCGCCGGCCGGCCGCCGCCCGGCTTCGCACGAGCCGGGGCTGCCCAAGCCCGACGACACCAATGTCCAGCGCGCGCAAAGCCAGCCCAGCAACAACGCGCCGTTCTGGCGCGGGGCGCGCGACCCGGCGAGACCGAGCCGCCAGACCACCTGCCGGGCGCCGAGCACAGCGTGCTGTCGAGGCGTTCATGCAGTACCCCGGCTCGCGCTTCACCACCGCCGGCGAGGCGTGGCGCGCAGGCGCGCAACCGCTGGTCGTGCTGTTCGGCGGCGCGCTGCTGTTGATCGTGCTGGTCGCCATCGGCATCTACTACTTCACCAAGGGCCCGCTCGGCGACTCCGATCAACTCCGGAGCGGCCGCGCCGCATCGAGCGCTTCACGCCGTTCGAGCGCGCGGCGCACTGGATCAACGCCATCGCGTTCGTGATCCTCGCCATCTCCGGCATCGTGATGGCGTTCGGCTGTGTGGGTGCTGATGCCGTGGATGGGTGGCACGCTCTTTCGGTGGCCGTCCGACGCGCTGAAGACGGTGCACAACTTCGTCGGGCCGCTGTTCGTGGTGTCCCTCGTCATCGTCATCGTCACGTTCGTGCGCGACGAGCTGCCGCGCGCCGGGCGACGCCGCTCTGGCTGAAGAACTCCGCGTGAACATCCTGCGCGGCCGCCACGAGCCGCCGTCGCACCGGTTCAATGCCGGCGAGAAAGTGGTGTTCTGGCTCGCGGTCGTGCTGTTCGGCCTGCTCGCGGCCGGCTCCGGGCCTCGTGCTCGACCAGCTCTTCCCCGGCATGGAGTACACGCGGGGCCAGATGCAGGTGTCGCACATGGTCCCGCGGTGGCCGCGGTCGGCATGATTGATGATCGGCCTGCACATCGACCTCGGCACCGTCGGCGTGCGCGGCGCCTACACCGCGATGCGCCGCGGCTGGGTGGACGAGCACTGGGCCGAGGAGCACCACGCCTACTGGGCCGAGGACATCCGCGCCGGCAAGATCCCGGCGCAGCGCTCCGCCGAACCGCCGGCCGCGCAGCCCGACGAACGCCTGAGCGGGAGACCCGTATGAAACCCATCGCCCTTCTCGCTGCCGCTGCGCTCGCCGCCGGGGCGGCCTGGGCCAAGCTGCCCGCCATGGACGACCAGGCCAAGGCCAAGGCGGCCGAGGCCGCGGCCAGGGCCAAGTGGTCCAACGACGTGGCCAGTTTCCAGAACTGCAAGGCGATGGACCGCGTCGTCGCGCAGTACCGCCAGCAGGCCCAGGCCGCTGGCAAGGCGGCGTCGGCGCCCACGCCCACGCCGCCCTGCGCCGACCCCGGCCCCTTCGCCTTCACGCCGCCGAGCGAGAAGCCGATCGAGGCCTCGGGCGCTCATTCGCCGCCCGGCAAGGCCGTCAGCCCGCCAAGCACCCCGGTGCCGCAGAACGAGTCGCAGCCCACCGGCAAGAAGCCCTGAACGCATCATTGATCGAAGGCCTGCTCGGCCGCTACTCGCTCGGCATCAAGCACCTCGGCGAACCCGGCCCCGACGCCGCGCAGCTGCGCACGATGGCCAAGGCCGCGCTGCACGCGCCCGACCATGAGCAGCTCGTGCCGTTCCGCTTCGCCGTCGTGCGTGGCTCGGCGCGCGAGCGGCTGGGGCAGCTCTACATGCAGGCCGCACGCGACGCCGGCAAGCCCGAGGCGACGGTGCAGGTGGACGGCGAGCGGGCGCTGCGCGCGCCGGTCACGGTCGCGTTGCTGGCGCGCATCGACCTCGGCCACCCGGTGGTGCCCGCGCACGAGCAGTGGTGTGCGGTCGGCGGCGCGCTCGCCAACTTCATGAACGCGGTGCACGCGCTGGGCTACGCCGGCAAGATGCTGTCCGGCGCCAAGGTGCGCCAGCCGGCGATCCAGGCAGCCTTCTGCGGCCCCGGCGAAACGCTCGTCGGCTGGATCGCGATCGGCACCGCATTGCGCCCGCCCGCCGCCGGCCACACGAAACCCGGCGTCGACCAGATCCTGAGCGACTGGACATGACCCCCGCCACCACCGCCCCCCTCCTCTCCCTCTCCCGCTTGCGGGAGAGGGCCGGGGTGAGGGCGCGGCCTCCCCCAGCAGCCACTCCTCACCCAAGCCCAAGCCCCCCTCACCCGCGAAGTCGAGGTCCGTGACGAATACGGCGCCACCCGCCTCATCAACATCCCCGCCGAGCGCCCCCTCACCCTCTTCGTCGACAAGCGCGAGCTCGTGACGCTGATGACGCTCGGCATGGCGCCCGAGCTGCTGGTGCTCGGCTACCTGCTCAACCAGCGCCTCGTCGCCGGCGCGGCCGCCGTCGAAGCCATCAGCGTCGACTGGGACGTCGCCGCCGCGGCCGTCACCACCCTCAGCGGCATCCGCACCGAGCGCACCGCCACGCGCACCGTCACCACCGGCTGCGGCCAGGGAACCGTGTTCGGCGCGCTGATGGACTCGATCGGCGACGTGCACCTGCCCGACGCGCAGTCCGCCCGCATCTCGCAGCGCGCGGTCTACGCGATGCTCGAAACCATGCGCTCGGCCGACAGCGTCTACAAGCGCGCCGGCTCCGTCCACGGCTGCGCGCTGTTCGAGGGCGAGCGCACGTTGCTGCACGTGGAGGATGTCGGCCGCCACAACGCGATCGACACCATCGCCGGCTGGATGGCGCTGCAAGGGGTGCCGGGCGGCGACAAGGCCTTCTACACCACCGGCCGCCTGACGAGCGAGATGGTGATGAAGGCGGCGCAGATGGGCGTGCCGATCATCGTCTCGCGCAACGGCATCACGCAGATGGGTTACGAGCTGGCCGTGCGTCTGGGCATCACGCTGTTCGGCCGCGCGCGCAACCGGCACTTCATCTGCTACTGCGGCTTCGATCGGTTCGACGCCGATCCCTCGGAGGTGCGGGCATGAGTGCCGCTGTCGGCGCGCTCGCGGGCCTGAAGGTCGTCGAGCTCGGCCAGCTCATCGCCGGGCCCTTCTGCGCCCGGATGCTGGGCGAGTTCGGCGCCGAGGTCATCAAGGTGGAGCCGCCCGGCGCCGGCGACCCGCTGCGCCAGTGGCGCCTGGTGAAGGACGGCACCTCCGTGTGGTGGCAGGTGCAGTCGCGCAACAAGCGCTCGCGTCGCGCTCGACCTGCGCACGCCCGAGGCCCAGGACATCGTGCGCAGCCTCGTCGACGAGGCCGACGTGCTGGTCGAGAATTCCGCCCCGGCACGCTCGAAGGCTGGGGCCTGGGCTGGGACGTGCTCTCGCAGCGCAACCCGCGGCCTGTGATGCTGCGCATCTGCGGCTACGGGCAGACCGGCCCCTATCGCGACCGGCCGGGATTCGGCGTCATCGGCGAGGCCATGGGCGGCCTGCGCCACCTGAGCGGCGGAGCCGGGCCGCGTGCCGGTGCGCGTGGGCGTGTCGATCGGCGACACGCTGGCGGCGCTGCACGGCGTGATCGGCGTGCTGATGGCGCTGCACCACCACAAGGTGAACGGCGGCCCGGGCCAGGTGATCGACGTGGCGCTGCACGAGGCGGTGTTCAACTGCATGGAGAGCCTGCTGCCCGAGTACAGCGCCTTCGGCACCGTGCGCGAGCCGGCCGGCTCCACGCTGCCCGGCATCGCGCCGTCGAATGCCTACCGCTGCGCCGACGGGTGGGCGCTCGTCGCCGGCAACGGCGACAGCATCTTCCGCCGCCTGATGGAGGCCATCGGCCGCAACGGACCTCGCACACGCCCCGGATCTCGCGCACAACCCCGGCCGCGTCGCCCGCGTCGAGGAGATCGACCGCGCCATCACCGCCTGGACCGAATCGCGCACCATCGCGCAGGTGCTGCGCGGCGATGGACGCGGCCGAGGTGCCCGCCGGCCGCGTCTACACCGCGCGCGACATCCACGAAGACCCGCACTACCGCGCGCGCAACATGATCCTCGAGCAGCGCACGCGCGACGGCTGGACGCTCGACGTGCCGGGCATCGTGCCCAAGCTGTCGGCCACGCCCGGCGGCGTACGCTCGGCCGCGCCGCACCTGGGCGAGGACACGGATGCGGTGCTGCGTGAAGCCGGCTTGAGCGGCGAGCAGATCGCCCTGTTGCGGGCGAAGGGGGTCATCGGCTGACAGCGATGCGGCATGCAGCTTGCCCGCCCCTGGGGCAACTCTGCTTCGGGAACTCATCGATGGAAGCCAAGGCCAAGCTGCTCGGCCATCCCGTGCACCAGATGCTGATCGTGTTCCCGGTGGGTCTGCTCGCCACCGCAGTCGTGTTCGACGTGATCCACCTGGCGAGCGACCGGCCCGAACTGGCGGCCGTCGCGTGGTGGATGATCGTCGCCGGGCTCGTCGGCGGGGCCGTCGCCGCGCCGTTCGGCACGATCGACTGGCTCGCGATCCCGTCGGGCACCCGCGCCAAGTCCATCGGCGCGATGCACGGCGGCGGGAACGTGGTGATGCTCGCGCTGTTCCTCGCCAGTGCGCTGCTCCGCGGCGGACCGGACGCCCCGCCCCCGACCACCGCGCTCGTGCTGTCGTTCGCCGGCGCCGCGCTCGCCACCGTCACCGCCTGGCTCGGCGGCGAACTGGTGAGCCGGCTCGGAATCGGTGTCTACGGCGACGCCGGCGTCGACGCGCCGAGCTCGCTGCAGCACGACGACAAGGCGCCCGTCGTTCGGCCGCGCTGAACTCGACCGAACAGCATGGCCTGCCTCCCTCTCCCACTCGTGGGAGAGGGTTGGGGTGAGGGCGCGGCTTCACGCCCGGCCACCGGCATCACGATGCCTGCTCAGCGCCCTCACCCCCCGCCCTCTCCGCGCTGCGGGCGAGGGAGCCCCCAGATATGCAGGTTCCTGGTAGGGAGCCACGCCGCGGGGTGATGCCTTCAGTGCCGTGCCAGCGGCCGGGCGAGGTCGCGCAGATGCGTCGGGCCGACGCGGCGCTCGATCTCGTCCTGCAGGCCCTTGCCCCAGCCGAGCATGAACATCAGCTCGCCCACGACGAACATCGGCCCGACCAGCAGGCCGACGAGATCGTCGACGAAGGCGGGCTTGCGGCCTTCGTAGTAGTGGCCCATGAACTGGATGATCCAGCCCACCACGAACGAGCCGATGCCCCACGTGAGCCAGCCCGCCACGCTGCCGGCGGCCAGGGGCTGGGCGATCGCCATCAGCAGGCCGTTGGCCACGCTCACCGCGACGCCGAGGGTGAGGTTGCCGAGCGAGAGGTACCACAGCGTGGTGAGGCCCCAGAGGATCCACGCCGGGCTGAGCTGCAGGCCGCCCGCCTCGAAGCCCGGCCGGGCCAGCAGCACGCCGATCGCGAACACGATGAGCGGGATGCCGACGAAGTGCGTGGCGATGTTGCGCCGTCGCGGTGGTAGGCCGCGTAGTTCACCATCAGCTCGGTGGCGTTGCGCATGGATTCTCCTTGGGAACGACGGACGAGCGCACGTCATGCTAGCGCGATGTGCCGGCGGCGGGGCGCCGGGAGACCCCCGAACGGCGGGGGTTCCGCAACGGGCGCTCCCTACAATCTGCGCATGAGCATCAAGTCAGACACCTGGATCCGCCGCATGGCCACCGAGCACGGGATGATCGAGCCGTTCGAGCCCGGCCAGGTGCGCCACGCGCCGGACGGCCATCGCATCGTGAGCTACGGCACCAGCAGCTATGGCTACGACATCCGCTGCGCGCCGGAATTCAAGGTGTTCACCAACATCTACAGCACGGTGGTCGACCCGAAGAACTTCGACGAGCGCAGCTTCGTCGACATCGAGGCGGACGTCTGCATCATCCCGCCCAACAGCTTCGCGCTCGCCCGCACGCTGGAGTACTTCCGCATCCCGCGCAACGTGCTCACGATCTGCCTCGGCAAGAGCACCTACGCGCGCTGCGGGATCATCGTCAACGTGACGCCGTTCGAGCCCGAGTGGGAAGGCTACGTCACGCTCGAGTTCAGCAACACCACGCCGCTGCCCGCCAAGATCTATGCTGGTGAGGGCTGCGCGCAGGTGCTCTTCTTCGAGAGCGACGAGGTGTGCGAGACCAGTTACAAGGACCGCGGCGGCAAGTACCAGGGCCAGCGCGGGGTCACGCTACCGAAGACCTGAGCCCCCACGCTCCCTCCGGTCGCTGCCCCCCGGGGGGCCCTTGCTGCGGACCGGCGGAGCCGGATCCGCGCAAGAGCTTGATAGGAGCTAGCGGTCGCCCGGGCTCGCGTCTTGCTGGAGGTGTCGTCATGAGGTGGGAAGGTCATCGCCAAAGCTCGAATGTGGAGGATCGCCGCGGCGGCGGTCCGGGCGGCATGCGCCTGGGCGGCGGCAGCATCGGCCTGGGCACCGTGGCCATCGCCGTGGTGGCCGGCTGGATCTTCGGCATCAACCCGCTCACGCTGCTCGGCATCCTCGACGGCGCCTCGCCGCCCGCCCAGCAGCAGGGCCCGGCGCCCGCGCCGCCGGCCAACGACGCCCGCGCGGCGTTCGTCTCCACCGTGCTCGCCGACACCGAGGACGTCTGGGGCTCGCTGCTGCAAGGGCAGGGCGGCGGCTACCGGCAGCCCAAGCTCACGCTCTTCAACGGCGCGGTGCGCACCGCGTGCGGCCAGGGCCAGGCGGCGATGGGGCCGTTCTACTGCCCGGCCGACGAGAAGGTCTACATCGACCTCGATTTCTTCGAGGTGCTGCACCAGCGCCTGGGCGCGCCCGGCGACTTCGCGCAGGCCTATGTCATCGCCCACGAAGTGGGCCACCACGTGCAGCACCAGCTCGGCATCACCGAGAAGGTGGAGGCGGCGCGCCAGCGCGGCCAGGCGCAGGCCAATGCGCTGCTCGTGCGCCTGGAGCTGCAGGCCGACTGCTTCGCCGGCGTCTGGACGCACCACTCGCAGAAGGGCAAGGGCTGGCTGGAGCAGGGCGACCTCGAGGAGGCGATGAACGCCGCCTCGCAGATCGGCGACGACACGCTGCAGCGCCGCACCCAGGGCACCGTGGTGCCCGAATCGTTCACCCACGGCACGAGCGAGCAGCGCGTGTCGTGGTTCAAGCGCGGCCAGCAATCGGGCCGTCCCTCCGATTGCGACACCTTCCAGGCGCGCCAGCCCTGACACCCCATGCGCTCATTGCTCCGCCCTGCCGCCATCGTCGAAGCCTGGTTCGACATGCTTCCCCCCGCCCATGCGCCGACGATCCGGCGCCTGCGCGACGCGGTGATGGAGGCGGGGCCGGAACTGCAGCAGGTGGTGAAGTGGGGCAACCTCGTGTTCGTGCACCACGGCGCCCATGCCTTCGCCATCGTGCCGCACAAGGCGCACGCGCAGCTCCAGGTGTTCCGCGGGGCGCTCATGAGCGATCGAGTTCCCCGAGCTCGAAGGCACCGGCAAGGGGCCGCGCCACCTGCGCGTGCGCTACGGGCACCCGCTGGACGAGGAGCTGCTGCGTGAGATCGTGCGCACCGGCCTCGGGCTGATGCACCTGCCGCTGGAAGACGACGAGCGGCGCCGGTCCCCGGGCCTGTAGAAGCGCGTCAGCTCAGCGTGGAGCCCAGCAGCGGCTCCAGGCGTTCGGCCAGCGGCTGCGTGTCGAACATCATCTCGGCCGGCAGCGCGCGCAGCCCGCCTTCGGGCAGCAGCCACACCAGCGCCGGCACGCCGCGCGCCCCCACCGCCTCCAGCAGCGCCCGGGCGCGCAGCACGCGCGTCTCGGCCGCGCCTTCGAGCTCCGGGTCGTCCAGGCGCTCGTGCCAGTCTTCCGGCGCCCCGCCGACGCTGCCGGCCAGCGCCTGCGCCAGCACCTCGCGGTTGGTGATGTCGTGGCCGTGCACGTAGCGCTCGCGCTGCACCGCGTGCAGCGCCTGAAGCTCGGCACCGGCGTCGAAGCGCGCCACGGCAGTCAACGCCTCGGTGGCCGCGCCGGAGTCGAACGGCAGGCCGGCGTCGCCGAGCACGTTGCGCCGGTAAGCCTCGGAGAACGGCTGGCCGGACAGCCGCTCGATGCGCGCGTCGGCCTTCTGGATATGGTCCGCGAAGCGCGGATCGATGCGCCGCGACGGATCGCCGGCGTAAAGCCCGGTGGGCAGCGGCTCCACCTGGAACCGGGCGTCGTGCGCCAAGGCGCCGACGGCCGCCACGGCGCCGTAGCACCAGCCGCACATCGGGTCATAGAGGAAGAGAAGGTGCATCGTGCGCGACTGGCAATCGCCGATCCTGCCGCCTATGGTTGAAAGCCTACTTCCTCCTGGAGGAATCCATGGCCACGTTCATCACTCTCGTCAGCTTCACCGAACAGGGCGTGCGCAACATCAAGGAGTCACCGAACCGGGCCGAAGTGTTCCAGTCTACCGCGGCCAAGCTCGGCGCGCAGGTGAAGAGCATCTACTGGACGAACGGGAAGTACGACGTGATCGTCACGCTGGAGGGGCCCGAGGAGGCCGTGATGGCGGCCGTGGCGGCCACGGCGTCCGCCGGGAACGTGCGCACGCAGACCCTGCGCGCCTTCGACGCTTCGGAGATGAAGAAGATCCTCTCCAAGCTGCCCTGAACCTTGCTCCTTCTCCCTCTCCCGCCGGGTGGGAGAGGGCCGGGGTGAGGGCGCGGCCCCCAGGCCGCTAAACCGCCATCGGATAAGTCCCGCGGCAGCAGGATGCTTCGATCCACGTCCTGCAGCCGCGTCTTTCCGCAGAAAGCCATCGTCAGATCCAGTTCGCGCCCGATCATCTCCAGGCAGCGCTGCACGCCGGCCTCGCCGAGCGCTCCCAGCCCGTAGAGGAACGGCCGACCGATCATCGTGCCGCGCGCGCCCAGCGCCCAGGCCTTGAGCACGTCCTGTCCGCTGCGGATGCCGCCGTCCATCCAGACCTCGATGCGCGAGCCCACCGCTTGCACGATGGCCGGCAGCGCCTCGATCGAGCTCGGCGCGCCATCGAGCTGGCGGCCGCCGTGGTTGCTGACGATCAGGGCGTCGGCCCCCGAATCGGCCGCGAGGCGGGCGTCCTCCACGTCGAGGATGCCCTTCAGGATCAGCTTGCCGCCCCAGCGCTTCTTGATCCACTCCACGTCGCCCCAGCTCAGGCGCGGGTCGAACTGCTCGGCCGTCCACGACGACAGGCTGGAGAGGTCGCCCACGCCCTTCGCGTGGCCGACGATGTTGCCGAAGGTGCGCCGCTTCGTGCGCAGCATGCCGAGGCACCAGCGCGGCTTGAAGGCGAGATCGATCATGTTCGCGAGCGTTGGGCGCGGCGGGCGCCGAGAGGCCGTTCTTCAGGTCCTTGTGGCGCTGGCCGAGGATCTGCAGGTCGAGCGTGAGCATCAGCGCCGAGCAGCGCGCGGCCTTCGCGCGCTCGATCAGGCGCTCGATGAAGTCCTTGTCGCGCATCACGTAGAGCTGGAACCAGAACGGCGTTCTGGTGTCCGCGGCCACATCCTCGATCGAGCAGATGCTCATCGTGCTGAGCGTGAACGGCACGCCGTAGCGCGCCGCCGCGCGGGCGGCGAGGATCTCGCCATCGGCGTGCTGCATGCCGGTGAGGCCGGTGGGGGCCAGCGCGACCGGCATCGCCACGTCCTGCCCGACCATCGTCGCGCGGATCGAGCGGTTCTCCATGTTCACGGCCACGCGCTGGCGCAGCTTGATGGGTGCGAAGTCGGCTTCGTTGGCGCGGTAGGTGCTCTCCGTCCACGAGCCGCTGTCGGCGTAGTCGTAGAACATGCGCGGCACGCGCCGCTTCGCGAGCACGCGAAGATCCTCGATGTTCGTGATGATGGTCGTCATGGCCTTGCGACTTGTAGCGCCTGTGGCCGTCCCGCGGCGCAGACCGCGGGTAGCATGGCGGCATGACCCCACCCCACGACGCCGCGACGACGCCCGATGGGCCGCGCTGGCGCCGCTGGCTGTGGCTGGGCGCCGGGGTCGTGAGCCTGGCGCTCGGGCTGGTAGGCCTCGCGCTTCCGGTGGTGCCGACGGTGCCGTTCGTGTTGCTCGCGGCCTGGTGCTTCTCGAGCGGCTGCCAGCGGTGTGAGCGCTGGCTGCTCGATCATCCGAGGCTCGGGCCGCCCATCCTGGCCTGGCGCGAGAACCGCTCCGTGTCGCTTCGGGCCAAGCAACTGGCCACATTCATGATGGCCGGCAGCTCGGTGTTCACGTGGTGGCTGCTCGCATGGCCGTGGCGCTGGATGCCGGCGGCGGTGTGCGCGCTCGTGGCGGTGTGGCTGTGGCGGCTGCCGACGACGCCCGCCGGCGCGCAGGAAGCGGGCCGTTAGCGGCGGGCGACTCAGGCGCCGTCGTCCGCGTCGCCGAACAGCGGCAGGATGTCCGCGGCGGGCTCCGGCTCGCGCGCGACGAGCGCCGCGGCGGGCTGCAGGTTGCGCGCGCCGCGCATGAGCGAGCCGGCGCGCACGCCGAGCAGGCGGATGCGCCGGGCCAGGTCCACGCGCTTCAGGCACAGCCCGGCGGCGCGGCGGATCACGGCCGCGTCCGCCGTCGCATCGGGCAGCGTGAGATCGCGCGTCACGGTCTTGAAATCGTCGAAGCGCAGCTTGATGCCGATGGTGCGGCCCGCGTAGCCCTTGCGCTGCAGGTCGGCGGCCACCTGCTCGCACAGCTCGGTGAAGATGCGCGAGAGCGCGGCGCGGTCGCGCACGGCGTGCAGGTCGTGGTCGAAGGTGGTCTCGCGGCTCATCGACACGGGCTCGCTGGACGTGACCACCGGCCGGTCGTCCGCGCCGCGCGCCGCGTCGTGCAGCCAGGCGCCGTAGCTGCGCCCGAACTGCATGACCAGCCATGCGCGCTCGCACGCGGCGAGCTCGCCGATCGTGCGGATGCCGAGCGCCTGCAGCTTCGCCGCGGCCTTCGGCCCGATGCCGTTGATCTTGCGCACCGCCATCGGCCACACGCGCAGCGGCACGTCGGCCATCGTGAGCACCGTGAGGCCGTCGGGCTTGTCGAGCTCGGAGGCGATCTTCGACAGCAGCTTGTTGGGCGTGACGCCGATCGAGCAGGTGAGCCCGGTGGCGCGCCGCACGTTGTTGCGGATGTCCTGCGCCACCGCGCGCACGCCGCCGAGCCGGTCGTGGCCCACCGCATCGTGCACGCCGGGCACGCGCGTGAGGTCGATGTAGATCTCGTCGATGCCGCGGTCCTCGATCACCGGCGCGATGTCGGCCACCGCCTGCTTGAAAAGGCGCGAGTAGTGGCGGTAGGCCTCGAAGTCGGTCGGCAGCAGGATCGCCTCCGGCGCGCGCAGCGCCGCCTTCATCAGCCCCATGCCCGAGTGCACGCCATAGTCGCGCGCGGCGTAGGTGGCGGTGGTCACCACGCCGCGGCCCGCGTAGTCGCGCAGCTTCGCGAAGCGGCGCGTGCCGTCGGGCTGCAATTCGGGCTGATGCCGCCGCCCGCCGCCGATCACCACCGCCTGGTTCTTCAGCTCCGGATAGCGCAGCAATTCGACGGACGCGTAGAAGGCGTCCATGTCGAGATGCGCAATCCAGCGCGGCGGGTCGGTCATGGCGTCATGCGGCGAGGAGCGCGGGCAGCGAATCGAGCGGGCTCTGCACGCCGCCGCCGCCCACCTTCAGCACATGGGTGTAGATCATTGTCGTGCTCACGACGCGCCGGGCTTCATCGAGGAGACGCGGCGGCTG
The DNA here is from genome assembly GCA_963839465.1 of uncultured beta proteobacterium. Lineage (GTDB taxonomy): Bacteria > Pseudomonadota > Gammaproteobacteria > Burkholderiales > Burkholderiaceae_C > CAWIVI01. The sequence continues at coordinate 738,989 of CAWIVI010000008.1, forward strand.
GAGCGCCGGTTCGGCGGGAGCGTCCACGTTATGCGGCGAAGTGATGCTGTACGGACGTACAGTATGGCGCATCGGGGCGAGAGAGCAATCGGCCTCGACTTCGAGGATGCACGTTTTGTGTTCGACGGAACGACGGTGGAAAGTCGAAGATGTGCGCAGAGACCATAGCGATAAACGCATCCTCTGCTTCGGCCTCTTGTCTGGCCGTATGGTGGTTGTCGGCTACACCCTTCGTGGCTCAGTTCGCCACGTGTTCAGCATGAGAAAGGCCAACGATCGTGAGCAAGCCCACCCCAAACTGCGGCTGGCAGCGAGCCGTTGTTTTCCGCCTTCGTGGCTCCGCAGCGCTTCCGCCCTCCGCCGAGTCACGCACGCGCCGCTGGTGAACTCCCTGTTGCCCGGGTGTTGCCTTGCCTTCACACTGGCACTCAATTGAACGTGGGCGGGCATCAGTGGGCATAGTTCATTCGCGCCATCGAAGGGCGCTGTCGCGCGAGCACACATTGCGGCCTAACAAGTCCATCGGGCGGACGTCTTCGAACTGGCTTCGCCAGCCTGAAGCCGCCGCTCATGTTCGGCGTTAGAGCTCACCTAGAGTCCACCACCGCGTGAAGCAAGTCATCGTGATCATCCTTGTCGGTCTCGTCGCGTGGCAAGGCTATTCGCACTACGAGAAGCGGCGCAACCAAGATGCCACCGCTGAGAGCGAGGTAGGCCTTGACGCGGAGATTCAGCCCGTAGGGGCTGTAGCTCGGAGGCAGAGTGACTTCAGATGCGATGGTCGGACGTACTGCTCCCAGATGACGTCCTGCGCGGAGGCAACGTACGTTCTCAAGAACTGCCCCAACGTGAAGATGGATGGCGACAACGACGGAGTGCCATGCGAGCAGCAGTGGTGCAGATGACCGGCTCTAACATCTCGGTCAAGCGGACGTGCCAACGGCACTCCGATTACCTCCGAACGTTAGAGCGCAAGTGCCATGCTGAACGGTTATTCAATCGAACCACTAGCGCAGCACCGGCAAGCCATCCCGGTCTCGCGGGAGTGGTTCGAGATGGAGTGGCCGTCTTACTACGGCGTGGGCGGTCAGGGTTCGGCGCTGCGGGATCTGCAGGCCTACGCCAACCAAGGAAGTCTGCCCGTCGGCGTTGTGGTGTTGCGGGCGGGCCGCGTTTGCGGTGTCGCAGCTCTCAAGGCAGAGTCGATTCCTAGCCATACGCACCTGTCGCCTTGGGCCGCAGCCGGTCTCGTTCAACCAGCCATGCGCGGGCAGGGCATCGGGCGCTTGCTGCTCGGCGGGGTAGAGGAGCAGGCGCGCAAGCTCGGCTTCGCTCGCATCTTCTGCGGCACAAGCACGGCGCAGAATCTACTGCAACGGTGCGGATGGCAACTGCTCGAGAGCATCAACCACGAGGGCAAGGACCTTGGCGTCTACCAAAAAGCGCTCTAACAAGTCCATCGAGCGGACGTCTTCGAGCTGGCTTCGCCGGCCCGAAGCCGCCGCTCATGTTCGGCGTTAGGGCACGCGTGTACGGGCGTTTGGCCATCGAAGCAGTCGACCCGCAGGGCTCGGTTGCCATGTCGCTTCTGCGAGAAGCTGCACTCGAGGCTCGTTCGCTCTACCCCGAGTTGATCGCGCCGGACGCACCAATGCCGCAAAACTCGGCGTTGCCGGAACGCGCCGCCTACTTCGCTGCCTTCCTCGCCGACACGCCAATCGGGTGTGGTGCGTTGCGCCCGCTCGATGAAAGAACCACTGAAGTGCGCCGCATGTACGTGCTCAAGTCGCATCGTCGGCGTGGGGTTGCACGTGCCTTGTTGGCACATCTGGTGCAAACAGCAGCGCAGCTTTGCTATACCCGCATGCGGCTCGAAACGGGCGTTCGGCAGTTGCCTGCCATGAGGTTGTACGAGTCGTTTGGCTTTCAGCGCATCCCTGCGTTCGGCGAGTATGCGAACGATCCCACGAGTGTTTGCTATGAAAAGATTCTCTCCTCGGCGACCCCGCCCTAACCCTTCAGTCGAGCGGACAGTCAACGGCGGGCGGCGTTTGCTCGTCTTCGTGTCGGCTCGTGCCGCCGTCGTCTGCCGCTCACCTCAAACGTTAGGCGTCGCAAGTGGCCATGTTGTTGGAGCTATCCTCGATCCACCCGGCACTGGAAACAGTTGTATTTCGATCTAATGTGGACGTAGGCGATGTCACGCTTGCTCAATATCTCTTCACAAACACTGGCGAGCTCCTCCCCTGGCACCACCTTGCCGGTCTCGTACCGAATCCAGTCGTCTTCGCCGTAGCCTCGAATGATTGCTGGTTGCAAATGCGCAAACCAGACGGGCAGTCGGTCACCTTCGTATCGGTCGCACGATTCAGCATGAAGGAAGATTGGTCCAACTTCGGCATACGGCTGCAGCCGGCTAAACGGCCGGTGAGCCAGAACGAGCATTTCATCTCCCTCGGCAATGAGGTCCAAGCAATGTCGGCACGGGTTAGAGAGTCCATGCGCCGCCATTCGCAACGGCGCCTGGCCATTCGCGTCAGGGCCGCCGTGCCGCAATGCGCTCACACACTCAGTGTCGATCCCACGAATCACGAAACCCATCTTGTCTCTCCTCGGGCCAATAGGCCGCTCGCAATGGGAGTCATTTCATAGGGTTTGGAGGCAGTCTTCTAGCCGGTTTCGGTCATCCAATTCGTGGGCTTACTGCAGCGATGCGCCGTATGACCCTTCCATCGAGACGACGTCACAAGGGCTACGCCCTTGCGCCGCCTCTCATTTCAAGCGTTAGGCACCCATGGGCACTCGCAGGCTACTCACCGAGGCAGCGAAGTCGCTGGAGCTTGAGGCACAACTCAGGCTGGTGGGGCCACATCGGCATCTGGCCATCTTGGAGCGCATCATTGCCAGTCGCACAACGCTCGACAAGAGCGCCAAGCCTGCGCCTTGGTGGTGGGAGGCGCTTCGCGAACCGATCGCCTACATCCAACCGGTTGACCCCGTTGCAACGCTCAAGGGCCTCATTCTTCCGAGCGAAACGGTTTGGTTTGTTGCCGAGACGAACTCACCGTCAAAGAAGTTCGGCAACTTCTGGCTTTACGAATCCACGGCCGAGGCAATCTGCCGCGTGCTCCCGGAGGTGCCGCCGTTTGAGTACTACGTCGTATCGAAGAAGCTTGAATGGCTGGTGTGTGAAAACCATCACGGGTACGTCATCGCGAGCGGTGAGCCTATGGTCGCAAGACTGGAGCGCATGCGTGCCTAACCCTTCCACCGAGAGGACGTTAGGTCTGGGCCGAGCGTCAGCGGTAACATTGCATGCCGCATCGGAGATGATCATGTCTACGCAGTTCGCCACCCTCGAAGCCGAAGCGCTGAAGCTCTCTCCCGAAGAGAGGGCATTACTCGCGGACCATCTGCTTGCGAGCCTCGGCTCGCACGCCGACCTTGAGGAGGCCTGGGCAGCAGAGATCGAGCGCCGTCTGTCTGAGGTCGAGTCCGGCGGTGCCATGCTGGTGCCCTCTGAGCAAGCAATCAAGCGCGCCAGGCAGGCGCTCTCGTGAAGGTTTCGCTTGCGGCCGGGGCAGAGCAGGAGCTGGTCGAAGGTGCCCGGTTTTATGCACGCGAAGCCAACGCCGAACTCGGCCACGCTTTCATCTCTGAGTTTGAGCGGTCCGCAACTCTGCTTCTTGAACAATCTCACCTTGGTGCAGTTTGGCGCGGCAGCGTTCGGCGGCTTCCGCTGCGCCGGTTTCCATACAGCATCGTCTACTACGTGCGCGAGTCCGAGGTTCGTGTACTCGCCATTGCGCATCAGAGGCGCAAGCCAGGGTTCTGGCGCGGGCGAGCGTAGCTCCTGCGCTTCGTCGCGCACGTCGCCTAACAAGTCCATCGAGCGGACGTCTTCGAGCTGGCGCCAGCGCGACGCCGCCGCTCATGTTCGGCGTTAGGCTGGAGAGCCTCCGCTATGCCTCGCGAGTGCCGCATGGCTCGGCCCGAAGACTACCCAGCGATAGGCCGGATGCTCGAGCTGTACCAGTACGAGCTTTCGGACATTTGGGATCAGGAACTCGATTCCCGTGGTGAGTTCGGGTACGACACCTCGAAGCATCAGCAGGCCCAGCGGTTCTTTGCGCACGTATTGCTGGTCGAGCAACACCATGCTGGCTTCGCCCTGGTTGCACCCGCCAAGGTCACGCAGCTTGACGGCTTCTGGATGGAGCAGTTCTTCGTGCTCAAGAGGTACCGTAAGGCCGGCAATGGGCTTGCGCTCGCCCGGCACGTGTTCCAAAGCCACGTCGGCGCATGGGAGGTAGGCCAAATGCCTGCCAACACGGCAGCACGCCAATTCTGGCGCAGCGTGGTCGCCGAGGTCACGCAAGGAGATTTCGTGGAGGTTGAAGTCGCGCAGGGCTGGTGGAAAGGGACAGTGCAGCGATTCACTATCGAGTCTCGTTCAAAGAATGGAAGCAATGCCTAGGACGCTCGTCGAGCAAACTTCGACCGGCCTGACAACGCAGTTACCTCGGGCGTCAGGCGCCACCACACACTTGGACATGCTCTCTAGGACTGCAGTAATGGAGAATCAACCATGATCGCTGGTGCAAGATACGTCTCGAACGGAACCTCAAGCACTGAGGATCTGCTCTTTGCAGCTACCGACGGCAAGAGCTGACTCTTGCGTAATGCGACCCCTTCGGTATTCGATCAACGTCACAGGAGCACCCTGGACCGGGTCGATTGGAACGCGGAACTCGTGCGCGGGGATCTGGGGCAGGCCGTTCAGCAGCTCAAGCGGGAGTCGGGAAAGGGACTGTTCGTGGCAGGCGTGAACCTCGCGCTGGCGTTGACGGAGGTATGAGCCGAGAAGTTAGCAGAAAGGCCTCATGGCGACGAAGGTGGGGGCCCGGCAGCACGCGGGGCCGCGCCGCTGAACGCTTTCGTCAGGCAGCACACCACCGGCCTGTAGCGAGTCCAGAGCGCATGCCCCGATACGTGGCCTTCCTTCGCGGAGTCAGCCCGATGAACGCCAAGATGCCGGCGTTGAAGAGTTGCTTCGAGGCTGCTGGTTTCACCGAGGTGCGTACGCTGCTGTCGAGCGGGAACGTCGTGTTCAATGCTCGTTCCTCGTCACTGGCTACGCTGGAGCGCCGCGCCGAGAAGGCAATGCAGTCCGAACTTGGTCACAGTTTCAACACCGTCGTCCGATCCGCCGAGTATCTCCAAGCCTTCGTCGCATCGGATCCCTTTGCCGAGTTCGACCTCCCGCTATCGTCCAAGCGGATCGTCACGTTCCTTCGCAGCGCGGCCGCGCCGAAGGTCGAGCTGCCCATCGAGCGAGACAATGCGGTCATTCTCAAGTTCACCGGCTCCGAGGTACTTGCCGCCTACGTGCCGGGGCCCAAGGGGCCGGTGTTCATGAGCTTGCTCGAGCGCACTTTTGGCAAGAGCATCACCACGCGAACGCTGGACACCGTCCGCAAGTGCGCTGTCGCGTAACCCGCATGGCGCGGGCTTGGGTGCTGCCGAACCTCGTTCGAGCGGACACGCAACGGCATAGCACTTGGCCCGCGAAGCGCAGTGGTTCATCATGCACCTCGCGGGCAAAGCGCTATGCTGTCGCGTGCCGTTCAACTCGAAGCGTTAGGCGGCATTGCATCCACCGGTCATCTCGTCCCGAGAAGAGCATGTCCACCGAACGCCCATCTGTCGTTGCGCCCATGTGCCTCGTCATCGGCGCACTTCTGGGTTCGGCCGGCAGCTTCGCTCCGTCCACCGCGTTGCGAGGTCTTGCATGGGGCGTCGATGGCATCGCTCTCATCGTTGCCGCAGCGTTGCTTGCCGTCCACTTCCTCCAGCAGGGCAACCAGTCGCTCGCCGCAGGCTTCCTGGTCTTCATCGCGGGCGAAGCTTTGGTACTTTCCGGTTCGGCCATGTCGCTAGAGGCCGGTGCTCCATCCTTCGCCGCAGGCGCCGGACTCTGGGCCGCGGCCCTGGTTCTCATTAGCGCGCCAAGGGTCATGCCGCTACCAGTCCGCGCCTTGGGCAGCATCGCAGCATTGCTGTTCGGGGCCACCGCGCTTCAAATTTTCGCAGGTCGCAGCCTTACTTCACTCACCGAGCCGCTCCCATTCCTTGCTTACCCGGTGTTCGTTCTCACCCTGTTTGGCTGGGCATGGTGGTGTCGTTCCACGCCACGCACTGGCGCAACGAAGAATGCCGGCTAACCTTCGCTGCACCCGACGCCACGGCCGCCATCGCCACTTCGCCAGCCTCCGCACGCAGGGTGAACTCCAGCTATGAAACCAGCCCTGTTTCTTGGGTCTTCGTCTGAGAGCCTCGACATTGCATACGCAGCGCAAAGGAACCTCGAAGACGTTGCCGAGGTGGTCGTATGGACGCAAGGCATCTTCGAGCTGACCAAGTCGTACCTTGAGTCACTGCTGGATGCTCTTGACGACACCGAGTTCGGCCTATTCGTCTTTGGTGCTGATGATGTAGTTCGAATCCGCGGCACAGAGATGCCCGCTGCGAGAGACAATGTCGTTTTCGAACTTGGGCTGTCCATCGGGCGTCTCGGTCGAGACCGCACATTCATCCTGATGCCCAAGACTGCGGCAGACTTCCATCTCCCCACCGACCTTCTCGGTGTGAGCACGGCGACGTTCCAACCCCCCTCTCGGCCCGATCGGCTCCAAGCGGCGCTGGGACCGGCTTGTCACGATATCCGTCTGGCGATCCGCAAGCACACTGTCCTACGCAACCCGGCAAGTCCGAAGACGTCGGACCTGGAGCTGTTGTTGCCAGTCTTGATCCCCGAACCAGAGCGGCAACACCTCTTCAATATCACGGACGGGAACACAAGGGGCTACAAAGGCGGCGGCAGCCTCCGGTTGGAGCTGCGACATCTGCGCTCGATCGGATTGATTCGGAAGCACGCCGACCGACAAATTGGAGAGCTGAAGTCAGGGGGCGTGTATGACCTCGCGGACATACTCGAGCTAACGGATCTCGGACGACGCTGGGTAGCGAAGCTGAGGGGCAACGATTGAGGCGGTCTAACAACGGCATGCACCGGACGGCGCTTCCCGCCGCCGCTGATGCCGAGCGTTAGGCGTCAGAAGGAACTCGAAAGGAATACGACTTCTCGAAGGGGCAGATGGGTCCGAGGGCCCAACACTATGGAGAAGGGTCATGAGTCACGCTCTGAAGCATGTCCACCGCGGCGCTTGCAGCGTCCGGCCTTACCTTTGCGGCCCACTCGATTTGCTGGCGTTCATCCAAGGCGTATTCGGCGCCGTGCTGGTGGAGTCGAACGAAGGGGGTCCCACGCTCCTGCAAATCGGCGACTCGCTGCTATGGGTAGAGGCCGGTGAATTGCCACCGCACATCGCGCCTTGGGTCGGTTCAGTCTACGTGTACGCGGAAAACGTGGATGCCGTCTACGCTCGGGCAATGGAACTGGGGGCCCGAAGCATCTCTGCACCAGAGGACAAGCCGTACAACGAGCGCCAAACGGGCTTTGTCGACGCAGGCGGCAACACATGGTGGGTGTCCACATACCTTGGCACGTCCAATTGAGGCCCCTACGCCACCAGGCTGATGTCAGGAGAACTCATGTTTGACCACGTCAAATTCGGAGTCAGCGACTATGCGGCGAGCAAAGCGTTCTTCCTCAAGGCGCTCGAACCGCTCGGCGTAGCTGTTGTCTCGGAAGGGGCGCCGACGTACGGTGTCGAGCTTAGCTCGAAGGGTATGGCTTCATTGTGCCTGCACCAAACCGAGGAGAAGCCGGCGCATCTTCACTTGGCGTTCACGGCCGAGAATCGCCAGCAAGTCGAAGCTTTCCATCGCGCGGCTCTGGAGGCGGGTGGCAAAGACAATGGTGCGCCTGGTCTGCGCCCGCACTACCACGCGAACTACTATGCAGCTTTCGTCATTGGTCCGGACGGGCACAACATCGAAGTGGTTTGCCACGAACCCGAGGCCTGATCCTTCCATCGAGGGGGCGTCCACGTGGCGATCGAGGAGCCGACTGAAATGCCGAAGCTTGACGCGACTCGTCTGGACCGAGCAACCTGGCACTGTCAATCGCCTGTCCGGCCAGACCGATGGACCGTACGCTGAGCTTGTCCTCGGCGAACAAGCAGGCCTCACACAGTTTGGAGCGCGGTTGGAACGGCTTCCACCCGGCTCACGATCTTCACATCGACATTGGCACGAGACAGAGGACGAGTTCTTGTACGTGCTCTCGGGCCAACTCGTTCTCATCGAGGACCAGGAGTCAGCGCTGTCCGCTGGCGAAGCGGCCGCATGGGCGGCGGGCACGCCGGTAGCCCACTGCTTGGAGAACCGCTCCAATGCTGACGCGGTCTACCTCATAGTAGGAACGCGCGCAGCGAGGGGCATCGTGCACTACCCGGATCACGATGTGGTCATGCACCACGACGGCGCTGGCCGCCGCTTCACACGCGAAGACGGCTCGTCAATTTCCGGCAAGGCGGATCCTGCCGGTCATGTCGGGCGTTAGAACCGTCCTGCCCCGAAAGAATCCATGTCGATCCCCACCGCGGTTGAAGTCGCACGTGAGTTCTGGCGCCTCATGGCAACCAACGACTTTCACGCAGTAGCGGCCGTACTTGCTCCGGTGTTCGTGCTCGAGTGGCCACAGTCCAAGGAGCGCATTCGCGGTGCCGAACGCTTTGCACGAATGAACCAGGAGTACCCGGCAAACGGTCCTTGGCGATTCAGCATCAACCGCATCATCGGTAGCGAGTCGGAAGCAGTCTCGGATGTCACGGTCACCGACGGAGTGCAAACTGCGCGCGCCATCTCCTTCTTCACGGTCGTGGATGGCAAGGTGGCGCGCCTTGTCGAGTTCTGGCCGGAATCGTATGCTGCTGCAGCCAATAGATCTCACTTGGTCGAACCATTGGAATGAGAGCCCGCTCTAGCCGAACGCGTCACGTGCTGAGGCCCAACCCATCGCAAAGGGGACCATCGACCATGACCAAGCTCTCGCCCAACGCCCAGCTTGTCTCGGCCATCTTCGAGGAGGTCGCCCAAGGCAACGGCGCCTCCTTTTGGGAGGCGTGCCATGACGACATCGTCTGGCGCACCATCGGCGAGGGCTCCTGGAGCGGCGAGTTCGTCGGCAAGCAGACCATCATCGACGAGATCTTTCGCCCCCTGAGTCGTGTCCTCGTCGAGCGCGCCACAATCCCCACCCGTCTGATCGACGGCGGCGACGTCATCGTATTGCAGGCTCGAGGCAGAAACCTCACTCGCGACGGCAAGCGATACGACAACGACTATGCCTTTGTGATTCATTTCAGGGACGGCAAGATCGTCCGATACGAAGAGTATTGCGACACTGAGCTGATCGCTCGCGTCCTGCCTGACCGCAATGCGGCCAAGTCAATGTCCAAGCCCACCTGAACTGAGCATCATGGGCTTCCGGCCATCGCTCATGTCGAACGTCGGGCTTCATTCAACGTAGTACCCATGGCTCGCAACCACGATCCTTACGATCTCAATCGCTTTGTCGAGGCGCAGGCGGCGAACTACGACGACGCTCTTGCCGAGTTGCGTGCCGGCAGAAAGCGCACTCACTGGAGCTGGTACGTCTTTCCTCAGATCCGCGGCCTGGGGTCAAGTGCCATGTCTCTTCGCTACGCCATAGGTTCTCTAGCTGAAGCCGTCGCCTACATCGAGCATGCGGTTCTCGGCCCCAGGCTTCGCGAGTCCGTGGCATCACTGAATGCGCACCGAGGTCTCAGCGTCAACGATGTCCTTGGTGACATCGATGCTCAGAAATTCCGGTCTTGTCTCACGCTGTTTGCGCAAGCCGCGCCTTCAGAGCCGGTCTTCAAGGAAGCTCTGAGCAAGTACTTCGGCGGCGACCTCGATGCCGCTACTCTTGCGATCCTGGCCAAGCAACAGAGCGGCAAGAATGAGGGCTAACCTGTCATGGGTTCGGTCGAGCTGAAGATCCCTCCGCCTCTCGTGGCGCTCCTCTTCGGCCTGGTCATGTGGCTCGTGTCCTTGCTGGGCGGGGCAGTCGACGTTTCGTTCGGCATTCGCATGGGTGTTGCCATCGTTGTCGCCTCGATTGGCGTGGCTTTCGGGTTCTCGGCCATGGCATCGTTCCTGCGAGCAAAGACGACCATGAACCCAACCAAGCCCAGCGCCACGTCGGCGCTGATCACCCATGGCGTGTATCGGCTCACGCGCAATCCCATGTACCTCAGCCTTGTGCTGTACCTGGTTGCATGGGCCGTGTACTTGTCAAACTGGTTGGCCCTGCTTCTGGTGCCTGTGTTCGCGCTCTACATTGATCGGTTTCAAGTCAAGCCCGAGGAGCTGGCGCTGTCCGCGCGCTATGGTTCCGAATACGCGTCATACAAGTCAAGGGTTCGACGGTGGCTGTGAGGCCCAACCCTTTCCACTACCGTTGGGAGATCGTCACAATGTCTGAATGGGGCTTCACATTGCGGAGAGGTGCACCATGGTCATTACCGGCAAGTGCCACTGCGGGAACATCTCATTTGCGCTCCAGTGGCAGCCCGAGCCGACGGAGATTCCGGCGCGGGCTTGCACGTGCTCGTTTTGCACAAAGCACGGTGGCGTCTGGACTTCTTGCCCCACCGGAGCGCTCAGCGTGGAGATCGCAGAGCCGTCGTGCGTTTCAAAGTACGCCTTCGGCACCAAGACGGCCACATTCCACATCTGTACCAGGTGCGGCGTCGTGCCTGTGGTCACGTCCGAGATCGAAGGTCGCCTCTACGCTGTCGTCAGCGTCCACGCATTTGAAGGTGTAGACCCTTCGCTTCTGCGGCCAGCATTCGCCACGTTCGAGGGCGAGAGCGAGCAGGCGCGGCTGGCCAGGCGGACGCGCAACTGGATTGGAAACGTTGAGTACACCGAAACAGGCACTTAACTCCGAACGTGGAGACCGTATGAAGACACCGCGAAGTCTTGTTGCACTCACCTTGATCAATCTCGCCCTGCTGCTTCTCACCCTCGCGCAACAGCTCCGTCCGGCTTTTGCGCAAGGCGAGGTCCCGGTGCTGCGCGGTCGTGCTCTCGAGATCGTCGATACGCAAGGCCGCGTTCGTGCAAGCATCAATGTGCTGCCCTCCAGCAGGTCGCCGAACGGCGAGGATCAAGCCGAAACCGTTCTCCTGCGGCTCATCACCGAACGCGGGCGTCCTTCGGTCAAGATCGGCTCCTCCGAGCCCACTTCAGGTCTGAGCTTCGCGGGCCCAACCGGCACCAAAGACACGTACGTGATTCTCCAGTCCAAAGCGACCATCAGTTCCTTGAAGTTGCGGAACGAAGATGGGCGCGAGCAAGTTCTTTCCCCCTAGCCGGAGTCTTGGGCCACATGGAGCACCGCAGTACCGTGGGCTACTCGAGCACGCCGCTGGCCAGGAAGCTCGGCGTCAAGGAATCGCACCGTCTCCTGCTGCTCTGCGCGCCAGAAGGCTACGTGCAGCTTCTCGCACCGCTGCCTGCTGGGGTAGTGTTCGAGTCCAGGGCTAGTTCGAGCGTTGACATCGTTCAGCTCTTCGTCACTCGGCAAGAGGAACTTGTCGAGCATCTTGGCACTTTGCGAAGAGAACTCGACCCGAAGGTGGTGCTCTGGGTCTCATGGCCGAAGAAGTCGGCGAAGGTGGCCACGACAGTCACCGAAGACACCATTCGCGAGGCAGCGCTGCCTCTGGGTTTCGTCGACGTGAAGGTGTGTGCAGTAAGCGAAGTCTGGTCCGGCCTCAAGCTTGTGGTGCGAAAGGGAGCTTCGCTGAGAATGCAGCCCAACCCCATCAGGAGGACACGTGCTACGCGGAAGTTGTCTCTGCCAAGGCGTGGCGTTCGAGATTGATGGCGCCATCATCGATCTCCTCTATTGCCACTGCTCCATGTGCCGCAAGGCCCACGGCTCAGCCTTCCGAGCGCGCGGCAAGGTACGGGCGTCGGAGTTTCGGTTCGTCAGTGGCGAGGAACTTGTTCGCTACTACGAATCGTCGCCCGGTCAACACAGAGGGTTCTGTTCTGTATGCGGCTCGAACCTGATCACCAAGTTCGACGAAAGGCCTCGTGTCCTGGGCCTGGCACTCGGAGCGCTCGATGATGACCCGGTGAACCGGCCTTTGTGCCATGTCTTCGTCGGCTCGAAGGCACCCTGGCACGAGATCACCGACTCCCTTCCGCAGTTTGAACAACTTCCAACCGGGCCAGTTCCGCCAAAGAGTGCCGCCGAGACCCACAGGAGAGTTCAAGTGACCACGGAACGCGTGCCGTATCACGCTCACATCTACTTCGAGCCCGGTAGTCGCGCTACCGCCGAGCGCCTTCATCAGCAGTTTTCCAACGCGAAAGGGGTGGATGACGTGCTGTTTGTGGGCGAGATGCGAGACAAGAGCGTGGGACCGCATCCAAAGCCCCAGTTCGAGGTTCACTTCTTCAAGGATGCGTTGCCGATGATCGTTCCACTGATCAAGGCGGCTGGACTCACGGCGCTGGTCCATCCTCTCACCGACGATGACGTCGCCGACCATACTTCGTTGGCAACCTGGATCGGTGAGCCTCTCCCGCTGGATGAATCAGTGCTTGATCCGCCTGGGGCGAACCAGGGTATTCCCCGCTTCGGGAAGTCAGACTTCTGAGTTCAGTATGGTTGCAGGTTCGCAAGGAGACAATGTCAAGCGCTTCGCCAGGGATACTCACTCCGTGCCCGCACTTTTGCGCTTCTCTGGAGCAGTCGAACGAGATCCCGCCATTGATCAGTGGCTCGATGCGCAGCCGAGCGAGATAGGCTCCGTCGCGCGGACATGGTTCACACGGATGCGGCAGTGTGGCCGTGACGTTCGAGAGCTCATGCACGATGGCTACGCCACCGTTTGCGTGGAAGACGCACCGTTCGCCTATGTCGGCGCCTTCACGGCCCACGTCAATGTCGGCTTCTTCCACGGCGCGGTGCTGCCGGACTCCGCGGGTCTGTTGGAGGGCACCGGCAAGACCATGCGTCACGTGAAGGTCAGGCCCGGGCTTGCTCTCGACGCGTTGTCGCTCGAAGCGCTGATCACCGCAGCGTATCGGGACATCGTCGCGCGGCTGAGGGTGACCGAGTAGCACTTGTGCCATACCAGCTTCTTGCCGATGCCGTGCTCGTCGTTCACTTCGGCGTTGTGCTGTTCGTCGTCGGAGGGCTCGTGGTCGTCGTGGTCGGCAACCGGCTTGGCTGGAGGTGGGTGAACGACTGGAGTTTTCGGCTGGCGCATCTTGCAGCCATCGCCATCGTCGTTGCGCAGGCCTGGCTCGGGCAGCGGTGCCCGCTCACGACGTTGGAATCGTGGCTGAGGGTGCGAGCAGGCAGCTCCGGCTATGAGGCGAGCTTCATCGAGCACTGGTTGCAGCGAATCGTCTTCTACGAGGCCCCGCTCTGGATTTTCGCGGTGACCTACACGGTCTTCGCCATCATGGTGCTCGCCGCCTGGTGGTATTACCCTCCGAGGCGCCGCAAGCGCAACCGCGACGACGCCTGACGCTTCGACTGAATTGGCCTCCATACTGCCCCGCAGTAATAGTCCGACGAGCACCGTCGACTGGCCAGCTCGGATCAGACGTCGACGAGATGGCGAAGCAGTTCGAAGGCGACCCGCCACTTCTGCCCGTCGCAGTCGAGCGTGGCTGTGTGTTGGTTGACGCGCACGATCAGGCCGACGCGGGGCTGCAGATGCTTGTCGGTGAAGGTCACACGATTGCCGACGCGGAAGTCGGCGCGACTGGCGACCTCTGGTGGCGGAGTCGGTTTGGTGAGCTCGACATCTGCTGGTGTTGAGCCACTTTCAGTCGGCGCGCCGGTCGGCTCGGTGAGGATCGCCGCATAGTGCACCTTGAAGGCCTTACTGTAGGCCTCGTCGTGTATGGCCACGTGATCCCCGTGCATCCCGACGACTCGCGCCGAGCGCAACTTTCCGTCGTGCCAGCTGAGGTATTGGATCTGCTGACCGGTATGCAACTGCGCGCGCGCCTGGACGATGCGTCGCGGGTCGGCCAACAGTTGTTCGATGACCCAGCTGAGCTGGTACAGCTCGGCGCTGGTCGCCATCGGCAGATCTTCGATCAGTTTGATGCGCATGCGCACATTTTGCCGACGCCCGCCGGGTCTGCGCTCAGGCCGCCAGCGGCATGTCCTTCGCGCTGGACTCGTCTGCCCACTTGGCGGCAACCACCCACGGCAGCAGCTCGTCGATGCGGTTGCTCGGTTGGTCAGCGATGCGCTCGAGGACGTGGCGCAGATAGCGCTGCGGGTTGATCCCGTTTAGCTTGGCCGTGCCCAGCAACGTGTACATCACCGCGGCGGTGTGGCCGCCCGCATCCGAGCCGACGTGGAGATAGTTTTTTCTGCCGATCGCAATCACGGGGTCATTCTGCGCATGTCGCGCAAGAAGTCGAGGTCTTCTACAAGATGGCACGCGCTGTATGGACGCCGCGTGAAGCGTCAGTACAGCGAGCAGCGGGCCACAGGTGAGGTGGTACACGTCGAGGTTTCGCCCGGCGTCGTCATCGTCGTGCCGGCGTGGATGCTCAACGCGGCATCCTGCACGGGCATGGAACTGGGTCCTCCGAGGGCTTCGGTGGAAGCGCTCACCGAGCTGCACCTTTTGCTGTGTCAGCGAGGGCTTCGACGAAGCTCTCGGGTGCTCACAACACCATGAGAGGAACCTCATGCCCTTGTCGCCCTGCACGAAGACCGTGCCGTCGATCATCCGCCCCGCTGCAGCCAGCAGCGCCGCGTCAGATGTGCATAGCGTTCGAGTCAGCCGATGCTCTTGGATCTGACCTCGAGCGAACGGGCCAGCGTGATCACGCAAGCTGGCCAGCTTGCTGGTGCAAGCCGCCGGCCGCAAGCGGGAGGGGATGACGATGGCGAACTCTGACCTGTTGCCGGCCGGCGTGCTGCGGCGCAAGGCGGTGGTCTACGTGCGCCAGTCCACGCAGACGCAAGTCCAGACCAACCTGGAGAGCCAACGCCGTCAGTACGACCTGGTGGAGGATGCGCGCCGGCAGAGGCTTTCGCACATCGAAGTCATCGACGACGACCTCGGGCGCTCCGCCAGTGGCATGGTCGCTCGGCCTGGCTTCGAGCGCCTCGTCGCTTCGTTATGCGCTGGCGAAGTCGGCGCGGTCTTGTGCTTCGACGCATCGCGGCTTGCGCGCAACGGCCGCGACTGGCATCACCTGCTCGAACTGTGCGGCCTGGTCGAGGCGCGGGTCATCGACCCGGATGGCGTGTATGACCCGTGTCGGCCCAACGATCGGCTGCTGCTGGGGATGAAGGGCAGCATCAGCGAGTTCGAGCTCGGCGTGCTCAAGTCGCGCATGTTCGAGGCCGCTCGCGCCAAGGCCCATCGCGGCGAACTGCGCATCAGCGTGCCGATCGGCTACATCTGGCATCGCGAGATCGGCCTGGGCTTCGATCCGGACCATGCGGCTTGCAGGAAGCCATCCGGCTGATCTTCGAGCGCTTTCGCAAGCTGGGCAGCGCCCGACAGGTGCTGCTGTCGCTGCCCGCGCGACGGAGTTCACTTCCCGCGGCCCTCGGACGGCAAGAAGATGGTGAGCTTCGACTGGACGCCGATCCGCTACCGCAACGTGATCTCGGTGCTCAAGAATCCCGTTCTATGCAGGCGCCTACGCCTACGGCAAAGAGCGAGAAGCGCACGACCCTCGTCGAAGGGCGGGCTGCGCAAGAGCTATGGCCACGGCAAGCCGTTCGACCAGTGGGAGGTCATGCTCAAGGATCACCACGAGGCCTACATCGATTGGGCCGAGTTCGAGCGCAACCAGAAGCAGCTGGCCGTCAATGCCTACGGTAGAGTGGACGGTGTGAAGGCGGGGCGCGGCGGCCGGGCCTTGCTAGCCGGGATGCTGTGCTGCGGACGATGCGGTCGGCGTCTGACCGTGGCCTATGTAGGGCCGCGGCATCCGGTCAGGCGGTGTACCGGTGCGATCGCCCCAACTTGCTGCTTGGCGCAGCCACGATGCTTCACCTTCGGGGGCCGGCGCCCCGACGAGGCGGTCTCGCGGGAGCTGTTGCGCGTCGTAGAGCCGCTGGCGATCGAAGCGGCAATGCAGGCCGAGCGGAGGCACATGGAAGTTCAGGCCGAACAACGGCGCATCGTGGAATTGGACCTGCAGCAAGCGCGGTATGAGGCGAAGCTCGCTGAACGACGCTATGCGGCTTGCGATCCGGACAACCGCCTGATCGCCGCGCAGCTCGAGAAGAGCTGGGAGAGCAACGCTGCAGCGTGTGCGCGGCCTGCGAGCAGCGCCTGCAAGCAGTTCGATCAGCAGCAGTCCGCTGCGCCCGCACCGGACTTTGTCCGGCCTTGCCGAGGATCTCGCAGCGGCATGGAACGCACCTGGCGTGACGATGCGCTCGCGCCAGCAGTTGCTGCGCACGCTCATCAAGGACATCGTCGCCGATGTCGACGACGCGAGGCGCGAGGTGGTGCTCACGATCCACTGGCGCGGCGGACAGCATTCGCAAGTGCGGGTGACCAAGCCACGCTCTGGCGAGCACGGCTGCCGTACGCCGGATGAGGCGTTGGCCGTCATGCGCAGCATGGCGGCCAAGTGGTCCGACGAGCACATCGCCGCGACGCTCAACCGCATGGGCCTTCCCACGGGTCAGGGCAAGTCGTGGACCGCGCATCGCGTGGCCTCCGTGCGCATGGTCAACGACATCCGTGCATACCGTTCGGCGCAGAAGGATGGCGAGTGGTTGACCATGTCGCGAAGCTGCCGCCCAGCTGGGCGT
This sequence comes from uncultured beta proteobacterium, assembly GCA_963839465.1. GTDB lineage: Bacteria > Pseudomonadota > Gammaproteobacteria > Burkholderiales > Burkholderiaceae_C > CAWIVI01. Next base: position 755,814 of record CAWIVI010000008.1, read on the forward strand.
CACCAACCATCGCATTCGCCGCCTGATCAAGGACGGACTATTGCCCGCAGAGCAGGTAGTACCGTGCGCGCCGTATCAGATCCGCGCCTCCGAGTTGATGGATCAGAAGATCATCGACGCGGTGACCCGAACAAGTCGCCCGTGTCGCATCGACGACGGCGAGCAGATCTCAATGTTTTCAAGCACTTGAAGAGGTGGGGCACTATGAGCAGGCCATTGCCACGCCACGCAGGGCGCGCTCAGCCGCATTGTTGTGCGCGTCGATGCGTCCGTCACCGACGAAGTTCGTCAGTGCCGTCCAGTTGCTCAAGGAATAGCCGATCGCCAACGCCATCGGCGACTTCGCCGACACCTGCGCCAAGGTCTCGCTCATCCAGGACTTCAATTCATTCAACACCGGTGCCGTGCGGGCCTGGCGCATTCGCCTTCGCCGAAGCGCCGATCGCCCGTTCACTTCTGCTTCGACCTTGAACAGCTCGCCGATCCGCACCAAGCCCTCGTGCGCCAGCGTCCCCGGCAGGCGCTTCTGTTTGACGTGGATGTCCCATAGCTTTCGGCGCGCGTGGCTCCAGCATCCAGCTTCAAGGATCCGACCCTCTTTGTAGATCGCGTTGTATCCGGAGTACGCATCGGCTTGCAGGATGCCGCTGTAGTTCAACAGGTGCCGCGCCGGGTGCTCGCCCTTGCGATCGGCCGAGTATTGGAACCACACCGCCGGCGGCGCCTTGTCCCCGCTGGGGCGATCGTCGCGAACGTAGACCCACAGCCGCGCCGTGTGCGCCTTCTCGCCCTTGCCACCCAGCGCACGGATCGGCGTGTCGTCGCCGTGGACCTTCTCGGCCTTCAGCACGTAGCGTCCGACGGCGTCGGCCAGCGGCGTCAACAACAGGCCGCAGTTGCCCACCATGTCGGTGATGGTCGAGCGGCTCATCTCGACACCGTCGCGGCCATAGATCTGGCACAGCCGGTACAGCGGAACGTGATCGGCGAACTTGCTCACCGCGATGTGCGTGAGCAGACCCGCGCCGGCCATGCACCGGTCCATCGGTCGGGTCGGCGCCAACGCCTGCGTGATCGTCCTGCAGCCCGCGCAGGCCAGCTTCGGGCGCACGTGGCGCACCACGTGGAAGGTGCCCGGCTCGTAGTCCAGAACCTCCGAGACGTCTTGACCAATCTCCCGCAGGCCACCGCCACAGGCCGTGCAGCCGCATGCGCCTTGCGGGGTGTGGACGACGGTGCGTCGCGGCAGGTGCGCAGGCAACTCGCGCAGCCCCGGCCTGGTCTTGAACTCGCGCTTCTTGCGCTCCCTGTCGAGCGATGTCACGTTGGACTTCAATCCGTCATCCGAGTCGGCATCGGCGGGCGGCTCAACCACCGGCGATGCAACCTGGCCGCCCACGAGTTCGAGCTGAGCATGCTCGAGCTTCTCGCTGGAGCGGCCGTATTTCATGCGCCTCAGGTACGCCAGTTCGACCTTCATCTTGTCGATGGTCAACTGCGCCATCTTCAAGGCCTCGTGCGAGCGCCGGACCTCACCGCTCAATGCAGCGTTGCTGGCCACGAGTTCCGCGAATGTCATGGGCATGACTTTGCCGGCCGTGAGCATGCCTCGCAACGGGACTTGTCCCGTCAACCATCGCGGTCTCGGCTACACCGCCATGCGTGGTTGCCACGTGCGTTCAGGGTGTCGCCAATCGATTCCTTCGAGCAGCATCGCGAGCTGCGCAGCGCTCAACGAGACACTCCCGCTGTCGGCCTGCGGCCAGACGAAGCGGCCCCGCTCAAGTCGCTTGGTCAACATGCATATGCCGTCGCCATCGCTCCACAGCAACTTCACCAGGTCGCCTCGACGACCACGGAATGCAAAGACGTGGCCGCTGAACGGATCCTGCGTCAGCGCCATCTGGACCTTCGCTGCCAGCGAGTCGATGCCGCAGCGCATGTCCGTCACGCCAGCGGCAAGCCACACTCGCGTTCCGGCGCGGGGGCCGATCATGCGCTGTGGCGCAGCGCGCGCAAGACACTGTTCAACATCGTCTCGTCAACCGTGCCACGAAGCCGCAACAGGGCGCCGGCGATCTCGACTTCGATGACGCCCGGACTCGAAGCTAGGTTGACCGCAGCGCCGACAGGCGCGGTCGGCTGTGCGGTCGATGAGGAGGTGGCTTCCGGAATCACGCACACCGGCAGCAATGTCGCGACAGACGGAGCGCACGCCGCCATCGCCTTGACGCGCTCACGTCGCCACTTGAACAATAGGTTGGCATTGATGCCGCCCTTCATCGCGATCGCTGCGACCGACGCACCGGGGGCCAGGCTCTGCGCGATCAGTTCGTCCTTGAACGCCCGTTCATGCTGCCGCCGGCCTCGCGACGAACCTCTTGTTTGATCCTTCATGGTGTGCACCATCTCCGTTGGTGCACACCATCAAGCGGGTGCGCACTCCATCAGATCAGATGCTGCCCGGCACCGAACCTTGGTGCAATGACGGTGCTGGTCGGACTATTACGCCCCGCATGGAACCGCTTCCGTCTCCATCGGCCGTCGTCGCCGAGCTCGCTGCACGGGGAATCGACGTCCCGCCGGGCCCCGTGCGCGTCGGCGCGTACGGTGACTCGCCGCAACTTTCGGCCGAACTCCTCGCGCTCATTCGTTCAGGCCGCAAGCGTGCGGGCACGGGTCTCCTTTGGGCCATGGAAGCAGACAACGAAAGCATGCCCGCGGTGGGCGAGATCGAGGTCGTGGTGGACCACCGCAGCCAACCTGCGCTCATCACTCGAATCGCGAGCGTCCAGGTCGTGCCCTACGGGGAGGTCACTGCCGAGTACGCGGCCATCGAAGGCGAGGGTGATGGTTCCCTCGAATACTGGCGCAAGGCACACTGGGCATTCTTCTCGCGGGAGTGCCAGCGCATCGGTCGTCGACCCAGCGAGACCATGCCTGTCGTCTGCAGCGTGTTCGAGTTGCTTCACGTCCTGGCTGCAGGACACCGTTCCAGGAGAAAAGCATGACGAAGTCGGATTCGCCGGAGGGCGAGTTGTCGGCCTCCGAGCTGATCGACAAGAGAATCGCCGACCTTCACGACTGGCGCGGGGAGACCTTGAGCAGGATGCGAAAGCTCATCAGGGAGGCAGAGCCGGACGTGGTGGAAGAATGGAAGTGGATGGGCACGCCCGTGTGGTCGCACGACGGGATCATCTGCACCGGCGAGTCCTACAAGTCGGTCGTGAAGTTGACTTTCGCGAAGGGCGCTTCGTTGAAGGATCCGGCCAAGCTCTTCAATTCGAGTCTCGACGGGAACGTGCGGCGCGCGATCGACATTCATGAAGGCGAGGAGATGGACGCGGAAGCGTTCAAGACCCTCATCCGTGCCGCGGTCGACCTCAATGCATCCGGCGCAAAGGCAAGGGCGAGGCGAGCGAAATAGGCGACAGGCAAGACCCACATCCATGGAGAGATCGCAATGGCAATCGACACGCTGGCTACCTGGCATGCACTCGTGGATTCACGAGACGCCAAAGGCCTCGAGCGGCTTCTCGCAGACAACGTAGTTTTCCACTCGCCTGTCGTCCATGCGCCGCAAGTCGGAAAGGCCATCACCGCTCGGTACCTCTCTGCCGCGTTCCACGTGTTCTTCAACGAGTCCTTCAGATACGTGCGGGAAGTCGTCGGTCCTTCCGACGCGGTGCTGGAGTTTCAAGTAGACATCGACGGCATCGCCGTGAACGGCGTCGACATGCTCAAGTGGGATGCCGAAGGGAAGGTCGTCGAGTTCAAGGTGCTGGTTCGTCCGCTCAAGGCCGTCAACCTCATCCATCAAAAGATGGCGGCCATGCTCCAGGCCCAGCAGTGGTAACTTATGGAGAATCCATCGGAGAGCCGAATTGAATGACATGGAGAAGTCGATCGCCGGCGTGCTGAAGTCGTACGCATCAGCCGTGTTCTCGAAGGATGTCAAGACCTTCATGCACCTGTACGACCCGAACGTGCGTGTGTTCGATGCGTGGGGGGTGTGGTTGCACGAAGGGGCGGCGGCCTGGCAAGTGGCGGTCGAGGGCTGGTTCACTTCCCTGGGCACCGAAACCGTGAAGGTGACGTTCGACGACGTTCGAAGCCTGGGTGGGCCGGAGCTCGCCATGGTCAGCGCGATCGTCACGTATGCGGGTGTCTCCGCGGGCGGCGAGCAGCTGCGGTCGATGCAGAACCGGATCACTTGGGTGCTGCGCACGAGCGGGCACAACCTGCGGATCGTTCACGAGCACACATCCGCGCCCATCGACTTCAACGAATCGAAGGCGATCCTGAAGCGCGAGGCTTGAACGCGAGTGGAAGATGATTGAAGGATCCTGCCTGTGTGGCGCTGTTCGTTGGCAATTCGCCGGTCAGCCGGAGGGTGCGACGGCTTGCAATTGCACGGCATGCCGGCGCTACGGCGTGCTCTGGGCGTACGACTACGAGGGTGAAGGCATCCGGACCTCGGGCGACGCCACCTTATGAGGGGCATGACGCGCGGCGTTCTCGTGTGGGCTTGCTGGATCGTCGCGGCCGGCCTGCTGATGTTCGAGGGCTTCGTCTGGATCCGGTTCGGCAAGTGGCCGGGGTACAGCGTGATGGACGCGATCAACTACCTCGGAACGCCCGCGGTGCTGCGATGGGCCCGAGCGCCGCTGGCATGGCCGTGGCTGCACAAGGCGCTCGTGGCCATTCCGCTGCCGGCGGTGTTCGTCGTCCTGGCGCTGCTCTTGTCGCCGCGGCGGTCGCGGCAGTGACACGAACCTTCAAGCCGGCGAGCGTGCCGACACGGCCACCACGACGAGCGCGCCGAAGACCATGAGGTGAAGCAGCGCGAGCACCGCAAGCCAGGCCCGGCCGCGAGTTGGGAGGAATGTCGCGAGCAGCAGGCCAGCCGCGGGCAGCAGATGCTCGGAGTGAATGCCCAGGAAGTGTGCCGGCCGCAGGTCGCCACTGGAAGGCGACCAACCAAGGAACGACATGCCGGCCACGGCCGGCGGCTGCAGTCCCGACAGCAGCGCGCCCACGCCGCCGCCGAGCACGAAGGTGAGCACCAGCCCGGCGAGCACGGAGGCGCGGTAGACCGGCGGGATGCGCGCGTCCGGATGGCGCCACAGCAGCCACGCCAGCAGCGGCTGCGAGGCGGTGAGCACGATCGCCCCCAGGCCCATCAGCGGGTACATCACCGCGTGGAACGTGTCTGTGACGTTGTAGTGGGACCCGAGCCCGCGCGCGGCCTGCACCGTGATGTAGGCCAGCTCGAACGCCCCGGCGCCGATGACCATCGCCGCAACGGCGGTGACCCACCTGCCGCGGCGATGGTGCCTGGGCAGGTGGCCGATGAACCAGGCGGTGGTGAGGCTCAGCACGCCGATCGAAAGCATGAACTTCAACGGCTTGAGCCAGACGCTCACGCCGCGCAACATGCGATCGTCCAGGCCGAGCGCGATCGCCGTGGGCACCATCGCCGTCAGCAGCGCGATGCCGAACAGCGTGAGGATGCGGTGGCGCTTCAGCAGTTCGCGCAGCACCCACGACGGGCCTCGATCACGCAGCGACATCCAGGCGGCCGAGGGGGAGAGGTCGAGCGAAGGATTCATGGCGTGGCTCCCAGGGGGTCAGGCGGCTGCCGGCGCGGCGGGCGCCTCTGTGCGGCGCCAGGCGGCCCGCAGCAGCGCATACGCCAGCAGGCCTGCCGGCCCGAACATGAAGGTCAATGCCAGGATCGGCAACAGCAGCCAGAACGGCATCTGCAGGCGGGCGGCCCGCTCGGAAATCCAGCCGCCCACGAAGAGGTCGAAGGCCAGGTAGTGCAGCCAGCCCGCAAGCAGCAGCTCACGCACGCTGAACAGCTCCTCGACCTGCGCCAGCGAGGAGAAGCCGCCGGGCCCCCAGTTCAACGCCAGCAGGACGACGTAGGCGACCGCGAAGACCAGCGGCAGCGCCATGCCGCTGAGCCGCCGCAGCGCGGGCGCCCAGCGGCCCGTGGCCGGCGCAACGGCCAGCAGCAGCCAACCCACGGCCGCCAGCAGTTGGCGGCGCCGAAGAGCGCGTCGGGGGACAGGGGCATGGTGGATCTCCGAAATCTGAACACCGTTCACATACAGCATAACCATCGATTTTGACATCGTCAAGATAGACCCGATAATTCGTCCATGCCCCCGAGCCTCAAGCGTCCTGATCCGCCGCGCGCCGAGCGCGACACCTACCACCACGGCGCGCTTCGGCAAGCCTTGATCGACGCGACGGACGCTTTGCTGGCCGAGCGCGGCGTCGCAGGCTTTTCACTGCGGGAGGTGGCCCGCCGGTCCGGCGTGTCCCCGGCCGCGCCGGCCCATCATTTCGGCGATGCGCAGGGCCTGCTGGAAGCGGTGGCCACGCTGGCGTTCGAGGGGCTGACGGCGGCCCTCGAAGCGGGCAACGCGCGCGGCGGAAGCGACCCGGGCGCGCGATTGCGCGAGCAGGGCGTGGAGTACGTCGCCTTCGCGCGCAGGCACCCGGGCCGGTTCGGGCTGATGTTCCGCGCGGGCGTCGCGTGCGGCCCCGAACTGGAACGCGCTTCGCATGCCGCCTTCACGGCGCTGGAAAACGGCGTGCGCGATCTGTTCGGCGTGCCGCGCGGCACGCCGCTCGATGCGGCCCAGCGGGAGGCCCTGGTCGGCATCTGGTCCGTGGTGCACGGGTACGCGCACCTCGCGCTTGCCGGCCAGTTCAGCCCGAGCGGCACGAAGGCGGGCCGCGGCCAAGCCGATGGCGCCGTGCGCGCCGTGCTGCAGCGGCAGCTCGACGGCCTGGCCGCCTTGGAGCGGGCGCGAACGGAATCCTCCGATGTGGCCTGAACGCTTTCTCGCCGGGGCGCTCCTCATCGTTGCCGGATCGGCTCGAGCGATCGATGTCGCCCCGCTGTGGGATCACGCCCGCCCCGCGCTCAGCGAGGAGCGCTTTCGAGCCGCGATGAAATCGGCCACGGGAGACGATGCCCTGATCCTGCAGACGCAAGTTGCGCGAACGTACGTCTTTCGCAAGGACTTCGCGCGGGCGCGCGAGCTGCTCGGCGAAGTGGAGGGAAAGATCGATGCGGCGGGGCCGGAGGCGCAAACGCGGTACTGGCTGGAGCTCGGGCGCACGTATGCCTCTCACCAGCACCCGCCCGAAACGCAGACGGCCGAGGCGAAGCGTCTGGCGCGCGACGCTTTTTCGCGCGCGCTGCAGATCGCCCGGCAGGCCCGGCTCGACGCGATGGCCATCGACGCCCTCCACATGTTCCCGTTCGTGGATACGGCGCCCGAAGATCAACTCCGATGGACGCAGCAGGCACTGGCCCTGGTGGAGGCGTCGGACCAGGCGAGCGCGAAGCGCTGGGAACCCTCCATACGCAGCAATCTCGGCGAAGCGCTGCGCGACCTCGGGCGCCATGGCGAGGCGCTGGAGCAGTTCAAGCGGGCATTGGCGCTCTACGAGCAGGGGACCGACCCGCGGTCGACACGCGATGCCCATTGGCAGGTGGCGCGCACGCTGCGAGCTCTGAACCGGATCGACGACGCGCTCGCGATCCAATTGCGCGTCGAGCGCGAGAGCGATGCGGCGGGTGCTCCGAAGGCTTATGTGTTCGAGGAGCTGGAATTGCTCTACAAAGCCAAGGGCGATGAGGAGCGCGCCCGGCACTACGCGGGCAGGACCCGATCGATCTCGAAATAGATTCGTTGCGAGATACTCTGCGCCATGGGCCATCGTCCGCTGCGTAAATACCAAGGCAGTTGCCATTGCGGCGCCGTCCGATTCGAGGCGGAAACCGACTTCCCGGAATTGACGATGTGCGATTGCTCGATCTGCCGCAGGAAGAACGCGCTGATGGTGAAGGTTCACGAGAGCCGCTTCAGGCTGCTCTCGGGCGAAGAATCGCTGAGCGAATACCAGTTCCATACCCGCACGGCCCGGCACTTCTTCTGCAAGACCTGCGGGATCTATCCATTCCATCGGAAACGCGTCACGCCGGACCACCTCGGCATCAACGTGTTCTGCCTGGAGGATTTCGATCCCGAAGGCATCCCCGTGCGCAGGGTCGTCGGCGCGGCCATGGCGTGACGCGAAAGACCCGCTCGTGCTGCTCGGTGCCGCTGCCGCGCTCCTGACCTTCGACATCGCGCCGGAGGCCATCGCCGAACACGACCACTGGCACACGCACGAGCACCTGCCGGAGCGGTTGTCGATCCCCGGCTTCCTGCGCGGAACGCGCTGGGTGGCCTTGCAAGGGCAGCCGCGGTACCTCGTGCTGTACGAGGTGGAGCACCTCGACACGCTGTCCTCCGAAGCCGTATCTCGAGCGCCTGAACCACCCCACGCCCTGGACGGCGAAGATGATGCCCCACTACCAGGGCATGAGGCGTGGCTTCTGCTCGGTCGTCGCCAGCGCCGGGGTCGGCATGGGCCATGTCGGGCTGCTGGTGCGCTTCAAGCCGGGGCCGGGCGGCGAGGCGCGGCTGGTCGAGTGGCTGCGGCAGGACATCACGGCCGTGCTTCCACAGCGGCCGGGTTTGGGCAGCGTGCACGTGCTTCGCGGGGCGATAAGCCCCGGCGATGACCCGCGAGCAGCGCATCCGGGGCGCCGACGGTGGCGTCGATTGGGCGCTGCTGGCCACGGCCTACAGCGAGAGCGACCTGGCCGCCGTGGCGCAAGCCGAGTTGAGCGGCCGCGGGTTCGCCGACCAGGGCGCCGTGGACGTGACCACCGCGCTCTATCGCATGGACTACACGCTCGCGGCGAGCGAACTCGCCGCCTGAGCGCCCGGCATGCGCCCCGCCGACGATCCCTTGCCCCGGTTCGGCGACGGCGTCGTGCTCCGGCGCCTGGGCGCCGCGGACCTGGCGGCGTTCCAGGCCTATCGCACCGACGCCGAGCTGGGCCGCTACCAGGGCTGGTCGGCTCTGTCGGACGCGCAGGCCCTCGCGTTCCTCGATGAGATGAGCAGCGTCGCGCTGTTCTGCCCCGGCGAGTGGGCGCAGATCGGCATCGCGCAGCCGCATCAGGCGGCGCTGGTGGGAGACATCGGGCTCTTCCTGTCCGACGATGCGCTCCACGCCGAGATCGGGTTCACGCTGGCGCGCCCGGCCCAGGGTCGCGGGCTGGCGACGGCGGCGGTGCGCGAGGCGCTGCGGCTCGTTTTCGAGTGCACGGGCGTGGAGCGCGTGCTCGGCATCACCGATGCCCGCAACGTGGCCTCGGTGGCGCTGCTCGAGCGGGTGGGCATGCAAAAGCAGGAGGAGCGCCACGCGATGTTCCGTGGCGAGACCTGCGTGGAGTGCGTGTACGCTCTGGCACGCGCCGCGCGGCTGAACCTTGCGCCCGCCACACCAGGAGATCGAATGCCCACGCCATCGCCCATGCTCCTCAGCCAGCGCGTCGTGCAGATCTGCCTCTTCCTCGTCACGGCCATTTCGCTGTTCGGCGGCTCCTTGCAGATGTTCCTGGGCCAGCCCGAGACGTCGCCGCGGCTCGACAACGTGCACCGCTTCATGGCGGGCGTCTACATCTCCATGGGGTTCATCAGCCTGTGGACGGCCGTGACCATCCGGCAGCAGGGCACGCTCGTGTACCTGATCGCGCTCGGCGTGTTCCTGGCCGGCATCGGACGGCTGGTGTCGATCAGCCAGGTCGGGCTGCCGGAGCCCGCGGCGGTGTGGCTCGGCTATCTCATTCCCGAACTCGTGCTGCCGGTCGTCATGGCCGTGGCACATGCCGCGACGCAGCGCCGGGGCCTGCACGCCGCAGCGGCGGCCTGACCTCCGTGACATGAGCAGCACCCTCGCGCCGCTCCTGGTGGCCGGCGCCGCCGGCATCGTGCTCGCGCTTGGGCTGATCCATCTCTGGTACACGTTCCGTGGCGTGAAGCTTCATCCGCGCGATGCGAAGCTCGTGGCGGCGATGCAGCAGGTGTCGCCTGTCCTGACCCGCCAGACGACGATGTGGAAGTGCTGGATCGGGTTCAACGCGAGCCACAGCTTGGGCGCCATGCTCTTCGGCGCGGTGTACGGCTACCTGGCGCTGCGCGAAGGCGCCTTCCTGTTCCAGTCGTGGTACTTGATGCTGGTCGGCCTCGCGACGCTCGGCGGCTACGCCTTCCTTGGGCGCACCTACTGGTTCAGCGTGCCGTTTCGCTGCATCGTGCTCGCCATGGTGCTGTACGGCGCCGCGCTGGTGGCGGTCGCCACGGGCGCCTGATCCGGCGGCCGATGGCATCAGCGGCGCCACAGCCCGCATCGCGGTAGTCGTCCGACGATCACCGTATTCAATGAAAACGGGCAGCCTGGCTGCCCGTAGTGCCGGTTCCGCTCCGGCGCCTCATCGAGGCCGGTTGCTGCCTGCGAACGACAGACTGTCAAGATCTGGTGCCCGCCTTTCTGTTCCCAGGCGGCGGGCGGGACCCGGTCAAGGCTGCCGGTGATTAACCGTATGCCTGGACGTGATAAACGTCTTGGTTGGCGTTTATGGATTTGTGCCGATTACGTCGGTCACCTCTCGGGCCGTCCGCTTGCCTTCCGCCGCCACGTCGAAACCAGGTCAGCCCCACCGAAGCCCTCAGCGAGGGCTTCGGTGGAGCTGGGGGGAATCGAACCCCCGTCCGCAACGCTTCCAGTTCACGGTCTTTGCACGACCATCCTGTGATGCTCGCCGACTACGCAGAATCTCGGGATCGTTGTGCGAAGCCGCGTTCAACCAGGCGAAGCAGTGTTGAGCGGGTCCAGCAGCAAGGCGCGGGTGCGGAGCGCCAGGAGTCTGCGCGGCAGATTCCTGGCTCATTCGGGTATGCGCGTTGCCTCGGACAACCCATGAACGCCGATCCTCCTCCCGAACCCGTGAGCCCGTTCCCGCTGCCGCCGACGCCTCGTCCGGACGACACGCCGGAGCGCCTGCCGCCGCCGGCCGGCCCGCTGCCGCATCCGCCGCCCCTGGGCTGATCGCTCGCCTGCCGGTAGCATCCCGGCGATGAAGACCCTCGGCCTGATCGGCGGCATGAGCTGGGAATCGACCGCCCTGTACTACCGGTTGATCAACCAGGGGGTGCGCGACCGGCTGGGGCCGCTGCGCTCGGGCGAGATGCTGCTGTACAGCCTGGACTTCGGCCGCATCGAGGCCTGCCAGCGCGACGGGCGCTGGGACGATGCCGCCGGCATCCTCGTGGACGTGGCGCAGCGCCTGCGCACGGGCGGCGCCGAAGGGCTCGTGCTGTGCACGAACACCATGCACAAGGTGGCGCATCGCATCGAGGCGGCCGTGCCGCTGCCGCTGCTGCACATCGCCGACCCGACGGGCCGCGCGGCGGCGGATGCCGGCGCGCGCACGGTGGGCCTGCTGGCCACCGGCTACACGATGGCCGAAACGTTCTACCGCGAGCGGCTGGAGCGCGGCTTCGGGCTCGAGGTGCTCGTGCCGTCGGCGCCCGAACGCGACGAAGTGCACCGCATCATCTACGAAGAGCTGTGCGCGGGCATCGTGGCCGACGACTCGCGCGCGACCTATCGGCGAGCGATCGCGGGGCTGTGCGCGCGCGGGGCACAGGCCGTGATCCTCGGCTGCACGGAGATCACGCTGCTGGTGCGGGACGAGGACTCGCCGGTGCCGCTGCTCGACACCACGGCGCTGCACGCGCAGGCCGCGGTGGATTTCATGCTGGCGTGAACGCGGCTCATCGGTCTTCCGCCCCCAGCGGCGGCGCCACGTGCTCCAGCGGCCGCCGCTCCGCGGCCACGGCGTAGCGCCACGCGATGGCCGCGGCCACGAGCACCAGGACGGCACCCAGGGCATAGCCGATGAAGACGTTGGCGCGGCTGCCCGAGGTGATGAGCGCCCCGAAGAGCGCCGGCGCGGCGAAGCCGCCGGCGCCGGTGCCGATGGCGTAGAAGATCGAGATCGACAGCGCCCGCATCTCGAGCGGGAAGACCTCGCTGACCGTGAGGTACGCCGAGCTCGCGGCGGCCGATGCGAGGAAGAAAACGACCGACCACGCCAGCGTCTGCGTGGTCGCGTCGAGGACGCCCGACACGAAGCCGATGCCCGTGAGCAGCAGGCCCACGCCCGAGAGCGCGTAGGTGGCCGTGATCATCACGCGGCGGCCGAGCCGGTCGAACAGCGGCCCGAGCAGCAGGGGCCCAAGCACGTTGCCGAGCGGCGAAGGGCAGGATGTAGAGGCCGACCTTGGCGGCGTCGACCGCGTAGAAGTGCGTGAGCACCAGCGAGTAGGTGAAGAAGATCGCGTTGTAGAAGAACGCCTGCGAGATCATCAGCGCGAGCACGACCACGCTGCGCTGCGGGTAGCGCTTCAGCAGCACGTGCATCACCTCGCGCAGCGTCGGCACGCCTTGCCTGGCGATACGCGATGCCGTCGTGCGGCGGCGGCGGGTCGAGCGGATGCCCGCGCTCCTTGACGACGCTCTCCTCGATCTGCGCGATGACCCGCTCGGCCTCGTCGGCCCGGCCGTTCGCGAGCAGCCAGCGCGGGCTCTCCGGCACGTGGCGGCGCACGAGCAGGATGGCCACGGCGAGCACCCCGCCGAGCAGGAAGCCGGCGCGCCAGCCAGGGCCGGGGCCGAGCACGCGCTCGTCGAGCAGGACGAGGCTCAGCACCGCGCCCAGCGCCGCGCCGATCCAGAAGCTGCCGTTGATCGCCAGGTTCACGCGCCCGCGCACACGCGCCGGAATCAGCTCGTCGATCGCGGAGTTGATCGCCGCGTACTCGCCGCCGATGCCGATGCCGGTGGCGAAGCGGAAGAGCAGGAACGTCGCCCAGCCGGTCGAGAACGCCGTGGCCACCGTGGCGCCCATGTACACGGTCAAGGTGAGCAGGAAGAGCCGCTTGCGGCCGAGCCGATCGGCCAGCCGGCCGAACACGAGGGCGCCGATGACCGCACCGCCCACGTAGGCGGACCCGGCCCAGCCGATCTGCTGTGCGGCGAGCCCGAGCGTGTCCGGGCGCTCGAGCACGCTGCCGACGGAGCCGACGATGGTGACCTCCAGCCCGTCGAGCACCCATGCGATGCCGAGCGCCAGCACCACGCGCCAATGCCAGCGGGACCACGGCAGCCGATCGAGGCGGGCGGGAATGTCGCTGCGCGTCAGCATCGCCTGCGCGTGACGGCTACGCGCCGACCGACAACACCACGTTCCCGGCGAGCCCGGCCGCTCTCCACCAGCTCGTGCGCGCGCACGATCTCCGACAGCGGCAGGCGCTCGGCGATGTTGTGGACGAGCCGGCCTTCGCCGAGCAGCCGCGCCAGCGTGGCTTCGGCGCGCGCACGATCGTCGTCGGCGAGGTGGTAGACGATGAAGCAGCGCAGCGTCAGGTTGCGCGAGATCATCGGGAAGAAGGGCAGCGTGAACTCCGGGGCGCCGCTGCCGTAGACCACGATGTCGCCCGCCTTTGCCACGATCTCGGCGTCCAGGCGCGCGTTCGCCGCCAGCATCGACCTCGATCACGCGGTCCACGCCGCGGTCTTGCGTCAAGGCCCGCACGCGCGCGGCCACGTCTTCGCGCCGGTAGTCGATGACGGCCTCGGCGCCGGCTTGCCGCGCGAGCTCGGCCTTGGCCTCGCTGCTCACGGTGGCGAGCACTTGGCGCGCGCCGAGCAGCCGCGCGAACTGCACCGCGTAGTGCCCGACGGCGCCCGCGCCGCCGGCCACCAGCACCGTGCGGCCCTGGACGCCGCCGAAACCCTGCACGGCGTGCAGCGCGGTGAGCGCCGGAATGCCGAAGCAGGCGCCGGCTTCCGGCGCCACGCCTTCGGGCAGCGGCACCGCCTGGCGCGCGGGCAGCGTCACGTACTCGGCGGCCGTGCCGTGCGGGCGGCCCCAGGCGGCGTTCCAGACCCACACGGGCTCGCCGATGCGCGACGCGGGCACGCCCTCGCCGACCTGGTCGATCGCACCCGCGCCGTCGCTGTGCGGCACCACGCGCGGAAACGGCATCACCGGGCTGCGCAGGCCGGCGCGCGACTTCACGTCCGACGGGTTGACGCCCGACCACTGCAGCCGCACGCGCACTTCGCCCGGGCCGGGGCGCGGGTCGGGCAGGTCGACGAGCTGCAGCACCTGGGCTGCCGGGCCGGTTCGTTCGTAGCAGGCGGCTTTCATCGGGCGTTCTCCTGGGTTGCCGCGATGATGCATCAGCGAAAAGGCCTCACACTCGGCACACGGGCCCGGCCGCATGAAGCCCATCCGGTGGACCCACGAGCAGTTCGGCGCGATGTCCTGGCACGACAACCATGTCCATGGGTTCTCGATCCGGGAGGGCCGGCATGGCGAGGGCGAGCTGCTGCTCGACCTCGACTACATCCTCGAGTGGCTGAAGGCGCCGCACGGCATCGAGTTCCGCATCGTTCCGGCGCTGCTGCGCTTCATCGACGTCACCCACTTGCGCATCGCCCTCGACTACGCGTCGGCCACGGCGGCCCTCGCACCGTTCTCGATCCACTCCGTCGAGCGGCAGTTCGAGGAGCGTGACGGCTACGTGGCGCAGCTGTGGCGCATCGTGGTCAACTGGCCGATCGGCGAAGTGACGTTCGAGGCGAGCGGCTACGAGCAGTGCAGCACGGGCGCCGTGCTCGTGAGCGCCGAGCAGTGCCTGCGGCCCGACCAGCGTGGAGGTGTCTGATGCCCATGGACCGCATGCCCCCCATCCCGGACGACGCGATGAACGACGCGCAGCGCGCGGCGGCCGACGCCTTGCGGGCCGGCCCGCGCAAGGGCGTGAAGGGCCCCTTCATTCCGCTGATGCGCAGCCCCGAGCTGATGTCGCGCCTGCAGCGGGTGGGCGAGTACCTGCGCTTCGACAGCTCGCTGCCGCCGCGGTTGTCCGAGTTCGCCACGCTCGTCGTCGCGCGCGCCTGGACGCAGCAGTTCGAGTGGGCGGTGCACGTGCCGCTGGCACTGAAGGCCGGCACGAGCGCCGCGACGATCGAGGCGCTGCGCGAGGGGCGACGGCCCGGCGACATGTCGGACGACGAGGCGCTGGTCTACGACTTCAGCGTCGAGCTGGCCGCGAACCACGGCGTGAGCGATGCCACCTACGCGGCCTGCGTGGCCCGGCTGGGCGAGCAGGGCGTGATCGACCTCGTCGGGCCTCGCCGGCTACTTCGCGATGATCTCGATGGTGCTCAACGTCGCGGGCACGCCGCCCGAGCCGGGCGCGGCCGTCGCCGCGCTGCCGCCACTGCCCTGACCGTGACGTCGCCGCATGGCCGCTTCGGCACGCCGGTTGCCTTGAAGCGCGGATGGCCCCTCGCACGCTCGACGCCCGCCGCCTGCGCATCGGCCTCATCTCGGACACGCATGGCCTGCTGAGGCCCGAGGCGCGCGAGCACTTGCGCGGCTGCCAGCACATCGTGCATGGCGGCGACATCGGAAGCCTCCGCATCCTGGAAGACCTCGCCGCGCTGGCGCCGCTGACCGCGGTGCGCGGCAACAACGACCGGGACGAATGGGCCCGGCATCTGCCCGAGGCGGCGGTCGTGCAGTGCGGCGCCGTCAGGCTCTACGTGATCCATGACCTGTCGGAGCTGGCCATCGACGCTGCGGCAGAGGGCGTGCGGGTGGTCGTCTCCGGTCACTCGCACCAGCCGCGGGTGGAGGAGCGCCACGGTGTGCTCTACGTCAATCCGGGCAGCGCCGGGCCGCGCAGATTCCGGCTGCCGGTCGCGGTGGGCGAGCTCGTGGTCGAAGGGAGAGCGAGTCGAGGCGCGCATCCGGGAGCTCCAATGGGGCTGACCATGACCCCCGTGCGGCGGTTCATCGACAGGATTCCCGCCGTGCGTATCGTTGTGCGGGCGGTCGTGAACTACGTGCTCCACCAGAGCGCGAACCAGGCCGGCAGCGTGGCGTTCTCGACGCTGCTGTCGATGTTCCCGCTGCTGCTGTTCGTGTCCGCCACGGCGGCCTTCATCGGTGAGCCGGGCACGGCGGCCGAACTGGCCGGCCGCATCATGGAATACCTGCCGGCGGTGGTGGCGCATGCGTTGCAGCCCGCCGTGGAAGAGGTGCTGAGCCAGCGCAACCGTGCCCTCGTCGCGGTGGGCATGGTGGTCACGCTCTGGACGGCGTCGTCGGGCACGCTCGCGATCCGCACGGCGCTCAACAAGGCCTACGGCGTGGAGCGCGGCATGTCGTTCTGGCGCGCGCGCATCAAGGTGACGCTGTTCACCGTGGTGGGCACCCTGTGCAGCGTGTTCGTCTTCAGCTCCGTGGTGATCCTGCCCTACGCGTGGAAGCTGCTCGAGCAGGCCACCGACGCCGATCCGAACGCGGTGTGGCTGCGCGACGGCGTGCGCTATGGCCTTGCCTTCGTCGTGCTCGTGGTGCTGTATGCGTTCTTCTATGGCTGGCTGCCCGACATCCGGCAGCGGCTGCGAACGGTGCTGCCGGGGGCGATCGTGGGGGCGGCGATGTGGCTCGGCGCGGCCATGCTGCTCTCGCACGTGCTGCGCTCGGCGTGGAAGCTGGCGCTGGTGTACGGCGGCTTCGCGGGGCTCGTCGCGACGCTGGTCTTTCTCTATGTGAGCGCTGCCACGCTGATCTTCGGCGCGGAGATCAACGCCGTGATGCTGGACGGCAAGCAGAAGGGGTCGGCGCAAGAGGGGGCGGACGACGCGTTCTAGAGCCGCTTCTCCCTCTCCCGCAGCGCGGGAGAGGGAGGCCTACTCGACGCGATCGGCGAGCGGCCGCTGCCCCATCGGCAGGCGGGGCGCGACCGATTCGGCAACGCGGGCCGCTGCCAGTTCCCGGCCGCGGCGGCTGCGCACCAGCATCACGGCCAGCAGGCGCAGGCCCGCGGCGGCTCCGCAGCCAGCCCACGGCGCCCAGCAGCGCAAACACGCTGAAGAGCCAGATCGACCGGTCGTCGAGCACCGTGATGGTGAGGATCATCACCGCCAGTAGCGACCAGAGGCAGGCCATGGTGTAGGCGGTGGCTTCGAGCTCGCGCAGCTTGCGCTCGGAATAGCGGGCTCGCGCCGGAAGCAGCGCGCCCCAGGCCGCACCGGTCAGGGCCAGGGCCGCGAGGAACATGGACCGCGTCTGCTCGAACTGGCTCGATGGCGGCTCGATGAACGGATGGTGCTGCTGCAGCACGGAGGGGAGCTCGAGCGCGGCGAGCAGCCAGAGGGCGAGCCAGCCAGCGAACACCGACATCACAGCCCACAGGGCGGCCACGAAAGATCTGAACAGCACGACCGAAACGCTCCAGGCAGGTCGTCCCCGCCTGCCAACGGATGAAAGTCTATGTTTTGCCGGGCGTCGTGCACGGCGCGACACGCGAAGCGCATGTACTTGTACCGAAACACACAAGCCGATGAGAATTCGTTCGGACCAAATCGGGTCAAAGTTGACACTTGTCAGGCCGAATTCGGCCACCTACGATCCGCGTCACAGAGCGCCCGTCACGGCGCCGCCGAGGAGACGATGGATCGCTGGAAGCAGCTGTCGCCGAACGAGATGACCTTGCTCGACCACGTGTTCTGGTCGAGCCGCATCTCGCGCGAGGCGCTGGCCAGCGGATCGTCCTTCTCGAAGAGCCGCGCCAACGCCGCGGTGGCCGGCATGCTGGAGCAGGGCGTGCTCGAGCCCACCGGCGAGCGGCAGCCCACCGGCGGCCGCCGCGCCGGCACGCTGCGCCTGAGCCGCGGGCTCGGCGTGCTCGTCGGCGTGGCGCTCGGCGCCACGGGGCTCGAAGTGGGCATCCTCACGCCCGATCTGGAGCTTCTGGCGCACCACAGCGAGCCGGCGGACGTGCGCGACGGACCGGCGGCCGTGCTGTCGCGCGTGCGCACCCTGATGCGTGAGCTGCTGAAGCGGGCCGGCGTGCGCGTGCGCGACGTCATCGCGATCGGCATCGGCGTGCCGGGCCCGGTCGACTTCGAGCTTGGCCAGCTCGCCAACCCGCCGCTCATGCCGGAGTGGGACGCCTACTCGATCCGCGACGATCTGCGCGCCGACTTCAGCGCGCCCGTGTTCGTGGACAACGACGTGAACGTGATGGCGCTCGGCGAGCTGTGGCGCATGCAGCGCGGCCTGCGCAACTTCCTCGTCATCAAGGTGGGCACCGGCATCGGCTGCGGCATCGTGTGCCACGGGCGCGTGTACCGCGGCGCCAACGGCTCGGCCGGCGACGTCGGGCACATCTGCGTCGACCCGGCCGGGCCGCGCTGCCACTGCGGCAACCTCGGCTGCGTGGAGGCCATGGCCGCCGGCCCGGCGATCGCCCGCGCCGCCACCGAGGCGGCGCGCACCGGGCAGAGCGCGCTGCTGGCGCAGATGCTGGCCGAGCGCGGCACGCTGAAGCTGCAGGATGTCGCCCAGGCCAGCCGCGCGGGAGACGTCGCGGCCCATGCCATCGTGCAGCGCTCCGGCGCGCTGATCGGACAGATGCTGGCTTCGATCGTCAACTTCCACAATCCGTCGCACGTGTTCATCGGCGGCAGCGTGCAGCGCGTCGGCCCGCTCTTCCTCGCGGCGGTGCGGCAGAGCGTGTATCACCGCTCGCTGGCGCTCTCCACGCGCCACCTGGAGATCCAGTACACGCCGCTCGGCGAGCGCGCCGGGCTGATCGGCGCAGCGGTGCTCGCGATGCAGGAGAGCTTGAGCGTGCGGGAGGTGGCCCGATGACGCGAGCCCGAGCGCCCGGCCGCCCGAAGCCGGGCTCCATCCACCTGGGGGATCGGTCGCGGCTTTGCGCGGCCGAGGGGTCGTCATGATTTCGCTGTCGTTCCGCGACGTGGTCAAGCGCTTCGGGCCGGTGCAGGTGCTGCATGGCGTGAGCTTCGCGCTCGAGCCGGGGCGCATCTACGGGCTGCTGGGCGAAAACGGCGCCGGCAAGTCCACGCTGATGAAGATCGCCTCCGGCTACGAAGCCCCGAGCGAGGGCGCGGTGGAAGTGAACGGCCGTGAGTTGCAGCTGGCGGGCCCGCGCGATGCCGAGGCCGAAGGCATCGTGCTGATCCACCAGGAGTTCAACCTCGCCGAGGACCTCACCGTCGCGCAGAACATCTACCTCGGCCACGAGAAGAAGCGCGGCCCGCTGCTCGACGATGCCGCCATGCGCGCCGGCGCCGCCGATGCGCTGAAGCAGGTGGGACTCCGGGTGGACCCCGACACCAAGGTGCGGCAGCTCATCGTGGCCGAGAAGCAGCTCGTGGAGATCGCCAAGGCGGTGGCGCGCCAGGCGCGGCTGCTCATCATGGACGAGCCCACCGCCACGCTCACGCCCACCGAGACGCAGCGGCTGTTCGAGCTGATGCGGCGGCTGAAGGCCGACGGCGTGACGATGGTCTACATCTCGCACAAGCTCGACGAGGTGGAGCGCATCACCGACGAGGTGATCGTGATGCGCGACGGCCGATTCGTCGCACGCGATGCCACCGCGAACCTCACGCGCCACCAGATGGCCAACCTGATGGTGGGCCGCGAGATCGAGGACCTGTTCCCGCCGCGCCGGCCGGCGCCGGGCGACGCGATCGGCTCCGCTGCTGTCGGTGGAAGGGCTCAGCGTGCCCGGCTGGGCCGAGGACGTGAGCTTCGACGTGCGCCCGGGCGAGATCCTCGGCTTCGCCGGCCTGGTCGGCGCCGGGCGCACGGAGTTGTTCGAGGGCCTGCTGGGCCTGCGGCCGCACGACGCGCGGCGCATCGAGCTGGCCGGCCGCGCGGTGCGCATGCGCAGCCCGCGCCACGCGGCCGACCTGGGGCTCACCTACCTCAGCGAAGACCGCAAGGGCAAGGGATTGCACGTGGCGTTCGGCCTGGCCGAGAACCTCACGCTGATGGACCTCGCGCGCTACGCCCGGCCGTGGCTGAAGCGTGGCGAGGAGCGCACGGCGCTGCAGCAGGCGGTGGCCGACTTCGGCATCCGCACCGGCTCGCTTTCGCTGCGCGCGTCGTCGCTGTCGGGCGGCAACCAGCAGAAGCTGGCGCTCGCCAAGGTGCTGCAGCCGCGCCCGCGCGTCGTCGTGCTCGACGAGCCGACGCGCGGCGTGGACGTGGGCGCCAAGCGCGACATCTATTTCCTGATCGACAAGCTCGCGGCTTCCGGCTGCGGCGTGGTCGTGATCTCGTCCGAGCTGATGGAGCTGATCGGCCTGTGCCACCGCGTCGCCGTGATGCGCGCCGGCCGACTGCAAGCCGTGCTGCCCGCCGACCAACTCACCGAAGAGGCACTGATCGCCCATGCCACAGGCACGCACTGATGAAACGACAGACCCCACGCTCCTCTCGTCGCTGCCCCCCGAGGGGGCCCTTGCTGCGGACCGGCGGAGCCGGATCCGCGCAAGACCTTGGTCAGTGCGAGAGGAGCCGCTGACATGACGGCGCCGACTGCTCCTGCCAACTGGTCGGGCCGCTGGGACCGGCTGCACGGCTACGGGCCGGTCGTCGGCCTGGTGCTGCTGTGCATCGCCGGCACGCTGCTGAACAGCGACTTCGCCACCGTCGACAACGCGATGAACGTGCTCACGCGCACGGCGTTCATCGGCATCATCGCGGTGGGCATGTGCTTCGTGATCATCTCGGGCGGCATCGATCTCTCGGTGGGCTCGATGGCCGCGCTGATCGCCGGCTGCATGATCCTGCTCATGAACGCGATGCTGCCGCGCGGCTGGCCGCCGACGGCCGTGGTGGCGCTCGGCATGGGCTTCGCGCTCGTGCTGGGCGCGCTGTTCGGCCTCGCGCACGGCCTGCTCATCACGCGCGGGCGCATCGAGCCCTTCATCGTCACGCTCGGCACGCTCGGCATCTTCCGCGCCTACCTCACCTACTTCGCCGACGGCGGCGCCATCACGCTCGACAACGCGCTGTCCGACGCCTACAGCCCGGTGTACTACGCGAGCCTGCTCGGCGTGCCGGTGCCGGTGTGGGTGTTCGCGCTCGTCGCGCTGGCCGGCGGCGTGATCCTGAACCGCACCGCCTTCGGGCGCTACGTGCAGGCCATCGGCTCGAACGAGCAGGTGGCGCGCTACGCGGCGGTGAACGTCGATGCGGTGAAGGTCTGGACCTACGTGCTGCTCGGCGTGTGCGTGGGCGCGGCCACGCTGCTCTACGTGCCGCGGCTGGGCTCCGCGTCGCCCACCACCGGCCTGCTGTGGGAGCTGGAGGCGATCGCTGCCGTGATCGTGGGCGGCACCGCATTGCGCGGCGGCGCCGGCAGCATCGCGGGCACCGTGGTCGGCGCGGTGCTGCTGTCGGTCATCAGCAACATCCTCAACCTCACGAACATCATCAGCGTGTACCTGAACGCCGCGGTGCAGGGCTTCGTCATCATCGTCGTCGCGTTCATGCAGAGGCGAAATGAAGCCCCACGCTCCTCCCGTCGCTGCCGAGTTGTTGGCCCCCACGCTCCTCCCGTCGCTGCCCCCAGGGGGCCCTTGCAGCGGACCGGCGGAGCCGGATCCGCGCAAGGCCCTTGGTCGCCGGTTCATGCCGGCGGGGTCGCGCTTCGCGGCGGTAGAGAACGAGCTGAACCGGCACTTTTCGTTCGTTCCTTCAACCAACCCAACGGAGACGACCCATGAGACAACGCATCCGAGTGATTGCCCTCGCCGCCGCGGCGGCTGCAGCCTTCGGCGCCAGTGCCGTGCAGGCGCAGACGGCGCCCAAGCAGGTCAACCTCGGCGTGGCCATTCCCGCGGCCACGCACAGCTTCACCGCGGGCATCGTGTTCTGGGCCAACCAGGCCAAGAAGGACCTGGAGAAGGCGCACAAGAACCTGAAGGTCACGGTGAAGACGGCCAGCGGCGCGCCGGAGCAGGCCAACCAGCTGCAGGACCTGCTCACCGCCAACAAGATCGACACGCTGGTGATCTTCCCGTTCGAGTCGGCCGCGCTCACCAAGCCGGTGGCGCAGCTGAAGTCCAAGGGCGTCTACGTGACGGTGGTCGACCGCGGCCTCACCGACACCAGCGCGCAGGACGCCTACGTGTCCGGCGACAACACCGCGTTCGGCCGCATCCCGGCCGAGTACCTGGCCAAGGCGATGAACGGCAAGGGCAACATCGTGGTGCTGCGCGGCATTCCCACCACCATCGACAACGAGCGCATGGACGCGTTCAGCGCGGTGATCAAGAAGCACCCGGACATCAAGGTGCTGGACGCCAAGCACGGCAACTGGAACCGCGACGACGCGTTCAAGGTGATGCAGGACTACCTCACGCGCTTCAAGGAGATCGATGCCGTCTGGGCCGCCGACGACGACATGGCCGTAGGCGTGCTGAAGGCCATCGAGCAGGCCAAGCGCAAGGACATCAAGATCGTGTTCGGCGGCGCCGGCATGAAGCAGATGGTGAAGGTGCTGATGGACGGCAGCAACCCGCTGATCCAGGCCAACGTGTCGTACTCGCCGAAGTTCATGTACGACGCGATCAAGCTCACCGCCGAGGCGCGGCTGAAGGGCGAGAAGCTGCCGGCGAGCACGATCATCCCGTCGGTGCTCATCACCAAGGAAAACGCCAAGCAGTTCTACTTCCCCGATAGCCCGTTTTGACCCCCCGAAGCGCCTTTCGCGCCTCGCCCCAGGGGGCGCCTCCGGCGGACCGGCGGAGCCGGAGTCGCGGCACTGCGCAGCAAGGAGTTTGTTGATGGCCCGACCCATTACCCTGTTCACCGGCCAGTGGGCCGACCTGCCGCTGGCCGAGCTGGCGCCGCTGGCGAAGAAGATGGGCTACGACGGCCTGGAGCTCGCGTGCTGGGGCGACCACTTCCACGTCGGCGAGGCGCTGTCGTCGCCGCGCTACGTGGAGGACAAGCGCGCGCTGCTGCGCGACGCCGGCCTGCAGTGCTTCGCGATCGGCAACCACCTCGTCGGCCAGGCGGTGTGCGATCCGATCGACGAGCGCCACCAGGCCATCGTGCCGGCGCACGTGTGGGGCGACGGCGATCCCGAAGGGGTGCGGCGGCGCGCCGCGCGCGAGATGCAGGACACCGCGCGCGCGGCCGCCCGCTTCGGCGTGAAGACGGTGACCGGCTTCACCGGCTCGCCGATCTGGCATGCGGTGTATGCCTTCCCGCCCACGTCGGAGGCCTACATCGATCGCGGCTTCGCAGACTTCGCGGCCCGCTGGATGCCGATCCTCGACACCTTCGACGCGGAAGGCGTGAACTTCGCGCTCGAAGTGCACCCCACCGAGATCGCGTTCGACATCGCGTCGGCCCAGCGCGCGCTGCAGGCGCTGAAGGAGCACCGCCGCTTCGGCTTCAACTTCGACCCGAGCC
This sequence comes from uncultured beta proteobacterium, assembly GCA_963839465.1. Classification (GTDB taxonomy): domain Bacteria; phylum Pseudomonadota; class Gammaproteobacteria; order Burkholderiales; family Burkholderiaceae_C; genus CAWIVI01. The sequence goes on from CAWIVI010000008.1 coordinate 779,065, forward strand.
ACCTCGCCTACCAGGGCGTGGACTACCTGCGCTTCGTGCGCACCTTCGGCGAGCGCATCTTCAACGCCCACATGAAGGACGTGTGGTGGGGCAAGGGCGACGGCACGGTGGGCGTGTTCGGCGGCCACACGAACTTCGGCGACGCGCGCCGGCACTGGGATTTCCGCAGCGTGGGCCGCGGCATGATCGACTTCGAGTCGCTCATCGTCGCGCTCAACGACGTCGGTTATTCCGGGCCGTTGAGCGTGGAGTGGGAGGACAGCCGCATGGACCGCGTGCACGGCGCGACGGAAAGCGCGGCCTTCTGCCGTCGGCTGGACTTCCCGCCGGCCGCCGGGGCGTTCGACGCCGCGTTCGACACGAAGCGGCAGCCCGGGAGGGATGGCCGGATGAAGCCATGAGCAAGCTGCGCTGCGCCATGGTCGGCGGGGGCCGGGGCGCCTTCATCGGCGCCGTCCATCGGCACGCGCTGGCGTTGCGACGGGCAGTTCGATCTCGTCGCCGGCACGCTGTCGTCGGAGCCCGAGCGCGCGCGGGCATCCGGCCGCGACCTCGGCCTGCGCGACGATCGCAACCACGCCTCCTGGCAGGCCCTGCTCGAGCACGAGCTGAAGCTGCCGGCCGACGAGCGCATCGACTTCGTCGTGATCGTCACGCCCAACCACGTGCACTTCGACGTCGCGAAGGCGTTCGCCGAGGCCGGCATCCACGTGGTGTGCGACAAGCCGCTCGTGCACACGAGCGCCCAGGCCGACGAGCTGGTGCGCATCGCCCGCGAGCGCGACATCGTGTTCGGCGTCACGTACAACTACATCGGCTATCCGATGGTGCGGCAGGCGCGCGACATGGTGCGCGCGGGCGACATCGGCGAGATCCGCAAGGTGACGGTGGAGTACCACCAGGGCTGGCTCGCCACGCCGGTCGAGGCCGGCGGCAACAAGCAGGCCGGCTGGCGCATGGACCCGTCGCGCAGCGGCCCGGTGGGCACGATGGGCGACATCGGCACGCACGCCGAGAACCTGCTGGCCACCGTCACGGGCCTGCACGTGGAGAGCCTGTGCGCCGACCTCGGCCGCGTCGTGCCCGGGCGCACGCTCGACGACGACGCCAGCCTGCTGCTGCGGCTTTCCGGCGGCGTGCGCGGCGTGCTGCTGGCATCGCAGATCGCCGCCGGCGTCGAGAACGACCTGCGGCTGCGCATCTTCGGCAGCACCGGCTCGCTCGACTGGCGGCAGGAGGAGCCGAACACGCTCGTGCACTCGCCGATCGATGCGCCGCGGCGCGTGCTCACGCGCGGCTCGCCGTGGCTCGGAGCCGCCGCGCAGGCGTCGGTGCGCCTGCCGTCGGGGCACCCGGAGGGCTTCCTCGAAGCGTTCGCGAACGTCTACCTCGGCATCGCGGCCGACATTCGCGCACGCGCGGCAGGGCGGCCGCATCGCGCCGGCCGCGCGCGAGTATGCGGACGTGGAAGACGGCGCGCGCGGCGTGCGCTTCATCGAGGCGACGGTGGCGTCGGCGGCGAGCGAGCGCAAGTGGACGACGGTGGCTTGATCGTCATCGTCGTGAAGGTGAAGCCCAACGCCCGCACGTCGGCGCTGGCGCAGGAGGCGGACGGCAGCTGGACGGCGCAGCTCAAGTCGCCGCCGGTGGAAGGGCGCGCCAACGACGAGTTGGTGACATTGGTCGCGCGGCACTTCGGCTGTCGCAGGGCGGACGTGTCCATCAAGAGCGGCGCGTCGGGCCGCCTCAAGCGTGTGGTGGTCGATCCCTCTCCCTCTCCCGCGCGCGGGAGAGGGGGGGTGAGGGCGGTGCGCTCGCATCGAGGCGCCGTGTCGAGTGCACCGAGCCTGGCATCATCGTCCGCATGCAAGTCACCTCCCGAACGCTCGCCGACGTGCCGGCCGACGTGGCGGCGCGAGCGCAGTGCCGCGGGTTCGAGAACTACTTCGTCCCGGTGACCCTGGACGCCGCGTCGTTCACGTCACGCATCGAGGCGGACAACGTGGACCCGCGGCTGAGCTGGATCTACGAGACCGCCGACGGCCCGGCCGGCATCCTGCTCGTCGCGCGCCGCGGCACCACGAGCCGCATCGCGGCGCTCGGCCTCGCGCCGGAGCTGCGCGGGACTGGGTCTCGGCCGCAAGGCAATGGAGCAGGCCATCGCGCAGGCTCGAGATCGCGGCGACGAGCGCATGGTGCTCGAAGTGATCTCGGCGAACGAGGCCGCCCTCGCGCTGTACGCCGGTCTCGGCTTCGAGCGGCGGCGCAGGCTGGTGGGCTGGCGGCATCCCGAGGCAGCCGGCGAAGAGGCCAGCGACGCGCTGGACCGAAGTGGCGCCGTCGACATCCGCGGCGTGGCTGCAGGCCTGGTCCGACGACGATCTTTCCTGGCCGCTGAGCCCGCAGAGCCATCGCCGCGCCGCCCCGCCGCTGCGCGGCTATTCGATCGACGACCGCGCCACCGCCATCGTGGACGACACCGGCACCTACGTGCGCATCGTGTCGCTGGCCGTGCGGCCCGATGCGCGCCGCCGCGGCCTCGGCCGCCGTCTGGTGGACGCGTTGCTCGATGCCTACGAAGGCCGCGCATTGGCGTTTCCCGCCATCGTGCCGGAGCAATCGAGCCGCGCCTTCATGGAGGCCACCGGCTGGGGGCTCACGCCGCTGAGCCAATACGAGATGATGCTGACGCTCGGCGCGACGACGAAGCCGCGGGAGTGACCCGGGGTCGCCCGGTAGACAAGCCGACGCACCGCGCGGAGGATGCGGATTCCCATAGAGCCGCCGAAGGAGCCCGCATGAGAACCCGCGCGTGCACCGCCGTCCTCGCCTTGACGCTCCTCGCGGGCTGCGCGAGCCGCATGTCCGGCACCGCGCCGAACATCGACACGCTGACGGCGGCCGAGGCGGCCGCCGGCGTGTGCGCCGGCCGCTGGCGCAGCGAGGATCTGGTCGCGGCCTACGTGGCGCGCGCCAAGGCCCGCCCGGAGCTGAACGCGTTCGTCACGCTCGACGAAGCCGGCGCGACGGCGGCAGCGCGGGCCATCGACGGCCGCCGCACCAGCGGCAGCGCCTGCCGCCCGCTCGAAGGCGTGCCCGTGGTGGTGAAGGACAACATCCACGTTGCCGGCCTGCCGTCCACCGCCGGCACCGCCGCGTTGCGCAGCTTCGTGCCGAGCGCCGACGCGCCGGTGGTGCAGCGACTGCGCGATGCCGGCGCCGTGGTGCTCGGCAAGACCAACCTGCACGAGCTCGCCTTCGGCATCACGGGCTTCAATCCCACGTTCACGACCGGCCCCGCGCCCGGCGTGCGCAACGCCTACGACAGCTCGCTCATGGCCGGCGGATCCTCGTCCGGCACCGGCGCGGCGCTCGGTGCCCGCATGGCCCCCGCGGGCTTGGGCACCGACACCGGCGGCTCGGTGCGCATCCCGTGCGCGCTCAACGGCTGCGCCGGCCTGCGGCCCACCATCGGCCGCTATCCGCAGGACGGCCTGGTGCCCATCAGCCGACACGCGCGACACCGCCGGCCCGATGGCGGTTTCGATGGCCGACGTCGAGCTGATGGACCGCGTCATCGCCGGCGGCGCGCCGGTGGTCGCGGCCGACCTGAAGGGCGTGCGGCTCGGCATTCCGGTGCCCGCCCTCGCCAACCTGGACAACGACACGCGCGCGGGCTTCGACGCCGCGATGGCGCGCCTGCGCGCTGCCGGCGCCACGGTGGTCGACGTGCCGATGCCCACGCTCACCGCCCTCAATGACGCGAGTCAGCTTCCCGATCGCGTTCTACGAGGCGAACGAGGACATGGTCGCCTACCTTGCGCGCCATCGTCCGGGCCTGACGATCCAGCAGCTCGCCGCCGGCATCGCCAGCCCCGACGTGAAGGGCACCTACGACGGCCTCGTGATCCCGCGCAAGCTGCCCGGTCCGAACAACACGGTGGTGGACGCCGGCGCCGATCTACCAGGCGGCGATGCAGACGCAGCGGCCGATGCTGCAGAAGCTGTACGCCGACACGTTCGCGAGCCAGCGCCTGGATGCCCTCGTGTTCCCACCGTGCCGAAGCTCGCGCTCAAGGCCGAGCCGCAGGCGAGCAGCGTGGAAAATTTCATGCATGTTCATCCAGAACACCGATCCGAGCAGCAACGCCGGCATTCCAGGCCTGCAGGTGCCGATGGGCCTGGGGCCGACCTCCCGGCTGCCGCTCGGCCTCGAGCTCGACGGCCCGTCCGGCAGCGACCGGCGGCTGATCGCCATCGGAATGGCGATCGAGCAGGTGCTCGGGCGCCTGCCGCCGCCGCGCTGATACGCCGCCCATCAACAGCCTCCGCACCGACCATGTGCCGCAACATCAAGACCCTGTTCAACTTCGACCCGCCGGCCACCGAGCTGGAGATCCGCGACGCGTCGCTGCAGTTCGTGCGCAAGCTCAGCGGCTTCACCGTGCCCTCGAAGGCCAACGAGGCGGCTTTCGACCGGGCGGTGGAGGAAGTGGCCCAGGCTGCCCGCGTGCTGATCCGTTCAATGGTGACCCATGCCGAGCCGCGCCACCGCGAGGTGGAGGCCGCCAAGGCCAGGGCGCGCAACGCTGCCCGGTTCGGCGCCGCGCCGTAGGAGTCTGCGTGGCAGACTCCTACGGCGCTTGCGCTGCATGCACGACCAGATTCCGCACTTTCACGAGGAGCCAGCCCATGCTTCAGCTTCGCCCGAATTGCGAGTGCTGCAACCGCGATCTCCCTCCGGACGCAGACGCCCGCATCTGCTCCTTCGAGTGCACGTTCTGCGCCGCATGCACGGACGCCGTGCTTGCAGGCATCTGCCCGAACTGCGGCGGCGAGCTGGTGGCCAGGCCCAGGCGCCCCGCCGGCAAGCTCGCGAAGTTCCCGCCCTCCACCGAGCGCGTCTTCAAGCCCGAGGGCTGCGGCCGCCCGGCACCTGCGCCATGAGCACGCGCCCCGCGTCATCCACCTTCGTGGCCGCCAGCGCCGATGGCTACGAGCGCGTGATGGGTCGCTGGAGCCGGCGGCTCGCGCCGCTGTTCCTCGACTTCGCCGGCTCGGCGCCGGGCGAGCGCGTGCTCGATGTCGGCTGCGGCACCGGGCACCTCGCCCGCGCGCTCGCAGAGCGCGGCCAGGCGAGCGAGATCCGAGCCGTCGACCTCGCGGCGCCCTACGTAGAGCATGCGCGGCAGCGCAACAGGCACCGCCACCTCTTGTTCGAGGTCGGCGACGCCTGCGCGCTGCCGTACCCGGACAGCGCCTTCGATCGCGTGCTGTCGTTGCTGATGCTGCACTTCGTGCCGAAGACCCACGATGCCATCGCGCAGATGCGGCGCGTGGCGCGGCCCGGCGCGGTGGTGGCCGCCGCGGTGTGGGACGCGCGCGGCGGCTACGTGGCCAACCGCATGTTCTGGGACACCGCCGCCGCGCTGGCGGACCCGGACGCGAACGCCCGGCGTGCGCGCAACTACACCCGCCCGATGACGCGCCCCGGCGAGCTCGGCGACGCATGGCGGCGCGCCGGCTTCGCCGACGTCGTCGAGAGCTCGCTCGCCATCCGCATGGAGTTCGCCGACTTCGACGACTACTGGAGCCCGTACGTGGGCGGTGACGGCCCCGGCGCCGACTACGTCGCCACGCTGGACGAAGAGCGCCGCGGCCGGCTGATGGAGGCCCTGCGCGCCGCCTACGTGGACGGCGAGCCTGACGGCCCGCGTTCGTACGCGGCGCTGGCCTGGGCCGTCAGGGGCGTGGCGGCGTCTCACCCGCGGCCTCCGGCGCGTGCCACGTGAATACGGCGGAGCGCCGGCCTTCGCTCTCGTACACCAAGCTGTCGTCGCGCACCATGCCGAGCGACGCGAGCACGCGGATCGATCGTTCGTTGCCAGGGTCGGTGATGGCAAGCACGCGACGCTTGGCGAGCACTTCGGCGGCGTAGGCGAGGCAGGCCGCGCCGGCTTCGCGCACGTAGCCGCGGCCCCGGTGGCGCGGCAGCAGCGCGTAGCCGAGGTCGATCTCCGGCAGGCCGTCGCGCCGCACGAGACCGCACATGCCGAGCAGTTCCCCGTCGGCACGGCGCTGCAGCGCCCAGAGCCCGAAGCCCTGCGCGCGGTAGGCGGCCACGAGACGGCTCTCGATCCAGGCCCGCGCGCTCGCTTCGTCGGTGACCTGGCGGTCGCCGATGAAGCGCAGCCACTTCGGGTCGTTGAGCAACGCCACGATGAACGCGGCATCGTCCGCGCCGAACGGCCGCAGCGACGTGCGCGCCGTCTGCAAGACCGACACCTCACCGGTGCCTTGCATTGCCACGCATGCTCCTCGAGATGACCCACGGGTGCCTATCGTGCCGCAGTCTCGCCTGAGCCGAGTGGCGCGCCTGCTGTGGGCGGCGCCGTGCTCGATCGTCGGGCTGGCCTTCGCCGTTCCATTGCTGCTGCTCGGCGGTCGCGCGCGGGGGCATGCGGGAACGCTCGAAGTGTGCTGGCGCGCCGACGATGCGGCGTGCGGGCGCCTGGCGCGGCGGCTGCCCTTCTGCGCCATCACGCTCGGCCACGTGATCGTCGGCGTCACGGCCCAGGCGCTCGACAGCTCGCGCGCGCACGAGCGGGTGCACGTGCGCCAGTACGAGCGCTGGGGCCTGTTCTTCTTCCCGGCGTATGCCGGATCGAGCCTCTGGCAGTGGCTGCGCGGTCGCCGGCCCTACTGGGACAACGCGTTCGAGATCGACGCGAGGCGGAAGTGTTGGCCCCCACGCTCCTCCCGTCGCTGCCCCCCAAGGGGGCTCTTGCTGCGGACCGGCGGAGCCGATGCCTGTTGGCCCCCACGCTCCTCTCGTCGCTGCCCCCAAGGGGGCTCTTGCTGCGGACCGGCGGAGCCGGAGACCGTGTTGGCCTCCCACGCTCCTCGCGGCGCTGCCCCCAAGGGGGCTCGCGCTGCGGCCCGGCGGAGCCGGAACCGCGCACGGCCTTGTGGGTTCGACCCGGGCGGCACGGCCGACGAAGTCGGCCGACTCGGTGATCGTGACGCCGGCGGCCGGAGCGGGCTACGATGCCGCCTGGACGACGGCACGATGCACACGCTGCTCGACAACATCACTCTGGCACACGCTGTCCGGCCCGCACGCGCGCTTCGCGGCGGGCGCGGGCCAGGCGCGGCGCTACGCGCGCGGCTTCTCGCCGCTGGCCGGCTTCGCCGACGCGTCGCACCCCGACTTCGCCGCGCTGTCGGCCTGCTGCGAGCCGGGCGAGCACTTCTACTGCGGCGGCTGGTCCGGCGCGGCGCCCGACGGCTGGCGCGTCGACCTGGAGTCCACCATGTTCCGCATGGTGTGGGCGGGCGATCCCCCGGCCGACGACGAGGCGCCCGACGCCGTGCGGCTCGGGCCCCGGCACGCGGCGCAAGCCCTCGAGCTCACCGCGCTCACGCGGCCCGGACCGTTCGGCGAGCGCACGCTCGAGCTGGGCGAGTACTTCGGCTGCTTCGAGGGCGAGCGCCTCGTCGCGATGGCCGGAGAGCGCATGAACGCGGGCTCGTTGCGCGAGATCAGCGGCGTCTGCACCCATCCGGATGCACAAGGCCGGGGCCGGGCGCGCCGGCTCGTGCTCAAGCTCATCCGCCGCCAGCTCCAGCGCGGCGAGACGCCGTTCCTGCACGTGATGCGCGACAACGTGCATGCGCGCGGGCTGTATGCGCGCATGGGCTTTCGGGACCATTGCGAGACCGTCGTGCGGGTGATCGCGCGATGCTGACGAGCACGGGCATGGCGCCGCTGCGCACCGCGCGGCTCACGCTCGAGCCCCTGGTGGCGGCGCACGCCGAGGCGATGTTCGAGCTGCTGCAGGATCCGGCCCTCTACCGCCACCTCGACTGGGGCCCGCCGCCCTCGGTGGAGCACCTGCGGTCGGTGTACGGCCTGCTCGAGGCGCGGCAGTCGCCGGACGGCTCCGAGGGCTGGCTCAACTGGGTCGTGAAGTGCGACGGCCGCTGCATCGGCTACGTGCAGGCCACCGTGACGGACGCCGCATGCTGGGTGGCCTACGTGCTGTGCAGCGCCGAGCAGGGCCGCGGCTACGCCCGCGAGGCGACCGCCGCGATGATCGGCCACCTGGCCGAAGCCCACGGCGCGCGCCGCTTCCTGGCCACCGTGGAAGCGGCGAACCGGCCGTCGATCGGCCTGCTGCAGGCTTTGGGTTTTCGAGGGGCGACACCCGCCGAGGCGGCGCCGCACGGCCTCACGGCCACCGAGCAACTGTGGGTGCGCGAAGCATCCCGGGGAGTCGAAGCATGACGACGTATCGAGGAAGCTGCCATTGCGGCCGCGTCGCGTTCGAGGTTGACGGCATGCTGAGCGGCGCGATGTCGTGCAACTGCTCCATCTGCCAGCGCAAGGGCTCGCTGCTGTGGTTCGTGCCGCGCACCAGCCTGCGCCTGCTCACGCCCGACGCCGACGCGAGCAGCTACGAGTTCAACAAGCACGTCATCCGGCATCGCTTCTGCCCCGTGTGCGGCATCCATCCGTTCGGCGAGGGCACCGATCCGAAGGGCAACGCGATGGCGGCGGTGAACATCCGCTGCCTCGAGTCCATCGATCTCGCCGGCGTTCCGATCAAGGAGTTCGACGGCCGCTCGATGTAGCGCGCGAGCGGTGGAGACGGTGCCGGCACGGATGTCACTGCCGGGCTGTTCGACTTGGATGAGAGAGTCTCTCCGCCTCGCCACCGTCCATGCCATGTTAGAACCGCGCGGCCCTGCAGCTTGAGCCCCGAAATAGGGGGAAAGCAGGAGATTAGGGGGTAGGCGCATCAGAACGCGAACGACGCGCTGAGCACGACCGCGCTGCGGTCGCGGCCCGGTGACGGCCCGATGCGTAGCCGGACCCGTAGTAGCCCGCCGAGGCATCGCTCTGCGCGGCCACCCACGCGAGCTGCACGTCCCACGCTTCGAAGCCGGCGGCCACGCCGGCCCGCACGTCGGCGCGCACGCGGCGGCCGGCCGCGGGCTCGGCGCCGTCGAGCCGCACGAGCGCCCCGGCATGGCCGAACAGGCGCCAGCGCGCCGTCAGCGGCTGGGCCGCGTTGGCCTCCGCATACAGCGTGCGCTCCGGGCGCCCGTAGTACTCGGGCGAGAAGTTCACGCGTGCGGTCCAGCGGTCGCCGACGAGGCCGGCGTACAGCTCGGCGTAGTCGGTGCCGGCGCTGCCCGCCACGTGCACGCCGGTGGCCCCGGCGTCCCACGACAGCCCGTTCCCCAGGCGCGCCGCGCGGCCGCCATACAGCAGCAGCTGCGCGCGGCGCTCGCCTTCCGAGCGCACGCCGGCCACCGACGCGCCGGCATACCAGCCGCTCGCGTCGTCGAGCGACAACGTGAGCCGCGCGCTCGGCTTCCCGTCGCTCAGCGACAGCCCGCGAAATCGATAGTCCGACTGCAGCGAGACCGACCCGCCGAGCTGCGCGCGCGCCGCGCCGACGGTGGCCAGCAGCACGAAGGCGACGACGGCTCGCGCGACGGCTTGCCGCACGCGCCCGGCCGTCACTGCCGGGCGAGCGCCGGCCCGGCGCAGCGGCAGGCGCAGGCGCGTGCCGCGCGGGAAACGGCAGCGCACGCGTCGAGCGCGCCGTCCGCCGGGCGTTCGCCGAATGCCGCGGCGCCGCCCGTCGCCGAGCTCGCGCAGCAGCGCGGCCAGCCCGCTCACGTGAGCCGCGGCGTACGACGCGCCGCTCATGAGCTGCCAGCGCGCCCCCGGCTGGGGCGCCGGCACGTCGCGGCCCGGCGCCAGCAGCGCGGGGCCGCCCAACGCGTCGTCGGCGACCGCCACGACGCCCGGGTGCGACGCCGGAAATCCGCCGTCCGGCAGGCTGCGGTCGAACGCGGCCACGAGCGTCGTGCCGCCGGCCAGGGCGGCGTCGAGCAGCCGGCCGAGGAGCCGGTCCGGCGGCCCGCCGAGGCTCAGGTTGATCACCTGCGCGCCGTGCCCGACGGCATGGTGCAGCGCCAGCGCGAGCGCAAGGCTGGTGCAGCGGGCGGTGCCGTCGGCGGCCTGCCGGCAGGCGCGCAGCGCCATCAGCTGCGACTGCGGCGCGACGCCGGCGATGCCCACGCCGTCGCCGGCACTCGCGCCGATGATGCCGGCCACCGCCGTGCCGTGCGACTCCGCCGCCGCGGGCCGCGCGCCGGCGAAGTCCTGCTGCGCGGTGAGCCGCCCGAGCAGGTCCGGGTGGCCGCCGTCCACGCCGGTGTCGATCACCGCCACGCGCACGTTGCGCCCGGTGGCCACGCGGTGCAGATCGTTCAGCTGCCAGCGCGCGGCGGCCGGCTGGGTGGCGTAGAGCGGGTCCGGCCCGGCCGCCTGCAGTCGATACACGTTCATCGGCTGCGCCCACGCCACGCGGCGGTCGGCCGACAGCGCCTGCGCCGCCGCTTCGAGCGAGCGCTCGGCCGGCACCGTCATCACGTAGCAGTCCAGGCCGAGCAGCGGCATGGCCCAGTCGTTCGCCAGCGCCAGGCCATGCAGGCGGGCGAGGTCCTGGGCCACGCGGCGCCGTGCCTGGCGTGCCACCGGGTCGCCATAGGCGCCGGAATAGGCGCTGTCGGGGCGGAAGTGGTCGGGCGGCATCGGCAGCAGCACGAGCACCTGCCGGGTGGGGTCGTCCTCGATGCGCTGCCCGGAGGCCGGTGCCGCAAGCAGGGCGGCAACGACCAGCAGCCACGCGACGAGGCGCCTCACCGCGGACCCTCGCCGCCGAGCGACTCCGCCAGCAGCACCTGCGGCTCGGCGCGCAACCGCGCGATTGCCCAGGCCTCTTGGCCGGCCGGCACGGCCAGCAGATAGGCGTCGGTGGACGTGGGGCCGTCCACGAGGCGGGCGCCGCTCGCGCGCAGCGCGCGGCGGATGTCTTGCTCCGCGGCATCGGCGTGGAACTTCACCACCACGTTGCCGGGTGCCGCGGCGCTGCCCATCACGCGATAGTCGCTGTCGGGCGTGGCCATCAGCCATCCCGCCAGCCCGACGATCACGGCGAACTGCAACGCCAGCGCGCCCTGAAGCCACCCGGGCACGCCGCTCCAGTGCCAGGCGTGCGGCGCACGGGCGGCGCGTCGCCGGCGTCGCCGGCGGTGACGACGCTGCCATCCGCGTGCGCAGCGCCGCCAGCGAGCGCTCCACGTCGCCCGGCGACGCGATGCCCACGTGCGCTGCCTGCAACCGGCGCTCCGCCTCCACCTCGGCCTGGCATCGCGGGCAGCCCGCCAGGTGGGCATCGACCTGCGCGTGCTCGTCGGCCTCCAGGCGCCCGGTCACGTACCAGGGCAGCAGCACCTGCACCTCGGCATGCGCGTCCGGCTGGAGGGGGACGACTCGTCCGCCGGTCATGTCGAATGGCGCTCCCGGTTCACAGCCAGCCCTCCACGCGCCCGGCCAGCAGCGTCTTCAGGCGCCGGCGGGCGTGGAACATGCGCGTCTTCACGGTGTCCACGGGGCAGTCGACGATGCGCGCGATCTCGCGGTAGCCGATGCCGTGGAAATAGGTGAGGTCCACCACCGCGCGGTGCTGCGGCGACAGCGCGTCCATCGCGTGCAGCAGCACGCGGTGCAGCTCCCGGTGGCCGAGCAGTTCGTCGGGGCCCGGGTCGGGCGATTCGCGCAACGCGGCGTCGTCGTCCGGCACGCTGTCGTCCAGCCGGTGCAGCGCCTTCAGGGCCTTGCGGTAGGCGATGGCGAAGATCCACGTCGAGACCTTGCTGTTGCCGTTGTAGGTTGCGGCGCGGTTCCAGACCACGAGCATGGTGTCGTTCAGCAACTCCTCCACGAGCCCGGGCCGCCGCGTCACGCGCTCGAGGAACCGCGTCAGCCGCGGGTGGTAGATGCGGTAGAGCGCCTCGAAGGCGTCCAGCTCGCCGGTCGGCGACGCGCGCGACCAGCCCGGCCTCGGCGCGTTCGACGCCGTCGGCGCCTTCGAACGCGGGCTGCTCGTCGCGCCTCGTGAACATCGATGCTCCGGTCAAAGCGGTTCATTCCCCGGGGAGGCGGGAAGGTTCACTGGATTCTGCTCTACGTCTCCCTCTCCCGGCGGGAGGGAGAATCCCGGCCGTGGAGATCCCCATGAGCAGACGTCCGAACAGCGCCCGGTGGCTGGCCTCAACCGTGCTCGCAGCCGCCCTCGCAGGCTGCGCCACCCCGCCGCCGCCCGACCTCGCGGCGCTGCGCGAGCAGGTCTTCGCTGCCGAGCGCGCCTTCGCCCGAACCATGGCCGAGCGCGACCACGCCGCCTTCGGCCGGCACGTGGCCGAGGACACCATCTTCTATGCCGGCGCCACGCCGCTGCGCGGGCGCGCGGCGGTGATGGAGGGCTGGAAGCGCTTCTACGAGCAGCCGAACGCGCCCTTCTCGTGGGAGCCCGATCAGGTGGAGGTGCTCGCCTCGGGCGAGCTCGCGCACAGCAGCGGCCCGGTGCGCAACCCCGAGGGCAAGGTCGTCGCGCGGTTCAACTCCGTGTGGCGGCAGGAGTCGCCCGGTGTCTGGCGCGTGGTGTTCGACCGCGGCGAGCCGGTCTGCGAGCCCTGCGCGAAGTAGCTGGTTTTCAGCCGCTCGCTACTTCAGCCGCTCGAGGTGGCGGGCGATCTGCAGCCGAACCTGCGCCGGCGCGGTACCGCCGACCACGTTGCGCGCCTGCAGCGAGCCGCGCAGCGTGAGCACCTCGCGCACGTCTTCGGCGATGTCCGCATGGAAGCCCTGCAGCGTGGCCAGCGGCAGCGCCGCCAGGTCCACGCCTTCCTGCAGCGCGTGCTTCACCGCGTGCGCCACCACCTCGTGCGCATCGCGGAACGGCACGCCCTTCTTCGCGAGGTAGTCGGCCAGGTCCGTCGCCGTGGCGTGGCCGCGCAGCGCGGCGCGTTCCATCGCGTCGGCCTTCACGACGATGCCGGCCACCATCTCGGCCATGATGCGCAGCGTGTCGCCGAGCGTGTCGACGGTGTCGAACAGCGGCTCCTTGTCTTCCTGGTTGTCCTTGTTGTAGGTGAGCGGCTGCCCCTTCATCAGCGTGAGCAGCGCCGTGAGGTGGCCGTAGACGCGGCCCGTCTTGCCGCGCGCGAGCTCGGCGACGTCCGGGTTGCGCTTCTGCGGCATGATCGACGAGCCGGTGCAGTAGCGGTCGGCGAGGTCGATGAAGCCGAAGTTCGGGCTCATCCACAGCACGATCTCCTCGGCCAGGCGCGACACGTGCATCATCGTGATCGCCGCCCACGCCGTGAACTCGAGCGCGAAGTCGCGGTCGCTCACCGCATCGAGGCTGTTCTCGCACAGGCCGTCGAAGCCGAGCGCCTGCGCCACCGCGTGCCGATCGAGCGGGTAGCTGGTGCCGGCCAGCGCGGCGGCGCCCAGCGGCAGCCGGTTCACGCGGCGCCGCACGTCCGCGAGCCGCTCGGCATCGCGCGCGAACATCTCCACGTAGGCCAGCAGGTGGTGCGCGAAGCTCACCGGCTGCGCCACCTGCATGTGCGTGAAGCCGGGCAGGATGGTGTCGACATGGTTCTCCGCCACGCCCACCAGCGCCGCCTGCATCTGCACGAGCAGCGCCGCCAGCCGGTCGACCTCGCCGCGCAGCCACAGGCGCACGTCGGTGGCCACCTGGTCGTTGCGCGAGCGGCCGGTGTGCAGCCGCTTGCCGGCGTCGCCCACGAGCTGCGTGAGGCGCGCCTCGATGTTCAGGTGCACGTCTTCGAGCTCGAGCTTCCACTCGAACGCGCCGGACTCGATCTCCTGCGCGATCTGCGCCATGCCGCGCTCGATGGCTGCGACGTCGTCTGCGCTCACCACGCCTTGCTTGCCGAGCATGCGCGCGTGCGCCAGGCTGCCGTCGATGTCGGCGCGCCACAGCCGGCGGTCGAACCCGACGCTGGCCGTGAAGCGCTGCACGAGCTCGCTCATCGGCTCGCTGAACAGCGCAGACCAGGCTTGTGACTTCTTGTCGAGTTGGTTCGAGGACATGGGGGCCCGGGGCAGGAAAGGCGCAGGACGCCGGTGGACAATCGGCGCGCGGACGATTCTATCGGCCGCCCCCTGACGTCCCATGACCACGAGCAGCCTGTCGTCGAGCTTCGATTCGGCGATCGCGCCCGAGCGCGCCGGCGGTGCGCACCCGTTCGACCTCTGCCATCCCGCGCTGGCGCTGCGCGCCGTGCTGCTGGTGCAGGGCGCGCTCGCGCTGGCGGCGCTCGCCACGGCGGCCGGCTGGAACGACGCCCTGGCGCTGCTCGGCGTCACCCTCGTCGCCGGCCTCATCGGCACCCTGCTGTGGCTCGGCAGCGTGTGCGCCCTGCAACGCTGGCTCGTGCAGCGCAGGCCGGCGACGCGGGCCACGCTGCTCACGCTGCTCGGCAGCGCCGTCGCGCTCGCCGGCTGGCTGCCTGTCGCGTGGATCGGCTTCGTGGCGCTCGGCGGCCCGCGGCTGCTGGCCGTTCCGCTGGTCGGCGCGGCGCTCGCGGCGCTGGCCGCGGCCTGGCTCGAGGCGCGCGCGCGCTCGCAGCGCCCGGCCGACGCCACGGCCCGGCTGGCCGAGCTGCAGGCGCGCATCCGCCCGCACTTCCTCTTCAATGCGCTGAACACCGCGCTCGCGCTGGTGCGCGTCGACCCGGCGCGCGCCGAGGGCGTGATCGAAGACCTCGCCGAGCTGTTCCGCGGCGTGCTGGCGGACGACAACGCCGCCGTGTCGCTCACCGAGGAGATCGAGCTGGCGCGCAAGTACCTCGCGATCGAGCAGATCCGCTTCGGCCAGCGCCTGTCGCTGGAGTGGGATCTCGACCCGGCGGCCGGCGCCGCGCGCGTGCCGCCGCTCGTGCTGCAGCCGCTGGTGGAGAACGCCGTGCGCCACGGCATCGAGCCGTCCACGTCCGGCGGCACGATCCGCGTGCGCACGCAGGCTCGCCTCGGCCAGGCCGTGGTGCGCATCGACAACACCGTGCCGCCGTCGCCATCGCAGCCCGGCCACGGGATGGCGCTGGCGAACGTGCGTGAGCGGCTGCGCCTGCTCCACGACGTGGCCGCCCAGTTCGACGCGAAGCGCGACGGCTCGCGCTTCCGGGTTCAGATCGTCGTCCCGTTGTGAGCAGTTGGCCCCCACGCTCCTCTCGTCGCTGCCCCCCGAGGGGGCGCTTGCTGCGGACCGGCGGAGCCGGATCCGCGCAAGAACTTGATGGCACGCGGCTTCGCGCGTTGTCTGCAATGCTTCCGATGGAGCTCTGAGTGAACGTTCCGCTGCGCATTCTCCTGGTCGACGACGAGCCGCTGGCGCGGCTGCGGCTCGGCGCGCTGCTGCGCGAGTGCGCCGATCCTGCGGCCGAGGTGGTGGGGGAGGCGGGCAACGCCGCGGCGGCGCTGGGCTGGCTCGACAGCAACGAGTGCGACCTGGTGCTGCTCGATGTCCAGATGCCGGCGTCGAGCGGCACGGAGCTGGCCGCGCGGCTGCGCCAGCGCCCGGACGCGCCGGCGGTGGTGTTCGTCACCGCGCACGCGGAGCACGCGCTGCAGGCCTTCGAGCTCGATGCGGTCGACTACCTCACCAAGCCCGTGCGGCGCGATCGGCTGCAGGCCGCGCTGCAGCGCGTGGCACAGCGCATCGCCGCAGCGCCGGCCGGACGCGGACGACGAGGCCGCCATCGTCGTCACCGACCGCGGCCGGCTGCGTCGCGTGCCGGTGGCCGACGTGCTCTACCTCAAGGCCGAGCTGAAATACGTGACGCTGCGCACCGCCGAGCACACCTTCGTGCTGGACGATGCGCTCTCCGACCTGGAGCAGCGCCTGGGCGAGCGCTTCGTGCGCGTGCACCGCAACGCGCTCGTGGCGCGCCACGCCATGCGAGCGCTCGAGCGGCGCGCCGACGCCGACGAAGGCGGCGAGGCCTGGGCAGTGCAGGTGGCGCCGGGCGGCGAATGGCTGGCCGTGTCGCGGCGCCAGCTCGGGGCCGTGCGCGACGCCATCGCAGGCGCGCGGGCCGGAGTCTGATCAGGCGGCGCCGAAGCTTCTCGGCCGCGGCCGTGAGCGCAAGCGCATAGCCGGCTCACGCCCGAGGCCGACGATCACGCCCTCGGCGATGTCGGACAGGTACGAGCGGTGGCGGAACGCCTCGCGCTTGTGCACGTTGCTCACGTGCACCTCGATGAACGGGATCGCCACGCCGGCCAGCGCATCGCGCAGCGCGACGCTCGTGTGGGTGAAGGCGCCGGGGTTGATGACGATGAACCCCACGCCCTCGCCGCGCGCGGCATGGATGCGGTCGATCAGCGCCCCCTCGTGGTTGCTCTGGAAGCAAGCGACGTCGACGCCCAGCGCGCGGCCCCGCTCCATGCAGGTGGCCTCCACGTCGGCCAGCGTCGTTGCGCCGTAGACGTGTGGCTCACGCGTTCCGAGCAGGTTGAGGTTCGGGCCGTTGATGAGGAGGATCTTCATGGGTGGAGGCTGTTGCGCGACGGCGAGAGTTCAGGGAGCAGTTCACCACCCGCCGTAAAAGACATCGGCCTTCGTGAGATCGACAGGGGCATGCCCATGAGGAACGTCGGCGGGTCGTAGCATGGGTTGGCGGTGATGATGGTATTCATTGCAACATGCAGGCAAGCGACTGTCATGTTGCCCGACGGGGCCTCGCCGTCCACCTCACCCCGTATTGCGCAACCCCGCCGCGACGCCGTTGATCGAGATGTGGATGCCCGTCTGCATCCGCTGCACGTCGCGGGTCGCCTTCGCGTCGCGCGCGATAGCGGCGCATCAACTCCACCTGCAGGTGGTTCAGCGGATCGAGGTACGGGAAGCGGTGCTCGATCGAGCGCGCGAGGCTCGGGTTGCCGGCCAGGCGCGCCGGCTCGCCGGTGATGAGCGCCAGCGCCTCGGCGGTGCGCTGCCACTCGGCCTGGATCGCCTTGAAGATGCGCTGGCCGAGCCGCTTGTCTTCCACCAGCTCCACGTAGCGCGCGGCCACGCGCAGGTCGCTCTTGGCGAGCACCATGTCCATGTTCGACAGCAGCGTGCGGAAGAACGGCCACTGCTTGTGCATGCGGCGCAGCAGCGCCACGCGCTCGTTGCGCCCCCGCGCCGCGCCCGCGTAGGCCTCGATCGCCGAGCCGAAGCCGTACCAGCCCGGGCAGCGCCACGCGGCACTGGCCCCACGAGAAGCCCCACGGAATGGCGCGCAGGTCCTCGATGGCGCGCGAGGCCTTGCGCGACGCCGGCCGCGAGCCGATGTTCAGCTCGGCGATCTCGCGGATCGGCGTGGCGGCGAAGAAGTAGTCGGTGAAGCCGGGCGTCTCGTACACGAGGCGGCGGTAGGCCGCCATGCTCGCCGCGCTGATCGCGTCCGCCGCGTCGAGGAAGGCCTGCGGCGCGCTCTGCGTGGGGTGCAGCAGCGTCGCTTCCAAGCGTCGCGGCCACCAGCGTCTCGAGGTTGCGCCGGCCGATCTCGGGGTGGGCGTACTTCGACGCGATGACCTCGCCCTGCTCCGTGAGGCGGATCTGCCCGTTCACGGTGCCCGGCGGCTGCGCGAGGATGGCCTCGTAGCTCGGCCCGCCGCCGCGGCCCACCGTGCCGCCGCGGCCGTGGAAGAGGCGCAGCCGGATGCCGTGCTCGCGGCCGAGCTCGTCGAACAGCCGCACGAGCGCGATCTCGGCGCGGTAGAGCGACCAGTTGCTGGTGAAGAAGCCGCCGTCCTTGTTGCTGTCGCTGTAGCCGAGCATGATGTCCTGCTCGGCGTCGCCGCGCTGCACGAGTCTGCACGATGCCGGGCAGCGCGTAGAAGGCGCGCATGATCGGCTCGGCGCGCTCCAGGTCGCCGATGGTCTCGAACAGCGGCACCACGATCAGGTCGGCCTCCGCCGAGTCCGCCAGCGTGCCGCGCATCAGGCCGGTCTCCTTCTGCAGCAGCAGCACCTCCAGCAGGTCGCTCACCTCCTCGGTGTGCGAGATGATGTAGTGGCGCAGCGAGTCGGGCCCGTAGGCGGCGCGCATCTTCAGCGCGGCCTCGAACACCTCCAGCTCCTCGTGCGCGAGATCCGAGTAGCGGTGGCCGATCACGCGCAGCGGGCGCGCATCGTCCAGCAGCGCCAGCAGCACCGCCTGCCGCCGCTCCTCCGGCAGCGCCGCGTAGTCGGGCTCGAGCCGCGCCACCTTCAGCAGCTCGGCCACCACCGCCTCGTGCCGGTCGGAGCTCTGCCGCAGGTCGACGGTGGCGAGGTGGAAGCCGAACACCTGCACCGCGCGCATCAGCGGCGCCAGCCGCGGCGCCACCAGCGCCTGCGCGTGGTGGTGGCGCAGCGAGGCCTCGATCACGCGCAGGTCGGCCAGCAGCTGGTCGGCGCTGTCGTACGGATCCTGCGGCGCCACGGCGTGGCGCAGCGCCTCGGTGCCGGTGAGGCGCGTGCAGCGTGGCGGCCAGCCGCGCGTACATGCCGATCAGCGCGCGCCGGTAGGGCTCGTCCTCGCGGTGCTCGCTGCGGTCGGGCGAGCGCTCGGCCAGCGCCTGCATCTGCGGCGTGGCCGGCGCCAGGCGCTGCGAGATCGAGAGCTCGGCGCCGAGCTCGTGGATCTCGGTGAGGTAGAAGCGCAGCACCGTCTCGCTCTGGCGCGCCAGCGCCATGCGCAAGGTGCCGGCGTTCACGTTCGGGTTGCCGTCGCGGTCGCCGCCGATCCAGTGGCCCATGCGCAGGAACGGCGCGATGCGGTGCCCCGGCAGGCCGCCTTCGATCTCGCGGTACAGGCGCGGGATCTGGCGCAGGAAGGTGGTGGGGTAGTACGACAGCGCGTTCTCGATCTCGTCGGCCACCGTGAGCTTGGCGTAGCGCAGCATGCGCGTCTGCCACAGCTGCGTCACGCGGGCGCGGATCAGCGCCTCGTTGTCCTTGCAGTCGCGCTCGGTGGCCAGCCGGTCGCGCACGCCCACCAGCTCGGCGATGGCGCGCTCGGCGTCGAGGATGCTCTTGCGCTGCACCTCGGTCGGGTGCGCGGTGAGCACCGGCGAGATGTAGGCGCTCGAGAGCACCTGCACGATCTCGGTCGCGCGGATGTCCGCGCGGCGCCAGGCGCTCGAAGGTGGTGGCGAGCGACCCCTCCTGCAGGTGTCCCTGGGCCTCGTGATGCTCGCGCCGCCGCACGTGGTGGCGGTCTTCGGCGATGTTGGCCAGGTGCGAGAAGTAGCTGAAGGCGCGGATCACGCTCACCGTCTGGTCGTGCGACAGGTTCTTCAGCAGCCGGTCGAGCACGCGGCCGGCGCTCGCGTCCTTCTTCAGCCGGTAGGCCACGGAGAGCTGGCGCACGCGCTCGATCAGCTCGAAGGCATCGGTGCCCTCCTGCTCGCGGATCACGTCGCCGAGGATGCGGCCGAGCAGGCGGATGTCTTCCACGAGCGGCCGGTTCTTCTCGGCGGCGTCCTGGTCCTTGGGGCGGGCGGTGCGGGGCATGGCGGCGTCCGATGTGTAATCGAGTTACGAAAACCGATGTTACCGCGGACGAAGCCCATCGGACGGACATAATTCGGCCATGCCGTTGTCGATCACGATCGCCACGCGCGAGAGCCGCCTCGCGATGTGGCAGGCCGAGCACGTTCGCGCGCTGCTGCAGGCGCGGCTCGGCGCCGAGGTCACGCTGCTGGGCATGACGACCCGCGGCGACCAGATCCTCGACCGCACGCTGTCGAAGGTGGGCGGCAAGGGCCTGTTCGTCAAGGAGCTCGAGGCGGCGCTCGAAGAGGGCCGCGCGAACCTCGCCGTGCATTCGCTGAAAGACGTGCCGATGGACCTGCCGGCCGGCTTCGTGCTCGGCGCCGTGCTCGAGCGCGCGGACCCGCGCGACGCGTTCGTCTCCAACCTGCATGCCGACCTGCACGCGCTGCCGCAGGGCGCGCGCGTGGGCACCTCCAGCCTGCGCCGCGCGGTGCAGCTCAAGGCGCTGCGGCCCGATCTCGTCATCGAGCCGCTGCGCGGCAACCTCGACACGCGCCTGCGCAAGCTCGACGCGGGCCACTACGATGCGATCGTGCTGGCCGCCGCCGGGCTGGAGCGGCTCGGCCTCGCGGCCCGCATCCGCTCCATCCTCGAGCCGGCGCAGATGGTGCCCGCGGCCGGCCAGGGCGCCCTCGCGCTCGAGGTGCGGGAGGATGCGGCGGCCTTGCGCGAGGCGCTCGCCGACCTCGTGCACCGGCCCACGTGGCTGGCCGTGCAGGCGGAGCGCGAAGTGTCGCGCGCGCTCGGCGGCAGCTGCAGCATGCCGCTGGCCGCGCACGCGCACTGGCAGGGCGGCACCCTGCAGCTCGATGCCGTGCTGGGCCATGCCGAGGACGCCGCGCGCCCCTTGCTGCGCGCCGGCGTGCGCGCCGCCGTGGCCGACGACGCGGCCGCCATGCGCGCTCGGCCGTGAAGCGGTGGCCGCGCTGCGGGCCCAGGGCGCCGCGGCCTACCTGCCCGCCTGAAGCTCTGAGCGGCCGGCCATGCGGGTGCTCGTGACCCGGCCCCGACCGCAGGCCATCCCCTGGGTCGACGCGCTGCGCGCGCAGGGCGTGGACGCGCAGGCGCTGCCGCTCATCGACATCCTCCCGCCGCCCGACGCGGCGGCGCTTTCGGCGCAGTGGCTCGCGCTGGCGGACCATGCCCTCGTGCTCTTCGTGAGCCCCAACGCGGTCGAGCGGTTCTTCGCC
The DNA here is from genome assembly GCA_963839465.1 of uncultured beta proteobacterium. Lineage (GTDB taxonomy): Bacteria > Pseudomonadota > Gammaproteobacteria > Burkholderiales > Burkholderiaceae_C > CAWIVI01. Next base: position 799,736 of record CAWIVI010000008.1, read on the forward strand.
GCCCGACCCGCGGCGGCTTCGTGGCCGGCCGGCCTTCCGGCCGCGGCGCCCGGCCCGGGCAGCGCGCAGGCGCTGCGCGATGCGGGCGTGGCGCGCATCGTGGAGCCGCCGGCGCAGGCGGCCCAGTTCGACTCCGAGGCGCTGTGGAGCCGGCTCGAGGCGTGGCCGTGGCAGGGCGCTTCGGTGCTCGTCGTGCGCGGCGACGGCGGGCGCGACTGGCTGGCCGACCGGCTTCGTTCGCGCGGCGCGCAGGTGCGCTTCGTGCAGGCCTACGCGCGCGCCATGCCGGTGCCCACGCCGCAGGAGCAGCGCCTGCTGCGCGAGGCGCTGGAGACGCCGGAGGCTCACGTGTGGCATTTCAGCAGCGCGCAGGCGATCGACCATCTGGAGCGCCTCGTGCCCGGCACGGACTGGTCGCACGCGCGTGCGATCGCATCGCATCCGCGCATCGCCGAACGTGCGCGCGCACTGGGCTTCGGCGTCGTGCACGAAGCGCCGCCGACCGTGCACGCGGTGGTCGCTGCGCTGCAACATGCCACCCTACAATCCTCCGCATCGTGACCGACGATTCCGCTCCGCCCGAGACACTGCGCGCCGTGCCGCCGGCGGCCGCACTTGGCGCCGCCCGCGCCGTCGCAGCCGGCGCTGCGCTGGTTCGCAGTGCTTGCGCTGGCGCTGGCCATCGTCGCGCTCGCGGCGCTGGCCATGGCCTGGAGCACGCAGAAGCGCGTGCACTCGCTGGAGCGCGAGCTCGTGCAGCGGCAGCAGACGAGCCAGGCCGAGTCCACCGCGGCGCACACGCTCGCGCGCGCCGCGGAGGATGCAGCGCGCGATGCCGCGGCCAAGGTCGCGCTGCTGGAGGCGCGCGTGGCCGAAAACTCGCTGCAGCGCACGCAGCTCGAGGAGCTGATCCAGTCGCTGTCACGCTCGCGCGACGAAACCGTGCTCGGCGACGTCGAAGCCGCGATCCGCGTGGCCGTGCAGCAGAGCGCCATCACGGGCAGCGCCGAGCCGCTGGTGGCCACGCTCAAGCAGGCCGAGGAGCGCCTGGCGCGCTACGACCAGCCGCGCCTGGAGCGCGTGCGCCGCGCCGTCACGCGCGACCTCGAGCGCGTGAAGGCAGTGGCCCTGAGCGACATCTCCACGCTCGTCATCCGGCTCGACGAGGCCGTGCGGCAGGTCGACGAACTGCCGCTGCTCGCGGCCGCCGAGCCGCGCCGCGCCGCGCCCCCGCGCACCTCCGCGCGCTCCGTGCCGGCGCCCGCCGCCTCCGCCGCGGCCGCCTCGGAGCCGCGCTGGAGCGACCCGATCACGCAGGCATGGTCCGGCTTCGCCGACCGCGCATGGGAGGAAGTGCGCGGCCTCGTGCGCGTCACGCGCATCGAGAACCCGGAGGCCGTGCTCGCCGCGCCCGAGCAGTCGTTCTACCTGCGCGAGAACCTCAAGCTGCGCCTGCTCAACGCACGCCTGGCCGTGCTCTCGCGCCAGTTCGACATCGCGCAGGCCGACCTGCGCGACGTGCAGGCGGCGCTCGACCGCTATTTCGACCGCAATTCGCGCCGCGTCGTCGCCGCCAGCGAGCTGGTGCGGCAGGTGGCCGCGCAGGCGCGGCTCGTCACCGTGCCGCGGCCCGACGAGACGCTGGCGGCGCTCGCAGCGCAATGATGGTGCCCCCACGCTCCTCTCGTCGCTGCCCCCCAAGGGGGCTCTTGCTGCGGACCGGCGGAGCCGTGGAATGTTGGCCCCCACGCTCCTCTCGTCGCTGCCCCCCAAGGGGGCTCTTGCTGCGGACCGGCGGAGCCGGATCCGCGCAAGACCTTGAGGGGGCCGCCTGTCGGCGGGCCGTTGGGGCTTGACGATGCGTACCGTCGTTTGGGTCGTCCTGCTGTTCGCGGTTGCGGTGGTGGCTGCGTCTACGCTCGGGGCCAATGACGGGCTGGTCACGTTCTACTGGCGCGGCTGGCGGCTCGATGTCTCGCTGAATCTCTTCGTCGTGGGGCTGCTCGTCACCTGCTTCGTGCTGGTGTCGGCGTTCCAGGCGGTGCATGCGCTCGTGAGCTTGCCGGTGCGGGCGCATGAGTGGCGCGTGGAGCAGCGGCGGCGCGCGGCCGAGAAGGCGCTGCGCGAGGCGCTGGCCGAGTTTTTCGCCGCGCGCTATTCGCGCTCCCAGAAGGCAGCGCAGCGCGCGCTCTCGATCCAGGAGAACACGCACGAGCTGCGGGGCGACCACGACCTGCGCGTGCTGGCGCACCTGCTGGCCGCGGCGAGCGCGCATCGGCTGCAGGACCGCGTGCGGCGCGACGATCACCTGTTGATGCTGCGCAAGGCGAGCCGCCGCCCCGGCGTGACGCGGGCCGCGGAGGAGGGGGCGCGCCTGATCGCCGCCGAGTGGGCGCTCGACGACCGCGATGCCTCGCGCGCGCTCGCCCTGCTCTCCGACCTGGCGCCCGGCGTGGCGCGCCGCACTCATGCGCTGCGCCTGCGGCTGCAGGCCGCGCGGCTTGCGCGCCAGCCGCTGGATGCCCTGCGCACGGCGCGCCTGCTCGCGAAGCACCAGGCCTTCTCGGCGGCTGCTGCGCAGGGGCTGCTGCGCTCGCTGGCCGGGGAGGCGATCGACGGCGCGCACGACATCGACCAGCTGCGGCGCGTGTGGCATCAGCTCGAGGCGCCCGACCGGCGCGATCCCTTCGTCGCCGCCCGGGTGGCGCACCGCGCCTGCCGGCTCGGCGCCCACGAGGAGGCGCGCAACTGGCTGCGCCCGTCGTGGGAACGCCTGGGCGAGCTGCCGGCCGACGAGCGCGAGTGCCTGGCGCTGGCGCTGTCCGACAACGTCGCCGGCATCGGCGTCGACTGGCTGCCGCGCCTGGAGGGCGCGCAGCGCGCGTTCCCGACCGACAGCGCGGTGGCGCTGGCCGCCGGCCTCGCCTTCGCCGAGCGCCAGCTCTGGGGCAAGGCGCGCCGCCCGCTCGAGCAGGCGGCCGCGGCGGCGGATCTGAAGGCGACCGAGCGCCGCATCGCGTGGCGGCGCCTGGCCGACCTGGCCCGCCTGGATGCCGACGACGCGCGCGCCACCGCGTGCGAGCAGGCGGCCGCGCAGGTGGAGTAGGGCGCCCGGCCCGGCTCAGTGCGTCGGCGCGCTGGGCGGGCGGCGGTGCTCCGCTGCCGCTGCCGGCCCGGCCGCATCGTGAGGCGGGTCGCCGCGCTCGACGAAGGTCTTCATGCGCGCGAGGTCGGCCTCGATGGGCTGCCGGGGGTCGCGGCCCAGGAGGCTCGCCACCGTGTGGCCGACCGCGCCGCCTGGCGGGTGGTACGACAGGCGCACCGTCACGCGGGTGCCGCCGTTCTCGTCCTCGAAGTGGACGATGCCGGCGTGCTCGACGGCCGCGCCCGGGTCGCTGCGCCACGCCAGCAGCGCGGGCGCCACGTTGTCGGTGAGCGTGGAGTCCCACTCCAGCAGCGTGCCGAGCGGCCCCTTCACGACCCAGTGCGAGCGTGTGCCGTCCAGCGCGCGCACCTGCTCCACCATGGACATGAAGCGCGGGAAGTTGTCGTAGTCGGCCCACGCCTCGAACACGCGCGCGCGAGGCGCCGAGATGTGGATCGTCTGGTGGACGTCGATGCCGCGGCGGCCGGCGCCCAGGCCGAGCGACCGCCCCAGGTCGCGGTCGGTCATCGCGCGCGCGGCCAGGCCCGCGCCCGCCAGACTGGCCAGCATGCCCGGGCGTGCCGCGACGCCCCGTGCCATACCACGCGAGCAGCGCGCCGCCGAAGAAGACGAGCAGGCGCGGGCCGGGGGCCCAGTGCTCCTGCCGGAAGGCGCCGCGCGGCCCGGGCCGCTCGCGTCCGCCCTGCAGCGCCGGCGTGCGCCCCGGCCTCCTCGTGCACGTCGAGCCGGCTCGTCACCCCGCGCACGCCGCGCACGCCGTTCGCGGCGCGCAGCAGTCGCAGCGCCTCGCTGCGCAGCACCGGGCCGCTCAGCATGACCCGGCCGTCCTGCGCCTCAACCTCGACGGCATGCGGATGCGACACCACGCGCCCCAGCCGCGCGCGCACCCGCTCCACCAGCACTGCGTCGGAAACCGCCGAGACGCGCAAGGCGCCTTGCGCCTGGGCAGCGAGCCCGGCGGCACGGTTCGACAGGTCGCGCAGCCCGCCCTCGACGAGGTCGCGGGTCGCGCGGCCGAAGTGCATGGCCCTGTCGCGCAGCACGGCCTTGCGCCTGCGGCCCTGCCCGGGGTCGAGGAAGTACATCAACGTGGCGCCCAGCCCCGCCGCCACGAGCATTCGTGCCGAACGCATCACCTGGCGCGTCTTGTCCATAGGGCCTGCCTTTCCGCCGCAGGGAGCGGCAGGAAGGCGCAGCAAGGTGCGTACCCCCTTGGCGTCCGCACGGTCACAAGCCCGCCGGATAGTCTCGTCTTCATCACGACTGGGCCACGGGAGGAGCGGTCCAGCGGCGTCAACGCTCGCGTCCGGTCGGCGTGGACCAACGCGTCGAACGGCCGGAGAGGCGCACGCGCAGTCCTCGCGCGAAGGGAGCACCCGCTTCTTAATTCACGGCTCGTGCCGGTCGGACGGGCGAATCGGGGGCCCGAGCGCGTCGCGGATCGCGTCTGCAAAGCGGTGTCTGAGCGGATCCCCGCCATGGGGCAGCAAGCGGCATGGGCGACTTTGCTATACTGCTCGGCTTCGCGCGGCTGTAGCTCAGTTGGATAGAGTACTTGGCTACGAACCAAGGGGTCGTGGGTTCGAATCCTGCCAGCCGCGCCAGATTTCGCTTCTACAGAATCAACGGCTTAGACGCTTCACGCGCTCTAGGCCGTTTTTTCTTGCCGGGGGACTTTTGGGGGACTCGCGTCCCGCCGCGTCGCCTCTTGCTCGAGCCTGAGCGTTGCCAGGCTCTTGTTCCAGCAGCCACTGTCTTCCTTGATCTTCTCCAGCGCGCCGTGCAGCTCGACGATCTGCGCCATGCTGTAGTGGTGCGTCATCGACGGGCTGGTGTGCCAGAGGATGTCGGCACGCGTCGACTCGGCAACGCCCGCCTCCCTCAGCCGCATGCCGGTCGTGTGCCGCAGGTCGTGCACGTGGAGGTCGCTGAGACCGGCCAGCCTTCTCGCGCGCTGCCAGGCGGTGTTGTTCATCGTCTCGATCGCACGCGGCTTGCCGTTCCCGCTCGTGCCGTCCTTCTTGAGCCGCTGGTAGACGAACACGAACGTCGTCGTGCTGTCCGCGCACCGACTCCACGACGGACTGCGCCACGCTGTTGCACACCAGCAGCCCGTGAGCGCTTGCGGCCCTTGACGTGCGCTGCCGGCACCTCGAACACGCTGATGCCGAGCTCCGGCACCTGGATCTCCCACTCCCACTGAAGGCTGCAGACCACATCGTCGCGCGCGCCGGTGTTCAGCATGAACAGCGACATGCGCGCCAGGTGCGTCGGCAGCTTCGGCAGCAGCAGGCGCTGCTCATGCCAGCTGATCGGCCTGGGCTCGCGCTGGTGGCCCTTCAGCGGCAGTAGCGTGACGTGCGGCGCCTGCTCCAGCCAGGTGTTGCCGTTGTCGTCGCGCCAGCTGGTTGCGCACAGGTTGAGGATCCTGCGCACGACGCGAGCTCGAGGTTCACGGTCTTGTGGGCACGGCCGGCGGCCAGGCGCTTCGTCGACATGAGGCGCCAAGGTGCCGTCGTGCACCTGGTTGATGGGCAAGTGGCCGATGGTCGGCATGACGCTCTTGAGGTGGTAGGTTTCGCTGACGATGGATGCCTTGTCCTGGTACTTGACCAGGTAGTGAGCTGCGACCTCGCTGAAGAGCCGCTGCGACCGCTGGCCATGCACCTCGACAGCACGCAGCTGCTCGGACGCCGGATCAGCCAGCCTTCCGCCTCTTCAAAACTCGCGAAGCCACGCTGGCGAAGTCGAGTGTTGCGGTACCACTTGTCGACCTGCCAGCTTCCGTCTTCTCCGGGGTAGACCCCGGTTGTCTTTCGGCCCATTCCTGAACTCCTTTCTCGACGATGGGCCGTCCGTTCCGGCGACCATTCTGCGCCGGGCCGCTCTGGGCCCGGCCATTCGGGGTGGCGTTCGGGCTGCCGCCCGCCGGCGCTCTTTGAACCGCTCGAAGAGCCGGTCAAGGTCCTCGCGGTCGAAGATGAGGCTGGTGCCTTGCGCGATGGCCACGAGGTGCGGGCGCCACTGCTGGTCGAACGTGCGTCGCTTGACGCCCACGTAGACGATCGCTTCGAGATAGTTGAGGCCGCGCTTCATGGCCTGTCCTTTCCGGGAACCGGGCGCGCAGGTCCGGTTTCGGACAACGGCAACCCGAGATTCCTTGGTCTTCAGCGCTGCCGACAGGCTCGATCCGTGGTCGGCGCACACTGGGTTGGAGAAGACTCAGATGGATAGCGCCATGGTCTGGCCCATGCCGGACGTGCTCGTCGTCGGTGGCATCGCAACCGAGGCTGGAGAATCGCGAACAGTGAAGCCCGCACGGGGCTCACGAGTGCGACGCGTTCGCCGATGGGTACGGCTCGCGAAGAACCGACTGGCGCCGGCGTGCACCTGTGCAGCCAGTCGGAGGCTCAATCCCTTCGTCCTGCCTTCTGCCGTTGGCGAGAGCGGACGCTTCAATGGTATGCGTGTTCCCAATGCCTCTCACTGCGGATCCGGGCCCGTTTTTGCCTCGGTTCCGGGGTGGATCGGGACTCAAGAGAGACCGCAATATCCACCGAGCGGGACCGTGCCCCGGCACGGCTCCGGCCAAAGGAGACCCGGTGGAGGATCACAGTCCCCAGTACCTCGTCGACGGAGTGCGTCTTCGCCCAGGCGACGCCGGATGGCAGCAGGCGCTTGAACGTGCTCACACCGGCGGCGCGAAGCCACTTGCTTGTGTCGCCCGGCGGCGTGCCGATGTACATCGCGCGCTACGAGCACTTCTTGGTGAAGCGCTTGCCCGACACCGGCCATCAGCACCATCCCGACGTGCCCGTCGTACGAACCGCCGCCGAGCCAGTCCGGCCTGGGCGAGGTACTCGGCGAAGCGGTCATCGAGCGCGCGCCGGATCGAGTCGAGGTGCGGCTCGACTTCCCGCTGACTCGGCGGATCGGCCGGCGCGGTGACCCCCGGCGATCCGTGCGCGGTTCGCAACGAGGTGGTCGCACAGCGGCGCCGCCTGGGCCTGCGCGGGCTGGTACACCTGCTGCTGCAGCGCGCCGGCTTCAACCGCTGGTACCCGCGAATGCAGGGCAAGCGGAGCGTGGTACGTCGTGCGCAAGCACCTTGCGGCCGCGGCTCACGAGATCGAGACCAAGGGTGTGCGCCTGGCCGACTTCCTCCTGATTCCCGAGCCGTTCTCTCTCGAGGACGCCGACGCGATCGCGAGACGTCGCGCACGAGCGATGTCGGTCTTCTATCGCCCGGCGAGGACATGCAGTTCAAGCTGATGCTGGTGATGAGCGAACTCAAGGAGTTCTCGGCCACCGACATCGACTACCGCATCGTGCTGCGACACATGCCAGACTGTCCGCTGTACATGGAGCGCAAGGCAGGCGACCGCTTCAAGAAGGTGTTCGAGGGCGAGTACGAGGCATGGGTGCACCAGCGCTCGGCCGAGCAGTCCGGCCACGTGGATCCGTGGCGGCTTGAGATTTCTCTTCTGCGGCTTGATCTACGCCAAGCGCGAGGGCGTGTACTTCGTCGACACCGCCACCCTGTCGTGTGCTCTCCTCGACGTGGATCCCGATCGACAAGCCCTACGAACATCTCCTGATCGACGAACTCGTTCGTCAGGAGCGGCGCTTCCTGAAGCCGCATGCGCTTCGAGTCGAAGCAAGGCGCGGCGTTTCCGAACGTGGTGCTGCTCGACACCGGCGATCGGAAACCCGCTGGACATCGTGACGCCGTTCATGTCGGATCGGGACCGGGCGAACAAGGAGAAGGCGATCGGTCGACGGACCGACGGATGGGTCTGGCGCTTGGACGTTGACGTGACCGTCCAAGCCTGCCGAGGGCCACGGTCTCGGAGACGTCCGCCCGCCATGTCAATGCATCCGTTTGATACGGCGACGCCTGGCGCGTGCGAGCCGCCGCTACAGTCGCCGTCGCCTTTCCGACCAGACGCAGGGAGCACCATGGTAGAGACCGCGGCGATCGTGCCCATCGTTTTGATGTGCGCGTTTGTAGCCTACGAGATCATGCAGTACCTCAAAGGGTACTTCGATGCATGGTTCGATCGAGCGCCGGGCGAGGAGCTGGCCGAGACACGGAAGCGTGGCTCGGCGCGGCAGGCAAGCCTCAGAGAGGCACGACAGCATCTCTTCGGTAGCCGCCGAGCGACGGCTCTCATGGACATCCTCACGCTCGTCTATGTGTGTGCCGCGACGTGGCTGTTCTCCACGAAGAGCGGTGTCGGATCGGTGGTGTTGTTCGGAAACGCTCTGTTCGGGGCGTTGATCACCTGGCGGTACGCAGCGGCGAAGTGCCGGAAGGTTCGCCTTCGTGTCCGAGATCGGATATGGCTGCGCATCGGCTGCGGCATTGCGTGGCCGTTGTACGTCGTGCGAAGCCGACGCGAGTAGTGCTGCCTACAAGCGGCCCTGGTTGCTTGCTTTTGCATCTCAACGACTTGAACCGGCGCGGAGGGGCTTGATCGCGTAGCGGCGCCAATTACGGTCGCCGCATGCTCACGCACCAGGAAGCCGTTGACTTGCAGCGATTCGTCGACGCCGTGAAGGCATCGTTGCCTGGCTACCGCGAGTCCGAACAGCAGCGCGAAATGATGTCCGCGATCGCGGACACCTTCGACCGCTGCCTGCATGGCAGCACCGTCGCAGAGACCGATGGCGCCAACATCCTGATCTGCGAGTCGGGCACCGGTACGGGCAAGACGTTCGCGTACGCGATTCCCGGCCTCGTCCTGGCGCGGTCGGTCGGGAAGAAGCTGGTCATCTCCAGTTCGACTGTCGCGCTGCAGGAGCAGCTTGCGGCGAAGGATCTTGCCGTTTCTGCAGTCGTGTTCGCCGTGGCCGTTCAGCTTCGCCATCGCCAAGGGCCGCGGCCGGTACGTCTGCAAGGCGCGGCTCGCGATCGCCTCGGAGGCCGCACGACAAGGTCAGGATCGAGGACGAGCCGGCAGGCGGCAGCGACTGCGAGGCTGGCCTGCTGCAGCGTCTCGACGAGTCGCTCGACGCCGGCCGGTGGGATGGTGACCGTGACCGGCTCGACGAGTCTGTGCCCGGAACACTCTGGGACCGACTGACGACGGATCGCAACGGATGCGCCGGCAACCGCTGTCCGAGCTTCCAGCGACTGCGCCTTCTACCAGGCGCGGCAGCGAATCAAGGACGCTGAGGTCGTGGTGGCCAATCACGATCTCGTGCTCTCCGCCCTCGAGATGAACCCCGGCAGCGTGCTGCCCGACCCGTCCGAATGCTTCTTTGTGTTCGACGAAGGGCATGGACTGCCGCACAAGATCGTGCAGCACTATGCCGAGCGCCATCCCGTGCGGGCGACCTACGGGTGGACCGGCGAGGTGCCTGACGTCGTGCAGACCGTCGTCCACGCTCTGCGCCTGGATGCGTCCGCGCATCCGCGGGTCCAGGCCGCGTGCGCGGCGGTGACGCAGGCGCTCGGCAGGGTCTGGCAGTGGATCGACCATGCCGACGGCTGGAGCGACGGCGCCCTGCGATTCAGGCACGGCATCCTGCCCGGCGAACTGGCCGAGGCGGGCGAGGCCTTGCTCGCCGCGGTCGAGGCCGTGCTCGATCTGCTTGCAGAGCAGCGGGTCGAGGCCCTGAAGTGTGCCGCGGAGTCGCCCGAACTCGTGCAGCAACTCCTGGCCGAGCTTGGCGCCCAGATCGCGCGCGGCGCGCGGGTGTGCGACACATGGTCGCTCATGCTGCGCCACGACCGGCCCGGTGTCGCACCGACCGCACGCTGGATCGAACGCGACGGAAACGACGCCGTGATCGCTGCATCACCCATCGACGTCGGCGACCGTCTGGAGCGGGCGCTGTGGCGACGCGTCAGCGCAGCAGTCGTCACGTCGGCGACGCTGACCGCCAGCGGCACGTTCAAGCTGTTCCTGCGCCAGACGGGGCTGGATCGACTGGCGGCCGTACGGACGCTCCGGCTGGCCTCGCCGTTCGACTACCAAGCACAGGCGCGGCTCGTCGTGCCGCGGATGCGCTCGTGCCCGACGGATGCCGCGGCGCACACAGCCGAGGTGGCCGACATGCTGCCGGCGCTGGTGGCCGAAG
>CAWIVI010000009.1:0-215985 GCA_963839465.1 uncultured beta proteobacterium
CGGCGGCGTCTGCATGGCGCCAGAGGATCAGGTCCATGGCGATCGCTCGCGAACGAGCAGCGAAGGGGCGGGCGGCGCGTTGGCGCCCGCATCGGGAGGCATGCGACTCATCGCGCCAGCGTATGAAGCTTCCGTGACGCCAGCATGACGGCGCCGAGACGCTCGTGTCCGTGCCCGTGCCCGCGCCCGAGGACGCGGGCACGGCGCCATCGTCAATGGCCGATCGTCGTTCCGGTGCTGGAGCCGGGCGAAGACTCCTGCCCGACGCTGCCGCGCCAGGCGCCCGTTTCGCGGCCGCGGCTCTCGAGGAACGACTTGAAGCGCTGCAGGTTGCCGCTGGCCCGCATGCCGACCGCGCCGACGGCATCGCCGACCCACTCGACCACGCCGCGGGGCTGGTAGCACATGCGCAGGTCGACGCGCGTGCGGGAATCGGAAATGGGTCGGAAAGTCACCATGCCTTCGTTGCGCGGCCCGGTCGTGCTGCGCCAGGCGATGAGGCGGTCGGGGATCTGCTCGGTGATCTCCGAATCCCATTCCTCTTCCTTGCCGCCGATCCTTGCGCGCCAGTGCAGGTGCGTGTCGTCGAGCTGCCGCACCTCGAGCACGCCCGCCATGAAGCGCGGAAAGTCTTCGAACTGCGTCCACTGGTTGTAGGCGGTGCTCACCGGAACGTCGACTTCGACGGACTCGTTGAAGGCGGACATCTGCCCGTCCCCCATGGTGGCCTTCTTCCGGTTTTTCATGAGCAGCGCGGTGGCGCCCAAGGCCGCGAGCGCAACGAATCTGTTCAGCATGGTGCTTTCCCCAAGGTAGGTTCAGAACGGGAGAGTTCCCGGGGAGAACGGAGCAAACGGCGTACCGCCGACCGCGCGATACTGGGCGTTGCAAGGAGACACCGCATGGACCCGCGATCCATCGACAGACCCTGGCGGACCTGCTGCGGCGCAGCGCGAAGCGCTACCCGGCCAGCCGCCGTCGTGTGCGGCACGACACGCTGGACCTTCCGCCGAGTTCGACGAGTTGACCCGGCTGGGCGCGGGCCTGCGCGGAGCGCGGAATCGACCGGGGCGACCGGGTCGCGGTGCTGGCGCGCAACTCGCATGCCTTCGCGGCGCTGCGCTTCGCGGTGGCGCGCTCGGCGCCGTGCTGGTGCCGATCAACTTCATGCTGAAGGCGGACGAGGCTGCCTACATCCTGCGCCACGCGGGCGCGCGGGTGCTCGCCACCGACACGGGCCTGGCCGACCTCGCGCGCTCGGCTGCCGCGCTCGACACCGAGGTGCGGGAGCTCGTCTGGCTGCCGTCCGAGGAGCCGGCGGCGCCGGTGGCCGGGATGGCGTTCTTTCGACGAAGTCGCCGCGAGCGGCGCGGAGCCGCCCAGCGTCCGATCGGCGGGCAGCGACCTGGCGCAGATCGTCTACACCAGCGGCACCGAGTCGCTGCCCAAGGGGGCGATGCTGACGCACGAGGCGGTGATCTGGCAGTACGTGAGCTGCCTGGTCGATGCGAGCATCGCGGCCGACGACATGGTGCTGCATGCGCTGCCGCTGTACCACTGCGCTCAGCTCGACGTGTTCCTCGGGCCGTCGGTGTACGTGGGCGCCACCAACGTCATCACGGCCAAGCCGACGCCGGACAACCTGCTGCCGCTGCTCGAGCGGCACCGCATCACGTCGTTCTTCGCGCCGCCGACGGTGTGGATCTCGCTGCTGCGCTCGCCGCTGTTCGACCGGACCGACCTGTCCAGCCTGCGCAAGGGCTACTACGGCGCGTCGATCATGCCGGTGGAGGTGCTGCGCGAGCTGGCGCGGCGCCTGCCGAAGGTGCGCCTGTGGAACCTCTACGGCCAGACCGAGATCGCGCCGCTGGCGACCATGCTCGGGCCCGAAGACCAGCTGCGCAAGCCCGGCTCCTGCGGCGCGCGGTGCTGAACGTGGAGACGCGGGTGGTCGACGAGCGCATGCGGGATGTCGCGCCCGGCGAGGTGGGCGAGATCGTGCACCGCTCGCCGCACCTCATGCTGGGCTACTTCCACGACGACGAGCGCACGCGGGCCGCGTTCGAGCGGCGGCTGGTTCCACTCGGGCGACCTGGCGACGATCGACGACGAGGGCTACATCACGGTCGTCGATCGCAAGAAGGACATGATCAAGACCGGCGGCGAGAACGTGGCGAGCCGCGAGGTCGAGGAGGCGATCTACAAGCTGCCGCAGGTCTCCGAGGTGGCGGTGATCGGGCGTGCCGCATCCGCGCTGGGTGGAGGCGGTGGTGGCCGTGGTGGTGCTGAAGGCCGGCCAGGCGCTCGAGGCGCAGCAGGTGCTCGACCACTGCGCGGCGAACCTGGCCGGGTTCAAGGCGCCCAAGCGCGTGGTCTTCGTGCCGGCGCTGCCGAAGAACCCGAGCGGCAAGCTGCTCAAGCGCGAGCTGCGCCGCTCGCACGAGGGGCTGTTCGCAGTCGAGTGATGTGCCGTTCTCCCTCTCCCACAAGTGGGAGAGGGAGCCGAAGCTAGCCCTTCTTAAGTTCCGTCGGGCTGACCATGCGCCACTGGTCGGACACGCGGCAGAGGTCCAGCGTGCTGGTCGCCTTGCGGCCATGCGCCTCGTTGTGCATGCGAATCTTCCGGCAGGGCTGTTCTTTCCAAGCGAACGTCTGGAGCACCTTCAACTCGCCGCGGCTGCGCGTGGCCGGGTTCTCCCAGCGCACGGTCTCGCCCACCGCGGCATCGTTGAGCGCCTTGTCCGAAGCCTCGTTGAACAGGCGCATGTCCTCGTCGTTGAACTTCTCCGCGGGCGTGTCCTTCAGGAGGGCGCTCCAGACCTGCGCGTGGGCCGGCGCGAACGCGGCCGCAAGCACAAGCGCGGCGAGTGAGCCGCGGATGGCCCGCCGGTGCCATGGGACGTTGCTCATCGTGATGCCTCCGTGCGTTGCCGCGGCATTATGGGCGCCCAGAAGCGCTCGCCGACCTGGATGAACAGGGCCCGGTCGTCGGTGCTCACCGCCACGTCGATGCCGACGTGAAGGTCGCGATCGGCAGTCGCCTGCCAGCGCACGCCGGGATGCTAGGCAGCCCGTGTGCCGCCGCCTATTGGCCTTTGGTCCAGTGACACAACCCTGATCGCAGGTGCATGCTTGGCCTTGGGCACTGGTTCCCCAAGCGAGAGAGCGTCATGGGCCAAGTGAAAGCACATCTCTTCATTGCTGCAGTGTGCTCGACGTCGTGTGCGCTGCTGGCGTCCTGCGCATCGAGCTCCAGCACCGCCGCCACCCTCGAGGAAGCGCTGAGCCATGACGGGCTGGAGAAGGTGAGCGTCCAGGGCATCGACCTCGCCTACGCCCGGCCGAACGCCAAGCTGTTCGACTACAAGCGCTTCATCATCGATCCCGTGGAAGTCGCTTTCGGCAAGTCATGGACGCCCCCGAAGACCGGCAGCATGATGCTCCCGTCGTCGGGCGATCGCGAGCGCATCCGTGCGGGCGTGGCGTCCATCGTGCGCGAGGAGTTCGTTCGCGAGCTGCAGGCCGCCGGGGGCTACCCGGTCGTCGAGGCCGCCGGTCCGGACGTGCTGCGCGTGAAAGCCGGCATCGCCAATCTCCACGTCGCGGCGCCCGACAACGCGAGCGTCGGCCGGGGCCGCACCTACGTCGTCTCGGCCGGCGAGATGACGTTGATCGCCGAGTTGGTCGACTCCCAAAGCGGCGAGGTTCAGGCCCGGCTCGTGGACCGCAGCGAGGCCCGCTCATCGGGGCCTCGCATGTCGCTGAGCAGCCCCATGGAAAACCGCGAAGAGGCCCGTGCCATCGCGGCCGCCTGGGCGAAGGTCTTGCGCAATGCGGTGGACCGCGCGCACGGCATGGACAAGAAGTAGTTTCACAGCACCCCACACACACGGAGGTACGCATGCTGGCCAAGCTGATCGCTGAAGGTCTCGGAACGTTCTGGCTCGTGCTGGGAGGCTGCGGCAGCGCCGTGCTGGCCGCGGCTTTCCCCGATCTGGGGATCGGCTTCGTCGGCGTGTCGCTCGCATTCGGGCTCACCGTCGTCACGGGCGCCTATGCGCTCGGGCCCATCTCGGGCGGTCACTTCAACCCCGCCGTCACCGTCGGCGTCTGGGCGGGGGGCCGCTTCCCTGCGGCCAGCGTGGCGCCCTACATCGGCGCCCAGGTGCTGGGCGGGATCGCGGGCGCCGCGGTGCTCTATGTGATCGCGAGCGGCAGCCCCTCGTTCGGCGGCGTTGCCGGCGGCTTCGCTTCCAACGGCTATGGCGAGCACTCGCCCGGCGAGTACTCGCTCGTGTCCGCCCTCGTGTGCGAGGTGGTCATGACAGCGATGTTCCTGGTCGTGATTCTCGGCGCGACCCACAAGCGCGCCCCCGTCGGCTTCGCGGGCCTCGCGATCGGCCTCGCGCTGGTGCTCATCCACCTGATCAGCATTCCGGTCACGAACACATCGGTCAACCCGGCCCGCAGCACCGGGCCGGCGCTGTTCGTCGGCGGCTGGGCCCTGCAGCAGCTGTGGCTGTTCTGGCTCGCCCCCATCGTCGGCGCCGCGATCGCCGGTTTCGGGTATCGCCTGCTGCTCGAGGACCATCGCGAACCGGAGATCGCTGGGCGGGCGGCCGCCTGATCAATTTGGGCTCCCTCTCCCGCAGCGCGGGAGAGGGCGGGGGGTGAGGGCGCTGCGTCGGCGTTGAGAGGCGGCGGTCAGGCGGGACGCCGCGCCCTCACCCCAACCCTCTCCCACGAGTGGGAGAGGGAGATGACTTGATGCGCAGACTCGCTTTCCATGAACACCATTCCCGCCGACGTCGTGGCTGCCTTCACGCCCGCCGGGCCGCTGCGCGCCTCCATCAACCTCGGCAATCCGATCCTCGCGAAAGCCGATCCGGCCACCGGCGCACCGCGCGGCGTCTCGGTCGACCTGGCCGCGGCCTTCGCCGAGCGTCTCGGCGTTCGCCTCGAGTTGCTCGTGTTCAAGACGGCCGGCGAGTCGGTGGCGGCCGTCACCGGCGAGCAAACCGACATCGGCTTTTTCGCGATCGATCCGCTGCGCGGCGCGAGCATCGGCTTCACCGCGCCCTACCTGCTGATCGAGGGCTGCTATCTGGTGCGCGACGACTCGCCGCTGTCGCGCAACGAGGAGGTGGATCGCGAGGGCCATCGCGTGGTGGTCGGGAAGGGCAGCGCCTACGACCTGCACCTCACGCGCGAGCTGAAGCTGGCCGAGATCGTGCGGGCACCGACTTCGCCGACGGTGGTGGACGTCTTCATCGAGCTAGGCTGCGAGGTGGCGGCCGGCGTGAAGCAGCAACTGGAGGCGGATGCCCGGCGCTACCCGGGCCATCGGCTGCTGCCGGGCCGCTTCATGGTGATCCAGCAGGCGATGGGCTGCCCCAAGGGCCGCGGCGACGGGGCGCTGCAGGTGCTGGCGGCCTTCGTGGAGGAGATGAAGACAAGCGGGTTCGTGGCGCAGGCGCTGGCGCGTCACGGCATTGCGGGCGCTTCCGTCGCGCCGCGCGACTGAGCGCGCGACTCGTCGCCGAGAAAATCGCACGCCACCTGCGCGAGCGCGCGCACGCCCACCATCAAGCTCGCCTCGTCGATCCGGAAACGCGGCGAGTGGTTCGGCGCGGCGGCGCGAGGTTCGACGCCGTCCGAGGTGACGCCGACGAAGAAGAACAGCCCCGGCACCACCTGCTGGAAGAACGAGAAATCCTCCGAGCCCGTGAGCTTGGGCATGAGCTGCAGGCGACCGCGCCCGGCGACGCGCTGGAGCGTGGGCAGCATCGCTTCGGTGAGCGCGGGGTCGTTCACCGTGACGGGGTAGTTCTTGCGGATGCACACCTCGCATCCGGCTCGCGAGCCGCGGCTGATGGCCTCGGCCAGCGTCGTCACGCGCTCGTGGGTGTCGTCGCGCATCGCCTCGTCGAACGTGCGGATCGTGCCGCGCATCTCCACGGAATCGGGAATGATGTTCTCGCGCACGCCGCCCCGGATGGCGCCGATCGTCACCACGGCCGGCTCGTGCGTGATGTCGAGCTGGCGGCTGACCACCGTCTGCAGGCCGAGCACGACCTGTGCGGCCGTGACGATGGGATCGACCCCGCGCCACGGCATCGCACCGTGGGTCTGGCTGCCATGCACCGTGATCCTGAAGTTGTCCGCGCTGGCCATCGTGGGCCCGGCGCGCCAGCCGATCACGCCCACCGGCAGCATGGAAGTGACATGCAGGCCGAAGATCGCGTCGGGCCGCGGGTCGTCCAGCGCGCCTTCCTTGATCATCAAGGCAGCGCCGCCTTCCTCGCCTTCGGGCGGCAGCTCTTCCGCGGGCTGGAAGATGAACTTGACGCTGCCGCGCAGCTGCGGGCGCATGCCTGCGAGCACCTGCGCCACGCCCATGAGAATGGCGACGTGCGCGTCGTGGCCGCAGGCGTGCATCACGCCCACCGGCTCGCCGTTCCAGGTGGCGCGCACTTTCGACGCGAAGGGCACGTCGACCTCCTCGGTGACGGGGAGGGCGTCCATGTCGGCGCGCAGCGCGACCACGGGGCCGGGCAGGGCGCCTTTGAGCAAGCCGACCACGCCGGTGTGCGCCACTTCCGTGCGAACTTCATCCAGGCCCAGCTTGCGCAGATGCGCCTCCACGACGGCCGCGGTGCGCGTCTCGCGGTTGCCGAGCTCGGGATGCTGGTGGAAGTCGCGTCGCCACGCGACGACCTGCGCCTCGATCCCGTTCGCTGCGGCATCGATCCGCGCGGCCAGCGAAACCGCCGCGTTGTGTTGCGACATGGCTTGTTCCTCGTGTGGCGAGAAGTTCATTGTCGATCAGGCGGTGTAGATTTCGAGGTCGATCCCTCGAGAGCCATCATGTCCAGCACGATCTCCCGCCTGCACGTCGGCCCCCGCCTCTCCGAGGTGTCCATCTTCAACAACGTGGTCTACCTCGCCGGCCAGGTGCCGCAGAAGACGGTCGACCGCGGCATCCGCGAGCAGGTGGCCGAGGTGCTCGCCACGATCGATGCCCTGCTCGCGGAGGCCGGCAGCGACAAGCGCCGCATCCTCTCGTGCCAGATCTTCCTGCGCGACATTGCCGACATCGGCGAGATGAACGCCGTGTGGGAGCAATGGGTCCCGGCCGGCCACTGCCCGTGCCGCGCCACGGTGCAGGCGCATCTGGCCAAGCCCGAGTGGCGGGTGGAGATGGTGATGACGGCGGCGCTTGGGGGGTGACATTCGATGCGGATGCAGCGCGGCCTCGCCCGTGAAACTCGCCACCTGGAACGTCAACGACCTGGGCAAGCGATTGCCGTTGCTCCTGGCATGGCTCGAAGCGACGCGGCCCGACGTCGTTGCGCTGCAGGAGCTGAAGATGACGGAAGACCGCTTCCCGCGCGACGCGCTGGAGCAGGCGGGCTACGGCAGCCTCGTCGTCGGCCAGCGCACCTGGAACGGCGTGGCGCTGCTCGCGCGCGAAGCGGAGCCGGTCCCGGTGCGGCGCTCACTGCCCGGCGATCCGAAGGACACGCAGGCGCGCTATGTCGAGGCTGCGATCGGCGGCATCCTCGTCGCCTCGCTCTACCTGCCGAACGGCAACCCGTGGCCCGGGCCTAAGTTCGACTACAAGATGGCGTGGCTCGAGCGGCTCGTGGCCCACGCGTCGGAGCTCTGGCACAGCGGGCACCCGGTGGCGCTGATCGGCGACTACAACGTGGTGCCGACGGATGCGGACATCTACTCGCCGCGCTCGTGGCTCGACAACGCCTTGCTGCAGCCCGAGCCGCGCGACGCATATGCGCGGCTGCTGCGCCAGGGCTGGACCGACGCGCTGCGCGAACGGCATCCCGATGAAGCGCTCTACACGTTCTGGGACTACCGCCGCAACCGATGGGCGCGCGATGCCGGCCTGCGCATCGACCACCTGCTGCTGAGCCACGCGCTCGCGCCTCGGCTGCGGGCGGCCGGCGTCGATCGCGACCTGCGCGGCATGGAGGATGCCAGCGACCATGCGCCCGCGTGGGTCGAGTTGGGCTGACCTGCGCCGCGACGCGCGCAGCGCTACCATCCCGCGCACCATGAAGTCAGCAGTACGCCGTCCCGTCCGCCTCGTGCTCTACGCACTCCTCGCCACCTTCATCATGGCCGCGGGCTCCCGCATGTACGCCAACGACTGGCGCACCGCCAGCCGTGAGCCCGTGGGCCTGGCGCCGGATCCGGCGGTCGTGAAGGAGGCGGTGGTGCAGGTGTACGGCGCGCGCACCATCGGTGCCAAGGGTCTGTTCGGCGTGCACACGTGGGTGGCCACCAAGCCCCAGGATGCGGCGGAGTGGAAGGTGTACGAAGTGATCGGCTGGCGCCTCGGCCGCGCGCCCAGCGTGGTGGTGGTGCGCAGCCGGATGCCCGACGCGCGCTGGTTCGGCGCGGTGCCGGAGCTTTACATGGAGCGGCGCGGGGCCGGCGTCGACCAGCTCATCGAGCGCGTCGACAAAGCGGCGCGCGAGTATCCGTACGCCACCGAGTACCGGGTGTGGCCGGGCCCCAACTCGAACACCTTCACGGCGTGGATCGCCCGAGCGGTGCCCGAGCTGGAGATCGACCTTCCCGCCACGGCGATCGGAAAGGACTATCTGGGCAGCTCGATCGTCGGCACCGCGCCGAGCGGCAGCGGGTTCCAGTTGTCGCTCGGCGGGCTGCTTGGCGTTGCGGCCAGCGGCGTCGAGGGCCTCGAGATCAACGTGCTCGGGTTGAACGTCGGTGTCGGCCCCAACGGCCTGAAGCTGCCGATCGTCGGCCGCATCGGGCAGACCCTCCGGGCCGAAACGGTCGTGCCGGCCGTCGTGCCGGCCAACTGAACCGAATCGCGTCCGTGAGATTTCTCACGGACGGCCGTCATGAGGTATTCACAGGAACTGTGCAAAAGCCTGTGGACAGCCGGTTGGTGCAGCGTGGCAGGCCGCACGGATGGCGCGTTCGATGAGGATTGCGCGTCTTTGAGGCAGCGGCCGGGCATGTGAAGTGCTGTGCTGCGGCATGAAGCCACGTGCCGGGCCGGCGCCGAATCCGGCCACGCCCCCACAGCAGGCGCCGCCTGCGCCGCCACCGTCGGGCGACCCGACCCCGGCGCCGCAACCCGAGCACCCCGGCCCGCCGGCGCCCGCTCCGGCGCCACCCGGGCATCCTCGCTGAGGCGGTCCGGCACACGAAACGCGGTTCTGCTTGCGCTTTCCGCTGTCCACACGCCCTGGAGCACCATGGCCGACTCGAACGACCCTGCGATGAGTGCCGCGGCCCCGCCCGAATCGGCCACCGCGCTGCTGATCATCGACATGGTCAGCGACTGGACCTTTCCCGATGCGCAGCACCTGCTGCCGCGCGCGCAAGCCATCGCGCCCGGCATCGCGGCGCTGAAGCACCGCTGCCGCGCGCTCGGCGTCCCGGTGATCTACGCCAACGACAACCGGGGACGCTGGCGGTCGGACTTCCGCAAGGTGGTGGAGTGGTCGCTGCGAGGACCGGGGGCCGACATCACGCGCGCCTTGATGCCTGACGATCACGACTACTTCCTGCTCAAGCCCAAGCACTCCGCATTCTTCGGCACGCCGCTGGAGCTCCTGCTGCAGAACCTCGAAGTGCATCGGCTGCTGTTGACCGGCGTGGCAACGGACCAGTGCATCGTGACCACGGCGGTGGACGCGCGCATGCGCGACTACGAGGTGGAAGCGCCCGCCGACTGCACCGCAACGCAGAGCGACGAGCGGGATGCGCGCATGCTGGCCCACTTCGCCGAGGCGCTGTGCGTGCCGACGCCGCGATCGGCGGACGTGGAGTTCGAGAAGGCCGATCGCCGACGGCTGCGTCGCCCCGGATAGGGCTTGATCTCCCTCTCCCGCGAGTGGGAGAGGGAGAGGAGCCGCTAGCGGCGTGCGGCGTAGCTGCCCAGCGCCACGCCCACGGCGAAGGCGGCATAGGTCCAGACCAGGCCCTGCGCCGACAGGCGTCGCTCGAATCCAGGCGTGAAGCGCTTGGGCGTCAGCACGAGGTCGACCGTCGCGGCGGCGGCTGTCGCCACGGCGGAGTCCCGCAGGTGCAGCGGCAATGTCTGCACGGGCCGCCGCGACGCCCACAGCCGTTCGTAGATGAACCCCCACATCACCGCCGAGGCCTGGTGGATCAGCAGGCCGAGCGCGGTGTAGCGCCAGCTCGGCCCGTCCTGCCGCAGCGCGCGGTCGCCCCACAGCCAGTGGCTGGGGGCGTTCAGCGGGGCGACTGCGCTGCCGTTCTCCCGTCGGCCTCGCCATGCCAGCGCGGCCATCGAGGCGAGGCCCGCCAGGTTGCCGGTGAGCAGGCTTCGATAGACCAGGCCGCGCGATGCACTCATTTGTCTGCTCCGTGACGAGGGAACGGCCCTTGCCGGCCCTCATCCGACCATGGCAAGCGCCGTACCACTGTGAACGTCTTCCTCACCGGCGCCACCGGTTTCCTCGGGCGACATCTCGCCGCCGCCGTGGCGGCGCGCGGGCATCGGCTCGCGTGCGGCGTGCGAGATGCAAGCGCAGCGAACGCGCGCTCGTTGCCCGGCCGGCTGGTGCCCGTCGACTTCCTGCGCATGACGTCCGCTGCCGAGTGGCGGCCGCTGCTGCGCGGATCGGATGTCGTGGTCAACGCCGTCGGCATCCTGCGCGAACGCGGCCCGGCCACCTTCGAGGCCTTGCACGTGCGCGCGCCGGCCGCGCTGTTCGCGGCCTGCGCCGAAGAAGGCGTGAAGCGGGTCATGCAGATCTCCGCGCTCGGCGCCGACGCCGACGCGGCCACGGCCTACCACCTGAGCAAGCGCGAGGCCGACGAGCGGCTGCTCGCGTTGCCGCTGGACGGCATCGTCGTGCAGCCCTCGCTGATCTACGGCCCTGGCGGCACGAGTGCGGCGCTGTTCACGATGCTCGCGAGCCTGCCGGTCATCCCGCTGCCCGGCGGGGGCCGCCAGCACATCCAGCCGATCCATATCGACGATGCGGTCGAGGCCATGGTCCGCATCATCGAGGGACAGGGGCCGGCCGGCCGCCGCGTGGCGCTCGTCGGCCCGGCACCGACCACGCTGCGCGACTTCCTGATGTCGCTGCGCCAGGCGTTGAAGCTGCCGACTGGCCGCGTCCTGCCGGTGCCCATGGCCGTGGCCCGCGGCGCCGCGGCCGCCGGCGCGTGGCTGCCCCGAACGCTGCTGGATCGCGACAGCCTCTCGATGCTCGAGCGCGGCAACGTGGCGCCGGTGGACGATACCCAGGCGCTGCTCGGCCGCCCGCCGCGCGCTCCGTCGGCCTTCATCGAGCCGCGCGATGCAGCCAACCTGCGGCTGAAGGCGCAGCTCGCCTGGCTGCTGCCGATGCTGCGGCTGAGCGTGGCGGCGGTGTGGATCGTCACCGGCATCGTGTCGCTCGGCCTCTATCCCGTGAGCGACAGCTACGCCTTGCTGGCGCGCGTGGGGATCACCGGCGCGCTGACGGCGCCCATCGCGCTCTACGGCGCAGCGCTGCTCGATCTCGCTTTCGGCATCGCCACGCTGGTGATGCGCCGACGCCGCATGCTGTGGATTGCGCAGATCGCACTGATGGCCGGCTACACGCTGCTCATCACCGTGTTCCTGCCCGAGTTCTGGCTCCATCCCTACGGGCCGCTGCTGAAGAACCTGCCGATGCTGGCGGCAATCGCCGTGCTGCTCGTCCTGGAAGAGGACCGCTGAGATGGAGTACGTCGTCGCCAAGTGGCTGCACATCCTGTCGTCCACCCTGCTCTTCGGCACCGGCCTCGGCTCGGCCTACTACATGCTCCTGACGAGCCTGGCCTCGCGGCGCAGCGGCGACCCGAAGCCCGTGGCGGTGGTGGTGCGCTACGTGGTGCTGGCGGACTGGCTCTTCACCACGACGACGATCGTGTTCCAGCCCTTGAGCGGCTGGTACCTGATGCACCTCGCCGGCTATCCGCTGACCACCCGATGGATCGCCGTTTCGGTCGCGCTCTACCTGCTGGCCGGTGCCTGCTGGCTGCCGGTCGTTTGGATGCAGATCCGCATGCGCGACATGGCCGAGGCCGCCGTCGCGCGCGGCGAGCCGCTGCCGCCTGAGTATTGGACCTGCCTGTGGCGCTGGGTGGCGCTCGGCATCCCGGCGTTCTTCGCCCTGGTGGTCGTGTTCTACCTGATGGTGGCCAAGCCGGCGTGATCGGGCGCCGCCAACTCGACTGCGGGAGGCCGCAAGTGGGAGAGGGAGCGAAACCAAAGGAGCAGTGAATGATGAAGGTATGCATCGTCGGCGCCGGGGCCGTCGGCGGCTACGTGGGCGCGCACCTGGCGCGCGCGGGGGTGGACACCACGCTGGTGGACACCTGGCCGGAGCACGTGCAGGCCATGCGCGAGCGCGGCCTCGTGGTCACCGGCATGAACGGCGCCGGCTCGGTGGAGACGCCGGTGCGCGCGCTGCACGTGGGCGACGTGCCGCAGCTCATGCGCGAGCAGCCGTTCGACGTCGCACTCATGGCCGTGAAGGCCTACGACACCGCGTGGGCGACCCAGCTCATCCTGCCGCGCCTCGCACCGGCCGGGTGCATCGTGTCGCTGCAGAACGGCATCAACGAAGACACCATCGCCGGCATCGCCGGCTGGGGCCGCACGCTGGGCTGCTCGGTGAGCGCGCTGGCCGCGGAGCTGGTGGCCCCGGGCCGCATCGTGCGCAACTCGCCGCTCGGCGACGACAAGAAGCCCGGCATGCGCGTCGGCGAGGTGCATGGCCAGCTCACGCCGCGCGCCCGCGACATCGCCGCGCTGCTGGCGCACGGCGACACCTGCAAGGTGACGCAGAACCTGTGGGGCGAGCGCTGGTCCAAGCTCACGATCAATGCGATGCGCAACGGCGTCTGTGCGCTCACCGGCATGACCGGCAAGCAGCGCGACACCGACGACGTGGCGCGCGAGCTCACCATCGAGCTCGGCAGCTCGTGCGTCCGCGTCGGCCGCGCGCTGGGCCTGGCGCTCGAGCCCGTGGGCGGGCTGGACCTGGATCTGCTCGCAAGAGCGGAGGAAGACGCTGCCGCCCATGCGGCGATCACGAGGATGATCCTCGCCGTGGCCCACTCGCGCAGCGACGCGCAGCGCCCCTCGATGGGGCAGGACATCCTCAAGGGCCGGCGCACCGAGACCGACTACATCAACGGCCTCGTCGCGCGGCGCGGCGAGGAGGTGGGGGTGGACGTCACGGCGCACCGGCGCGTCAACGAGGTGATCCATCGCATCGAGGCCGGCGAGCTGGCGCCCAGCCCGCAGCTGCTGCGGGAAATCGTCGGTTGATGGGGTGCGGAGGTCGGCGCGGAAGCGGGCCGCCGGGGCGGCGGAAACTGCTCGCACAAACGCGGTGCCGGTTACTGCATCAACGAGCCGGGTTGGGATCACAATGGCCAGTACCAGGCTGTCGAAAAGGCTCATCGTGCGATCCCTTCTTGCCGCCATCATGGCGTTCGTTGCGCTTCCCCTGGCTGCGAAGCCCATCGGCTACGTCAGCACATCCACGGTCACCATCGTCATCCACGACGACGTGGGCGACTGCCCCGAAGGCCTGAAGCAGGCGACGTGGGTGCAGCCGAGCGGCGCCGTCACCGGCTGCTACTGGGAGCGCAAAGGCATGCTGTTCTTCGGGTGGGACGACATGGACGTGCACGCCATCCCGGCACGCCTGTTCCGAAAGCCTTCGAGCTGAGCCGCGCTCAGCCTGGCTGCGAGGGCGGGGAGGGGATCGCGCCCCTGCACCGGCGGGCGCAGCGCGAAGCATGCTCCGCGGCCAGACCCAGGCTCTCGTTTGTCCGCTCCAGTTCCGCCGCGCGGCCCGCCTCGTCGTCAGGGCCCCAGGCAATCACGCAGGCTGTGGCACAAAGCGGTGGATGCGTTGGAGCTCGCCAGCGATCGTGTCGCGCCTGACCTCAATATCGTGCCGTGCCTGCAGCGCGAGCCACCAGCCGTCGCCGAGGCCGAAGAAACGGCCGACCCTAACGAAGCAGCCTCGCTGGACCGGTTCTAGATCTGTCGCCGGAGCTTCTTGCGCACGACAGCCGCTGCATGGCGCCGCACTTCGTCCGCCGAAAGCGGCCGCAGCGGTGTGACCGGCACCGGCTTGCGAGCGTCATCGACCGCCACCATCGTGAAGAAGCAGCTATTGACGTGGCGTACAACTTGAGTCCGGATGTCTTGCGCGACGACCTTGATGCCGACTTCCATCGACGACGTGCCGGTATGGTTCACCGAAGCCAGGAACGTGACCAACTCCCCGACGTAGATCGGCTGCCGGAACGTCACTTGGTCGACCGACAGCGTCACCACATAGCGCGCAGAGTAGCGGCTGGCGCAGGCATAGGCCACCTGGTCGAGCAGCTTCAGGATCGTGCCGCCATGAACATTGCCTGCAAAGTTGGCCGTGTCGGGCGTCATCAGCACAGTCATGCTGAGTTGGTGGGCAGGTAGATCCATATCGGCCTCACAGCACGTGCGCGCATTGGGCTTCAGGTGTGCGCGTGTCCATGTTACGCCCGCGGTTCAGGTGATCGTCGATCTCGGCCGCGGCGCCAATCATGCGTCCGTAGAGGAACACGTTGAAGGCCGCAGTCTCAAGGTCGCGCTCGCCGAGTTCTCCGCTGCGATAGTCCGACCACAGCATGCCGAGCAGCAGCGCGGCGATCACCGCGTCGACGTTGACACAGAAGATGTAGGGCGTTGCGCCGGCGTCGTAAAGCGCCTGCACCAGCTCGCTGTAGAAGGCGTGGAACACGTTGGTGGCACCGCGTTCGGCGAGAAAATTTGCGATGAAGCGCTCGCGCGGGTCGTGATTGACGGCCTTGCCCTTGAACACCGGATGGTGCACGCCCGGCAGCGCTCGGAGTTCCTGGCCAAGTTCCTTGGCAGCTCCCTTCTCAGCCTTGTAGCGCTGCGCAAACGTCGCCGCCATCGCCTTCAGGTCGATGCCGTGGTTGGGATCGTTCGGGTCGCGCAGGTCGACGGCGCGGAACTGCTCGAGCAGAAACGCCATACCCTCGAAGCCGTTTCCGCCGTGGCTGTAGCCGGTGTGAGTGAGAAATCCGGCCATTGCCTTGTTGATCTGCACACGTCGCGGTGTCTGCGGTCCGTCGGCCGACACCGCGCCCTTGGCACCTTGCGCCGAGATCGAACCCGGCCCGTTGCTGATCAGCAGGCCGATGAGGATCTGCAACGGCAGCGCTTGCTCAGGCGTTGGCTTCTTGCCCGTGATCGCGAGGAAGCACAGGTCGGCCATCGTCCACGACCCATAACGTTCGGCCTGCGAGATGCCGGCCAGCGAGCCCCGCTGATGATGCCGCGCCGGGATCGACGCGCCCACCATCACGCCGTACAGGCGCAAGTACCACGGCAGCGTCTCGGCGGTGAGCCGGCTGATGCGCTTGCGCACCAGCGGCCCCCAGGCGATGGTCGTCGCGATCGCAGCGAGGATCGCGTCGCGCGAAAGGCGTCCGCCCTGCTTCAGAAGAAGGTCGAGGAAGACCGACTTCGCGCCACGCTCGCGCACGGCCTGCAGCATCGCCTCCGGGTGCGAATCCTTCGCCTCGTCATCGCGCGCCATAAAGAGCGCACGCGTCGAGGCGTCGACCTCGATCGTCGACAGATCGAAATCGACATGGTGGCCTTCCTTCAACGAGGTGCCGACAAACAGGTCGATCAACGCATGTGTGCAGGCGAGAGCTCGCTCGACGCGCTTCGGCCCGACGATGGCCGCCGCAGCGGCCATGACCGTGTTCGGCGAGTTGCCGGCCTCGCGCGCGGCCTCTGCGGCCACGAGTACGGGGTCCCCAACCAGGTTGACTTCGGCCGCGACCGCGATGTCGAGCAGCGCGCGGTCGTTCGGCCCGGCACCCTCGTGCACCAGCGGCAGCGCGAAGTTCGCCTGCAGCGGTTGCAGCGCGAGCTCCAGCACCGGGTGGCCATGGACCGACGTGACCTGCGTCTTCGGGTCCATCACCGAAGCTCCCGAACGGTCCTTCATGTTCTGGCGTGCGATCACCGCGCCGACCTGGCGCCGCAGCTCCGCGATCTGCGCCGCGTACGGCTCCGGCGCGGCCACCGGCGGCAGCGCGAGATCCTCCGGCAGCACAAGCCCATGGTCGTTCGCGAGCCAGGGCTTGAGCGTGAGGCTGCCGCGCGGCGGGAAGTCTGGACGCGCGCCGGTCAACGCCATCACCGCGCTCAGCGCCGCCGGGATATGCGCGATGTTCGTCACCACCGCGCCCTTCCTCGAGACGATCGGGTTCTCCGGCGTGAAGATCGCGTCGACGTCGAACGCCTGCATGAACCAGCATTCCTTGTCGGCCGCACTGTCGCCCGAGCCGGCCATCGCACCGGCATGGCCGACCGCGCGCGTCAGCTTGGATTTCCAGCGTCCGACGACACAGGCGACGACCGGCTTGCCCCACTTGATGTCGTGCTCGTAGTAGCCGCCGGGTTCGGCGTACAGCACCGCGGCCCGCGAGCGTCCGTCGTTGCGCAGCGCATGCGCGAAGTCACGCGCCGCGTAGTGGATGTAGACGTCCTTGCCCGACGACACCAGCGTCGTCGTGCCCCAGCCCTCGGTCGCCAGGTACTGCGCGATCGTCGTCGTGAACCCGCCCGAGTTCGAGAAGATCGCCACCGTACCCTGCAGCAGCGTCTCCTCGGGGTGGTCACCACCCAGCGCGCCGCCGATGCGCGTGCGGCTCCACGAGTCGGCCACGCCGAGGCAATTGCCGCCGACGATGTCGACGCCGGCGCCCTGCGCCATCGCGCGGATCTCGCGCGCGTCGTGCACCGCGATCTTCTCGGTGACGATGACGATCTTGCGCAGCCCTCGATTGACACGGATCAGTTCGGCGACGCCGTCGCGCACGCCCGAAGGCGGCAGGTAGACGACACCAGTGTTGAATGCGTAGCCCGCATTCAGGCCCTCTCGCACGCTGTTGAACACCGGGATGTCGCCAATCGGGGTCTTCAAAGCCTGGCCAGCGCGTCCCGGCGAAGTGCCGAAGACGACGTTGCCGCCCGAGAACGCATGGCTCGTCGGCGTGACCTGGCGCGATTCACCGCCCAGGATGTTGAGTACGCAGACACGGTCGCCGCGGCTCGCCATGTCCGCCAGCGAGCCGATGCCCAGGTAGTACGGGAAGCCGGAAATGCTTTGTGCATGCATGCTTGTCTCCTTCAGGTGGCGGCCGCGGCGCTGATGTGCAGGTGTCGCGCGATCGTGTCGCGCCCGCCGGCCTTCATCCACTGATCGATCTTCTTCGCGTAGTTCACGACCTCGGAGATCGCGCTGTCGAAGCCGAAGAACCGGTAGGGCAGGCCGAGCGCCTCGCAGGTGTCTGCGAGTGCCCCGAAGCCGCGCACCAGGTTCGGCCCGCCCGGCCCACGACGACGTACAGCGGCGTCGGCCCGTGCTTGGAAAAGTGCTCGCGCAACGCATCGCCCATTGCGCGCAGGGTCTCGTGGATGTCCGTGTTGTTCGACTTGCCGCCGATGATGAACAGCACGTTCGACTGTGCGAGGAAATGCCGGTAGCAGATCCTCGCGACCGCCTTCATCTTCTCGTACGGCGGGTTGCCGCCGAAGTCCGACGAGATGCTGGCCGCCTCGCCGAGCACCTCGGTGACCAGGCTGTTTGCACCACCGCCGAAGGTCGGCGCGAGGATCGTTCCTCTCCCGTTGATCACGAAAACGTCGGACTGCCCTTGATGCGTCCGCAGCTCGTTGACTTCCTGTTCGAAGGCACCGACGTCGGCGGCGAACAGGTGGCCCGGCAACCGCAGCCGCGCGACACGCGGGTCGTCGCGGTCGAAGCCGCACTTGAAGTCGCAGGCCACCGGCGTCAGTCGGCCGCTGCCGTCGGGCCGCATGCGGATCGGGTTCAGCTCCAACGTCGTCATGCCGTAGTGGTGCATCAGCTCCCACAGCTTCGGCAAGTGCTGCACCAGCGGCGAGATCACCTCGCGCGGCGCGCCGATGTCGGCCAGCGCATTGGCGATCACGAAGGCCTTCAGCCCGGTCAGCGCGTCGAAGGGGACCGTTGCGAGTTCGTCCTTGCCGAGCTCCTCGATGTCGACGCCGCCCCGGTGCGTGATGGTGATCGTCGGCGCGCGGAAGCGTGTGTCGTCGGTGATCGAAAAGTAGATCTCGTGCTCGGCGGGAACGCCGCCCTCGAAGGTGACGCCGTTGGCCTTCGCGACGGCATTGCCGTGGTGGTGTTCAGCGAAGTACAGGCGCTCCTTCTCGGCAAGCGCGCTACGCAGATCGGTCGCTCTGCCGATCAGGCCTGACTTGCCCTTCTTGCCGACACCGCCCTTGAAGAGGGGCTTCACGAAGACCGTCCCGTGGCGCTTGAGAAGTGCGGCGATCTCGTCTTCGCTCGCATCGGGACCGAGCACCTCGGCCGTCGGAAAGTCCACGTGGCGCAGCAGCGGCGCGCCGTGCAGCAGTCCAGTCAGTTGCATGGCAGGTCTCCTGGAAGTCAGGCCGTGGCTACGGCGGGTGTGTGGCGGCGGTTCAGAAGGCGCAGCAGCGGCGGCAGCAGCACCATTCCTGCGGCACCGACCCACAGCCCGATCGAGATCGGGCTCTCGACCAGGATCGACGCGTCGCCGTTGGTGATCGACAGCGCCCGGCGCAGGTTCTGCTCCATCATGTCGCCAAGCACGAAGCCGAGGATCAGCGGCGCCATCGGCACGCCCTGCTTGCGCAGCAGCCAGCCGGCGATCCCGAGTGCGGTCATCAACAGCAGGTCGAAGGTGGTCGCATGCACCGCGTAGACGCCGACCGCGCTGACCGCCAGGATGCCCGGCACGAGCATCCAGTTCGGCAGGCGCAGCACCTTGGTGAACAACCCGACCATCGGGATGTTGATGAACAGCAGGATGACGTTGGCGACGAACAGCGAGGCGATCAGGCCCCACACCAGGGCCGGCTGCTGCGTGAACAGCGCCGGGCCGGGCGTGATGTTGTAGAGCGCGAGCGCGCCGACCATCACCGCCGTCGTCCCCGAGCCCGGCACACCGAGTGTCAGCATCGGCACGAACGAGCCGGTGGCGGCGGAGTTGTTGGCCGCCTCGGGTGCGGCGACGCCGCGGATGTCGCCCTTGCCGAACGTGCCTTCCTTGTCGGTCAGGCGCTTTTCCATCGAGTAGGTCATCGCGCTGGCGATCGTCGCGCCGGCGCCGGGCAGCACGCCGACGACGAAACCGACGACGCTCGAGCGCACGGTGCCCCACCAGGTGTGGGTCAACTCCCGGAAACTGAACATCTTGCGGCCGGTGTCGGTGATGAGCCCGCTGCTGCTGTGGTGCTGCTCGAGCATCAGCAGGATCTCGCTGATCGAGAACACGCCGATCACGACGACGACGAACTGGATTCCGTCCGACAGGTGCACGTCGCCGCCGGTGAAGCGGTAGACGCCTGAGTTCGAGTCGAGTCCGACGCACGACAGCGAGAGCCCGATCACCGCGGCAATGCCGGCCTTCATCGGCGCTTCGCCCATCAGCCCGGCGATGCAAGCGAAGGCGAAGCACATCAGCGCGAAGTACTCGGCCGGACCGAACGACAGTGCCCAGCCGGCGAGCAGCGGCGCGAACAGCACGATGCCGACGGTCGCGATCAGCGAGCCGACGAAGGAACTCCATGCCGAGATCGACAGCGCAACGCCTCCCAGGCCGTTGCGCGCCATCGGATAGCCGTCGAGCGCGGTCATGATGGCGCCGGCATCGCCGGGCACGTTGAGCAGGATCGACGAGATGCGCCCGCCGTATTCGCAGCCGATGTAGACCGCCGCGAGCAGGATCAGCGACGCCTCAGGCGGCAGCTTCATCGCGAACGCGAGCGGCATCAGGATCGCGACGCCGTTAATTGGGCCGAGACCGGGCAGCAGCCCGACGACAGTGCCGATGAGGGCGCCGATGGCGGCGATGGCCAGGTTCATCGGCGTCAGCGCGACGCCGAAGCCGGCAACGAGGTGTTGCAGGATGTCCATCAATGGCCTCCGAGCACGAACGACAGCAGGCCGGTCGACAGGGTGACGTCAAGGACCTTGTCGAACAGCAGGTACAGCGCCAGGCCGAGCCCGACGCCGCCGGCAAGCGACTGACGCCAGCTGCCACCGAACACGATGCCGAGGGGCACCGCCATCGCGGCCGTCGCAAGCGCGAAGCCGAAGACTTCGAACAGCGCCGCGTAGACCGCCACCGCGGCGGCGGCGATCAGCGTTGCGCGCAGCGGCACGTCGCGGTAGGCGACAGTGCCGCGCAGGGTCGGCTTGAAGACCAGCCACAGGCCGCCCGCGGCCAGCAAGCCGGCGAGCAGCAGCGGGAAGGCGCGCGGGCCGACGGGTTCGTACGAGATGGCGGCGGCGTATCCCTGCGCGGCCCAAGCCATGCTTGCGGACGCGACAACACACGCCGCACCGAGAATGCGGTCACTCATTGGAGGCTCCTTCGAAGGGATCGGCCGGCTAGGTTCGCGGACGGCTGCGCGTTCGGATGACTACTTCGCCGCGGCGGTCGCCAGGCCGAAGTCCTGCGCCAGCTTGCGGTAGCCGGCAACCTGTTTCTTCACGTAGTCATCGACCTCGGCGCCGCTGAGCGACAGCGGATACAGCCCGCGCTCGTCGCGCAGCTTGGCGAAGGTCGGCGAGGCCATCAACTTCGCGAAGGTATCGCTCCAGACCTTGTAGTCGGCGTCCGAGACCTTGGGACCGACGTAGAAGCCGCGCGCAATCGGCCACTCGATGTCGGCGCCCTGCTCCTTCGCGGTCGGCACCTGCGCCAGATCACCGGGCAGGCGCTTGTCGGCCATCACCGCGAGCACGCGCACCTTGGTGCCGGCCTTGATCTGCTGCGATGTCTCGGCGGCGTCGCCGGTGAACACGTGGATGTGACCACCCTGCAGCGCGGTCATCGCCTCGCCACCGCCTTCGAAGGCGACGAAACGCATTGCCTTCGGGTCCACGCCGGCGGCGCGCGAGACGAGCGCGGCCTTCATCCAGTCCTGGCTGCCGACGGTGCCGCCAGCGCCGAACACGACCTTCGTCGGATCCGCCTTCACCGCCGCCAGCACATCCTTCAACGACTTGTAGGGCGAGTTTTCCGCCACCACCACCGCACCATAGTCGGCACCGACCGCGGCGACCCAGCGCACGTCGTTCTCGTTGTAGCGGCCGAACTTTCCCTGCGCGATGTTCAGCAGCGAGCCGCCTGAGAAGGCCACGATCGTGTTCGCCGCGTCGGGCCGCTGCGCGACGATCGCGTTGTAGGCGACCGCGCCGATGCCGCCCGGCATGTAGGTCACGCGCATCGGGTCCGCGATGAACTTGCCTTCAGCGAGGCCGGACTGCGCTAGCTTGCAGGTCAGGTCGAAACCGCCGCCGGGCTTGGCGGGCGCGATGCACTCGGTCTTGTCGAGCGGGCCGGCGAACGCGCCAGCGGACAAGGTCGCGAGGGCCGAGACGGCCGCCGCGGCAAGACGGGTACGGATCGGGCTGGGCTTCATGGTGTCTCCATCAGGTAGTGACTCGGGATGGGGGCACGATATCGGCCCGGCACTTTCAGGCGGCTTTCAGCGAAGCGTCCAATTTCTGCGGGTTAACCCAATGTCGCCTTCGCCGCATCGGCCAGCGGCAGCACGATCGCCGCGGCGAGGCCGCGCCCGCCCTCGCCGCGGCCGATCTCGAGCCGGCCGCCATGGCGTTCGGCGATCGAGCGCACGATCGCCAGGCCGATGCCCGAGCCAGGTGCGCCTGCATTGCGGCCGCGGAAGAAGCGCTCACCGGCACGGTGGCGTTCGTCGTCGGGAATGCCGGGGCCATCGTCGACCACTGCGAGCCGCACCAGGCCCGCGCCGGAGGCGATGCGCACCGTGACGTGGCCGTTACGCGGCGTGTAGCGGATCGCGTTATGCAGCAGGTTGCCGAGCGCTTCCTTCAGCAGCCCGGCATGCGCGTTCACGCGCTGCGCCACGCCTTCGGCGGCGTCGAAGCCGAGGTCGATCCCGCGCTCGTGCGCCTCGGACCACCAGCGACGAGTCACCTCGGCGGCCAGCACAGGCAGGTCGAGCGGCTCGAACGGCAGTTCGGCGTTGTCGGCGCGCGCGAGCACGAGCATCTGGTTGGTCTGCCGCACCGCCTCGTCGAGCTGCGCCTTCAACGCGGCGAGCACCTCGCGCAGGCGCGCCGTGTCGTCCTCGCGTAGCGCATAGCCGAGTTGCGTCGCGAGCGTCGCGAGCGGCGTGCGCAACTGGTGCGACGCGTCGTCGATGAACCGCCGCCGTGCCTCGATCAGCTGGCGCGTGCGCTCGACGTGCTGGTTGATCGCCGCGATCAGCGGCTGCACGTCGGCCGGGATGTCGCGCGCGGCGATCGGCGTCAGATCCTGCGGCGTGCGCGACGATACCTCGTCGCGCAGCCGCGCCAGCGGCCGCAGCGCCCAGGCGACGGCGGTGAGCAACAGCGTGCCGGCCACGAGCACGAGCACCAGGTCTCGCGACAGCGCCTGCGCGACGAGACGGCGCGTGAACTGCTCGCGCGACGTCAGCGGCTCGGCGACCTGGACGACGACGCGCTGCGGCGTGGCCGCGCCGCCAATCGCCCGGTCGAGCACGCGTGCATAGCTTGCGAGCCGCACCGGCTCGCCGAAGACGGCAGTGTCGACGAACTGCGGCTGCCCGGTCAGAAGCGCGGCCGGGGGCGGCGGCAGCACGGTGGTGCCGATCTCGACCAGGCCATCCTCGGTGGCGACGCGGTAGTGCACGCGGCCGCTCGCGGTCAGCTCGAAGAACTCGAGCATCCGGTACGGCAGCTCGACGGCGAGACCGCCGCTGTCGGTCGAGATGCTGGCGTCGATCGACTTCACTGCGCCGAGCAGCGACCGGTCGTAAGCCGCATTCGCCGCTTCGATCGCGATGCCCCGGGCCAGCCACAACTCGGCGGCGGCCACGGCGAGCAGGCCCGGCAGCAGCACCGCCAGGAGCGTGCGTCTCAGGCTCTGGCGGTGCCAGCGATCGAGGTTCACGACGCACCACCCGCGCCGGCTGGCGTGGCTTCGAGCACGTAGCCGAGCCCGCGCACCGTGCGGATGCCGACCACCGTGCCGTGCAGGCGCTTGCGAAGCCGGTGCACCAGCACCTCGATGGCGTCGGGCTGGACGTCCTGCTCGTCGGAGAACACGCGCTCGAGGATCTCTTGCTTCGACAGCGGCTCACCGCTGCGCTGGATCAGCGCCCGCAGCACCGCGTGCTCGCGCGGCGTCAGCTCAAGCGGCTGGTGGGCAACGGTGAACTGCTTCGTACCGGCGTCGTAGGCGAGCGGGCCGCACGCGAAGCGCGGCTGGTCACTGCCGCGCGCGCGGCGGACCAGCGCGACCAGCCGCGCCTCGAGCTCGGCCAGCTCGAACGGCTTGGCGAGAAAGTCGTCAGCTCCGTCGCGCAGCGTACCGACGCGCTCCATCAGCGAATCGCGTGCGGTGAGGATCAGCACCGGCAGCCGCACGTCGGCAGCGCGAAGGTCGGCCAGCACGTCGCGCCCGCCGACGCCCGGCAAGCCGAGATCGAGGATCAGCGCGTCGTAGCGGGTCGCTTTGATGCTGCGCCGGACGAGCCGTCCATCATCGACCCAGTCGACATGGAAGTCGCTTTGCGCCAGCGCACGAACCAGCCAGGTGGCCAGTTCGCGCTCGTCTTCTGCAAGGAGTATGCGCATGCGGCTGTTCCACCCCGTCGTGCCCTGCGCCCATGCTACGCCCGGGGCAGCTGCCTTTTTAGACGCTTGCGCGGCCGTTGCCCGACAAGCTGACGCCATTGAGCTTCGAAGCGTCCACGCCGGCGCAGCAGACACCGCCGGCTTCGCCAGCCTGTTACTGACCGAGTGCGACGGGACCTCGCAGATCGTCAAGGCGGCTGCCATCAAGCTCGAGTAGGCGCCTACCGGGCGCAGGGTCGTCCTTCGCCTATTCCTACTGGTAGATGGCCGGCTCGCGCCGCCGCAGGGCCTCACCGGCATCGCGGCCGATCGCCTCGACGACCGGCATCCAAGTGGAGTCGTAGGAGGGCATTGCGCCGGGCGCGAACATCGTGTGCGGCCAGTCCGAACCCCAGACCATCCTCGCGCCGAACAACGCGGCAAGTCGACGGATCCGAAGCAAGAGATCCGTGTACGGCTCGCGCGCTTCGAGCCGGTACCAGCCGGACAGCTTGAGCCAGGCACCTTGCGCGGCAAGCGCCTCGGCTGTCCGCCAAGCTGGGTCATCGATCGCCACACTCAACCCAAAGCCGGCGAGATGGTCGAGCACGCAGGTCAGTCCGCTGTCACGGTGCAACTCGGCCACGTTCGGCAGCTCGGCAGCGCTCGTGTACCACTGCACATGCCAACCCCGTTGGCGCAGGCGTGGCGCGAGCGCGGCGAAACGCCGGGCCGGCGGCGCGCTCTCGCCGACCGGCGAGACGAGGTTGAATCGCACCCCGCGCACGCCGTGAGCATGCATCGCGTCCAGTTCGGCCTCGGTGATGTCGTCGTCGACGACGACCACTCCCCGGTGCCGACCCGGCTCGAGCGCGAGCGCACGCAGCATCAGCGAGTTGTCCGTGCCGTACACGCTGGGCTGCACGAGCACGAGACGCTCGATGCCATGGGCGCGAGCGACCGCCTCGATCTGGGCCAGCGGCCGATCGACCGGCCGGTAGTGGCCGCTGTGCGACCCCAGTGATGCGTCGAAGACGTGGACATGGCAGTCCCAGCCGCCTTCGTCCGACTCACTCACGGGTGATGCCCCGCTCCTTGATCACGCGCGCCCAGAGCGTTTGCTGCGCTCTGAGAAACTGTGCCGGATTGCCGGTGAAGACATCGCCGCCCAGCGCTCGCACGCGGCCCAGCACTTCGGCTTCGCCCATCGCACGCGCCACGGCGGCGACGAGCTTGTCGCGCACGGCGGGTGTGATGCCGGCCGGTGCCAGGATCGGGTTCCATTCGAGCACCTCGTGACCGGACACGCCGGCTTCTGCCATCGTCGGCACGTCGGGCAGTGCGCGGCAGCGTGTCGAGGCGGTGACGGCGAGCGGCCGCAGGCGGCCCGACTGGATCTGGCCCAGACCAGAGGCGACGTTGGCGAAGAATAGCGGCACCTGCCCGCCCATCACGTCGTTCATCGCCGGCCCGCCGCCGCGGTACGGCACGTGGGTCAGATGAACCTTCGCCAACTGCTCGAAGAGCGCGCCGGCCAAGTGCTGGGCGGAGCCGTTGCCCGACGAGGCGTAGGCGATCGTGCCCGGCTTGGCGCGGGTCAGGCGCAGCACATCTTCAACC
Organism: uncultured beta proteobacterium; assembly: GCA_963839465.1. Lineage (GTDB taxonomy): Bacteria > Pseudomonadota > Gammaproteobacteria > Burkholderiales > Burkholderiaceae_C > CAWIVI01. Next base: position 25,362 of record CAWIVI010000009.1, read on the forward strand.
GTTTTGGCCTCGAAGCTCGGCGTGCAGACCAGGACGTTCGGGAACTGCGCCAAAACGGCAATCGGAACGAAGGACTTCTCGCTGTCGTAGGGTAGTTTCTGGAACAACGCAGGGTTGACTGCGAAGGACGATGCGTCGAGCAGCAGCGTCGCACCGTCCGGCGCGGCGCGCGCCACCTGGCCAGCCGCGATCGTGCCGCTGCCTCCCGCTTTGTTGTCGACGATCACCGACTGCCCGAGTGCTTCGGCCAGCTTCGGCGCGATCAGTCGCGCCATGGCGTCGGCGCCGCCCCCTGCGGGATAGGAAACGACCAGGGTGATGGTCTTGCCACCGGCAATGTCGCCGGCCGCGAACGCAGGGAAGGACAAGGTTGCGGCAGATGCTGCCGAGGCGGTCAGGAACTGACGTCGGGTCGGGTGCGGAGAATGCATCGCTTGGTTCCTCAGGTGATCGTGACGCTGTAGTGAAAGGCGAACGCGTCGCCGTGCGTGACCCGCAGTTCGACGCACCGGCCGACGAGGTCGTAGGCCTGCCGCGTGACGGTGACGCCTGGATGGCCGGCGGAGAGTTCGAGTGCGCGCGCCTGGGGCGCGGTGAGATGGGCAAAGCCGATCTCGTCGATGGCGCGGGTCACGGCCACGCCGCAGCGCTCGACGAAGAACGGGTAGAGCAGACTCCCCCAGTCGGCCAGCGGGATCCCGATCAAGGTGTCGAAGAGCGGAAGTGGCAGCCATATCTCCTCGAACAGGCGTGGCTGTCCGCCCAGCGACCGCAGCCGCTGCAGGCGCAGGACCGGATCGCCGCGGGCGATGCCAAGTCGTCGTGCCACCTCCGCGGACGCGACGACGGACTGGCGCGCCAGGATCCGCGATTGCGGCACTTCGCCGTCGCCCGCACCGAACCGGAAGAAGCGCAGCATCGGCGCGCCCGACAGCCCGCCGCGGACGAACGTCCCTCTGCCGTGACGGCGCTCGATCAGGCCTTGCTCGGCCAGCAGTTCGAGGGCGCGCCGCAACGTGCCCAGAGCGACACCGTGCTCGGCGGCCAGGCTGGTCTCGGCCGGAAGGGCGGTGCCCGGGGGCCAATCCCCGTCGACGACGCGCTGCCGGAGGGCTGCGGCCAGGGCGCCATACCGGCTCTGACCCGGCTCGGGCTGGACCAGACTCAGACGTAGGCGACTTGTTGTCATGCCCATATTCTAGCTAGACCTCTATAGGACTAGATAGGTGGTTCTACTAGTCGAAGGCATCCTGCGACCGCCAGGACCCGAGAGGACGTAAGCGCCCCGGGGGCCGCCCGAGCTTCTGCGCACAGGTTCAGTGTGCAGAATCATTGGCAAGTGGCTGCGCTCGACGGGCGAGGCCGTGGCCGCCACTGAAGCCCGGAATGCACCAGGTGATGACCTGCGCTGCGGCGGTGCCGAAGGTCCGCGGTACGGCGTCCAAACGTCGGCTCGGGGTCGGCTGCAGGTGTTGACGGGTCGCAGCAGCAGACGTTCGATCGGGCGCCGCGGCGGGACCGCATGGGCAGCCTCGTGAGTGTCGGCAGTACCTCCACTTCCTGTCTTTGGCCCGCTGGCCGCCCGCGGTTGGCGGATGACCGCTCGGTGGCCGGCACGGTGAGTACGCAGGTCGAGGTCGGCTGACCGCACCCGCTGCGGAGCGGTCGATCGCTTGAACGAATCGAACGGCATCTCCTGGTCCGTTTGCACACTTCCGCCAATAGCCGCACTCTTTCGAACTCCGCATCGCTGCGGTGCCAAGCCTCTACCGCATCGGGGCGAGGCCGCGGGCAGCCGCCGGGCGGGGCGCCTCTGCGACGCTGAGAAGCGCAGGGCTTGTGGCCGCGCGCGCAGCGCGCTTCGTGGTCTGACTCGTCGCAGTCTGTCTGAACGCAGCGAGCGAAGCTCGCGGAGTGAGTTTTGCGACGGGCCGCAAGACCGAGCATCGCAAGGGACCCCGCGCAGCGGGGCGTCGCAGTGAAGCCTCGCACGGCGGCTGCCCGCGGGCTCGGCCTTGCGCTGTAGTGTGGCATGGGTCGGCCGAGGCAACCAACAGGCGGTGTCGAAAGGCGGGAAGCCGCGCCCTCACCCCGGCCCTCTCCCGCTTGCGGGAGAGGGAGAGGGAGAGCCGGCCGGCGCGGGGAGACATTCGCGGAGTAGAGCGCCCCGGCGGCCTGCTCTCGCGCAGAAGCACTCGAGCACTCAAGTCCGCCGCAAATCCCGCGGCGAGCACCCGAACCGCCCGCGAAACGCGCGACTGAAATGCGCCGCGTCGCTGAACCCCCAGGCGAACGCAATCTCGCTCACCGTCCGCGCGGCCAACGCCGGATCGCACAGCTCCCGCCGTGCCGCATCCAGCCGCTGCGACCAGATCCAGTCGCTCAGCGAGCACGCCTCCCCAGCCCACGCCCGATGCAGCGTGCTCGGCGACAACCGAAGCGCACGGGCTATCTGGGCTACGCCCAACTCCGGATCCGCCAGCCGCGAGCGCACGAACGACTTGATCTGCTCGCGATGAAACGCCGTCAGATGCGACACCGACGGCTGGCGCGCCGCCGGCAAAGTCGCCAGCCCCGCGATCAGGATCTGCGAGACGCTGTCGGCCACCGCCGCAGCTGATTCCGGCGCCAACGAGCCGATGTCCGCCGCCAGCGTGCGGATCATCTGGATCATCAAGTGCCCGGCGCCGCGGTCGCCGCGCACGGCCGTTGCGGTGAGTTGCTGCGTGTCGCGCAGCGCAGTGCGCAGCGTCGGCCCGGGGAGCTTCAGCACGAACTGCTGGAAGCGGTCCTCGAACGTCAGCTGGTACGGCCGCGTGCTGTCGTACAAGGCAAAGTCGCCCGGCGCCAGAACGGCATCCCGCCCGTCCTGCGACACGACGCCGCGTCCCTGCGTCTGGATGCTCACCAGGAAGTGGTCTTCGCTGGCGCGCGCAATGAGATCCGGCGTGCGGCGCACGAGCTGCGCCGTGGCGGTGACGCGCGAGAGCTGCAGCGTGGCGAGCTCGTCGGAGACGATCTCGCCGTCGATCACGTCGGTGCCGGGCGGCGCGTCGCAGCGCAGCTGCACGTAGGTGTCGCACACCAGGTCCGTCCAGAACGCCAGGCGCCGGGACGTGTCCACCGCGTGGGTGCTGATGGTGCGCGACATGCGGGCAAGCGTACGCCGCCGCACGTTCCAGTCAAGCTCCGCGCGACGCTCAGGCAAGCCGGCGCCGCGAACGCTGCCTACGATCAGTGCACCCAAACCGCCCGAGGTCCCCATGCCCGTCGCCCATCCCAAGTACCGCGCCGCCGCCATCCAGGCCGCGCCCGTTTTCCTCGACCTCGACGCCTCGATCGACAAGGCCATCGGCCTCATCGCCGAGGCGGCCGCGAACGGCGCGAAGCTCATCGCTTTCCCGGAAACGTGGCTGCCCGGCTACCCGTGGTTCATCTGGCTCGACTCGCCGGCCTGGGGCATGCAGTTCATCCAGCGCTACCACGACAACTCGCTCGTCTACGGCACGCCGGAGGCGGAGCGGCTCTCGCAGGCGGCGAAGCAGCACGGCATCGTCGTCGTGATGGGCCTGAGCGAGAAGCGCGGCGGCAGCCTCTACATGGGCCAGTGGATCATCGACGCCGAGGGCCAGACCGTGGCGCAGCGGCGCAAGCTCAAGCCCACGCACGTGGAGCGCACGGTGTTCGGCGAAGGCGACGGCAGCGACCTCACCGTGCATGCCACCGCGCTCGGCCGCATCGGCGCGCTGTGCTGCTGGGAGCACCTGCAGCCGCTGTCGAAGTATGCGATGTACGCACAGGACGAGCAGGTGCACGTGGCCGCATGGCCGAGCTTCTCGCTCTACCGCGGCGGTGCCTACGCGCTCGGGGCCGAGGTGAACAACGCCGCGAGCCGCATCTACGCCGTCGAGGGCCAGTGCTTCGTGCTCGCGCCCTGCGCCACGGTGTCGAAGGAGATGGTGCAGATGCTGTGCGGCGACGATCCGACGAAGCGCCAGCTGCTGCTCGCCGGCGGCGGCTTCACGGCCATCTACGCACCGGACGGCCAGCTCATGCACGCGCCGCTGCCGGAGGACCAGGAAGGCATCGTCTACGCCGACCTGGACCTCGGGATGATCTCGCTGGCCAAGGCCGCCGCCGATCCCGCCGGCCACTACGCGCGGCCGGACGTGACTCGGCTGCTGCTGGACAAGACGCCGGGGGATCGCGTGGTCATCCGCCAACGCGTGCCGGCCGATGCCGGGCGCGCCTCGGGCGGCGAGGATGAGCCGGCCGTTGCGCCGCGCGAGGAGCCGCCCGAGCCGCCGACGCTGCGCCGCGCGGCCTGATCGGGCGGAGCCACGCGCGGCGCCTAGCGCCCGTCGTGGCTCGGTGCGGCCCGCTGGTCGAACGAGAGCGCAACGAAATCCACGAATGCCCGCACGCGTGCGGCAAGCTGATGGCGCTGCGGATAGACCGCATGGATGTCCGCGTCGGGCGTGTAGTACTGCGGCAGCACCTGGACCAGGCGGCCGCTCTTCAGGTAGCGCTCGATGTCCCACTCGGCACGCATCAGGATGCCGTGGCCGTCGAGCGCCCAGTTGACCGCGATCTCGCCGTCGTTGGTGGTGAGGTTGCCTCGCGTCTTGACCGCCTCGGTGACGGCGCTGCGCCCGCGCCCGCTGGTCAGGCGCCAGACGCCGTACGCTTCCTCGCCCTGCCGGATGCCGATGCAGTTGTGCCGCGCGAGGTCGTTCGGCACCTTGGGAATGCCGTGCTTCGCGAGGTAGCCCCGCGAGGCGCAAAGCAGCCGCCGATTCGGCGCAATGTGCTTCGCGATGATGCGAGCCTCGGGCGGCGCGCCGAAGCGGATGCAGACGTCGAAGGCATCCTCCGTCAGCGCCGGAGGATTCACCGAGAGCTGCAGTTGCACTTCCACCTGCGGGAACTTGCGCACGAAGCGTGAGATCAGCGGCGCCACGTGGCTGCGGCCGAAGCCCAGCGTGGCGTTCACCCGGAGCAGGCCTTTCGGCGTGGCCTTGGACACGCCCAGCAGCTGCTCCATGTCGTCGATGTCGCCGAGGATGCGGCGCGCGTGCTCGAGGTAGAGCTCGCCCTCGGGCGTGAGGCTCATGCGTCGCGTGGTGCGGTTCACGAGCGAGACGCCCACCCGCGACTCCATCAGCGCCAGGTGCTTGCTGACCGCCGGTGTGGTGATGCCCAGCTCCCGCGCGGCTGCGCTGAGGCTGCCGGCGCTCGCCAGCACGGAGAAGAAACCGAGGTCACCGGGCTGAATGCCGCCCGCCATGCGTGCTCCAGATGGATTGTTGAATCCAGGTTAAGGATAGATTCACTTTAGCGATGCTCGCGCGGGCCGTCCACTGCCTACAGTCTCGTCACTCACCGAAGGAGACAAGCCATGAAGACCTACGCGATCGCCACGATCCCCGGCGACGGCATCGGCAAGGAAGTGATTCCCGCTGGACGGCAAGTGCTGGAAGCGCTCGCCGCGTCGAGCAACGCCTTCCGCTTCGAGTTCGAGGACTTCGACTGGGGCGGCGACTACTACCGCCAGCACGGCGTCATGATGCCGGCGGACGGCCTGGATGCGCTGCGCGGCAAGGACGCGATCCTGTTCGGCTCGGCCGGCGACCCGGATATTCCCGACCACATCACGCTGTGGGGCCTGCGCCTGAAGATCTGCCAGGGCTTCGATCAGTACGCCAACGTGCGCCCCACGCGCATCCTGCCCGGCATCGACGCGCCCCTGAAGCGTTGCGGCCCCGGCGACCTGAACTGGGTGATCGTGCGCGAGAACTCCGAAGGCGAGTACGCCGGTGTCGGTGGCCGCGTGCACCAGGGCCATCCGATCGAGGCGGCCACGGACGTCTCGATGATGACCCGCGCGGGTGTCGAGCGCATCATGCGTTTCGCGTTCAGGCTGGCGCAATCGCGCCCTCGCAAGCTGCTCACCGTCATCACGAAGAGCAACGCCCAGCGGCACGCGATGGTGATGTGGGACGAGATCGCGCTGCAGATCTCCAGGGAGTTCCCGGACGTCACCTGGGACAAGGAACTCGTCGACGCCTCGACCGCGCGCATGATCAACCGCCCGGCCTCGCTGGACACCATCGTCGCGACCAATCTGCACGCCGACATCCTGAGCGACCTGGCCGCGGCACTGGCCGGCAGCCTGGGCATCGCGCCCACCGGCAACATCGATCCGGAGCGCCGGTATCCGTCGATGTTCGAGCCGATCCACGGCTCGGCCTTCGACATCATGGGCAAGGGACTGGCCAACCCGGTGGGAACGTTCTGGTCGGTCGTGATGCTGCTCGAGCATCTCGGCGAGGCGGACGCGGCCCGCCGCGTCATGCAGGCCATCGAGCAGGTGACCGCCAACCCGGCGCTGCACACGCGCGACCTGGGCGGCAAGGCGACCACCGCCGAGGTCACCCAGGCCGTCTGCAACCTGCTCGCCGGGAACGCGCAGCGCAAGGCTGCCTGAGGCCCCTGGCAACGACCCCTTTCGGAGACAAGCATGAAAGACACTCGAATCCTGAACCGCCGCCGCATCATCCAGGCCATCGGGCTGGCCGTGGCGATGTCCGGCGGCGCCGCCATGGCGCAGGCGTGGCCGAGCAAGCCGGTGAGCCTGGTCGTGCCGTTCCCGCCCGGCGGCACCACCGACGTGCTGGCGCGCGCCCTGGCCGACAAGCTCACGCAGAGCCTCGGCCAGACCGTGATCGTGGAGAGCAAGCCCGGCGCGGGCGCCACCATTGGCGCGGACTTCGTGGCCAAGGCGAAGCCGGACGGCTACACGCTGCTGGTGGGCGCCGTGCACCACACCATCGCCTCCAGCGTCTACAAGAAGCTCCCGTACGACTTCCAGAAGGATCTGGCGCCGATCACCACGATCGCCCTGGTGCCGAACGTGCTGGTGGTGAATGCCAATACCCCGGCGAGGGACGTGGCGGAGCTGGTGGCGTTGGTGAAGGCGAAGCCCGGCCAGTACAACTACGGGTCGAACGGCAACGGCACGGCGCAGCACCTGATCGGAACGCAGTTCCAGAACCTGACCGGCACCGACCTGGTCCACGTGCCCTACAAGGGCAGCGGGCCGCTCGCGACGGACCTGCTAGGCGGGCAGGTCAACATGTCGTTCGACACGGTGACGCCGGTGCTGCAGCACATCAGGAGCGGCAAGCTGCGCGCGCTCGCGATCACCACCGCGAAGCGCTCCTCGGCCTTGCCGGAGGTGCCGACGCTGGAGGAAGCCGGCCTGAAGGGCTTCGACATCGGCACCTGGTTCGGCGTGCTGGCCCCCGCGGCCACGCCCAAGGACGTGCTCGCCCGGCTGAACGCCGAGACGGTGAAGGCGATCCAGTCACCGGATTTCCGCAAGCGGATGGAAGAGATCGGCGCCGAGCCGATCGGCAACAGCGCAGAGCAGATGGCGGCGCAGATCAAGGGCGAAACGGAGAAGTTCGCGAAGCTGGTCAAGGATGCGAAGGTGACGATCGAGTAGGGGCTCGGCGGACTTCCTACCCCGCAAGCGGGAGAGGGAGTTCGCGCTGTGGGGCCTTCAAAACGAGTACGCTGGAGGTCCAGTGGCAACCAGGAAAGGGGGTGATCATGTCTAACGTCTCCAGGTCCGGTACGGATCCATACGTGATGTAGTCGGTTCCGAACCGAACCCGCGGGCGCTCCACACCATCGGTGGGAGCGCCCGTGTTACGTCCGGGCCCCCCGAATCGAGCCATTGAAGTTCGCTGAACGGCGACGAAAGTTCATCAGCATCGGGAGAAAGCCCATGGGTGTGATGACTCGTCTTTGCGGCGCATTCGTCGGCGCTGCTGCGATGGCCCTGTCGACGACCGCGCTTTGCGCCACCGCGCTGTCGGGCATGGACGCGGTGAAATTCGAGCTGGCCGACCTCGACGCGCTGGACGGCATCGAGCCGTTCTTCGACACCAGCCAGCAGATCGAATTCTCCGACCTGCAGGGCGCTGGACAGGACGGCCCGTACACGGAAGCACCCCTGCCGGCTCCGTTCGACAAGCCGGGCCTGATCGTGACGACCGGCCCGGGCGGCTACTGGGACAACCTGCGCGACACCCAGATCAGCAACATCACGCTGTCGCCCATGACCCGCGTGACGTTCAGCATGCTGGCCAAGGCCGGCGCCGGCATCGACTACGCGGGTGAATTCGCCGCCGCGAACATCACGTTGAGCGCCTTCGGCGGGTCGGACGAGCGGCAGACGGACAAGGTCGAAGTCATCGCGACCGAGCCCGGAACGGTCCAGGAGATCGTGCGCACGCTCACGGTGCAGCTCGTGAACGCGACGCGCAGCGCCATCGCCGTGGGCTACGGCCATGCGATCTCCGCCTTTGCGCTGAGCCCGATCTGCCGCAAGGGCTGAACTCGCCCGCTTGCCGGACCCTTCGCTCCCTCTCCCGCTCTGCGGGCGAGGGAGCCCATATGTCGCTTTCATTTCGCTCGCGTCGAAATGCGGGTTCCTGGAGCCGCCAGCAACGCGCCGATCGCGCGGGCGCGCGCGTCATCGTTCCTGCGCCGCCTTGCGGAACAGCCCGGCCGAGGCGAGCCACAGGCCGGCGAAGAGCAGCGCGATCAGCCCCTCGAAGCTGCCGCCGGCGAACAGCGCGAGCCCGGCGCCCATCACTTGCGCGATGGCGGTCGCGACCATCGCTCGCGCCATGCCCGGCGGCCGGAAGCGCGCGACGATCGCAGCGGCGATGCCGACGGCCAGCACGCCGAAGAACACCAGGTTGGCGGGGTTGTCCTCGCTGCCGATGATGCCGACGGCCAGGTTCGCCCACACGAGGATGAAGGCCGCGGCGAGCGCAACGGCCACGGCGGCCCGGTAGGCGCGGTTGCGCGTCATGCGCGCCGCGAGCCCGAACGCGCTGCCGACGGTGGCGACGAGGCCACCGGCGACGATGAAGTCGGTCAGGTCCCAGGCCATCGCCCGCCTCCACGAATCAGCGACGCTGCCAATCCACCCGACACGCTCGACCAAGAGCGCTCAACGCTCCATCACCTGCACGATGTCGGCCTTCGGGATCGTGGCACTTCGGCCTGCGGAATCCTTGTAGATGTAGACGCCGTTCTTCTCGTCGAGCACAGGCTTGCCGGTGCTCACGATCATGCGGCCTTCCTTCGTGCTCATGATGTATTCGGTGCTGGCACAGCCCGCGGCCAGCGCGCTCGCGAGGCCGAGCAGCAGGGCGCTGCGCAACAGCCTGCCATGGCTCATGGTCTGCTCCTCGTGACTGTGGAAGGCCGTATGGTGGTCCAACGCTAGCGGCTTCGCAATGCCCGGGCGCGCGGCTTCGCCACGGGCGGGACTTCGGGCCGCGGAGCGCCGTCGCGCTCGCGCAGCGCCTCGAGGTAGTTGTAGATCGTGAAGCGGCTCACCGCGAGGGCGGACGCTGCACGGTCGACGCCGCCCTTCACGATGAAGAGGCCGCGCTGCATCATGGCCTGCACCGCCTGGATGCGCTCCTCCTTGCTCATGAGGCTCACCGGCTTGCCGTGGCGCCGCACGGCGTCGGAGATGATCTCGTGCATCAGCGTGTCCATCTCGGGCTGCTCTTCGGCCGCCCGCGGTGCCGCGCCGTCCGGCTTGAGCAGCCGCTCCAGCCAGGCATGGGCCGCCTCGGCGATGGTGAGATCCGCATTGAGGCACAAGGCTGCGTAGGGCTCGCCCGCGGCGTCGCGGAAGATCACTGTGGAAGACTTCAGGCGTTGGCCAGAGCGGGTGAGGGTGGGGTAGCCATCGACGATCGAGTGCACCGCCTCGCCGCTCTCGGTGAGGCATCGCTTGGCGGCGGCGAAGCCCTGGTCGTTCTTCGGGCCGCTCAGGATGGAGCTGCCGACCTGGCGGTTCGAGACATGCCCGTTGACGATGGCCACGATGGAGGCCTGTGGCTGCGTGAGATCGTGCAGCACCACCTCCACATGGTGGCCCACCATGGTGCCGAGCATGCGCACCACCGGGTGCAGCGCGCTCATCAGCTGGCGCCGTTCCGTCTCGATGGCCGGGGGCAGCGGCCGGCTCGCCGCGGCTGCCTTGCGCCGCACGGCTTTCGGCTTCATTCGGCCACTTCGGCCACCAGCTCGATCTCCACGGCGATGCCCAAGGGCAGCTCATGGGCGGTGACGGCACTGCGCGCGTGCCGGCCGCGCTCGCCGAAGATCTCCACCAGCAGGTCGGAAGCGCCGTTCACCACCATGTGCGGGCGCTGGAAGCCATCCACGCAGCGCACCCAGGCGAGCAGCTTCAGGATGCGCGTGACGTTGTCGAGCGAGCCCGCCTCCTGCCGCAGGATGGCGAGCGCATTCAGGATCGTGAGGCGCGCCGCCTGGTAGCCCTGCTCCTCCGTGAGCTCGGCGCCCACCTTGCCGCGGTAGACCACCTCGCCATCCTTCATCGGCCCCTGGCCGGAGAGGAACATCAGGCGCCCGCTGCGCGATGCGGTGACGTAGTTGGCTGCCGGCGGCGGCGGCACCGGCAGCTCGATTCCAAGCGCCTTCAGGCGGGCTTCGGGTGTTGGCATGGGGAGCCCCAGGGGTTGCACGGCCTTGACATTCTAAACGCCATGTTGAAGTATTCAACATGGTGTTCAAACTCGAGGCCGAGGCACAGCGGCTGCGCGCCCCGTTCCCGTACCTGCGCGAGCGCATCTACCTCGACACGGCCGCGGCCGGCCTCACGTGGCAGGGCCACGGCAGCGCGGTGGCGCGCTTCTACGACGAGGTGAAGAGCCGCGGCATGGACGCACGCCCCGAGTGGCAGGCGACGACGCAGCGCGTGCGCGCGCGCCTCGCGCGCTGGCTCGCGGTGTCGCCAGAGGACATCACTTTCGTCTCCAACACCACCGAAGGGCTCAACCTCGCGGCGCACAGCATCCGCTGGCGAGCGGGCGACCGCATCGTGCTGGCTGCCGACGAGTTCCCTTCGCTCGCCCGCGCCTGGGAGCCCGCGCGGCGCGCCGGCGCGGCGCTGGACGCGATCGACATCGGCCGCGAGGAAGACCGCGAGTCGGCGCTGCTGGCGGCGCTGGGCGAGAACACGCGCGTGCTCGCCGTATCGCAGACGCACTGGAGCACCGGCACCACGGTGGATCTCGACCGGCTGGCCGCGCAGTGCCGCGCGCGCGACGCGCTGCTGGTCGTCGACGGCATGCAGGCGCTCGGCGCCGTGCCGACGAACCTGTCGCACGTGGACGTGTACGCCGCCTCCTTCTTCAAGTGGATGCTGTCGGGCTTCGGCGTCGGCATGCTGGTCACGTCGCCGCGAGCGCGTGCCGCGATGGAGCCCGCCTACCGCGGCTACGCCAACGAGGACGACCCCTCGCAGCTGCAGTACGCCCACGTGAACCTGCCGGCGATGTACGGTCTCGATGCCACGCTCGACTTCCTCGAAGGCATCGGCTGGCCGACGATCTTCGCTCGCGTGCGCGCCCTGGGCGACCACCTCGTGCAGGGCGCCGCGAGCCGCGGCCTGCGGCTCGTCACGCCGGAGCCGATGCGGGCCGGCATCTTCGCCTTCCGCTGCGCCGATGCCGAGGCCGTTCAAAGGCAGCTCGCGGCCAGCGGCATCAGCGTCGCCGCGCGCGGCGACTGCGTGCGGCTGTCGCCGCACTTCTACAACCTCCCCGGCGAGATCGACCCGTGCCTGGACGCGCTCGTCGACCTCGTCACCGATCACTGACCGAAGCCAGAGGAAAACCGCATGCACGCCAGAGCCATCCCTGTCCGTCTCGCGTTCGCCGCCGTCGTCGCCGCGAGTCCCGGCATCGTGTTCGCGCAGGCCGCTTCGGCGCCGCCGGCCGGCACGGTGTCGCCGACGCTGTCGGCCGTGAAGTCACGCGGCGTGCTGAACTGCGGCGTGATCGGCAGCTCCGCCAACTTCTCGCTGCCCGACAGCACGGGCGTGATGCGCGGCATCGACGCGGACTCCTGCCGGGCCATTGCCGCCGCCATCTTCGGCGACGCCACCAAGGTGAAGTACGTGAGCCTCACGCCGCCGCAGCGGCTGGTGGCGGTGCAGTCGGGCGAGGTGGACGTGGCGTACGCCAACATCACGTGGACCATGACGCGCGAGACGAAAAGCGGCGTGCAGTTCGCCGCGGTGAACTTTTACGACACGTGGGGCGTGATGGTGCCCAAGGCTTTGAAGGTGGCCTCCACCAGCAAGCTCGACGGTGCGAGCGTCTGCATGATCTCCGGGCCCGGCGAGACGAACTCGGCCGAGTACTTCGGCAAGATCAAGGTGCGCTACAAGCCCGTGGCCTTCGCCGAGGGCGAGCAGATGCGCAAGGCCTTCCTGGCCAAGCGCTGCGACGCCATCTTCCACAACGTCTCGGCGCTGGCGAGCTTCCGCGGCACCCTGGGCGCCCAGGCCGACGACTACCAGCTGCTGCCCGAGACGCACAGCCGCGAACCGCTCGCAGGCGCCGTGCGCAAGGGCGACGACCGCTGGTTCGACATCGTGCGCTACGTGTGGAATGCGCAGGTGGCAGCCGAGGAGCTGGGCATCACGTCGAAGAACGTCGGCACGTTCATGTCATCCACCGACGCCGACGTGAAGCGCCTGCTGGGCGTCGACGGCGATCTCGGCCCCTCCATGGGCCTGGAGAAGAACTGGGCGGTGAACGTCATCACCCACGTCGGCAATTTCGGCGAGATGTGGGAGCGTGCGTTCGCGGCCAGCGGCATGCCGCGGGGCCCCAACCGCCTCGCGTCGCAGGGCGGGCTGATGTACGCCTTTCCGATGCGCTGACCGCGAGGGCGCGTGCACCGGCCACCCTGGAACTGGAAGGCCGCCGCCCGCCAGGCACTGTCGTTCGCGGTGCTGGGCGGGCTGCTCGTGCTGATGTTCCAGGTGACGAGCTCCAACCTGCAGTCGCGCGGCATCCAGTCCGGCTTCGATTTCCTGTGGAAGCCGGCCACCACGCCGGTGTTCGATTCACCGCTTGCCTTCGAGGCGGGCGTGGACAGCTTCGCCCGCGCCTTCGCGGCCGGCGCGATGAACTCGCTGAAGGTCACGGTCGCGGCCATCGTGGCGGCCACGGTGCTCGGCGTCACCGTGGGACTGGGCCGCCTGTCCCGCAATGCGCTCGCGCGCGCGGTGTGCGCAGGCTACGTCGAGGTGATGCGCAACATCCCCGTGCTGCTGCACATCTTCCTGTGGTACGGCCTCGTGCTGGAGCTGCCCCCTGCCTCGGAGGCCGACCCGGCCGGCTCGCTTGCGATCTTGAGCAACCGGGGCATCTACCTCGCTTGGTTCACGCCGCAGGCGGAAGGCGGCTGGGCTTTCGTGCTTCCGCGCGTGGAGGGACTGGAGATCACCGGCGGCATCACCATGACGCCCGAGTTCTTCGCGCTCTTCCTCGGCATCTCGCTCTACACGGCGGCATTCGTCGCGGAGATCGTGCGCGCGTCGGTGGAATCGGTGCCGCACGGGCAGTGGGAAGCCTCCGCGGCGCTCGGCCTGGCGCCCGGCACCGTGCTGCGCGGCGTGATCCTGCCGCAGGCGTTTCGCGTCGGCGTGCCTTCGCTCACGAGCGAGTATCTCGGCATATTCAAGAACAGCACGCTGGCCGTGGCCATCGGCTACCAGGACTTCATGGCCGTGAGCGAGACCATGCTCACCGACACCGGCCAGGCGGTGGAGGTGATGGCCATCGTGATGCTCTTCTACGCGGTGGTGAGCCTTGCGGTGAGCGGCGCCATGCATGTCTTCGAGCGCCGCAGCATGAAGTGGGGCGCGCGATGAGGCACGTGGCGCAGCAGCGCATTCCGCCCGCGCCGCCGCCGCCGATCGACGCCGGCTGGGCCACGGCCGCGCGCCGGCTCTTCTTTGGCTCGACCGCGTCCACCGCAGCCACCGTGGTGCTCGGCGCGGCACTGCTCGCGCTCGCCTGGCAGCTCGTGCTCTGGGGCGTCGTCCATGCGGTCTTCGGCACGGCCGGCGCGGGGCCCGAAGCATGCCGCCGCGAGGGCGCGGGGGCATGCTGGGCGGTGATCGGCGAGAAGCACCGCCTGATCCTCTTCGGCATCTACCCGTACGCGCAGCAATGGCGGCCGGCGGCCGCCATGGCGGTGCTCGTGGCGATGTATGTCGTCTCCGCGCTGCCGCGCATGTGGAACTGGCGCCTCCTCGCGTGGTGGATCATCGCGCTCGGCGCCTTCGCCGTGCTGATGTGGGGCGGGGTGTTCGGGCTGCCTTTCGTGCCGGACGACCAGTGGGGCGGGCTGCCGGTCACGCTCATCCTGGCCACGCTCGGGCTCGCGGCCGGCTTTCCGCTGGCCATCGCGCTCGCGCTGCTGCGCCACTCGGACAGCGACGGCGCCGGCAAGGCGCTCGCGGTGGCCTACATCGAGGTCACCCGCAGCGTGCCGCTGCTGGCGGTGCTGTTTCTCGCGAGCGTGATGATCCCGCTCTTCCTGCCGCAGGGCATGGACCTGTCGAAGCTGTTCCGCGTGTTCGTGGCGTTCGCGCTGTTCACGGCGGCCTACCTCGCGGAGGTGGTGCGCGGCGGGCTGCAGGCCGTGCCTCGCGGCCAGGTCGAGGCGGCTGCCGCGCTCGGCCTGTCGCCTTTCGTGCGCACGATGCGCGTGGTGCTGCCGCAGGCCCTGGCCGCGGTGCTGCCCGCGATCGTCAACGTGTTCATCGCCTTCTTCAAGGCCACGTCCATCGTGGTGGTGGTCGGCATCTTCGATCTCATGACCGCGTCCAAGCGCGCCGCGGCCGATGCCCAGTGGCAGGGGTTCGGCACCGAGATCTACCTCTTCGTGGCGCTGATCTACTTCGCCTTCTGCCATGCCATGTCGCGCTACAGCGCCTGGCTGCAGGTGCGCTCCGGGCCCGGCGTGCGATGAGCGCGAGCATCGCGAGCGTGGGGGATCAGTGACCGCCGCCATACTGCGCATTCGCGGCCTGAACAAGTGGTATGGCGCCTACCACGCGCTGCGCAGCATCGAGCTCGAGGTGCGGGCGGGCGAACGTGTCGTGATCTGCGGGCCGTCGGGGTCGGGCAAGTCGTCGCTCATCCGCTGCATCAACGGCATCGAGGCCTTCCAGGAGGGGGAGCTGCACGTGTGCGGCGTGACGCTCGGCCGCGAGGCCACGGCAGCGCGCCTGACGGCCGTGCGTCGCCAGGTGGGCATGGTGTTCCAGCAGTTCAACCTGTTCCCGCACATGACGGTGCTGCAGAACTGCACCTATGCGCCGGTTTCCACGCGCCTCCTGGGCAGCGAGGCGGCGCAAGCGGCCGCGCTCGCACTGCTGGCACGCGTGCGGGTGGAGGAGCACGCGCACAAGTATCCCGCCCAGCTTTCCGGCGGCCAGCAGCAGCGCGTGGCGATCGCGCGGGCGCTGTGCATGAAGCCGAGGCTCATGCTCTTCGACGAAGTGACCTCGTCGCTGGACCCGGAGATGGTGAAGGAAGTGCTGGACACCATGGTGGCCCTGGCCGAAGACGGCATGACCATGGTGTGCGTCACGCACGAAATGGGCTTCGCGCGCAAGGTGGCCGACCGCGTGGTGTTCATGGACGACGGGCAGATCCTGGAGATCGCCACGCCGCAGGAGTTCTTCGAGGCGCCGCAGCACGAGCGCACGCGGGCGTTCCTGGGGGACCTGCTGCACGCTTGACTCGTCTCCCTCTCCCGCTTGCGGGAGAGGGTCGGGGTGAGGGCGGTGCGTTGGCAGGAAGGCGTGGCTGCCGATCGTGACGCCGCGCCCTCACCCCAGCCCTCTCCCGCGCAGCGGGAGAGGGAGAATTCAACCGAACAGCGGTTGCACGAAGGCGAACCAGCCGCCCACGAGGTAGATGACGACGCTGGCGACGAACACCTGCCGCGAGGCCTTCCTGGCTTGCAGGCAGGCGCCGCGCAGCGCGGGCTCGACAGGGCAGGGCGCTCGCCTGCTGCGCCACTGGACCGCGCCCGAGACCGCGATCGCGATGCCCGCGACGGCGAAGATGAGCGCCTTGTGCTCGCTCAGCCAGACCAGTTGAGGCCAGGCGGACACGAGCGAGGAGAGCGCCGCGCCGGCACCGATGGCGACCAGCGCGGCGGGAAGCGCGCAGCACACGAGCGTCGTCGACGTGGCGAGCAGCGTCGCGACCGCGCTCCACAGGCTGCCGCGTGCCTCGGCGATGCCGTCGCTGGTCACTTCCCGCCCTTCATCTGCGCCTTGATCGCGGCCACGGACTGCGGGGTCGACTCCATCTTGACCACGTCGTAGCCGGCATCGGCGATTTCAGAGGCGATGGTCTTCTGGTCGAGCGTCTTGCCTTCCTTGGCCTCGACCGCGACGGTCCGGTTCTTCAGATCGACGAACACTTCCTTCGCGGAGTCCATCTTGGACAGTCGCTTCTCGATGCCCTGCGCGCAGAACGAGCAGACCATCCCGTTGACCGTGGCCGTGACGGTCTCCACGGCGAACGCCGGGAGCGCGGCGGCCGCGAGGGCCAGGGCGATGGTGATGTGACGCATGTGCATCTCCTCGGAACTTGACCATGACATTGGATCGCAAGGGGCGGCGTGGCTGACGCCGGCCTCGACGAAATACCGGTTGGGGAATGAGCCGGAGCGCTCCGGCGGGGAAGCCCTAGGGGATCGGCGGCCTCTGTTCGGGCGCGGTCAGCGCACTCGCGAAGCGGACGGCATGGATCGCCGGGGGTGCGCTTGCTTCACGCTCGTCGGCCCGCAGCGGCACCGGCGGCGCACCCAGGAAGAAGTGGCACGTGAGGCATCCGGCGGGCGCCGAAGTGCCATCGTCGGGCTCGTCGGCCCCTGCGCTGCCGTGCCCGAGCACGGGGCAGTCGGCGGGCATCTCGGAGCTGCTGGCCGGGTGCTGCCGGCTCTGCTCGAACATGGTCACCACCATGACGTCCGCGCCGATGGCACGCAGCGGAACCAGGGCGATGAGCAGGAGCAGGATCAGGCGACGCACGAGCGGCATTATCCGCCGCGGCCGCGCCGTCGTGCGAGCGCAAAAGCCCCCATCAGCCCCAGGCCCGCAGCCATCAGCGCGTGGTTCGCCGGCTCGGGAACGGGGGTGAGCAGGAAGGCACGGGTCTGGCCGTCGTGCGTGCCGTAGCCGACGATCCGGCCGGCATCGTTGATGTCCGTGGCCTGATGCAGCACCCAGCCGTCACCGCTGCCGTCCAGCAGGCTGTTGAGGTCGTGCATCGACGCGCCGTCGTAGAGGAACGCACGCTCGGCGGTCACGTCCGGATCGTCCGTGACGGCCGGAAACGCCACGCCCACGACCCAGCGGCCGGCGTTGATGCCCAAGCCGATGCTCCCCTCGTAGCCGCCCACGGAGCCGAGGTCCTGCATCGACCCGCCGCTGTAGAGGAAGGCGTGCGTGGTGATGGCGAGGTTGTCGTCGAAGGATCCGGTGACGTCGCCGCTCGCGTTGAGGTCGCGGCCCGCGCTGGCATCGCCCTGCGTGTGGATGTCCTGCATCGTGCCGCCGCTGTAGAGGAAGGCATGGGTGCCCGATTCGCCGGTGACCTGGCCGCTGTCGTTGATGCCCCAGCCCACACTGAAATCGGCGTCGCCGAGGGGCTGCATCGAGCCGTTGCTGTAGAGAAACGCGCGCCTGGAGCCGTCCGCGGTGCGGGCCTCACCGGTGACGTGGCCGCTGGCGTTGATGTCGTTGCCAAAGCTCGAGGTTCCGCCAAGGGTGCCGAGGTCTTGCAGCGGTCCGCCGCTGTAGAGGAAGGCGCGGCTCTCGCTGCCCGACGTCCCGGCCGTGCCGGTCACGAGGCCGCCGGCGTTGATGCCGGCGCCCTGGCTGGAACTGCCCCCGAGGGTGCCGAGGCCGATCAGCGCGCCGCCGTTGTAGAGGAAGGCATGCATTGCGCCATCGTCGGTTTCGGCGGCGCCGGTCACCTGGCCGTTGGCATTGATGCCGCTGGCGAAGCTGAAAGTGCCGCCCAGGGTGCCGAGGTCGGTCACCCGGTAGGGTGTCGCCGCCATCGCCTGGTGCGCACTCGCGGCGCAGAAACCGGCCACGAAGAGGGCCAGCATGCCGGATTTGACGTTCATGGCAGACCCCCAGTGCGTTTTTTGCGATTCGCCAACTGCCAGCAATCGGCATGCCCGTGGCCTGCTGCATGCGCTGCGCCGGAGGCGCTTCGGGGGGTTCATTCCCTCCCGGTGCCGGAACGCTGCACCCACCCCGCCACGTCGACGGTGAGGGCGCGCACGCGGTCGCCCAGGTGCAGCGCGATGTTGCGCAGCAGCTTGGCGGCGAGCGTCGGGTGCGTCTGCATCAGCCGCTCGAACGCCTCCACCGAGAGGCCGAGCGCCGTGACCTCGGATTCGGCGACGGCTTCGGCCGAGCGCGGCTGTCGCGCAAGCACGGCGAGCTCGCCGATGGAGACGCCGGGCGCGAAGGAGGCGAGGCGGCGGTGGCTGCCCGGCATGCGCAGGCCGATCTCGCCCTGCACGCTGATGTAGAGCCGGTCGCCGGGATCGCCGACGCGGAACAGCACGCCGCCGCCCGGGAAGTGGTGCGTCGTCATCTCGGCGGCCAGCACGGCGAGCTCGGCTTCGGAGAGACCGCGCGCGATCATCGTGTCCGCGAGCTCCAGCGGCGCGCGCACGTGGCGCTCGAGCTGAAGGCGCTCCAGCAGCTGCTCCTCGGCATGCTCGAGCGCGCGGTCGGTGTGCTCCTCGAAGTGCAGGCCGCCGGTGCCCGCTTCGCGCGCGAGCGATTCCACCAGCGTGCGGCGTGCGTCGTGCGCCGACCACTCTGCGAAGACGAGGCGCTTGCCCATGCGCTCCCACTCGGCCGCGGTCTCGCACAGGATGCGTGCGGCGGTGACGTCGATCTCGCCGACCTGGTGCAGGTCGAGGATGGCGGTGTTCGTCTGCGCGGCAAGGGCCTCCAGGCGCGTGCGCAGCGCGTCCGCCGTGCCGAAGAAGAGGGCCCCCTGCAGCTCCAGCACGCCGATGCCATGGCCGTGGCTGCGCAGCGCCTCGGCGAGGTGGCCGGGCCGCGTCTTGAGCGAGTGGCGGCGCTCGCCGGACCACGCACCGCGCACGACATCCCGCATGTTGGCGCGCACGAAGAGCAGCACCGCGCACGAGGCGCCTATGAGCACCGCCGGCCCGAGGCCGAGCAGCAGGGCGCCGAGCGCCACCATCAGCGTGACGGCCCAGTTGGCTGCGAGCATGCGCGAGCGGCGGTCCCGCGCCGGCTCGGTGCCGCGGCTCAGGCGCCACAGCGCGAGCGGGGTCTGCCACACGCTGGGCGAGACCATCGACAGGCCGAGGTAGATGAGCACGCCGGCCACGGCGCTGGCGGGCAGCAGGCCGAGCAGCCCGGGCGCAAGGAGCAGCACGGCCAGCAGCGCGGCGGCGTACGCGAGCACGATGTGCCGATGGCGTGGCTGCTGGGCGACGAGCCCGATCGACGCCGGCACGGACGGCGACGTGGGCAGGCCGCCCAGGGCCGCCGAGGCCAGGTTCCCGAGCCCCTGCGCCACCAGCTCCCGATTCGCGTCTCGCGTGCGTCGCAGGCGGCCGTCGATGATGGAGGCCGCGAGCAGCGTGTCCAGGCTCGCGATGATCGACGCGGTAGCCGCGTAGGCGGCGAGCAGCGCCAGGATGGCCGGGCTCGAGAGCGCGGCGAGCAGCTCGGGCGAGTTCACGGCCATGCCGACCCAGGCGTCCGGCAGGCGCGGCACGCCCACCGACGGACCGAGGGCGCCGCGCCACCCGGTCTGCTCCAAGGCGAACTGCAGCACGGTGGCGCTGACCAGGCCGAGCAGCATCGGCGGCAGCCTGGAGCGGGCGCGCGCCGCCGCGGCCGCGACGCCGAGCGCCACGAGGCCGATCAGCGCTGCCCCCGGCTGCAGGGTGTCGCGACCCGGCCAGCCGGCCGCGAAGCCGTGACCCACCATCGCGGGCGCCGCGCCGGCGACGAGCAGCAGGCCGACGCCCGTCGCCAGCCCGGCCCGCACGGGGTAGGGCGTGAACTTCACGAGGGCACCCACGCGCAGCAGGCCGTACAGCACCTGCAGCACGCCGGCGCCGGCAAGGCCCAGGGCCACGAGCGCGACGGCGGTCCACGGGGCATCGGCGCCGCCCCCCGGCAGCTGCTTCACCAGCGCGGCGGCGAGCCCTGCCGTGAGCAGCGCGAGCGCCGCGCCGACGTCGCTGGCCAGCCGGCCGCCGCCGAGCATCGAGGTGATCGCACTCGCGACAGCAACGCCGAGCAGCGCCAGCCCCATCGCCATCGGGCCGAAGGCGGCGCCGAGCGCGCCCATCGCCATCAGGCCGTAGGCGGCGTTCTCGGGGGCGTGCGCGGCGGTGCTCGAGAGGCCGGCGCCGCAGGCCGACAGGAATCCCCGCGTTCGCGCGGAGATCGACGTGCCGACAGGAGGCGCGATGGTGGTGCTCATGGGGTCGCAGTGTGGGGCCAATGCAAGAAACCGGCCGCACCGGCGCACCAGCACGGGGCGACTCCGTGCGACCGTACGAAAGTGAGGAAACGAAGGACAACCGTTCTCCGTTCGGCCGGTCCGCTGCGGCACCATGCCGCCCTCTGGTCTGGGCGATCAGCGCCCGGCCGCTCCGGACTCCGATGACCCCTGCAGTTCATTTCTATTACCCGCTGGCAATGCGGGACCGCGCCACCGGCGTGGGCCACACGCCCGTATCCACCGGGCTGCCCGGAAACTACGTCTGGACGGTGAAGACGCACGCCCAGCTCTCCAGCATCGGCTTTCCGTGCCGGCTCTGCGAGACGCTCCCGGACGAAGGCATCATCGTGACGCACCGCGAGTTCCTGCCCAACTCGCTGGTGCCGAACGCGCACCAGCTGTTCGTGTGCATCGTCGCGGATCACTCGCGGCATCCGTTCGCGCAACTGCACTTGGTGCAGAACGAGCGAGATCCGATGCTGACGCACTTCTCCCGCTCGTGGCCCGCCGGATTCGTGCCCCACTGGACGGAATCCGCGCTGATCCCGCGCGATCCGGACCGCGGCCACCTGTTCGAGAACGTCTCCTACTTCGGGCTGCCGCCGCGCCTGGCGCCGCAGGTGCGCACCGACCGGTTCGACGAGCTGCTGCGCCGCCACGGATTCAACTTCCGCATCATGTGCAAGGAACGTTGGAACGACTACAGCGACACGGATGCGGTGCTCGCAGTGCGCAGCTTCGCGGCGCTGTCGTATCACAAGTACCCGCCCTCCAAGCTCTACAACAGCTGGCTCGCGCGGGTGCCGGCGCTGCTGGGGAAGGAGTCCGCCTACCAGGCGGAGCGGCGCAGCGAGCTCGACTATGTCGAGATCGGCAGCACCGACGACATCCTGGCCGGGCTCGAACGCCTGCGGTCGGACGTCGCGTTCCGCGCAGCCGTGATACGCAATGGCATCGATCGCGCTGCCCAGATCGAGCCGGCGTGCATCGCACAGCGATGGGCCGACTTCCTCACCCATGTCGCGGTCCCGGCCTATCACGAGTGGTGCGGGCTCCCGACGGCGCGGCGGCGCGCGTTCCTGTCGATGCGCCCGCTGCACTACGCGCGCTTCACTGCGACCGACCTGGGAACCAGGTCGGTCGACTTCGTGCGCAAGGAACTCGTCGGGCGCCTGCATTGACTCGTCAGGCGGCCTTGAGCTGCGCTCTCTGGGCCAGCTCGGTGCCGGCGGACCAGCGGTAGGTGGCCGACACCGTGTCCGACGGCGAGCCGCGTCGCGGAGCTCGAACAGGGCCTGCGCGGCGATCTCTCCGCCGTAGCGCTGGCGCATGTGCTCGGTGTTCGCGTCGTCGTCGTGGATGCCGATGATGTCGGCGGCGCTGCTCTCCCAGCCGTCGTTGCCGATCACCGGCCGGGCGGCATCGAGTGTCTTCGTCAGGTGGTAGAGCGCCTCGACGGCGTCGCAACTGCGGGCGCGGGTAGGCTGACCCGGGGTGGGCTCCTTCAGAGGCCGGCGACGGCCAGGTCGATGCTGTAGAGCGACTGCGTCGCGGTGACGAACAGCCTGGTGCGCGCGGGGCCGCCGAAGCAAAGGTTCGCGACGACTTCCGGCACGAGGATCTTCCCGAGCAGGCGGCCCTCCGGGTCGTAGCAATGCACGCCGTCCGCGGCACTGCTCCAGACCCGGCCGTCGACGTCGGTCTTGATGCCGTCGGGCAGGCCGGGCTGGACCTCGGCGAACAGCCCGGCATCTTGCAGGCGGCCGCCTTCGCCGACGGCGAAGCGGCGAATGTGATGCGGCCCGCCGTCGATGTGGGAGCTGCCGCTGTCGGCCACGTAGAGCCAGCATCCGTCGGGCGAGAACGCCAGGCCGTTGGGCTTGACCATGTCGGTGACGACGGCCCGCACCTCGCCGGTGAGCGCGTCGATGCGATAGACGTGGCAGCCGTCCTGCTCGCGGTCGGCGCGATGGCCTTCGTCGTCGGACAGGATGCCGTAGTCGGGGTCGGTGAACCAGATGCTGCCGTCCTCGCGCCGCACGACGACGTCGTTCGGCGAGTTGAGGCGGCGGCCTGCATGGGCTTGCGCAAGCACCGTGAGCCGGCCGTCTGCCTCGACGCGCGTCACGCGCCGTGCGCCGTGCTCGCAGCTGACGAGCCGGCCCTGCAGGTCGCGCGTGTGGCCGTTGTGGAAGCCGCACCGCTCGCGCATCACGCCGGCGCCGAGGCCGGGCACCCAGCGCATCAGCCTGTCGTTGACGACGTCGCTCCACAGCAGCCAATCGGTGTCGGCGAAGTACACCGGGCCCTCGGCCCAGCGACAGCCGGTGTACAGGCGCTCCAGCGCGGCGCCTTCACGCGCCAGCGCGCGAAAGCACGCGTCGTGCACTTCGAGCGGTTCGCCCGCGTTCACGGCCGGCGTGCTCACGTCCACCCCGCGTCCACGACGAACTCCTGCGCGGTCACCATGCGGCTGTCATCGGCCGCGAGGAAGAGCGCCATGGCGGCGACATCGTCTCCCACGAGGCGGCCGGGAAGGCACTGGTGCTCGTCCATCGCGCGCTCCACCTTGTTCTTCCAGCCGGTGGCTCGCAGCTCCGGGGAATGGGTCATGGCCGCGTCCCGCCTTGCGAAGGCGTGGCGGCGCGCCAGGCCGCCACGCAGCGGCGAGCGCGCGCGCCTACCGTGTCGGCGCCGTCGCCGGGCTTGTAGAGGCTGCCTCCGAGGCCGAAGCCGCGCGCCCCGGCCGCGACCCACTCGCCCATCGTCGGCGGATCGATGCCGCCGACCGGCCAGAGCGCGACGTTGCCGGGCAGCACCGAAACCAGCGCGGCCAGCCCTTTCGGGCCGACGACCTCCGCCGGGAAGACCTTCAGCGTGCGCGCGCCGGCGTTGATCGCGGCAAACGCCTCGGTCGGCGTGGCCACGCCCGGCAGGCTCAGCACGTCGGCCCGCAGTGCATGGCGGATCACCGTCGTGTCGCAGTTCGGGGACACGACGAGCTGCCCGCCTGCGCGGCACACCGCATCCACATCGGCCGTCGACAACACGGTGCCGCCACCGACGATCGCCTCGGCCGGCAGCTCGCGCGCCAGCGTCTCGATCGCCTCGAGCGCGCCGGGCCGGTTCAGCGGCACCTCGATGATCCTGAAGCCGGCGTTGAACAATGCCGCCCCGATCGCGCTCGCGTGCTCGGGCGGCAGGCCGCGCAGGATGGCGGCGAGTGGAGTGTGGGTGGGAAGTGTCTTCATGAGTGGCTCTTGCCGCCGATCTGCGAGGCGAGGTGGATGAGCGCGCCCTCGTAGGCGTCGCTCGGGTCCATGGAAGAAGTGCGGACGTCCAGCCGCGCGGCAGCGCGCTCGTGCAGCGCCTGCAGGGCGGGGGCGCCGATGAGGGTGACGTCGGCTCCCGGGCCCATCTGACAGCACATCTGCCGCCATTCCGCGCCGACGAGCACGCCGCTCACGAACGAGGCCGTGCGTTCGCGCGGCATGCGGCCCGTGACGACGCGCGCCCGCGCGCCGAACAGCGCATGCGACAGGGCCGCGCCGTCGCTGGCGTCGAGCCCTTCGTCGAACGCGGCGCCGTCGAAGGCATCGGTGCCGCCGGCGGCCGACGCCAGCGTGCCGGTGCTCATCAGGAGCCCGTACAGCTCACCGGTCATGAAGGTCCAGAAGCGCGCGATGCGGGCCTGCTCCAGGAGCACCCACTTGCTGTGCGTTCCGGGCAGCACGAACCAGCCGTCCGCGCGGCCGCGCGCCACGGCCCCGAGCAGCTGCATCTCCTCGCCGCGCATCACGTCGACGTGCCCCAGTGCCTGTGCATAGCCCGGCACGATGAAGCGCGGCGCACTGTTCGGCCCCGATTCGTCGAGAGGCACGAGGCGGTGCGCCAGGTCGGTCAGCGGCACGGTGGTGTCGAGGTAGGGCGCCTCGCGCCAGCCGAATGCGCTGCCCACCATGCCCGACATCACCACCGGCGCGCGCCGCGCTTCGCCGCCCAGGGCATCGAGCATCTCGTCCAGCGCCTCGGGGAATCGGCCGCGCGAGGCGAGCGCGCCTTGCGCGTCGCTGGCTTCGGCCACGCGCTTGCCGTCGACCAGCAGGTGGCCGCGCCGGTGCGTCGTGCCCCAGTCGACTCCAACGAGCAGCGTGGCGTGCGCCATGCGAGCATTCTCCGCGCACTCGCGAGCGAGCGTGGTGAACTGGCGCCGGAGTTGGGGGACGCAATCGAGCGATACGTGGCGCACGCGGCGATAGCGCCTCGCGTGGCGTCGCCGGAGCCGATCTAAAACCCCCTCTCCCGCAGGCGGGAGAGGGAGCAAGAAGCCGGCCCGACGGACCCCGCGCGACTCCCTAGTTCAGTAGCTGCCCGAACCCATCGTTGCGCGGTAGGCTCCACGCTCCCGCGCCGATCGGTCCGGCGCGCGACAGGGAGGTCCCGGAAGTGGCGATACCTCTGCTGCTGGCGGGGCCCATCGTCCGCCGCATCGAGCCCCGCAGCGTCACGGTGTGGGTGGCCTTGAGCCAGCCCGGCGTGGTTCGCATCGACTTGTGGCAGGGGCGCCAGAAGTCCACGGGGCCAGGCGCCGTCGCATCGGGCGATGCACCGATCAAGACCGGCGAGGTGGAGACCGTCAAGCTGGGCGAGCGGCTGCACGTCGCGCTCGCCAGCACGGCGCGCGACCGTGCGGCCGCCATCACGTTCTTTCCCATCGCGCCGCCGCTCCAGCCCGGTGCCGTCTACAGCTACGACATCACTCTCACGAGCGGCGGCACCACCATCGGCCTGCGGGAGATGGGCCTGCTCGAGGACGATCCGCCCGCGGCGACGAACACCCGCCACATCGAGCACGTGTCCGAGGACGCGCCGCGCCACCTGGCGCTCGGCTACGAGAAAGACTGGCTGCCCAGCTTCGCGACGTGGCCGGCGCAGCTGAAGGACATCCGCATCGCGCAGGTGAGCTGCCGCAAGATGAACGGGCCGGGAACCGACGCGATGTCGTGGCTCGATCCGCTGATCGAGGAGAAGCTGGGCGCGCCGCTCGAACGCATCCAGCAGCTCTTCCTCACGGGCGACCAGATCTACTCCGACGAGGTGCCCACCTGCCTGCTGCCGATGCTGCATGACCTGAGCATCGAGCTGATGGATGGCGCGGAGGAACTGCCGAAGGCCGATGGCGCGAACGCGGAAGTGTCGCTCGCGAGCGCCCCGCCGATGCGCCGCGCGGCGATCGTGCGAACCAACGGCGGCTTCACCACCAGCGAAGGCATGAACCACGTCCTCACGTTCGGCGAGTACGCCGCGCTGTACCTGCTGGCGTGGAGCCCGCGGGTCTGGAAGAGCCTGGCCGACGAGCAGCGCTGCTACGAGCATGCCGAGTCGTCCGGCGGCTTCACGCTCACGAAGCTCGCCTCGATGTTCGTCCCGAAGGGAACGACGGCGCCCACCGGAGAAGCGCTGAAGGCGCTGGTCAAGGAGAAGAACGGACCGGCGTTCAAGGAGGAGCGGCAGCGCACGATCGTGTTCGCCGCCACGGTCGCCAAGGTTGCGCGCGTGCTGGCCAACACGCCCACCTACATGATCTTCGACGACCACGACGTCACGGACGACTGGAACATCAACGCCACGTGGCGCAACCGGGTGCTCACGCGTCCGCTCGGCCGGGCGGTGGCGCGCAACGCGCTGCTGGCCTACACCTTCTTCCAGGCCTGGGGCTCGGACTGGCGCAGCTTCCACGACGACCTGGTCCCTCATGGCGAACCGTTCCCGCCGCCGGTGACGCGGCCGCCGACCTCGAACATGAAGCTGCTCGCCGCGGCGCAGGAGTACCTGCACGTGCGCACCGGCCGGCCGCAGGACAAGGCGGAGGAACTCGACAAGCTCTTCGGCCTGACGCCGGGCGCCGCCGAGCGAGCCAAGTTCCACTACGACATCGGCGGCTCGGCTGACGAGGCATCGGGGCTGCTGTACCAGGTCCGAGTGATGGACAGCCGCACGCGCCGCACGTTCCCGTTCTCCACCGGCGTGGCGCCGGCCTCCCTGCTGGGCGACGAGCCGGCGAGTTCCCTCGACGAGCAGCTACCGAAGGCCCCGCGCCGCGCCGGCACGGAGTTCGTGCTCGTGGTCGCATCCACCCCCGTGCTCGGCCCCGAGCTGCTGGAGCGCATGCTCGTGCCGGCCATCATGCAGGGCATGGATGTCTATCGCGCCTGGGCCGGCGAGGAAAGCGATTTCCCGGAAGGTGAAGAAGGCGACGCCGGCGCGCACTACAGCATCGCGAAACGCACGCGCGGCGCCATGTTCGCCGACACCGAGACCTGGCCCGCGAACGAGCGCGCGCAACACGAGCTGCTCAACCGGCTCGCAATGTACGAGCGCGTCGTGGTGCTGAGCGGCGATGTGCACTACGGCACCGACATCGCGGCGAGCTGGTTCACCCACGACCGCAGCGGCGGCGCACCGGCGGCCAAGGTCGCGCGCATCCTGCAGCTCACCTCCAGCGGCGCGCGCAATGTCGTGCATCCGCTGGTGGAGCCGCTCTACCGCGGCTATCACTGGCTCAACCAGTGGATGTTCGGCGCGACGTTCGACGGCTTCGCCTGGAAGGATGGCGCCAAGCTGGCGTTGCCTGCCGGGGCCGAGGTGGCGCTGCTGCGCCATGGCCGGATGAAGGAGAAGCCCTCGCTGCTGCCCGCCTACGGCTGGCCTGCGGGCACCACCATCGCGCCGGGCAGCGAGCCGGACTGGGCCTGGCGCATCAGCGCCGTGAGCGACCAGCGGCCCGATGCGCAGCGTGGAGGTCCGTTCGAGGACGTGGCCGAGCAGCTCAAAACAGACCTCGACGCCGCGCAAGCCATTCCACGCGGCATCGAGCGGGCGCGTGCCGCGGCGGCCGTGCACCAGAAGGCCCGTGCCGCACACTTCGCGCCGCTGCGCGAACTGGTGTTTACGAACAACGTCGGCGTGATTACCTTCGACACCGAGCCGGACGGCGCGATCGTGGCCGTGCACACGCTCTATTCGTCCGAGGAGAAGGGCTTTCCGGAAGACGAGCCGGAGGAGGGGCTGGTGGCCGCGCGTCCGCTCGGCGACGCGGCGCACGTCTCGAACGGAAAGCCCAACACGGTGGTGCGGCTCGTGCTCACGCCGAAGCCCGAGGCACCGCCCGTTCCCCACAAGGCGGTGCTCTGATGGCGCAGCCCACCCCCAGCCCCGTGCGGTGGATCCTGAAGACGAGCCGGCAGCTCGTCAATTCGATCGCGCGCACGCTCAAGGACCCGGCGCTGCTCGAGGCGACGCGTCGCGATCTCGGTCTCCCGAAAGCTTCGTCTCCAACCGACGTGGGCGCTGTCAACGCCAAGCTCCTCGAGCTGGAGGGCAAGCAGCAGGAGTTCGAGACCGAGGCCGGAGACGACCTCGCGCTGGACGAGCGCACCGTCGAGTTCCTCGTCGGCGGCAAGCGCTTCATCGAGCTGATCGAGTTGATGTTTCCCGGCAGGGCCGCCGACGATCCGCGCACCTACGGTGATATCGCGTATGCGTTCGCCACCATATACGGCTCCGAGTGGTTGCTGCGCCCCGCTTCGCCCGCGGCTTGGGCCACCACGCGCTTCCTGATGCTCGGCTACGAGCACGTCGAAACCGTGCCGCGCTTCGACCCGTTCTACATCTTCGACCGGCTCGCGGGCACGGCGCCACGCGTCGAGGAGCAGGGCTTCGGCGCCGTCGAGGCACTGGGCGGCATCGTGATCCCGATCGGGATGACACTGCTGAACCTGTTCGTCGCGAGCAGGACGAGCGAGGAGCGGCTGCACGAGCGCGGGCTGAAGAAGGGCGACCTCTACCTGGCCGGTGCGCTGGACTTCAAGGTGGGCTGGGAGGCGGCGCCCGATGCGCCGATGGAGGTGCAGCGGCTGATGCAAAGGGCGCTCAGCATCGGCTACACCGGCAAGCTGAAAGCCTACGAGGAGCCGCACGAGAGCGACCTCACCTTGATCTTGACGGCGATGGCGCTCGACGCGGAAGACGGCGGCCCGGGCCTGCTGCTGCGCGTCGGCGGCGCGGGCAAGTTCCAGTTCGAGACCCCGAGCCAGGGACACGGCGCGATCAAGACCGGCATCGAGCTCGAGCTCGCCGGCGGCCCGGGCATCGACTTCCTGTGGAAGACGGAGCCTGCCGAATTCAAGTACCTGGGCTCGTCGGCCAGCCATCCGCTCATCGAGCTGGCCGTCGAATCGAAGGGCACGGAAGCGGTGCCTGCGCTGCGCATCGGCAAGGCGAACGCGAGCCGCTTCGACCTCGTGGCGATCAAGTCGGGATTCGCTTTCGCCGGGGACTCCGCTTACGCCTTCATCGAGTTCAAGAACACCGA
The DNA here is from genome assembly GCA_963839465.1 of uncultured beta proteobacterium. Lineage (GTDB taxonomy): Bacteria > Pseudomonadota > Gammaproteobacteria > Burkholderiales > Burkholderiaceae_C > CAWIVI01. Next base: position 54,195 of record CAWIVI010000009.1, read on the forward strand.
GTTCGTGCTGGACCTCGCGGAGGTGCTTCCCGGGCCGGTGGGCAAGGTGATCGGCGGCGCGGGCGCGGGCCGGTTCCAGGGCCGCGTGGACGGCAAGCTGAAGTTCGACCGCGATGGCCTGCACTTCGAAGGCGAGGCGGCGCTCAAGGTTCGCCTTGCGTCCAACGCCGTCAATGCCGGCGCCTTGCGCTTCGATTACCTCGACCTCGAAGCGTCGGTGGGGCACGGCGGCTTCGGGCTCGCCTTGATGATGGCGGCGCACTTCGAGCTCGGGCCCTTCGCCGCGACGGTCGACCGCATGGGCCTCGGCATCCACTGGAAGAAGGAGCACGGCCAGCTGCAGGAGCACTTCGAGTTCAAGCCGCCGAAGGGCATCGGCCTGCGCATCCGCGTGGGCGACTGCGCCGCCGGCGGCGGCTACCTGATGCTGGACTACGACAAGGGCGAGTTCGCCGGCGCGTTCGAGCTGGTGGTTTTCCACGAGTTCGCGATCCAGGTGATCGTGATCCTCACCACCAAGGTGCCGCAGGACGCGGCGCCCTACGCGCTCTTCATCGCAGGCAACATCCGCTTTCCCGGCGGCCTCGAGATCGGCCTGGGCTTCAAGATCAACGGCCTGGGCCTGCTGCTCGGCCTGCACCACGGCTTCGACGTCGCGGCGCTGACCAAGGCGTTGCCGTCCGGCGCGATGGACGACGTGCTGTTCCCCAAGGACATCGTCGGCGACGCGCCGCGCATCATCAACTCGGTCCGAACGATCTTCCCGATCAAGGCCCACTCGCTCACGCTCGGCTTCATGGTCGAGCTGGGCTGGGGCTCCGACTACATCTGCTCCCTGCGCCTCGGCCTCGTGCTGCCCTTCGACAACGTGCTGGGCGGCGAGCGCGATCCCAGCCTGGACAACGTGGTGCTGCTCGGCCGCTGCGAGGTCGTGTGCTTCAAGGCGCTGCCCAAGCTGATCCGCATCCAGATCGTCTGCGACTTCGTCGGCGAAGTCCGCTTCAACCCGTTCGCGGTGTCGCTGCTGGCCCAGCTGCGCGATTCCCGCATCGGCGCCATCGCGATCGACGGCTCGATGGCCGCCAGCATCGTGACCGGCAGCAACCCGCGCTTCATCATGTCCGCGGGCGGCTTCCACCCGCAGTACAAGAGCATCCCGCAGGACTTCCCGGCGCCGCTGAAGCGCCTGGCGATGACCTACGACATCGGCGTCATCAAGGCCTGGGTGCATGCCTATTTCGCCATTGCCCCGGGCAGCGTGCAGTTCGGCGGCGACGTCGGCGTGCGCTATGCGTTCGGGCCGCTGTCGTTCGGCGTGGAGTTCGGCCTCGACGTGCTGATCCAGGTGCTGCCGGACTTCTACTTCCTGGGCCGCGCGCACGGCCAGGCCGCGGTGAAGTTCCGCGGCCACACGCTGATGGGCGTAGGCGTGGAGCTCACGTTGTCCGGCCCTTGCCGCTGGCGCGCGAAGGGCCGCGGCACGTTCACCATCCTGTTCTGGGACGAGGACATCGAGTTCGACGAGTCCTGGGGCCGCGAGGAAGAGATCGAGCGCCAGCGCAGCAACGTCGCGCAGCTCGTGCTGCAGGACTTGAACGACCGCACGCATTGGCGCCTCGAACTGCCGCAGCGCGGCAACTCGCTCGTCGCGCTGGCGGCCAATCTGCCGGCGGACGAGGGCGCCACGATGACCGCCCATCCGCTGTCGGTGCTGTCGTTCACGCAGAGCCGCGTCCCGTTCGGCATGGAGCTGCAGCGCTACGGCACGGCGCAGATCGACGGCACGCGGCTCTTTCCGGTGCCGCAGCTCGTGAACGACGCGGGAGAGTCCCTGGGCACGACCCAGGTGCTCACCGAGCACTTCGCGATCTCCGAGTACGTGGACCTGCCGGAGGACGATCGCCTCTCGCGCCCCGGCTTCCAGCCGCTGCCGGCCGGCGTGGCCACGAGCAGCGGCGGCTATATCCTGCCGGCGCAGCCGCCGAAGGAAGCTGCGACTGGAGTACGAGGTCGTGTTCCGCGACGAGGCCACCATCCGCATCGAGTCCATGCTGCCCTTCGACGCCGCCACGCTGAGCCGCTTCGCCGCGGGCGAGGCCTCCGGGCGATCCGAGGCGCGCTGGCGCGACAAGGTCGCCGAGCGCATCGCGCCCGTGGTCGCCAAGCCGTCGCCGGACTGGGTGGCGGCCGATGCCGAGAAGCTCACCGTCCCGACCGAAGCCGTGTCCGCTCCGCAGTGGGCGGCGCAATCGCCCGCGTTCCTCTCCGCGCTGCAGGCGCAGGCCACGACGCGGACGCTCGTGGTCGAGGAATTCGAGATCGAATAGGCGCGCGCGCATGGCTGCCACTCCCACCTACCGATTCTTTCCCTGGGTTCGACGCGGGCTGAGCGGCGCGCTGCCCGCGGCTGCCGGCCCGCTGCCGGCGCGCGGGCTCGCGAAGGTGAAGATCGTCGTCACCGCGGAGCTGGTGGCGCAGCGCGAGGTGCGCCTGCTCGGGCCCGGCGATGTCGTGGGCATCGACCAGCGCCTCGTGGTGCGCACCGAGCCGCGCGCGGCGGCGCACGACTTCGAGCCGAACTACGTGGCCGCCGTCGACTTCGATGCACCGGAGCTGCCGTGGCTGTTCACGCCGGCGGGCGCCGGGCCCGACGGGCGGCTGCCGCCATGGCTCGTGCTCGTGGTCGTGGACCGCGATCTCGTGCAGGCGCCGCGCGTCTCGCGCAACCGCCCCTTGCCGTTCATCGTGCTGGCCGGGTCGCTTGCCGCCACCGAGTTGCCGAACCTCGACGAGTCCTGGGCCTGGGCCCACGTGCAGCGCTTGTCCGCAGGCCCGGGCGAAGACGATGCGCAGGCCTTGCTCGATCAGCCGGATCTCAACGTGTCGCGCCTGATCGCGCCGCGCCGGCTCGCGCCGAACCGGCGCTGGATGGCGTGCGTGGTGCCGGCCTTCGACGCCGGCATCGCGGCCGGGCTCGGCATTCCGCGCCCGAACCCGGACGCGCCGCTGGCGCCTGCCTGGACCCCGGGCAGCACCGACGTCGAGCTGCCCGTCTACCACTACTGGGAGTTCGACACCGGGCTCGCGGGCGACTTCGAGTTCCTCGCGCGTCGCTTGAAGCCGGTGCGCCTGTCGGCCGCCGAGCGATCGGCGGAGGACGCGCGGCGGGCCCGCGTCTTCCTCGGCACGGTCGATGGCCGGGCCGATACGCTGGCGGCCATGCCGCCGTCGGGCGATGCATCGGCGGCCGGCGCCTATGCGAGGCTCGATGCGCCGCTCGAGATGATGGACACCCCGGCGGCGACCGTGGCCGAAGTGCCGGACGCTTTCTCCAGCGCCGTGGAGCGCGCCACGAAGCCTTCTTCCACAGAGGGCGAGGGCGAGGCGCCCGCGGCATCGCAGGACCTGCTGCCGCCCCTGTACGGCGACCGCCATGCGGGACGCTTCAGCGTGTCGGCCGCCGAGCGCGCGAGCCGCTGGCTCGACGAGCTGAACCTGGATCCGCGGACCCGCGTGGCAGCGCGCTGCGGCGGCGACACGGTGCGACGATTCCAGGAAGACCTGATGGAAGCCGCCTGGGCGCAGATCGGCGATGTGTTGGACGCGAACGCGCAGATCGGCCGCTCGCGCTTCCTCGCGCTGGTGGCCACGCGCGCGCTCGAGCGACACGTCGCGGGGCTGCCCGGGCCGCGCGTCATGGCGCTGTCGGCGCCCATGCATCTGCGCCTGCGCTCCGAGGACCTGTCGGTGAAGGCGCGCATCACCCGCACGAGCCTGGCCGACAGCGCCTTCGACAGCGCGCTGCGCCGCCTCACGAGCCCGGTGGGCAGGATGGCGCGGGCCGTCGCGCGCAGCGTCGAGCCGGCCCGGCGGGTGGAGGCGCGGCAGGTGCTGTCGCGCGGCATCGCGGAAGCGCTCCAGCGCAACGAGGCGGCGGTCGATCCTTCCATCGTGCCGAGCGACAGCCTGGGCACGTTCGAGCTCGGCACCTCGCCGCGCGACGATCTCGCGACGACGGGCATCTATCTCGAGGCCCACAGCCGCGCGTCGGTGCTGGCCGCGCAGGAGACCGGGCGCTCGCCGGTGGAGATCCTGGAGGAGGTGCGGGCGGCGGCGGCGGTGTCGCCCAACGCCCTGCAGTTCGCCGTTCGCAAGCCCTCCGCCGACGTCCCGACGGCGCGTGTCGTCGCGATAGAGAGCGATGCCGCCGGCGCACTGACGATGGTCGATCCGGTGAGCCGGGTCCGGACGCCGCTGCTCACGCTCGAACGCGCCCGTGAGATCGACGCCTCGGTGCTCTCGGGCGTGATCTCGGCCATGCCCGCCTCGGTGCTCACGCAGGGCGCGCACCGGGCCACCACGACGATCGAAGCTGGAAGACCGGTCGTGTCTTTCGAGCTCGGACAGGAGCGGGAAGCGACGCCCGCGCGGCGCAGCCGCACCACGCGCTCGGCCCCAACGACGCGGCCCGGCGCGGGCGTGGAGAACCGCACCCTCGCTGCCGGGGCGCGCGTGCTGCGCGACGACGCCATCGCGCAGCAGGACCGCCTGTTCGGCAGCGTCGTCTTCCCGCCGCCGGTGCGCGAGGCGTCGGTCCTGCAGTCGGTCACGAAGGCCTTGCAGCAACTGGCCGCCGCGCAGCCGTCGGCCGAGCGGGCGATGCGCTTCGTCCAGGCCCCCATCGGCGCGGCTGGCGGCGGCCTTCCCGCGCAGGTGAAGTCCGCCATCGAGCCGGCGCGCGTCTTTCGCCAGCGCGCGGCGGCCATGGTGAAGGTGCCGTCGTGGATCAAGCCGCCCGCCGCGGACGTGTTCGATCCCATCATGGCGGCGCCGCGGCTGCGCATGCCGTTCGGCGAGCTGTTCGGCCGCGTGGCGCCCGAGCGCTTCCTGCCGCTGGACGTGCAGCTGCCGGAAGAGTCCATCACCGCCTTGCTCACCAACCCGCGCTTCGTCGCCGCGTTCATGGTCGGCGCCAACCACGAGATGAACCGCGAGCTGCTGTGGCGCACCTATCCCACCGATGGACGCGGCACCTCCATCCGCCGGTTCTGGGACTGGTTCGACGAGGGCCGGCTCGACGTCGACGCCCTCCATGCCTGGCCCGACGCGGGACCGCTGATCGCGCGCGGCACCGCGGGCAGCGCGCAGGTGGTGCTGGTCTTGCGCGGGCGCCTGCTGCGGCGCTATCCCAACACCGCCGTGCTGCTGTGGAAGGGCAGCGAGCGCGGCACGCTCGCAACGGTGCCCGACGGCGACGAAGCGGCCCAGCGAGACGTGCTGCGCAGGCACGTGTTCCGCATGCCCATCGGCAACGACCTCACCATCGTCGGCTTCGACATCACCGAGCAGGAGTTCCTCCAGGGAGACCAGGCCGGCTGGTACGTGGTGCTGCAGGAGCCGCTCACCGAGCCGCGCTTCGGCCTGGACGAACCGACCGGAGGGCTCGGCCTGCGGCGCCGCAACCGGGACGACCTGGACTGGAGCGGGATCGCCGTCGGCGCTCATCTGCCGGGCACCGGTGGCCCGCTCGGCAGCCGGCGCCACGCGGCCGACGTCGCCGCCAGCCTCCTCCAGCGCCCCGTGCGGGTGGCCATCCACGCGACCCAGGTCGCCCCGGCATTCACCTCGACCTGAGATGAAACCTTCGCTCTTCAGTCCTTTGCCGTCATTCGTGCCACCTCAAAGCGGACATGCTTGCAATGGCGCGGCAAAGGTGCGGGCAGGCCGGCCGCGGCGCGCGAGGGCGGCGGTCGGCCCTGCGGGCCGACTCCCCGGGCTTGTGCGCTGCGGGGGGCGCGCCGTCCACTTAGCTCCGCGCGCGTTGCGCGCTGCGCACGACGCCGGCGAGTCAGATCACGAAGCGTGCACTGCGTGCACGCCGCCCCCCGCATCACACAAGCCCGGCGCCTCCCACGCGCGCCGCGGCCGGCCTGCCCGCACCTTTGCGGACACGCTCCGCCAATCGCACGCCCGCCTCCCTCTCCCGCTTGCGGGAGAGGGCCGGGGTGAGGGCGCGGCCCGGGCACCCTCGGCCAAGCAGCTCGGGCACGCCAATGTCCGCACGCCCGGCTTTCGCCAAAGAAAAACTGGCCACTGAAATGAAACGGCCCCGGCGCTCCTCCCGTCGCTTCCCCTCTTGGTCCACGAAGAGAGCGGGACCGCGCTTCGCGGCAGTGGAGAACTGAGATACCGGGCACAGGAGACCGCATGCCGCCGCCGAACCTGTCCGACATCAGCGCGCTTCGAGGGCGCATCGGCTCGGCCGAAGCCGAGATTGCACGCGCCGGCCGCGAGATCGACCGGCTGCGCCGGCAGCGCGAGCTGGCTGCGCGGGGCGGCGCGCCGGCGGACGAGGTGCAGCGCCTCGGCGAAGCAGAGGCCGCGGCGCTGCGGCGCCAGCGCGAGCAGCGCCGCGAGCGCTCGGCGCTCGGCGCGCAGCTCGGCGGCCTCGTCGCCGCAGGAGCGCGGGGCCGCCTCGACGACGATCTCACTGTGTTCGTGCGCACGCCGGACATGTCGGTGGCGCTGCTCGAGCGTGCCGTGCCGGTTGCGCTGCTGCCGGTGCGCCTGGAGACCCGCTTCGACGGCGGCACCAAGCTGCATGTGCGCATCTACCCCGACCAGATCCATCTGCGCCAGCACGACGACGACATGACCGCGGCCGAGGTCGCCGCCGGGCAACGGTATTGGAACAAGGCGTGGGCCGATGCGGCGGCGGCCGCCGATGCCTGGCAGTCGCTGCTCGTCGAAGGCGCTCCCGAGCGTTCCGCCTTCATCGTCGATCGCATGCGGCCAACCAACATCGAGGCTCGGGGAACGGCCGCCGCACCGGTGTTCCCCGACGTCGAGGTCGTGGAGCGACGAACGCCCGCGAACGCGCAGGCCACGCTGCTTCCGAGCCGTTGGCGCGTCACGCTCATCGGCCACGATGGCGAGCGCATGCTGAGCAAGTGGGCGCCGCACGCCGTTCCCGACCGGCTCGGCGTGTCGCCGTTCGGCAACCTCCTCGCGGAGACCGCCGACGCGCCGCCGGGCGAACTCGCGATCGACGACGAGGCGCGCTGGCTGGTGGACTTCTCGCGCGCCGCCGAGTTGGGGATGGCCCTGACGATCGACGAGAGCGAGCTGGAACGCGGGCGCTTCGCCGACGGCATCGCGCGGCTCGTCGCGGTCGGCGTGGATTGGTCCCGCACGCCGGACGAGGCGTCGGACCTGCTCGTGGACCACCTGTGCGCGCATGGCTACTCGGATGGTTTTGCGTTCCTCGAGCTACGGCCATGCCACCAACAACACGTCGAACGGCAATTCCGGCTACCGCAGCAGCGGTCGCGAGCGCGGCGCCGCCTTCGCGGCCCTGCCGCCCGCCGAGGCGGCAGCGCACTCGGCCGCGGCGACGCTGGGCCACGCGCTGGGCGCATCCGACGCGAGCCGGTTCGCGCGCTTCGCGGGCGGCGAGTCGCGCTACGAGCACACCGCCTCGCAAGTGCACGCGGCGCTGTACGGCGCGTCGTTCGGCTTCTTCTTCACGGAGGTGCTCTACCCGGTGATCAAGCGGGCATCGTTTCGCGACATCCGCGAGCACGTGCAGCGCTGCCTGCGTCCTGCCGGTCCTTGCGCGCCCCTTCGTGTCGGCAGGCAGCCCTACGGCGTGATCCCCGTGCTCTCCACGCCGGTTGCCTGGCGATGGAAAGACGAGCTGGAGTCGCTGCCGCCCGGGTTCTCTCGCACGCTGGCCACCACGCTCGCGGGCATACGCCTGTGGGTGGAGGGCGTGACGCCGGACGAGCGCGTGCTCGACAAGCTCGTGACGATGGCCGCGCCGCCGCCGGGGGCCGAGCCTCACGTGATGCTTGCCGAGCTGCTCAAGCAGGCGCCGCTCGCCACCGGCGCCAAGGTGCGGCCGATCGGCGGCGCCGCGAGCCTTTACATCACCGGCGCGCAGCTCGCCAAGGCCGAGGAGGCGCACCGCAACGTCGTCAACGCGATCCTCGGCGCAGCCGGCGTGCAGGGCCTCATCCACGTCGACGACGACGGCGAATTCCGCTCGCCGCTGATCCGGGAGTTGTTCGCGCCGCGCAAGCCGGAGTATTCGCTCGGCTCGCTGCCCTGGGTGGCCGGCAATCTCGACGATGCCCAGGCCATCCCGAAGGCCGTGGCCAAGGTGCGCGAGCGCATCCAGGCGGCCGCGGGCGACGTGCGCAACACGAAGAGCTTCCTCGCCGTCGCGGCGAGCGATGCGGACACGCTGTTCGAAGCCCTGCTGCTGCTGTCGGCCACGTTCGAATACTGGCGCGCCGCCGAGGAATACGTGCGCAGGCCGGAGTTCGACGCGAAGTTCGACGGCGCCTTGCTCACGGAACTGAGCGGCATCGGAACGCCGACGCCCGCAGCGGCCGGACGCACCCGGGTCCAGACGCCGCGCCAGTTGCTCCAGCTTCGAGCGGGCGCGCTCGACGATGCCTCGCCGGTCTCGCTGCTGTCGAAGGTCCATGCGGAGATGTTTGCCCTCCAGGAGCCCACGCTGCGCGACGCCCGCGAGTTCCATGCCGCGCTCGACGCACTGGTCGATCGGCCGGCGCGCGAAGTCGACCACGCGCTGCGCGGCCTGATGGACGCAGGGTCGCATCGCCTCGATGCCTGGATCACGTCGGTGGCCACGCGCCGCCTGCAGGCGCAGCGCCAGTCGCGGCCGCGCGGCGTGCACATCGGCGGCTATGGCTTCGTCCACGACCTGAAGCCCGACGTCACGCCGGACAGCGACGGGTACATCCACGTCCCCTCGACCGACCATGCGGTGATGGCGGCCGTGCTGCGTGCCGCGCACCTGGCGAACCGGGACGACCAGCCCGAGTCGTTCGCCGTCTCGCTCACCTCCGAGCGCGTGCGCCATGCGCTGCAGCTGTCCGACGGCATGGCCCATGGCCAGCGCGCCAGCGCCTTGCTCGGCTATCGATTCGAGCGCGGGCTGATCGAGGGCCGCCATCAGGCGCGCTACATCAATGCCTTCCGCAAGTTCGCCCCGCATCCTGCGGACAGCGCGGCCGTGTCCGGTGCGCAGGAGTCGATCGCGGCGCGCGACGTGGTCGACGGCCAGACGCTCGCCGAGAAGTGGCACAAGGAGAGGGACGCGATCTTCGATGTGATCGGAACACTCACCGAGCCGCCCGGCACCGTCGCGGCGCAGGACAGGGACGCGCTGCGGGCGCATCTCGACGGGCTCGTGCGCCTCGCGGACGCCTTCGGCGACCTGTGGATGGGCGAGTCCGTCTACCAGCTCGTGCGCGGCAACACGGAGCGCCAGGCGGCGGCGATCGCCGTGATGGACCGGCAGGAGCGTCCGCCCGAGGCGCTGTCGGTGCAGACCCCGCGCAAGTGCTGGGGCTACGCACAGCGCGTGGCCTGGACCCTGCCCGCGCAGTCGCAGGCCGTCGGCTGGCCGGTCGACATCGTGGCGCGCACCGAGCCCGGCGCCAACGCCATCGCTGCCGCGCTGATGGGCGATGCGCAGCGCTTCCGGATCGCGGCGCGGGCCCTTGGGCCCGACGGCGCCGTGCTCCCGGACATCGAGCTGCCGGCGCTCGGCCTCGAGGAAGCGGGCCTCTCGCCGTTGGCGCTGGCCATGCTGTCGCTGCCCTCGAGCCGCGACGAGCCGACCCGGCTGGAGCAGCATCTCGCCATCGTGATTGCACGGCGGGGCGGGCTGCCCGAGGGCGCCGGCGTCGCGCTCGAGCTGGCTGCCGCGCCGGGATCGGCGCCGGAGGCGATCGGTCCTGCCGGCCTCCTGGCGCTGGCGAACGCAGTGCGCGAAGCGCTGTTCGATCGGCGCGCGTTGAGCCAGCGGGACTTCTCTCCGCCCACCGGGGAGGTGCCGGAAGGCGTCGATCCCGCGCCGGTGGTCGAGCGCGCCGCTGCGCTGGAAGAGGAACTGGCGGCCTGCGAAGCCGCGTTGGCGACCGCGCTCACCGCGAGCGCGGCGCCCGACATCGACGCGCTGCCGGCCGCTTTCCTTCGCGCCTCGGGCGTGATTCCCGTGGCGCCCTGGGCCCTGACACCGGCCGCCCGCCGGGCCCCCGTTGAAGCCCTCGTGGACGAGGGCCGTGCCGTGCAGGCGGCACTGTCGCGCCTGCTCCAGCAGTGGCGAGAGGCCGTGGTGCCCGCCCCGGTATCGGGCGACGACGGCCCGCAGGCCGCGATCGACGCCACCCTGGAACTGGCGGCGACCCGCATCCGCCTCGTGTTCGGCGCGGGCTTCCCGGTGCTGCCGCCTTTCAGCATCGCGCCGGCGCTGATGGCCCCGTTGGCCGCGAGCTGGGCCGACCAGCAGGCGCTGCTGCAGCCTTCGAAGCTGGCCGTCGTGCAATGGATCCGCACCATGTCGCTCGTGCGCACGGGCGTGAGGGCGCTCGCCGGGGCGCTGGATGCCGCGGCCTGGACCGGCAACATGGCCGCGGGCCTGGGCGACGGCCGGGTTGCGCAATGGCCGCACGCCGCCGGCAGGCGCTGGGTGGCGTTGCCGTTCGACGGCGGCAGGCCCGACGACGTGCGGCTCTCGACGGTGCTCTTCGGCGCGCTGCCGGAAGCGGACCAGCCGACGATCGGCGTGCTGCTGGACGAGTGGACCGAGGCGATTCCCGAAGCGAAGACGACCACCAGCGTGGCCTTCCAGTACGACGCGCCCGGCGCCCGTCCGCCGCAGGCGATCTGCCTCGCCGTGGATGCCGGGATCGCGCCCGAGGGCTGGACCGCCGATGCGCTCGTCGACACCGTGAACGAGATGTTCGACCTCTCGCGCCTGCGCCTGCTGAAGCCCGCCGACGTGCGCGGCGCGGGCGCCATGCTGCCGACGATGTTCATCCCGCAGAACCTGTCGAGCGAGATGCCGAGCCTCGACCTGCTCGGCATCAGCGCGCTGCGCGCCGGCTCGCACAGGGTCGAAGGCCTTCTCGGAAAGGGGTGAGTCATGCCGGTCGATGTGTCGTCCCACGTGAGCTTCGTCATCTCGGAAGCCGTCGAGCCGTCCATCACCCGCTGGCAGCGTCTGGAAGCGCAGATTGCGGCGCTGGACCTGGCCCCCGGTCTCGAAGCGCGCATCGCGGACCCGCTGTGGCTGGTCGGGCGGCAGTGGCAGTTCGCGGAGCTGCACGGCGAGGATGCCGGCTCGCCGATCCAGGTGGCGCTGGAAGGGGAGAAGGCCCGTGTCCGCTTCGCGCACGACTCGCCCCGTTCCGGCGAACCATTGGCAGCCGGCGATGGCCTCCTGGAGCCGGTGGTCGAGGCCGAGGAGGCCCGTGCGAGCCAGCCCGCGCTGGCCGCCCAGGCGGGGCTCGACTTCGAGCGCGCGCTCGCGCTGAACGGCGTGCCGGCGTTGGCCGCTGCGTTCAGGACTCTCTTTCCCTACACGGCGCCGCCGGGCTTCGATCCGCAGGCCGACGCTGCCGGTGCGCGGCTGCTGGCCCTGGCGCAGGGCAGGGCCATCGATGCGCAGGCCTTGGCCGCGGCTTTCCAGGCGTCCACCGACGCCACCGGCCGCGTGACGGCGATGCCGCCCGGCGTGAGCACGACGCCGGAGCAGACGGCACCCGCGCTGGACGCGGCAACGCAATGGCTGGCGGCGTGGAAGGGGCTCTTGTTCGAGCCCGCCGGCGGCGAGCTCTGGCGCGACGACCGGCTGGAATACTCGTTCGCGCTCGAAGCGCCCCATGCAAAAGGCAGCACGAGGATCGTTGCGCAGGAGTACCACGGCGGCCGCCTCGACTGGTGGACGTTCGACCAGGGCGCCACCGAGGCCACAGCCGTGCCGGGCGAGGCCGTGTCCGTGAAGACGCTGCCGGTGCCCATCCGCTATCCGGGCATGCCGGCCCAGCGCTACTGGGAATGCGAGGACGGCTCCGTGAACCTCGCGCGTCCGAAAGGCGGGCCGGCCTCCATTTCGCTGATGCTGATGCTCGAATACGCGCTCGTCGCGAGCAACGACTGGTTCCAGGTGCCGCTGGAGCTGGACTACGGCGGCGCCTTCAGGCTGGACAGGCTCGTCGTCACCGACACCTTCGGAAGGGCGGCCGAGCTGAGGCCTGCCGCCGCAGGATCGGCCGGCTGGGCCTTGTTCGAGTTGAGCCGCACCGCGGACGCCGCCGGCTCGCCCGCCCTCTTCATGCTGCCGCCGGTCGTGGCCCGCGCGCTGGAGAGCGAGCCGATCGAGGAGGTGGTGATGTTTCGCGACGAGACGGCGAACCTGGTGTGGGGCGTGGAGCGCCGCACCCCCGGGCTCACGGCCGAGCCCATCGCGCGCAACGATCCGGTGGCGCACGAGCGCGTGCTGAGCCAGCGCCTCGACGACCCGGAGGGCGTCGATGCCGCGATGCTCTACCGGCTGCAGAGCGCCGTTGCGCTGAACTGGTATCCCTTCGCGCCGCGCCAGGCCCCGGGCGCCCCGCCCGGAACCCTGCTGCTCTCGCGCAGGAACCTGCGCCGCGTGGCGTTCGCGGAGGACGGCACGGCCACCGAGCACATCGCCCGCCCGCACGGCCGGATCCTGGGCGGCGCGCAGGACCGGTTCGAGGTCGAGGAGCACGAGGTGCCGCGGTCCGGCCTGGTGCTCACGCGCACGTTCCAGTGCGCACGCACCGTCGATGGCCGCCGCGTGGTCTGGCTCGGCCGGCACAAGCGCGTCGGCCATGGGGAAGGGCGCAGCGACCTGCGCTACGACGTCCTCCAGCCCGCCAAGCCTCCGCCTTGACTTCGCACGGGCCACCCGGCCTTGCGCAAAAGGCCGACGCCGTCCGGCCAGGTTGGATACCCTGTCGGGATGGAACCATCACGCGCGGGCCTGGAGCGGCGCCTGGCCGCCTTGCCGGAACGCCTGCGGGGCATGCGCCGCGGCATCGAGAAGGAGAGCCTGCGCGTGCGGCCGGACGGCGCGCTGGCGCTCACGCCGCACCCGCGCGCCCTCGGGTCCGCGCTCACCCATCCGTCCATCACCACCGATTTCAGCGAGTCGCAGCTCGAGCTGATCACCGGCGTGAGCGCGAGCGCCGAAGACGCGCTGCGGGAACTGCAGCAGATCCACCAGGCGACGCTGCGCGCGATCGGGGACGAGATGCTCTGGGCGGGCAGCATGCCGTGCGGGCTGCCGGCCGACGGCGCCATCCCGATCGGCCGCTACGGCACGTCGAACATCGGCCGCGCGAAGACGGTGTACCGCACCGGCCTCTCGCATCGCTACGGCAGCCGCATGCAGACGATCAGCGGCATCCACTACAACTGGTCGCTCCCGGGCACCTCCAGCGACGACTACTTCGCGCTCATGCGCAACTTCCGGCGCCACTCGTTCCTGCTCCTGCTGCTGTTCGGTGCGTCGCCTGCCGTGTGCGAGAGCTTCCTCGGCGACGCGCCCCATGGCCTGCAGCGCCTCGCGCCCGGCTCGCTGGGCCTGCCGCACGCCACCTCGCTGCGCATGGGCCGGCTCGGCTACCAGAGCGACGCCCAGGCCTCCCTTGCCGTGAGCTACAACAGCCTGGACCGCTACGGCGCCTCGCTGCAGGACGCGCTCACGCGCCTGCATCCGCCCTACGAGGCGATCGGCATCGTCGACGAGGCCGGCAACTATCGCCAACTCTCGACGACGCTGCTCCAAGTGGAGAACGAGTTCTACGGCACGATCCGCCCGAAGCGCGTGATTCGCCCCGAGGAGCGGCCGCTGCATGCCCTGCGCGAGCGCGGCGTGGAGTACGTCGAGGTGCGCTGCATGGACCTCGATCCCTTCGAGCCCGTCGGGATCGCGGCATCCACGATGCGCTTTCTCGACGTGTTCCTGCTGCACTGCCTGCTGTCCGACAGCCCGCCCGACACGCCCGGGGAGATCGCCGCGCTGGCGCGCAACCAGGAGCGCGTGGCCGCGCGCGGCCGCGAGCCCGGCCTGCACTTGCTGCGGGGCGATGGCGAGGTCGCGATGGCGACGTGGGCGCATGAGCTGCTCGACGCCTTCGAGCCCATCGCCGCGGCGCTGGACCATCTTCACGGCGGCCCACCCCATCGCGATGCGGTGGCGCAGGCGCGTGCAAGCCTGGCGGAGCCGCACCGTCTTCCTTCAGCGCGCGTGCTGAGCGAGTTGTCGAGCGCAGGGCAGGGCGGCTACGTCGACCTCTTGCGCCGTCTGTCATCCGAGGCGAAGCAAGCCGTGCTGGCACTTCCCTGGAACGCCGCACTCGCCGACCGCTTCGAGAGCCTGGCGGCGGAGTCGAAGCAGGCCCAGGCCAGGCTCGAAGCATCGGACCGAATGCCGTTCGAGGCCTGGCGCCAGCACTACCTCAGCGTAGACCGCCTCCTGCCGTAACTGCTCCCTTCCCTACTCCCTCTCCCGCTCGCGGGAGAGGGCCGGGGTGAGGGCGCGCCCTCTCGCACTCCGACGCCGTCACCCATTCGCCCAGGCCGATCCATGCGACCTTCAGCGCAAGGCCGAGCCCGCAGGCTGCCCGCGGTCTCGGCCCGATGCGGTCGGGCTGGCCGGTACGTTGCGCCCTCCTCGGCGTGGATGTGGAAAATGGCCAGCATGCGGATTGCGAAGGTATCCGGGATCACTCGGCCAGGCGCCGTCCTACCCAGCATTGACGCCGATGCCCGTGACGTGAGGGCGGGGCTCGCTTGAGTTCCACCCAGCCTGGCGCCCACCGAGCGCCGCCCTCCGACCCCGGAGACATGCGGCGCCTGCGGCCGAAAAGTCTCGAGCGCCACGAACGCAGGAGATTCGCCAGTGCGCTGCTGCTTTCGCTGTCGATTCATGCGCTGTTGCTGCACCTGACCTTCGGTGGTGCGGGCCCTGGGCTTCCGGGTTTCCGATTCCCCTGGCAGGAACGAAGGGGCGTCGTGCCCGAACTGAGCGTGTTGATCGTTCCGCCGGCTGAACGGCAGGCCGCAGCACCGGCCGCCGAGCCGCCGCCGAAGCCGTCGACCGAGCAGCCCCGGGATGTGGGACCGGTTGCGACGCCACCCCTGCCGGCTGCGCGCGTGCCGCGGGCCGATGGAAGCGCGAACGAAGCGAGGCGGGCAAGAAGGGCCACGCCGAACGAAGACGGCGCTTTCGCCGCAGATGCGAGACCGCCGATGCGGACCGATCGAGTCCAGGAGGAGGCGCCCGCATCGAAGTCTGAACCGGACGTCATGGCGTTGGAGCGATCCGACGAGCCGACGTTCGTGGTTCCACCGCCACCACCCGAGCCGGCCGCCGCTGTCACGCCGACTCCGAGCGCCTCCGCCGTGGAGACGGAGCCTCGAGTGCCGAGCGATGCGGACAGGGAGGCGCTCGATGCGGCTCGGCAGGAGGCCGAACGGCAGGAGGCCGCGCGTCAAGCGGCAGCCCGCGAAGAGGCGGCGCGGCAGGAGGCGGCGCGGCGGAAGCGCGCGGCAGGAAGCGGCGCGGCAGGAAGCGACGCGCCGGGAGGCGGCGGGCCAGGAGGCGGCTCAGCAGGAGGCGGCGCGGCAGGAGGCGGCGCGGCAGGAAGCGGCGCGGCAGGAAGCGGCTCGGCAGGAAGCGGCTCGGCAGGAAGCGGCTCGGCAGGAAGCGGCGCGTGCCCAGGCGACGCGGCGCGAGGCTGAACGCCAGGAAGTCGAGCGTCAGGCGGCGGCGCGGGAAGAGGCAGCGCGGCAGGAAGCTGCGCGCCAGGAGGCGGCGGGCCAGGAGGCAGCGCGGCAGGAGGCAGCGCGGCAGGAAGCTGCCCGACAGGAAGCTGCGCGACAGGAAGCTGCCCGACAGGAAGCTGCCCGACAGGAAGCTGCGCGACAGGAAGCTGCCCGACAGGAAGCTGCCCGACAGGAAGCGGCGCGACAGGAAGCGGCGCGTCAGGAAGCTGCGCGTCAGGAAGCTGCGCGTCAGGCGGCAGCGCGCGAAGCGGCGGCCCGGGAAGAGGTGGCTCGCCAGGAGGCCGCCGGCGCCGAGGCGGCGCGGCAGCAAGCTGAGCGCCAGGAAGCCGCGCGTCGGGCCACGGCCGAACAGGAGTCTGCGCGGGCAAAGAACGAAGAAGAGGACGCGCGACGGGAAGCGAGGCGCCGCGCACTTGGAAAGCAGTTGGACGAGGAGTCGGCTCGGCGTGAAGCGGCGACGAAGCCCACGCCTCGGCCGGACGGGCGACCCTACACGTGGAACGACCGACGTCGAGCGCGGCTGCTCGGGCGCACCGACCCCAACGCCGAACTCGTCCTGTACGCCGAAGCCTGGGCCCGGAAGATCCACCTCAACGTGACGTCCGACATGGTGCGCGAAGCGGCGAAGCGTCCGCACGTCAGTCCCCTCGTGACCGTCGCCATAGGACGCGACGGGTCCGTGGAGTCCGTGACCTTCGTGGTCTCCAGCGGCGTGCCGGAGATCGACGAAGCGGTACGGCAGATCATCCAGAGCCAAGCGCCCTACCGGCCATTCCCGCCGGCGCTGGCCGGTGAGTTCGACGTGATCGAGATCCGCCGGACATGGCACCTGGATACGGCCGTACGGCTGCAATAGACCAGTGCTCGAGCTTGAGCCGGAGTGCGCGTGCGCCCAGAATGGCCGCTTCCGCAACAGCGTTCCGGGGGCGTTCGATGCCGTGGATCCTTCTCCTGCTCGCTGGGTTGTTCGAAGTCGGGTGGGCCATCGGGCTGAAGTACACGGAAGGCTTCACCAGGTTCTGGCCGAGCGTCGGAACGATCGCGGCCATGGTCGTGAGCCTCGGCCTGCTCGGTCTCGCGATGAAGTCGCTGCCGGTGGGCACGTCGTATGCGGTCTGGGTCGGCGTGGGCGCGGTGGGCACGGCGTTGCTCGGCATTGTGCTGCTCGGCGAGCCGGCCAACGCCGGACGGCTCGTCAGCCTCGGGCTCATCGTGGCCGGCATCGTGGGCCTGAAGCTGGCGTCACCGGTATAGGCAGTCGGCCATGCGCACGGAACTCGAAAAGATGCTGGCGGGCGACGCCTACAACCCGATGGATCCGCACCTGGCGGCACAACGGGCACGGGCCCGGGACTTGTGCCAGGCGCTGAACGCGACGCACGAGGGCGACGTGGACGAGCGTCGCCGCCTGCTCGTCGAAATCTTCGGCGCCGGTGGCGACACGGTCTGGATGCAGCCGCCGTTCTACTGCGACTACGGCTTCAACATCGAGCTCGGCGAACGCGTGTTCTTCAACTTCAACTGCGTCGTGCTCGATGTGTGCAAGGTGAGCATCGGCAGCTACACGCTGTTCGGTCCGGCGGTGCAGATCTACACGGCCACGCACCCGATGGATGCTCAAGCGCGCCGCCGCGAGGAGTCCGGCCGCCCGATCGAGATCGGCTCCGACGTGTGGGTGGGCGGCGGCGCCATCATCCTGCCCGGCGTGCGCATCGGCTCACGCGCCGTGATCGGCGCCGGCAGCGTCGTCACGCGCGACGTGCCGGAGGGCGTTTTCGCGGCCGGCAATCCGTGCCGGGTCGTGCGCGCCATTTGACGCCCTCTGCTTCTATCTCCCTCTCCCGCTTGCGGGAGAGGGCCGGGGTGAGGGCGCGGCCCACACACCCCATGGCGCATCTACGCCGCGAGCAAATCCCGAAGCGCTTCCGCCCCACCGCGAAACACCGGCCATCCATCGCCCACCAGCACGGCATCGATGCCGGGATGTGCATCCAGCACCGCCTTCACCGAAGCGTATGCCGCATCGCGATCCTTCAGCTTCGCGTCCGGCAGCAGGTTCAGCTGCCCACCCACGTGCCCGCGGATCAGGTCGCCGCTGATCACCGTGCTGTCGTCGAGCACCAGCAGCAGCTCGCCGGGCGTCTTGCTGCCGTGCATCTCGTGCACGCGCAGTCCGGGCACGACCTCGTCGCCCTCGGCAAGCCAGCGTTCGCACGGCCACGGAAAAGCGTCCCGCTCGGCACGGGGACCGCAGAGCGCGGCGCCGAGCCTTCGCAGACAGCGCCAGCGCGTCACGCGTGTGGTCGGAGTTCGTGACGACGACCTGCGTCGCGCCGCCCAGCTTCTGCAGGTGCGCGGCGTCGTGCGCACTCATCGGCAGCGGGTCGACGAGCACGTTGCCGCCGTCCCGTACCCACAGCAGGCCGTGGAAATCGATGTCGCGCTTCTCGTCGAAGACGGACCAGCCGAAGAGATCGGGGCGGTGCAGGCGTTTCATGACGTCCTCCGTTGGACGAATGGTAGGCCCGTGCGGCCGATCACTCTCCCAGCAGGTGCAGCACGAGCCGCCGGCGCTGGCCGCTGCGGCGATGCTCCCAGAGGTAGATGCCTTGCCAAGTGCCCAGCGCCAGCCCGCCGCGCATCATCGGGATGCCGAGCTGCACGGTCGTCAGCGCGGTGCGCACGTGGGCCGGCATGTCGTCGGGCCCTTCGGTGGTGTGCGCGAAGAGCGGGTCGCCGTCGGGCACGAGCCGGGCGAAGTAGCGCTCCAGGTCGCTGCGCACGTCCGGGTCGGCGTTCTCCTGGACGAGAAGACTGGCCGACGTGTGCTGCAGCCACAGCGTCAGCAGGCCGGTCTGCACGCCCTGGGACTCGGCCCAGCGCCGCACGTCCTGCGTGAGGTCGGTCAGGCCGCGGCCAGGCGTCGCGAAGGCGAGGGTGGTGACTTTCTGCTGCATGGCCTGATTTTGCAGTGCGGGTATACCAACCGGCGCCGACGGTGACGCGGCGGCAGAATGATGGGCTTTGGCAGGAGGTCAATCATGGAACGTCGTTCCTTTGTGGTCGGCGCCGGCGTGGCCGGCATTCTCTCCGCCGGTGTCGCCCCCGCCGTGGCCCAGCCCCAATCCAGTCTGCGCTGGCGGCTCGCGTCCAGCTTTCCCAAGTCGGTCGACACGCTCCACGGCACGGCCGAGATGTTTGCCAAGCAGGTCAGCGACATGACGGGCGGCCGCTTCCAGGTGAGCGTGCACGGCCCCGGCGAACTGATGCCCGCGTTCGGCGTGGTGGACGGCGTGCAGAACGCCACCGTGGAGTGCGCGTTCACGGCCTCCTACTACTTCTTCGGGAAGGATCCGGTGTTCGCGCTCGACACTGCCATTCCGTTCGGCCTGAACAGCCGCCAGATGAGCGCCTGGATGCACGAGGGCAACGGCCTGAAGCTGCTGCGCGAGTTCTTCGCCAGCTACAACATCGTCAACATCCCGATGGGCAACACCGGCGCGCAGATGGCCGGCTGGTACCGCAAGGAGATCAAGGCGCTCGCCGACATGAAGGGCCTGAAGATGCGCATCGCCGGGCTGGCCGGCGCGGTGATGGAGCGCATGGGCGTGCTGCCGCAGAACATCCCCGGCGGCGAGGTGTACCAGGCGCTGGAGAAGGGCGCGATCGACGCCACCGAGTTCGTCGGCCCCTACGACGACCTGAAGCTCGGGTTCAACAAGGTGGCGCCGTACTACTACTACCCCGGCTGGTGGGAAGGCTGCGCCCAGGTGTCGCTCTACGTCGGCAGCAAGGCCTGGCAGGCGCTGACGCCCGAGTACCGCGCCATCGTCGAGGCGGCCGCGGGCAACTGCCACGTCACGATGCAGGCCCGCTACGACGGCCGCAACCCGGGCGCGCTGAAGCAGCTCGTGAGCCGGCGGCACCAAGCTCGCGCGCTTCCCGAAGGACGTGCTCGACGCGGCCTTCAAGGAATCGGCCGCGCTCTATGCCGATCTCTCGGGCAAGAGCCCGGCGTGGAAGAAGATCTACGACGACTACGCGAACTTCCGCCGCGACCAGCACCTGTGGTTCCGCTTCACGGAATCGAGCTTCGACGACTACATGCAGCAGCAGAAGCTGTAGGTCCTCTCACGCGGCGAAGCGCGTGACGCGGCGCGGGCGCAGGTGCACGCGCGCGCCCGGCGCGAGGCCGAGCTGCTCGCGCAGCGCCACGTACGCCTCGCGCGGCAGCTCCACGTCGACGAAGCCGCCTTCGCCGAGCTCGCCGCCTTCGCCGTCGCGCCGGAACTCGATGCGCGTGTTGGGGCCCACGGTGAGCGTCTGGCTCAGCGTGACGGGCCAGGTGTCGTCGCCGGCCTGGGACACCACCTCCAGCTCGTGCGGGCGCACGTAGCTCACGTCGCGCGCGCCCGGCCCCACGCGGCCGTGGAAGAGGTTCACGTCGCCCAGGAACTGCAGCACGAACGGCGTCGCCGGATGGTCGTAGACGGCATCCGGGGCGCCCTGCTGCTCGATGCGGCCGTGGTTCATCACCACCACGCGGTCGGCCACTTCCATCGCCTCTTCCTGGTCGTGCGTGACGAAGACGCTCGTCACGTGCACTTCGTCGTGCAGCCGGCGCAGCCAGCGGCGCAGCTCCTTGCGCACCTTGGCGTCGAGCGCGCCGAACGGCTCGTCGAGCAGCAGCACCTTGGGCTCCACCGCGAGCGCGCGCGCGAGCGCGATGCGCTGGCGCTGGCCGCCGGAGAGCTGGTGCGGATAGCGGTCGGCCAGAAAGCGCAGCTGCACGAGATCGAGCAGCGCATGCACCTTCTCGCGGATCGACGCCTTCCGCCGGCCGCGTGGCCCTGGGGCGCACGCGCAGCCCGAACGCCACGTTCTCGAAGATCGTCATGTGGCCGAACAGCGCGTAGTGCTGGAACACGAAGCCCACGTTGCGCTCGCGCACGTCGGCTTGCGTGGTGTCCTCGCCGTGGAAGAGCACGCTGCCGGAATCGGGCACTTCCAGGCCCGCGATGATGCGCAGCAGCGTGGTCTTGCCGCAGCCCGAGGGCCCCAGCAGCGCCACCAGCTCGCCCGCCGGGATGTCCAGGTCGAGGTGGTCGCAGGCGACGGTGCTGCCGAAGCGCTTGACGAGGTTGCGTACTTCGATGCTCATGCCGCTTCGCTCCTGCCGTTGCGTGCTTCACCCGCTGCTCGACCGCGAACTTCACCGCCAGCGTGACGAGGGCGAGGCCGGCGAGCAGCGAGGCCACCGCGAAGGCGGCGGCGAACTGGTATTCGTTGTAGGCGATCTCGATGTGCAGCGGCATCGTGTTGGTGAGCCCGCGGATGTGGCCCGAGACCACGCTCACCGCGCCGAACTCGCCCATCGCCCGCGCGTTGCACAGGATCACGCCGTAGAGCAGCGCCCACTTCACGTTCGGCAGCGTCACGCGGCGGAAGATCTGCCAGCCGCTGGCGCCGAGCACGCGCGCCGCCTCTTCCTGCTCGATGCCTTGCGCCTGCATCAGCGGGATCAGCTCGCGCGCGATGAACGGGAAGGTCACGAACATCGTGGCCAGCACGATGCCCGGCACGGCGAAGATCACCTTCAGGTCGTGGTCGCGCAGCCACTCGCCGAACCAGCCCTGCAGCCCGAACACCAGCACGTAGATCAGGCCCGCGATCACCGGGCTCACCGAGAACGGCAGGTCGATCAGCGTGAGCAGCACGTTCTTGCCGCGGAAGTCGAACTTCGCGATGGCCCAGGCGGCCGCCACGCCGAACACCAGGTTCAGCGGCACGCTGATGGCGGCGGCCAGCAGCGTGAGCTTGATGGCGGAGAGCGCGTCGGGCTCGCTGATGGCGGCCAGGTAGACCTGCAGCCCCTTGCGGAACGCCTGGTGGAACACGGTGGCGAGCGGCACGAAGAGGAACAGCGTCATGAACGCCAGCGCGATGCCGATCAGCAGCGAACCGCACCCACGGCGCCTCGCCCGTGGCGCTGCGCAAAGCGCGCGGCGCGACGCCGGGTCGCGGCGCGGCGCGCAATGATGGCGCTCATCGGAACCTCCGCGCTGCGCGCCGCGGAGCGGCATCGAAGCGGCCGTGCGCGCTCACAAGCTCCCCTGGCGCTTGCGCGCCCAGGCCTGCAGCAGGTTGATGACGAGCAGCAGCAGGAACGACACCACCAGCATCACCACCGCGATGGCGGTGGCGCCGGCATAGTCGTACTGCTCGAGCTTGGTGATGATGAGCAGCGGCGTGATCTCGCTCACCAGCGGCATGTTGCCGGCGATGAAGATCACCGAGCCGTACTCGCCGAGCGCGCGCGCGAAGGCGAGCGCGAAGCCGGTGATCAGGGCCGGCATGAGGATGGGCAGGATCACCTTGCGGAAGGTCTGCCAGCGGCTGGCGCCCAGCGTGGCCGCCGCCTCCTCCAGCTCGCGGCTCAGATCCTCCAGCACCGGCTGCACCGTGCGCACGATGAACGGCAGCCCGATGAAGACGAGCGCCACGAAGACGCCGATCGGCGTGAAGCTCACCTTGAACGGCAGCCACTGGCCGATCCAGCCGTTCTCGGCGTAGATCGCGGTGAGCGCGATGCCGGCCACGGCCGTGGGCAGCGCGAACGGCAGATCCACCAGCGCATCGACCAGCCGCTTGAACGGAAACGTGTAGCGCACCAGCACCCACGCCACCACGAGCCCGAACGCGGCATTGAGCAGCGCGGCGAGGAACGACGCGCCGAAGGTGAGCCGGTACGACGCGATGGCGCGCGGCGTGGCGACCGCGTCGACGAACTGCTCCCAGGTGAGCGTGAACGTCTTGAGGAAGGCCGCCGACAGCGGGATGAGCACGAGCAGGCTCACATACATCAGCGCAAAGCCGAGCGCCAGGTCGAAACCCGGCAGCACGCTGTGGCGCTTGAGAAGCGTGCGCGAGAGGAACATGCGGCGGCCGCGCCTTCACTTCTTCGTGTAGATCTGGTCGAAGGTGCCGCCGTCGGCGAAGTGAACCTTCTGCGCTTGCGTCCAGCCGCCGAACACCTCGTCGATGGTGAACAGGTCGACCTTCGGGAAGCGCGCCGCGTGCCGCGCCGCGACCGCCTTGTCGGTCGGCCGGTAGTGGTGCTTCGCGGCGAGCTCCTGTCCTTCGGGCGCGTAGAGAAACTGCAGGTAGGCCTGCGCGACTTCGCGCGTGCCGCGGCGGTCGACCACCTTGTCGACCACCGCGACGGTGGGCTCCGCGAGGATGCTGGTGGAGGGCACGACGATCTCGAACTTGTCGGGGCCGAGCTCCTTCGTGGCCAGCAGCGCCTCGTTCTCCCACGACACGAACACGTCGCCGATGCCGCGCTCGGTGAAGGTGACGGTGGAGCCGCGGGCGCCGCTGTCGAGCACCGGCACGTTGTTGAAGAGCGTGGCCACGAACTGCTGGGCCTTGGCCGCGTCGTTGCCGTTCTTCTTCAGCGCATAGCCCCAGGCGGCAAGGTAGTTCCAGCGCGCGCCGCCGGAGGTCTTCGGGTTCGGCGTGATCACCGCGACGCCCGGCTTGACGAGGTCGTTCCAGTCCTTGATGCCCTTCGGGTTGCCCTTGCGCACGAGGAACACGATGGTGGAGGTGTAGGGCGCGCTGTTGTGCGGCAGGCGCTTCTGCCAGTCGGCCGGCACGAGCCGCCCCTGCGTGGCGAGGGCGTCGACGTCGGCGGCGAGCGCGAGCGTGACGACGTCGGCCTCGAGGCCGTCGATCACCGAGCGCGCCTGCTTGCCCGAGCCGCCGTGCGATTGCCTGACCGATACGGTGTCGCCGGTGCGCGCCTTCCAGTGCGCCGCGAAGGCCTTGTTCACGTCGGCATACAGCTCGCGCGTGGGGTCGTAGCTCACGTTCAGCAGCGTGAGGTCCTTGGCCTGCACGCCGGCGGCGGCGCAGGCGAGCGAGGCGAGGATCAGCGCGCGGCGCAGCGCGAGGCGGGTGATGACGGCATGGAGGCTCCCTGGATGGAAGCCGCCATGCTAGGAAGCGGGCGCCGCCGCGTGAACGAATGAATGCGCGCATCGATATGCGCCCAGCGTCTACGCGGTTCCCCCTCCTACCGAGACGTCACGGACGGATGGCGATCTCGTTCTTCACCGACTTCACGCCGTCGACCTTGCGTGTCAGGTTCTCGGCGGTCGCCTTCTCGCTCCCGTTCTTCGCGAAGCCCGCCAGCAGCACGGTGCCGTTCAGCGTCTCGACGCTGATGCTCGAGGCGTCGACCTCCTTGTTGTCGACGAACCGGGCCTTCACTGCGGTTGTGATCGCGGTGTCGTCCACATAGGCGCCCACCGTTTCCTGACCGCGAGTGACCGCGCAACCTGAAATGACGATCAAGGCGCCGGCGGCCAGGGCCGTGGCGAAGAGGATGCGCATGTTCATTTAGATCTCCTGTGAAACAAGAAGATACCGGAGCCGCCGGACGTCGTCTGTGCGCTGGCACGCTTCCAAGTGAGCGTGCGTCAGTCGAGCGCGTTTGAGGAACTCCGATCCCTTGTGGGCCACGCGAAGCTGCACGGACTCGTCGTCGCCGCGCAGGCTCACTCAGCCGGTGGCGAGGGCTCTGCCGGCTCCACCACTTCCTCGTTCACGTAGGCCCGGCCTTCCTTGACCTCGATGAGCATCGGCCCGAAGCGGCTCTCCCACACGTAGCGCAGCACACCCTCCGCCGCCAGGGGCAGCTCACCTTGCGGTCGCTCGCCTCGCTGCACGAGCACTTCGGGAAGGATCGGGGCATTCATGGCTGAAGGCCGGCGGGAAAGCCGCTAAAGCCAGGCCCACAGGCGGCGCAGCCATTGGGGCGCGCGATGCGGCTCGGGGCGGTAGTGCTGGCGCAATGCTGAATTCATGGGGGCACCTCGTGTCACGATACTGTACATTCATACAGTATCATCGGCAAGGTGCTTCGCGAGAAACTTCATGTCTCGCAGCTCATTGCGCAAAGCCAGATTCGCGGCATGCCGATCGACTCCGACACCTTGTCATCCCTGGCCGGCGACTACGCGAGTGGCATGACCAGCATTCGTGGCAGGCGAGTGCAGCGACTCCTGAAGCGCGAGTTTGCCGGTGCCGAGCGCGTGTTGATGATGCACGTTGGCTCCGGCACCACCGGAGTCTTGGGGCTCTCTGCAAGCGGGGCCGCCTTCTGTGCCACGGACGGCAAGGGCAAGCACGCGTCTGTCGTCAAGTGGCTTCACGGCTCGACGGTAGGGCTCGAAACTCGCTTCGATCTGTTGAAGGACTCGTTGCCAGTGTCGGGAACCACCTCGGTGCCGCTCGCTGGCCTCCAGGAACTCGTTCGCCAAGCGGCGGGTGGCGCCGGGCTGACAGCGAGACCGCCACCCCACAACCCCTTGGCGCAAGAGGCATAGCGCGCGGTCCGGCAGCAGGAGCGGTCTCCCGCCGGCATGATGAGGGCCGAATCGAAAGCCGTCCGCCGATGCCCGACACCGCCACCCGCCCCCTGTTCCGCTTCGACAACTCCTACGCCCGCGAGCTGCCCGCCCTGGCCGTGCCGTGGCATGCGGCGAACGTGCCGGCGCCGTCGATGCTGTTTTTCAACCGCGCGCTCGCGCACGAGCTCGGGCTCGACGCCGACGCGCTCGATGGCGAGCGCGGGGCCGCGATCTTCTCGGGCAACGAAGCGCCGGAGGGCGCGACGCCCATCGCGCAGGCCTATGCGGGCCACCAGTTCGGCGGGTTCTCCCCGTCGCTCGGCGACGGCCGCGCGCTGCTGCTCGGCGAGGTCGTCGACCGCCACGGCCGGCGGCGCGACATTGCGTTCAAGGGCTCCGGGCGCACGCCGTTCTCGCGCGGCGGCGACGGCAAGGCAGCGGTGGGGCCGGTGCTGCGCGAAGCGATCATCGGCGAGGCGATGCACGGGCTCGGCATCCCCACCACGCGCGCGCTGGCGGCCGTGGCGACGGGCGAGCCGGTGTTCCGCGAAGACACGCTGCCCGGCGCGGTGCTGACGCGCGTGGCGTCGAGCCATCTGCGCGTCGGCACGTTCCAATACTTCGCCGCACGCGGCCAGCTCGACGAGCTGCGGCAGCTCGCCGACTACGCCATCCGCCGCCACGACCCGGCGCTGGCCGACCATCCCGAGCGCTACCTGGAGCTCCTGCGCGCGGTCGCCGGGCGCCAGGCCGCGCTCATCGCCCGCTGGATGCACGTCGGCTTCATCCACGGCGTGATGAACACCGACAACATGACGATCTCCGGCGAGACGATCGACTACGGCCCGTGCGCGTTCATGGAGGCGTACGACCCGGCGGCCGTCTTCAGCTCGATCGACACGCAGGGCCGCTATGCCTACGCCAACCAGCCGCTCATCGCGCGCTGGAACCTGGCGCGCCTGGCGGAGGCGCTGCTGCCGCTGATGGACCCCGACGAGCCCGAGCGCGCCGTGCCGAGTGCGCTCGAGGTCATCGACGGATTCCCATCGCTTTTCGAAGGGCACTGGATCGACGGCGCGCGATCGAAGCTGGGCCTGCGCGCGGGCGAGGAGGGCGACGCGGCCCTGGCGCGCGACTGGCTCGACCTGCTGCAGGCGCAGCGCATCGACCACACGCTGGCCTGGCGCACCTCGCCGATGCGGTCGACGGCGAGGGCCTGCGCCTGCAGGCGCTGTTCGAGGACACGCGCCCGCTCATGGCGTGGCTCGAGCGCTGGCGCGGCCGCGCCGCGCAGGAGACGTCCGCGCCGGCGGAGCGGGCCGCCGCGATGCGCCGGATGAACCCGATCTACATCGCGCGCAACCACCTCGTGGAAGAAGCGCTCGCGGCCGCGAGCCTGCACAATGACCTCGGGCCGTTCGAGCGGCTGCTGGGCGTGCTCGCCCAGCCGTTCGACGAGCGCCCGGGCCTTGAAAACCACGCCGCACCGGCCCCCGCCGAGGTGACGGCCGGCTACCGCACGTTCTGCGGCACATGAAGGACACCATGACTCGACCCCGCCTCACCTACTTCGACTTCGCCGGCAGCCGCGGCGAGGAGTGCCGCCTGGCGCTGCACCTGGCCGATGTCGATTTCGAAGACGTGCGCGTATCGGGCGCGGACTGGAAGACGCTCAAGGCCACCACGCCGTTCGGCTCGATGCCCGTGTTCGAGCTGCCCGGCAAGCCGCCGCTCGCGCAGTCGAACGCGATCCTCGTCTACATCGGGCGGCAGCACGGCCTGCATCCGAAAGACGATTTCGAGGCCGCACGCCACGAGGCGCTGCTGAACTACGCCGAGGAACTGCGGCACAACCTCTCCCCGACGCTGCGCATCAGCGACGAGGCGCAAAAGCGCACGGCGCGCGAGGAGATGGCCGGCGGCGCCCTGCGCACATGGGGCTCGAACGTGGAGCGCGAGCTCGGCGCCGGCCCGTTCCTGGCCGGCGACAAGCTGCACGTGGCCGACCTCAAGCTCTACATGATCGTGCGCTGGTTCGCATCCGGCTCGGTCGACCACGTGCCCCCGACCGTGTTCAGCCACTGCCCGAAGCTCATGCGCCTCTACGAGGCGGTCGGCGAGCATCCGGGCGTGAAGGGGTGGATCGGGCGGGCGCGTTAGAGCGGAGCCGGAGTGCGCGTCAGCGATGCACGCCGTGGAACCAGGCCGCGGCCTGGCCGCGTGAGCCGACGCCCAGCTTCGCGAGCGAGTTGGCCACGTGGCGCTTCACGGTGTAGGGGCTCAGGTCGAGCTGCCGCGCGATGATCTTGTTGCTCTGGCCGCGCGCGATCAGCGCGATCACTTCCAGCTCGCGTGCGCTCAATCGCTCACCGGTCGGGCCCGCGGCGCCGGCGGCGGTCTCCGGCGCTGAAGGCTCGCTCGATGCGGCGGCGCCCGGCGCGGGCCGGGCCGTGCCGGCGGCCCAGGCGCGCAGCGTGGCGCAGGCCGCATCGTCCAGGGCGCCGCTCCAGTCTTCGCGCGCGAGAGCGGCCAGCGCGTCGCCCGCGAACATCGCGCCGCGCGGGCCGTCCTCCGGACGATCCAGCAACGGGCGCAGCAGCGTCGCCGCGCCGTCGCGATCGCCCCCGGAGACGCACAGGGCTGCAAGCCGCACGCGCACCTCGCCGGCCTGGCCGAGCAGGTCGGTGCTTTCCTCGTCGGCCAGCGCCGCCTCCCAATGCGCGCGTGCCGCGGCGGCATCGCCGTCGAGCGCGGCCAGCGTGCCGTGCAGCGCCGTGACCGGCCGCAGCCGCCGCGGCGTGACGTCGGGCAGCGAGTCGTGCAGCGCGACGAGCTTCTGCAGCCAGTGGCGCAGCGCGGCGGCATCGCCGGCCGCAGCGGCGATGCGAGCGGCGAAGCAGATCACGAACCAAGGACCCCAGCCGCCGTAGCCGGCCGGCTGCTCGTCGATGCGCTGGCGCATCGCCTGCAGCGCCGCTTCCGCGTCGCCGTGCACCACCGCCAGCGCCGCCTGGAGCGCCAGGCCATGGCTGCGCGCGATCACCTGGTGGCCGCCCCAGGAGGCGTCGCCCATCGCCTCGTCGAGGAGGGCCTGCGACTCGGCGGGGCGACCGAGCCAGAACGCGCGCCATCCGAGCACGAGCAGCGCAAAGGTGCGCAGCGGCACCGGGCGGTCGCCGGCCATCGCGAGGGCGCCGGTGGCCCAGCGCTGCACGAGCGGCGCCATGCCGCGGCAGGCGGTCTGGCGCGGCGGCGGCACGGTGCCCCAGTCGGCGAGCGAGGTGCACTGCTGCTGCAGGCGCACGAAGCGCTCGAACACCGGCGCGACGGCATCGTTCTCGCCGCGCTCCAGGTGCAGCCACATGCGCGCGGTGGCAGCGATGATCTGCGCCTCTGATTCCGCGAGAGGCTGCGCCTCCAGCGCATCGACGAGCCTGCCGGCTTCATCGATGCGCCCGAGCGCCACCAGCGCCGCCGCTCGGCGCGCCAGCATGGTCTGCGCCGCGCCATCGTCGCCGCGCGCGCGGTACAGCGCCTCGGCCGCCGTGAAGTGCCGATGCGCCTCGTTCAGGCGCCAGACCGTGAGCGTGGCCAGCCCGGCCACGCGCTGCCACTCGGCCGAGCCGGCGGCGAACGCAGGCTCGTAGGCGTCGAGCAGGCGCAACACGGTCGGCGCCGCGCCGCCGGTGTTCAACTCCGGCGCGGCGGCCAGCAGCGCGCGCGCCGCGTCGTCGGGGCGCTGCGCCGCCAGGAGCAGGTTCTGGCGCCGCACCGGGTCGGTCTCCAGCTCGGCAGCGCGCGCCAGGCGCAGCGGCCAGGCCTGCGGACGCTCGACGCGCAGGCGATGCTGCAGCGCGTCGCGGAAGAGATCGTGCAGGCGCAGCGTGCCGCTCGCGTCGTCGACCACGCTGGCGAAGAGCCCGCGGCGCTCGATCTCGTCGAGCCAGCGCGCGGCCTGTGCATCGCCGGTCAGCGCCGTGCAGCGCGCCACGTCGAGCTCGTGCAGCACGCTGGTGTCGATCAGGAAGTCGCGCAGCGGCGCGTCGAGCCGGGCCAGCACCTCGGTGGCGAGGAAGTCGAACGCGGCGCGGTCGATCGTGCCGGCCGGGCCGGCGCCGCGCGCGCCGCTGGCCGCCAGCCGGAGCCCGGCCGCCCAGCCGGCCGTGCGCGCATGCAGCGCCCGCGCCGCGCCCGCGTCCAGGCCCAGGCCGGCAAACCAGGCCTGCACCTCGTCGGCGCTGAAGCGCAGGTCGGCCTCGTCGAAGCGGGCCAGCTCGCCGGCGCCCGCGGCCCGGGCCAGCAGGCCGGCGGGGGCGTCGCGCGTGGACAGCACCAGCGTCCATTGGGGCGCGAGGCGCTCCACGAGGCGCGAGAGGAAGTCGTGCGCGGCCTCGTCGGCGAGGTGGTGCAGGTCGTCGATGACGATCGTGCCCCGCAGCAGCTCGGTGGCGTCGAGCGCGTTCACCAGGTCGTCGACCGCCCGCTGGCGGCCGCGCGGGTCGCTGCCGATCGCCGCGGCGAGCAGCCCCTCCGGCGCGACGCGCCAGGGCAGGTCGAACGGCTCCAGGGCGGCGAGCAGGCATTCGAGCAGGCGGTACAGGTCGTCGTCGGGGTCGAGCGACACCCAGGCCAGACCCTGGGCGGGCGGCGGCGGCGTGAGCGCGCGCACGAGCAGGGCGGTCTTGCCGCAGCCGGCCGGGGCGGCGAGCAGCACCGCGCGGTGCGCGGCCAGCGTGTCGCGCAGCCGTGCTTCGAGCAGCGGCCGGGCCAGCAGCGAGCCGCGGCGCGGCACGGGCGGTTGGATCTTGCCGAGCGCGAAGGTCACGGCGCCGATGATAGGCAACGGCCCGCGGCGGGTTCAATACCGCTCGCGGTTCCGGGCGACGGTCAGAGCCCGGCGCAGTTCGCGTAGAACGTGGTCGTGGCGGGCCAGTCGGAGAACACGCCGCGCACGCCCACGTCGCGTGCCAGCACGTCGAGCACGCGCAGCACGTCGCCTTCGCGCCGGATGGCCGCGTCGAACGTCTGGTAGTAGAAGCCGTTGCTGCCGTCGGCAAGCAGCCCCGAGCGTTCCAGCGTCCACGTGATGATGCCGAGGCCGGCGGCCCGGGCGTTGCGCGCGTAGGCCGACGGCACGATGTTGCCGCTGCCGTCGAGTGTCGAGCAGCGCGAAGATGGGCGGCGCGACGATCTGGATGCCGCTGGCCTTGTAGCCCTCGAGCTCGGCGGCTCCGGGCAGGTCCGACACCGACTCGGCGTCGTCCAGGTACACCGCCTGGCGGCCGAAGGCCGGCTCGTGGCGCACCCAGTACAGCACGTCGTCGCGGCTGAACGACTGCGCGAACACGTGCTCCGGCGGCACGCCGGCCTGCTTGTACTCGTCGATCATCTTCTGCGCGTAGGCCGCCTGCGAGAAGCCGTCGAACGGCATCGGCACGCTGGGGGCCTTCAGCTCGGGCGTCATCTTCACGCCGAGCCGCTTGAACAGCTCGATGCTCTCGCGGTGCGTCATCAGCGTGCCGCTGGTGGGGCCGGCGTAGAGATCGGTGCGCCACGTCGCGGTGCCGCCGAGATACTCGGCCACGGTGCGGGCGCGCGGATCGAACGCATCCATCTTGCCGCGCAGCGTGCGGAACTCTGCCAGCGTCACGTCGCTCGCACGGCACTCGGCGCTCGCCGGCGACACCAGCTGGCCGGCCGCGTCGAACGTGGCGGGCGAGAAGGGCTTCGTGCACTTGGCGGCCAGCGGCGTCGCGAGGATGTTCGTGGTGGTGTGCAGGTCGTTCTGCGCGTGCCGGCACACGAGCTGCTTGTCCTTCGTGAAGGTGACGTCGCACTCGACGATGCCGGCGCCCATGCGCGCCGCCGCTTCGTACGACTCCTTCGTGTGCTCCGGGAACTGCATCGCAGCGCCCCGGTGGCCGATCGAGAACTCGCTCGGGCGGAACTCCCCGCGCCGGCTGCAGGCCTGCAGCTTCGACTTCAACGGCCCGTCGGCGAGGTCGTCCACCAGGAAGAACGGGCGCGGGCCGAGCTGCGCCGGGGCCGGGCGGGACGCCGGATCGGCCATCACGTGGCTGCAGGCGATGATGACGATGGCGCAGGAGCCCATCACGATGAAACGCGGTGTCATGAACGCTCCGGGTGACGAAGATGGCGTCCGACGGTACGAGCGTTTCATGGCAGCCGGATGACGGGCTCATGGCCGGGAGTGTGCGTCGATCGGTGCGCCGCTACCATCGCATTCCATGGACACTCCCTTGAAGATGCTCGGCGAGCTGCGCTGGCTCGACTGGCTCGCGTTGTCGTTCTTCTTCGGCAGCTGGATCGGCTACGCGGTGTTCGCCAAGCGGCGCGCCGAGAAGACGCCCTCGCTGCTCGTGAGCACCAACCGCATCCGGCGCGAATGGATGCTGCAATCCACATGGCGCGAGAACCGCGTGATCGACGGCATCGTCGTGCAGAGCCTGTCGTCGAGCCCCTCGTTCTTCGCCTCCACCACCATCCTGATCATCGGCGGCCTGCTGGCCGTGCTGTCGGCCACCGAGCGGGCGAGCGAGCTGGTGCGCGAGATCCCGTTCGCCGCGCGCACGTCGGTGCTGGTGTTCGACTTCAAGCTGCTGCTGCTCACCGCCGTCTTCGTCTACGCCTTCTTCCGCTTCACCTGGAGCGTGCGCCAGTACGGGTTCGGCGCGCTGCTCGTGGCCTCGGCGCCGGATGCCGAGCAGTTCCTGGCCGCCGGCGAGGGTTCGGACGCGCAGCGCCAGGCTTTCGCGGATCGCGCCGGGCGCGTGATGGCGCTCGCGGCCGAGACGTTCAACGACGGGCTGCGCAGCTACTACATGGCGTTTGCGGCCGTGGCGTGGCTCTTCGTCGGCACCGGCGTTCGTGATCGCCACCGCGATCGTGGTGTTCGTGCTGTACCGGCGCGAGTTCCACTCCGAAATGCTGCAGACGGTGAGCGGCGCGCCGCCCCGGAATCCCGTACCGTGAAGGAGTTCATGATGAGACTCGAGAACAAGATCGCCATCGTCACCGGCGCCGCGAGCGGTTTCGGCGAAGGCATCGCGCGCCTGTACGCCGCCGAAGGCGCCAAGGTGGCCGTGGCCGACATCAACGGCGACGGCGCGAAGAGCGTGGCGAAGTCCATCGGCGCCGCCGCGATGGCCGTGACGTGCGACGTGACGAAGCGCGCCGACATCGACGCCCTCGTGAAGGCCACGCGCGAGGCCTTCGGCGGGCGCATCGACATCGTGGTGAACAACGCCGGCTGGACGCACCGCAACGGCCCGCTGCTCGATGTCGACGAAGCCACCTTCGACAAGGTGTATGCCATCAACGTGAAGAGCATCTTCCACATGGTGCACGCGGTCGTGCCGCTGATGCGCCAGCAGAAGAGCGGCGTGATCCTGAACGTGGGCTCCACGGCCGGCATCCGGCCCCGCCCGGGGCTCACCTGGTACAACAGCTCGAAGGGCGCGGTGAACCTGATGAGCAAGTCGCTCGCGGTTGAGCTCGGCCCGGACAACATCCGCGTGAACGCGATCTGCCCGGTGATGGGCGTCACGGGGTTGCTCGAACAGTTCATGGGCATGCCGGACACGCCGGAGAACCGGAAGAAGTTTCTCGCGACGATCCCGATGGGGCGGCTCTCCACGCCGCTGGACATCGCGCGCGCCGCGCTGTACCTGGCCAGCGATGAAGCCGACTTCATCACCGGCGTGGAGTTCCCGGTCGACGGCGGCAGAACCGTCTAGAGCGTCTCCCTCTCCCGCTCGCGGGAGAGGGCCGGGGTGTGTCGGGCTTCATTGCTCTGGTGGCCACTCAATGGCTAAAATGGCCAATCTCCAAGGAACCCACCATGCGCGTCACTGCCACCGAAGCCAAGAACCGTTTTGGCAGCCTTTGCGCCCAGGCCAAGCGTGAACCGGTGTTCGTGGAAAAGGCCGGTCAAATCGACACCGTGATCCTCTCGGCTGAGCAATACCAGGCCCTGCAGGCCAACCACGGCAAGGCCAGCCGGGCCGCGCGCAAGAAGGCGTTCGAAGTCGAGTTTGGTGACTGGATTGCCGCCCAGAACGCCCGCTTCGAGACGCACGGCATTCCTGGTGCCGACTTGCGCCCGTGGTGAGGGGCTGATGGCCCAGTACGACGTTTTCACCAACCCAAGCAGCAGCGCGGCCGACGGCATCCCTTATGTGGTCGTGATCCAGAGCCGCCTGCTCGATGGCCTGGCTACGCGGCTGACCATGCCGCTGGCTGTGCTCGATGTCGCGATCAAGGTGCCGACCGCGCTGTGTCCGGTCATCATGGTCAAAGGCAAGCGCCTGCATGCGCTGGCGCACTATGCGGCGCCTTTGCCTGCCAAGGTCTTGCGGCGACCGGTGGACAACGTGGCCGCGCAGGCCAGCGCGCTGGTGTCAGCAATGGACGCCGTGTTGTCCGGCATCTAGGTCGTGCGGCGTACGCAGGTCGAGGTCGGCTGACCGGAGCCGCTGCACGGCGGTCATTCGGTCGTTCGCTTGAATGAAGCCGCGCCCTCACCCCGGCCCTCGCCCGCTTGCGGGGTAGGGAGTGGAAACCGGCCACGGCACGACCTTGTCCTGCTCGGCGGGATCGTTGCGCGCAACCACGGCGCGTGCCGTCTCCGTCTCGCTCAGGTTGATTGCCTCGTGCGGCACGTCGGGCGGGACGAAGAGGAAATCGCCCGCTTCGCTGATCACCGAGTGTTCGAGCTGCAAACCCCAGCGCGTCTCGACCCGGCCCTCCAGCACGTAGATGCCGGTCTCGTAGCCGCAGTGCGAGTGCGGTGCGGCACGCGCACCGGGCGGAATCACCACGAGATGCATCGACAGCCCGCGGCTGCCGACCGTCTCGCCAGAAATGCCGATGAAGTAGGGCAGCTGCTGCCGCGTGGCCACTTCCCGCAGCGGTCGGATCGCCTGGACCTCGCGCATGAAGACACTCCCGAATGGGCTTGCGGAACCACAGTATCCCGCGCGCGCAGTCTGCGGCGCGGCGGCCCATGAGCCGCCGCGCCGTCTCGTCCATCCATCGAGCGTCAGTCCGTCACGCGCTCCCACGCATGCCGCACCGCGTCCTTGAACCGCTGCCACGGGCTGTCCGGGTAGCGGGTCGACCAGTCGCGCTGTGCCTCGCTCTCCACCTCCGCCCACGAGCGGCCGGCGTAGCGCTGGTCGCTGCGCAGCGAGTGGCCGAACCGGTAGGCCGGCTCGTATTCCTCGTAGCGTCCGCCTCTGGGCTTCGTAGCGGGAGCTGAAGTCGGAGCGGAAGTCGTCGGCGTAGTCGTCGTAGGCGCGGCGCGTCCCGGTGCGGGAGGCACCGTCGTTCTCGACATCCACTTTCGTGTGCCGCAGCGTGTCCTGGATCGTCTCCTCGCGCTGGCGCACTTCCTTGCCGATCGTCACTTCCTCGATGACGCGGGCGGTCTTCTCGACGACCGGGCGCTCTTCGCTCTCAGTCACCTCGATGGGTGCGCTCCTGGGCGGCGTCGAGGTCGGCGGCGGTGGCCTTGCGGTCCACCGGGCGGCGCTCGACGCGCGCATGCTCTTCGCGCAACTGCACCGACTCGCGCACCGGTTCTTCCACCAGGTGCGAATAGACCCGCACCTTGCCCGCCTGGACGCTCTTCTTGCCGACCGCGATCTCCTCGCGAACGACCGGAATCACTTCCTCGCCTTCGGTGCCGCGCGCAGCGCGCTGCTCCGTCGTTGCGGACGAGCCCAACATCGCGGCCGATGCCGTGTCCGCCGTGCCGCCCGCCGAGCGCCATTGCCGACGCCTGCTCGTCGATGTCCACCGCACCCGCCTGCTCCAGCGTCTCGCACGCGATCTCCACCTGCGGCTCTTCCTCGACGTCGACCTTCACCACCGCGCCGCCGCGGCGCACGGCTTCGGAATACGTGCCGACGTCGTCGTCGTCGGGCATGCCGGCGAAGAAGTCGCGCACGCGCTCCAGCAGTCCACGGTCGTCGTCGGCTTCCTTTGCTCGGGTGGCCTCGCTCGAACCGTAGTCGTCGCTGCTGGTCACATGGATGCAGTCGGGCTCGATCCCACGGTCCTGAAGGAGCGCGGCCGCGTGCTGCGCGGCGGCATATTGGTCGAACACACCCACCACTGTCTGTCTCATTTCGGATCCTTTCGAGGTTGAGAAATGTCCGCGGCGTCGTCCCGCGGTGCGTCAGCGTCGATGGGCGTCCACCCGCCGTCGCCCCTTCGGCGCTCGGCGTGGACCTCGTCGCGGCGCAGCACCGCCACCGTTTCCTCGGTGACATGCTCGCGCCGGCGGCGCAGGCGCAGCTCTTCCTTCAGCACGAGGATGCGCTGGAGGACGACCTGCTCCTCGTAGACGGGCACGACGAGCACGTCTGCGTCATGCCAGGGTTCGCGGCGCGCTGCCACCGGCTGCCCGATGGCAACCCGCTCCACCTCGACCCGCTCGCTCCAGGCATCGAGCTGGAGCGGCTGCGTGGTCTCGGTGGTGCTCAGGCGCAAACGCACGGCGCCGGTCTCGACCTTCCGGCGGTCGACATGGAGCACCTCTTCCATGACAGGAAGCGTCTGCTCGGGGCCAGTCTTGTCCGCCATCGGTCTTCTTCCAACACCATCGACAGATCGGAGTGGGGCAACAGGGATGCCCGGCACGCCCCCTATGCGGCAAGCGGGAAAGGGAGTTCGCAGCTTTCTACATTACAAGTTTCATTGTATAAATAAATCTTGTAATATCGCCGCCATGGACAAGCCCGCCGCCGTCGATGCTCTCGGTGCCCTCGCGCACCCCATCCGGCTGGATGCCTTCCGCGCCCTGGTTGTCGCCGGCCCCAGCGGCCTCACGCCGGGCGTGCTGGTCGACATGCTCGGCATCACCTACGCGAAGCTCGGCTTCCATCTGAAGGACCTGCTCCAGGCCGGCCTCGTCACGCAGGAGCAGGTCGGCCGGCACGTGATCTACCGCGCTGCATTCGCCCGCATGGACGAGCTCATCGCATTCCTCACGGACAACTGCTGCAAGGGCCTGCCCACGGCTCGCGGGGCCGACACGGCCAACGCGGCTGCCTGCTGCTGACCATTTCATGGAGACATGCACATGTCGAACCTTCTTTCCCAACTTCCGGTGGCAGTGCTTGGCGCCGGCCCCGTCGGCCTGGCCGCCGTGGCCCGTCTCGTCGAGCGCAACCTGCCCTTCTTCGTGCTCGAGGCCGGAGACCGGCGTCGGCGCCAATCTGCACGACTTCGGCCACGTGCGCCTCTTCTCGCCCTGGCGCTACAACATCGATCGCGCGATGGCGGCGCAGCTCGGCGCCAGCGGCTGGCAGGCGCCGCCGCCCGACGAGCTGCCGCTCGCGCGCGAGGTGGCCGAGCGCGTGCTCCAGCCCTCGCACAGCTGCCGAGCTGTCGCGCGTGCGCTCCACCTGCGCACGAAGGTCGTGCCGGTCTCGCGCGACGGCTTCGACAAAGTGAAGAGCGCCGGCCGCGACCCGGCGCCTTTCGTCGTTCGCGCCGTGCGACGACGGCAAGCCCTTGGAACTTCGCGCCCGCGCCGTGATCGACGCCACCGGCACGTGGCGCACACCCAACCCGGTGGGCGCCAGCGGCCTGCCGGCCCTCGGCGAGCGCGAGGCGCGTCGCGCATCTTCTACGGCATTCCAGACATCCTCGGCGCCCACCGCGCGCGCTATGCCGGCCAG
The DNA here is from genome assembly GCA_963839465.1 of uncultured beta proteobacterium. Classification (GTDB taxonomy): domain Bacteria; phylum Pseudomonadota; class Gammaproteobacteria; order Burkholderiales; family Burkholderiaceae_C; genus CAWIVI01. The sequence continues at coordinate 90,955 of CAWIVI010000009.1, forward strand.
CGCGTGCTGGTGGTCGGCGCCGGCCACAGCGCGGCGAACGCGCTGCTCGCGCTGGCCGAACTGGCCGACGGGAGTGCCGGGCACCACGCTCGTCTGGGCGTGCGCACGCCGGTGCTCGACGCGCGTGTTCGGCGGCGGCGATGCCGACGCACTGCCGGCGCGCGGCGCGCTCGGCGCTGCGCTGCGCCGCGCTGCGCGACAGCGGGGCGCTCGAGTTCCGGCGGCCTGCGCATCACCGAGCTGCGCGCGGAGGGCGGCCGGCTGCTCGCGACCGGCTTCCGGCGGCGACGGCACGCTCGGCATCGAGGCGTCGACGAGATGGTCTGCGCCACCGGGCCAGCGCCCGGACCTGTCGCATCACCGAGCGAGCTGCGCGTGAAGCTCGACCCTTGGCTCGAGTCCACCGAAGCGCTCGGCCCGCTGATCGACCCCAACGTGCACAGCTGCGGCACGGTGCGCCCGCACGGCGCACCGCGAGCTGGCGCATCCCGAGCCGGGCTTCTACACCGTGGGCGTGAAGAGCTATGGCCGCGCGCCGACCTTCCTGATGGCGACCGGCTTCGAGCAGGCGCGCTCGGTGGTCGCGGCGATCGCGGGCGACCTGGCGGCGGCGGATCGCGTGGAGCTGGCGCTGCCCGAGACCGGCGTCTGCAGCACGGGCCCGTCCAGCGCATCGGCGGGCGGCTGCTGTGCTCCTCCGGCGCCCAGGCGTTCGAGCAAGCGGTCGGCGCCAGCCCATCCGCTGTCGGTGGCCGCCACGACGCTGCTGCGGCTGAGATGCCGCTCGGCCGCCCGGGCACCGTCGCCGCGCTCGGCACCGCGCAGACGCTCGCGTGGGCGTCGTCCTACTACCTGCCGGCGATGCTCGCGGCGTCGATGGCGCGCGACCTGGGCGTCTCGGTGCCCACGGTGTTCGCCGCCTTCTCGCTGGCGCTCGGTCGTCTCCGCGCTGCTCGGCCCGCTGGCCGGCGGCGCGATCGACCGCTGGGGCGGCCGGCCGGTGCTGATGGGCACCAACGTCGTGTTCGCCGTCGGCCTCGCCGGGCTGGGCCTTGCGCAGGGCCCCGCGGGGCTCTTCGTCGGCGTGGCTCGTGCTCGGCGTCGGCATGGGCAGCGGGCTGTACGAGGCGGCCTTCGCGGCGCTCGTGCGCCTTTACGGCCGCGACTCGCGCAGCACCATCACCGGCATCACGCTCATCGCCGGGTTCGCAAGCACGGTCGGCTGGCCGCTGTCCACGTTCCTGGAGGCGCAGGTGGGATGGCGCGGCGCGTGCTTCACGTGGGCCGCGCTGCACCTGCTGCTCGGCCTGCCGCTGAACGCGCTTGCTGCGGCCGGCACCGGCGCACCGGCGCGCCGAGCGCAGCGACCGCCGCGACGCCGGACGACCGATGCCGCCGCCGGCTTCGCTGCGCTCCACGCTGCTGCTGTCGTTCGTGTTCGCGGCCACGTGGTTCGTCTCCACCGCGATGGCGGCGCACCTGCCGCGACTGCTGCAGGCGGCCGGCGCCACGCTGGCCACGGCGGTGTTCGTCGGGCGCGCTCATCGGCCCGGCGCAGGTGGGCGCGCGGCTGCTGGAGTTCGGCATCCTGCGCAAGGTGCACCCGCTGCTGTCCGCGCGCCTCGCGGCGGCGCTGCATCCGCTGGGCGTCGCGGTGATGGCGATGTTCGGCGCGCCGGCGGCGGCCGTCTTCGGCGTGCTGCACGGCGCGGGCAACGGCATTCTCACGATCGCGAAGGGCACGCTGCCGCTGGTCATCTTCGGCCCGCACGGCTACGGGCGCCGCCAGGGCGTGCTGATGGTGCCGGCGCGCATTGCGCAGGCGGCCGCGCCGTGGCTCTTCGGCCTCGCGCTCGACCGCTGGGGCGCGGGTGCGCTCGCGCTGTCGGCAGCGCTCGGCGTGCTGGCCTTCCTGGCGCTGCTTCCTGCTGCCCGAAGCGGTCGCAAGCGTGGTGCAATGGCGCCATGAAGCTCACCGAACAGGCCCGGGGCGTCTTCCCGATCGCGCCCACTCCCTTCCTCGACGACGGCGCCATCGACGTCTCCTCGATCGACCGGCTGGTCGACTTCTATCTCTCGTGCGGCGCCACCGGCATCACGGTGCTGGGCCAGCTGGGAGAAGCCGCCAAGCTCGAGCAGGCCGAGGCGGTGGACGTGGCGACGCGCATGATCCGCCGGGCGCCGTCGCTGCCGGTGGTGGTGGGCGTCTCGGCGCCGGGGTTCGCCGCCATGCGCTCGCTGGCGCACGAAGCCATGGCGCGCGGCGCGGCGGGCGTGATGATCGCGCCGCCGAACACGCTGCGCACCGACGAGCAGATCGTCGGCTACTACCGCCAGGCGGTGGAGGCGCTCGGCGCCGACGTGCCCTTCGTGCTGCAGGACTACCCGCTCACGTTCTCGGTCCAGATGACGCCCGACGTGATCCGCCGCATCGTCACCGAGCTGCCGTCGTGCGTGATGCTCAAGCACGAAGACTGGCCGGGCCTGGAGAAGATTTCCCGGCTGCGCGCGTTCGAGCGCGAGGGCATGCGCCGCGTCTCCATCCTGTGCGGCAACGGCGGCCTCTTCCTCGACTACGAGATGGAGCGCGGCGCCGACGGCGCGAACACCGGCTACGCGTTCCCCGACATGCTGTGCGACGTCGTGCGCCTGTCGGCGCAAGGGCGGCGCGAGGAGGCGCACGACCTGTTCGACGCCCACCTGCCGCTGCTGCGCTATGAGCAGCAGCCGGGCGTGGGGCTGGCGGTGCGCAAGTACATCCTGATGCGCCGCGGCCTGCTGTCGAGCGCGGCACAGCGCAAGCCGGCGAGCGCGATGTCGGAGGCGGCGCGCAGCGAGGTGGAACACCTGCTGGCGCGCCTGGCGCGGCACGACCGGCGGGCGGATGTCGGGCGGAGCGAGGTGCGCTGAAGGTGGGCGCGCCGATTGCCGTTCGGCGAACCCACACCCGGAGGATTCGCCATGGCCAGCACCCAACCCACCGACCCCGATCAACAGCGCGAAGACCTGCTCGACTCCCAGCGCACGCGAACCGGGAGGAGCCGCGCAACTTCAAGGAAGACGCCCTCGAAGACAAGGTCGTGCGCGTGGAGCCCGACGGCACCGGGCCCACGTCCACCGGCACCTTCGACGCGCCCGAGGACGAGAAGCGCGGCAGCGGGAAGCCGGAGCGCAAGGGCTGAGCGCCACGCTCGCCGGCCTCGTCGAGGCTTCGAATCGCGTCGCGGCGGTCAGCGGCCGGCTGGCCAAGCGCGACGCGATCGCGCAATGCCTGCGCGGCGCGGCCGCCGACGACGCGGACATCGCGGTCGCCTACCTCTCGGGCGAGACGCGCCAGGGCCGGATGGGGATCGGCTACGCCACGCTCGCGTCGCTGCGCGGCGCGCATGCCGAGGCGCCGACGCTCACGTTGAGCGAGGTCGACGCGACGCTCGCCCGCCTGGCCGCCACCAAGGGCAAGGGCTCGGCGGCCGAGCGCAACGCGCTGCTGCGCCAGCTGTTCGAGCGCGCCACCGCTGCCGAGCAGGATTTCCTGCTGCGCCTGCTGGTCGGCGAGCTGCGCCAGGGCGCGCTGGAGGGCGTGATGATCGAGGCCATCGCCGCGGCGGCCGGCGTGCCGGTGGCCGACGTGCGCCGCGCGGCGATGCTGACCGGCAGCGTGCGCGCCGCCGCGCGCGCGGCGTTCGCGGAAGGAACGGCCGGGCTCGCGGGCTTTGAAGTCGCACTGCATCGGCCGCTGCAGCCGATGCTCGCGCAGCCGGCCGACGACATCGCCGATGCGATGGCGCGCCTGGGCACGGCGGCGCTCGAATGGAAGGTGGACGGCGCGCGCGTGCAGGTGCACAAGGCGGGCGACGCGATCCAGGTCTACACGCGCAGCGCTGAAGGACGTGACCGCCTCGGTGCCCGAGATCGTCGAGGCGCTGCAGGCGGTGCCGGCGCGCGAGCTGATCCTGGACGGCGAGGCGGTGGCGCTGGCCGCCGGCGGCGCGCCGCACCCGTTCCAGGTGACGATGCGCCGCTTCGGCCGCAAGCTCGATGTCGAGCGCATGCGCGCCGAGCTGCCGCTGGCGGTGCTCTTCTTCGATTGCCTCTACCGCGACGGCGTGTCGCTCGTCGACCGGCCGGCGCACGAGCGCTTCGATGCGCTGGCGGCCGCGCTGCCGGCGCCGCTCGTCGTTCCCCGGCTGATCACCGCCGATGTCGCGGCGGCGGAGGATTTCTACGCCGACACGCTCGCGCGCGGCCATGAAGGCGTGATGGCGAAGGCGCTCGATGCCCCATACGAGGCGGGCAGCCGCGGCGCGAGCTGGCTCAAGGTCAAGCGCGCGCACACGCTCGATCTCGTCGTGCTGGCGGCCGAGTGGGGCAACGGGCGCCGCCAGCGGCTGGCTGTCGAACCTGCACCTGGGCGCGCGCGATCCGGCCGGCGGCTGGGTGATGCTCGGCAAGACGTTCAAGGGCATGACCGACGCGCTGCTCGAGTGGCAGACGCGCGAGCTGCTCGCGCGCGAGAGCCGGCGTGAGGGCCACGTCGTGCACGTGCGGCCGGAGCTGGTGGTGGAGATCGCGTTCAACGATCTGCAGGAAAGTCCGCAATACCCGGGCGGCCTGGCACTGCGCTTTGCGCGCGTGAAGGCGTATCGGCACGACAAGCGGCCGGAGGACGCCGACACGATCGAGACGGTGCGTGCGCTGGCGCACCTCCCTCTCCCGCTTGCGGGAGAGGGAGCCCGGGCCGCTGAAAGGAGCCGACCAGGAAGGCAAGCTGAGGGCCGCCGCGCCGGGGTGGATCAGCCGCGCGCCCGCTGCGGCGCCGCGCCGCCGGCGCGCTGCAGGTGGCGGAATGTGATGCGGCCCTTGCGTCAGGTCGTAGGGAGACATCTCCAGCGACACGTTGTCGCCGGCGAGGATGCGGATGTGGTTCTTGCGCATCTTGCCCGACGTGTAGGCGACGAGCATGTGCCCGTTGTCGAGCTTCACGCGGAAACGGGAATCCGGCAGCACTTCGTTGACGACGCCGTGCATCTCGATCAGTTCTTCCTTGGCCATGAGACCTCCTTGGGCTGCGGTCGAGCGGCTGCGCAGCACATGCTGACGCAGTGCAGAACGCCAAGCGAATCGATGAAGGGGAGTCGACCGAGGCCCGCTTTGGGGAAGCGAGCGGGGAACAGAAGAGACCTACGAAGAGACGGTCTTGTGCATGTCTACAACGCGCATTTTAACCCGCGAGCCCCTCCTGTAGCGTACCAACAGGCCCTAATCGCGCCAGGAAACCACTTCGCCGAGCGGTGCGCGCCCGGTGCGGAAGCCGTTCGCCGGGTGGGCTGGATCCTCGAAGCCGAACGAGATGCCGCACACCACGAGGCGGCTCGCCGGCAAGCCGAGGCACTCGCGCACCACGCCCGGCCAGGAGGCGAGCGCCGCCTGCGCGATGCTGGCCACGCCGAGGCTGCGCGCGGCCAGCATGAAGTTGCTGACGTAGGCGCCGCAGTCCACCGCACCGTAAACGCCGAGCGCCGCCTCGGTGGTGACGATGGCCACGTGCGGCGCGCCGAAGAGGCGGAAGTTCTCGCGCGCCTGGCGCGCCGAAGCCGCCCGGTCGCCGCGCTGGCACGCCCACGCTGTCGTACAGCCCGAATCCGCAGGCCCGGCGCCGGGCCTGGTAGAGGCCGGTGTATTCCACGGGCCAGGGGAAGTCGGGCTGCGGCGGCAGCGTGTCGGACGCTTTCAGCATCGCGTCCCGGAACGCATCGGCCGCCGCGCCGCTCGAGATCGTGATGTGCCACGGCTGTGCGTTGCACCACGAGGGCGTCTTCTGTGCGAGGCCGAGGATGCGCTCGATGGTGGCGCGCTCCACCGGCTGCGGCAGGAAGCCGCGGCAGCTGTAGCGCTGCGAGAGCAGGGTGTCGAATTGCATGAACAATGATGCTTGAGGAAGTCGCCGAGCGCATGGTGCGTTGCGCGTCGCTTCGAGGAGCAAGCCAGGATGCCCGGACCGCTGTCCCACGTCACCGTCGTCGAGCTCGCCGGCATCGGCCCCGGCCCGTTCGCCTGCATGATGCTCGCCGATCTCGGCGCCACCGTGATCCGCATCGACCGGCTGCCCGTGAAGGGCCCGGGCGGCGGCCTGGAGGCGCTGCTGCGCAACGACAGCGTGGTCGATCGCGGGCGCCGCTCCATCGCCGTGAACCTGAAGGACGCGCGCGGCGTGGATGCGGTGCTGCGGCTCGTGCAGCGCGCCGACATCCTCGTCGAGGGCTGGCGCCCGGGCGTGGCCGAGAAGCTCGGCCTCGGCCCCGCCCACTGTCACGCGAAGAATCCGCGGCTCGTCTACGGCCGCATGACCGGCTGGGGCCAGACCGGGCCGCTGGCCCAGGCGGCCGGCCACGACATCAACTACATCGCGCTCACGGGCGCGCTGCACGCCATCGGCCCCGCCGAGCGGCCGACGCCGCCGCTGAACCTCGTCGGCGACTACGGCGGCGGCGGCATGCTGCTGGCCGTGGGTGTGCTGGCCGCGCTCGCCGAGGCGCAGCGTTCCGGGCAGGGGCAGGTGGTGGATGCCGCGATGACCGACGGCGCCGCGCTGCTGATGGCCGCGCAGTACGGCATGCGCGCCAAGGGCTACTGGCACGACCGCCGCGAGCAGCAACTTCCTCGATGGCGCAGCGCATTTCTACGGCACCTACGAGTGCGCGGACGGCCGGTTCGTCTCGGTGGGCGCGATCGAGCCGCAGTTCCATCGCACGCTGCTGGAGATCTGCGGCATCGACGATCCGCAGTTCCAGCGCCAATGGGACGAAGGCGAGTGGGCCTCGCTGCGCGAGAAGCTCGCGGCCGTGTTCCGTACGCGCACGCGAGACCAGTGGTGCGAGCTGCTCGAAGGCAGCGACGCCTGCTTCGCGCCGGTGCTCTCGATGAGCGAAGCACATGCCCATCCGCACAAGCCGCGCGCGGCACGTTCGTGTCGCCCGGCGGCGTGGTGCAGCCGGCGCCGGCCCCGCGCTTCGACCGCACGCCTTCGGAGCTGCCGCCGCCCGCGCCGCGCGTGGGCGAGCACACGGCCGAGCTGCTCGCCCAGGCCGGCTTCGATGCTGAAGAGATCGATGCGCTGCGCTCGGCTGGCGTGGTTGCCACCTGAAGGCGAGCCTCATGCACACGCTTCGGCCACCATTGACAAGCCACCGAGCCTTTCCGACGAGGATGTCCGCAAGGTCTTCGCCGAGCGACGTGACTCGCTGCTCGGCAGGTCTTGACCCCGCAGGTACCATCGTAATAACATTGTTATTACTATGAAAGCCATGCAAGTACCCATCCGCCAGATCGGCAACTCCAAAGGCGTTGTCATTCCGAAGCCGCTGCTCAGCCAGGCCGGCCTGCTCGACACCGTGGACATGACGGTCGAAGGCGACGCGATCGTGCTGCGCCGGCCGGCCAAGGCGGTGCGAACAGGCTGGGCCGAGGCGGCGCATATGCTGGCTGCCCAAGGCGGCGATGAGCTCGTGATGGGCGAGTTCGGCAACGAATCCGATGCGGAACTCGCGTGGTAAAGCGCGGGGACATCTGGCTGGTCAACATGGATCCCACCGTCGATAGCGAAATCAAGAAGTCGCGCCCATGCGTGGTGGTGTCGCCGGCGGAGTTGAATGACCATCTGCGCACCGTGATCGTGGCGCCGATGACCTCGAAGGGGTTCGCGGCGCCGTTCAGGGTGCCGGTGACGCACGCGGGCAAGAAGGGGCTTGTCCTGGTCGATCAGTTGCGCACGGTGGACAAGGTGCGCCTGGTCAAGCGGCTGGGCGGGCTGTCACCGAAGACAATGGCTGCAACGCTGTCGACGTTGCAGGAGGTCTTCGCCGAGTAGGCGCGCCCTCTACCGAAGGCGCTTCGGGGGGTCATCTCAATCCGGCTCGGCGAACGCCTCCGCGCGCTTGCTCTTGATCGCGGGCAGCGACACGACCACCAGCATGGCCAGCGCCGCGAGCAGCAGCCCGGCGGACAGCGGCCGGGTGGCGAAAGTCGTCCAGTCGCCGCGCGACAGCAGCAGGGCGCGGCGCAGGTTCTCCTCCATCATCGGCCCGAGGATGAAGCCCAGCAGCAGCGGCGCAGGCTCGCAGCCGAACTTGTAGAACGCGATGCCGATGAGGCCGAACAGCGCGCCCATATACACGTCGAACGGGTTGTTGTTCAGCGTGTACAGGCCGATCGCGCAGAACACGATGATGGCCGGGAAGAGGAAGCGGTAGGGCACCCGCAGCAGCTTGATCCAGATGCCGATCAGCGGCAGGTTCAGGATCACCAGCATCAGGTTGCCGACCCACATCGACGCGATGAGGCCCCAGAAGAGGGTGGGGTTGCTCATCATGACCTGCGGGCCCGGCTGGATGCCCTTGATCGTCATCGCGCCCACCATCAGCGCCATCACCGGGTTGGGCGGGATGCCGAGCGTGAGCATCGGGATGAACGAGGTCTGGGCGCCGGCATTGTTGGCCGATTCCGGCCCCGCCACGCCGCGGATGTCCCCTTTCCCGAAGCGCCCGCTGGCGCCGGCCAGCTTCTTCTCCACCGCGTAAGACGCGAACGACGACAGCAGCGCGCCGCCGCCGGGCAGGATGCCGAGCACCGAGCCGAGCGCCGTACCGCGCAGCACGGCGGGCCCCGCATCCTTGAAGTCCTGCTTCGAGGGCCACAGGCCGGTCACGTTCTTCGTGAACACCTCGCGGTGCTCGGGAGGCTTGCCCAGGTTCGTGATGATCTCGGCGAAGCCGAACACCCCCATCGCGATGGCCACGAAGCTGATGCCGTCGGTCAGCTCCGGAATGTCGAAGCTGTAGCGCGCCACGCCGGAGATCACGTCGGTGTTGATCTGGCCGATCAGCAGGCCGAGGATGATCATCGCGATCGCCTTGATGAGCGAGCCGGACGCGAGCACCACCGCGCCGATCAGCCCCAGCACCATGAGGGAGAAGTATTCCGCCGGCCCGAACTTGAACGCCACTTCGGTGAGTGGCGGCGCGAACGCGGCGATCAGGATGGTGGCCACGCTGCCGCCGAAGAAGGAGCCCAGGCCGGCCGCGGCGAGCGCCGGACCGGCGCGGCCCTGGCGCGCCATCTGGTAGCCGTCCAGCGCCGTCACGACCGAGCTCGATTCGCCCGGCAGGTTCACGAGGATGGCGGTGGTGGAGCCGCCGTACTGCGAGCCGTAGTAGATGCCGGCCAGCATGATGAGCGCCGGCGTGGGGTCCAGCGCATAGATGGACGGCAGCAGCATCGCGATCGTGGCCACCGGCCCCAGCCCCGGCAGCACGCCGATCGAGCGTGCCCAGGAAGCAGCCAAGGAACGCGTAGGCCAGGTTCTGCAGCGTCAGGGCCGTGGAGAAACCGAGCGCCAGGTTGTCGAGCAGTTCCATTCCGATCTCCTTGTGCGCATCGAACTTATCGCATGGTCCACGCATCGAAGCCGGGCGGCGCCTCCAGACAAACCCTAGGGAGGCAGGAAAGCGACAGGGTCTTCCGACCCCCGCTATGCTGCCGGCCGCGTCGTTTTCCAACCGTAGAGCAAGGCAGTACCCATGCAGTATCCGGGGTTCCGTATCGGGATGAAATTCGCAGTGATGGCCGCCTTGGCCGGTGCGCTGCACGCCGGAGGGGCCGTGGCCGCCCCGCTGGACACCCGGTGGGATTCCAGCCTCGCCGAGTTCGACGCCTCCGACAAGCTGCGCGCCCCGGCTGCCGGCGGCATCGTCTTCGTCGGCAGCTCCTCCATCCGCCTGTGGCCCGACCTGGAATCGCGCTTCGGCAAGCTGCCGATGATCAAGCGCGGCTTCGGTGGCTCCCGCCTGGCCGACTGCGCCAGCCACGTCGACCGGCTGGTCAATCGTTACAAGCCGCGTCAGGTGATCGTCTACGCCGGCGACAACGACCTGGCCGAAGGCAGTACGCCGGCCGACGTGCTGGCCAGCTTCCAGTCGTTCGTGTCGGGCGTGCGCGAGGCCGTGCCGGAGGCGCGCATCTCGTACGTCTCGATCAAGCCGAGCCCGCTGCGCGCGAACCTGCTCGAATCGGTGCGCGAGGCGAACCGGCTGATCCGCCAGTACACCGAGGCCCACCCCGCGCAACTCGACTACGTGGACGTCTTCACGCCCATGCTCGACAACGCCGGTACCCCGCGCGCGGACCTGTACAGCGCCGACTCGCTGCACATGAACGACGCCGGCTACGCGCTCTGGCAGGAGCTGATCAGCGCGCGGATCCGCTGAGCCGGCTGCGCCGAGCCGCCAGCGCGCCGCAGAGCGCGGCGACGCCGTCGGTGCCCAGTTGCGAGACCTTCGCCACGGCGTAGAGCACCACGAAGGTGCCCGCCAGCAGCGCGGCATCGATCCATACCGGCCGCGCGGGTGAAGGCGGGCCCAGGACGGCCAGGCTCAGCAGCACCACCACAAGGTGGGCGCAGAACACGGGCAGCGACGCCGCGCCCAGCACCTCCAGGAAGCGCAGGCGCGGCAGCCGCGCGACGATCGCCGGGCCGTAATGCACGGCGAGCGTGAGCAGGGCGAAGAAGTTCATCAGGCGCAGCGGCCCCAGGTGCCACTTGTCGAGCAGCACGTTCAGGTGCTGCCAGTGCTCGAACGGCGCCTGCCCGCGCCAGTGGCGCCATCCCAGCCCGATCAGCGCGACTGCGAGCGCGGTGCGCACCCACCAGCGCGGGAAGCGCGGACGCCCGGCCCGGCTCGCCACCCGAGGCGATGCCGCCCGCGCCGAGCGCCAGGCCGAGCATCCACAGGAACTGCCAGGCCGGCAGGTCGAAGGCGCCGGTCTGATCGAACGGCACCGCGATGCCGGTGACGCGCGCGATCGCGTCGTACGTCATCTGCCCGACCCCGAACTGCGCGGCCGCCCACAGCAGCGTGCTTGCGATCATCAGCCCGAGCCAGCCGCGGCGCAGCCCGTGCAGCATCACCCACGGGCTCGCCAGCATGAACAGCACGTACATCGGCAGGATGTCCAGCAGCGGCGGGTTGTAGAGCAGCATCAGCGATGCCGGCAGCGCCAGCCCCGGCGCCTCGAGCAGGAAGGTCACCATGTCGGTGATCGCCGGCTGGTGGCCTTTCACGCCGATCGCCGCGATGACGGTGAAGAGCAGGGCGAGCAGCCCGATCTGGCACAGGTAGACCGTGAGCGCGCGCGCCTCGAACGCGCGCCACATCGCGCCGATGCCGCGCTTGAGGGCAACGTCGGAATAGATCATGCCGACCATGAAGGCCGACAGGAACACGAAGCCCTCGGCGGCCGAGACCCAGCCGAACGGCTGCCCTGCCGGATCGGAGATCCGCGTGGGCAGGTGCGTCAGCGTCATCAGCACGAGCATCAGCCCGCGCAGTGCGTCGAATTCCCAGCGCCGTGTCATGGCGCCTCTTTGCAACGGGCGTGCCCGTTGCGGCGGAGCGGATCAGGCGTGGGAGTCGAGCGTCAGGCAGGCGCAGATCACGGGCGCGGCGGCGCGCGGCTGCTTCGCCGCGGGCTTGGCCGGCTGGGCGCGCCGTGCGCCGGGCGCCGGCGTGGCTCGCGGCGTGCGCGCGTCGTCGTCGATGCCGACGACGCGCGCCGACGGCGCTTTGCTGCGAGGGCGTGCGCGGCATGTCGTCGCCCGCCCATGCGACCGTGGCGGCGAAACCGAGAACGGCAACGAGGACAGCGATGGTGGACTTCATGCCTTGCTCCTTCGAGCGCCGCCGGCGGGCGGTCGCGGTTTACCGGTTGCTGGCCAGCACGGTCGTCGACGCGGTGGTCGGCGCGAACGCGTAGGCTTCGCTGTGGATCGCGTCGAGCTCGCCGCTGCGGCGGGCGGCCGCGACTTCGGCGCGCAGCTGCTCGCGCGTCTTCACCGACGGCTGCTTCTCGATGTAGCCGGCGGACCACGCCTTGATCGTGCCGTCCTTGCGGGCCTGCGCCAGCTCGGCGCGGACTTGCTCGACCGATTGGGTCGCGGCCACTTGCTGCCACGTGTCGGGGGTCGCTTCCTGGGCGAACGAGGAGGTGCCGGCCACGGCGAGGACGAGGGCGGCGAAGAGGTGATTGCGGTTCATGACGATTCCTTCGATGACGGTGGATGAGCGTCGTTGAGTCGTCGTGGTGTGTTGCGGCTCAGCGATGTAGTGAATGTAGGAATTCGGGCCGCGAAGAAAAACAGCGCCGGCAGGAATGGATCGTTGCGGTTTCGCGATCAATCGAATTGCGCCTCTCCCCGGAGCGCCGCACAATCATTCGATGACGCCGACCACCCCCTACTTCACCCCCGAGCACGAGATGCTCCGCGACACGATCCGCCGCTTCGTCGCCGAGCGCGTGCTGCCGCAGGCCGATGCCTGGGAGGAGGCCGGCTTCGTGCCGCGTGACGTGCTGCGCGAGATGGGCGCGCTCGGGCTGCTCGGCATCCGCTACGACACGCGCCACGGCGGCAGCGAGCTCGACACGCTGTCCACCGTGGTGCTGGCCGAGGAGCTCGGGCGCTCCACCTACGGCGGCTTCGCCGTGACGGTGCTCGTGCATACCGACATGGCGAGCCCGCACCTGCAGAACGCCGGCACCGAGGCGCAGAAGGACCGCTACATGCCCGACATCGTCGCCGGCCGCCGCATCGCGGCGGTGGCCATGACCGAGGCCGACGCCGGCTCCGACCTGGCGGGCATGCGCACCACCGCGCGGCGCGACGGCGGCGAGTGGGTGCTGAACGGCTCGAAGATGTTCATCACCAACGGCGTCCACGGCGACATCTTCTTCGTTGCCGCCAAGACCGGCGCGCCGGGCCGCGGGCGCGAGATCTCGATGTTCATCGTCGAGAAGGGCACGCCGGGCCTTCGGGTCGCGCGCCCGCTGAAGAAGCATGGCTGGCTGTCCAGCGACACCGCGGAGCTCGTGTTCGAGGAGTGCCGCATCCCGGCCGACCAGCTGCTCGGCGAGGAGCACCGCGGCTTCTACGCGCTGATGCGGAACCTGCAGAACGAACGCATCGTGCTCGGCGCGCAGGCCATGGGCGAAGCCTCGCGCGCGATCGAGCTCACGCTGCAGTGGGTGATGCAGCGCCAGGCCTTCGGCGCGCCGCTGTGGGAGAAGCAGGCCATCCGCCACAAGCTCGCGATGCGCGCCGCCGAGGTGGAGGCGTGCAAGGCGCTCATCCACCAGACCGCATGGCGCGACGCGCAAGGCCAGCAGGTGACGAAGGAGGTGTCGATGATCAAGGCGCTGGCCGGCACGCTCGTGAACGAGGTGATGTACGACTGCCTGCAGTTCCACGGCGGCATGGGCTACATGCGCGAGACGCCGATCGAGCGCATGGCGCGCGACGCGCGCATCCAGTCGATCGGCGGCGGCGCCACCGAGGTCATGCTCGAGGAAGTGGCCAAGCGCCTCGGCGACTGACCGTCGGGTGGTGCAGACTTGAGGCCTCGCGGATGCCAGAGGCCGAACGATGCATGAAGACGATTTCAGCTCGGAGGGCGTGAGCCGGCTGCGCGCCGACCTGGCGCTCGCGCTGCGCGCCGCGGCCCGCCACGGGCTCGCCGAGGGCATCTGCAACCACTTCAGCGTCGAGCTGCCCGATGCATCGGGGCGCTTTCTGCTGAACCCGCGCGGGCTGCTGTGGAGCGAGATCGGCGCCGACGACATCGTGATGACCGACGGCCACGGCAACAAGCTCGCCGGGCGGCACGAGGTCGAGCCCACGGCGATGTTCATCCATGCCGCGGTGCACCGCATCGGCCGCAAGGCCTGCGTGCTGCACACGCACATGCCGTACGCCACCGCGCTCACGCTCACCTTCGACACCGCGCTCGACACCACGCTCTCGCAGAACGCAATGCGCTTCCATGGCCGCATCGCGATCGACCGCCACTACAACGGCCTCGCGCTCGATGGGCGCGAGGGCGATCGCATCGCCAACGCGATGGCGGGGCACGACATCGGCTTCCTCGGCAACCACGGCGTGGTGGTGTGCGGCGAGCGGATCGACCACGCCTACGACGACCTCTACTACCTCGAGCGCGCCTGCATGGTGCAGGTGCTGGCGCAGTCCACCGGGCGGCCGCTCGTGCCGGTGGACGCCGGCCTGGCGCGCCGCGTGGCCGAGCAGTCGCTCGGCGAGCGGCTGCAATCCGAGCTGTTCTTCGAGGCGCTGCGGCGCAGCGTCTGAACCGCACATCCCTCATCCCTGGAGCTTGGCGCCATGTTCCTGAAGAACCCGGACACCCTGGAGGCTGCCGCCTACCGCGAGCAGGAGCGCGCGTCGACCGGCTACTTGATGAACCTGGAGCGGCTGTGGGCCTGGCGACCCGATGCGGCCCATGCCATGGCCGACCAGCGCCAGCAGCTCATGCACGGCTCCACGCTCACGCTGCGAGAGTTCGCGGTGCTCGTGTGCGCCTGCGCGCGGGCAGCGGGCGACTCCTACTGCGCGCTGGGGTGGGGCACGCGGCTCGCGAAGCTCGCGGATCCGCTCATCGCCGCGAGCGTTCTGCGCGACGCGGACTCGCCCGGCCTGACCGCACGCGAGCGCGCGTTGCGGCAGTGGGCGGGCCAGGTGGTGCGGGCGCCGAGCGAAGCGCGCGCCGAGCAGGTGGAGGCGCTGCGTGCGGCCGGCCTCACCGACAAGGAAATCTTCGAGGCCAGCCTGTTCATCGCGCTGCGCCAGGCGTTCTCGAGCGTGAACGCTGCCCTGGGCGCGCAGCCGGACGCGGAGGTGGTCGCTGCGGCGCCGCCGGAAGTGCGGGCGGCCGTCACCTACGGCCGCCCGCCGCTCTCACGGGCAGAGCAGCACCGCCCCCGACGTCGTGCACATCCCGCGCGGGCCGAGCAGCGTGTCGGGCCCCGCGCGCTGCAGGCGCGAGCCGTCGCTGGCCCAGCATCCGGCCGGGTCGCACGACGTGATCGACACGAGCGGCGCGGCCTGGCGCGGCGCAGCGGCCGGCGGTGGCGTCGCCGTGACGCGCGGCGCGGCCGGGGGCAACGCTGACGGCGGCACAGAAACCGGCGGCTGCGCCAGGCGGCCCTGCGGAGGCGGCCGGTCTGGCCGGCTGCGCAGGCAGGCGTGCGCCGCCTTCTGGCGCGCCGCCTCGAGCTGACCGAGCGCGGCCGAGCGACGGGTGCCGTCGGCTTCACGCGCCGCCGAGGCCGCCGCCTCCTGAGCGCGCACGGCGTCCAGCGCGTCGCGGCACGCCGGCGTGTCGAGCGGATCGTCTTGCGCGTGCGCCACGCCGGCGCCCAGCAGCAACGCGAGGGCGAGGGGGGCGAGGCGCATGCGCGATTGGAATCGTGCCGCAGCCGCAAGTTCGCATGCGAGCGGCATTCCCTGTCGCCGCGAGGGAGACCGCGGGCATGCCGTGTGCATTCGGCAAAGTGACCGTTCCACTCCAGGAGACCCCATGCTCCAGCAATGCCCCCTCTACGCCTACATCCCGGCCGCCGACATGGCGCGCGCGCGGCAGTTCTACGAAGGCAAGCTCGGTTGGAAGCCGCACGAGGAGATCTCAGACGGCGTGGCCTACGAGTTCGCCGGCGGCACCGCCTGCTTCCTCTACCTCACGCCCAATGCGGGCACCTCGAAGGCCAGCCAGCTGTTCTGGGAAGTGAAGGACATCGAAGGCGAAGTCGCCGAACTGAAGGGCCGCGGGGTGCGGTTCGAGGACTACGACCTGCCGGGCGACAAGAGCCCCGAAGGCATCGTCACCGCCGACGGCGTGAGAGCGGCCTGGTTCAAGGACAGCGAAGGCAACATCATGGCGATCATCCAGACCTTGTGATGCGCCTCACGCCACCTTCGCCTCCGCCAACGGCGCGCGCTCGCGGATCGGCAGGTGGATGAGGGCGGCGGCCACCGCGAGCATGATGTCGGCGTACCACATCCAGTCGTAGCTGCCGGTGGCTTCGAAAAGCCGCCCGCCGAGCCAGGCGCCGAGGAAGCCGCCGGCCTGGTGCGACAGCATCACGAAGCCGAACAGCGTGGCCAGGTAGCGCATGCCGTGCAGCTTGCCGACGAGGCCCACGGTGGGCGGCACCGTGGCGAGGTAGGTGAGGCCGATCACCACGCCGAAGAGCAGGAACGTGGTGCTCGTCTTGGGCGCCAGCACGAACACCAGCACCGCGACGGCGCGCGCGGCGTAGATCGCCGCCAGCACCGACTTCATGCGCCAGCGCCCGATGGCCCAGCCGGCCGCGAAGCTGCCCGCGATGTTGAAGAGGCCGATGAGCGAGAGCGACCACGCGGCCACGGCCGGCGGCAAGCCGCACGACGCGACGACGCCCGGCAGGTGCGTGGCAATGAAAGCGACGTGGAAGCCGCAGACGAAGAAGCCGGCCGTCAGCAGCCCGAAGCTCGGGTCTCGCATCGCGCCGAGCAGCGTCTCGCGCATGGAGCGCGGCGGCGGCGCGTCTGCCGCCTGCGCCGCGGCGGCCGGCTTGCCGCGCAGCACCCAGGCCAGCGGCACCACCGCCAGCGCGATCGCACCCAGCGCCGCCAGCGCGTTGACCCATCCGAGCGCGCCCGTGAACAGCAGCGCCAGCGGCACGATCGCAAACTGCCCGAACGAGCCGCCCGCATTCACGAGCCCGCTGGCGATGCCGCGCGCCTGCGCCGGCACCGCGCGACCGACGGCCGACATCAGCACCCCCAGCCCCGCCATGCCGGCCCCGCCCGCGGCAATGACGCCGATCACCGCGAGCAGCTCCCAGGCGGTGCGCGCATACGGCGTGAGCACCGTGCCGAGCGCAACGAGCACGGCGCCCGTGGCGATGACGCGGCCCGAGCCGTAGCGGTCGGCCAGTGCGCCGGCCACCGGCTGCGTGATGCCCCACATGAGCTGCGCCCAAGCGAAGGCGAGGCTGATGGCTGCGATGCCGAGCCCGGTGGCCGAGTTCAACGGCCCGATGAACAGCGCCTGCGACTGGCGCACGCCGAAGATGAGACCGAACACCAGCGCCGCGGCCGCGACGATGCTCCACGACCGGCGGTTCATCTTCATGGACGAAATATGATGGTCATCATCCGGCTTGTCAAGCTCGTGTTCAAGCTCCGTTCAAGCTCACATACACCACCACCGAGCGGATCGACTCGCCGCGCTCCATCAGCGCAAAGCCCTCGTTGATCTGGTCGAGCGCCAGCCGGTGCGTGATGAGCGGCTCGATGTCGAGCTTGCGCTCCACCACCCAATCGACGATGCGCGGCACGTCGGTGCGGCCCCGAGCGCCGCCGAACGCGGATCCTTTCCACACGCGCCCGGTGACGAGCTGGAACGGGCGCGTGGCGATTTCCGCGCCGGCCGCTGCGACGCCGATGATGATGCTCTGGCCCCAGCCCTTGTGGCAGCACTCCAGCGCCTGCCGCATCGTGGTGGTGTTGCCGATGCACTCGAAACTGTAGTCGGCCCCGCCGTCGGTGAGCTGCACGATGGCATCCACCACGTTCGGCACGCTCTTCGGATCGATGAAGTGCGTCATGCCGAAGCGGCGCGCCATCGCCTCGCGCGCAGGGTTCAGGTCGATGCCGACGATCTTGTCCGCTCCAACCAACTTCGCGCCCTGGATCACGTTGAGCCCGATGCCGCCGAGCCCGAACACCACCACGTTGGCGCCGGCCTCGACCTTCGCGGTGAAGATCACGGCGCCCACGCCCGTGGTCACGCCGCAGCCCA
The DNA here is from genome assembly GCA_963839465.1 of uncultured beta proteobacterium. Classification (GTDB taxonomy): domain Bacteria; phylum Pseudomonadota; class Gammaproteobacteria; order Burkholderiales; family Burkholderiaceae_C; genus CAWIVI01. The sequence continues at coordinate 108,639 of CAWIVI010000009.1, forward strand.
CGTAGCACGCGAGGTCGAACGGTGCATCGGGGCGGATCTTCGCGAGCGCGATCTCGGGCACGACGGTGTAGTTGCTGAACGTGGACGTGCCCATGTAGTGCAGCAGCGGCTTGCCGCCGATCGAGAAGCGGCTCGTGCCGTCGGGCATCAGGCCGCGGCCCTGCGTCGAGCGGATCTTCTGGCAGAGGTTCGTCTTGCGCGAGAGGCAGAACTTGCATTGCCGGCACTCGGGCGTGTAGAGCGGGATCACGTGGTCGCCGACCTGCACGCTCGTGACGCCCGCGCCCACCTCCACCACCACGCCCGCGCCCTCGTGGCCGAGGATGGCCGGGAAGAGGCCTTCCGGGTCGGCGCCCGAGAGCGTGTAGTGGTCGGTGTGGCAGATGCCGGTGGCCTTGATCTCCACCAGCACCTCGCCGGCGCGCGGCCCGTCGAGGTCGACGGTCTCGATGGTGAGCGGGGCGCCGGCCTCCCAGGCCACGGCTGCGCGGGTCTTCATGGGCATGCTCCAGAAAGGGTGTGCGGCCATTTTGCGCGGCTCGGGCGCGGCTCGTGCAAGATGCCAGGCCCAGGGCCTGTTGACGCCATAGGAGGGCTCCATGCCACACGCCACCCCGGCCGACAAGCGGCGCGCGTTCCACCGCCTGCACGAGTCCGGCTGCTTCGTGATCCCGAACCCGTGGGACGTCGGCAGCGCGCGCATGCTGCAGGGCCTGGGCTTCGCGGCATTGGCCAGCACGAGCTCGGGCTACGCCTGGTCGCGCGGCCACCCCGACAACGGCATCACGCGCGACATGGCGCTCGAGCACCTCGCCGAGATGGCCACCGCTCTCGACGTGCCGCTGAACGCCGACTTCGAGAACGGCTTCGGGCGCGACGCCGCCGAAGTGGCCGAGAGCGTTCGGCTTGCGGTCGAGACCGGCGTCGCCGGGCTCTCGATCGAGGACTCGACCGGCGACGACGGCCGGCCGCTGTTCGACGTGGGCGACGCGGTGGAACGCGTGCGCGCGGCACGCCGGGCCATCGACCGCGCCGGCGACGGCGTGCTGCTGGTCGGCCGCGCCGAAGGGTTCCTGCATGGGCGGACCGACCTCGACGAGGCCATCGCGCGCCTGAAGGCCTACGCGGACGCGGGGGCCGACTGCCTCTACGCGCCCGGGCTGCGCACGCAAGAGCAGATCGCCGCGGTGGTGGCCGCGGTGGCGCCGAAGCCGGTGAACGTGCTGGTGGGCGGCGCCAGCGAGTGGACGGTGGCGCAACTCGCGGCGCTCGGCGTGCGGCGCATCAGCGTGGGCGGCGCGCTGGCCCGCGCGGCCTGGGGCGGCATGCTGCGCGCCGCGCGGCTGCTGGCCAACGAAGGGCGGTTCGACGGCTTGGCGGACGCTGCGCCGGGCAAGGAGCTGAATGCGTTCTTCAGCGGGGACTTGACGCGCCGCGGCTCGGAGTGACTTGCTCGCTCTTTTTTTCCCCTCCCACAAGCACAAGTGGGAGAGAGCCTCTACCACCGCAACGCGGGCGTCGCGACCGGCGCGTCCCAGAGCGCGGCGAGCGCGTCGTCGAGCACCGTCAGCGTGATCGATGCGCCGGCCATCTCGAGCGACGTCGCGAAGTTGCCGACCAGCCGGCGCCGCACCGCGATGCCGCGCTCCTGCAGGTGCCGGCCGGCGATGCGGTGGAGCAGGTGCAGCTCCATCAGCGGCGTGCCGCCGAAGCCGTTCACCAGCAGCAGCACCTCCTGCCCGCGTGCCACGCCGAGATCCTTGAGGAGCGGCTCGACGAGCAGCGAGACGATCTCGTCTGCCGGCGCCACCGCGCGGCGGTAGCGCCCGGGCTCGCCGTGGATGCCCACGCCGATCTCCATGTCGGCCGGCCCGATGTCGAACGTGGGCGCGGCGGCATCGGGCACCGTGCAGCTCGTGAATGCGACGCCCATCGACGCCGTGCAGGCGTTCACGCGGTCGCCGATCGCCTTGCACTCGAAGAGGTCGGCGCCGCGCTCGGCGGCCGCGCCGACCATCTTCTCCACCACCACCGTGCCGGCAACGCCGCGGCGGCCGACGGTGTGGGTGGAGTTCTCGACCGCGACGTCGTCGTTGACGAGCACCGTGGCATGGTCGAGGTCGAGCATGTCGCTGGCGGTCTGGAAGCTGGCGCCGTCGCCGGCGTAGTTCTTGACGATCAGCAGCACGCCCTTGCCGGCCTCGACGTGGCGCGCCGCGGCGGCGATCTGGTCGGGCAGGGGGGCCGTGAACACCTGTCCCGGGCAGGCGGCGTCGAGCATGCCCGGGCCCACGTAGCCGGTGTGCAGCGGCTCGTGGCCCGAGCCGCCGCCGGCGACCAGCGCCACCCGGCCCTGCTTGGCGGCGCGGCGGTGCACGAACAGGGGATCCGCGTGGAGCGCGAGCAGCCCGTCGTGCGCCATCACGAGCCCCGCCACGCCGTGGGGCACGAAGTCGTCGACCGAATTGATGAACTTCTTCATCGCGATTCCAGAGTGACGATTGTCATGCCAGGTTCTCCACCGTGGCGATCTCGATCGGCGGATGCGACCACGCTCAAGGCGCCGCGCAGGCCGTCGCACAGCGCGCGCAGCACGCGCGCCGCCGTCGTCACCGCGTAGTGCACGTCCTGGTGCAGCACATAGGCGAGGCTGCCGGAGATCAGCATCGAGCGGTGCACCTCCAGCAGGTCGTGCGCGGTGAACACGAGGCGGCCGGCGTGGCCCAGGTCGGCGAGCGCCCGCGCCACGCCGAAGCTGCCCGGCCCCACGTTGTAGACGGCGCCGAGCGGCCCGCCGGCGGCGTCGGGCGCGAGGGCCGAGAGCACGTACGCGTGCGCCTCGTCGTCCGACTCCGGCAGCTCGAAGGCGCGCAGCACGCGCACGCCCGGAAACCGCTCCTCGAGCACCTGCTGGAACCCGATGCGGCGGTCGATCTCCGCGGCGTAGCGGGTGGAGGGCGACAGCAGCGCGCACACGGCATCGGCGCCCGGCAGCGCGCGCCCGGTGAGCAGCCCGGCGGTGCGCCCGGCGGCGCGGTTGTCGGCGCCGATGGCGGTCTCCCGCAGGGAGCCGGGCACGTCCGAGAACAGCGTGACCACGTGCACGCCGGCGCGCACCAGCTCGTTGATCGCGAGCTTCACGGGCGGCACGTCCGGCGCGAGCAGCGCGATGCCGTCGAGGTCGGAAAGCTTCATCAGCTCGGCGGCGAACTGCTGGCCGTCCACCGGCAGGCGATGCGTGACCTCGGTGATGTGCTGGTGCCGGAAATCGCCCGCGGCCTGCGCGACCACGCGGTCCACCGCATCGAAGAAGCCGCGCCGCGTGGCGGGCAGCACGAAGGCGAAGCGGTAGTTGGAAGTGGAGCGCGGGCGCCCGCGCACCGGCGCGCCGCCGCCGAGCGCGGCGACCGCGTCGCGCACCTTCTGCACCGTCGCCGGGTTCACGCCGGGGCGGTTGTTCAGCACGCGGTCGACGGTGGCGGTGCTCACGCCCGCGGCCTCGGCGATCTGGGTGATGGTGAGCGGAGTCGACATGGGCGGATGCGAGTTTCGCCGATGTCTGATGTCTTTAGGGTTTGTATTGAGTGATTTATTTATTGATGGACCTAGAGTTGCTCAGCGGCCGATGCGTGCCGCGCCTACCACCGCAGGAGACGAGGATGAGCTTTCGGACTACCAAGCTGGCCATCGCCGCATTCGCCGTGCTGACGGCCGGGGGCGCGCAGGCGCAGACCAAGCAGCTCACGTTGTGCTGGGCGGCGTGGGACCCGGCCAACGCGCTCGTGGAGCTGTCGAAGGACTTCACGGCCAAGACCGGCATCCAGATGAAGTACGAGTTCGTGCCGTGGCCGAACTTCGCGCAGCGCATGCTCAACGAGCTGAACTCGCGCGGCAAGCTGTGCGACCTGCTGATCGGCGACAGCCAGTGGATCGGCTCGGCGGCCACCGAGGGCCATTACGTCAAGCTCAACGAGTTCTTCGACAAGAACGGCATCAAGATGGCCGACTTCATGCCGGCCACCGTCGAGGGCTACTCCACGTGGCCCAAGGGCTCGCCGAACTACTGGGCGCTGCCGGCGATGGGCGACGCCGTGGCCTTCACCTACCGCAAGGACTGGTTCGCCAAGCCCGAGCTGCAGGCCGAGTTCAAGGCCAAGCACAGCCGCGATCTCGCGCCGCCGAAGACGTGGGACGAGTTCAAGCAGGTCGCCCAGTTCTTCCAGAACCGCACGGTCGACGGCAAGAAGGTGTATGGCGCGGCGCTCTACACCGAGCGCGGCTCCGAGGGCATCACGATGGGCGTGGCGAACACGCTCTACGCCTACGGCTTCGAGTATGCGAACCCGAAGAAGGCGTACGACATGAAGGGCTACGTCAACAGCCCGGGCGCGGTGAAGGGCCTGCAGGTCTACAAGGACCTCTACGACTGCTGCACGCCGCCCGGCCACAGCAATGCCTACATGACCGAGGACCTGGACGCCTACAAGTCGGGCCAGGTGGCGATGCAGATGAACTTCATCGCGTTCTTCCCCGGCATCTCGAAGGACCCGCAGGTGGGCGGCGAGAAGACCGGCTTCTTCGCGATCCCGAAGGGCGACAAGCAGTACGCGCAGCTCGGCGGCCAGGGCATCTCCGTCGTGAAGTACTCCGACAAGAAGGAGATGGCGCTCGAGTACTTGAAGTGGTTCGCGCAGCCCACGGTGCAGAAGAAGTGGTGGGACGGCGGCGGCTTCACCTGCCACACGGCCATCCTCAACGCGCCCGGCTTCGACACGAGCACGCCGTACGCGCAGGTCTTCCTCGACTCGATGAAGATCGTCAAGGATTTCTGGGCCGAGCCGAGCTACGCGCAGCTGCTGCTGGCGATGCAGAAGCGCGTGCACGACTACGTCGTGGCCGGCAAGGGCGAGCCGAAGGCCGCGCTCGACGGCCTGGTGAAGGACTGGACCGAGGTGTTCACCGAAGACGGGAAGCTCGGCAAGTGAGCCGGGAGATGACCGCCGTTCCCGTGGTGCGCGGCGTGCGAGAGGCGGGCGGCGCCATCGTCTCGCGCGCCGCGCGGTCCGGCGGCCAGGGCCTGTCGGACCGCGCGCTCGCCTGGTGGTTCGTCGGCCCGACGCTCGTGCTGCTGCTCGCGTTCAACATCTTCCCGCTGCTGTGGACGGTGTTCCTGTCGTTCACCAACTACCGCGCCAACCGCCCGAACGCCGAGCTCGCATGGCTGGGCATCTCGAACTACCGGCGCGTGCTGGGCGACGAGGCGATGTGGGAGCACATGCGCGCCACCGCGCACTTCCTGTGCTGGTCGATCGCGCTGCAGCTGCTGCTCGGCTTCGCGCTCGCGCTGCTGCTGAACCGGCGCTTTCGCACGCACAGCTTCTGGAGCACCGCGATCCTGCTGCCGATGATGCTCGCGCCCGCCGTGGTGGGCACGTTCTGGAAGTACTTCTTCGAGCCGCAGTACGGCATCTTCAACCGCTTCGTCGAGCTGTTCGGCGGGCGCGCGAACCTGACGATGCTCGGCGACACGACGCTGTCGCCGTGGGCCATCGTGCTCGTCGACACGTGGATGTGGACGCCCTACGTGATGCTGCTGCTGCTCGCCGGGCTGCGCTCCATTCCTTCGTACCTGTACGAGGCGGCGGAGATCGACCGGGCCTCGGAGTGGACGAAGTTCTGGCGCATCACGCTGCCGATGGTGATGCCGTTCATCATCCTGGCGCTGCTGTTCCGCACCATCGAGAACTTCAAGATGTTCGACCTGGTGGACCAGCTCACCAACGGCGGCCCCGGCTCCGTGACCGAGCTGGCGTCGATCGCGCTCAAGCGCGAGGCGTTCGAGAAGTGGCGCACCGGCTATGCGTCGGCGTTCGCGATCATCCTGTTCGTCGCGATCTACGGGCTGTCGCTCATCACGGTGCGCTTTCTGGATCGGGTGAAGCAGCGATGAGGGCGAGCCGTGCACTCTCCGCTGGAGCCGACGCCGCGGGCGAAGTGGTTCGCCGGGGTCGTCGTGATCGCCTACGCGTTGATCACGCTGATCCCGCTGGTGTGGATCTTCATGACCGGCTTCCGCACGCCGAGCGACGCCATCGCCTACCCGCCCAAGCTCATCGCGCAGCCTTCGCTGGTCGGCTACGTGAACCTCTTCACCACGCGCTCGCGCGTCGGCGCCGAGGAGCTGAAAGCGCTGCCGCCGCCGGCCACGTGGTACGAGGGCATCGTGCGCGAGCAGCAGATGATCCTCGCGGGGCCGTCCCGCTTCGCGGACCGCTATGCCAACTCGCTGGCGATCGGCTTCGGCTCCACGCTGCTGTCGGTGACGCTCGGAACGCTCGCGGCCTATGCGTTCTCGCGCTTTCGCGTGCCGGGCAAGGACGACCTGCTGTTCTTCATCCTGTCGACGCGCATGATGCCGCCCGTCGCGGTGGCCATCCCGATCTACCTGATGTACCGGCAACTGGGGCTCAACGACACGCACCTCGGGCTGATCCTGCTCTACACCGTGGTGAACCTGTCGCTGGCGGTGTGGCTGCTCAAGGGATTCATGGACGAGATCCCGCGCGAGTACGAGGAGGCCGCGATGGTCGACGGCTACACGCGCTGGCAGGCCTTCGTGAAGGTGGTGCTGCCGCAGGCGTCGACCGGCATCGCGACCACAGCCATCTTCTGCCTGATCTTCGCGTGGAACGAATACGCGTTCGCGCTGCTGCTCACCAGCGGCACGGCGCAGACTTCGCCGCCGTTCATCCCGACCATCATCGGCGAGGGCGGTCTCGACTGGCCGGCGATGGCTGCGGGCACCACGCTGTTCCTGCTGCCCGTGCTGTTCTTCACCGTGCTGCTGCGCAAGCACCTCTGCGCGGCATCACCTTCGGGGCGATCCGCAAATGACCGCGCGCCGCTTCTTCCGCCGCACGCCGTGGGAGCGCGCCACCACGGGCTTGATCGGCCTCGGCCTGGCGATGCTGATGCAGCCGTGGTCGATCGACCTCTACGGCTACTCGTTCACCGTGCTGCTCGCGGGCGTCATCGGATATTCGATCGCCGGGAAGCTGCCTCATGGCTGAGATCCGCATCCGCAACCTGCACAAGCGATTCGCCGCCTTCGTCGCGGTGAAGAACTCCTCGCTCGTGCTGGAAGACGGCAAGTTCGTGGTGCTGCTCGGCCCCTCCGGCTGCGGCAAGACGACGACGCTGCGCATGGTGGCGGGGCTGGAATATCCGACGTCGGGGCAGATCACCCTCGACGGCGAGGACGTGACGTTCCGCCGCCCGCGCGAGCGCGACATCGCGATGGTGTTCCAGCTCTTCGCGCTCTATCCGCACCTGGGCGTGCGCGACAACCTCGAGTTCCCGCTGCGCAACGAAGGCGTGCCGCGCGCCGAGATCGACCGCCGCGTGCGCGACGTCGCGGCCATCTTGCGCATCGAGCACCTCCTGGGCTCGCGGGTGGGCGGGCTCTCCGGCGGCGATCGGCAGCGCGTGGCGCTGGGCCGCGCGATCGTGCGCCAGCCGAAGGCGTTCCTCATGGACGAGCCCCTCGGCACGCTCGACGCCGAGTTCCGCGAGCTGATGTGCGTGGAGCTGCGCAAGCTGCACGACCGGCTGAAGACGACGACCGTGTTCGTCACGCACGACCAGAACGAGGCGATGGCGCTGGCCGACCACGTGGTGGTCATGAACGACGGCGAGATCCTGCAGGCGGACGACCCGCACGGCGTGTACCACTTCCCGAGCTGCGTCTTCGTGGCGAAGTTCATCGGCCGGCCGCCGATGAACCTGATCGAGGTGACGGGGCCGGTGGCGCCGGGCGCACAGTGCGTGTGCGTGGACGGCACGGCCGTCGACGTGCCCGCAATGCACGCAGGCGCCGACCGCGCCTTGCTCGGCGTGCGGCCCGAGCACGTGCGGCTGGTGTCCGCGGGCGAGGGCTTGCCGGCGCAGGTGCGACATGCCGAGTACCACGGCTCGCACTGGGTCGCCGACCTCGACACGCCGGCCGGGGCGCTGAAGGCGGTGGTCGACCGGGCGGGGCGGCCGCGCGAGGGCGACCGCGTCGGCGTGGCCTTCGATGCCGCCCGCACGGTGCTGTTCGACGCCGCCACCGAGCGGCTCCTGCCGAGCGCGGCCACCGCCGCGCACCGGCCGGTGGTTCGCCATGGCTAGCGTGCACCTGCGCGGCGTGGGCAAGCGCTTCGGCAGCGTCCAGGCCGTGGACGACCTGCGGCTGGACGTGGGCGACGGCGAGTTCTTCGTGCTGCTCGGGCCGAGCGGCGCCGGCAAGACGACGACGCTGCGCCTCGTGGCCGGCCTGGAGCGGCCGGACGCGGGGCGCGTGCTGATGAACGGCGAGGACGTGACCGAACTGCCGCCGGCGCAGCGCGACTGCGCCTTCGTGTTCCAGCAGTACTCGCTGTACCCGCACCTGAGCGTGTTCGACAACCTGGCGTTCCCGCTGCGCTCGCCGCGGCGGCGCACGCCCGAGGCGCAGGTGCGCGCCCGCGTGGAACGCGTGGCCGCCGTGCTGCACATCGAGGGGCGCCTCGGACGCAAGGCCACCGAGCTGTCGGGCGGCGAGATGCAGCGCGTGGCCATCGGCCGCGCGCTGGTGCGCGAGCCGCAGGTGTTCCTGATGGACGAGCCGCTGTCGTCGCTGGACGCCCAGCTCCGGGAGGAACTGCGCGTGGAGCTCAAGCGCCTGCAGCGCGAGCGCGGCGCCACGGTGCTGTACGTGACGCACGACCAGATCGAGGCCACGACGCTGGCCGACCGCATCGGCATCCTGCAGCAGGGCACCGTGCGGCAGGTCGGCACGCCGATGGAAATCTACGACGACCCGCGCTCGCTGCAGGTGGCCCAGCGGCTCGGCATGCCGGCGATCAACGTCCTGCCGGTCGACTGGTTCGACGGCCCCGCCCATCCGCAGGCGTCTCACATCGCGATCCGGCCGGAGGACGTGGCGCTCCAGGCCAGCGGCGCAGAGCGTGCGTTCCAGGTCATCGAGTGCTCGCTCGTGAAGCACCTGGTGGTTGCCGAGCGGGCCGGCGTCGAGGTGCGGGTGCGCACGGTGCTCGACACGGCCATCGGCCCCGGTGCGCGACTGGGGCTGCGCTTCCCGCCCGAGCGCTGCCTCTTCTTCGACGCGGCGGGCCAGCGTCTGCCTTCCTGACGGAAAAGACATGAACACACCTCTCATCCTCGATTCGCTGGCTGCCGTGCAGCGCGCGATCCTCGACAACGAGCCGCACATCGAGTCGCTGGACCGCGCGATCGGCGACGGCGACCACTTCATCAACGTGCGCCGCGGCTGCGAGGCGCTGATCTCGATCGCGCCCGAGCTGCAGGCGGCGCCGCCCGGGGCGGCGTTGCACCGCATCGGCATGAAGCTGCTCAGCACGATCGGCGGCGCTTCGGGGCCGCTGCTGGCCTCGTTCTTCATGGCCATGGGCAAGGCGCTCGAAGGGCTGGCCGAGCCCGACCGGCGGCAGGTCGCCGCGGCCTTCGCCGCCGGCGTGGAGGCCATCAAGTCGCGCGGCAAGGCGGACCTCGGCGAGAAGACCATGCTCGACGTGCTGATCCCGGTGTCGCGCCTGCTCTCACGCCTGGCGGCCGACGAGGTGCCGCTGCCGGCGCTGTGCGAGCAGCTGAAGGCGGAGGCGCACCGCAACATGCTCGCCACCAAGGACATGATCGCCACCAAGGGCCGCGCGCACTTCCTCGGCGAGCGCGCGCTCGGCCACATCGACCCGGGGTGCAAGACCTCGGAAGTCGCCATCGGCGCGGTGTGCGACACCGTGACCGCCACGCGGGAGACGGCATGAAGAAGTTCATCAACGGCATCGATGCGATGCTGCGCGACTCCCTCGGCGGGCTCGCCGATGCGCACGCGGACCTGCTGCGCGTGGAGTTCGAGCCGACCTTCGTCGTGCGGGCGCGCAAGCCGGCGGGCAAGGTGGCGCTCGTGTCCGGCGGCGGCTCCGGCCACGAGCCGCTGCACGCCGGCTACGTGGGCGTCGGCATGCTGGACGCCGCCTGCCCGGGCCAGGTGTTCACCTCGCCCACGCCGGACCAGATGCTGGCGGCGGCCCATGCGGCCGACGGCGGGCGCGGGGTGCTGTTCATCGTCAAGAACTATGCCGGCGACACGATGAACTTCCAGATCGCCAGCGAGATGCTCGACCTGGAGAACGCGACCCTGCTCGTCGACGACGACGTCGCGGTCGAGAATTCGACCCACACCACCGGCCGGCGCGGCGTGGCCGGCACGGTGATGGTCGAGAAGATGGTCGGCGCGGCGGCGGAGCAGGGCGCCTCGCTGGCGGAGTGCAAGGCCGTGGGGCAGCGCGTCAATGCCGCCACCGCGTCGATGGGCGTCGCATTCACGAGCTGCACCGTGCCGGCCGCCGGCCGCGCCACGTTCGACATCGGCGACGACGAGATGGAGGTGGGCGTCGGCATCCATGGCGAGCCGGGGCGCCGGCGCCAGAAGGCGGAGCCTGCCGCGCGCATCGTCGACATGCTGCTGGAGACCATCCTCGCGGACCTGCACCCTCCCCCGGGCCGGGAGCTGTTGCTGCACGTCAACGGATTCGGCGGCACGCCGCAGATGGAGCTGTATCTCCTGTACCACGATGCTGCCCGCCGTTTGCGCTCCATGGGCCTGAAGCCGGTGCGCTCCCTCGTGGGCAACTACACGACCTCGCTGGAGATGGCCGGCGCCTCCCTCACGGTGACGCTGCTCGACGACGAGCTGCGCTCGCTGTGGGATGCGCCGGTGCACACCGCCGCGCTGCGCTGGTAGCAACCCCGCTCCCCGTCCGCCCGCCGACCCGTTATCCTGTGCTCCGAAGCGCGCGACTGCGCTCGCGAGGAGCCTCATGAAGATCAAGAGCCAGCGGGATTTCTGGGCCGGTCTGATGTTCGTCGCCATCGGGCTGGGCTTTGCCTGGGGTGCGCTGAACTACCGCTTCGGCACGTCCGCACAGCCGGGCCCCGGCTACTTTCCGTTCGGCCTGGGCATCTTGCTGGCGCTGCTCGGCGCCTTCACGCTGTTCGAGTCGCTCACCATCGACACCGACGACGGGGAACCGGTCGGAAGCATGGCCTGGAAGCCGGTGGTGGTGATCCTCGGCGCCATCACGCTGTTCGGCCTGCTGCTGCCGCGGCTCGGCCTCATCATCGCGCTGCCGGTGCTCGTCGTCACGTCGGCGCTGGCCGGCCACGAGTTCAAATGGGGCGAGGCGCTGTTCGCCGCGCTGATTCTCACGGTAGCGAGCTGGGCCATCTTCTCGTGGGGCCTGAGCCTGCCGCTGCCCTTGTGGCCGACGTTCCTCGCGCCCTAGCAGCGAGCGAGCGCCGAGATCAGCGGCGCGTGCGCGATGGGCGTCTCGAGCACGATGCGGTGCACCAGTTCGTCCAGGCCCAGCCCGGGCCATGAGTCGTCCGGTTCGTCCGGTTCCCGCAGCGCGGCGAGCTGACGCTGCACGGCGTCGCGGTCGGGCGCGGGCAGGCCCGGCTGCGCGCTGACGAAGCGCAGCACGCGCGCCGCGGCCAGGGTCTCGCCCTGAGCGGCGAGCAGGTCGGCAAAGCATGCCACGCCGGTGAGCTGCAGCGAGGGCCGGCCGATCATGCGCGCCAGCTTGAGCGCGTCGGCCAGGTGGCTGCGGGCGGCCGGCACGTCGTCGTGCATGAGGGCGATGAGCGCGAGCTGCTGGTGCATCACCGCCTGCACCGAGCGGTTGTTGGCCGTCTCGGCGTGTTCCAGGGCCCGGGCGGCATAGCCGCGCGCCGCATCCGCCTCGCCGGACTTCACCGCCACTTCCGCCAGGTTGGCCAGCACCAGCGTGCGCGTGCTCGCGATGCCGTGGCGGTCGCACAGGGCCAGCGCTTCGCGCAGATGCACGCCCGCGGCGGCGTACTCGGCGCGCACGAGGTACAGGTCGCCGAGATTGTTCAGGCACAGCGCCTCGCCGGCCACGTCGCCGAGGCGGCGGTGCTGCACCAGCGATTCGACGGACAGGCGCAGCGCTTCGTCGTAGCGGCCGCTGACCTTCTCCACCAGCGCGAGGTTGTCCAGCATCGCCGCCGCGCTGTGCGGGTCGACGCTTGCAGGCGCGAGCCGCAGCACCTGCTCGAAGTGCCGCTTGGCCTCGGCGTGGCGGCCCAGGCGCAGGCAGCAGCCGCCCAGCACCTTGAGGCACTGCAGCTTCGTGTCCAGGTCGCGCGTGATGCGCGACGCCGCCAGCGCGCGCGTGGCGGTGGCCTCGGCCTGCGCATAGCGGTCGAGCCGATACTCCAGGTGCGCCGCCTCGGACAGCAGCAGCGCATGCAGCGCCGGCACCGCTTCCACCGCCGGCGCGGCGATCGCGTCGCGCAGGAGCGCGAGCACCTCGGGCATGCCGCCGCGGTAGTCGCAGAAATGCAGCAGCGTGGTCGCGCTCTTGCCCAGCGGCTCGGGTGCGCCGTGTGCCACCGACCAGCGCCACGCGGCGCGCGCGTTCTCGAACTCCAGGTCGATGCGCTGCAATGCGTCGCGCTCGCCGTCGGCCACCGCGCCCTGCGCCTGGGCCAGCAGGCGGTGGAAGTAGGCGGCATGCGCCTGCTCGGCCGCCGTGCGGGCGGCCTCGTCGGCGAAGCGCTCGGCGGCGAGCTGCTGGACGAGCGGGTGCAGGTGGATGCGCGACTCGTCGCGGCGCAGCAGCGAGCGGTCGGCGAGCGCGCCGAGCACCGGCAGCGGCGCCGTGGCCACCGCGCGCGCCGCCTCGGCCGTGAAGCCGCCGCGGAACACCGACAGCTTCGCGAGCACTTCGCGCTCGTGGCGCGAGAGGTGGCGCCAGGACTGGTCGAACACCACCTGGATGCTCGCGTGCCGGGGCGGGTGCGCGGCGTCCACGGCGCGCAGCAGCTCGATGCCCTGGCGCAGCTCCGCCGCGATCGCCTCGCACGGCAGCACGCGTACCCACGCGGCCGCCAGCTCGAGCGCGAGCGGCAGGCCGTCCACGTGGCGGCAGATGTCGACGATGGCCGCCGCCTCGCCGGCCGGCGCGAACGACGGCTGCGCGCGCTGCGCCGCGCGCACGAACAGCCGCACGGCGTCGAAGGCGTCGAGGCGGTCGGTGTCCTCGCGGTCGGGGCAGGGCAGGCCCTCGATCGGCAGCGACCACTCGCCGGGCAGGCCCAGCCGCACGCGCGACGTGACGATCAGCTTCACGCGCGGGCAGCCCTGCAGCAGCCGCTGCAGCGCGGTGGTGTCGTCGGCGAACTGCTCGAAGTTGTCGAACACGATCAGCGCATGCCGGTCGCTCAGGCGGCCGAGGGCCGCGTCGAGCGGGTCGCTGCCCGCGCCGGTGCTGCCGATCTCGCGCGCCAGGCGCGTGCCGATGTCGGCTTGTGACGCCGCATCGTCGAGCGCCACGAAGGCCGTGCCGTCGGCGAAGCCCGGCGCGAGCTCCTGCATTGCCCGCCGCGCGAGGCGAGTCTTGCCCACGCCGCCCGGGCCCACCACGCACAGCAGCCGGCAATCGTCCTGCGCGAGCAGCGAGGCGATGCGGTGGATCTCCGCGGAGCGGCCGACGAAGCCTTCGTCGACAACCGGCGGCGCCTGCGGCAGCGGCGCGGGGCCGCTGCGCGGCGCGGTCGTTGCGGCCTCTGCGCCGAGTCCGTCGTGCAGCGCCTGCAGCGCGGCCGACGGCGCCAGGCCGAGCTCGTCGGCCAGGCGCTGCGCGAAGCGCTGCCAGGCCTGGCGCGCCGCGGCCGGCTGGCCCGCGCGCGCCAGCGCCTCCATGTGCTCGCGCAAGCCCGCCTCGTCGAGCGGGTCGGCTTCGAGCAGGCGGGCGGACAGCGCGATGGCGTCGGCCGCCGGCGGCCGGGCGGCCAGGTGCTGGAGCGCCGCCGCGCGCCAGGCGGTGCGCAGGCGGTCGCGCTCGGCATGCAGCCACGCCGTCCACGCGTCGTTGGCCGGGTCGTCGAAGCCGGCGAGCAGCTCGCCGGTGAAGAGGCGCAGCGCCTCGGCAGTGCGTTGCCCGGACAGCGCCGACTCGAAGGCCAGCACGTCGGTCGGCACGAGCAGGCGCAGCGACCCGCCCTGCGACTCGATGGCGGCGGCCCACGGCAGCGCCTGCAGGCGGAACAGCGTCTTGCGCAGGTTGCTGTAGGCGAGGTGCGTGTCCTGTTCGGGCCACAGCAGCGCCGCCAGTTCGGACCGCTTGACCCAGCCGCGCCTCAGCGCCAGCAGCGCCGCGAGCTGGCTGCGCCGCTCGAAGGGCAGCGCGGCCTGGGCGCCGGCGTGGTCGAGCGGCCGGGGCGCCGAGCAGCACGAGGCGGGGGCTCGCATTCCATGGCGCGAAGCGTACGAGAGAAACGCGCCGGCGGGCATCGAGGAACGCCGAGGAACGCTCGTGCAACGCCCCCTTGCGCACAGTCCGCCGCTCGGAAAGGGCAAGTTCCCCGATCCGCTGGCTCTGACACCCGATCCACCGGAGATTTCCATGACCATCGTTCTCGACACCCCCGCGCCCGGATTTCGCGGCCATCAAGCAACGCCAGCAGGCCACCTGGGCCAGCGGCGACTACGCCATCGTCGGCACCACCCTGCAGATCGTCGGCGAGATGCTCGCCGAGGCGGTGGACGTGCGCGCCGGCCAGCGCGTGCTGGACGTCGCCGCCGGCAACGGCAACGCCACGCTGGCCGCTGCCCGGCGCTTCGCCGACGTGATCTCGACCGACTACGTGCCCACGCTGCTCGAGAAGGGCCGCGAGCGCGCCCGGGCCGAAGGCCTGCCGGTGCGCTTCCAGGTCGCCGACGTGGAGGCGCTGCCCTTCGAGGACGGTCGCTTCGACGCCGTGCTGGCCACCTTCGGCGCGATGTTCGCGCCCAACCACGCCCGCACGGCGAAGGAGATGATGCGCGTGCTGCGCGACGGCGGCCGCCTGGGCGTGGCCAACTGGACGCCCGAGGGCTTCATCGGCCGCCTGTTCAAGGTGATGGCCGGCTACGTGCCGCCGCCCGCGGGCGTGCAGTCGCCCGTGCTGTGGGGCCAGGAGGCGCACATCGACGCGCTGTTCCGCGCCGACGCGCGCCACATCCGCTGCGAGCGCCGCTTCTTCAAGTTCCGCTACCGCTCGGCCGCGCACTTCCTGCAGGTGTTCCGCGACTACTACGGCCCGACGCACAAGGCCTTCGCCTCGCTCGACGAAGTGCGCGCGCAGGCGCTGGAGCGCGATTTCCTGGCGCTGCTGGAGGAGATGAACACCGGCGGCGCGTCGTCGCTGGTCATCCCCAGCGAGTACCTCGAAGTCGTCGTCACGAAAGTGGTGACCCCCCCGAAGCGCCTGCGGCGCCTCCCCCCGAGGGGGCGACACCACTGGACCGGCGGAGCCGGATCCACGGTGTCCGCTTGAGGGGACCTCGCTGGCGCGTCGGCCGTTGGTTCTTGCGTGCTTTTTTTGGAGAGTTTCATGAGTCGCTTTTTTGTCATCGGTCTGGCTCTGGCCGGCGCTGCTGCGCAGGCGGCGTCGGTCGACGTGCCGGCGCCGCTGCGTGCCGGCGAGCACGAGTCGTTTGTCGGCACCGTCGCGGCGCGCGGGGTGCAGATCTATCAATGCCGCGTGTCGGCGACCGGTGCGGAGTGGGTGTTCGTCGCGCCCGATGCCGACCTGTTCGACGCTGACGGCCGCACGGTCGGGCGGCACGGCGCCGGGCCCTTCTGGGAAGCGGCGGACGGCAGCCGCGTGGTCGGCACCGTGAAGGCGCGCGCCGACGCGCCGGCCGCGGGCGCGGTGCCGTGGCTGCTGCTGGCCACGCGGGCCGCGGGCCCGCAAGGCACGGTTCAGCGCCGTCACCAGCATCCAGCGCGTCAACACCGCGGGCGGCATCGTGCCGCCGGCGGCGGCTTGCACCATCGACACCATCGACGCCACCGCGCGTATCGACTACACGGCCGACTACCGGCTGTTCGCTTCGGAGAACCGGAAATGAAATCTGTACCTCACCTCCCCCTGGCGGCCTTGTTGTCCGCCGCGTTGCTGGCCTGCGCGCCCTCGGCCCATGCCGATGCGGTGGTCGACTGGAACGTCCGCACCGCCCAGTTCGTGATCGACGCCAAGATGGGCACGCCGCCGGCGGTGCGCGCGATGGCGATCGTGCAGACGGCGGTGCACGGCGCGGTGAACGCCATCACGGGCCGGCATCTCGCCGCTCGGGCCGCAACCCGACGACGCGCCCGGCGCGTCGGTGGACGCCGCCGTGGCCGCGGCCCATCGCGCCACGCTGGCGAAGCTCATGCCGGCGCAGCAGCCGGCGGTCGAGGCGGCCTATGCCGCCGCCGTCGCGGCCATTCCGGACGGCCCGTCGAAGGCGGCCGGCATCGCAGTCGGCGAGCGTGCCGCGGCCCTGGTGCTCGCTGCCCGGGCCGACGACTTCGCCGGCCGTGCCCGACGCCTACCGCCCGAGCGTCGTGGCCGGCGCCTACGTGCCCACGGCCGCCCCGGCCGCGGCGTCGTGGCCGCAGCGCAAGCCGTGGCTGATGCCGAGCGCCCAGCGCTTCCGCCCCGCGCCGCCGCCCGCGCTCACGAGCGAGCGCTGGGCACGCGACTACGAGGAGGTGCGCGCGCTCGGCGGCAAGCAGAGCACGCGCCGCACGCCGGAGCAGACCGAGATCGCGCGCTTCTGGGAGTTCTCGCTGCCGTCGATCTACCACGGGCCGGTGCGCTCGGTGGCGGACGCGCCCGGCCGCGACGCGAGCGGCAACGCGCGGCTCTTCGCCGCGGTGGCGCAGGCGATGGACGACGCGCTCATCGCCATCTTCGACGCCAAGTACCACTACCACTTCTGGCGCCCGGCCACGGCCATCCGCAACGGCGACGTCGACGGCAACGACGCCACCGAGCGCGAAGCGGGCTGGACGCCGTTCATCGAGACGCCGCTGCACCCGGAGTACCCGAGCGCGCATGCCGTGCTCGCCGGTGCGGTGGGCGCCGTGCTGAAGGCGGAGGTCGGCACGAAGCCGATGCCCGTGCTGAGCACCGCGAGCCCGAGCGCCAAGGGCGCCGTGCGGCAGTGGGCCAGCGTGGACGACCTGGTGCGCGAGGTGGCCGACGCGCGCATCTACGAGGGCGTGCACTATCGCGTGTCCACGGAGGTGGGCGCGGCCATGGGCCAGGCGGTGGGCGAGCTGGCGGTGGCGCGGCTGCTGCCGACGGCGCAGTAGGGACGGCGGCCGGGCGGCAGCGCGCCGACGGTGCGCTGCGCGTTGCATCCGGAAGGCGGCGGTTAACGTATGCGTGACGGAACCGCGCGCCAACCCCCGACCGCCTCATGCATCCCCACCTTCGCATCGCCCTCGTTGGCGCAGCCCTTGCCGCGGCCTCGTGGTCCGCAGGGGCCGGCCGCCCCCTCACCACCGACGACGCCGGCACGGCGCCCGTGCGTTCCTGCGAGATCGAGTCGTGGTACGCGCGCGCGGCTGCGAGCCACGAGACCCGCGTCTCCGCGGCTTGCGGGGTGGCCGACGGCTTCGAACTCGGCATCGAGCTCGAGCGACCGTCGCCGCGCGAGGAGGTGCGAAGCCGCGCCGGCGTCGTGGCGAAGTGGGCGCCCGAGGCTGCGCAGCACGACACCGCACTCGGCAAGCTGGCGCTCGGCCTGTCGGCAACGCTGGTCGCCAGCCGCACGAATGCCGACGGCTGGAGCGCTTCCGAATCGTTGGTCGCCGGGCTCGCCACGCTCGAGCCGGCCGAGCACTGGGCGCTGCACGCGAACCTCGGCGTGGCGCGCCGTCGCGCGAGCGGCACGACGGGCAGCCTGCTCGCCCTGGCGGCCGAATGGTCCCCGCACGAAAGCGTGCTTGCGTTCGTCGAGACGATCGCGAGCGACCGGCGCGCCGAGTTCGGCCCGGCCGTGCGCAGCGTCGGCGGCCGCTGGTGGCTGGTGGAGGATCGCTTCGGCCTCGACGTGGTAGCGAGCCGCGAGGCGGGCGGCCACGAGACGATCTGGTCGATCGGCTTCGGCTGGTACGGCATCGGGTTCTGACGGGTTTCGCGTAAACCCCCGCTTGGCGACCGTCGCCTAGCGAGCTAACTTGACTGGATTGTTGGCCCCCACGCTCCTCCCGTCGCTGCCCCCCGAGGGCTCTTGCTGCGGACCGGCGGAGCCGGATCCGCGCAAGGCCCTTGGTGGGGGTCGTTTCATGCTGGTGTCGTCGCGCTTCGCGGCGATGGAGAACTGCGATGAAGCTTGTGCCCGAGCAGGTCGCGCAATTCGAGCGTGACGGCTACGTGTTCTTCCCCGGGCTGTTCAGCGCCCCGGAGGTGAAGACGCTCACCGACGCCGTCCCCGCGCTGTACGCGCGGCGCGAGGTGTACAACGTGCGCGAGAAGGGCTCCGACGCCGTGCGCACGAACTTCGCCGCGCACCTCGTGAGCCCGCCGTTCGCACGCCTCGCGCGCCATCCGCGCATGATCGATCCGGTGCAGCAGCTCTTCGGCGAGGCGCTGTACATGCACCAGTTCAAGATCAACGGCAAGATGGCCTTCGAGGGCGACGTCTGGCAGTGGCACCAGGACTACGGCACCTGGCTCAACGACGACCTGATGCCCACCGAGCGCGCGATGAACGTCGCCATCTTCCTCGACGAGGTGGACGAGTTCAACGGCCCGCTGATGTTCATCCCGGGCAGCCACAAGAAGGGCGTGATCGACGCGAAGCACGACACCAGCACCACGAGCTACCCGCTGTGGACGCTCGACCACGCCACGGTGGCGCAGCTCGTCGAGCGCGCGGGCGGCCGCCGCGGCGGCATCGTCTCGCCGCACGGCCCGGCGGGATCGATGATCCTCTTCCACTCGTGCCTCGTGCATGCGTCCAGCAGCAACCTCTCGCCGTGGAACCGCGTGAGCGTCTACCTGAGCCTGTGCGCCGTCGGCAACCACATCCGCCGCTTCAAGCGGCCCGAGTACATCGCGCATCGAGATTTTTCACCGATCGAATGCCTGCCGGACGACTGCCTGCTGCGCGACGTGCCGGTGGAGCTGCCGTGGAAGGACGGCATGCCCGCGAGCGCGCTTGTCACGTCATCCGAACCTCTCGTGGAAACCGCATGAGCCTCTACTCCAAGCTCCAGCAGCGCGCCTCCGACGGCAAGCCCGTGCGCATCGGCCTCATCGGCGCGGGCAAGTTCGGCTCGATGTACCTCGCCCAGGTGCCGCGCATCCCCGGCGTGCACCTCGTCGGCATCGCCGATCTCTCGCCCGACGGCGCACGGCGCAACCTCGCGCGCGTGGGCTGGCCGGCCGCGCAGGCCGAGGCCGCGTCGCTCGACGAGGCGCTGCGCTCCGGCGCCACGCACGTGGGCGAGGACTGGCAGGCGCTCGTGCGGCATCCATCGATCGACGTTGTCGTCGAGTGCACCGGTCACCCGATTTCTGCCGTGGACCATTGCCTCGAAGCGTTCCGCCACGGCAAGCACGTGGTGAACGTGACGGTGGAAGCCGACGCGTTCTGCGGCGCGCTGCTCGCACGCAGGGCCGCGGAGGCTGGCGTGGTCTATTCGCTCGCGTTCGGCGACCAGCCGGCGCTGATCTGCGATCTCGTCGACTGGGCGCGCACCTGCGGCTTCCCGGTGGTCGCCGCCGGACGCGGCCACAAGTGGCTGCCGCACTTCTGCGAATCCACGCCCGAGACGGTGTGGGGCCACTACGGTCTCACGCCCGAGCAGGCCGAGCGCGGCGGCCTGAATCCGAAGATGTTCAACAGCTTCCTCGACGGCTCGAAGCCCTCGATCGAATCGACGGCGGTCTCCAACGCCACGGGCCTGGCCGTGCCGAGCGACGGGCTGCTCTACCCGCCGGCGAGCGTGGAGGACATCCCCTTCGTCACGCGCCCACGCGAGGAGGGCGGCGTGCTCGAGCGCAAGGGCATGGTGGAGGTGATCTCGTCGCTCGAAGCGAACGGCCGCAAGATTCCCTACGACATCCGCATGGGCGTCTGGGTGACCGTGGAAGGCGAGACCGAGTACATCCGCAACTGCTTCGAGGAATACAACGCGCACACCGACCCGAGCGGCCGCTACTTCACGCTGTACAAGCGCTGGCACCTCATCGGGCTGGAAGTGGGCGTGTCGGTGGCCAGCGTCGCGCTGCGCGGCGAGCCCACCGGCGTGGCGACCGGCTGGAACGCCGACGTCGTGGCCACCGCGAAGCGCGACCTGCGGCCCGGCGACCTGCTGGACGGGGAGGGCGGCTACACGGTGTGGGGCAAGCTGCTCCCCGCATCGACCTCCGCGCGCATGGGCGGCCTTCCGCTCGGGCTCGCGCACGACGTGAAAGTGGTGCGCGAAGTGAAGAAGGGCCGGAGCCTGTCGTGGGACGACGTGGCGATCGACACCTCGACGCAGGCCTACCGGATCCGCCGCGCGATGGAGGACATGTTCGCGCCGCAGCGCGCCGGCGCCGCCGCCTGATCAGCCGCCACGCACTTTCGCGACGACGGCGGCGATGGCGCCGCGGAGTGCGCCGCCGATTGCGCCGCCGATTGCGCCCGGTGCGCGGCACAGGCGGAAGTCGCCGTGGATCCGGTGTCCGGCTGCCTGGTAGGAGCCGTCGGGGTTCAGGATCGACCACCCCACGTCGCTGTAGACCTCCACGGTACGGCCCGTGTCGCGGTAGTCGTTCCACAGCGCCACCACCTCTTCGAACGTGATGGGCGTGCCCGGCTGCGCCCGTGGCGCGACGCCTTCGAACCCCACGTTGATGGCTTCGCTGTAGTTGTGCGGCCGGCCTTGCGCGTCGGTGCCGGTCCACAAGTGCAGGTCCTGGGCATACGACAGCAGGTTCTTGAACACCGGCCCGTTCTCGTAGGTGTTCACGCTGCCCAGGCGGCTGAACGTGTGACCGGAGAGGCTCTCGAACAAGGCCTGGGTCACCGGCGGCGGCATCGGGAACTCCGGCGCGTGCCACAGGCTGCTTTCGTCGTGCGTGTGGTCGAACGGCTGCGTGATCTCCATCGTGAACGAGAACGGGATGTCGATGTCGACTGGGGCGGGCTGCCGCACGCGGAGCCCAGCCCGGTGTCCGGGCAGTCGTACAAGGTGTGGAAGGTGCCGACGAAGCGCAGCACCTCCGCGCCCGCGGGGGTCGCCGCGGCCAACAACAAGGCGACCGACACGATCAGGCGTTGGAGCATCTCGAACCTCCTGCACGACCAGCCCGGACAGTTGCAGTGGATGCGCGCCGCCGCGAAGTGTCCATGCCGTGAGTCGATGCCGCGCGCGGCATGCGGCTTGCCATGCCGGCCGACTCCTCTACGATGCAGCAATGAAAATCGCCACGTTCAACGTCAACGGCATCACCAGCCGCCTGCCTCGAGTGCTCGAATGGCTCGAGGAATCGAAGCCCGACATCGCCTGCCTTCAGGAGCTGAAGACGCAGGACGCCACCTTCCCTCAGATGGCCTTCGAGCAGGCCGGCTACGGGGCCGTCTGGCACGGGCAGAAGGGCTTCAACGGCGTGGCGGTGCTGGCGCGCGGCAGCACGCCGAAGGAAATTCGACGCGGCCTGCCGGGCGATCCGGACGACACGCACAGCCGCTACCTGGAGGCCGAGGTCGGCGAGCTCGTCGTCGCGTCGATCTACCTGCCCAACGGCAACCCGCAGCCCGGCCCGAAGTTCGACTACAAGCTCAAGTGGTTCCAGCGCCTCATCGAGCATGCCTCGACGCTGATCGGCCGCGACGGCCCGGTCGTGCTGTGCGGCGACTACAACGTCGTGCCGACCAACGACGTGAACGACATCTACAACCCGCGCTCATGGCTGAACGATGCACTGCTGCAGCCCGAGACGCGGGACGCCTGGCAGCGCCTGCTGTCCCAGGGCTGGACCGACGCCATCCTGAAGCTGCACGGCCGCGAGGCGCCGATGTACACGTTCTGGGATTACTTCCGCAACCGCTGGGAGCGCAACTCGGGGCTGCGCATCGACCACCTGCTGCTGAACGCACCGACGGCCGCCCGATTGAGCGGCGCCGGCGTCGATCGTGAAGTGCGTGGCCGCGAGAAGCCGAGCGACCACGCCCCCACGTGGGTGGAATTGCGCTGACTCTTCTTGTCAGAGGTGCAGGCGCAACCGGATTTTTTCCGGCGTGCAACGAGCAATGATCGTGCGAGGCCTGCTTCGCATCAAGCGACTCGGCTTCGTCGCGCAGGCATGGCGCCGCAAGTGCATCGCTATCGTGGGGGACGATCCGAGAGCAACCATCCATGCAAGTCACCAGCACGGGTGCTTCCACGTCGAACACGAATGTGGAGCAAGACCCCCCGACAGGGATGCCAGGCGGCTTTCCGACGTCGCAGACATCCGCGCCCGGCGGCTTGCCAGCCAGAGCCAGCGGCGCTTCCAGCACACCGCCGCGGCCCAGCGTCGGCAGCATCTTTGCGAGCGTCAAGAACTATTTCCTCGGCCCTCCCGCGCCCTTGCCCGAACCAGCGCCGTCCCTCCTCACCTGGCCATCGGCCACTGGATCGACAAGCGGCGCAAAGCCGGAATTCGCCATCGGCACGCTGCAAAAGGACGGCCTGCCGCCCGAACTGCAACAGCCGAGGATTGCCGGCTATCGCGGTCAAACCGGTAACCACGGTGACATCACGGGGGCGGAAATCTTCCTCCAAGGCAAGGGCGGACAGCTGCTGCGCCTGCCGATGATGGAAGGCGCCAACAGCACGTCGTGCGCAGTGAATCTGGCCAGTGCCGCCTCCATCGAACAACTGAACGGGCCTCGGCTTGGCGGCTACGAACAGGTTCCCGGCAGCCAGGACATCGTCTTTCGCGTCGGCGAACATTGCGTCAAACCGGCGCTTAGCGCGCAGGCCAAGGAGAACACGCTCGCAACCAGGATGGGGACCAAGCCCAGCACGCCTGCCTCGGACACTGACCGGATGAAGTGGGAGGCCTTTCCGCTGGGCAACGGCCACTACCTGGTCCCTGCCGTGGGAGAACCCGACGCGCCGCAGCCTCCGGCCGCACGCTCCGCATGCGTGGCGGCCATGGCCCTCATGAAGGGCCAGTCCATGGAGGAACTGGCCCAGAACCTTCTTCGTGGAAAGGCCGTCCTGGAAGACATGCGGGCCACCCTCTTCTCGCACTTCGGCGTCGGCCCCGTTGAAGTGAAAGGCGAGACCAGCAGCGACACGGCATTCGCCAAGCTGGTCAACGATCTCCAGCACAAGCTTCGCGCCCACGGAGCCGCCACGCTCGTCGGCGGGAACTACGCCTTCATGCTCTATGACATCAAGCAGGACCCCGGCAGCCCGCAGGGTCTCGCCCTGGTGGGCAATCCCACGACCGCCACCTTGCATGAAGTACCGTTCGGTCCAGGCCAGCGAAACCTGCTTCCGCCCGGCTTCGAGTGCGATTCGAAGCTTCAGGCCTATTTCATTGCCGAAGGCTCATGGAGGGTTCGACTGCCCAATGAGGCGAGGGCTCGCGCGCTCGAGCAGTTGAGCACGCCTGACCAGCGGCACTTCGAGACCTATCTCACCCAGGGATATCGACAAGACCTGGACGCTCTGTGCGATGCGCCGCGCGACTTGGTCTACTTCTGCGAATCCTTGATGGAGCACCTGACGTCACCGCGTTCAAGCCCTCAGCTCCGCGCAGAATTCCTCAAGAACTTCAAGGATTCCCAGGAGATCGTGACAAGCCATTCTTCGGCGGCGAAAGACACTTGGGAAAGGACGCTGGCCAAGATCGCCACGCACCACGTGCATGACGACGGACGGAGCCTTTCTCAACTGGGGATGGACGCATCCTCGACCCAAGTGCTGGAGCAGCTGTACCAATCGCAGCACCGCGACCTCACGCTCGCGCCGGGCCTCATCGTCGAAGACGGCAGGGTCAGGCGGTAGCGTGAGGCTGCCTCTCTGTACTCCGCCCCAGCGCTGATTTGTTCCTGCCCCCCTTGGGGGGCAGCGACGAGCGGGAGCGCGGGGGCTCAGTTCATCCAGTAGCGCACGAGCCCGAACTTGTAGCCGCCGCCGTCGCTCGCTTCGCCGGCCTGCAGCACGCGCACGGTCGGCACGCGGTCGTCGGGCTGCAGCGCGATCGCGCGGCCGGAGTCGCTGCGTGCGTTCGGCGCCATCGGCACGATGGACTTGCCGGCGGTGCCGAACGTCGCGTCCAGCGTGCCGTTGGCCTCGTAGCGCAGCAGGGCGAAGTCGCCGTTGCTCGTCACGCCGTCGTAGACCCAGCCGCCGAGCAGCAGCTTGCCGTCGGCCTGCCGCACGATCGACGTGGCCTGGTCCCAGTTGCCTGCGGACAGCGGCGTGGACACCTTGCCGCCCTGGCCGAAGCCGGCGTCGAGCGCGCCGCTGGCGTCGAGCTGCACCATCGTGAGGTCGTTGCCCATGTGGCCCGCGATCGCGAGCTTGTTGTCCGCGACGACCGTCACCGAATTGGCCGCACCGATGAACGGCGCGAAGAGCGCGTGCACCTTTCCGCCGTCGCCGAAGCTGCCGTCGAGCGCTCCCGCCGCGGTGTAGCGCGCCGCGATGAACCGGCCTTCGCCGCCCACCGCCACGATGCGCTGCTCGCCGCCCACCGGCTGCAGCGCGAGGCCGTAGATGCGCTCGGTGGAATTGCCGGAGAACGACGTGGTCGCCTTGCCGCCGGTGCCGAAGCCGGCATCCAGCGCGCCGGCCGCGGTATAGCGCACGAGGGCGAAGTCCTGGCCCGTGGTCGTCGTGAACGCGGCGGTGCCGCCGGCCACGATCTTGCCGTCGGCTTGCAGCGCGAGCGCGAAGACGTGGTCGCTGTCGTCGCCGATCGGCGTGACGACCTTGCCGCCGTTGCCGAACGTGCCGTCGAGCGTGCCGTCCGGCAGGTAGCGCACGACGAGGAAATCCTTCGTGCCGCCGGTCGGGAGGGTGTAGCCGCCGACGACGATCTTGCCGTCCGGCTGCACGACGACCGCGGCCGCCTCGTCGGCGCCGCGCTCCGGCGCCACGGCCGTGACCACCTTGCCGCCGTTCCCGAAGGCCGCGTCCAGCGTGCCGTCGCGCAGGTGGCGCGTGATGGCGATGTCGGCGCCGCCGGCGGTGGTGGTCGTGCGGCCGACCGTGAGCACCTTGCCGTCGGACTGCACGGCCACTGCGAGTGCGTAGTCCTCGCCCTCGGCCACGGACGTGAGCTGCGCGCCGCCGTTGAAGCTGGTGTCGACGACGCCGGGCGCGCCGCCCACCGTCACGGTCAGCGGCTTGCTTGCGGTCTTGCTGCCGCTGGTGCCGGTCGCGCTGCCGAGCGTGGGCAGCGAGTGCGGCGCGGCGGCCGCAGCGGAGAGCGTGATCTGCACCGACGTGGCGCCGGCGGCAATGATGGCCGCGGGGGCCGTGACGCCCTCGGGCAGGCCGGTCAGCGCCACGTCCACCGCGCCGTCGAAGCCGGCGCTGCGCGCCACCGTGGCGGTGATGATGGCCGTCAGGCCCTGGATCACGAGCGCCTTGTCGGTCGACAGCGTGAGCGTGAAGTCAGCGGCAGGAGCGGGCGCGGGGGCGGGCGCGGGAGCGGTGCTGGCGCCGGGGCCGGCGACGGCACCGGCGCGGGCGACGCGCCGGGCTCGCGCGGCGTGTCGGAGCCGCCGCCGCAGGCGGCGAGGGTGGCGGCGGCGAAGAGCGCGGCCACGCGGAAGAGGGTGCGGGGGGTGGACATGAGAGTGGCTCCGGTCGTGTGATGTGAGGGGATGCGGGAGCGGATTCTGAAAACCGCTCGCGTTTCGCACATCGCTCGATCGGGCCACCGCCGCCGCGGCGAGGAGCCATGGACCCCGGGCCATGCGGGCCATTCAGGCTCATGCTCCCTCTCCCGCGGGGCGGGAGAGGGAGAAAGACGAATCACATCCGGCAGCCGCGCCCCGGATCGGCCAGCGACTTCGTCGCCACGCCCACCACCTTGTTCTCCTTGCCCGACACCTGCCGCAGGTAGATGTCCTGCACCGGGTTGTGCGCCTTCGACACCGCGAACGGCCCGCGCGGGCTGTCGATGCGCGCCTTCTGGACCGCGGCTGCGAAAGCTTCCTTCTTGCTCAGGTCGCCCTTCACCGCGTTCAGCCCGACCGACAGCATCTGCGCCGCGTCGTAGCCCTGCACGGCATACACGTCCGGCTGCAGCTTGTAGGCCTTGGCATAGGCCAGGCGGAAGGCGTTGTCGCGCGGCGTGTTCAGCGCGTCGGCGTAGTGCAGCGTGGTGAGCAGGCCATCGGCGTCGGCGCCCTGCGCCTCCAGCGTGCCGTCGGTGAGGAAGCCCGCGCCGTACAGCGGGATCGTCTTCTTCAGGCCCGCGGCCGCGTAGTCCTTGACGAACTTCACCGCGCCGCCGCCGGCGAAGAACGTGTAGACGGCGTCCGGCTTGGCTGCCGCGATCTCGGTGAGCAGCGCCTGGAACTCGACGCCCGGGAAGGGCAGGCTCAGTTCCTTCACCACCTGGCCGCCCGACTTCTCGAACGCCTCCTTGAAGCCGCGCACCGATTCGTCGCCGGCCGCGTACTTCCAGGTGATGGTCACGACCTTCTTGTGGCCCTTCTTGGCCACCACCTCGCCCATCGCGTAGCCCGGCTGCCAGTTGCTGAAGCTGCTGCGGAAGATGTTGGGCGCGCACATCGGGCCGGTCACCGCGTCGGCGCCGGCGTTCGGCACGATGAGCAGCGTGCCGGTGTCCTTGGCCACCTTGGCCATCGCCATGGCGACGCCGCTGTGCACGGTGCCCGACGAGCACGTCGACGTTGTCGCGCTTGATGAGCTTGTTCACGTTGTCGGTGGCCTTGGCGGGATCGCTTTCGTCATCGACCTTCACGAACTCGATCTCGCGCCCGCCGAGCTTGCCGCCCTGCTCCTGCACATGCAGCCGGAAGCCGTTCTCGATCGCCGTGCCGAGCGCGGCGTAGGTGCCGGTGTAGGGCAGCATCAGGCCCACCTTGAGCTTGCCCGTGGACGACTGCGCCTGGGCGAGCCCCGCGGCGAGCAGCGCGGCGGCGGCGAGGGCGGCGAGGCGGACGGGTCGTTGGTTCATGCGTTGTCTCCGTGAGCGTGGCGTTGGAAAAAATCGGTGACGGCGGCGATGAGCGCCTCCGGCTGGTCCCGGTGCGGACTGTGCCCGCAATCGGGCAGCTCCAGCAGTCGGGTTTGCGGCACCTTGCGCGCGATGCCGCGAATCTGCTCGAGCGTGCCGTACTCGTCGTCGAGCCCTTGCACGGCGAGCAGCGGGCAGGCGATGGCGGCGATCTCGTCTTCGATCGTCCACTCGCGGAACGGCGGATGCAGCCAGATGCGGTTCCAGCCCCAGAACGCGCGAATCGGGGTCGTCGTGGTATTTCGCGAGCCGGTCGCGCAGGTCGGTCTCCAGGTAGGCGACGCGAGCCTTCTCGATGCTCGACGACGGAAAGATCCTCGACGACGATGTGCGGCGCAAGCACGACGGCGCCGCCGACGCGCTGCGGAAACCGCGCCGCGTGCAGCAGCGCGATCGAGCCGCCGTCGCTGTGGCCGAAGAGCCAGGGCTTGTCGCGCTCGGCATCGATGCCCAGCGCTTGCAGCAGCGCGGGCAGCACCTCGTGCGCCTGCCGGTGCATGAAGTCGAGGTCCCAGCGCTTCCTCGGCCGCGCGCGGCGTGGAGCGGCCGTAGCCGGGGCGCGAGTAGACGAGCCCGCGCACGTTCAGCGCGCTGCACAGGCGAGCGGGGAAGTCGCGCCACATCGAGAGCGAGCCGAGGCCTTCGTGGAGGAACACGATGAGCGGGGCCGGTCCTCCTCGCCCGACCGAGGCGTGCTCGATGCGCATGCGCCGGCCGCGCCAATCGATCTCGCGAACGCAGACGGACGCCGCCCACGCTCCGTCGCTGCGCGACGCGCTGCCCCCCAGGGGCGTCTCGCAAGCTTGGGCGGCCCGGCGCTCGATCCCTGCTCGCGCAGCTTGAAGCGCTGGATCTTGCCGGTGGCCGTCTTCGGCAGCTCGGCGATGAACTCGATCACGCGCGGGTACTTGTAGGGCGCGAGGCGGTCCTTCACGAAGGCCTTGAGCTCCGCGTCGTTCGCCTGGCAGCCGGGCTTCAGCACGACGTAGGCCTTGGTCTTGGTGAGGCCCTCGGCGTCGGGCAGGCCGATCACGGCCGCCTCCAGCACGGCCGGGTGCTGCACCAGCGTGGCCTCCACCTCGAACGGGCTCACCCAGATGCCGCTCACCTTGAGCATGTCGTCGCTGCGGCCGGAGTAGGTGTAGGTGCCGTCCGCATTGCGCACGTACTTGTCGCCGCTCTTCGTCCAGCCGCCCTGGAACGTGTCGCGCGTCTTCGCGCGGTTGCCCCAGTACATCAGCGCGGCCGACGGGCCCTGGATGAACAGGTCGCCCGGCTCGCCGTCGGGCACCGGCCCGCCGTCGTCCGCCGCGCAGCTCGATCTCGTAGCCCGGCACCGGCCAGCCGGTGGTGCCGTAGCGCACCTGGCCCGGCCGGTTCGAGAGGAAGATGTGCAGCATCTCGGTCGAGCCGATGCCGTCCACGATGTCGACGCCGAAGTGGCGCTGGAAGCGCTCGCCGATCTCCGCCGGCAGCGCCTCGCCGGCCGATGACACCAGCCGCAGCGCCACCGCCTCGCGGGCCGGCAGGCTGGGCGAGGCCAGCATGCCGGCGAAGCCGGTCGGGGCGCCGTAGAAGACGGTGGGCTTCGTGTTGCGCCACGCCGCCGGTCCAGCGCTTGAACGTCGCGTCCGGCGTGGGCCGCTCGGCCATCAGCAGCACGGTCGCGCCCACGCTCATCGGAAACGTGAGCGCATTGCCGAGGCCGTACGCGAAGAAGAGCTTGGCCGCCGAGAAGCAGACGTCCGACTCCTGCAGCCCGAGCACGCCCTTGCCGTACAGCTCGGCCGTCCAGTACGGGTTCGCGTGCGAGTGCACCGTGCCTTTGGGCCGGCCGGTGGAGCCGGACGAATAGAGCCAGAAGGCCGGGTCGTCGGCGCGCGTGGCGGCCGCCTTGGCCAGCGGCGCCTGCCGCGCGAGGAAGGTCTCGAACTCCACCTCGCCGCCGTCGATCGGCGCCACGGGGCGCGAGACGATCACCTGCTGCACCTCGTGGTCGCTCTTCACCAGCGGCGGTCTTCAGCGCGGGCAGCACGGCGCCCGACACGAGCACCGCCTGCGCCCGCGAGTGCTCCAGCATGTAGGCGTAGTCGTCGGCGGTGAGCAGCGTGTTCACGGCCACGGGCACGATGCCCGCGAGCATGGCGCCGAGGAAGCACACCGGCCAGTCGTTGGAGTCCTGCATCAGCAGGAGCACGCGCTCTTCCCGCTTGACGCCGAGCGCGCGCAAGCCGGCCGCCAGGCGGCGCGCACGCTCGTCGAGCTGGCCGTAGGTGAGCGCTGCCGAGGTCGTCGATGAAGGCGGGCTTGGCGGCACGCGCCGCGTTGACCGCGAGCAGGTGCTGCGCGATGTTGAAGCTGTCGGGCGGCGGCGTCACGGCGGCATTCATCTCATCGCTCCACATGGAAGACTCCCTCTCCCGCTTTGCGGGAGAGGGCAGGGGTGAGGGCGCGGCCTGCACGGGAACCGCTGCTGACCTGCGGATGCAGCGCTCTGTGTCCTGACTGTGTCCAGCGAGACTGGCGCATGCGGAGAACGTCGAGAGCGCAGCAACACCGTCACTTCGTGAACTCGATCCGCCCCTCGGGCAGCAGGTACAGCACCAGCGACGGCCCTCTGCTCACCGTCGGCCGATGCGCGCTCCGGGCGGCATCGACCACCCAGCCGGCCGGGCGGCCGTCGAACGTGGCGTCGCCTTCCTGCGGCATCACGAGGTCGATCTCCCCGAGCGGGTGTGCATGGTGCGGCCCGGCGATGTCGCGCATGTCCACCACGTCCACCGAGAAGCCGTGCAGATCGGCGGCGGGCTTGAAGATGCGGCCATAGCGTATGCCGCCGCCCTCGCGATTGCACAGCCAGCCGGCGGCGGCGCCCGCTTCGCAGCTCGCCTTCAGCGCGCGATAGGTGGCGCTGCCGACGCCGTGCTCGCGGTTGAGCCAGGCATCGAGCTCGGCATCCAGCGGGCGGCCCTCGAGCTGGGCCGTGAGCTCGGCGACCTGCTCGCGCAGTCGTTCGGGGGTGGTTTCGGTGCTCATCTCGGATCGGCCTCGTGATCGCTGCTTGTGATCATCCACGAATGCAGTATTGTGCCTACAGACACTCTAGGACCGTCGAGCCGCCCATGTCAAGCACTATATTGCCAGCTCCCGGGTTAACACCGACGCACGAGACGCGCGCTGCCGGCCGGGCCGGCCGAAGGCGAGGCGGCAAGCACCCGTTCCTCGTGGCGCTCGGCGAGCGCGTGCGTGCGCTGCGCTCGCGCCGCGGCATGACGCGCAAGGCGCTGTCGCGTCGCGGCCGACGTATCCGAGCGGCACCTCGCGAACCTGGAGTACGGCGTCGGCAATGCCTCCATCCTGGTGCTGCTGCAGGTGGCGCAGGCGCTGCAATGCCCGCTGGCGGAGCTGCTCGGCGACGTGACCGCGAGCTCGCCCGAGTGGCTGCTGATCCGCGAGCTGCTCGACCAGCGCGACGACGCCACGCTGCGCCGCGTGCGCGTGGCCATCGGCGAGCTGCTCGGCACCGGCGGCGACCACGGCAGGGCGCCAGCCGGCGCAGCTCGCGAGTCGCGCTGATCGGGCTGCGCGGCGCCGGCAAGTCGACGCTCGGGCAGATGCTCGCCGAGGACCTGGGCTTTCCCTTCGTGGAGCTGAGCCGCGAGATCGAGAAGTTCGCCGGGTGCAGCATCAGCGAGATCCAGGCGCTCTACGGCCAGAACGCCTACCGCCGCTACGAGCGCCGCGCGCTCGAGGAGGCGATCCAGATCTACCCGGAGGCGGTGATCGCGACGCCCGGCGGCATCGTGTCGGACCTGGCCACCTTCAACCTGCTGCTCGCGCACTGCACCACGGTGTGGCTGCAGGCCGAGCCGGAGGACCACATGAAGCGCGTCGTGGCGCAGGGCGACATGCGCCCGATGGCGGCCAGCCGCGAGGCGATGGCCGACCTGAAGAGCATCCTGGCCGGGCGTGCCGCCTTCTATTCCAAGGCGGAGCTGCGCGTGGACACGAGCGCCCAGCCGCTGGACGTCACCTTCCAGGAGCTTGCGGCGCGTCGTCCGCATCGCGCTCGGCCAGCCGGTCTGAACACGCATCAAAGTGCATCAAATGACTTGACCTTCGCAGCGACAGTGCACTATGATGCAAATCAGGCCTTGTGCACTTTGCTTCCTGACCAGGAGAACGCCGTGACCGCTCCCCCGCCCGTCGACTACCGGACAGACCCCGCCCGCTACCGCCACTGGAAGCTCACCTTCGAAGGCCCGGTCGCCACGCTGGCGGCCGACTTCGACGAGAACGCCGGCATGCGCCCCGGCTACAAGCTCAAGCTCAACAGCTACGACCTGGGCGTGGACATCGAGCTCAACGACGCGGTGCAACCGCATCCGCTTCGAGCACCCCGAGGTGCGCACGGTGGTCGTCACGAGCGCGCAAGGACAAGGTGTTCTGCTCGGGCGCCAACATCTTCATGCTCGGCGTCTCCAGCCACGCCTGGAAGGTGAACTTCTGCAAGTTCACCAACGAGACCCGCAACGGCCTGGAGGACTCGTCGCAGCACAGCGGCCTGAAGTTCCTGGCGGCCGTGAACGGCGCCTGCGCCGGCGGCGGCTACGAGCTGGCGCTGGCCTGCGACGAGATCATCCTCGTGGACGACCGCAGCAGCGCGGTGAGCCTGCCCGAGGTGCCGCTGCTCGGCGTGCTGCCCGGCACCGGCGGCCTGACGCGCGTGACCGACAAGCGCCGCGTGCGCCACGACCTGGCCGACATCTTCTGCACCACCGCCGAAGGCGTGCGCGGCCAGACGGCGAAGGACTGGCGGCTGGTGGACGACATTGCCAAGCCGGCGCAGTTCGCCGCCAAGGTGCAGGAGCGCGCGCACGAGCTGGCCGCCCGCAGCGACCGGCCGGCCGACGCGCAAGGGCGTGGAGCTCACGCCGCTGCAGCGCACGAACGAAGCCGACGCGCTGCGCTATTCGCATGTCACGCGTGGAGATCGACCGCGCACGCCGCACGGCCACGTTCACGGTCAAGGGCCCGCAGGGCGCGCAGCCGGCGGACATCGCCGGCATCGAGGCAGCCGGCGCCGCCTGGTATCCCGCTCGCGATGGCGCGCGAGCTGGAGGACGCCATCCTCTCGATGCGCACCAACGAGCTCGAGATCGGCACCTGGCTCGTCAAGACCGAGGGCGACGGCGCCGCGGTGCTGGAGATGGACGCAGACGCTGCTCGCGCATCAGGGCCACTGGCTGGTGCGCGAGACCATCGGCCTGCTGCGCCGCACCTTCAGCCGGCTCGACGTTTCCTCGCGCAGCCTCTTCGCGCTCGATCGAGCCGGGCTCGTGCTTCGCGGGCACGCTTTCTCGAGCTCGCGCTGGCGTGCGACCGCAGCTACCAGCTGGCGCTGCCCGACGACGAGGCGCGCGCGCCGAAGATCGCCGTCGGCGAGGCGAACTTCGGCCTCTACCCGATGGTCACCGGCCAGAGCCGCCTGCAGCGCCGCTTCTATGGCGAGCAGGCGCCGCTCGATGCCGTGCGCGCGAAGGCCGGCCAGCCGCTGGACGCCGACGCGGCCTTCGCGCTCGGCCTCGTCACGAGCAACCCCGACGACATCGACTGGGCCGACGAGACCCGCATCGCGATCGAGGAGCGGGTGGCGATGAGCCCCGACGCGCTCACCGGCATGGAAGCCAACCTGCGCTTCAACGGCCCGGAGAACATGTTCACGCGCGTCTTCGGCCGCCTCACCGCCTGGCAGAACTGGATCTTCCAGCGCCCCAACGCCGTCGGCGAAAAGGGCGCGCTCAAGGTCTACGGCAAGGGCGACAAGGCCGCCTTCGATTGGCACCGGGTTTGAACTTCAGGAAACGACATGTCCACGATCAACTACAGCGAGAAGATCCCCAACAACGTCAACCTCGAGCGAAGACCGCACGCTCAGCGCGCGCTCGAGCAGTGGCAGCCCAACTTCCTGAGCTGGTGGGACGACATGGGCCCCGAGGGGAGCCAGAACTTCGACGTCTACCTGCGCACCGCCACCAGCGTGGATCCGCAGGGCTGGGCGCAGTTCGGCTACGTGAAGATGCCCGACTACCGCTGGGGCATCTTCCTGAACCCGGGCGACGCGGAACGCAAGATCCACTTCGGCGACCACAAGGGCGAGGCGGCGTGGCAGGACGTGCCCGGCGAGTACCGCGCCAACCTGCGCCGCATCATCGTGACGCAGGGCGACACCGAGCCGGCGTCGGTCGAGCAGCAGCGCCACCTCGGCCTCACCGCGCCGAGCCAGTACGACCTGCGCAACCTGTTCCAGGTGAACGTGGAGGAGGGCCGCCACCTGTGGGCCATGGTCTACCTGCTGCACAAGTACTTCGGCCGCGACGGCCGCGAGGAAGGCGAGGCGCTGCTCGAGCGGCGCAGCGGCCAGGTGGACAACCCGCGCATCCTGCAGGCGTTCAACGAGCCGACGCCCGACTGGCTCGCGTTCTTCATGTTCACCTACTTCACCGACCGCGACGGCAAGTTCCAGCTCTCCGCGCTCGCCGAGAGCAGCTTCGATCCGCTGGCGCGCACGACCAAGTTCATGCTCACCGAGGAAGCGCACCACATGTTCGTGGGCGAGTCGGGCGTGAGCCGCGTCATCGCGCGCACCTGCCAGGTGATGAACGAGCTGAAGACCGACGACCCGCAAGAGCTGCGCGCGGCCGGCGTGATCGACCTGCCCACGCTGCAGCGCTACCTCAACTTCCACTACAGCGTCACGATCGACCTGTTCGGCGCCGACGAGAGCAGCAACGCGGCCACGTTCTACAGCACCGGCCTGAAGGGCCGCTTCGACGAAGGCAAGCGCGCCGACGACCATCAGCTGCGCGGGCAGACCTACCGCGTGCTGCACGTCGTCGACGGCCAGCTCGCCGAGAGCGAGGTGCCGATGCTCAACGCGCTGAACGAAGTGCTGCGCGACGACTTCATCAAGGACTCGCATCGCCGGCGTGGGCCGCTGGAACAAGGTGATCGAGAAGGCCGGCATTCCGTTCCGGCTGACGGTGCCGCACAAGGCGTTCCACCGCAACATCGGCGCGCTCGCCGGCGTGAAGGTGTCGCCCGAAGGCCGGGTGGTGAGCGAGGCCGAGTGGAACGCGAAGGTGGACGAGTGGCTGCCGAGCGCGGAGGACCGCGCCTTCGTCGTCGAGCCTGATGGGCCGCGTGGTCGAGCCCGGCAAGTTCGCCAACTGGATCGCGCCGCCGGTGATGGGCATCAACCGCCAGCCGGTCGATTTCGAGTACGTCCGCTTCGCCTGAGCTGGGACACGGGAGCGCAACCATGGACGCGTCCGACGTCATCGTCATCAAGCAGCACCTGATCGACCCCGAGATCTGCATCCGCTGCAACACCTGCGAGGCCACCTGCCCGGTGAGCGCGATCACGCACGACTCGCGCAACTACGTCGTCGACGCCGGCCAAGTGCAACCTGTGCATGGCCTGCGTGCCGCCGTGCCCCACGGGCAGCATCGACAACTGGCGCACCATGCCGCGCGTCGCCGGCCTACAGCCTCGAGGAGCAGCTCGGCTGGGACGTGCTGCCGCCGGAGCTCAGCGCGGACGAGCTGGCCGCCGCCGGCGTCGCGCCGGCGGACGCCGCGCTCGCGATCGAGCCAGCGGCGGCCGACGCCGCAGCGGCGCCGACCAGCGGCGAGGAAGCGTTCCGCAGCGCCGCCTACGGCGCCACGCTGCCGCCGTGGTCGGCCGCGCACGCCTACACGAACCTGTACGGGCCGAAGGCGGCCGAGAAGACCATCATCGCGACGGTGACGGGCAACGTGCGCGTCACCGAGGTCGGCACGGAGTACGACACGCACCACGTCGTGCTCGACTTCGGCGCCATGCCGTTCCCGGTGCTCGAGGGGCAGAGCATCGCCGTCGTGCCGCCGGGCGTCGACGATGCGGGCCGGCCGCACCATCCCGCGCCAGTACAGCATCGCCAGCCCCCGCAACGGCGAGCGCCCGGGCTACAACAACGTGTCGCTCACCATCAAGCGCGTGCTGGAGGACCACCAGGGCCGCGCCGGTGCGCGGCGTCGCGAGCAACTACCTGTGCGACCTGAAGGTGGGCGACAAGGTGGAGGTGATCGGCCCGTTCGGCGCCAGCTTCCTGATGCCGAACCACCCGAAGAGCCACATCGTGATGATCTGCACCGGCACCGGCAGCGCGCCGATGCGCGCGATGACGGAATGGCGCCGGCGCCTGCGCCAGAGCGGCAAGTTCGAGAGCGGCAAGCTGATGCTCTTCTTCGGCGCGCGCACGAAGGAGGAGCTGCCGTACTTCGGCCCGCTGCAGAGCCTGCCGAAGGACTTCATCGACATCAACCTCGCGTTCAGCCGCACGCCGGGCGCACCCAAGCGCTACGTGCAGGACCTGATGCGCGAGCGCGCCGCCGACCTCGCCCCGCTGCTCGCCGACCCGAACGCCTACTTCTACGTCTGCGGGCTGAAGGCGATGGAAGACGGCGTGGTGCTCGCCCTGCGCGACGTCGCCGCGCAGGCCGGGCTCGACTGGGACACGGTGGCCGCCGCGCTGAAGCGGCACGGGCGGCTGCACCTGGAGACGTATTGACGTTGACTCAGTGCTGCGCGTGAAACCACGCCGCTGCCTGCCCGCGCGAGGTCAACGCCAGCTTGTCCAGGATGTTCGCGACGTGGCGCTTCACCGTGTAGGGGCTGAGGTCGAAGGCGCGCGCGATGAGCTTGTTGCTCTCGCCGCGCCCGATGCGCTCGAGCACCTCCAATTCGCGCGCGCTCAGCCGCTGGCCCGCGATCTCGGGCGGCGCCGGCGCCGCCACCGCCGCGAGGGACACCGGGTGCAGCGCGGCTGACCAGCGCCGCAGCGTGGCCAGCGCGGTCGCATCGAGGCGGCCATGCCACTCGGCGGCCGCGAGCGCCGCCAGCGCCGGGCCGCAGAAGAGGGCGCCGCGCGGGCCGTCTTCCTCGCGCGCAAGCACCGGCTCCAGCGCGGCGGCGGCGTCGGCCGGCGCGCCGGCGTGCAGCAGCGCGCCGGCCAGCCGCACGCGCACCTCGACGGCGTGGCCGAGCAGGTCCAGGTGCTCCTCGTGCGCGAGGGCCTCGCGCCATATCGCCATCGCTTCGTCGTGCCTTCCTTCGAGCCAGGCCTGCGTGCCGCGCAGCCCCTGCAGCGGACGCAGGCGGGCGGGCGTGGCGTTCGGGCAGCCCGGGCTCCAGCGCAGCCAGGCGTGCCATCCACTCCTGCAACTGCTCGCGGTCGCCGCTGGCAGCCGCGATGCGGCTGGCGAGGAAGAGCGTGTGCCACAGCCCCCAGTCGCCATAGCCGGCGGTGTGCTCGGCGATGCGCGTGCGCATCGCCTCCAGCGCCGAAGGTCCCGAGCCGGATGCGAGATCGACCAGCGCCCGCATGGCCAGCGAATGGCTGCGCGTGATCACGTGCTGCCCGGTCCATTGCGCGTCGTCCTCGGCGCGCTGCAGCAGCCGCCGCGCCTCGTCGATGCGGCCCTGCCACAGCGCATGCCAGCCCTGGCTGAGGATGCCCAGCGCGCGCAGCGGCAGCGGGCGGTCACCCACGACGGCCAGCGCGCCCGACGCCCAGCGCGCCAGCGCACCGGCCACGCCGCGCTCCGCGGTGACGCGCGGCGCGGGCACGGTGGAAAACCAGGCCTCGATCACCGGCGTGGCCTCCAGGCAGCTCCATCAGCGCCTCGAAGTGCCCCGCCGCGGCATGGTGCGCGCCGCTCTCCACCGCATGCCAGAGCCTGGCCAGCAGCAGGTGGCGGCGCGCGTCGCCTTCGAGCGGCGCGGCGCCGGACGCGTCGATCAGCGAGCCGGCCTCCTTCAGGCGGCCGAGCGCGATCAGCGTGATGGTGCGCTGGCCGCGCGCGGTCGCGCTTGCGCCTGCGTCCCCGCGCGCCGCGAACAGCGCCTCGGCGTGCGCGAAGTGCCGCTCGGCCTGGCCGGCTTCCCAGAGCGCCCACTTGGCGACGCCGGACACCATCTGCAGCTCCGGGCTCGCGGCTGCGAAGCCGGGCGGGAATTGCTCGAACAGCCGCAGCATCGCGCGAACGCCTCCCTGCGTGAGCAGGCCGACGCTGTCCAGCAGGCCGCGCGCCGCCTCTTCGGGCTGGTGCGCCTGCAGCAGCATCGCCTGCCGGCGCACCAGGTCGGGCTCCACCGCGGCGGCGCGGCGCAGCTGCGCGAGCCAGGTCTCGGGCCGCTCGACGCGCAGCCGCTGCTGCAGTGCCTCGCGGAAGAGGTCGTGCAGCCGCAACGTGTGGCGCGCGTCGTCGACCACCGTCGCGAACAGCCCCAGGCGCTCGATCTCATCCAGCCGCGCGGCGGCCAGGGCGTCGCCGGTGATGGCCGCGCAGCGCGGCTCATCGAGGTCGTGCAGCACGCTCGTGAGCAGCAGGAACTCGCGCAGGCCGGGGTCGATGCGCTCGACCACCTCGCTGGCGAGGAAGTCGAAAGCCCGGCGGTCGATGGCGCCGCCGCGCGCGCCGCCGGGCGCGCCGTTCAGCGCGAGCCTCAGCCCGGCCGGCCAGCCGGCGGTGCGCTCGTAGAGCGCGTCCGTGGCGTCGGCCTCCACGCCGCCGCCGGCCAGCAGCGCGCGCGCCTCTTCGCGCGTGAAGCGCAGCCGGTCCTGGCGCAGTTCCGCCAGGTCGCCGGCGGCGCGAAGCCGCGCGAGGCGCAACGCCGGCTCATGCCGCGCCGTCATCGCGATCGTCCAGCGCTCGCCCAGGCGCTGCAGCAGCAGCTCCAGGAACTCCAGGCAGGCCGGGTCGTCGACATGATGCAGGTCGTCCAGCACGATCACGCCGTGCAGCACGTCGCAGGCTTCGAGCGTGTTCACGAGCTCATCGATCACCGGCCGGCGCCCGCGCTCGCCGCCCAGCGTCGCCGCGGCCACCAGGCCTTCGGGCGCCGATCGCCACGGCGGATCGAAGGTCTCCAACGCCGCGACGAGGGATTCGAGCAGCCGGTGCAGGTCGTCGTCCGGGTCGAGCGAAATCCAGGCGGCCGCGTGGCGCGCCGGGAGCTGGTCGAGCGCGCGGGTGAGCACGGCGGTCTTGCCATAGCCGGCGGGCGCGCAGAGCAGCACCGCACGGTGCGTGGAGAGCGCGGAGAGCAACTCCTGCTCGAGCGAAGGACGCGCCAGCAGCAAGCCGGCGCGCGGGCGCGGGCGCTGGATCTTGGTCTGGGCGAACGTCATCGAACGCGGATGATAGTCAGACGCCTGGCAGAGGACCACCTGGAGCAGATACGGCAGCTCATTATGTGCAAACTGCAGGATAAGTATAGAATGAGATCATATGCCGGCGAAGACGCCCCCGGTAGACGACCATACCCTCGCGCTGCTTGAAGCGGCTGGGCGCACGCCTGCGCGCCCATCGCAAGCGTCATGGGATCACGGCCACCACCACCGCCGAAGCGGCCGGCATGTCGCGCGTCACGCTGCAGCGCATCGAGCGCGGCGAGCCCTCGGTCACGATCGGGGCCTACCTCAACGTACTGGCGGCGCTCGGGCTGGAGATCGATGTCGTGGATACCACCGCCGGCCTCGATGCTCGCGAAGCGCCCGCGCTGCCCGGCGTCCATCCGGCTGGCCGACTATCCGGAGCTGGAGCGCCTGGCATGGCAGACCCAGGCTGCCGAGGTGACGCCCGAGGAGGCGCTGGAGCTCTACGAGCGGAACTGGCGCCATGCCGATCTCGCGCGCATGGAGCCGCGCGAACGCGCTCTCGTCGATGCGCTGGCTCGGCAGTTGCGAGGAGGGCGCCTGCTTGTTTGAGCGCCCGCACCACCGCCGCGTCGCCACGGTGCTGCTCGCACTCGATGCCGAGCGGCTGGCCGACCAGGGCTGCCTCTTCGGCGGGGGCACGGCCATCGCGTTGCGCTACGGGGAATACCGCGAATCCGTCGACATCGATTTCCTCGTGTCGCGCACCGAGGGCTATCGCACGCTTCGGCAGTGGCTCACGGCGCCGGGCGGCGTCGCCAACCTGGCGCGTGCCGGCGTGGCGCTGGAGCCGTCGCGGCAGGTGCGGGCCGACCAGTACGGGATCCGCACGATGCTGCGCGTGGAAGGCATCGACATCAAGTTCGAGATCGTGCTGGAGGGCCGCATCGAACTCGAGCCCCCAGGCGCCGACGATCGCGTCTGCGGCGTCGCCACGCTCACGCCGCTCGACCTGGCCACGAGCAAGCTCCTCGCGAACAGCGATCGCTGGGCCGACCAGGCCGTGCTGAGCCGCGACGTGATCGATCTCGCCATGATGCGGCCGTCGCGCAAGCTGCTGCGCGCGGCCCTCGCCAAGGCTCGCGGGGCCTATGGCGACAGCATCGAGCGCGACCTCGCCAAGGCGATCGACCGGCTGCGCGACGACCCGCATCGCCTCGACCACTGCATGCGCGCCATGGCCATGACGACCGTTCCCAAGGCCGTGCTCTGGTCCCGCATCAAGGCCCTCGCAGCCGCGACAGGATCTCGTCCTCGGACGGCTCCGTAAAACAACGGTCCAGCAGGCGCCGTCTACACTGCCTTGCGCCGCAAGCCGAGGAGGGGGTTGCCATGCAGATGGGCGTGTCTGCGCGTGTGGTCTCGGGTCTGCTGGCCGCTCTCGGCGGCATGCCGGCCTGCGCCGCCACCCAGCAGCTCGCCGATCTTTCGCTGGAGCAACTGCGCGACGTTCTCGTCATGACCGTCTCGCGCGTCGACGAGCGGCTGGACCGCGCCGCCGCGTCGGCCTACGTCATCAGCGCCGAGGCCATCCGGCGCTCCGGGGCAGCGACCGTTCCCGAGGCCCTGCGCCTGGCGCCCAAGCTCATCGTGGCGCGCGCCGATGCCAACCAGTACGCCATCAGCGCGCGCGGCTTCAACAACGTGCTCGCCAACAAGCTGCTCGTGCTGATCGACGGCCGCACCGTCTACTCGCCGCTGTTCTCCGGCGTGTTCTGGGAAGCGCAGGACGTGATGCTCGAGGACGTCGAGCGCATCGAGGTCATCAGCGGCGCCGGGCGCCGCGCTGTGGGGCGCCAATGCCGTCAACGGCGTCATCAACGTCATCACGCGCCGCGCGGCGGCGACGCAGGGCGCGCTCGTCTCGGCTGGCGCGCGGCAACCGGGAGCGCGGCGCGGCGCTGCGCTGCGGCGGCGACGCTCGGCGACGACGGCCACTACCGCGTCTACGCGCAAGGCGCTACGACCACGACGGCACGCGTCGCGCGACGGCAGCCCGGTCGGACGACGCTCGCAGCCGGCCAGGCCGGCTTCCGCGCCGACTGGAGCACGGCGCCGCGCGCAGCTTCACGCTGCAGGGCGACGCGTACGGCGCCGGCGCCGAGCAGCCCGGGCCGCCGCGCCGCAAGTATTCCGGCGCGAACCTGCTGGCGCGCTGGCGAGCGGTCGTTCGGCGAGGGCGCCGACGCCAGCGTGCAGGCCTACGTGGAGCGCACCGAGC
Organism: uncultured beta proteobacterium; assembly: GCA_963839465.1. Lineage (GTDB taxonomy): Bacteria > Pseudomonadota > Gammaproteobacteria > Burkholderiales > Burkholderiaceae_C > CAWIVI01. Next base: position 149,232 of record CAWIVI010000009.1, read on the forward strand.
CGCGAGCATCCGGGTGTCTTCGAGGAGACGCTGGACACGCTGGCGACGTGGTTGCAGCGCAGTACGGCTGGCTCCCGGCGCCCGGCCATCGCGTGCTGCGTGGGCGCCGGCGTACGCGGCTGCGCGCGACGACATCGTCAACTTCGCCGCCATCGCGTTCCTGCCGCCGCAGCGCCGGCTGACCTGGCACCGCGCCTTCGCGCAGGACCGCATCGCGCTGTCGAGCCAGGTCGCGCCTCACGCTGGCTGCCAGCATCGAGCACAACCCCTACACCGGCAAGCGAGGTGCTGCCGAGCGCGCGCGTGGCATGGCTCGTCGACGAAAACCGCACCGCTTGGGCGGCGCTGTCGCGAGCCGTCCGGGCACACTTCGCGCGTGGATGCGCGAGTCTTCCAGCCGGCCCAGCCGCCGCACCTGCTGGCCGGCGGGCCGAATTTCCGTTCGGAGGTGTCCGAGCTTCATCGAGCTGGGCTGGCGCGGCGCGCCCCGCCGGTTCATGCGGCGGACGTGCCGCTTCGGCGCCATGGAGAACGAATCCGCGCAAGCCCTTGGTGGGGCCGTTTCATGCCATCTTGGATCTTCAGAACGAGCGCCAGCGCGGGCCGGCGTCGCGCGCTGCCTCCGGCGTCCACAGGTCGCCGGGGAGGGTCATGAGCTGCGACGGCAGCACCACTTCGTCCATCGTGCCGCGTGCCACGCGCGTGAGCCCGGCTCGGCCGCTTCGAGGTCCAGCAGCTCCAGCGTCGCCGCGCCGGGCCGGGATGCCTGCCCGCAAGGCTTCGTCGAGCACCTGCTCGCCGCGCGCGCGGTCGGCCTGGGCAAGCGCGGCATCGAAGTGCTTCAGCAGCTGCTCGCCGGTCCAGGGCTTGGTGAGATAGCGGTACACATCCACCTGCCGCTCGTCTTCGACGATGCGAGCGAGGTCGGCCGGCCCGAGCAGCATCATGCGAACGGCGGCCGGCTGAAGCTCCTTCGCCCGGTTCATCACCGTGATCCCGTCCACGCCCGGCATCAGCAGGTCGCTCACCACGACATCCACATGCGGGCCGCGCAGGCGGGTCAGCGCCGCTTGCGGATCCTGGAAAGCCTCGACGCGGATCGTCTCGCCGAAGCGCAGCGGCAGCTGCTGGCGCAGCCGGTCGAGCACCCAGCGTTCATCGTCCACCAGCAGCACGGTGCGCGTGCGTGTCGCGCGCCGCCGCTCCAGCACCGGCATGCGGCGCCCGGCGCGCAGCATGGCCCCCATGGGCCCGGCCGGGACCGGGGCGCTGAAGTGATAGCCCTGGAAGGCGTCGCAGCGGTTGGCGGCGAGCAGCTCGAGCTGGCCCTCGGTCTCCACGCCCTCGGCGACGGCCTTCAGGCCGAGGCTGTGCGCCATGGCGATGATCGCCCGCGTGATGGGCAGCGCGTCGCTGTTGCCGGTGGCGGTGGGTACGAGCGAGCGATCGATCTTCACCGCGTCCAGCGGCAGGCGCGACAGGCAGGTGAGGCTCGAGTGGCCGGTGCCGAAGTCGTCCAGCGCGATTTCCACGCCGAGCTTGCGCAGCACGGTCAGCTGGGCGGCCACCTCGCCGGTGTCGCCCATCAGCGCGGTCTCGGTGAGCTCGAGGCCGAGGCGGCGCGGCTCCAGCCCCGTGCCCGCCAGCACCTGGGCGATCCGCTGCGCGAAGCGGCCGTCGCGCAGCTGCCAGGCCGAGACGTTGATCATCATTCGCGCGGCCGGCAGGCCGGCCCGTTGCCAGGCGGCGGCGGCCGCGCAGGCGCGGTCGAGCACCCAGTCTCCGATCGGGCCGATCAGCCCGGCTTCCTCCGCGATAGGCACGAAGACGGCGGGGCTGACTTCGCCGTGCACCGGGTGGTGCCAGCGCAGCAGCGCCTCGATGCCCACGATCTCGCCGGAGGAGAACGCCACCTGGGGCTGGTACGCGAGGTGCAGTTGCCCGCGCCGCAGCGCATCGCGCAGCGCCTCGGCGAGCGCCGCGCGATGCGGGTCGGAGGACGCGCGGCGTCCGGGCGGATTGCAGATCCAGCGTTGCTGACGGTCGATGTCGTCGGTCATCGCACGCTCCCATTTTTTAGTGCGTCGAAGGTAGCGGGCAGCGCGACGGCAATCGATGGAAAAGCGGTCGGCTGTTGTGACGCCGCCTATGCTTGAGCTTTTCCACGACGAGCGACGTGATGGATCTCATCCTGTGGCGCCACGCCGAGGCCGAACCTCGCGCCCCCGGCCTCGACGACAAGGATCGTGCCCTGACGGGCAAGGGCGCGCGCCAGGCCAAGCGCATGGCGAAATGGTTGCGCGATGCGTTGCCCGCGGACACGCGCGTCATCGCCAGCCCGGCGAAGCGCACCTGCCAGACGGCGCAGGCGCTGGAGCGGCCGTTCGACCGCGTCGAAGAGATCGCCCCGGACGCAGCCGCCGTCGCGTTGCTGCGCGCCGCCGGGTGGCCCCATGCGCGCCAGGCGGTGCTGGCCGTGGGCCACCAGCCCACGCTGGGCGAGGCGGCCGCGCTCATGATGGCCGGTGCGCCTCAGCCCTGGTCCATGCGCAAGGGGGCCGTGTGGTGGCTGCGCAGCACCGACGCCGGAGTCGTGCTCGTGACCGTGCGCACGCCCGATGATGTTTGAGCCCCCACGCTCCTCTCGTCGCTGCCCCCCGAGGTCCACGAAGAGGACCACTTCGTGGCCCTTGGGGCTCTTGCTGCGGACCGGCGGAGCCGGATCCGCGCAAGGTCCTTGGTTGGGGCCGTTTCATGCTCGCGTGGCTCAGGCGCCGACCGGCCGCCCGTCGGTGCGTCGAACCACGATCGTGGACGACCGCGGCGGCAGCTCATTGCACTGCTCGTTCGAGGGCCATTGCTGCGTCGGATGCTGGATGTTGATGAAGAACGTCGTGAGGTCCGGGGTGTAGGTGAGCCCCGTGATCTCGCACCCGACCGGGCCGGCCAGGAAGCGCAAGGAGCGTCGCGTGAGGGGATCCACGCAGTACATCGCGTTGTTCCCGAAGACACCGACATTGGCCGGCGAGATCGACATGTCGGTCTGCACCCACAGCCGGTTCTGCGGATCGGCATCGAGGCCGTCCGGGCTCGAGAACGTGTCGCCGACGATGTCGCCCTTCAGGTTCGCCTCCGGCAGGGAAGGGTCGCCTGCGACCAGCACGAGCGACCACTCGAACGTCGTCGCGTCCGGCCGATTGCCTTGCTCCTGCCATCGGATGATGTGCCCATGCCGGTTGACGGGCCGCGGATTGGCCGGGTCCGTGACCTGGCGTCCGGAATTGTTGGTGAGCGTGCAGTAGAGCGTGCCGTCCGGTGCGACCGTGATCCACTCCGGCCGGTCCATCAGCGTGGCGCCTGCCACGCGCGCGGCCGCCTTCGTGTTGATGAGCACGTCGGCCTGCGTCGCGAAGTCGAGCGTCATGTCGAGTGCCGGGCCCTGGGTGTCGTTGCCCGGGTCCACCGCGCCCGGCACGAGCCCGTTCTGGCCTTGCACGAGGGCCAGCCATCGTCCGGTGCCGTCCGCATTGAAGCGCGCCACATGCAGCGTGCCGTTGTCCAGCAATGCGGCATTGGCCGCGCGGTTGGCCGGATCGACGTGCGAGTGGGGAACGAACTTGTAGATGCAGCCGGGCGTGCCGTCGTCGCCCATGTAGATCGCCACGGTGCCGTCGCCGGCGAGCGCGTAGGCCGTGTTCTCGTGGTCGAAGCGGCCCAGCGCCGTGCGCTTGGCCGGCAGGCCTGAAAGTTCGTCGTACGGATCGATCTCGATGACCCAGCCGTAGCCGTGCTCGTTCTGCGTCGGGTCCAGGTAGTTGTCGGTCGATTCCTCGCAGGTCAGGTAGGTGCCCCACGGCGTCCTGCCGCTCGCACAATTGTTCAGAGTGCCCACGACCGTGGCGCCGACGACGCGACGCCGCCGGGCCCGACACGTTGAACAGCGTATTGCCGCTGTACCGCTTGCTGTAGGGCGAGCTCGGCTTGACGCGCCAGGGATCGTTGCCGTGCACCTCGACCTCGACCACCGACACGCCGACCGCCGACAGCGCGATGCGCTTGTGTTCCGCGCTCGCGGTGGCGGCGTCGTATTCGCCTTCCATCAGGATCTGGAAATCGGGAAACTCGTGGTTGATGGCAAGGAGCCCTCCCCGATTGGGATTCACGCCGGACAGCGCGTAGAAGTGCATGCCGTCGTGATTGCCGCCGGCCACCTTCTCGGCCTGCGACGATGAAAGGAACGAGCCGGCGAAGGCCGCCGCTCCGGGCAGCACGGCATCGCCCGCGGCGAAGAGCACTTCCGCCTTGTAGCCGTCCGGCACCACGACGACATCCGCCGTCGATCGCGCGATCGGCTCGAAGCGGACCTCGAACTTCTCGCCCGGATTGACCGCGTTCGAGCCGGACGCCTGGGGCTGCTCTGCCAGCGCTTGCGAACCGCCGCCGCCACAGGCGTTCAGGGCGCCGCCGAACAGTGCGGCCAGCGAAGCGCCGACACCGCCGCGCAAGACGGCGCGCCGGTGCAGGGGAACGCGCGCCAGCACGTCGTCGAACATCTGTCCGTCGACACGGGAGCTCGCGGCGGATGATGCAGCGCCGCGCGCTTTGTCAGTGAGATGCGACATGGATGCCTTTCCTCGGTTGGGAGGAAGCACCATAAAAAGCGAGCGTGACGACTGTGTGTCGGCATCGTGATGCACGCCGCTGTTACGGCTTGGTGATGCGAGCGATACACGCCGGCCCTTCAACGAAGCGATGCAAATACAACGGCGGCCGATCCTCCCGTCAGGCCGGCAGTCGTCGGCTCGACAGAGGAGACTTCCATGCCGACACGCCATCCGCCGCGCTTCCAGACTGCCATCACCCTTGCCGTATCGGCGCTCGCCGCCGTGGCCTGCGTGGAGCTGGTCGATCACGACACGCAGCGTCCCGACCGCGGGGCCGCCGCCATCGTTGCGGTCGACATCGCCTTCAGCGAGCCGAGCCCGGCACCCATCCGCCTCAGCCAGGAGCAGGCCGATCTGGAGCTGGTGGGGAGGTCGATCGCCAACTACGACCGATGACAGCCTGGGAAAAAGTCACTCGCCCGCGTTGACCTGAGTCACTACCGCTCACGAGCGTGCCGCCTAGATTTGAGCCCACCACTGGCGCACCTCGGAGATCGATGAAAAACGAACGCGAACCCACTTCAGGCGGCTGCCCTGGAACGCAAGACGTGGATCGAGCTCGTCGCACAGCAGTTGTCGATACTCCGGCCCAGCGCTTCCCACGAGGAAGTCCAGGCATTGGTGGCCAGGATGTGGGGCAGTTCGAGCCATCTCGGTCCGATGACGGCCGCGGCGCTTCTGGACAGGATGCTGGCCAGGCGAAACGGAGAAGGGCCTTCGTGCGGCGACGATGGTTCCTAGCGTCTGTCCCATCGCCAGGCCGGCAGGGTCCACCCTGTCAGCAGGGCCAGCACCCGCATCGTGGTCGTCGCGGCCGCCGCGATGGTCAGGGCCATCCACTGCGGCATCTCGATGGCATGGCACAGCACGAGGATCCAGCCGCCGATGAAGGCGCACACGGCGTAGGGCCGGTGGTCGCGGAACGCCTTCGGGATCTCGTTGCAGACGATGTCCCGCAGCACGCCGCCGCACACCGCGGTGACCATGCCCATGAGCACTGCGACGATCGACGGCATGGATGCATCCAGCGCGACCTGCGTGCCGTTGGCGGCGAAGAGCCCGAGGCCCAGCGCATCGGGCCATTGCATGGCGCGCTCGGTGGGTGCCTCGTGCTGCGCGCGCATGAACGTCATGGCCGCGATGCACAACGCGATCAGCCCCCACACCCACCCGGCATGCTCGACCCAGAAAAAGGGCCGCCGGTCGAGCAGGACATCGCGCAGCGTGCCGCCGCCAAAGGCGGCCAGCCCGCCCACCACGCAGACCCCCACGGCGTCGAGACGCTTGCGTGCGCCTTCGATCAAGCCGGACAGCGCGAAGGCCACGGCCGCCAGGGCCTCCATGGCCACCAGCGCGTTCGACAAGGTCCACCAGGCCGGGTTCGGCATGGCGCGATGTTACGGCGCACGGCGCAACGCCCGCCGTTGGTACGCTGCGGGATGACCGATGCAAAGAAGCCGACGATCCTCCTGCTCGCGAGCCGGCTGGGCCATGGCGGCGCCGAGCGCCACACGGTGACGCTCGCGAACCGCCTGTCCGCCCACTTCCACGTCGTGCTGGCCTACATCAAGGACGACGCCGCGCTGCTGGATCACGTGGATGCGCGAAGCTCGCGGCCATCGTGTGCCTGCACAGCCGCTCGGGCTTCGATCGCGAAGCGGTGCGGCGCCTCGCGGACGTGTTCGACCGACATGGCCCGGGCATCGTGCTGTGCGCCAACACCTACCCGATGGTGTATGCGCTGGCGGCCCGGCGGATGGCCGCCTTCAAGCCGAGCGTGATCGAGGTCTACCACACGACGGTGCTGCCGCACTGGAAGGACAAGCTCAAGATGCTCGCCTTCCATCCGATGATGTGGGCGCTGCACCGGCTCGTGTACGTGTGCCATGCGCAGCGCGACCACTGGCGTCGGCGCGGCCTGCGTGCGCGGCGCGAGACCGTGATCCACAACGGCGTGGATGTGCAGCGCTTCGACCCGGCGCCGTTCGAAGGCGCGGCCGACGCGCATCGGCGGCGCTACGGCTGGAACGCGGAAGACCTCGTCGTCGGCCTGTGTGCGGTGTTGCGCCCGGAGAAGGCGCCGCTGGACCTGCTGCGCGCGATCCGGCGGGCCGACCGCGGTGGAAGGCGCTGGAACGCCCTTCTGATCGGCGACGGCCCGCTGCGGCCGCAGATCGAGGCGGAGATCCGCCGCCTGGGGCTCGAAGGACGCGTGGCCATCACGGGCTAGCGCAGCGACGTGCGTGCCGACCTGGCGGCGTGCGACGCGGTGGCGCTGGTGTCGGTGGCGGTCGAGACGTTCTCCATCGCCGCGCTCGAGGCCATGGCGATGGCCAAGCCGCTCATCATGAGCGACATCGGCGGCGCGAGGGAGCAGGTGGAGCCGGGCCGCACCGGCTGGCTGTTCCCGCCCGGCGATGTCGAGGCGCTCGCACGCTGCCTGGAGGCCGCCGGCGACCGCGCCCTGCTTCACGCCATGGGGCGCCACAGCCGCGAGCGCGTGGTGCGCGACTACGCGATGGAAGCGATGATCGAGCGCTACGTGTCGCTGCTGAACGGCGACCTGCCCACCACTCCCGCTCTCACGCGAGCGTGACGAGGGGCGGCTTGCAAGGCGGCTGCCCCGCACATTGTCAGTAGCCGAGCACCGCCTGCGCCTCGAGCCAGGCGCCGGCGTCGATCATTCCCGTGAGCCCGTCGTCGTTGCCGCCGAAGGGTCCGCCGGCGTCGCCCCACCAGTTGCCCGTGGCGTCGACCGAATTCGTCGCAACAAGAGTCGCTGCGTTGGGGCCGAAGTTGCAGCGTTGATAGAGACGGCGTCGGGTTGCTCGGCGGATTGCCTGGCGCGAACACGAAGGCGCCGTGGCCGCCGCTGCCGCGGATAGAGCAATAGAACATGGAAACGGTGCCCGAGCCGCCGAGCAGGATGCCGTCGCCCACCGAGCGCGCGATGCGCACCTGCACTTGCAGGCTGGCGTTGAACGCGGCGGCTGCGTGCACGGCGGCGCAGTTCGGGCTGCCGTAGCCGTCAACCGTGGAGCGCAGCATGCGGCCGGCGCCGTTGGTCACGAAGAGGTGAACCTGCGCACAGCCCAGCGGGTTCGCCGGCACGCGGCGCACGAAGGTCGAGTCCTCGATCACCGGCAGAACGCCCGGCGCGAAGCGGATGCTGTCCGCGTTCTCGATGGTCACGTGCCGGAGCGAGTGCGCGGTCATGCCCGGCCACGACTGCGTGGCGGGATCGTCCACCGAGAAGAGGATCGGCGACTGCGCCGTGCCATCGGCGACCACGCCGCCGTCGTGCGGCGACCCGATCTGCTGCGCGCACACCACCGCGCCGGGCTCGATGGTCAGGCGCACGCCGGCGCCGAGCACGACGATGCCCGCGCGATTCGGGTTGTCGGCCGCGCGCCAGGTCGTGTCGGCGTCCAGCGAAACGAACGCGCCGTGATCGACGCCGCCCGATTCGCCGCACGCCGACGGGTAGGCGGTGGTGGCGTCGAAGCGCACGGAGATCGTCTCGTTGCGGTTCGCGCCGGCGCGCGCGTAGCTCGCCTCGATGGATGCGGGGCCGAGGTCGGGGCCGAGCGTCCAGGTCGACGACGCGAAGCCGTCGACGTTCGTCTTCGTCGACGTCGTGCTGAGCGTCCCGCCGCCGGACGTCACGCGCCACGCGATATCTTCGTCGGTGATGTCGACGACCTGCAGCGTGGGCGGCATGTCGTGGGTCGCGGTCGTGCAGCGCAGCCGCACGTACAGCGGCGCGAGCGTGGTGCCGGGCCGCGCCGTCTGCCGGTTGCCCTGGTGGATGCTCAGCACGATCGGGTGGTCGCTGAGGCACAGCGCGCCGCCGGGCGACGGCGTGTGGCCGCCGCAGCCGGCGAGCAGCAGCAACGACAGGATGAAGGTGCACAGCGGCGCAAGGCTCTTGGGGGCGGGTCTCATCGCTTCTCTCCTCGGGGGGTGGGTGTGCCGGCCGGGTTGGAGGCCGCCTCGGCGAGGCATTGCAGGTAGTCCGCCAACTCGTCCGCGCGCCCGAAGAACCGCGCTTGGTCGCTCGCCACCCGGCTCGCGCAGGCGCGGAACGCCCAGGTGCCGTCGGTGCTGCGGACCTGCCAGACGCGGACGAGAAGAAGAACTGCCTCCATGCCGCGCAGCGTGCGCGGCCCCTCGTTACGCCGGCGTTACGCCGCGGCGCACAGGCGGTTGACGAGGTCGTCGACGCGCGCCGCCAGCGCGAGGTTGCGGCCGTTGTCGAGACGTGCGGCGTAGTAGCGGGCGTGGCGTGTCGTCGCCTCCCGCTGCCACTGCGGCTGCTCGCGCAAGCGATCGCGCGCGAGTTCGCGCAGCCCGGGCGGCATGGCGAAGCGGCTCGCGCCGTCGTGCCGAGTCACCTCGAGCAGCGAGGCGTCCACGAGATTGGCGATCGTGGCCAGCGTCGCTCCCGCAATGGCGCGAGCCGCGTCGAGCGGAAAGCCGCCGGCGATCACCGACAGGCGCACCCAGGCCTCGCGGTCGCGCGGTGCGACGAGTTGCCACGAACGCTCGAACGTGTCCGCCGCGCATCTGCGAGCCCGGCGAGCTCGATCGTGACCGTGAACGGCAGCGCCAGCCGCGTGCGCGAGGTGACGATCACCGCCCACGCGTCCAGCGCGAGCAGCGGGATCGCCGCGTCAGGGTCGGGCGCGGCACCGGCCTGCACGACGAGCAGCAGCGCGCGCGACCCCGCCGTGCCGGGCTGCATCGCCCGCAATGCCTGCGCGATGCGCGCCGCGTGCGGCGCCACGGCCGCCAGGTGAGCCGGGCCGAGGGACACCCGACGCGCGCGGCCAGCTCGCAGGCCAGCCGCGTCTGCCCACGCCCGCCGGTCCGACGACGCCAGCACAGCCCGCGCCGGCCGCCCACCAGGCCGATAGCGCCTCGAGCTCGCGTTCATGTCCGGGTTCGCGGTCGGGCTGGAGGGCGCCGGCCGCAGACCGTGGCTCGTGCGCGGCCGGCAACATCGCCCGCGCGGCCTGCACCCGGGACCCGAAGCGCTGGCGCTCGGCGGCCAGCCAGCGATCGAAGCCTTCACACGCCGGGGTGTCCATGCCGTCGGCGAACGGGCCGCGCACCAGCGCCAGCGCGTCCGGGTGGCGACCCTCGCGCAACGCCGCTTCGAAGAGCGCGAGGTCGGTCGGCACCTGCCATCGCAGCAGGTCGCCGCGGCGCTCGAGCGCGACCGGTGCGCCGACGTGCGCGGCCGCGTGCAGGATGCGCCGCAGGTTGCGCCGCGCCTCGGCGTTGCCCTGCTCGGGCCAGAACAGCGCGGCGAGGCGGTCGCGGTCGACCCAGTCGCCGCAGGCCGCCAGGTAGGCCAGCAACTGGTAGGGGCGCTCGCACGGGAACGGCCACGCGCCGGTGTCGGACTCCAGCACCGGCGGGCCCAGCAGCCGCATCGTGGCGGGGGTGTCCACGCTCAGTTGGGCGTCATGATGTACTTGCCGTTGTAGCTCACGCCCGCGCGGCCGCCGCCTTCGGAGACGATGCCGGTGACGCCGCTGCGCGTGGCCGAGGCGCCGCAGCTGCCGCTGCCGTCGCACTGCACCCCGCCGCCCGAGGAGCCACCGCCGCACAGCGCGGCGAGGTTGAAGAGGGGCGGGCCCCCCTCGTGGCCGCCGAAGCCGCTGGCATGCACCCAGTAGCGTCCGCGCTGCACGGGCACGCAGCGCTGCAGCGCCGCGACGTCGAGCGCATGCAGCTCGCGCCCGTTGACGATCACGCCGGGTTGCCGCGCGAGGCGTCGCGGCGCAGCGGGCCGCCGAGCGGCAGCCCGGCATGGACGATGCCCACGGCCGGCCCGCCGTCGCGGCCCCACACCCCGAGCACCGGGTCGTACCAGTAGCGCCCGGCCTCGATCTCCACGTTGTACATGCGCTCGAGCGTTCGGCGCACGCCGTCGTCCAGGCGGACGTCGTTGACGATCACGTCGTCGGCATGCGCGCAGCCGCCGGCGAAGGTGAGGGCGATCGAGACGATCAAGGCAGACATCGGCGTCATGACGGGCTCCTTTTGGTTGGCGTGGCGCCACTGTCGCGATCCCGGCGTTACTCCGGCGTTACGCCGGACAGCCGCGCGGCGAGGGCATCGAGGTCGAGTGCCATCGCGGCGTGCCGCGCCGCCGCCGCCTTGGCCGGCGCAAGTTTCAGCCGCACGAGCTGCTGGCGCAGCTCCAGGCGGTCGGCCGGCAGCGCGCGCTGCATCAGCGCGCACACCAGCTCGGCCGCGTGCTGGCGCTGCCCGCGCGCGGCCTGCGCCTCGGCGTGCACGGCGATGAGCTCCTGCCGGAGCGCATCGCCGCCCACGCACGCGGGCGGCCTTCATGGCCTCGTCGACAAGATGTCCGGCGCCGTCATGGTCGCCGCGCGCGATCGCCACGCGCGCGAGCAGGCCGAGCGCCGAAGCCTCGTTGTGCACGTCGCGCTGCTCGCGTGCCGCCGCCAGCGCGCGGGTGGCCGCGAGGCTTGCGTCGTCGACGGCGCCGCGACCGAGATGCGCCTGCGCCAGGTTGACGAGGAAGTAGGGCGCGTAGCCCGCATAGCCGATGTCGCGTGCGACGCGCAAGGCGCCTTCGAAGTGCTCCACCGCCGTCTCCCACTCGCCGCGCAGGCGATGAAGGTCGCCGAGGTTGTTCAGCGTGCGCATCGTGCCGTAGGCATCGTCGGCGGCGCGCATGGCCGCCAGCACATCGCGGTTCAGGGCCAGCGCGCGGCCCAGGCGCCCGCGCATGCGCTCCACGATGGTCAGGTTGCTCGTGATGCCGCGGATCGACGCGCCGTCGTCCTCGGTGCGCGCCCGGCGCAGTGCCTGCCGCAGCGCCGCGGCGGCGCCGTCGAGCGCGCCCCGCTGCCAGAGAATCAAGCCGAGCGAGTTGTTGGCCACCATGGCCGTGCGCGCGTCGCCGCAGGCTTGCGCGAGCTCCACCGCCGAGCGCGCGTGCATCTCGCCGGGCTCCAGGCGGCCGAGCCGGAAGTCGAGCCCGGCCAGCGCGCATGACACCCGCGCACGCGTGAGCGCCGCCTGCGGGTCGTCGCCCGGCTCGTCGGCGGCGCGCAGACGCTCGGCGGCCTCTTCGAACAGCGCGTGGGCCTCGGCCGCCCGCCCCGTGAGCTCGCAGAAGCGCCACAGCGGGATCGCCATGCGCGCGACGGCCGAGTGCAGCGCCTGCGCGGCGGCGAACACGAAGGCGGCGCGGCAGTTCGAGAAGTCGGCGCCGACGAGGGCGACCGAACGCTGCTGATCCACGCGGCCGAAGTGCGCCTGCTGCGGCAGCCAGTGCGAGAAGTACTGCGCGTGCCGACGGCGCGCGGCGTCGGCGTCGACGAGCCGCTCGAGCGCGCATTGCCGGATCAGCGGATGCAGCGCGTAGCGCCCGTCCGGGTCCGAGCGCAGCAGCGACTTGTCCGCGAGCGCCGCCAGCGAGGCTGCGCGCGCGAACGCGACGGCCTGCGCCGCATCGAGCGAGAAGTCGCGCGGAAACACCGCCAGCGCGGCCAGCACCTCACGCTCGTGCGCAGAGGCGAGCTGCCACGAGCGGTCGAACGCCGCGCGCATGCTGCGGCCACCGCTGCGCGGCTCGAGCACCTCCAGGCCCGCGCTCAGCTCGGCGGCGATTTCGCGGCACGGCAGCAGGCGCACCCAGGCGGCCGCCAGCTCGAGCGCCAGCGGCAGGCCTTCGGTGAGCTCGCAGATCGCGGCGATGCCGTCGACCTGGCGGCGTGCGTCGAACGCCGGCTGCACCGTGGCCGCGCGCGTGCAGAACAGTCGCGCCGCCGCACCGGCGAGAACGGCGTCGATCTCGGCGCCGCCGGCCGCCCGGGCCAGCCCGTCGAGCGGCATCCGGTGTTCGGCGTCCAGGCGCAGCGGCACGCGTGAGGTGGCCAGCACCGCCAGCCGCGGCGCCTGCGCGAGCAGAGTCTCGACGACCGCGCCGACGCCCTGCGCCCCGTCGGCGAGGTGCTCGCAGTTGTCCAGCACGAGCAGGCGGCGCGACTCGCGCAGCGCCTGCACCACCTGCTGCAGCGCGTCGGCCTGCGGCGAAAGCCCAAGCAGCGCCGCGATGCGCAGGGGCACCTCTCGGGGCGACGACAGGTCGTCCAGGTCGGCCCACAGCGCGCCGTCGGCGAAGCGCGCGCCAGCGCGCGCTGCCACCTCGCGCGCGAGGCTGGTCTTGCCGACGCCGCCAGGCCCTGTCAGCGTCACGAGCCGTCGCGCGCCGCCCTGCAGCGCATCGAGCACGCGCACGAGTTCCTCCTCGCGGCCGATCAGCGGGTCGACGGCGTGTGCGCGACCAGACGAACGATCGGGCAGTGCGGGCGCGTCGGCCTCCAGGGCAGCGGCGACGGCGCGCGTGGCGGCGTCGGGCTCCACGCCGAGTTCCTGCGCCAGGTGCTCCGCGAAGCGGCGGTAGGCGCGCCGCGCCTCGCCACGGCGCCCCAGCGCTGCCAAGGCGTCGAGCTTGGCGCGCAGCGCGCGATCGTCGAACGCGTCCGCGTCCAGCAGCCGTTCGACCAGCGCAAGCGCTTCGGCCGGCGGCGATGCCGCCATCGTCGACAACGCAGCCTCGCGCCACTGGGCTGCGACGCGCGCGCGCTCGAGCGCGAGCCAGTCGCTGAAGCCCACGCAGGCGGGATCGTCGAGTCCGGCGGCCAGTTCGCCGCGCAGGAGCGCTGCGGCGTCTGCCGGCCGGCCCTCGCGGATGGCGCGATCGAACTCGGCGACGTCGGTCGCGACCGGCCACCGCAGCAGCGGCCCGCGCGCCTCGAGCCCGGCGCCGCACTCGAGGCGCCGCGCCGCATGCAGGACGCGGCGCAGGTTGCGGCGATGCACACCCGCGTCGTCGCGCGGCCAGAACAGCGCGGCCAGCTCGTCGCGCTCGACCCAGCCGGCGCGCGCGGCCAGCACGGCGAGCAGCTGGTACGGCCGCTCGCGCACGAACGGCAGCGTGCGGCCCTCGAACTCGCACACCACGGGACCGAGCAGCCGCAGTTCGATGGGAACCCCCTCCGGCCACGGGCGGAAGCTGCCCGACGGCTTGCCTGCCGAGCGTGGACCCGGCGCGGGGCCCTGCCTATCCTGGAATCAACGCATTGAAGCCGGAATCAGCCTCGAACGACGAACGCGTCGAGCGCTCGCCGCGGCGCCGGGCCGACCGGCGGGGCGTAGCCCACGCGAGCCCACATCTGCACCGTCGCCCCCGGTTCGGTCGCCTGGAGCAGGCGCCGGATGTCGGCATGGGGCCCGGCCTGCTCCGGGTACTCCTGCAGCGCCTGCTGCAGCGGCTGCATCGCCACGTCGTGCGCCGTCGCGGCGAGTTGCACGCGCGCGTAGGCACGCCCGGCATCGACCTGCGCCGCGCGGCCGTTGCCCGCGCTCACCATCCAGAGGAAGCCCGGCGTGGATTCGAGCTTCCGGCCGAAGTCCTCGATCTGGCTCGTGGTGGCGTAGCTGTCGGGCGCCGGCGGCTGGCTGCGGTCGAACAGGCCGACGTTGCTGAGCATCACCACCAGCGGGTCCAGCATCACGAGGCCATCGCGATGCTTCGCGACCTCGCCGGCACCCACGCGCAGCACCTTGAACGACTCGAGGATGGCGCGCGGCGTGGTCAGCTCGATGCGCCACGCCAGCGCTGCGATCGCGCGATGCTGCTTCAGGCGCTCGGGGTCGTCCCGGCCGACGAAGCCGAAGCGCAGCGGATGCGGCCTTCACCGCATCGGCCATGGCCTGCCACGCCGGGGCCGGCACGGCCCGCTGCAGGTCGTACAGGCTGCGGTTGGTGTGGCGCCTGAGGATCTGGGCGAACAGCGGATCCTTGGGCGCGGACGGGTCACGCTGCAGGCGTATGCGCGCCACGGGGCGCTGGTCGAGCGCCTTCTCCTCGAATGCACCCTCGGGAAAGAGCTCGATGGCGGCGCGCAGGCCGCGCTCGCGCGCAGCGATGTCCAGCAGCTCCAGGAAAGTCCCGTGGCTCATCATGATCTGCCGCGAGTGGGGGTCGGTCTCGGGCAGCAGGCGGGTCAGGTCGCAGCGCAGCACGATCTCGTCGGGCGTGCGCAGGTCCACGAGCCACGACTGCAGGTTGTGCGAGTGAGGCGCGAGGATCGCGTAGCTCAGGATCCAGCGGCGGTCGTCGGTCTGCGGCGCGGGGCCGCTCCAGGCCTCGATGGCCGCGTCGGGCATGCGCGAACTGCATCCGGCGACGCCCGCCGATGCGGCCATCACGATGCCTCCGCCGGCGGTCGCGTATGAAGTTGCGGCGTTCCATGCGCATTTCCGTCAAGGACTTCGGCGGACCCGAGTAAAACCGGGAAATCGGCGCAGGGCTGGCGGGGAGCTCAGGGGGGCGTGCCCGGCGCGCCCTGCGGCGCAGCGGGCTGCGGGCACAGCCCCAACACGCGCTCATGCTGCGAGCACGCGCCCGCGGGCCTCACCGGAGCCCCTTGCACGCCCATGCCGCACTTGCGAAGTTCCTGCGCCATGGGTTGGAAGTAGGACCATCCGCGGCCGAGTTCCGGCAGGGAAAGCGCCACTTCCTTCCACTTGGGATGGCCGTCTTTCTGCAGCGTGGGAAAGTTCGCGCAGAGGGACCTCGCGAAGGCGGTCAGGTGGCCGATCGTGTAGTCCATCCGGTAGTCGTAAGTCACGAGGAACGCCTTGACGGCGAGGCCGGGCATGTCTTCCGGCAGCAGGTTCGGGTAGTGCTCCGCGCGAATGGTGGCCGGGAAGTAGGTCTTGAGCGAGGCCTGGCTGATGGGATGCTTCGGGTCGAACTTGAGCAGCTTGATGAACTGGCGTGCCTCGGGCTTCATGTCGACGAACAGCTTGGCCGGCTGCCCGGCCACGACGACGACGACGTCGACGCTCTTTTCGTCGATAAGCTTGACCAACGCTTCTTCGTTGGACATGAAGCGGGCCTGGTCGTCCGGCAGCTGGGTGCCGAACATCTGCCGGTACAGCGTGGTCGTGGTCAGTGCCGTGCCGCTGCCCAGCGCACCCGCGCTGATCTTGGCACCCTTGATCTCGTGCACGAAGTTCAGCGGGGAGTCGGCACGCGCGACGAAATAGATCTCCTCGTTGTACAGCGGCATGATCACGCGCAGCGGCCGGATCATGGAGGCCGCGGCCCGATTGCCTTCGGTGCCGCGGTCGAGGAACGCCTGGTAGACATCGGACTGCACCAGCGCGAGCTTCACGCCGGGCTCGTAGCGCAGGCGCTGGACGTTCTCCGCCGAACCGGCCGAAGGCAGCACCTCGAGGTTGATGTCGGCCGACGGCGCGACGAACTTCGCAAGGTCCCGCCCGATCTGGATGTAGGTGCCGCGCTCCGATGCGGTGACCACCTTGTAGTCGACCGCGGCGCGAGCCCCGATCGAATTGCCACAGGCCGATCATCGTGGCGACGAGCACGCGGGTCCACATCATGGCGAGTGCCTTTCTTCCGAGGTGTCGAGGCGGCACAGCCCCAACGCCGACGTGCCGCTGGTGCACGCCATCTCGCTGGGCGCCTGCGCAGCGCGGGCATGGGCTTCGGGATGTCCTTCACGGCCGCGCGGCCGCTGGTGGCTTTTGCCGGGCGGACTGGGCGGCCTGCCGCGACAGGCTCGTCCGGGAGCGGGCACGGCAGACGCGGGTTCAGGCAGTGGGCGCGGCGGGGGCCGTTCGGCCGCTTCGGCGGGGGTGCGCGCGTTCTCGACCGCCGGCGTCGCGGAGACGAGCCCCTGTCGCACGGGGGGACCGCAATGCCGCGCCGCTGAACCAGGCCTGCATGGCGGCGAAGCCCAAGGTCAGGCCGATGACGAGCAGCACACCGTAGGTGACGATCATCTTCGAGCGGACCGCCGGCTTGTCGCGAAGCGATCTGCGCGGGCTCCGGGACTGCGGGAAGCTGGCGGCCGCAGCCCGGCACGCTGCTCGGCGCAGCGCCAGCAGATCATCAGCTTCACCGGCTCGGGAAAGATCGGCTCCAGTTGCCAGACCGTGTGGCAATAGGGGCACACCGCCAAGCCCGTGGAACCGGCATGCGAGGCGAACGCCGTCAGGGGCGGGGCGTCGAGCCGGGGTTCTGCGCGGTGCCGTCCACGGCCTCGGAAGGCTGCGACAGCCCGCTGTCACCCGGCCCATCGTCTGCCATCAAGGCTCGCAGCCTTTGGCGCAAGCGAGCCGCGCCGGCACGGGGCGCGGCAACGAGCATCTGAAGATTTCGCATCGTCGACCTGGTCTACTGCAGGGGTCACGATCTACAAGCACCCCAGTCTGAAGCGATGGCGCACATCGCGCAAGGAGCACCGAACGATTCGAACCTAGGGAGGGGATTGACCCTGCACCCTCAGTCGATGCTCGCGACCAGAAGTGCGATCTCGCGGTTCGACTCGCACGCCTACTTCCTTGCCGGAAGCATGTCCGCCAGCAGTTGCGCCGCCTCCTGCGGCGACAGGGTGGACGCGAGGTGCCATGCGCGCAATCATCCGCATGCATTCTTCGGAGCTCATGTCGCTGCGCAATCGCATCAAATGGCTGCACACACTCCTGACCCAGGTCGCCGAGGCAGTTGCAGAACCGGAGCGGCGACCTTTCCACATGAGTGATGCTCGGCAAACCGCACGCCCAATGAAGGTCCACCCCTCGATCGAATGGATCGAACCTGCCACGCATCTCGACAGACTACCGCTGTACTTTTAGCCACAATTGACCCCGCGCATGCAGAGCTCCACCACCGGCTTCCGCTCGATCGCGGACGTGATCCGCGAGCATGCGCGCGCTCGTCCGGCGCAGCCTGCGCTGCTGCAGGACGACGCCTCGCTCACCTGGGGCGAACTCGACGCGCTGATGGATCGCATCGCCGCCGGGCTGCAGCGCGACGGCGTGCTGCCGGGGCAGGCGATCGCGCTGGCCGGCATGCCGACGCTGCTGCAGGCGGCCCTCTTCCTCGGTGCCCTGCGCGCGGGCGCCGTGGTGGCGCCGCTGGCCCCGTCGGTCACGGCGGGAGACTTCGCCGCCATGCTGGCGGACTCGCAGGCCCGGCGGCTGTTCGTCGATGCCGGTGCCGCGGCGCTGGTGCCCGAGGAGGCGCGCGAACGGTGCATCGCGCTCGCGACCGGCGCGCCCGGGCACGCCTTCGATGCGTGGCTGCCGTCCGCGAGTACCGCGCCCCAGCCGGTGACGCACGTCGCCGGATTCGGCGTTCAACATCATCTATTCGTCGGGCACGACCGGCACGCCCAAGGGGATCGTGCAACCGCACCGCATGCGCTGGTCGCACGTGCAGCGCGGCGCGCAGATACGGCTACGGCCCGGAGACCGTCACGCTGCTGGCCACGCCGCTGTACTCCAACACCACGCTCGTCGTCTTCTTCCCGAGCGTCGCGTACGGCGCCACCACGGTGCTCATGCCGAAGTTCGACGCGGCCCGGTATCTGGCGCTGGCCGTGCGACACCGTGCGACGCACACGATGCTGGTGCCCGTGCAGTACCAGCGCATCATGGCGCGTGCCGACTTCGGCGATCACGACCTGTCCGCCTTCCGCGCGAAGTTCTGCACCAGCGCGCCGTTCCCCGCGGCGCTGAAGGCCGACGTGCTGGCCCGGTGGCCGGGCGGCCTGACCGAGTTCTACGGCCTCACCGAAGGCGGCGGCACGCTGCATCCTCGATGCCCATCTCCACCCCGACAAGCTTCACACGGTGGGCCGTCCCGCAGAGGGCAGCGACATCCGGCTGATCGACGACGACGGCCGCGAGGTCGGCCCGGGAGAGGCCGGCGAGGTGGTGGGCCATTCGCCCGGAATGATGTCCGGCTACCACGGCCGCCCGGAGCTGACGCGCGCGGCCGAGTGGCATGCACCCGACGGCAAGCGGTTCATCCGCACCGGCGACGTCGGCCGCTTCGACGAAGACGGTTTTCTCGCGCTGATCGACCGCAAGAAGGACATGATCATCTCGGGCGGTTTCAACATCTACCCGAGCGACCTCGAGGCACAGCTGCGCAGCCACCCCGCCGTGGCCGACGTGTCCGTGGTCGGCGTGCCGAGCGAGCAGTGGGGCGAGACGCCGGTCGCCTTCGTGGTGCGCCGCCCCGGCGACGCGACGCCTGCCGACGCGCTGCGCGAGTGGCTGGCTTCCAGGGTCGGCAAGACCCAGCGCCTCGGCGGCCTGCAGTTCGTGGACGAGCTGCCGCGCAGCGCCATCGGCAAGGTGCTCAAGCGCGAGCTGCGCGACCGCTGGACAGGGTAGTCAGCTCTCCACCGCGGCGAGGAGCGCGTATGTCGCGCAGCGCATGCGCCAGTTCCGCGGCCTGCCAGATCGTGATGCCGTGTTCGGCGGCGAAGGGTTGTGCGTTGTCGCTGAGCTCGCCCAGGCTGATGTACAGCGCATCGGAGACGTCTTCGGCCTTGCGCGCCGTTTGCAGGGCGCGCAGGTCTTGCAGGCCGATGCGCGCCGACTTCCAGCGCCGCGCGCACACCAGCATTCGGCGGCCCGCGCGCTCCAGCTGGAAGTCTGCGGGCGCGCTCGCACCGCGCTGCACGGTGTAGCCATCGCGCTTGAAGGCCTGTTCGAGCGTCATGGCGAACGCCGGCCAGGTCATGCGCGCCAGCGCCGCTTGCGTCTGCGCTACGCGTGCCGCGCTGGGCAGGCGCCACTGGCGGCGCGCGGCGAGCACGCCGATCACGGCGAACGGCAGGCCCGACAGCGCGCCGACGACGCGGAACCGATCGGGCAATACCGCGACGCCCAGCAACCCCAGCGCCAGCGCAATGACCACGCTGATCCACCACGGTGATCGCAGCAGGACTGCGAACAGCGAGTTCTTGGCCATCTTGAGCTTCATGTCGGTCTCCGCGCGCGCGTGTCACCGATCCTTGCGCCAGTGCACCCCGGCGGACACCTGCTCGAGGCCGCACCGGCGATACAGCGACAAGGCCTCCTCGCGGTCTTGCCGCACCGTGAGCGCCGCGTGGCGGCGGTTCAGGCCGCGGCCCCATCGCAGCGCCTCCAGCAGCAACGAGCGCCCGAGGCCATGGCCGCGGCAGGCCGGGTCGACGCCGATGAAGTCGACGTAGATCTCGTCCATCGCCGGCTCGTCGTTCGCCACCAGGTAGCCCGCGGGCCGGCCTTGCAGCCAGGCGGTCAGCACGAGGCGCCGGCCGCCGCCCAGTGCCGCCTCGATCTCGTCGTCGGAGAGGTAGGCGCCCGGGAAGAGCTCGTGGTGCAGGGGCAGCCAGTGCGCCAGGTCCGGCGGCGCCGCGGGCGCGATGCGCGGATCGGCGGGCGAGGCTTCGAGCCGCGGTTGAAGCATCGCCTGCATCACGCGATGAATCGCCAGGCGCTGATAGTCCGCGTCGCGGTACAGCGCGTTGAGCGGCTCTTCATCCAGGTTGGGGAAGGCATCGAAACGATGGATCGCAGGCAGCGCCGCCTCCAGCGCGTGCAGCAAGGCGCCGGCCATGGCGCCCGCCTGCGGCACAGGCTCGGTCCAGGGCCCGCGCAGCCACGCACGCGCTTGCGAGGCATCCACCTCGCAGCCGATCACGCCGAGCAGCTCACCGTCCTCGCCCGCGATGCGCCAGAACGCGGCGGACTCCGCGGCCAACCCGGCCAGCTCCTGCACGGTAGCGCAGCCTCCGTCTCTCCCTGGTCGCCGTGCAGGCAGCGCACGCGCCGCGTCTTCCAGGCGGTTGTGCCGGAAGACGAACGGCGCCAGCCCGGGCCACTGCGCAGCGGGCACGCTCTCGACCCGGGCCGATGCTTCGATGTCCATGCCGAATCGTACGGTCCCGCGTAGCATCGCAAACACAACAACGGAGACGACCATGACCCGGAGCTGCGCACTCTCGCGTCGCCGCGTGCTGCTGGCCGCCGCCGGCAGTGCCGCGCTGGCGCCCCTCGGCGCGCGCGCGCAAGCCTTCCCGAGCCAGCCGATCACGCTGATCGTGCCGTGGCCGCCCGGCGGCTCCACCGACCGGCACCTGCGCGCGCTGGCCGAGATCGCCCAGAAGCACCTCGGCCAGACCATCGTCACGGAGAACCGGCCCGGCGCCGGGGGCACCTCCGGCCCGGGCAACATGGCGCTCAACGCGCGGCCCGACGGCTACACGATCGCCCAGTTCCCGATGGGCATGCTGCGCATCCCCCACATGCAGAAGGTGCCCTGGAACCCGCTGTCCGACTTCACCTACATCATCGGCGTGTCGGGCTACACCTTCGGCTTCACGGTGAAGACCGACTCGCCCTTCAAGACCTTCAACGACTACATCGAGGCCGCGCGCAAGCAGCCCGGGCAGGTCAACTACGGCTCCACCGGCGTCGGCACGTCGCCGCACCTGCTGATGGAGGAAGTGGCCGCCGCCGCCAAGGTGCAGCTCAATCACATCCCGTACAAAGGCAACGCCGACCTGCAGCAGGCGCTGCTCGGCGGCCACGTGATGGCGCAGAGCGATGCCACCGGCTGGGACAAGTTCGTCGACGCCGGGCAGATGCGCCTGCTCGTCACGTTCGGCGAGCAGCGCACGAAGCGCTGGCCGGACGTGCCCACCGCCAAGGAGCTCGGCTACGGCGTGGTGTCGCAGTCGCCCTACGGCCTCGTGGGCCCGAAGGGCATGGACCCCAATGTGGTGCGGGTCCTGCACGACGGCTTCAAGAAGGCGATGGACGACCCGAAGCACGTGGAAGTGTTGGCGCAGCTCAACCAGGACGCGTGGTACCGCACGGGCGACCAGTACGCGCAGTGGGCGCGCGAGACCTTCGAGCGCGATCGCGGGCTCATCGAGCGCCTGGGCCTGGCCGCGCCCAAGTGAACCCGGGTTGACGACGTTGCGATACTCCGGTTTGCGGCGTACCGTGCTGCAGGGACTGGAGGCCGGCATGGGATCTCGCGGAATGGGAGTGCGGGTGCTCGTCGTCGACGACAACGAGAGCACTGCGGAGTCGCTGGCCATGCTGCTCGAGATGCAGGATTTCGAGGTGCACACCGCGCTGAACGCCAATGCCGCGCTCCAGGCAGTGGATGACCACTTCGAGCCCGACGTCGCGATCATCGACATCGGCATGCCGGGCGTCGATGGCTATTCCCTCTGCCGCTCCCTGCGCGAGAAGGTGCCCGGCTGCCGCATGGTGGCCTTCTCCGGGCATCCGCAGAGCAAGGACAGCCAGGCGGCCGGATTCGACCTGCACGTGCTGAAGCCCACGGTTCCGGTCGAAGCGATCATGACTTTGCTGGCCAAGTCGTCGCGCAAGCCGGCGAGTTAGCCACAACATCGCCCCCCGCAAGGCGCGCTCGCGCCTGACGGCCGTCCCCGCCCTTGTGTAAATTTGCAAGAGGTGCAATGCTGCGAACGCAAGCCGGCAATTGTCGAATTGCCACTTGTGCGGGCCCGGTGCTGCGCAGACTGGACTCGAGCCGAGGAAGAAGGACGTGATCCCCGAAATCCTCCCGCCAGAGATCGAGATCGCGCGCGTCGTGCGCACCGTGCTGGTGGCCGACGTCGTCGAATCCGTGCGTTTGATGCAGGAGGATGAGTCCGGCACGGTCCAGCTCTGGCGCGGGTTCGTCGACCACGTCGTGCACCGCTTGCTGCCCGGTCAGGACGGGCGACTGGTCAAGAGCCTCGGCGACGGACTCATGCTGGAGTTTTCGCGCGTCTCGACTGCGGTCAACGTCGCATTCGCGATGCAGGACGTGATCGCTCAGGCGAATCGGGATGTCGAGCCGTCCCATCGTCTGCATCTGCGGATCGGCATCAATGTCTGCCAACTGATCGCCGACGAACACGATGTGTATGGCCACGGGGTCAACCTTGCGGCGCGGCTGATGACGCTGGCGGGGCCCGACGAGATCGTTGTCTCGGCCGACGTGCGAGACCAGCTGACGCCCGCGCTCGATGCCGACATCGAGGACCTTGGCGAGTGCTACGTCAAGCATGTCCAGCAGCCGATTCGCGCGTTCCGGGTCGGGGCGCCTGGTGAACAGCCGGTCATCGAGCGCGGCAACCTGGCCGAAGACCTGCACGCGACGATCGCTGTCATCCCGTTCCGGCCGCGCGCGCTGCAGCCCACGGGTGACGTGCTGGGCCAGCTGCTGGCCGACGAGGTGATCTCGGCACTGTCGCACTCGCCCGAGGTCAACGTGATCTCGCGCCTGTCGACGTCCACGTTCCAGGGACGCGACGTCAAGCTCGAAGACGTCAGCGCCTACCTGCGGGCCGACTACGTGCTGTCC
The DNA here is from genome assembly GCA_963839465.1 of uncultured beta proteobacterium. Classification (GTDB taxonomy): domain Bacteria; phylum Pseudomonadota; class Gammaproteobacteria; order Burkholderiales; family Burkholderiaceae_C; genus CAWIVI01. The sequence continues at coordinate 172,143 of CAWIVI010000009.1, forward strand.
GGCTCCTATCACGCCGATGCCGACCGCGTGACGCTGAAGGCCGAGATGGCCGAAACCCGCACGATGCAGGTGGTTTGGTCGCAGACGCTGAAAGGCAGCATCAACAGCGTGATCGCAGGCGACGATCCGCTTGCCGGCCGCCTTGTGCACGAGGCCTGCGCCGCGATGATGGTGCGCGAGTTGCAGCGATCGCAGGGCAAGGCGCCGCAGAGCCTGCAGAATCACACGCTGCTTCTCAGCAGCATCGCCCTGATGCACCGGATCTCTCCGCTCGCGTTCGAGCGTGCGCAGCAACTGCTGCAAGTGCTGATCGAACGCGCGCCGCGGCTCGCGTCGCCTTATGCATGGATGGCGAAGTGGCATGTGCTGCGCGTGACGCAGGGCTGGTCAGCCGACTCGCAGGCTGACGGCAAGGCCGCTCTGGAAAACACCAAGCGCGCTCTCGATCGTGACGCCACTCTATCGCTCGCCATGACGGTCGAAGGCCAGGTCAATACGTACATTCTGAAGCGGCTCGATGTCGCCGAGCAGTTCTACGCGCAGGCACTGCAGTCCAACCCGAACGATTCGCTCGCGTGGCTGCTGAAGGGCACGCTGCACGCGTTCCGCGACGAAGGCAAGGAAGCCTTGCGACATACGCGGCACGCGCTGAGGCTGTCACCGCTGGATCCGCTGAAGTACTACTTCGACTCGCTCGCCGCAACCGCCGCACTTTCAGCGGGCCAGAATGAACGGGCACTCAGCCTGGCCACTCGTTCGTTGCGATTGAACCGAACACACGGATCCACGCTACGCGTTCTCATCGCGACCTTGTGGCGGCTGGGACGCGAAGAGGAAGCTCGTAGACGCGCCCAGGAACTCCTCAAGCTCGACCCGGGCTTTCGAGTGTCAGCATTTCTCGAGCGGTCTCCGAGTGCGGCGTTCGAAGGTGGGCGACGGGTTGCGCAGGCGCTTGAACTCGCCGGCGTTCCCAAATAGCAATCAGTGAACGTGGAGGGTAGGAAGCTATGAGCGGACTGGAAGGGTACGAGGGCTACGAGGGCTACGAAGGGTACGAAGGCTACGAAGGCTACGAGGGCTACGAAGGCTATGAAGGGTACGGCGGCCGGCGCCCTTCCTCGGGCGCCCTGATAACGCACCGAGACGGCATTGCTGGCCCCTGGGCCAACTTGGCCGACCACGCCTGGACCCTGCCCGGGCGAGATGTCGGAGGCCCCAATCGGACTGACCACCTGAAACTGTGGGACGCACGCATCCGCAGCTTTGTCTTCGAGTCGGAGTTGCTTTCGAGACTTTGCTTCGGTGTTGACGCGGCAGTTGTCAATGGCGAGCAGTGGGCGACGCTCTGGGCGCTGGAAGTGACGGCCGATCCGACAGGCAGGAACCCACCGGAGTGGACGACGCCGAATGCAATCGCCGCCAACGCCAACACGTCCACGCCCGCGGGCAACTGGACCTCGCTGGTCCGCATGCAGGCTCCCCGGGACAACGCAGTCCTGCGGGACCAACTGGAGCTCGTAGCCGGGTATGCCGACCTCCGTGCCGACCGAGCCCGCGAGATCGCCGCGCAGATGACCCCCCAATACGCATTCTGGGGTTCGGTCGTACCGCTCTATCCGGCACGCCACGGCCGGACGCTGGAAGTGGTGAACCTGGTCCTGCGACTTGCGAAGTATGCGGAGATGAACTTCAAGAACGCGTTCGGTGTCCTGCGCCCGAACGAACTTTCTCCGCAGATTCAGCCGATGATCCAGACGCCGGTTCATGGGTCATTCCCGAGCGGACACTGCACCGAGTGCTTTGCCGTGGCGCGTGTGCTGTACGAACTGGTGACGGAAACGTCGCCCGCGGGGGCCGCGGCGAAACAGCAACTGCGCGAGCAGTTGCTGCGCCAAGCGGCGCGCATTGCCATCAACCGAACCGTCGCGGGCGTGCATTACCCGGTCGACAGTCTGGCCGGACAACTGCTCGGCCTCGGTGTGGCCGACTACATCCTGGCTCGTTTCCGCGCGGCAGACAACGCGAATGCAAACGTCGAGGCGTGGCAGTTCGACGCCTCCTCGCAGGCCGAGGTGCCGGCAGGCACGGACTTCACCGGGCACGAGTTGTACGACTTCGCGGCGGGGGAGCGCCAGGAAACGACCTATGCCGAACCGATCCCCGTTAACGCGGCCTTGAACGTCACCCTGAATGTCGCCCGTTCTCCGAACCTGAACTGGCTCTGGAGAGAAGCCCGCGAGGAGTGGAAGTGACATGCGCGACTTGCCACCGTCATCGAACGAGAAAGCGCCGCCGCGTGCGGCGCAGCCATACCTCGATTGGGCCCTGGCGACGCGTTTCAGCTATCTGCGAAAGGGCGACTGGATCCCGCTGCTGATTGAATTCCGTGCCGAAGCAGCGACTGAGCCCGAAAAGGCACTGCGGCGCGCACGACCGCCGGCCCCGAGCGACGAAGCGGTCGTCCAGAAGGCCAATGCGCGGAATGGCGACGAGCAGCTGAACGCCCTGGAGCAGTTCGCGACGCGGCGGTGGCTTGCAGATGATCCGCGCGCGCTCGATGACAAGTTCATCATCCCCGAGCTATTCACCAAGCCGCCAGCGCTGCTGAGAAACGCGCCGGACTTCAACTTCTGCGTCGGGCTCATACGCCGGGACCTCGACGTCGTGCGCGCTCTCATAAATTCCGACGGTTGGAACCGCACGATCGTCCGTCTCGAGCTGGGGCCGCCGATCGACTTCGCCAGCAAATCCCCGCCGGCTCCGCCGTCGCCGGGCCGACTCCAGTTGCGGTACGGCCATCGACACCGCTTCCGGCTCGCAGCCATACGGGTTTCGTCAGTCGCGCCAAGGCACGCATCCGGCGCGCAATCGATCGGATTCGTTCGCCGTTCAGCGGCGCGCCGACACCGCCTCCGAGTCCACCCCCTTCGCCGCCCGGTTCGACGAGCCCGATCCGGCCGCGTGTGTCATCGCCGTCATCGATCAGGGCATCGCGTTCGCGAACTCGAGTTTCTTCACCGCTGGAGCACCGCGCATCGAGTACCTGTGGCAACAGAACGCGCTCGGCACGGTGGTACCCCCTCCCGCCCTGACAATGTTGTCCACGCCGGGATTCGAACTCGACAGGGTCGCGATCCAGAATGCTGTCGCCGCCGCCCAGATAGTTGGCGCTGGCGAGGACTGGGTGTATCAGAAGTTTGGCGGACTGACCTTCGATGTCGATGTCGATGACTACAAACCGCTCGCACGCCGAAAGACACATGGCACACATGTGCTCGATCTTGCGGCGGGTGACATCCATACAAGCCAGCATCCGATCATCGCGGTCGACATGCCGGAAGATGCTGTCGGCGACCCGGCCGGATCGACGCTTTCGGTACAAGCGGCATGGGGGCTCGTCTACATCCTCGACCGCGCCGAGAAATTGCGCCAGCCCAACGAGACCCTGCCGGTTGTTGCCAACCTCAGCTACGGGCCACACGAAGGGCCGCATGACGGTACCGCGCCGCTGGAAAAGTTCATGCGTCGGATCTGGCAGTTGGCGAACGATCCGACAATCTCGAAGACACCGCTCGAAATCGTGCTGGCAGCGGGAAACGCTCGCCAGACGCGTACACACGCCGCGTTCGATCTCCAGGCAGGGATACCCAAGGACCTGCGTTGGCGGCTGCAACCGGGCAGCCTGTCGGCCAGCCTGATGGAAATCTGGCTGCCGCCGGGAGCCGGCCCAGCGTGACGGTGACGCTCACGCCGCCCTTTGCCTCTGCCGCGCTCCAGCCGATCAGCGTGTGGCGTACGAATCCTACCGACACGATTACTCGTCGGCGGCAATTGGGTTTACTCGGCGCGATTACGTCCCCGCCGCGGCGCCAGCGGCTTCCGACTCGATCGTGCTCAGCATCGTGCGCACCGCGCCTGACCCGGCGGGTACGTGGGGCGACGCAATCGCGCCCTCGGGGGTATGGCGTGTGACGTTGAAGTCAGCAGCCGCGGTGCAGGGGCTGAATTCGTGGATCAGGCGATCCGAAACGTTGTCGGGCCGCCGCGCAAAGGGTCGCCAATCGTATTTCGAAGACGGGCCGTACGGGCGATTCGGCCAGAACAGGCCGGCCGTACGACTTCGACCCAGGTGCAACGAGCTACGTGAAGCGCGTTCAGACGCTCAGCGGAATAGCAACCGGGAAAAGGACGCGTGTATCGGCGGCTATCGCAATTCAGACTTCATCCGGCCATCTATTCATCGCACGGAACTCGCATGTCGGGCGCGGCCCGCGTCGGCCCCGATTGGCTGACATGCTGTGACGAGTCCGATGTGTTGCTGGGAGTGCACGCGGCGGGAACGCGCTCCGGATCCGTCGTGGCCATGAACGGCACCAGCGCTGCGGCGCCTCAGGCGACGCGGTTGATCGCAACTGAATGGCTGGGCACCGGCATCCGGCCTGTCGGTGCCTACCGGCTTGTTCGTACCACTGTCCCCCGGACCACCCATCCCGCCGGGCGAATGTCTTTCGCGTTCCGCAGCGGGCTCGTCGTCTTTGAGCCGCGATGGCCGCCCCGCCGCGAGGTCTAGCGCAGCGAAGTGCTCGACCTTCGCGAGGGCGTCGTATTCCTCCTCCGGACGCCAGCCGTGGTGCGCGCACGTTCATCGCTCCTGAGCGTTGCGGTCACGCCAGGAAGATGCCCGCCAGGCCGATCACGAAGTAGCTGGCGACGGCTGGCGAGGGCGATCATTTCGACGAGCCGGATCCACCGGGAGCTCGTCGGCGTCCACGTCGCCATCGGGGGCGGCGGCGCCGGCCGAATGAGCCGGGTCGATCAGGTCGAATTCACGCGGGTCGAACTTCATGGTGTTCTCCTTCGAAGCACCCGCCGGCCGCCCGGAGGCGGTCGGGGGCGATCTCTTTCAGCGACGCCCGGCCAGCAGCTGGCGGTAGGCGTACGTCGGCGCGCCGTAGCACCGGCGCGAAGTCGTGGGCCTCGGCCGACAGCATCGCCAGTTCGCCGCTTTGACGTGCCGAGTGGAGCTCGGCGACGACTTCGGCGCGCAGGCGCGGATGCGCGATGGTCGGCAGGTAGCCGGGGTCGTCCAGGCTGGCGAGGATGCCGCTGGCACGCATCTGCATCGCCTCGGCGCGAACCTCGGCCCTGCTGGCCACCGACCGGGACTCGTGCATCCACGTGTCGGGCGTTGCTTCCTGAGCGTAGGCCGAGAAGGTCAGCGTGCTCAGCACCGTCATCAGAATCGTCTTCATTTCAGTCTCCTGTCGTTGCCCCCGAGCGACCGCTGCGGAGTGAGAGAAGCTTAGAAATCGGACGACCCCTGCACGGGTGACGCATGCCCCGCCAAGCTTGTGATGCAGTTACCTCCGATGCGGCTACGATCGCGGCACCGTGGCTCCGCGCTCCGACCCCTACGACTGTCCCTCGCTCACCGACTCGCTTCGCGCGCTCGCGCGCCGCGGCGAGCGGCGCCGCTACCGCAAGGGCACGGTGCTCATCGAGGAGGGCGACCGCGGCGACACGCTCTACATCATCCTGTCCGGCCGGCTGCGCGCCTACGCCACGGGCGACCGCGATCGCGAGATCACCTACGGCGTCTACGGCCCGGGCGACTACCTCGGCGAGATGAGCCTCGACGGCGGCCCGCGCTCGGCGAGCGTGATCACGCTCGAGGCGACCGAATGCGCCGTCGTGACGCGCCACACGCTGCGCCAGTACATCGCCGAGCAGCCCGAGTTCGCGTTCGAGCTGATCGCCAAGGTCATCCGGCGCGCGCGCGCAGCCACGCTCGGTGCGAAGCAGCTCGCGCTGAACGACGTGTACGGCCGGCTCGTGGCGCTGCTCAACGAGCAGGCCGTGGCTCGCGAGGACGGCAAGCGCGTGATCGCAGAGCGCCTCACGCACCGCGACATGGCGAACCGCCTCGGCTGCTCGCGAGAAATGGTGAGCCGGCTCATCAAGGACCTCGAGACCGGCGGTTATGTCGAGCCGTCGGGCGCGTCGCTCGTGCTCACCAAGGCGCTGCCCGGGCGCTGGTGAACGCGCTGGGCTATCGTAGGGCCCTTCATCTGGAGGTCTGAAGCATGGGCATCATCGGCACGATTCTCGTTGGTCTCGTCGTGGGCGCGCTGGCGCGCCTGCTCATGCCGGGCGAGCAGAAGATGGGATGGATCCTCACCATCCTGCTGGGCATCGGCGGCTCGCTGATCGCCGGCTATGTCGGCCAGGCGGCCGGCTGGTACGAGGCCGGCGAGGGTGCCGGCTGGATCGCTTCGGTCGTCGGCGCGCTCGTGCTGCTGTTCGTCGTGCAGAAAGTGCGCGCGCGCAAGTAGAAGCAGCGCCCTCGGGCAGCGCCCGAGGGCTCCGGGCTACATCGCGTCCGCGTAGGTGCGCAGCTTGTCCGAGCGGCTCGGGTGCTTCAGCTTGCGCATCGCCTTGGCCTCGATCTGCCGGATGCGTTCGCGCGTCACGTCGAACTGGCGGCCCACTTCCTCGAGCGTGTGGTCGTTGCTCATGTCGATGCCGAAGCGCATGCGCAGCACCTTCGCCTCGCGCGCGCTGAGGCCGTCGAGCACCTCGCTCACGACGGCGCGCAGGCCCGCCTGCATGGCCGCTTCCATCGGCGCCACGTTGTGGCTGTCCTCGATGAAATCGCCGAGCGTCGTGTCGCCATCCTCGCCCACGGGGAGCTCCATCGAGACGGGCTCCTTGGCGATCTTGAGGATCTGGCGCACCTTGGCCTCGGGCATCTCCAGCTTCTGCGCGAGCGTGGCGACGTCGGCCTCGACGCCGAACTCCTGCAGGTGGGCGCGGCTCACGCGGTTCATCTTGTTGATGGACTCGATCATGTGCACGGGCACGCGGATGGTCCGCGCCTGGTCGGCGATGGCGCGCGTGATGGCCTGGCGGATCCACCACGTGGCGTAGGTGGAGAACTTGAAGCCACGGCGGTACTCGAACTTCTCCACCGCCTTCATGAGGCCCACGTTGCCTTCCTGGATGAGATCGAGGAACTGCATGCCGCGGTTCGTGTACTTCTTCGCGATGCTGATCACCAGGCGCAGGTTGGCCTCGATCATCTCGCGCTTGCCGTCGAGCGACGCGCGCTCGCCGTCGTTCATCTGCCGATAGATCGACTTCAGGTGGTCCAGCGGGATGCCGGCATGCACCTGGACCTCGCCCATCTTGGCCTGCAGCTCCTGGATGGCGGGCAGGTGGCGGCCCAGCGCGCTGCTGTAGGGTTTGCGCGCCGCGGCCTCCTTCTCGGCCCAGTGCCGGTCGAGCGCATGGGGCGGGAAGTGCGCGATGAAGTGCTCCTGCGGCATGCCGCAGCGTTCCACCGCGATGCGGCGGATGTCCCGCTCGTGGCGGCGCAGTTCTTCCACCTGCGAGCGCAGCAGCGCGCACAGCCGGTCGATCGTCTTGACCGTGAAGCGGATGGTTGCGAGCGCTTCGCCGAGCGCGCGCTGGGCCTTCACGTAGGCGGGCGAGCCGTGGCCGTGCTTGTCGCTCGCCTTGACGAGCTTGTCGAAGCAGACCCGCATGGCGGCGAACCGCTCGAGGGCGGCCGCGCGCATCTCGTCGAGCCGCTTCGTGGTGGCCTTGCCGCCGCCGTCGTCGTCCTCGCCGGCGTCGTCGTCCTCGAAGGAGTCGACGTCTTCCTCGGCCACGTAGTCGTCGGCCTCGCCGGCGACGACGATGCCGTCGACCACTTCCGTGATGTCCATCTGGCCGGCGGCGATGCGCTCGCCGCAGGAGAGCAGCTCTTCAGACGATCGCGGGCGAACCCGAGATGGCGAGCATCATCGCCTGCAGTCCGCCCTCGATGCGCTTGGCGATCTCCACCTCGCCCTCGCGCGTGAGCAGCTCGAACGAGCCCATCTCGCGCATGTACATGCGCACCGGATCGGTGGTGCGGCCGAACTCGGAGTCGACGGTGGACACGGCCGCCTCGGCCGCCTCCTCGGCTTCATCGTCGGTCGCGCCCGCGGGGGCGCCGCCGGCGACCAGCAGCGTGGCGGCGTCGGGCGCCTGCTCGTACACGGAGATGCCCATGTCGCCGAGCATCTTGACGGTGGCTTCCAGCACTTCGGCGTCGACCAGCTTCTCCGGCAGATGGTCATGGAGCTCCTGCTGCGTGAGGAACCCGCGCTTCTTTCCGAGCATCACGAGCGCCTTCAGGTCGCTCCGGCGCTTGTGCGCCTCTTCTTCGGTGAGGGTGGCCGTGTCGAGGCCGAACTCACGCACCAGCGCGCGTTCCTTGGACTTCGGCACCTTCACCCGCAAGGGCTTGGGCGTGGTGTCCGGGGCAGGCGTGGCGGGCAAGGGTTGCTTTGCGGTCATGCGATTCCTGAAGGGAAGGGGCTGGCGAGAGCAGTTGAACGAACAAGAAAAGCCCGCAACCAGCGTGACTGGTGGCGGGCTTGGATCTTCCGGACGTGCCCGAGGGCCACGACGGTCTCTAGCGCCGGGTGACGGGTTCCCGTGGATCCGCCCAATGTTGCGGTCGGTTGTTGGCGCTCGAAGGCTGTGATTGTATCCAGTCAGCGCGCTTTGTCAAGTGCAGTTCACCGTGACACTGTGCGTGTGGTCGAGCGTGGTCGCCGAATAGTTCACCGTCGATGTCACGGTCACGGGCGTGCCGGCCTTGATCTGCTGCAGCTGCATGGGCAGCAGCGTGATCGTGTGCCCGTGGTCCGCGCCGCCGACGATGTCGTACGTCTTGAAGGTGGGCGAATCCAGGTCGGCGGCAGGGATGGTCACCGCGTGGCCGTGGTTGCTTGAAATCGCGGTCGATCCGCACGACAAGGCGGGCGGCGGCGGCGCCGGCGCCGGGGACGGTGCAGGCGGGGAGGGCGCCGGTGCAGGCGGGGAAGGCGCCGGTGCAGGCGGGGAAGGCGCCGGTGCGGGCGGGGAAGGCGCCGGTGCGGGCGATGGTGCCGGAGGCGACGGGGCAGGTGCCGGGCCCGCGGTGGGTGGCATGTCGCCACCCCCGCCGCCGCCACAGGCCGTGGTCAGCAACGCGAGGGCAGCAAAACCGCCAACGAGATCCCTGCGCGCCAGGTTCGGTGGCGGCGGCGCCGGGGGCATCTTGTCTTCGTGGGGCCGGCCCGTCATCGGTGTCTCCTCGACTTCTTGATGACGGTGTATGCGCCGACCCGGCCGCACGGTTCAACGGGTTTTCGCTTAGCGGCTGCGCTGCGATCCCATCTTGCCTTGCAGCACCGCTACGAGGTGCTGCTTCGCCTCGGCGAGTTGCGCCTTGTCGGCGTCGTGCACCTTGCGAAAGAACGCGACGCACTCGGGTGAGTTGGCCGCTTCGGCGTCCTTGATGTATTGGTCGTAGGCCATCAGTGCCTGCGCCTTGTTCTGCACGAGCGTGATCCAGTCATAGGCGAGGTCGCTGATCGGATGGGGATCGGAGGACTTTTCCTGCATGGGGAACCTTTCGTGGGAGTCGGGTACAGCGAGACCCGCGGCAACGGCCGTTCCCAAGAGCGTTGGCGCCGGCGTGATTAAGTCATCCTCGACCGATGACTTGCTCACTCGCGGCGATGCGGCGGCGAACCTAGATTCGAGTCCATGAGCTGCCGACACCGTGCGGCTCCATCCAGGAGACAGCCATGACGACGTTCCATCAACTCCGCTCCCCCCTCATCGCCACCGTGGCCGCCGTGACGCTGGTCCTCGCCGGCCATGCCTCGCGCCACGTGGCCGACGACGATGCCGTGCACGCCGCTTCCCTGGCAAGCGCCGCGCCGACAGTCGAGCTCGCCGAGCCGGCGGCGAGGCCCGAAGGCGGCGCCATCACGGTGCTTCAGCTGCAGTCGGACCTCGATCTCGTCGGCGCCTCGATCGGTGCCTACGACCGCTGAACGCGACGCCTACTTGACGAGCGTGTAGAGCATCGCCTGCGCCACCACCTGCCCGCCGGCCGACACGCGAAGCACCGCCTGCTTGTGTCCGCCGGCGGAGCCCTTGGCGGCCGTCATCGTCACGTTCACCGATGCGCTCTCGCCCGCCGGCAGTGAAACCACCCCGCCCGGGACCGAGAACACAACGCCGCTGCCGCTGGGGTCGGCCACCTGCAGCGTGTAGGTCTGGGCACCGCCGCTCACGTTGGTGAGCGTCACGCGGGCTTGCCGCCCCGTGCCGCTGCCGGCCGGCACCGCACCAAAGCTCACGCTCACGGGATCGAGCGCGACAGTCGCGTTCACCGCCGCCAGCAGGTTTTCGCGGCCGATGCCGACCTTGTTGGCGTCGGTGACGACGGTGGCGTTGTCGAGGTCCTTCACGACGCCGCGGTCGGCCGTGTTGACGATGGCCGAGCGCACCTGCGCGGCGCTCCAGCCCGGGTGCTGCTGGCGCACGACGGCGGCGCTGCCGGCGAGGTGCGGCGCGGCCATGGAGGTGCCGTTGAAGAACGCGAAGCACGGCGCGCCGCCGCAATAGCTGCGCGGAATCGACGACACGACGTTGACCCCGGGCGCCATCACGTCGGGCTTCACGCGGAAGTCGACGTCGGTCGGGCCCCAGGAGGTGAAGTCGGCGATGATGTCGTTGTTCGCGGCCACGAACTCGTAGGTGCCGAGCTCCGGAATCGTGGTGCTCAGGCCGTCGGCCGCCTTCAGCGCAGCGGCGTCGGCCTGGTCGACCATGAAGCCCGGAATGGTGGCCGGGTTCGGCAGGTCGTCCGCGCCCATGATGATGATGCCCGGCTCGCGGTTGACGACGATCGCGCCGACGCCCCCGGCGGCCTGCACGTTGCGCATCTTCACGGCGAAGTCGCAGTCGCCGCGGGAGATGAGGGCGATGGTGCCGGCGAGGCTTCCGGCGGCGAACGGGTTGCAGGCCAGCGACAGCGCGTTGAACGGGCTCTGCGCGTCGTTCAGCACGCGCAGCGGCGCGGTCACCGGGCCGGAGCCGAACTCGCCCTTCACGGCGCGGTAGCCCGTGCCGCCGACCGTGATGACGTGAAAGAGCTCATGGCCGACCGAGCTGGCACCTGCCGTGAGCGCACGGGCGGCGGAGCCCGGCGAGCCGACGGTGCGGTAGCCCGGGCCCTCGTTGCCGTTGGAGACCGTGACCACCATGTTGGCGCGGTCGAGGTTGTCGACGGCCATGGTGAGCAGGTCCTGGACGCCGCTGGCGCCGCCGCCCAGGCTCATGTTCACGACGTCGAAGCCGTCGGCATAGGCCGCTTCGAGCGCGTTCAGGATGTCCTCGGACCGGGCGTCGGCCACGGTGGACGGGAACACGTTGTAGTTGCCGAGCAGCGCGCGCGGCGCCACGCCCGACATCTTGTACGGGAGGGTGACGCCGTCCACGACGGTGGTTGTCTCGAAGTTGCACGCCACCGTGCCGGCCACGTGCGTGCCGTGCGAGTCGACGGCTTCGGGCGTGTAGCCGCGAGACTTCGCCTTGTTGTTGAAGACGCGCGCGGCGATCACCTTGTTGTTGGTGAACCGGGTCTGGCCGACCTGCGGCTGGGCGGGGTAGCCGGCGTCGCTGAAGCAGGGATGGCCGGCATCGATGCCGGAGTCGACGATGGCCACCTTCACGCCGGCCCCTGCGTTCGCGGGGCCGCCGGCCTGCGCCCAGGCCTCGCGGCGCCTTCACGATGGCCAGGTCCGGATCGACGGCGTTCGGGTAGTAGACGCCCTGGTACTGGGCCGAGCGGACCATGGACGAGGCCGCCACCTGGTCGAGCGTGGCGCCGTTGAGCTTCACCGACACCGCGTTGAGGGAGATGTCGAACTCGCCGCTGATGCTGGCCTGCGGCACGTTGGCGCGCAGCCAGGCCTTGTAGTCGTTGCGCAGCGCGGAGAGCTGGGCGCGGTATGACTTGACCGTGCGCTGGTCGAAGTCGATCTTCTTGCCGGCCGGCGGCTTGGTCTTGACGTAGGTGGAGAGCGGCTCGCCCGCGAGCTGCACCAGCGCGTAGTCCTGGTCGTGCGTCGCTCGGACGGTGGTGCTGTCGGTGCGCTGGACGGCATGCACGGAAACGGCGGCCAGCGTCAGCGACGCGAGGGCGGCAGCTGCGATGCGGTGCAGCCGGATGCCGGCGCGCAGCGGGTGGGAACTCGTCATGTTGGGGGGCTCCAGGGCGACTTTTCGTTGAAGCGACCTACGCTATTCGGGCCGGGCGCCAAAGTCGATAGAGAGCGGCCCCCATGTCCAGGGGGCGCATCGGCGTCGTGCGGCTATCGCGCAGCGCGTTCGCGCTCGACGGCGGCGCGCTCGCGCGCGAACATGTCGCGCCGCGCCTGCGCGTGTGCCTCGGGCCCGAGGTAGTCGAGCTCCTGGTCGTACTTCGCGATCTCCTGGACGAACTGCGGATCGAACATCGCCACCTTGAAGGCGTCGTGGAGGATCGCGACGATCCGTGGCGGCAGGTCGCGCGGGCCGGCCAGGCCGTAGGGCGACTGGGCCACGATGTCGTGGCCGAGCTCGCGCAGGGTCGGCACGCTGCGGCCATCGCTTCGACCGTTGCGCACCGAAGGTGACGAGCAGGCGCAGCTGGCCCGCATCCACCGCCGGCCCGAAGCCGGTGGAGCTGACGCCGGCCATCACGTGCCCGGCGCCGACGGCGTTGATCTGCTCGGCCACGCCCTTGTAGGGCACGTGGATGTAGCGCAGGCCGCGCGCGCTGAACAGCTCCTCGAGCACCACGTGCGGCGATGGTGCCGACGCCGTTGGTGGCGATGGACAGCATGCCGGGCTCCGCGCGCGCGAACGCGAACAGGTCGTCCAGGCGCGTGAAGCGGGCTGTCCGCCTTCACGAGCAGGCCGAAGGTGACGCCCGAGATCTGGATGATCTCGGTCACGTCGCGCAACGGATGCCACTGCACCGTTTGCGTGAGGTACACGCGAAACACCGGCTGCGGGAGCTGCGCGATGGTGTAGCCGTCCGGCTGCGGCCTGCTGCAGCACCGGCATGGCCAGCGTGCCGCCGGCGCCGCCGCGGTTCTCGACGAGCACCTTCTGGCCGAGCTGCGCGCGAGGCCAGCTCCGCCAGCAGCCGCAGCGAGACGTCGGTGGCGCCGCCGGCCGCCCAGGGCACCCACAGGTGGATCGGCCGCGACGGAAAGTGCGTCGGACGCCCGGACACCCGCGGCGCCGCGCCGCAAAGCAGCAGCGCCGGCGCACCGGCGAGCCATCGGCGGCGCGTCGAGCGGCATCACGCGCCGGCCCCCGCGCTTGGCCGTGCCGCCCATGCCGCGCTGCGGGTCGTAGCCGCGGCAGGCGAGCAGCGAAGAACACGAGCAGGCAGCCGATCACGACCCATGGCGCGATGCCCGGATCCTTGCCGTACAGCGCGAAGCGGATCCACTCCACCGCGTGCGTGAAGGGATTCGCGCGCGCAGCCTGGTACACCCATTCGCGCGCCGGACTCCTGCAGCTTCCACAGCGGGTAGAGCGCGGTGGAGAGGAAATACATCGGGAAGATGACGAAGTTCATCGTGCCCGCGAAGTTCTCGAGCTGGCTTGATGTGCACCGACAGCAGCAGGCCCGAGCGCGCCCAGCATCAGCGCGCCGCACGCCAGCGCCGGCCAGCGCATGCAGCCCCTGCAGCGACAGCACCGGCAGCGCCGTGCCGAGCAGCGCCGCGAGCGCCACGAAGGCCAGCGCCTGCAGCACGGACAGCAGCGCGGTGGCGCACAGCTTGCAGAACAGCAGCCAGGAGCGCGGCAGCGGCGCGGTGAGCAGCAGCCGCATCAGCCCCATCTCGCGGTCATACACCATGGCCAGCGACGACTGCATGCCGTTGAAGAGCAGCACCATGCCGACCAGGCCCGGCGCGATGTAGACGTCGTACGGGATGTAGGTGTCGTAGGGCTCCACGATGGCGACGCCGAAGACGTTGCGGAAGCCGGCCGCGAACACCGCCAGCCACAGCAGCGGGCGCACCAGCGCCGACACGAGGCGGCCCGGTCTGCTGCGAGAACTTGAGCAGCTCGCGCAGCACGATGGCGCGCAGCGCCTGCAGGGCGTGCGCGAGCCCGCGCCGCGCCGGCGCCTCGGCGCCGGGCCGGTCGTCGGCGGTGCTCATCGCGCGGCTTTGCATGCCCTCTCCGGCGCGTCGGCGCCCAGGGTGTCGAGCACGTTGCGACGCATGCAGGATGCCCTCGACCGGCGCCTGCGCCACCACGCCGTGGCCGTCGGTGAGCAGCAGCGTCTGGCGCAGTTGCCCGTCCCACGGGCGGAAGCCGAGCGGCACGCCCTTGGAGCCGTCGAGCGACACCTTCGGCAGCGCCGTGCGCCCAGGCCGCAACGGGCCCCTTCGGCGCCGCCAGCGCGGCGGCCACCAGCGCCTTGCCGGCCATCCAGGCCGCCCAGTCGTGCGCGGTCCATCGGCCGCCGCGCGGCCTTCGCGAAGCGGCGCGCGACCTGCGGCGCGCCGAAGCGCTCGAACTGCGCGTGCCACGCCAGGGCGACGAGGCCCGCATCGCCCACCACCGGCCGCGGCAGCACGGTGCGGTAGGGCAGCGAGCGCGCGAACTCGCCGTCGCTGTCGACGACCCAGACCGCGTCGTACTCCACGCCGGCCGTGAGCAGCAGCGGGTTGGCGAGCTCGCGCTCGCGCGGATCGGCCGAGAGCTTGAACGGCCGGCTCGCCACCACCTGCAGGCCGTAGCGCTTGATCGACGCCTGCGCCGTCGCAGCGCGCGCCGCATCCGCCGGGCTCGGACCGACCAGCAGGAGCAGCTTGCGTCCACTTGCGCGACACCAGCGCCTGGGCGAGGGCGTCGCTGCGCATGCGCTCGCTGGGCAGCACGTGCAGCAGGTTGGCGCGGCAGTCCTGCTGGCGCAGCCGGTCGGCGGCGTCGCCGATGTTCAGCACCGGCAGCTTGACGGCATCCGCCACGGCGAGGATCCAGTCGGTGGGCAGGTCGACCAGCAGCGCCGCAGCGCCGGCCTGCGCCGCCGCCGCGGCAGCGCCGCGCGCGGCCGCGAGCGAGTCGACCGTCACCGCGTCGACCGACACCGTCGGCGCCCGCGGCATCGAGCTCGAACGCGGCCGTCGTCGAGCGCGAGCTGCAGCCCGTCGATGGCCGCGCCGCCCGGATGGCCCAGGGTACGCCCGCTCCAGCCGCGCGCGTTCGAGACGCGGGTCGTCGGCCTGCGTGATGAGCGTGGCCTTCAGCGCGGCCGCTCGCGCGCCGGGCGCCAGCGCCAGGCCGCCCGCCAGCAGCGCGCACGACACGAGGCGCAGGTGACGCGTCGTCATTCCACGATCACCACGCCGTAGGGCACCCGGCCCACCGGAATGCTCTTGATGGCCTTCGCGGCGGCCACGTCGACCACGGTCACGTCGTCGCTCAGGCCGTTCACGACCCACAGGCGCGCGCCGGACTTGTCCAGCGCCACGTTCCATGCGCGCTTGCCCACGAGCACGAGGTTCGTCACCTGCGCGCTTCGCGACATCGACGAAGGCCACGTGGTTGGCGCGGCCGAGCGCCACGTAGGCCCGCTTGCCGTCCGGCGTCATCAGGATGCCCACCGGCGTGATGTCGTCGCGCCGCACGCCCTTCACCTCGAACGCGAGCCGGCCGACCACGGCATGGTCGGCCGTGGAGACGATGCTCACGCTGGCATCGAGCTCGTTGCGTGACCCACAGCTCGCGCCCGTCCGGCGTGATCGCCATGCGGCGCGGCCGCTTGCCGACGGAGATGTTCTTCAGCACCTTGCCGCTGGCGGTGTCGATCACGTGCACGAGGCTCGCCGCCTCGGAAGTCACGTACACCGTCTTGCCGTCCGCGCTGGCCTTCACGCCTTCGGGCTCCTGGCCGACCTTGACGGACTTGAGCGATGCGCCCCGTGGCGGCATCGATGAAGCTCGTCTCCGCCGCGTCCTCGTTCGAGACATACAGCGTCTTGCCGTCGGGCGAGAGGTCGAACGCCTCGGGTTCGTCGCCCAGCGGGATGCGCCGCAGCGACCGGCCGCCGCGCGGGTCGATCACGTCGGCCTGGTTCGAATCGGTGCAGGCCACGAGCAGCGTGCCGTCGGGAGCGCGCTGGATGTGGCGCGCCCGCTTGCACGTCGCCATCGTTCCCTTCACGGCGAGCGTGGCCGTGTCGATCAGCGTCAGCGCATCGTCCTTCTCGCTCGTGACGTAGGCCGTGCCTTGCGCCGCCGGCTGCCAGGCTGGCGAAGGCGAGTGCGCGCGGTGACGATGTGACGGCGCATGCTGCAGTCTCCTCGGTGGGGCGGTCATCAGGCGGTGCGGGCGATGAAGCCCGCCTCCAGCGTATCGGCACCGAGCGCCTGCGTCACTTGCGCCGGGGTGCCGTCGGCCAGCAGCGCGCCGCGGTGCAGTACCAGCACGCGGTCTGCGGGCAGTGCCTCTTCCACCCAATGGGTGGCCCACAGCACGCACGCGTCGCGCTCGCGGACTTCGGCATGCAGTGCGGCGAGCAGGTCCTGCCGCGACTTGGGGTCCAGGCCGACGGTCGCTTCGTCCATCAGGAACACCGATGGGCGATGCAGGCCTGCGCGCACCAGCTCCACCTTGCGCCGGTTGCCGCCCGAAAGCTCGCGCGCCTTGCGGTCCAGCTCGGGCTCGATGCCCAGCCGCGCGCAGCCTTCCGCGATGCGTGCCTGCGCCGTGCGCCGCGGCAGCCCGTGCAGCGCGGCATGGAACAGCAGGTTGCGCCGCACGCTGAGGTCCATGTCGAGCGCGATCTGCTGGAACACCACGCCGATGTGGCGCAGCGCCGCGGCCGGCGCCGTGCGCATCGAGTGGCCGGCCACCTCCACCTCGCCCTCGTCGGCGACGAAGAGGCCGGTGAGCAACTGGAACAGCGTGGACTTGCCGGCGCCGTTCGGGCCGAGCAACGCCACGAACTCGCCCGCCGCGATGTCGATGGACAGCGACTCCAGGGCGCAGCGCGAGCCGTAGCGCTTGGTGAGGCGGGCGGTGTGGAGCATGGGCGCGCCGCCTCGCAGCGAGGGGTCTCTCGCTTCGAGGCGGCGGTCAACTATAGGCCGAAGGCGAACAGTTGCTTCGGAGCACCCGGCTCTCAGGCCGACTCTTCGTGCCCCATCTCTGCCATCAGCTCTTCCTTCCGAGCGGCGATCTCGGCGCCGATGGCGGCTGTGTCGAGGCCGCCCTTCTTGACCTTCGGGAAGATCTCGCCTTCCTCTTCCTTCACGTGGTGGTCGATGTACTCGCCGAGCACCTTCACCTTCGCGTCGTAGTGTGGATCGTCGGGAGACGAGCCCTGGATCTGCGCAATGAGTTCCTTGGCCGTGCTGTGTTCCACGTCGGCCTCGTCGATCAGATCCTCGTCGTCGCCGAGCGCGTCGCGCGCGGCCGGGTAGAACAGCTCTTCCTCGGCGGTGGCGTGCACCGTGAGCATCGTGCAGATCTGCTCGGCGAGGGCTTGTTTCTCCTCGTCCGCGGCTTCGTCCTTGACGAGCTTCTCGTACTCCTTGAACAGCGCCTTCACTTCCTTGTGGTCGGCGGTCAGAAGCTTGATGGCGTCATCGCTTCCGGCGGAGCGACTTCGCTGCGGAGGAGGATTTCGAGGAAGACGCGGACTTCTTTGATGCGGGCATGGCTTGCGCTCCTGGAGTGAAAGGTCGGGTGAGGGCGGCCCGATCCCGGGCCGGTCATTCGACTCGGCAAGCGGCGCGCCTGTCCGGCGGGCCTGAATCCTCAGGCCGGCTGCAGCGGGTTCGCGAAGAAGAAACGCAGCATCTCGGCCGTGGCGTCCGGGCCCTTCGGATCGGTGTAGGAGCCCCGTGCACTTCCGCCCGCCCAGGCATGGCCCGCGCCATGGATCACCCAGTGCTCTGCCACCACGCGGCCGCCGGGATCCCGGTAGGTATGCGTGCTGTAGCGGCGGCCGCCTGCGCTCATGGCGGACTCGATCAGCGCGTCGGCCTGCATGGCGCCGGCGGCTACCACCTGCTCGCCATTGACGGGGTGCACGATGGTGTCGCGGTCGCCGTGGAACACGATCGTGGGCGGCGACATGCAGGCGGGGGCGGCGGCAGCCCCGGTCTTCATGGCCTGGAGCGCGCCTTGCAGATCCGGTGGCCGCGCCGGCCGCCAGGCCGGAATGCACGCCGACCGCCGCGTACAGGTCCGGGTAGGCCGCGCCGACGATGGCCGCCATGGCGCCACCCGCGGAGAGGCCTGCAACGTAGACGCGCCGCGGGTCGACGTCGTGGCGCTTCATCACGTCGCGCGTCATGCCGGCGATCAGGCGCGGCTCGCCGCGGTCGCGCTGCTGGTGGTTGTGCTTGAACCAGTTCCAGCAGCGCGATGCGTTCGCCTGCTGGGATTGCGCCGGATACAGCACGAGGAAGCCACGCTCTCGCGCCGCCTCGTTCATCGCCGTGCCGGCCGCGAAATCGTCGGGATCCTGCTTGCAGCCGTGGAGCATCACCACGAGCGGCGCCGGTCGTCCGTCCAGGCTCGGCGGCACGTAAAGCTTGTACGCGCGCTGTGCGCCGGCTTCGTGATGGACACCCGCGATGAACTGGCCCGCCGGGTCGGTGTTCGCCTGCCGCGTGGCGTGGAGGTGCAGCGCCGGCGCCACCGGGCGGCCGGGCGGCTCGATGGGATAATCGCCTCGATGATCTGCACGTGCCCCAGGGCGGCCTGGATCGCTTCGGTGGCTCGTTGCAGGTCGCCGCTGCGCGTGAGGCGCGCGGCGTCAGCCATGAGGCGCTGGAATGCTGGGTTCATGAAGTTCCTTCGCAGTGGGTCAACGCATGCGGCCGGCAAGGGCCGCTTTCACCGCCGGGCTCGCGTGCAGCGCACCGAGGACCGTGATGGATTCGATGGCGGAGAGCGCAAGCTCCGGCGTCACGTCGGGTGCGATGGAGGCGAGCCCGAGCACGCGGATGTGAAGCTTCTTGCGCGCCGCCTTGGCGGCCTTCAGGTCGTCCGCCGTGAAGTGCTGGATGCCCAGCACCAGCGTCTGGCGCGCGGCCGATTGGCGGACCACGTCGGCATGCACGCCGAGCTGGTTGCGGATGGCGGTGCGGATCAGGTCCGTGCGGTTCGCATAGAAGCCTTCCTGCACCAGAAGGTCGATCTGGCCGAGGTCGACGGGCCCGAAATTGATGGTGATCTTTTCATCGGCGGGGCGTGGGGCGACGCGCGTGGCGGGGTGGGCGGGCATGACACCATCCTAGCACCATCCAAGTGGATGGTGCAAG
The DNA here is from genome assembly GCA_963839465.1 of uncultured beta proteobacterium. GTDB lineage: Bacteria > Pseudomonadota > Gammaproteobacteria > Burkholderiales > Burkholderiaceae_C > CAWIVI01. The sequence continues at coordinate 191,322 of CAWIVI010000009.1, forward strand.
GGTGTTGACGCGCGCAAGCTGCCCGGCGGGCACGCTGCCTGCCTGTGCAGATTGCACATTCAGGAGGGTTGCAGTCATGACCAGTGCTTGGACGAACACGGTGGCCGTTCTCGCGGGAACAGTCGATCCCGGGCCCCGGCCAGTGGCCGGCGAGCCGTACGCGGCGCGTGGAACTCTGGGAAAAGCCGGTGCCGCGCCCGCTGTCGACGGAGGTCGGGGATGCCGATCGTGCGGTGCTCGCGTCGTTGCTGGAGCGTCCGCGCAGCGGCGGGGAAGTGGCTTACGCGCTGGGCATCGACCTCGAGGCGGCCTATGCGCGGATCTCGCGTTTGCGCAGCCGCGGGCTGATCGTCAAGAATTGCCTGGCCTGGCAATGCACCCATGCCGGCCGCGAAGCGCTGCAGTGCTTCGACGTGGCTTGGCCGACGCTAGAACGTTCGGGAAGCGAATGATGCGAGGCGAAAGGGAGCGCCGGTCTATGCGCAGCGCGAGCGCGCCGTCTTGCGGTCATCTGCTCGTTGGCAAGCGCGGTGGCCGCCTGCGGCGGCGGCGGATCGTCCGGCGGATCGTCGGAGGTTCCCGAATCAGCGCCTCCCCCGCGCCATCGCCGGTCTCGGCGCCTTCTCCGGCTCCGTCGCCTGCGCCGGCTCCTGAGCCGACGCGGCTCCTGCAGCGGCGCCGGCACCGGCTCCTGCTCCGCCTCCTGCGCCGGCTCCGGCTCCTGCACCTGCTCCGGCTCCGGCGCCAGCGCCGGCCCCCGCGCCGGCACCGGCCCCTCCACGGCTCCGGCACCGGCCCCTGCACCTGCACCGGCTCCGGCACCGGCACCGGCACCGGCACCTGCACCGGCACCTGCACCGGCACCTGCACCGGCACCGGCTCCGGCACCGGCACCGGCACCTGCACCGGCACCGGCACCGGCACCGGCACCGGCACCGGCACCGGCACCGCACCGCACCGGCACCTGCACCGGCACCGGCACCGGCACCGGCACCGGCACCGGCACCAACTCCGCCGCCTGCGCCGGCTCCGCCGCCATCTCCTTACGTCGGCGGCACGTTCGTCCGACCCCCGGCGCTGCGCCGTTGTTCGGCATGCACATCGGCTCCAACGCCGCCCTCGACCGGCTGGACCCGAGCACCGGCGGCAAGTGGTACCACGACCCGGAGTATCAGAAGGCCCTGGCGCGCCTGGACGTGGCGATCCTCGGCTTCTTCCCGGGCTGGCGCGGCGACACCGACGGCAGCGTCATCCGCCAGGCCGTCGTCTCGCTGAAGGCGCTCAATCCGCTCCTGAAGGTGGGGCAGTACTCGATCCTCGGCGAGGCGGTCGCCGATCCGGCCAAGACCTTCAACGACGACATCATCGCGAAGCTGGACCAGATGAACTGGTGGCTGCTCGACGCCGTGACCGGGGCGAAGAAGCAATGGTCGACGGCGTACTCGGCCTTCGACATCAACATCACCGACTGGTCGCCGCCCGACGCCAACGGCGAGCGCTATCCGCAGTGGCTCGCGCGGCGCAACTTCCAGCGCTACTTCAGCCCGGTTCCGGAAATCGACGTCTGGTATGTCGACGGGATCATGAGGTACTCCCGCGTGTCGCAGGCGAACTGGCGATGGGACGGCGTGAACGTGAGCAGCCAGGATCCCGAGGTGGCGACCCGCTACCGGCAGGGGCAGGCGGCGCACCTTGCCGCCGCCGCCGCCCTGGCGCCGGACCGCCTGCAGATCGGGAACACCGACAACGGGCTCACCTATCCCGAGTACCGCGGCCTTCTCGGCGGCGTGTTCCTCGAGGCGATGATGGGCAAGAGCTGGTCGCTCGACGTGAACTACAGCTGGCAGGTGATGATGGAGCGCTACTTCACCGCCACCGCGAACCTGAAGGCGCCCGGCGCTGGCGGCGTTCAACGTGTGGGGCGAGGTGAACGACTACCGCTTCTTCCGCTATGCCTTCGCCTCGTGCCGGCTCGGCGACGCCCACTTCAACTTCACCGACAACGCCGCCGGCTACACGAGCGTGCCGTGGTTCGACGAGTACGAGGTCTCGTTCGGCGCTCCGCTGGACCCGCCGACCCTCCAGCCGTGGTCGAACGGCGTGCACCGGCGGCGCTATCAGAACGCGATGGTGCTCGTGAACCCGAACGCCGACGCGCGCACCGTGACGCTCGAGCCCGGGTGGCGCCGCGTGCTCGCGCGGCAGGATCCGGTTGCCAACGACGGAACGCCCGTCGGGCAGCTCACGCTCGGCCCGCGGGAAGGCCTGGTGCTGGTGCGCCAGTAGGCCCCCGGCTACAGTCGCAGCCTTCTGCTTCCCGCTGGAGAACAGTCATGGCATTTCGGACGACATTGGCGAAGGTGGCAGTGATGGCGCTCGGTGCGATGGCGTGCAGCGCCTTCGCGGCCGACGGCGCCTGCGACACGCAGGCCACGGAGAAGAAGCTTTCCGGCGCCGCCCGGACGAGCTTCGTCAAGAAGTGCGAGACCGATGCGGCCACCGCCTCCTGCGAGATGCAGGCGGGCGACAAGAAGCTGGCTGGCGCGGCAAAGACGAGCTTCGTCAAGAAGTGCGCCACCGATGCGCGTCACGAGCGCCGCGACGCCGCGCTGCGAAACCCAGGCGGCGGACAAGAAGCTGGCCGGCGCGGCGAAGACGAGCTTCGTCACGAAGTGCGTGACCGACGCGACGAAGTAAGCCGCTAGCGCCCGCGCGCCTGGCGCCAGGCCGCGAATTCCGTGCGGCTGTGCTCGTCCGTCGGCGGATACAGCCCGAGGATCGATCGGCCCTCCAGCACCTGCTCCGCCACGAAGTCCTCGAAGGCCGTCATCTCCACGGCCTCGTCGGCGATCTCGTCGGCGATGGCCGCGGGGATCACGACCACGCCCTCGGCATCGCCCACCACCACGTCGCCCGGCCACACCGCCACGTCGCCGCAGCCGATCGGCACGTCGATGTCCAGCGCCTGGTGCAGCGTGAGGTCTCGGTCGGCGCACTCGGCCGCTGGTGGTAGGCGGGGATGGCCATTCGCGCAATCTCCGGGCTGTCGCGAAAGCCGCCGTCGGTGACCACGCCGGCCGCGCCGCGCACCATCAGCCGGCTGACGAGGATCGAGCCGGCCGATGCGGCGCGCGCGTCCTTGCGGCTGTCCGATCACGCAGCACCGCGCCGGGCGGGCAGCGCTCGACGGCCTGGCGCTGCGGATGCTGCCGGTCCTGGAACACGGTGATGCGGGTCGACTGAAGGTTAGAGTCAGGCTCGCGCGCGGGGATGTAGCGCAGCGTGAACGCCACGCCGACCATGTTCGGCAGGCTCGGGTTCAGCGGCCGCACATCCTGGATGAACGCATTGCGCAGGCCGCGCTTGAACAGCGCCGTGCAGAGCGTGGCGGTGCTGATGCCCATCAGCTTCTTGCGGGTGTCCGGGTTCATCGCGCGTTCGCCGGCCTTTCAGTAGATGTCGGGTTCCGCGACGGCGGCGCCGAACGCCGTCTCGAGGAAGTCGAAGTCGCAGCCGTCGTTCGCCTGCCTCACGTGGCGACCGAACATCCAGCCGTAGCCGCGCTCGTAGCGCGGCGCCGGCGGCTGCCACGCGGCGCGGCGGCGCTCGAGCTCATCGTCCGGCACGTCGAGATGGATCGAGCGCGCCGGCACGTCGACCATGATGCGGTCGCCGGTCTTCACGAGCGCGAGCGGGCCGCCGATGGCCGCCTCGGGCGCGCAGTGCAGCAGGCAGCCGCCGTAGGCCGTGCCGCTCATGCGCGCGTCCGACAGGCGCAGCATGTCCGTCACGCCGGCCTTCAGCAGCTTGGTGGGGATGGGCAGCATCCCCCACTCCGGCATGCCGGCGCCGAGCGGGCCGGCGTTGCGCAGCACGAGGATGTCGTCGCCGGTCACGTCGAGATCGGGGTCGTCGATGGCCTGCTTCAGCGCGGGGTAGTCATCGAACACGAGCGCGCGGCCGGTGTGCTTCAGCAGCTGCGGCGCCGCCGCGCTCGGCTTCATCACGACGCCGTCGGGCGCGAGGTTGCCGCGCAGCACCGCCAGCGCGCCCTCGGCGTAGATGGGCCGGTCGAGCGGGCGGATCACGTCGTCGTCGTGCACCTCGGCGCCGGCGATGTTCTCGCCGATCGTGCGGCCGGTGACGGTGAGCGCGCCGGTCTTCAGGTGCGCGCGGATGCGCTCGAGCAGGGCGGGCAGGCCGCCGGCGTAGTAGAAATCCTCCATCAGGTATTTCTCGCCGCTGGGGCGGATGTTGGCGATCACGGGCACGCGGCGGCTCGCGGCATCGAAGTCGTCGAGCGTCACCGGGTGGCCGGCGCGGCGCGACATCGCGATGAGATGGATGATCGCGTTCGTGCTGCAGCCCATCGCCATGGCGCACACGATGCCGTTGTGGAAGTTGTCGCGCGTGAGCAGCTTCGTGGGCGTGAAGTCGTCCCACACCATCTCGACGATGCGGCGGCCGCATTCGGCGCTCATGCGGATGTGGTTCGCGTCCGCCGCCGGGATGCTCGATGCGCCGGGCAGCGTGAGGCCCACGGCCTCGGCGATGCCCATCATGGTGGCGGCCGTGCCCATCGTCATGCAGGTGCCCTGGCTGCGCGCGATGCCGGCCTCCATCTCGAGCCAGGCCTGGTCGGAGAGGCGGCCCGCGCGGCGCTCGTCCCAGTACTTGAAGGCGTCGGAGCCGGAACCGAGCACCTGGCCCTTCCAATGGCCGCGCAGCATGGGCCCGGCGGGCAGGTAGACGAAGGGCAGGCCGGCGGAGAGGGCACCCATCGTGAGCCCGGGCGTGGTCTTGTCGCAGCCGCCCATCAGCACGGCGCCGTCCACCGGGTGGCTGCGCAGCAGCTCCTCGGTCTCCATCGCGAGGAAGTTGCGATAGAGCATGGTGGTGGGCTTCACCACCGGCTCCGACAGGCTGATGGCGGGCAGCTCGAGCGGGAAGCCGCCCGCCTGGAACACGCCGCGCTTCACGTCCTCCACGCGCTGCTTGAAATGCGAGTGGCACTGGTTCGCGTCGCTCCAGGTGTTCACAACCGCGATCACCGGCTTGCCGACCCAGTCGGCCGGCGCATAGCCCATCTGCATCACGCGCGAGCGGTGGCCGAACGAGCGGAAGTCGTCGGGCGCGAACCAGCGCGCGCTGCGCAATGCGGCCGGCGTCTTTCGTTGCATGCCGGGGCTCCTCGTGACGGGGGCCTGCAAGCTTAAGGCTGCATGGCGGAGAATCCCAGGCATGTCCACGCCCGAAGCCCCGCTGCTGCGCGCCGAGAGCTCCGTTCGCGAGTACCGCGGCGCGTATGCAGCGCATCGCCACGCGCATGCGCAGGTCCTGGTGGGGCTGCGCGGCACGCTGATGCTCCAGGTGGAGGGCCGGAACGCGTTCGTCGATGCGGCGTGCGCGCTCGTGATCCCGGCCGGCTGCTCGCACGGCTACCTGGCGCCGTCCGCCGCCGAAGTGCTGGTGGTCGATTGCGCCGGCGGCGCCGCGCTGGATCGCGTGCGCCGCTTCGCGCCGCCGCCGCAGTGGGCGAGGGCGGGGCGGCTGCCCTCGGCCGAGGCGGTGCTGGCGTCGCTGCCGGGGAGCGCGCCGCGGCAGGCGCGGCGCACGCTCGACATCGTGAAGGTCACGCGGGCGATCGATGCCGCCGTGCACCGCGACTGGACCATCGACGAACTCGCAGCGCTCTGCCACTTCAGCCCGCAGCGCTTCCGTGCGCGCTTCGCGGAGCTCGCCGGCATGCCGCCGTCGATTTACGTGCGGCAGCGCCGGCTGGATGCCGCGCAAGCGCAGCTGCGCGCGGGCGTGCCGCTGGAGACGGTGGCGCTGCAAGTGGGCTATGCCAGCGCGAGCGCGCTGTGCTTTGCGCTGCGGCGCGACCGGGGCGTGGGCGCGCGATCGCTGCGCGGGAACTGAGGGCGTTTCGAGCGGAGGAGTTCGAGCGCTGCTCGACATTTCGCGCGCCAGCCGGGCCGACGATCGACGCATGAGACCCGATCCCAAGACCGGCGTGATGCTCGTGCTCGCGGCCGCCACCCTCTGGGGCACCACCGGCACCGCCCGCGCGCTCGCCGGGGGCGACCTGTCGTCCACCTGGTTCGGCGCGCTGCGCCTGCTGGCGGCCGCGCTGTTCTTCGGCGTGTTCGCCGCGCTCACGCATCAGCCGACGAACCGCCGGCCACCGTTGAAGGAAGTCTTTGCCGCCGGCGTCTGCATGGCCGTCTACAACCTCGCGTTCTTCGGCGGCATCCGCGACGTTGGAGTCGCGATCGGCACCGCCATCGCGCTCGGCAGCGGGCCGATCTGGGCCGGCCTGCTGCAGGCGGCGGTGCAGCGCCGGCCGCCCACGCCGGCGTGGTGGGGCGGCTCGCTGATCGCGGTGGCCGGCGGCGTGCTGCTCACCGGCGGCGGCTCGCACATCGGCCGGATGCCCGCGGCGGGCGTGCTGCTGTGCCTGCTGTCGGGCTTGTCGTACGCGGGCTATACGCTGCTCAACAAGCGCATGGCCGCCTGCGCGCCCGCGTCCACGATCACGCTCTACGCCTTCGGTATCGCCGCCGCGCTGGCCGTTCCCTTCAGCGCCCTGGAGGGCGGGCTGCCCGCACTCTCCGCGCCAGACCTTGCAGCCGTGGCCTACACCGGGATCTTCACCGCCGGCATCGCCTACCTGCTGTTCAGCCGCGCGCTGCTGCACATCACGCCCGCCACCGGCGTGACGCTGGCGCTCGGCGAGCCGGTGGTGGCGTTCATGCTGGCCGTCGCGGTGCTGGGCGAGGGGCCATCGGCCGTGGCCTTCATCGGCCTTGCGCTGGTGGTCTCCGGCGTTGCCCTCGTCGTGCGCAACGAGCTGCAAGCGGGGCGCACACGGTCACAGGCGTTGCCGTGAAAGGGCACGGCCGCGTCGCCCAGTTCATGCGCACGCGGCCGTCCTCCCCGTGTCGTGCCGTCAGCCGGGCGGCCGCCTTCGGGCGCGCCGGCGCGGCGGCGGGGCCGTGCTGCCGCGGTGCACGATCTCCACCGGGAAGCTCTGGAACGCGGTGTACGGCTCGCCCTCGAGCCGCGCCACGAGTTGGTCCGCCGCCGCGCGTCCGATCTCGATGATCGGCGTGCGCACGCTCGTCAGGCCCGGCGTCTGCGTAGCGCCGAGATCGGTGTTGTCGACGCCGGTGATGGACAAGTCCTGCGGGACGCGCACGCCCGCCTGGCGGCACGCCAGCATCGCGCCCACCGCGAAGACGTCGTTCGTCGCGACGACGGCGGTCGGCCGCACCGGTACTGCGAGCAGCCGGGCCATCGCCTCCTGCGCAGCCGCCAGCGAGATGGCCGCGTACTGCACGCACTCCGGCGCGAGTGCCAACCCGTGCTCGGCCAGCGCCGCGCGCACGCCTTCGCCGCGGGCGCGCGCGCGGTCGTTGCCTTCTATCGGCGCGCTGAGCAGCCCGATGCGACGGTGGCCGAGCTCGAGCAGGTGGCTCGTCACCGCGTGCGTTGCAGCGCGGTTGTCGAAGCCCACCGACGGGTGCTGCTCGAGCGCGTCGACGCCCCAGGTGAGCACGTAGGGGCGCCCGTAGTCCTCCAGCAACGCGAAGAGGTTCGGCGCGTGGTCCAGCCCGACGAACACGAACGCATCGACGCCGTGCTGCACGAGCTGCCCCGCCACGCGAAGCTCCGCGGCCAAGTCGTAGTGGTGCTCGGCCAGCACGAGCGAATAGCCGCGCTCGTCGAGGCGGCGCTGCAGCGCGCTCGTGGTGCGCGCGTACAGCGCGTAGTCGAACGAGGGCACGACGGCGCCGATCATCTTGCTGCGGTGGCTGCGCAGCGTGCGCGCCGCGCCGTGCGGCACGTAGCGCAGCCGTGCCGCGGCATCGAGCACGCGCTGCCGCGTGACGGGGTCGACTCGGTCGGGCGTGTTCAGCGCGCGGGACACGGTGGCCGTCGACACCCCGGCAAGCCGTGCCACGTCCTTGGCGTCCGATCGAGCCCTCATCGTGTTGCCGCTCCCCCGTTGCCCCGTTGCAATCGTTTGCAGAAAACGATCGAAGTGTGGCGCCGTGGTTCGCACGTCGCCCCGAGGGTATGTCCCTAAGCGCAACCCTGTCGCCGCGCGGATGCCGATGCTAGATTGGATTTCTGCAAACGATTACACCAAGGAGCCGCAACCATGAAGCGTTCGGGTCACTCGCAGCCGCCGCAACCGGGGCGTCGCAAGGTTCTGCAGCAGGCCGCATCGCTTGGAGCGCTGGCCGCCGTCGCGCCCTATGGCTTGTCGAGCGCGCAGGCGCAGGGCGATGACTTGGCGCCGTACCGCGCGCGCGAAGGTCAACTGGCGCCAGTGCGAGGGCGAGCAGATTTCCGCTGCGGTGATTCCCGCGAGCTACTTCGAGAACCTGATCGGGCTGCTGCCGCAGTTCGAGGCGCTCACCGGCATCCAGGTGCGCGTGGAAAAAGTGCCGCCGGGCCAGATCCGCCAGAAGGCCATGCTCGACCTGTCGTCGCGCACCGCCACCTACGCGACGCACGCGGCCGACCCGATGTACTACCCGCTGTACACGTCCAACAAGTGGGTCGAGCCGCTGGACAAGTACCTGAACGACGCCACGCTCACCGACCAGGCGTGGTTCAACTACGACGACATCCTGAAGGCGTGGCGCGATGCCGACTCCGTGGACGGCAAGCCCTACGGCATTCCGTACGACGGCGAGGTGACGGTGCAGGTCTACCGCAAGGACCTCTACGACGCCAAGGGCCTCAAGCCCGCCGAGACCTTCGAGCAACTGCTGGCGAACGCGAAGGCGCTGAACGACCCGGCGAACCGCGTCTCGGGCCTCGTGATGCGCGGCTTCGCGGGCGCCGGCCAGAACATGTACATCTACCCCTCGATCTTCCGCGGCTTCGGCGGCCAGTGGTTCAAGGGCAAGGATCTCGTCGTCAACTCGCCCGAGGCGGTGCGCGCGCTCGAGTGGTACGTGGACGCGCTGACGCAGTACGCGCCGCCGGCGGTGCGCAACTGGAACTGGCCCGACATCGCCGACGCGTTCTCGCAGGGCACCGTGGCGTGTTATCTCGACGCGCACTCGTCGGCTGCGGTGATCACCAATCCGGAGAAGTCGAAGGTCGTCGGCAAGATCGCCTATGCCCGCTGGCCCGCCGGCCCGAGCGGCAAGCGCGTGACGTCGATCTGGAACTGGGGCTTCCCGATCAACGCGGCGCTGAGCGAGAAGGCCAAGAAGGCCACGTGGCTCTTCATCACCTGGGCCACGTCGGCCGAGACGCAGGCGCGAACCTCTTGGAAGTTCGCGGGGCCGGCCAAGCGCTCGGGCCTGAACCGCACGTCGCTGTGGCGCGCACCGGAGTTCGCCGCTGCGATGCAGGGCGCGGGAGACAACTTCATTTCGGCCGCGCTGCAGTCGCTCGAGCAGGATACCGACGTCGAGTGGCGCCCGCGCGTGCCGCAATGGCCGGCCGTCGGCGAAGCGATGGCCACCAGCATCCAGGGCGCGCTGGTCGGGCAGAAGAAGCCGAAGGAAGCGCTGGACGAAGCGCAGGCGCGCATCCAGCAAGTGATGAAGGGCTGAAGCGCGGTGAGCGAGTTCGAGAAGCGCGAGCGCGGCTTCGCGCTGGCGCTGCTCGGGCCGGCGTTGGTGCTGCTGCTGCTCACCACCACCGCGCCGCTCGTCTACCTCGGCTGGACGAGCCTGCAGCGCCTGGACCTGGGCATGCCGTGGCTGTCCGGCTTCGCGGGCGTGGACAACTACGCCAAGATGGGCGCGGACCCGCGCTTCTGGAATTCGCTCGCGCTCACGTTCGTCTACACGGCGTCCACCGTGGTGCTGCAGGTGGTCGTGGGCCTGTCGCTTGCGCTGCTCGTGCTGCAGATCCCGCGCGGGCAGGGCGTGCTGCGCGTGGCGGCCATCCTGCCCATCGTGCTCGCGCCCGTGGTGGTCGGCCTCTTCTGGCGCACGCTGGTGCTGGCGCCCGACTTCGGCCTCGTCGATCTCGTCACGCGCGCGCTGGGCCTCGGCAGCCACAACTGGCTCGGCGACCCGCAGCTCGCGCTGATCTCGGTGATCGCGATCCACACGTGGCAGTGGACGCCGTTCGCCTTCCTCGTGCTGCTGGCCACGCTCGCCACGCTGCCGCCGGACATCTACGAGGCCGCGCGGCTGGACCGCGCCACCGCCTGGAAGCGGTTCGTGCACATCACGCTGCCGCTGATCCGGCCGGCGGTGGTGATGGTGGTCATCCTGCGCACGATGACGGCGCTGTCCGCCTTCGCGGCGATCTTCGCGGCCACCGGCGGCGGCCCGGGCTCGTCCACCGAGATCCTGAATCTGTATGCGTATCGCACGTCGTTCTCGGAGCTGAACCTCGGCTACGGCGCGTCGCTCGCGGTGGTGCTGCTGGCCATCACGCTGGCGGTGTCGTGGCTGCTGTTCCGCCGCAGGAGGGCGCCTGCATGAGGAATGCGCTGCTCGTGCGTCGCCTGGCGCTGTGCCGCCGTGGCCGGAGGGCTGCTGTCCATCTGGGCCTTCCCGGTGCTGTGGGCGCTGCTCACGTCGTTCAAGACGGAACGCGACGTGCTCGCCTACCCGCCGGTGTGGTGGTTCACGCCGACACTGGCGAACTATCGTGAAGTGCTCTTCGGCTCGTCGTCGATCGTGCCGAACCTGGTGTCGAGCATGGTGGTGTCGGTCTCCACGACGCTGCTGACGATGCTCTTCGCGGTGCCTGCCGCGTATGCGTTGGCGCGCTTGCGATATCCGGCCAAGCGGGCGAGCGGCTTCTACGTGCTCGCCACGCAGATGCTGCCGCCGGTCGGACTGATCATCCCGTACTACCTGGCCTTGCAGCGCGTCGGCGGGCTCGACACCTACGCCGGCATGATCGCCATCTACCTCACGTTCTCGCTCCCATTCGCGATCTGGCTGATGGTGTCGTACTTCGAGGACGTGCCGTTCGAGATGGAAGAGGCGGCGCTGCTGGACCGCGCGGGGCGGCTGCGCGCGCTATGGCACGTGATCCTGCCGCAGGTGCGCGGGGGCATCGCGGTGACGACGGTGTTCGTGTTCCTGAACGCCTGGAACGAGTTTCTGTTTGCCGTGGTGCTTGGCGGCAATCGCGTGCGGCCGGTGACGGTGGCGATGTTCAACTTCATTTCGGTCGAGCAGACGCAGTGGGCGCGGTTGGCCGCGGGGGCGATGGTGGCGATGGCGCCGGTGATCGTTCTCGGGTTGCTGGCGCAACGGCACATCGTGAAGGGGCTGACGGTTGGCGCGGTGAAGGGCGGGGGGCGGCGATGAACCAGCAAGGCAGCGTTGCCATCCAGGGCGTGGTCAAGCGGCACGGCACCGTCACCGTGCTCCACGGCATCGACCTGGAGATCGAAGCGGGCGAGTTCTTCGTGCTGCTCGGACCTTCCGGCTCCGGCAAGACGACGACGCTGCGCATCCTCGCGGGCCTCGAATCCGTGAACGCCGGCAACGTCTACCTCGACGGCGAGAAGGTGACCGACAAGGAGCCCGGCGAGCGCGACGTGGCGATGGTGTTCCAGAGCTACGCGCTGTACCCGCACATGACGGTGGCTCAGAACATCGGCTTTCCGCTGAAGATGGTCGGGCAGACCGCGGCGACACCATCACGAAGGCCGTGGCCGACGCCGCCGGCAAGGTCGACATCGGGCACCTGCTCGATCGCCGGCCTGGCCAGCTTTCCGGTGGCCAGCAGCAGCGCGTCGCGCTGGCTCGCGCCATCGTGCGCCAGCCGCGTCTCTTCCTGCTCGACGAGCCGTTGTCCAACCTCGATGCGAAGCTGCGCATGGAAACGCGCGTCGAGCTGAAGAAGCTGCAGCGTGCGCTCGGCGTCACCGCGGTGTACGTGACGCACGACCAGGAAGAGGCGATGACGCTGGCCGATCGCGTGGCGGTGTTCATGGACGGGCGCATCGTGCAGGTGGCCTCGCCGAAGGAGATCTTCGGACGGCCGGCGCATGCGTCGGTGGCCGGCTTCATCGGCACGCCGCCGATGAACCTGCTGCCGGCCACGCTGGCACGGCAGCGACGTGGTCGTGGAGGGCGCCGGCCGCGTGCGCGTGGGCGTGACCAGCACCGATGCGCGCCCGGTCACGCTGGGCGTGCGTCCGGCGGATCTGCGCGCTGGCGCCCGAAGGTCTCGCTGCACAGGTGGAGCTGATCGAGGAACTCGGCGACAGCCACATCGTGATCGCGGCGCTCGGCGGCGAGCGCGTGAAGCTGCGCACCGAGCCGACATCCCCGCTGCGCGAAGGCGACCGCGTGCACTTGAGCCTCGCGCCCGGTGCCGCCCACCTCTTCGACCGCGCCACCGGCGCGCGACCTGAACTGAATCCCGACGCAGCTACGGTCCGCGATGGCTGCATGGCTCGAGCGACTCGACCGAACATCGTGCTGATCCTGAACGACGACATGGGCTACTCCGACATCGGCTGCTACGGCGGCGAAGTCGAGACGCCCACGCTCGATCGCCTGGCCGCCGGCGGCCTGCGCTTCTCGCAGTTCTACAACACGGCGCGCTGCAGCCCGTCGCGCGCCTCGCTGCTCACGGGGCTGCACCCGCACCAGACGGGCATCGGCATCCTCACCTACGACTCGGGGCCCGAGGGCTACGCCGGCAACCTGAACCAGCAGTGCGTGACGATCGCCGAGGTGCTGAAGAGCGGCGGCTACCGCACCTGCATGAGCGGGAAGTGGCACGTGTCGAGCAACCTGCTGCAGCCCACCGACTCCTGGCCGATGCAGCGCGGCTTCGACGAGTTCTACGGCACCATCATCGGCGCGGGCAGCTTCTACGACCCCAACACGCTCACGCGCGGCAACGCCAACGCGGAGCACGAGGCGCGCGAGCGCGACGACTTCTTCTACACCGACGCGATCAGCGACGAGGCCGTGCGCATGATCCGCGAGCACCACGCGAAGCACGCCGACCAGCCCCTGTTCCAGTACGTGGCCTACACCGCGCCGCACTGGCCGCTGCACGCGCACGACGAGGACATCGCCAAGTACAAGGGCCGCTTCGACAAGGGATGGGACACGCTGCGCGACCGAGCGGCTGGAGCGGCTCGTGCGCGCGGGCATCCTCGCCGACCACTGGAAGCTGACCGAGCGCGACCCGACGCAGCCGCCGTGGCACGCAGGCGCAGGACAAGCAGTGGCTGCTGCGCTGCATGGAGGTCTACGCGGCGCAGATCGACCGCATGGACCAGGGCATCGGCCGCATCGTGCAGGCGCTGGAGGAGACGGGCCGGCTCGACGACACGCTGATCATCTTCCTGGCCGACAACGGCGCGTGCGCCGAAGACATCCCGGAAGGGGTCGCCGATCGACGAGCTCGTGGAGAAACTGATGATCGCGCGCTCGCACACGCGCAGCGGCGCGCCCGTGCGCTTCGGCAACCAGCCGGACATCTCGCCGGGGCCGGAGGACACCTACCAGAGCTACGGCACCGCGTGGGCCAACCTGTCGAACACGCCGTTCCGCCTCTACAAGCACTGGATCCACGAAGGCGGCATCTCCACGCCGCTGATCTTCCACTGGCCGAAGGGCATCCGGGAGCGGGGCGCGGTGCGCCACACGCCGGGCTACCTGCCCGACATCATGGCCACGGTGCTCGACGTGACGGGCATCGACTATCCCGCGCAGCGCGACGGCCAGGCCATCGCTCCGCTCGAGGGACACGCGCTCACGCCCGCCTTCGAGCGCGACGATCTCCAGCGCCCGCCGATGTTCTGGGAGCACGAAGGCAACGCCGCAGTGCGCATGGGCCGATGGAAGCTGGTGCGCAAGTACCCCGGCGCGTGGGAGCTCTACGACATGGAGCGCGACCGCACCGAGACGAACGATCTTGCCGCGCAGCATCCCGAGCGCGTCGCCGAGATGGCGGCGCAGTACGACGCTTGGGGCCAGCGCTGCGGCGTGATCCCGCGCGAGCGCATCGTCGCGCTGATGCGCAGCCAGGGCGTGACGAAGGCGTTCTGGGAAGACGAATAGCGAGCTCCCTTTAGATGACCATCGGTCGGCAAGGAGAGATCCATGGACAGGCGCACGTGGTGGCGACGCACCGGGGCTCTGGCGATCGGCTGCGTGCTGGCCGGTTGTGCCGGCCTGGGTTTGAGCGAGCCGGTGCAGGTGAACGTCGTGGGCATCGAGCCCTTGCCCGGCGAGGGGATGGAGGTGCGCATGGCGGTGAAGCTGCGCGTGCAGAACCCGAACGATGCGGCGCTGGAGTTCGACGGCATCTCGATGACGCTGGACGTGCATGGATCGACGTTCGCCACCGGCGTGAGCGACGCGCGCGGCAGCGTGCCGCGTTTTGGAGAGACCGTCATCACGGTGCCCGTGTCGGTGTCGGCACTGGCCGCCGTGCGCCAGGTGATCGCGCTGGCCACGGGCGAGCGCTCGCAGGGTGGACTACGCGCTGCGCGGGCGGCTGTCCGGCCATGCGCTCGGCACCATCCGGTTCGAGTCCGAAAGGTGAAGTCGCCTTGCCGCAGATACTGGGGGTCCGGTGAGTGCTGACTTCGCCCGTTCAAGCGAGCGCCAGCGTCTCCACCCAGTTCGGGTTCAGACCCACCTCGTGTTCGCCATGCGGCACGAGCCGCCCCGCCGCGTCGTCAATGGCGTACAGGGCGACGCGGTGCGCCAGTTGCCCGGCGGCGACCAGCCAGCGGCCGCTCGCAGTCACCTGGAAGCCGCGCGGGCAGGCCGGCGCGGGCCAGTGGCCGATCGGCTGCAGCCGCGCGCCGTCGTCCTCCACGGCGAAGCCGGCCAGCGTGCTCGACGTGCGCTCGCTGGTGTAGAGGAAGCGGCCGTCCGGCCGCAGGTGCAGGTCGGCGGCCCAAGGCTTGCCGCTGAAGCCGTCGGGCAGCGTCGCGCGCGTCCGTGAGGGGGCCAGCACGCCGATCGGGGCGTCCAGGGCCAGCACGTCCAGCGTCGCATCGAGCTCGTTCAGCAGATAGACCCAGCGTCCGTTCGGATGGAACTCGAGGTGCCGAGGCCCCGCGCCCGGCCGCAACCGGAGGCAATGCGCCGCCTCGTTCTCGCGCAGCAGGCCGGTGCGCTCGTCGAATCGCCATTGGTGCACGGCATCGGCCCCGAGCGACGTCGAGAACGCGTAGCGGTTCGACGCGTCGCAGCGGATCGCGTGCGCATGCTGGCCCGTGCGCTGCACCTGGTGTGCCGGCAGCACGATGCCGTCGTCACCGATGCGCGAGACCGCCACCACGTGCTCCGGATACGAGGCGCTCAGCAGCCAGCGGCCGGTTGCATCCGTGGCGATGAAGGCCATGCTCGCCGGCAACGGCGCTTCGCCGACGAGCGCAAGCGTGCCGGTGGCGCTGTCGATCCCGAGCGTGATCGCCGCCAACGGCTCGCTGCGCCGGGCCACGAACAGCCGCCTCCGATCCGGCGACAGCGCCATCGGCATCAAGGTGCCGCCGAGGTCGAGCGTCTGCAACGTCACCAGCGTGCCGCGCTCCTCGTCCAGCCCCAGCACCGACACGCTGCCGCTGTCCGCGTTCGAGACGTACACGGCGGTCGTCATGCCACGGCCCTCAGAGCCCCATCAGCCGCGGCAGCCACAGCGACAGCCAAGGGATGTAGGTCACCATCATCAGCACGATGAACAGCGCGACGAAGAACGGCTTCATCGCGCGCGTCACGGCGCCGATCGGCAGCTTCGAGATCGCGCTGCCGACGAAGAGCACCGTGCCCACCGGCGGCGTGATGCAGGCCGATGCCGAGGTTGACCATCATGATCATGCCGAAGTGCACCGGGTCCACGCCGAGCAGCTTCACCACCGGCAGCAGGATCGGCGTGAGGATCAGGATCAGCGGCGACATGTCCATCAGGCAGCCGAGCACGAGCAGCAGCACGTTGATGAGGCCGAGGATCACGTACTTGTCGTTCGACAGGCTCGTGAGGAAGGCGGTCACCTTCAGCGGGATCTGCATCAGCGTCATCAGGTAGCCGAAGCAGGCCGCGAAGCCGATGAGGATCATCACGATCGTCACCGTCTTCACCGTGCGGTGCACGAGCTTGGGCAGGTCGCGCCACTTGTAGTCGCGATAGATGAACATCGTCACGAAGAACGCCCACAGCACCGCGATCGATGCCGACTCGTTCGCGGTGAACACGCCCGACAGGATGCCGCCGAGGATGATGACCATCGTCATCAGGCCCCACAGCGCATCCCCGCAGATCTTCAGCGCCTGCCGCAGCGGCACCACCTCGCCCTTGGGGTAGTTGTTCTTCTTCGCGACGATCAGGCACAGCGCCGCGAGCGTCAGGCCCATCAGCAGCCCGGGCAGCACGCCGGCCATGAACAGCGCGGCGATCGACACCGTGCCGCCGGCGGCCAGCGAGTACAGCACCGCGTTGTGGCTCGGCGGAATCAGGATGGCCTGCACCGAGCCGCTCACCGTCACGGCGGTCGCGAAGTCGCGCGGGTAGCCCTTCTTCTCCATCTCGGGAATCAGCACCGAGCCGATGGAGGCCGTGTCGGCCACCGACGAGCCGGAGATGGCGCCGAAGAAGGTGGACGCGAGGATGTTCACCAGCGACAGCCCGCCGCGGATGAAGCCCACCAGCACCGCGGCAAAGGCGACCAGCCGCCGCGCCATCCCGCCCTCGGCCATGATGGCGCCGGCCAGCACGAAGAACGGGATCGCCAGCAGCGAGAACTTGTTGACGCCCGACGCGAGCTGGATCATCACCGCGTCCAGCGGGATGTCGATCCACAGCGCACCGACGAGCGCCGCGAGGCCGAGCGCATAGGCGATCGGCACGCCGATGATCATCAGGCCGAAGAAGCTGCCGAGCAGCACGAAGGTGTCCATCAGGGCGCCTTCCGCGATCGCCGCCGTGCCGCTCGACCACGCGACGATGCGACTGCTCGCCGAAGGCCATGCGCTCCAGCACGAAGAGGAGCGTGAGCGCGGCGCCGATCGGCAGCGGCGCATACGTCACGCCCACCGGCAGCCACGGCAATTCGCTGATCGTCTGCCCCATCGTGCGCGATGCACAGCTGCGTGCCGTACCACGCGACGAACGCGCAGACGAGCAGCATCAGCACGTCGACCACGAACGCGAAGGCGCGTTGCACGCGCGGCGCGAGCCGGTCCGTCAGCATCGTCACCGCGATGTGCGCGCCGGCCCGGTAGGCCGCCGCCGCGCCGATGAACGTGAACACCAGCATGAGCAGGATCGCGATCGGCTCCGGCCACTGCGAGCCGGTGCCCAGCACGTAGCGGGTGAACACGCCCCAGGGGACGATGACGCGACATCAGCGCGATGGCCGACGCCGGCCAGCCAGATGCTGGCCAGGTAGAGGGCGTCCAGCGGCCCGCCGAGCGGGTGGTCCGTGCGGCCGCCCTTCACTTGACGGCTTCGATCCGCTTCATCAGGTCGGAGTACTGCGCGCCGTACTTGGCGCGCACCGGCGCCGTGGCGTCGAAGAAGGCCTTGTTGTCGATGTCGATGAACTCAACGCCCGCGGCCTTGAGCTTGGCGACGGCATCCACGCGTGTAGGCATCCCACAGCTTGCGCTGCTCGAGCTGCGCCTCGCGGCCGAACTTCTTGAACAGCGCCTGGTCGGCCGGCGTGAGCTTGTCCCAGGCCACCTTCGACATCACGAGGATCTCGGGAATGATGAGGTGGTTGGTCTGCGTGTAGTACTTCGCGCCCGCCTGGTAGTGGTTCGCGGTGAGCAGCGTCGGCGGGTTGTTCTCCGCGCCGTCGACCACGCCGGTCTGGATGGCGGTGAACACTTCGCCGTAGCCCATGCTGATGCCGTTGCCGCCCATCGCGTTCATCGTGTCGACGAACAAGGGGTTGCCCATCATGCGGATCTTCTGGCCCTTGAGATCCTCCGGCTTGCGCACCGGCTTCTTGGTGTAGAGGCTGCGCGAGCCGCCGTCCATCCACGCCAACGCGACGAGCTTGGCCGGGCGAGGCCGAGATCTTGTCGAGCATCTCCTGGCCGATCGGGCCGTCGATCACCGCGCGCATGTGCGCCGGGTCGCGGAAGACGAACGGCATGTTGAACACGTTCACCTCGGGCACCACCGGGCCCACCGGCCCGAGCGACGTGCGCAGCAGCTGGATCGCGCCCACCTGCGTCTGCTCGATCATCTCCTTCTCGGCGCCGAGCACGCTGCCGGGGAACATCTGGAACTTGATGCGGCCGTTCGTCGCAGCCTCGATCTTCTTGCCCATGCTTTCCACCGCGGCCACCGTCGGGTAGCCCGGCGGGTGCACGTCGGCGGCCTTCATGGTCTGTGCGAGCGATGCGCCGGCGGTGAGCAGCGACAAGGCGGCGGCGGACAGGCTGCGGCGGATCTTCATGCGTTGGCTCCTGGTGTTGTCGTCATCGGTCGTAGGGGCCCTTCGTCACGAAGGCGCCCCCCTGGTAGACGGTTGCGGGGTCGTTGCGGTCCGGAGCGGGCTGGCGCGCCTGCACGGCGTCGCGGAAGGGCTCCGAGCTGTCGCGCGGGCGGAAGCCGAGATGCGCTGCCGGTGTGTTGTCCCACCAGCGGGTGGTGTTGTCGGACATGCCGTAGATCACCGTGTGGCCGCACGACCGGCGCAGTGAGGGCGGCGACGACGAGCCGCTCGAGATCGTCGTAGCTGAGCCAGGTGGCCAGCATGCGGCGGTCCTTCGGCTCGGGAAACGACGAGCCGATGCGCAGGCTCACGGTTTCGATGCCCCAGCGGTCCCAGTAGAACTGCGCCAGGTTCTCGCCGAAGGCCTTCGAGAGCCGTAGTGCCCGTCGGGCCGCATCGGCGCCGTGGGATCGATCACTTCGTCTTGCCGGTAGAAGCCGGTCACGTGGTTCGAGCTCGCGAAGACGATGCGCCTCACGCCGTGGCGCCGCGCCGCCTCGTAGAGGTTGTAGGTGCCGACGATGTTGGCCTGCAGGATGTCGTCGAACGAATCCTCGGTAGAGATGGCGCCGAGGTGCACGACCGCGTCCACGCCTTCGAGCAGCGCCAGCACGGCAGCGCGATCCTGCAGCGGGGCAGGCCGCAGTTCCTCGCCGTCCGCCGCAGCGCCGAGGTCCGCGAAGTCGCTCAGCCTCAGTTGCCGACAGTGCGCCTTCAGGCGGACGCGGAGCTCGCGGCCGAGCCCGCCCGCGGCGCCGGTCAGCAGCAGGCGATCGAAGCGCAAGGAGGGCGTGGCGGCGGCCGGCATGTTGGAGTCGTCGGGTTTGCGACAGTGCGGTGGAGCTTGTCTGACGTCGTTCGTTGTCGTACAACAATGTGGTCAACCACCGTGGCCGTGTCAAGCCGACGCGGACCAGGGAATACCCGGGAGTCCGCTTGCAGACGATGTCCGAAGCCCCCTCCAGGCCGCGCACCCGCGCGCTGGCGCTGGTCGAGTCGCTCGGCGACCGCATCCGCGACGGCCGCCTGTCCGCCGGGCAGAAGCTGCCCACGGAGGCGGCCATCATGGAGACGTACGGCGTGAGCCGGACGGTGGTGCGCGAGGCCATCTCCAAGCTGCAGGCGGCCGGCCTCGTGGCCACGCGCCACGGCGTCGGCACCTTTGTCGTCGGCCTCGGCGACTCGGCGCCGTTCCGCATTCCCGCCGAGCAGTTCGCCACGCTGCGCGACGTGATCGCCGTGCTCGAGCTGCGCATCGGCATCGAGACGGAGGCGGCGGCCCTGGCCGCGCAGCGCCGCACGGCGGCGAACCTCGCGGAGATGCGGGAGGCACTGGAGGCCTTCGCGGCGGCGCTGGCGGAAGGGCGCGATGCCGTCGGACCGGACTTCCGCTTCCACGTCGAGATCGCCCGCGCGACGCAGAACCGCCATTTCGCCGAGCTGATGAACGCGCTGGGCGCGCAGATCATCCCGCGGGCGCGGCTCCAGCCGGCCGCGCCGATGACGGAGGAGCGCCGCCTCTACCTGCAGCGCGTCAACGGGGAGCACGAAAGCATCCTCGACGCGATTGCCGCGCAGGATGCCGATGCCGCGCGCGCGGCGATGCGCACGCACCTGGCCAACAGCCGCGAGCGCCGACGTCGCGCCAATGCCGAAGGCACCCAGTGAGCGTGAGTTGTACGACATCACACAAGGAATCGACTCTCAGGCTGCGCGTCTTTGTCGCCGTCGCGCCCCACGCGAGAATCCGCAAGGAGGAGGACGGCCATGACGCAATACGACTTCGCGAAGCTGGAGAACGCCGAGTTCGATGCGTGCATCGACCTCTACCGCGCGGTGCCGCAGGAGATCCGGGTCGCGCAGGCCGTCGAGGTGCACGAGGTCGGCACCGCGACTTGCATGAGTTGCCGCGGCATCGAGCCTGCGTCGCTGTTCCGCCGGGCCGTCGGGCTCGGCGCGGGGCGCGCCGCGAGTCCGGCAGAGCTGGACGACGTCCTCGCCCACATGAACGCGCGCGGGCTGCGGTATGCGATTCCCGTCGCCGAGCCCTCGCAGCCGGCGGCATTGGCGTCATGGCTTGAAGCGCGCGGCTTCACCCGCGGCTACGCGTGGATGAAGTTCTGCCGCCCTTGCGACGACCTGCCTCACGTCGAGACCACCCTCGACATCCGCGTCGTCGGGAGCGAGTCGGCCGCCGCGTTCGGCCGAGTCGTGGTGGAGGGGTTCGGGTTGCCGCCGCCCGTTGCACCCTGGGTCGGAGCGCTCGCCGACCGGCCGAACTGGATCTGCGTCATGGCGTTCGCCGAGGGCGCGCCGTTCGCGGCCGGCGCGGTCCACGTCCGGGGCGACCACGCATGGCTCGGCCTCGCCGCGACCTTGCCTTCGCATCGACGCCACGGTGCGCAAGGCGCATTGCTGGAGCGCCGCCTTGCGGAAGCGAAGGCGCGGGGGGCGCGCGTGGCCGTCACCGAAACCGGCGAACGCTTGCCCGACAAGCCGAGCAACTCCTATCGCAACATTCTTCGAGCGGGGTTCGAGGAAGCCTACCTCCGGCAGAACTACCTGTCGCCGTCCACGCCACGTTGACCTGGGCTTTGCAGCCACGCCCAGCGATGGTGTTCATTCAAGTCGCCATCCTCGCCATCGCGTTCCTGGCCGCGGCCTCGATCGTCTGGTTCTCGCTCAGGACGGGCATTGCGCCCGTGCCGAGCTCGGGCCGTGCGCGGCGGACGATGCTGGCAGCCGTGCAGGCCGCGCCCGCGGGTCCGCTGCTGGACCTCGGCTCCGGATGGGGAACCCTGGCGATCGCCGCGGCGCGGCGGTTTCCCGAACGCGAGGTGGTCGGCTACGAGCTGTCCTGGGTGCCCTGGGCCGTGTCCTCGCTGCTCAAGCACGCTTTTGCGTTGGACAACCTTTCGTTCCGTCGCGAGGACTTCCTCACGGCCGATGTCTCGAAGGCCTCCGTGCTGCTTTGCTACCTCTTCCACCAGGGCATGCAGCGACTTGCCGACAAGCTCGCGCGCGAAGGCGACCCGCCGGTCCTCGTGAGCCACACTTTCGCGCTGCCGCCGTCGTGGCAGCCGGACGAAGTCATCGCGCTGAACGACCTCTATCGCAGCCGCATCTACGTCTACCGACGGCCCCGGCCGTGACCTCTGCTCAGCGCCCGAGCCCGGCCGCGGTCACCGCGTAGCGGCTCGAGCGCGCGCGCACCCGCGAGAGCAGCACCAGCGCAATCGTCAAATTCAGCAGGTTCCAGCCGATGCCGTTGACGAAGGCCGCGTCGTAGGAACCGGTGAGGTCGAACACCTTGCCGGACAGCCAGCCGCCGAGCGCCATGCCGAACAGCGTCGCCATCAGCACCATGCCCACCTTCGCGCCGGCTTCCTGCGGCGGAAAGTGCTCGCGCACGATGATCGCGTAGCTCGGCACCAGCCCACCCTGGAACAGCCCGAACAGCGCCGACACCACGAACAGCGACACCAGCCCGTCGAACGGCAGGAACAGCAGCAGGGCCAGCCCCTGCAGCACCGAGCCGAGCACCAGCGTGCGCAAGCCGCCGATGCGGTCGCAGATCCAGCCCGACACCAGCCGGCTCACGATGCCGCAGGCGAGCATCAGCGAGAGCATCTGCGCGCCGCGCGCCGCGCCGTAGCCCAGGTCGCCGCAGTACGCCACGATGTGCACTTGCGGCATCGACATCGCGACGCAGCACGACACGCCCGCCAGGCACAGCAGGGCCAGCGCAGGGCCGGGCGCGAGCCCGAAAGGCCGCGCCGTCGCGCTCCGTCCGGCACCCGCCCCGGCGCTGCTGGACGCCGGGGATGCCGTCTCGACACGAACGGACGCGATGGCCGGCGCCCGCGCCCGCAGCATCAGAGCCAGCGGCGGCATCGTCACCAGGCAGAACAGCCCGAGGCCCAGGTACGTATGGCGCCAGCCCTCGGCCTCGACGAAGTGCTGCACGATCGGCGGCCATACCGCTCCGGCCAGGTAGTTGCCGCTGGCGCAGATGGCCACCGCGATGCCGCGCCGGCGCACGAACCACAGCGACGTGTCGGCGATCAGCGGCGCGAACGTCGCTGCGCTGCCGAGCGCCCCGAGCAGCACGCCATGCGCGAGCGCGAACGTCCACAGCGACGGCGCGAGCCCCGCTGCGAAGAATCCCGCGCCGAGCCCGCAGGCGCCGAGCATCACCACGGCCATCACGCCAAAACGGTCGGCGAGCCGGCCCATCGCGATGCCGCCGAGGCCGAAGCCGATCATCATCGCCGTGTAGGGCAGCGACGCATCGCCTCGCTCCGCGCCGAACTCCGACTGCACCGACGGCAGCACGACGGCCACCACGTACATCGCTCCGCTGCCGATCGTGAGCAGCGCGAGCGCCACGGCCAGGCGCGTCCAGGCATAGCTCGAGTCGACGGTCGGGGAATGCGGCACCCGGCGATTGTGAACGCCCGTGAAACGGCCTGCAGAAACGCGCGCTTCCAGGAATGCGGGTTGCCGCGCGCATGTCCGGCAACTACCAGGGGTTCGACATGAAGGCGCTGTGCTGGCACGGCAAGAAGGACATCCGCTACGACACCGTTCCCGATCCGCGAATCGAGGAGCCGCGCGACGCGGTCATCAAGGTGACGAGTTGCGCCATCTGCGGCTCCGACCTGCACCTGTTCGACGGTTTCATGATGGGCATGAAGCACGGCGACATCCTCGGCCACGAGTTCATGGGCGAGGTGGTCGAGGTCGGCCGGGAGAACAAGAAGCTCAAGGTCGGCGACCGCGTCGTCGTGCCTTTCACCATCTGCTGCGGCGAGTGCGAGCAGTGCCGGCGCGGCAACTTCTCGGTCTGCGAGCGTACCAACCGCAACAAGGAGATCGCCGACAAGCTGTTCGGCCACACCACTGCCGGGCTGTTCGGCTACACCCACCTCACCGGCGGCTATGCGGGCGGGCAGGCCGAGTACGTGCGCGTGCCCTATGCCGATGTCGCGCCGGTCAAGATTCCAGACGGCTTGACCGATGAGCAAGTGCTGTTCCTCGGCGACATCTTTCCCACCGGCTGGCAGGCGGTGGTGCAGTGCGACATCCAGCCCTCCGACACGGTTGCCATCTGGGGCGCGGGGCCGGTGGGACAGTTCGCGATCCGCAGCGCCATCCTGCTGGGCGCCAGGCAGGTGGTGTGCATCGACCACGTGCCTGAGCGCCTGTCGATGGCCAAGGCCGGGGGCGCGCTCACGATCAACTTCGACGAGGAAAGCGTGCTCGAGCGGCTCTCGGAGCTCACCGGCGGGAAAGGGCCGGAGAAGTGCATCGACGCCGTCGGCATGGAGGCGCACGTCACGCGCTCCTTCGATTCCGTCTACGACCGCGCCAAGCAGGCGTTGATGCTCGAGACCGACCGCGCCCACGTGCTGCGCGAGATGATCTACGTCTGCCGCCCGGCCGGCGTGCTGTCGATCCCCGGCGTCTACGGCGGGCTCGTCGACAAGATCCCGTTCGGCGCGCTGATGAACAAGGGCCTCACGGTGCGCACCGGCCAGACCCACGTCAACCGCTGGACCGACGACCTGCTGCGCCGCATCCAGGAAGGGCAGATCGACCCGTCGTTCGTCATCACGCACACGACCAGTCTCGAAGACGGCCCGCAGATGTACAAGACCTTCCGCGACAAGCAGGACGGGTGCATCAAGGTGGTCATGAAACCGTGAGGAAAGCGACCATGAACGCGACACGCCATCTTCCTTCCGCAACCGCGCTCGCCCGGGGATTCGGCTGGTTCAGCATCGCGCTCGGCGCAGCCGAACTGCTGGCGCCGCGCCGAATCGGCCGCGCCACCGGCCTCGACGGCCGCGAGGCGCTGCTGCGCACCTACGGCGTTCGCGAGATCGCCACAGGCATCGGGCTGCTCGTCAGCCGGCGTCCGGTGTGGTGGATGTGGGCCCGCGTGGCCGGTGACGCGCTGGATGCCGCCACACTGACGCGCGGCAGGTCGGGACGGACGGGGCTGTCGCTGGGCATCGTGGCCGCGGTCGCTGCAGCCGACGTCGCCTGCGCCGCGGCCTTGTCGCGTCCAGCCCCCCCGGGCGCGCGACTACAGCGACCGCAGCGGCCTGCCCCGCACGCCGTCACAGATGCGCGGCGCCGCACGCGACTTCGAGGTGCCGCGCGACATGCAGTCGCGCCCGCGACTGCGCCCGTACAGCGCCGACCGCGACGCGTCCGCGACCGAGCAGCGCAGCGATC
>CAWIVI010000010.1:0-50334 GCA_963839465.1 uncultured beta proteobacterium
ATTCGGGCACGAGTGTCGCGCGGGTTGTCGAGGTGCATGCGGTGTCATTGTCGCTGTACTTGCCCCCCACGCGCTCCAGGTCCGGGCCGGTGTGCTTCGTGCCCCACTGGAACGGCGGTCGTACACGAACTCGCCGGCCATCAGTAGTGGCCGTAGCGCAGCGTCTCGGCGCGGAACGGGCGGATCATCTGCGAATGGCAGTTGTCGCAGCCCTCGCGCACGTAGATGTCGCGGCCCGCGAGCTGCAGCGCGGTGTACGGTTCAGGCCCGTCGACCGGCTGCGTGGTGGAGCGCTGGAAGAACAGCGGCACGATCTCGACCAGCCCGCCGATCGCCACCGCGACAGGATCAGCGCGATCATCAGGAAGTTGCTGGTCTCGATGCGCTCGTGACCGGTGGCTTTCGCTTCGGTGTGGCTCATCTCGTGTCTTTCGATCAGGCTGGCAGGGCGAGGCGGGATCGGCGGCCGGCACGGCGCGGCCGCTGCGCACCGTCATGAAGACGTTCCAGGCCATCACGCCCATGCCGGCCAGGTACAGCAGGCCGCCGACGAAGCGCACGACGTAGTACGGATAGGTCGCCTTCACGGTCTCGACGAAGGTGTAGGCGAGCGTGCCGTCCGGGTTCACCGCGCGCCACATCAGGCCCTGCATCACCCCGGCGATCCACATCGCGGCGATGTAGAGAACGATGCCGAGCGTCGCGATCCAGAAGTGCAGG
The DNA here is from genome assembly GCA_963839465.1 of uncultured beta proteobacterium. GTDB lineage: Bacteria > Pseudomonadota > Gammaproteobacteria > Burkholderiales > Burkholderiaceae_C > CAWIVI01. Next base: position 721 of record CAWIVI010000010.1, read on the forward strand.
TTGATCGCCGGCACGCTGTACATGCGGGTGCGGCCGAACAGGCGCGGGATCAGGTAGTACAGCGAGCCCATCGAGATCAGGCCCACCCAGCCGAGCGCGCCCGCTGTGCACGTGGCCGACGGTCCAGTCGGTGTAGTGCGACAGCGCGTTCACGGTCTTGATCGACATCATCGGCCCCTCGAAGGTGGCCATGCCGTAGAACGACAGCGAGACGATGAGGAACTTCAGGATCGGGTCGTCGCGCAGCTTGTGCCACGCGCCCGACAGCGTCATCAGGCCGTTGATCATGCCGCCCCAGCTCGGCGCCAGCAGCACGAGCGAAAACAGCATGCCGACGCATTGCGCCCAGTCGGGCAGCGCGGTGTAGTGCAGGTGGTGCGGGCCCGCCCACATGTACATGAAGATCAGGGCCCAGAAGTGCACGATCGAGAGCCGGTACGAGTACACCGGGCGCTCGGCCTGCTTCGGGATGTAGTAGTACATCATCCCGAGGAAGCCGGCGGTGAGGAAGAAGCCGACCGCGTTGTGGCCGTACCACCACTGCACCATCGCGTCCTGCACGCCGGCGTAGGCCGAGTAGCTCTTCCAGAGCCCGGCCGGCATGGCCGCGCTGTTGACGATGTGCAGCAGCGCGACGGTGAGGATGAACGCGCCGAAGAACCAGTTCGCGACGTAGATGTGCCGCACCTTGCGGCGGCCGATGGTGCCGAAGAAGACGATCGCGTAGGCGACCCAGACGACGGCGATCAGGAGGTCGATCGGCCACTCCAGCTCGGCGTATTCCTTGCCCTGCGTGTAGCCGAGCGGAAGCGTGACGGCGGCGAGCACGATCACGGCCTGCCAGCCCCAGAACACGAACGTCGCGAGCGTCGGCGCGAACAGCGGCACCTGGCAGGTGCGCTGCACGACATGTAGGCTGGTCGCGAACAGCGCGCAGCCGCCGAACGCGAAGATCACCGCGTTCGTGTGCAGCGGACGCAGCCGCCCGTAGCTGAGCCACGGGATGCCGGCGTTGAGCTCGGGCCAGGCGAGCTGCGCGGCGATGAACAGGCCCACCGCCATGCCGACCACGCCCCACAGCACCGCGGCCAGCGCGAAGCCGCGCACGGGGCCATCGTCATACACCACCGGACGTCGCACCAGCCATCGCGAGTCCTCCATTCATCGGCGCGCATTCTTCCGTGCGGCGGCTTTCAGCGTCCTTGACCGCGATCAATCGTTTCGCAGTCCAGTTCCAGAATGCCCTCGCCGACCACCTCGAGGTCGTCGAACTGGCCGCCGTGCAGCGCCCAGGCAAAACACGCCGAGGATCGCGAGCGCCAGCACGGCCGACAGCGGGATCAGCAGGTAGAGGATGTCCATGCGCGCTACCTCCGCCAGACGCAAGGAGTTGAGCACGACGAACAACGAGCTCGCCGCCATGCCGAGCCCGGCTGCCCACGGCGGCAGCAGGCCGCCAGCGCGAGCGGCACGCAAGCGGCGTTGTAGGCCGCGGCCCAGAGCATGTTCTGCCGAATGACGCGCATCGTGCGGTGCGCCAGCAGCCGCACCGCAGCCACGTCGCCCAGCGAGTTCGACAGCAGCACGGCATCCGCATTGGCGCGCGCGACGAGCGCGCCTTCGCCCATCGCGAGCGACAATCGGCCTGCGCGAGCACGGGGGCGTCGTTGATGCCGTCGCCGACCATCGCGACGACCTCGCCGGCCGCCTGCGCCTCGCGCAACGCGGCGCGCTTGGCCTCGGGCGACAGCGCGCCATGGCGCGCGTCGATCGCCAGCCCCGGCCCGAAGTCCCGCACGCGAGCCGCGTCGTCGCCGGACAGCAGAGTGACCTGCACGCCGTTGGCGCGCAGCGCGGCGAGCGCGGCCGCCGTGTCGTCGCGCAGTTGCTCGTCGAAATCGAAACGCGCCGCCGGCCGGCCGTTGCAGGCGAGCCAGACCCCGGGGCCCGGCGTGTGATCGATCGCGCCGCACCAGGCGGCCGACCCGAGCCGCCAGACGCGGCCCGCATCGTCGCGCGCCTCGAGACCCTGCCCGGCCGTTTCCTTCACGTCGTGAAGCGCGATGTCCGCACCGCCGGCGCCACGTCCTGCAGTGCGCGAGCGAGAGCGGATGCTGCGACCACGCCGCCAGAGCGCACGCCGTGCGCTGCATCAACACGCCCGGGGAGCGAGCCGAAGCGCTGCATGTTCACGCACCGCAACTTCGTCTCGGTCAGCGTGCCGGTCTTGTCGACGAAGATCCGGCTCGTGCGCGCGAGCGCTTCGAGCGCGTCCAGCCTCCGCCAAAGTACGCCGCGCCGGGCCGACGCACCCGCCGCGGCGAGCAGCGCCGACGGCGCGGCGAGCGACAGCGCGCACGGGCACGTGACGATCAGCACCGCCACCGCGACCCAGACCGCACGCGACGGATCGATCACGCTCCACGCCGCTGCCGCACCCGCGGCAAGCAGCAGCACGCACCACAGGAACGGCTTGGCCCAGCGGTCCGCGCTCCTGGCGAGCGTCGGGCGGTGCAAGGCCGCCTCGCGCATCAACGCGACGATCGCCTCGTAGCGAGTGTCGGCACCGGCGCGCTCCACACGAATCTCCACCGGCGCGCCGAGGTTCAGGCTCGCGGCCACCACGGCATCGCCGGCGTGCCTCGCCACCGGCCGCGGCTCGCCCGTGAGCATCGACTCATCCACTTCGGTCTCGCCCCGCGTCAGCACGCCGTCGGCGGCAAACGCCTCGCCGACGGGCACGCGCACGGTGTCGCCCGGCTGCAGGCGCTGCAGCGCTCACGGTTTCCACCGTTCCGTCGGGCCGCAGCCGCAACACCCGCTGCGGCAATTGATCCACCGCTTGCTCGAGCGTCTCGGCCGCGCGGTGCCGCGCCGCCATCTCGAGCCAGCGCCCCGCGAGCAGGAAGCCGACGAACATCGTGAGCGAGTCGAAGTACACCTCGCTGCCGAACACGCCGCCCGGGTCGAACGCGGCGCCGCTGCTGGCAATGAACGCGACGACGATGCCCAGCGCCACCGGCACGTCCATGCCGATCGTGCGCAGGCGCAGTGCGCGCCAGGCGCCGGCGAAGAACGGCGCGGCCGAGAACATCAGCACCGGCAGGCTGACGAGCCAGCTGCCCCAGTCGAGCAGCCGCTTCAGGTCCGGCGCCAGATCGCCCGGTCCGCTCACGTAGGCGGGCGTCGCGAGCATCATCACCTGCATCGAGCAAAAGAGCGCGACGAACGTGCGCCACGTCATCTGGCGCCGTTCGCGCTGCCTCAGCCCGCGGGCAGCGGCCGCCGTGTCCGGCACGGCCTCGTAGCCCGCGCGCCTGACGGCATCGATCAGGTGCGACGCGGGAGCGATCCCGGCGTCCCAGCGCACGCTGGCACAGCGCGAGGCAGCGCTGACATTGGCGTCGATCACGCCGCGCACCCCTCTGAGCACGGATTCGATCGTCAGCGCGCAAGCGGCGCAGTGCATGCCTTCGATCCGCACCGACATCTCCGCGACGCGGCGGCCGGCACGCGCAGTGCCTCGGCGGACCAGGCTGGCCAGCTCCGCCGGATCGTCGAGCGCAGCCGGAACGAACGTGTCGGTCGACATGCGGGCACTGTAGAAGGGCCCGAGCGCCCGACCTTGACGCCGGTCAAAGACCCGATGCGCTGCGGCAGCTTGATGCGCGTCAATGCGACGCAGGCGGGGCTTCCTAGACTGAGTGGGTGACTTCAGGAGGCGCCATGGGCCCGCACGACGACGGATTCAATGCGCTGGACGCGTGCCACCGCCAGATGCTCTTCTCGCTCGGCAAGCTGTCGGCGCTGATCTCGCGCCTGTACCTGTTCGGGCACGACGCCGAGGCACAGGCCATGGCCGATGAGATCGTCACCTTCTTCTCGACCACCGTGCGTGGCCATCACGAGGATGAGGAGCGGCACGTCTTTCCTCGCCTCGCAGCCGGCGGCGACCCCGCCGTGGTGTCGGCCGTGCTGCGCCTGCAGCAAGACCACGACTGGCTCGAGGAAGACTGGATGGAGATCGAGCCGCACCTGGCGGCCGTGGCGTCGGGCCGCCCCGGCTATGACCGCGACGTGCTGCGCGACATCGCGGCAGCATTTACCTCGCTGCTGCACGAACACATCGCACTCGAGGAGTCGCTCGTCTATCCGCAGGCGCGAGCCGCGCTGCGCGCCGGCGAGCGCCGCGCCATGGGGCGCGAGATGGCCGAAAGGCGACGCGCGCAACGCGCAACGCGCGCACGACCCGGCCGCCAAGCGGCTTGCGACCTGACGCCGCGCAGCTCTGCGGCGCGCGCCTGACGGACAGTGCTCTGCCCTATCCGGGCGCAGCGCGTCCGGCGGGCCACCCTCAACTGCCTTGACGTCCGTCAAAGCAACCTGCTGCCCCGCTTCCTACCATAGGTGCATTCGTTGTGCATCTTCAACGACCTGGAGCGCAGCCCATGACCCTCACCACCTACGGCACCAAAATCGATGTGCGCGACGTCGCACCGCGCGACCGCCACCCCCTCATCTTCTCCACGTTTCGCAGCCTAGGCGCCGGCGAAACCATGGAGCTCATCAACGACCACGACCCCAAGCCTCTGTACTACCTGTTCCATGCCGAGCTGCCGGGCCAGTTCGGCTGGGACTACGTCCAGCGCGGTCCGGAGGTCTGGCGAGTGCGCATCGCGAAGCTCGGGACATCGGGGCACAGCGACGGCCAGTGCTGCGGCGCCTGCGGCGGCGCATGAGCTTTCTTCACAACCTTTCCGGACCATGACATGAAAAGCACCCACAGGCTGTGGCGCTGGCTCGGCCTCATCTTCGTGCTGTCCTTCGGGGCACTCGGCTACCTTGGCTGGCAGATCTACCTGTCCGCACCACCCATTCCCAAGTCGGTCGTCACCACGGACGGCGATGTTCTCTTCACCGGCGAGCAAATCCAGCTTGGCCAGCAGGCCTGGATGTCCGCCGGCGGCCAGCAGCTTGGCTCCGTCTGGGGCCACGGCGGCTATGTCGCCCCGGACTGGTCCGCCGACTGGCTGCACCGCGAGGCCACAGCACTGCAGGTTCTGCGCGTTGAACAGCGACGGCAGGGAGACCGGACGCAGGCGCTGACGGCGGGCGACCAGGCGTCGGTCGATGCCCAGGTTCGGGAAGAAATGCGTCGCAACACCTACGACGACACGACCGGTGTCGTGAAGGTGTCGCCCGAGCGCGCGAAGGCGATTCGCGAGGTTGCGAGCCACTACGAAGGCCTCTTCGGCACCGACCCGACACTCGCCACCCTGCGCGACCAGTACGCGATGACCGAGGGCGCGCTTCCCGAGAAGGCGGACCGCCAGGCGCTGACAGCGTTCTTCTTCTGGTCCGCCTGGGCTGCCACGACGAACCGTCCCGGCGAGACCGACCTCTCCTACACCAGCAACTGGCCGCACGAGCCGCTGGTGGGCAATACGATGTCGACGTCGGCCGCGATGTGGTCGATGGTGAGCATCATCCTCCTGCTGGCCGGCATCGCTGCGATGCTGTGGCTGCATGGCCTCGACCGCCATGAGGAAGAGGCACAGGTGCCGAAGTCCGACCCGCTGCTCGGTGCCGGGGCCACGCCGTCGATGAAGGCCACGCGCAAGTACTTCTTCGTGGTCATCGGGCTGATGCTGCTGCAGATCGGCATGGGCGTCATCACCGCGCACTACGCCGTCGAAGGCCAATCGTTCTTCGGCCTTCCCCTCGCCGAGGTCCTGCCGTACGTGGCCAGCCGGACGATTCACACGCAGGTCGGCATCTTCTGGATTGCCACGGCCTGGCTCGCAACGGGGTTGTACGTCGCGCCGCTGCTGTCGGGGCGCGAACCGAAGTTGCAGAAGCTCGGCGTCGATGCGCTGTTCTGGGCGCTCATCGTCGTCGTGCTGGGCTCGACCATCACTGGCTGGCTCGGCACGCTGCAGCACCGTGGTGTCGACTTCAGCTTCTGGCTCGGCAATCAAGGTCTCGAGTTCACCAGCATGGGCCGCGTCTGGCAGCTGCTGCTGTTCGTCGGCTTGCTCTTCTGGGTGTTCCTGCTGGGCCGCGCGCTGTGGCCGGCGCTGAAGAGGCCGTCGGAAACCCGTGGCCTCATCGCGATGGTGTTCCTCTCGGCCACCTGCATCGGCGGCTTCTACGCCACGTCGCTGACCTGGGGCCAGCACACCCACTACTCGATGATCGAGTACTGGCGCTGGTGGCTCGTGCACCTGTGGGTCGAAGGCTTCTTCGAAGTGTTCGCCACCGCAGTCGTCGCCCTCATCTTCACGAACCTCGGTCTGGTTCGCGCGGCCAGCGCCAACCGCGCCATCATCGCGGAGACCATCGTCTTCCTGTTCGGCGGCATCCTGGGTACGCTGCACCACCTGTACTGGACGGGCACGCCGACGTCGGTCATCGCCGTCGGTGCGGTGTTCTCGGCCCTCGAAGTGGTGCCGCTGACGCTCATCGGCCTGGAAGCGCTCCAGACCTGGCGCAGGTCGAGGGACGTCGCCTGGCTGGGCGCCTACAAGTGGGTCATCCTGTCCTTCGTCGCGGTGGGGTTCTGGAACACGGTTGGCGCCGGCCTGCTCGGCTTCGCCATCAACCCGCCGGCCTCGCTGTACTACGTGCAGGGCCTGAACATGACGGCGGCCCACGGTCACGCAGCCCTCTTCGGCGTGTACGGCATGCTGGGCATCGGCCTGCTGCTGTTCTGCCTGCGCGGCCTGTATGACCGCGAGCTACACGCCGACAAGTTCCTCAAGCCCGCCTTCTGGAGCCTGAACATCGGTCTGGCGATGATGGTGTTCATGTCGTTGCTGCCTGCCGGCATCTACCAGGCCTGGGCCAGCATCTCGAAGGGCTTGTGGTACGCCCGGTCGCCCGAAGTCGTGCACTCGGCGGTCATGGAAGCCCTGGTCTGGCTGCGCGTGCCGGGTGACATCGTCTTCGCGGCGGGCAGCGTGCTGCTGGCGCTGTACGCCTGGCGCCTGATTCGCCCGGTCACGCAACGGATGCCGGTCGGTGCGCGCCCCGCAGCGGCGAAGCGCCAAGGCCCGACCGCCACCGTGGCCGGCTCGCTTGGCGGCTGAAGCGGCCCATGGACCACTTCACCTTGAAGCTGGTCCATCAGGCCGCCGTACTGCGCGCTCGAAGAGACCAGTTTGGCTAACATCGACCGGTGACTTCAAGCGCTACCCACCTCGCCGTCGTCAACGACGAAGTCGACATCACCCGGTTGCTCGCCGGCCTTCCGGGCGAGGAGGGCTTCGTGCGGCGGGTCGAAGCGGCCTGACCATGCGCCCGCTACGGAATCGACGAGAGCACCGTCTTCCGGGCGCTGTTCGCCGCCTACCCCGACGCGTTGCTGCTCGTGGACAAGCAAGGCGCCATCGTGCTCGCCAACCCCGAGGCGGTGGCGCTGCTTGGCTATCCGATGGCCGAGCTGGTCGGCCTGTCGGTCGAGGCGCTCGTGCCCCACGCGATCAGGCCGCGCCACGCCGCCTATCGCGACGCCTATGCGCACAACCCCCGGCCGCGCCCGATGGGCACGCAGATGGAGCTCGTCGCGAGGCGCAAGGACGGCAGCGAGGTGCTGGTCGAGATCGCGCTCAGCCCGCTGCAGGGGCAGGGGCTGCCGTACATCGTGGCGGCGATCCGCGGCATCGGTGCCTATCCGCGCGTCAGGCAGGCGCTGCAACGTGCGCGCTATGCCGAGCAGGTGGCGCAGTTCGGCCGCCTCGCGGTCGACGCGCGGGATCCGCAGGAGCTGCTCGACGCCGCGCCGCGCGTTGCCGCCGAGGCGCTGCAGGCCGACGCGGCCATCGTCTACCTGCTCGAACCCAATGAGCTGGAGTTCCGCATCGCTTCCGGCGTCGGCCTGGCGCCTGACGAGGCCGTCGGTACGCGAGTGGTGAAACCGCCGGAGCCGGCCGGCGGTGCCGCGGTGCCCTTGTCCGAACGCGGCCGCACGATCGGCGCGCTGCTCGTGCGCTCGACGAAACCGATCGGCGACGACGAACAGCGCTTCCTCGACTCGTTGGCCAGCCTGCTCACGACCAGCCTGCAGCGCACGCACAGCGAGGACGCGCTCAAGCACGCGCAGCGCTTGGAGAGCGTCGGCCAGCTCACCGGCGGCATCGCGCACGACTTCAACAACCTGCTCACGGTGATCTCGGGCAACCTTCAAGTGCTCGAAGACCTGCCGGCGCTCGCCGGCGACGCCTTCGGGCAGCAACTCGTCGGCGCGGCGATGCGCGCGGGCAAGCGGGGCGCGGAGCTGACCGGCAAGCTGCTCGCCTTCTCGCGCCGCCAGGTGCTGCAGCCCACCGAAGTGGACGCCGCCGCGCTGCTTCGTTCGCTGACCGACATGCTGCGGCGCACCGTGGACCAGCGCATCACGATCGACCTGCTGGTCGCGCCCGACTGCCCGGCGTGCATAGCTGACCCCGGCCAGCTCGAGTCCGCGTTGCTCAACGTGGCGATCAATGCGCGCGACGCGATGCCCGAGGGCGGGCGGCTGTCGTTCGCCTGCCGGGCCGTGCCGGCGTGGCCGGCGCTGAAGGCAGAGCTCGGCCAGACGAGCGACGATGTCTACCTGTCGATCTCGATCAGCGACACGGGCAGCGGCATGGCCGAGGCGGTGAAGGAGCACGCGTTCGAGCCCTTCTTCACGACCAAGGAGGCCGGGCGCGGCACCGGCCTCGGTCTGTCCACGGTCTACGGCTTCGCCAAGCAGTCGCGCGGCGCCGTCACTCTGGACAGCACGCTGCGCAAAGGCACGACGGTCACCCTCTACCTGCCGGTCGCGGCCGGCGCCCAGGCCGCCGAGAACGAAACCGAAGGCGGCGGCAGCGTGCCGTCCGGCCTGCGCGTGCTGTTGGTCGAGGACGACGCCGAGGTGCGCGCCGTCGTGCAGCGTTTCCTCGCGTCGATCGCCGCCGCGGTGACGAGCTGCATCAACGGCGAGGAAGCCCTGGCCGTGCTGCAGGGCGATGCCGCGTTCGACCTGCTGCTCACCGACATCGCGCTGGGCACCGGCATGCGCGGTACCGAGCTGGCGCGGGCCGCCCGGAACTTGCGGCCGGGATTGCCGGTGCTGTTGATGTCCGGCTTCGCAAGCGGGCTGCTCGACGCGCCGCCGGAGTTCGAGCTGCTGCACAAGCCCTACACGCGCCAGGAGCTGGCGCGCGCGATGGCGAAGGTATTGGGCTAGAGCCCCTCGGTGCATCGCGGCCGCTGCCGGCGCCACGCTGTGCCGATGATCGCGGTGCGCGCGGTTGACGGCGGTCAAACGGCGCGCCCGTGCGGCCACCTAAGCTGCACAGTGTGCAGTTCTCGAGCCATGTCCTCCACCATCGCAGCACTTGGTCGCTCGACACGCTGTCGGCGCCCGAGTTGCTGGCGCTGGTCGAAGCTGCCGGCCGGCTGAAGCAAGCCGCCCGCGCCGGGCTCGCCCTGGCGCCGCTGCGCGGCAAGCTGCTCGCTCTCGTCGGCAACGGCGACCCCGACGGCCTGATGCGCGACGCCGCGACGGAACTGGGCGCCAAGGTCACATCCCTGCATGCCGAGGGCGCGCCCAGTCTGAATCGCAGCAGCCGCCTGCTCGGCAGGCTTTACGACGCCGTGGACTGCGCGGCCCCTGTATCGCCGAAGGAGGTCGAGCTCGAGGCCGGGATTCCTGTGTTCAACGGCCTCGGCGGCGACGGGCATCCGGCGCGTGCGCTGGCGGCGCTGGCGGCGATCCACGAGCTGGCCGACCAGCCGCTGCGAGACCTGCGCCTGACGCTGATTGGCGACGCCGACTCTCCCTGCGGACAGGCGCTTGCGAAGGCCGCGGCCCGCATCGGCTTCGGGTTGCGCAACGTGCCGCGCCCCGAAGCGGCCGAAGGCGCCGACTTCGTGCTCGACATCCGGGACACGGCGCGCTGGACGCTCACCGACCGCCACGGCCGCGTGCACAACGGCGAGCGCGATGACCGCCGCTTCGTGCTGCAGGCGCTGCTCGTGAGCACCCTGACTTGACGCTTGTCAACGTCGTGTGCGTTCGACGGTGCCAAGCTTGCAGCACCACCGGAGACAAGCATGGCCCACCGCACGCTGACCATCATTCGCGAGGAGCACGCGGCGCTGGCCGCCGTGCTGAAATCCATCGTGCTGCTGCTGCAGCAGCATCGGCGGCAGCGCACGCTGCCGGACTTCCGGGCGTTGCGAGCGCTGATCTTCTATCTCGACGAGTTCCCGGAGAAGAAGCATCACCGCAAGGAATCGCAGCTGCTGTTTCCCAAGTTGCGCGCCCGCACGCCGCTTTCGCGCGATGTGCTCGACCGTCTGGACGCCGAGCATGATCGCGGCGAGCGCCTGATCGGTGAGCTGGGGCGCGACCTGCTCGCCTTCGAGATGATCGGCGAGCCGCGACGCGAGGCCTTCGAGCAGGCGGCGCAGCGCTACTACGACTTCTACATGGCGCACATGCGGGTGGAGGAGGAGCAGATTCTCCCGCTGGCCGAGCGGTCGCTCACCGAGGACGACTGGCGCCACCTTGACGAGGAGTTCGTGAAAAACCGCGACCCGATGACCGGCCAGGCGCCGGACGTCGACTACCGCGCGTTTTTCTCGCACCTCGTGGACATCGTGCCGGCACCGTTGGGCTTCGGGACGGCGGCATAACGCTCAAGCTCGTTTCAGCGCATGACCTCCATCTCGGCGGAATACTTGCCGGCGCAGGCTGCGCCGTTCAGGCGCGCGCGGTCGAGCAACGCGCGCTGGCCTTCCGCAGCATTGGCGGCCTGACCCTTCCAGGCCTGCAGCGCCGGTTCCTGCAGCGCGCGCCCATAGGAGAAGCTCAGCAGCCAGGGCTGTCCCCTTGTCCGGTTGATCGCATCCAGATTGGCCGTCGCTTCGGCGGGCGTCTGGCCGCCGGACAGGAAGTTGATGCTCGGCACGGCGGCGGGCACGGTTCGCCGCAGGACGGCGATGGTCTGCGCCGCGACCTCGGCCGGCGACGACTGCTGCCGGTGCAGCTTTCCGGGCACCACCATGCTGGGCTTCAGCAGCATCAGCTCGGCCGCCACATGGTGGAGGTGCAGCGCATGGAAGACTTCGTGCAGCACGGCCTCCGTCACTGCGGCGCAGCGCTCGGCGCTGTGATCACCGTCGATGAGCACCTCGGGCTCGACGATCGGCACCACGCCCTGCTGCTGGCAGATCGCCGCGTACCGCGCCAAGGCCTGCGCGTTCGTTTCGATCGCCAGCCGGCTCGGCAGGGTGTCGGAGACGTTGTAGACCGCGCGCCACTTGGCGAAGCGGGCGCCCTGCTCCTTGTATCCGTCGAGGCGTTTTGCAAGGTCGTCCAGGCCCTGCGTGATCTCGTCGCCCGGAGCCGATGCCAGCGGAATCTTGCCCGCATCCACCTTGATGCCCGGCACGACGCCCTGGCGCGCCAGCACCTGCGGCAGCGCAGTGCCGTCGTCGGCACGCTGGGATAGCGTCTCCTCGTACAGGATGACGCCGCTGATGAATTCGCTCAAGCCCGGCGCCGAGAACAGCAGGCTGCGCCAGGCACGCCTGTTCTCCTCGGTAGATTCGACGCCGATCGACTTGAATCGCTTGGCGATCGTCGGGCTGCTCTCGTCGGCAGCCAGGATTCCCTTGCCGGGCCGGACCAGCAGGTCGACCGTCGCCTGCAGTGCATCTCGAGCATCCATGGGCGCCACCTCGAAGAATCCACGTGAGGCATTCAAGTTTGCGCCCGGCGAGTGCGCTGCGCCAGGGAAACGCGGCCCAATGGGCCCGATCGTCGAACCCAGGCCCCTAACGCCACCCGGACCGCTCTAGCTCATCAACGCGCGTCCGCGCTGCGGCCAGCGCCTGAAGTAGCGCCGCCTCGGCATCCGTCAGCAGCTGAGTCTTGCTCACGCCTTGCACGCGGCCGTCGATGAGGTAGCTCCAGCACCAGCCCGTCGGTGTCCGGGTTGCCTCGGCAACGATTGCGTGCTTTCGGTACGCTTCCTCGCGGCGCTTGTACATGAGTAGCCACGATAACCCTATGCGAGCCAGCCCGGCCATCCCGTGAGCCAGTGGAACGGTACGCTGGCCGGCATGGGTTCTTGGGAGCGCCGCCGACCGCTAGGGTGGATCGAAGGAAGGCCGCGGTTCAGTCGGGAATCGGCCGCCATTGGGCAACCGCCGGAAGCACCGCGTAGTCGTGCGGTGGCTGCTCACCAGACTTCCACATCCCGCCGCTCGGCGCAGCATCGAAGTACAGTTCCATGACCGGGTCGGCGTCCCCTTGTCCAAACCGTACCTGGTACATGCCGCTTTGCGTAGGCTCGTTCGTCCAGGCGAGTTGCCAGCGACCCGAGCAATCATCGGCGGCACCGTGGTCGCGGTCGACTTCCACGAACAAGCGTACCGGCTCTTCGTGGACGCCTGGGGCTTCCGTCACGGCACTGGTCCTCAATGCGCGTTCCAGTGCGTTCATCACCGCAAGTGTGCATGCGGCGCACGCCTGCGATCCCACCCGCGGCCCGGCACAGGAGCATCCCTTGCGCCACTCGGCAATTATCTCCAGCGGGGCCATCGGAAGCCCCCTCCACTGCTGGGGCGGCAGATGATCCGGGTGGGATCCATACGGCATTTGAAGTGATGCTGTGACAGGCTGGTGAGCGATTTTGGGAGCGCGATGGCACGCGGGCCGGCAGTGACGACCCCTCGAGGCTGGCATCGAATGCGCGGTGGGACAGCGCGCTGTGAAGCATACCCTCCAGGTAAGGTTTAGACACATCCTATGTTCTAGGGAGCGTCTGCGCGCGCGCTGAACTTGCGTGGCCCCGCAATGGGGGACAAGCAAGATCGAGTTGCTCGCCATGCCCGCGACAGCGGTCCGCACCCCGAACGAAGCAACGGCGCCTTTTGGACGCCTGTTTCATCACCGAGGCGGGGCCGGTGCACCCCGCTCCAGGAGCGCTCAGAACTCGAGCTTCGTCACCTTGGTGCCGTCAATGGTCACCCCGGCCATGAGCCCGGCATTGGTGAGCGCGAAGGCATTCACCGCAGAACGGGCACTCGACGTGTCGACCGTGCCTTGTGCACCGCTCTTGACGACCGCCACGCTGGCGTCGGCGCCGGCCGTCCAGCCTTTGCTGGCGCGGAACTTGTCCAGCGCTTCCTGCGTCATGAACATCATGATCAGCGCCTTGGACTGCGCGCCGGCCTGGAAGCCCCACGTCAAGGAGCTGGTCCTGTAGTAGCCGACCGAGGTGCTGCCGACCTTCAACGCGCCTTCGCCGTATTCCCCGCCGACGCCCAGCCCGGCCGCATAGATCTTGGGGAACACCAGGATGCCGGTCGACTTGGCGGCCAGTTCCCTGGATCCGGCAACGCTGGAGTACAGGGTTGCCAGTGTGGCGTCGACGCCGGTGTCGATTTCGGCCATCTTCTGTGCCGGCGTATCGCTTGCACCTTTGTTGGTGGTGCAACCCGACAAGAGGGTCAGGCCCGTTGCGGCCGCCGCGGCGGCCATCATCATCGTTCTGCGTTCCATGACTTCTCCGTTAGCGCTCAGCGTCTACAGTCGTTCATGGGGTCACCTGAGCTTCCGCCCCACGACATTATTGCTCGCCAGATGCGGCACCGGCCATGAACCACGTTGTGGAGGCCTTCCCAGTGCGACTAGCGATCGCAGGCGGGAGGGGGTCGAGGATCACGATCGAGGGGCAGGTCGAAGCACGGCGGCTGGGAGAGATCTGCGTCCACGCCCATCAGCACGCTCGCAAGTTCCAGCGAGCGCCACAGGCCGGCCGGCATCTGCATGATGGCGTCGGGCGTCCGGGCAGCAGAGATCCATGCTCGGATCTCGTGGTGCTGGGCTGGCGTCAGCAGTCGTTGGACGAGCATTTCGTCGACCGTTCTCACTTGGTTCCTTCCTGCGCATTCGAATTCATGGGCGATCATCGCCCGGAAGCGTGAGACCCTGCGCAGGGGCCGCCAAAACACCAGCGGCAGCCAGTTCCTCGGCAGCCAGAAGCAACTCCCTGTTGCCGGCGAGCCGCTTCACGGCCAGGTCGATGAACGCACGCATACGAAGCGGCTGGGCCGCCCGGCTGCCGTAGTAGATGAAGGCGCTCGCTGGCTCGACGACGTGTTCGGTCAGCAACGGCACCAGGCGCCCTGAGCGGATGTGCGAAGCGGCCGCGATCGCGGTCAGCTGTCCGATCGCATGCCCTGCAAGCACCGCGTGCGTCTCCAGTTCTTCGTCGTTGACGCATAGGGACGGCAGTACCTGATGCTCCAATGCGGGCAGTGCCGTGTCCAGGAACTGCCGTCCGGCATCGGTGAGCGCCATGCTGCGCGTCGTCCGATGGAAGAGCCGGACGCCCAGGTGCTGCTCCAACTGCGCGAGCGCCTGGCTGGCGGCCTGGGGCGTCATGTTCTGCGCCTCGGCCGCCTTCCGCAAGCTGCCCAGCTCCGCGATCTTGACGAAGATGGTGATCGAGCGAAGCTCATTGATGGGCATGGCCGGATTATCAAGCTGGAGCTTGCGGAGCCTGGAGAGGGGTCTCGGTGCGCAATCGAATGCTCACGAAGGCGATGACCATTGCGGAGCGCGCGCTCGCCACCCATACTGGCCAGTTGGGTGGTCAGTCGTCCAGCCAGGCAATGCTGATCACGACGATGCCGGCAAATCCATTCACGGAGCCACCATGGCAAAGAATGGCACGCAACCCAATATCCTCGTCATCTGGCAGGCCGGGCGATGGAGTCGGCCTACCACGACACGATGATCGACCACGACAAGAACGTGGGCGATCCTCGACCTGCTCGCGCGCTTGCGCATGCCCAAGGTATTCATCCTGCGCACCGACCCGTACGAGTTTGCCGACGTCACCTCGAACTCGTACTACGACTGGGTGATTCACAACATGTACTTCCTGTTCCTGGAACAGACGGCCACGGGCAGATTTGCAGAGTCTTTCAGGAGTTCACCCCGCCGGCGCAACGTCCGGGCAGCTTCACGATCGACGACGCCATGAAGAAGATGAGCGAGGTCACGGCCGGTGCCAGCTGATGGCCGAGCCAAGAGATCGCCCCTGGCGGCATCGATGCACGAGTGGCCGTTTACCAGACTCTCCCAAACGAAAGCCTGTCGCCGCCGCTGATCGTGATCGCGGCCGGCGTCTGCGCGGCGCTGCACGTAGGAAAGCTGCCGCCGGCCATCGGCACACTGCAGCGAGCACTCGACATGTCGCTCGTGCAGGCCGGCTTCCTGATGTCGCTGGTGCAACTCGCCGGCATGGTCGCCGGCATCGCGTTCGGCGCATGGGCCGACAGCATCGGCCTGCGGCGAAGCGTGGTTGTCGGCCTGTCGATCCTGGCACTGGCCAGCGCCGCCGGCGGGCTGGCCAGCGCATCGGAAGTGCTGCTGGTGTTTCGCGCAGTCGAGGGGTTCGGTTTCCTGCTCGTCGTGCTGCCGGGGCCAGCGCTCTTGCGCCGCCTCGTGGCACTGCGGCGCGTCAACACGATGATCGGGCTGTGGGGCGCGTACATGCCTCTTGGCGCTGCGCTCGGCCTGCTCGCCGGGCCTGTATGGATCGAACATCTGGGCTGGCGTAGCTGGTGGTGGTGCATCGCCGCACTGTCTGCGGCCATGGCGGGCGCCGTGGCGAGGGCCGTTCCTGCATCGCCTCGCGCGCACACTCCCGCCGGCGTCCCCGGCTGGCCGGCGCGCCTGCGAACGACCTTGTCTCGGCCCGGCCCCTGGCTGGTGGCGATGACGTTCGCCGTGTACTCCGGCCAGTGGCTGGCGGTCATCGGCTTCCTGCCGACGATCTATCTGCGCGCGGGCGTGTCCGTCGCCGCCACCGGCGTCCTCACCGCGATGGCTGCCGCGGCGAACATGATCGGCAACGTCGTAGCCGGTCGGCTGCTGCAACAGGGCACGCGGCCGGCGTCGCTGATCGGCGCCGGCTTCGTGACGATGGGCGCCTGTTCCGTGGCAGCTTTCGCGGGCGGCGACGGCGGCGCGCTGCCGGCGTGGGCTCGATACGTGGCCGTGCTCGGCTTCTCGATGGTGGGCGGGCTCATCCCAGCCGCGCTGTTCTCAACGGCGCTGCGAGTGGCTCCTGACGAACGGACAATCGCAACCACCGTCGGATGGATGCAGCAGTGGTCCGCGTTCGGCCAGTTCGCCGGCCCGCCCATGGTGGCGTGGGTGGCCATGCGCGCGGGCGGCTGGCACTGGACCTGGGTGACGACGGGTGCGCTGTGCCTGGTCGGGTTGCTGTTGACCTCGAGACTCGCCGCGCTGCCCAGAGGCGCCTAGAAGCTGAAAGGGATCCACTCGCTCGCGAGCGAACAGCGCGCTTCCTCGGTCATGACAGGTCAGGGCTTACGAGCTTCCTGCTCCATCGCGACCTCGCTCGCCAGGTTCTCCATGTCGCGATAGATCGACGCGACCGCGAGCGTGCGCCCGTTGCGACGGTAGCGCAGCAGGCAGTCGCGCGCAGCGATGTCGCCATCGATCTGGATCTCGTCCCATTGCTCCGCGTGGCCGACGTAGTTGATCGGCACGTCGTAGTGCTGGCTCCAGAAGAACGGCACGGCGTCGAAGCGCTCCCGCGCGCCGAGCATGTTCAGCGCCGCCGTCTGCCCCTGGCGCTGCGCGACCACCCAGTGCTCCACGCGGATGGCGGAACCGCTGTGCGGGTCGGGCCAGCGGGCGATGTCGCCGGCGGCATAGACGCCCGGCGCGCTGGTTTGCAGGAAGGCGTCCACCGACACGCCGCGATCGACGGCGAGGCCGGCCTGCTCGGCCAGAGCGAGCCGAGGGCGCACGCCGACGCCGACCACGACGAGGTCGGCGTCGATGCGGCCGCCGCCGCGCAACGCCACCGCACCCGCTTCGATGGAGGCGGCTGTGTCGCCGAGGTGGAACACCACGCCGTGCTCCTCGTGCAGCGCGCGCACGAAGTCGCCGAGCTCAGGGCCGAGCACGCGCTCCATCGGCCGCGCCTCCGGCGCGACCACGTGCACGTCGAGACCCCGCGCCTTCAGCGAGGCCGCCACCTCCAGGCCGATGAAGCTGGCGCCCATCACCACGGCCCGTCGCCCGGACGCAGCCCCGGCGATGATGGCGCGGCTGTCGGCCAGGGACCGCAGCGTGTGCACGTGCGGCAGGTCCATGCCCGGGATCGGCAAGCGCACCGGCTCCGCGCCCATGGCCAGCAGCAGCCGGTCGTAGGCCAGCCGCTGGCCATCGGCGAGCACCACGGCCTGCGCAGGCAGGTCCAGGCCGGAGCAGCGGGTACCGAGCCGCAGGTCGATGCCGTGATCGGCGTAGAAGTCGTCGCCGCGCAGCGGCACCCAGTCCTCCGGGGCGGACCCGGCCAGGTAGTCCTTCGACAGGTTGGGCCGGTCCACCGGGGACGCGGCATCGTCGCTCAGCATCACCAGGCGGCCGCTCCATCCCGTGCGGCGCAGCATCTCGGCGGCCGCGAAGCCGGCGGCGCCGCCGCCCACGATGACGACCGTGCCAGGCACGTCGGCAGCCGCCGGCACGCGGCGATCGGGCGCGGACGGGCGCCGGTGCAGCACCACGACCTTGCCGTCGCGCAGTTGCGTGGCCCAGCACGCCACCGGCGCGAGGGCCGGCGCGCGCACGGCCTCCCCGGTGCGCAGGCTGAAGCAGGCGTGATGCCACGGGCAGCGCACGGTGTCGCCGACCATCAGGCCCTCGGCCAGCGGGCCGTGGTAGTGGGTGCAGGCGGCGTCGATCGCGAAGAACTCGTCGCCGCGGCGTGCCAGCAGCACGGCGTCGCCGCCGACTTGGCCGGCCAGCATCTGTCCGTCGGCCAGCGTGTCGACCGGGATGCCCTGGCCCAGGTCAGGGCCACTGCTCGATGGCTCGTTGCTCATGCACACCTCCGGCGAACGACGGTGTCCAGCACGAGTGTATGGGGCTGGCAGGCCCAGGCCTTCAAGAAGATCACACGCAGCCAAGGTCTCCGCGAGAACCGCCACGCCGATGCAGCGACCGGCGACGACGGAGCCCTCCGCTCAGCGCCCCGCCAGGTTTCGCTGCCGCAGCGTGGTCGCGAGCACCGACGTCATCGCCTCGCTCACCGCGCGCAGCGGCCGGCTGTCGGCGTCGACCTTGCGCGTCGCCAGCGAGAGCTGCACCGCGGGGGCGCCGCGGCCCAGCCGCACGAAGCGCACCGGGTACGACTGGCAGAAGCCCGCGTCGACCAGGTGCACGAGCGCGATCCCGAGCCCGGCGCTGACCATCGCGATG
The DNA here is from genome assembly GCA_963839465.1 of uncultured beta proteobacterium. Classification (GTDB taxonomy): domain Bacteria; phylum Pseudomonadota; class Gammaproteobacteria; order Burkholderiales; family Burkholderiaceae_C; genus CAWIVI01. The sequence continues at coordinate 19,007 of CAWIVI010000010.1, forward strand.
ATCGCCGGCACGCTGTCGAGCTCGAGCGCACCGTGTCCCGTCCGGACCTGGCGCGTCACGTAGCGCGCGGCCAGCATGCCCTGAGATGGTCTGGCGGTCGTAGCGGATCCACTCGTACTGCTTGAACAGCGCCGGCACCGACGTCTCGGTGGCGTCGGGCGGCACGATCAGGCGCATCTCGCTGCGCAGCAGCGGCTGCCAGTGCAGGCGCGCCGAGCCGCCGCCCTCGGGCTCCGCGACCACCGCCGCGTCGAGCTCGCCCGACTTCACCGCGTCGGTCAGGCCGATGCTGCGGCCGCGCGTCGGCCTCAGCTCGAGCCGCGGGTAGCGCGTGCGCAGCTCGGACAGCGTGCCGGGCAGCAGCGTCGGCAGCATCGACTCGATGATGCCCAGGCGCACGACGCCCTCGACGACGACCACGCTGCGCCGGCGCAGCGACTGCAGGTGCTGCAGGCCCTGGCGCATCGACGGCGGCCACCTCGTGCGCCAGCGCGGTCGGGCGGATCGCATGGCCCGAGCGGTCGAACAGCGGCTGCCCGAGGTAGGTCTCGAGCTGCTTCATCTGCATGCTCACGGCGCTCGCGGTGAGGTTCATCTCGCTCGCGGCGGCCGCCAGCGAGCCGCCGCGCAGCACCGCGTCCAGGGTGTCGAACATCTCGATCTTCATCAGATTTCCTTGATCGGAAACCCAAATCTAGTCGCTTTTTCTTGGGGAAGCGGTTGCCTAGACTGCCCGACATCGACCCCGACCGGAGACAACCCGATGACCGACACGACTCCCCGCGGCTGGACGACCGAAGACGCCCGCCGCGACACCTCCTGGATCCAGCGCCTGAGCGCCGACGAGGTGGCCGGCTTCGACGCCGCCCTCGCCCACGCCAAGGCGGCCGGAAAGCCCTGGCTCGCGATGACCGCCGACGACTTCCCGCTCGACGATGCCGCCCGCCAGGCGCTGAAGCGCGCCTTCGCCACCACGCAGGGTCGCTGGGGCATGTGCCTGCTGAAGGGCTTCCCGGTCGACCGCTGGAGCGAGGACGACACCAAGCTCGCGTACTGGGGCATGGGCCTGCACGCCGGCGTGGCGCGCACCCAGAACCCGGCCAGCCAGTACATGAACGACGTGCGCGACGAGGGCGCGGTCTACAAGGCGGCGAACGGCCGCAGCCGGGGCTACAACACCAAGGCCGGGCTGGACTTCCACATGGACTCGTCCGACGTCGTGGCGCTGCTGTGCCGGCGCACCGCGAAGACCGGCGGCGAGAGCCTGGTGGCAAGCACGATCGCCGTGGCCGAGGAGCTGGGGCGCCGCCGTCCCGACCTGCTGGAGGTGCTCAAGCAGCCCTTCTACCACCACTATCAAGGCTCGCAGGACCCGCTGCAGCCGCCGTACTACGCCTGCCCGATCATCGGCAGCGACCCCGCGCACTTCGCGATGCGGGTCAACCGCAAGAACATCGTCGCCGCCGAGCGCGACTTCCCCGAGCTGCCGCGCGTGACGCCCCGAGCAGTGGGAGGCGATCGACCTGCTCGAGGAGATCATGGCCGATCCGCGCTGGTGCTTCCGCATGCAGCTCGAGCAGGGCGACATGCAGCTCGTCAACAACTACGTGATCGTGCACTCGCGCACCCCGTTCGAGGACTTCGACGAGCCCGACCGCAAGCGCCACCTGCTGCGCCTGTGGCTGGCCGTGCCGGACTCGCAGCCGCTGCCGGCCGACTGGGCCGAGTACTTCATCGACACGCGGCCCGGTTCGGTGCGCGGCGGCCTGCGCGGCTCGCAGTCGACGTCGGAATTCGCGGCGTACGAGCAGCGGCAGGCGGCGGCACTCGGCATGGCGTACCGACCCTGGGCGCCGGTGAAGCTCCGGCAGGATGCGCCGGCCGAGGCCCGCGCGGCCTGAGCCCGATCCGTCACCTTCGGGGCCCGCGGCGCCTTGGCGTCCGCGGGCCCTTCGTTTCTGCTGCGGCGTCAGCCGCCGGTCACCGTGCGGCGCACGTCGTCGCTGTGCTGGCCGAGCGTCGGCGCGGCGAACGGCGCCGGGCCCGGCGTGCGGCTGTAGACCCAGGGCTGCGTGAAGCCGCGGTAGCTTCCGAGCGTCGGGTGCGGCAGCGTGGCGAGCATCGCCTCGGCCTGCACCTGCGGGTCGTCGAACATGTCGGCCACGCTGCGCGACGCGGCACAGGGCACGCTCTCGCCGAACTCGGCCTCCCACTCGAGCGCCGTGCGCGCGGCGAGCGCCTCGCGCAGGCGCGGCACGATCTCGTCGCGGTGCGCGGCGCGCTTCTTCACGCTGTCGTAGCGCGGGTCGTCGTGCAGCGCCTTCAGCCCGGTCTTCTCGCACAGCGCGCGCCAGAAGTGCGGCGTGTTGGCCGACAGGTAGAGGTAGCCCTCGCGCGTCGGGTGCAGCCCGGTGATGCCGCCCGAGCGCATGTCGCGTGCGACATCCTTCGGCTCGCCTTCGGCCCACACCAGGCGCGCCGACTGCATCGTCAGCGCAGCGCGCAGCAGCGACACGCCGACCTGCTGGCCGCGGCCGCTCTTCTCGCGTTCGTACAGCGCCGAGGCGATGCCCGCGGCAACCATCGACGAGGCGAAGTAGTCGACCACCGAGCCGTAGAGGATCTCGGGCGGCCCGCCGCGCTGCACCCTGTTCGTCGCACATTCCGCTGTAGGTCTGCAGCACCTGGTCGTAGCCGGCCTTGTCCTTCAGCGGCCCGGTCTCGCCGAAGCCGGTGACGGCACAGTAGATCAGCCGGTCGTTCAGCGGCTGGAGCTGCGTGTAGGCGATGCCGAGCCGCTCGGGCACGCCGGGGCGGAAGTTGTGCACCAGCACGTCGGCATCGCGCACGAGCTGCAGCATCACCTCGCGGTCGGCCGGCTGCTTCAGGTCGAGCACCACGCCGCGCTTGCTGCGGTTGACGCCGACGAAGGCCCGGCTCTCGTGGGACAGCGTCGACGGGTAGTGGCGCAGGTTGTCGCCCGCGGGCGGCTCGATCTTCAGCACGTCGGCGCCCTGGTCGGCGAGCAGCGTGCAGCCGTACGGCCCGGCGATGTAGGCGCTGAGGTCGAGCACGCGGACGCCGGCCAGCGGCCCGCGCGCAGTCAGGGTGGGGGCGGAGCGTGCTCATTCCGGCAGGATGTTCTGTTGCTTCGCGAGCTTCTTCCAGCGCGGGATGTCGGCCGCGATCGTCGCGGCGAACTGTGCCGGCGTGAGCGGCGCCGGCAAGGCGCCCTCCTTCAGCAGGAAGTCCTTGAACTCGGGCGTGGCGAGCACCTTGTTCACCTCGGCGTTCAGGCGCGCGACGATCTCGGGCGGCGTGCCGGCCGGCGCGAGCAGGCCCCACCAGGCCTCGAAGTCGTAGCCCGGCACGGCGCTGGCCATCGGCGGCAGATCCGGCGCGATCGGGCTCGGCTGCGCGCTGGTGACGGCGATCGCGCGCATGCGCCCGCTGCGCACGTGCGGCATGATCGACGGCCCGCTGGAGATCAGGAGCTGCACCTGGTTGCTGATCAGGTCGGTGACGGCGGGGGCGATGCCGCGGTAGGGCACGTGCAGCACGAAGGTGCCGCTCAGCGACTTGAGCAGCTCGGTCGCGAACTGGTTCGTGCTGGCGATGCCCGAGCTGGCGTACGCGTACTTGCCGGGGGCGGCCTTCAGCACCGACACCAGCTCCTTCGGCGTGCGCGCCGGGAAGTCGTTGTTCACGGCGACGATGAACGGGCCCTTGGCCATCATCGCGACCGGGGCCAGGTCCTTGGCGGCGTCGAACGGCAGCTTGGTCTGGATCGCGGCGTTGGTGACCAGGCTCGACGACACGGCGACGAGCGTGTAGCCGTCGGGCGCCGCCTTGGCCACGAAGGCCGTGCCGGTGTTGCCGCTCGCGCCGGCCTTGTTGTCGACGATGACCGTCTGCTTCAGCGCGGTGCCGAGCCCCTTGGCCATCAGGCGCGCGAAGTTGTCGTTGGAGCCGCCGGGCGCGTAGGGCACGACGATCGTGATCGGCTTGCTCGGATAGGCGTCCTGCGCCTGCGCAAGCGGCGCGCCGAGGGCGCACAGCGCGGCAGCGGCCACGCAGAGGCGGCGGCGTCGGGAAAGGGCTGACGTGGGCATGGGGTTCGGAGTCCTCTGGGAAGTGGGTGGGAGTCGGGGACGAGGGTTCAGGCGCAGCCCGAGCCGCCGCGCGATGGCAAGCACCGTCCGCGCGCGGTGCACGAAGGGAGCGTCGACCATCTGGCCGTCGACGGTGTAGGCGCCGACGCCGCGCGCATCGGCCTCGTCGGCGGCTGCGACCACGCGGCGCGCATGCGCGATCTCGTCGTCGGTGGGGCGGAACACCTCGTTGGCGTGCGCGACCTGGCTCGGGTGGATGCAGCTCTTGCCGAGGTAGCCCAGGCGCCGCGCGAGGCCGGCCTCGGCGCGGAAGCCCTCGCTGTCGGCGAAGCGGGCGTACGCGGCGTCGTAGGCGAACACGCCGGCCTCGCCGGCGGCCAGGCGCATCTGCAGCATCACCGCGTGCAGCGCGGCCGGCTCGTGGCGGTGCGATCTGCCAGCGGCTCGAACAGGTCGCCCAGGCCGAGCTGCAGCCCGGCCACGCGCGGATGCGCCGAGGCCAGCGTGTACGCCAGGCGCAGCCCGCGCGCCGTCTCGATGTTGAGCAGCAGGCCCACCGGCTCGCGTGACGCCGTTCGCGCGCTCGGCCGCTTCGACCGCCTGCACCGCCGCGAGGACGTCGTCGGGCGCTTCCACCTTGGGCAGGTTCAGCAGCGCAAGCCCGGGTCGGACCACGGCTCGCACGTCGGCGTCGAAGTGCTCCGACCCGAGCGGGTTGACGCGCGCGATCAGCGTCTTTCCCGAGGCGCGCGCCGCGGGACCGGACAGCAGGTCCTGCAACGCGCGCCGCGCATCGTCCTTGCGGCTCGCACTGACCGAGTCCTCCAGGTCGAACGACAGCGCGTCGGCGTCGCCGCGCAGGGCCTTGTCGAACAGTTCGGGCCGCGACCCGGGAACGAAGAGTTTGCTGCGCATGGCCGCCAGTGTGCGGCCGGCGATGCTTCGAAAAAAGCCCGGGAATCTTCGATCAGATCACACAGAATGTTGCTTCATGGAGACCAGCTACCTGCACACCTTCATGGCCGTGCTGGAGTCGGGCTCGATGTCCGAGGCGGCGCGCAGCCTGGACCTGAGCCCGGCCGCGGTGGCGCAGCAGATGCGCGTACTCGAGCGCGAGTTCGGCTTGCCGCTGCTGCGGCGCGCCGGCCGCACCGTGGCTCCCACCGAGGCGCGGCCACCGGCTGGCCGCCCGGGCGCAGGTCGCTGCTCGCCGAGCTGACGACGCATGCGCAGCGTCGTCGGCGACGAGGAAGGTGCGCTGGAGCTGACCATCGGGGCGATCAACACGATGCTCCACGGCCCGCTGCCGATCGTGCTCGACGCGCTGGTACGAGGAGCATCCGGCCGCGCGCATCGTCGTGCGGTCCGGGTTGACGTCGGAGTTGTACGACCAGGTCGCTGCGCGGCCGGCTCGACGTGGCGGCCTGTCTGCATCCGGCCTTCGTGCTGCCGAAGACCCTGCACTGGGTCGCGCTGCGCGAGGAGCGGCTCGTGGTGCTGGCGCCGCTCGCATGGGCGCACCGCGACCCGCACGAGTTGCTGCGCGACGAGCCGCTGATCCGCTACGACCGCCGGCTCGGCGGCGGGCAGGCGGCCGAGCGCTACCTGCGGCGCGCGGGCATCGTGCCGCGTGAACGCTTCGAGATCAGCTCGCTGGCCGCGATCGCGATGGTGGTGGGGCGCGGCGCGGGCGTCTCGATCGCGCCGGATGCCGCCACCGCCTGGTGGCCCGGCTTGCCGGTGGCGCGGCTGCCGTTGCCGCAACGCGTCCGAGGCGCGGCGCTTCGGCATGGTGTGGCCGCGCGCCTCGCCGCGAACGCGCGCGATCGAGGTGCTCGTGGAGCATGCGCGCCGCGTGATGGCCGGAAGGCGACGTCGACCGAGACGTCCATGCTCACGCTCGCGTCAGCCTCGGCATCCCATAGGCGGGGAAGTGATCGCTCCTGGTCGACCAGACCGTGTTGCGTATCGCAGCCTCGATCTGCGGCCAGCGCTGCTGGAACAGCACCTGGTCGTTGCAGCCGTTGTAGTTGACCGCGATGCCGATGCCGTCGAGCGTGAAGTTCACGGCGTTCTGCGACGTGAAGAGGTACCCGCCCTTGCCGGCGTGGTACGTCGTGCCGTCGAACCTCACGCTGTCGAAGCCGTGGCCGGCGCGTGGCAGCCCGGAGGTGGAAGCGCGGTGAAGCAGATCGAGCAGGCCGGCCCGCGGCAGGATCGGGTTCCGCTGGTTGCAGTTGAGCGCGGCGACGAGCCGAGCGAGGTCGACGGTCGCCGCCGACAGCCCGCCGGTCGCCTGGCCGTTCTCGATGTGGATGTTGCCCTGCACATCGGGGACGAGCGGCTGGTCGGCTGTCATCACGCTGGGGAGCGTGAGCAGGTCGAGGCGCATTTCGCTGGCGCGGTGGTAGCGCGCCTCGTCGGAGGGCGTGTGGCCGACGAGCGATGTCGCGCTGCGGGTTCGCGTCATCTGCAGCGGATCGAGGATCGACGTCTTGATGGCGTCGGCGAACGATGCCGCCCCGCGCAGGCGAGCGACCACCAGCCCGAGCAACTCGTAGCCGTAGTTGTTGTAGTCCGGCGCCGTCGGCATCAGCGGGAGCGAGGACACGTAGCGGGCCACCTCCCACTCGCTGACCGGCACCTGTTTGCCGAAGGCCTGCGCGGTCTGCTGGTCCCAGCGCCAGTCATTGTTGACGCTGGCTGCGGTGGAGGAGGAGGTCCTCGATCGTGATGGCGCCGAACGCCGCCGATGGCGCTTGGCCAACGGGCGTCGTCAGGTTGAGCACGCTCTGCACGGTGTCGGTCAGGCGGAGCCTTCCCGCAGCGATGAGCTGGTGGATGGCGAGGCCGGCGAACAACTTCGAAACGCTGGCGAGCCGGAAGGGCGTCGTCGGCAGCACGGCAGGGTAGCCGGGCTCCGCCCACGTGTAGCCGCGGGCGAACACGAGGCGGGTGTTGTTGACCACCGACAGCGAAGCGCCGCGGATGCCGGCCGTGGCGAGGGTGTCCCTCATCACCGTGTCAACGGCGGGCGCCGAGCCGATGCCGACCATCGTCCACTGGCGAGCGAGCGGCTGCTCCTGCTTGGCAAAGACCACGGCGAACCGGCAGTCTGCTCCACTGCCGCCGCCCTGCACGTTGATCGGGTAGAAGCCGAGCGGGACGAGCCGGTCGAACTCCGCTTGGTACTGTGCGCTGGTCAGCCCGTGGCGGGCAATCCACGGGCCAATCTGGTTGTCGACGAATATCGACAGGTGCCGACCGTGGTCGTCGAGCGTCACGTGCGCCGGCCGAGCCCATCCGCAGACCTGGGCGTCGAACCGGCGCTGGTACTCGGCAGCGTTGTCGCTGATCCCTGCCGCGCTCCACGACACGCGGTGCTCGTTGGCCGGCCAGATCGCGGCGAAGAGCGGCAACGCCGGGTCGCCGTAAACCGCGCCGCCGGTCATCAGCCACCCATTCTGGTGGGCCTGGTCGTCCCAGTGCTCGATCGTGTCGGGGTCGGAGACGGCGCCGGAGACGAGGCCGAACCGGGTCAGCGGCACCGGGCCCGGTCGCTGCTCGAATACGCCGGCGAAGATTGCGCTCGATGCCGATCCGGCGACGGTGAGGATCGTCGGGTGCTTGCCGTCGGCCGCCGCCTGGTCGAACGCCGCTTGGTACTGCGCCGAGGTCAAGCCGTGGACCGCGGACCAGTCCGGCCCCGCCCGGCGCACCCAGACCGCCGCGTACAGCGGGCTGGAAGGCTGGTAGACGCTCAGCGAGATGATGCGATACCCAAGCGGGTAGAGCGCGTTGAACTGCGCCTGATGATCAGCGCTGGTACGGTCGTGATACGCGACGAAGTCCATGGTGATGGGTCCTTGCGATCTCTTCGTGGTGACATCGAGCGGTTCAGCGCGGTCGCGGGACGCGTTCGCAGTGGATCCCCGAATCGGGTTATCCTGCCCCCGCATCGACACGCGGGAGTCGTGACATGACCGATCCGACACCACCGGTGGGGAATGTAGATTCCCTTATTCCGGCCGAGCAGGCAATCCGGGAGCGGGTGCGAGAGCTGACCGCCCAGGTGCTTGCGGGCGGGAAGCTCGACACAGAAGGTGTCAAGGAAGTCGTGCGCGCGATGAGCGGCGGCGCCATCAAGCCGCCGCTGGACAGCACGCAGGCGCGCGAGGCTTTCGCTGAGGCGCTGCGCAGTCTCGACCAGGCGCTGCAGACGTCTTCGCAAGCGGCGCACGAGGCGCTGGAGGCGCTCGCCTCACGCGGCAAGGACTTTTCCGACAACGACCTGAAGAATGCCTTCGCGGCCCTGCAGAACCTGCAGGGCGACTTCGTCGCCGCGGCCAACCATGTCGCCGCTGCCACCACCGGGAACATCCGACGCGAACTTGTCGATCTCGCGCTGCACGCGCAGCGGGTCGGCGCAGACGCGAGCGTTCGCGTCGCGCAGACGATGAGCGAGTTCGCCAACCGCATGAGCGAGTCCTATCGCGCGCGCGCGGTCCCGGGCATCGAGACAGCGCGCGAGTACGGCGCCAACATGACGCTGTTTACCAGCGGCCTGCTGGCCGGTTTCGCCGACGCGTTGCGCCAGCAGGCGGAATCCAAGAAGGCGAAATAGGTCCTCCCGTGCGTGAGACGCCGGCGAAAGCGGTGCGCGATCTGCGGCGCCTGCACGAGATCACCCTGGTGTTCATGCGGCACGGGCTCGGCGACCTCGTGCGCCGGATCGGAGTCACCTCGTTCCTGGAGCGCGCAGGCGCCATGTTTCACTGGGGTGAGGTGGCCCGCAGCACTCAGCTCGAGACGCCGCAGCGCCTGCGACTGGCCTTCGAGGAGCTCGGCCCCACCTTCATCAAGCTGGGCCAGATGCTGTCGACGCGCGAGGATCTGCTGCCGCCCAAGTGGACTGACGAACTCAAACGCCTGCACGCCAGCGTCGTGCCCGTGCCGTTCGAAGAGATCCTGCCGGTCATCGAACGAGCGCTCGGCCGGCCGCAGTCCGAGGTGTTCGTCGACCTTGAACGCGAACCTTCCGGTTCCGCATCGATCGCCCAGGTGCACCGTGCACGGCTGCACGACGGCCGCGAGGTCGTGCTGAAGGTTCGCCGCCCGGGCATCGAAGTGAAGATCGAGGCCGACATGCGCCTGCTTGCGCACCTCGCGCGCGTCATCGAAAGCGAGGTCCCCGAGGCGCGCCGGTACCAGCCGACCCGCGTGGTCGAAGAGTTTCGCCGCTCGCTGATGCGCGAGCTCGATCTTGCGCACGAGGCACGCAACATCGAGCGCTTTGCGCGCAACTTCCGGGACGAGCCTCACGTGCTGATTCCGCAGGTCTTCATGCTGTGGACGAGCAGCCTGATGAACGTCCAGGAGCACATCGACGGCGTGTGCGGCGAAGACCATGGGGCCATCGAGCGTGCGGGGCTCGACGCGAAGCAGCTCGCGCATCGGGGCGCCGAAGCCATTCTCAAGATGATCCTGGTGGACGGATTCTTTCAAGCCGATCCGCACCCGGGCAACGTCATCTACCTGCCTGGCAACCGGCTCGCGATGATCGACCTGGGCATGACCGGGCGGCTGTCGACGACGCGTCGAAACCAGGTCATCGACCTGCTGTCCGGCATCGCCCGCCACGACCACGAGCCCATCCTTGAAGTTCTGCTCGACTGGGCCGGCGAGGACGCGATCGAGGAGGATCGGCTCGCCGTGGATGTCGACGAACTCGTGACCGATTTCGCCGACCTGCCGCTGAAGGACATTCGGGTCGGCAGCGTCATCGCGCGCATCACGGCGATCGTGCGCGAACACGGCATCGTGTTGCCGGCCGACCTGACGCTGATGTTCAAGGCATTGATCACCCTCGAAGGATCGGCGCGCAAATACGATCCGGACTTCCGCCTGGTTGATCGGCTCAAGCCGTTCATCGAGCGCGCGCTCGCCGCGCGCTACGCGCCTGCCGAAGTCGGGCGCCGCGGCGGTGCGAATCTCGGCCAGTTCATCGGCCTGCTCGGCTCGATGCCGCGCGACCTCGCGCGGCTGCTGAAGGACGCGCGCCGCGGCCGCCTGCGCCTCGATCTCGATCTGAAGCGGCTCGACGACTTCGGCGGCAAGCTCGACAGCACGATCGATCGCATCACCATCGGCGTCATGACCGCGTCGGTCGTCATCGGCTCATCGATCGTGATGACGGTCACCTCCGGCCCTCAACTGTTCGGCACCCCGATTTTCACGCTGCTTGGATCGTTCGGCTTTCTGATGGCGTTCATCAACAGCGTCTGGATCATCGTCTCGATCTGGCGCTCGCGTCGCGGCTGAGCATGTGCGCGCGCCGGCGCCTTCCGCCGGCTGAAGCGCTGATGACGCTTTCCGGAACGCTATGTCACGACGCGCCGACGACCGCTTCCACCTCGGGCGGCAGGCCGCTCAGGATCGTGATTCCCAGCTGTCTCATCGCCGCAGCCCGCGGGCACCGACGACGCCAGACCAGACCGATGGTGCGCGTGGGCTCGGGGTGTGCGAATTCGCGGATCTGCACCATCCCGTTCTGGATCGACCCCACGCCCGGCAACGCGGCGAGCTTGGGCAGCAAGGTGCATCCGACGCCGGCGGCGACCATCTGGCGCAGCGTCTCGATGCTGGTGGCCTTGAGCTCCTCGCGCTCGTCGGACGGTGCGCCGCCGCACAGGGCAAGCGCCTGCTCGCGCATGCAATGCCCCTCCTCGAGCAGCAGCACCTTCTCGTCGGCCAGCTCGACCTCACTGATCGCGGCCTTCGCGGCCAGCGCATGGCCCTCGGGCAGTGCCACCACGAAGGGCTCGCGAAACAGCGGCAGCACCTCGAGGTCGTCGGCGCGCACGGGCAGCGCGAGCAGCAAGGTGTCGAGCCGGGCCTGCCGCAACCGCTCCAGCAGGTGGGCGGTGAGGTCCTCGCGCAGCAGCAGGCGCAATTTCGGCAGGCGCTCGCGCAGCACGGGCAGCAGGTGCGGGATGAGGTAGGGACCCAGGGTTGGCATCACGCCCAGCCGCAGCGGCCCGTTCATGGGATCGTGCCCGCGCAGCGCCAGGCCGCGGATCTGATCGACGACCTCGAGCGCCAGCCGCGCGCGCTCGATGATCTCCAGGCCGATCGGCGTTGGCCCCATCTGGTGGTGCTTGTCGCGTTCGAACAGCGTCACGCCCAAGTCCAGTTCCAGCTTCTTGAGTTGCGTGCTCAAGGTCGGCTGGCCGACATGGCAGGCCTCGGCGGCGCGGGCGAAGTGCCCGTTATCGGCAAGCGCCACAAGGTAACGCAGTTCCTGCAGTGTCATGAAGTGTAAATAGTCGATCTACGCCATAAATCAACCTCCCGATCGGCAATTCGAATATCCGATATCGACACATTGAATTGGAATGTGCGCGACGCTCGGGGCTACGTTCATCGAGGACATCAATAAAAATGCGGAGACACTCATGAGGCTCGCGGCCGAAGTGATTGCGGGCTTGTCGGCGCTGTTCGCCCTATGCGCCGCCGGCACTGCCCATTCGTACGAAGTCGTCGCAGTCACCGGCGGTGGCAAGGTCGAAGGCAAGGTCTCCTTCCAGGACACGGTTCCGGTCAAGAAGGTCATCCCGACCAAGGACAAGGAGGTCTGCGGCGGACCGCGCGACGAGCCTCAGATCCGCGTCGGCCCTGACAAGGGCGTGCAGGATGCGGTCGTCTACCTGAAGGAAGTGCCCAAGGGCAAGGCCTGGGGCAGCCCGGACAAGGTGCCGGTGCTCGACCAGGAGAAGTGCATCTTCAAGCCGGCGATCCAGGTCGTGCGGCCCGGCGTGATGAACGTCACCAGCTCCGACCCCGTGCTGCACAACACGCACGGCTTCTACGGCAAGCGTACCGCGTTCAACCACGCCATTCCGGACAAGGGCGTCATGATCCCCACCGACCTGCCGCGACCCGGCATGGTGCGCGTGGAGTGCGACGCGCACGGCTGGATGCTGGCGCACATCTACGTGGCCGACAGCCCGTACTACGCGCTCTCCGGCCCCGACGGCAGCTTCAGCATCGGCGACGTGCCACCCGGCAACTACACGCTGGTGGCTTCTCAGCATTTCGCCGGAGACACTGAGACGCCCGTCACCGTGAAGGGCGGCGAATCCACCAAGGTGAACATCGACCTGAAGAAGAAGTAGGACCCCAGAACCAGGACCCAACCGGAGGACTGCGATCATGAATGCGCATGATTCCGAAAGACGCGAGCTCGAGCGCAGCCTGCGCGCCCCGGGCGACCTGCCCGACGCCTCGACGACGCTGACGCGCCGCACCTTCATGCGGAGCTCGTTGCTGCGCGGGGCCGCGGTCGGCGCCGCCAGCGCCGGCTTCGTGCCGCTGATCAACACCATGGACCTCGCCTGGGGACAGGCCGCGGGGCAAAGCTTCCGCTTCGCCTGGGTGTCCGACACGCACCTGTACCCGCGGGAACTGAACGGCCGCTTCGTCGAGAAAACCGTGCGGGCCTTCAAGGAGGTGCAGGCGATGAACCCGCCGGCCGACTTCTTCATCTTCGGCGGCGACCTCGCCCAGCTCGGCGACCCGGTGGAACTGCAGCTCGGCGCCGAGCTGCTGAAGGACGTGTCGGTGCGCAAGGTGTTCATTCCGGGTGAGCACGATTGGTACCTCGACATGGGCGCCTTGTGGAACAAGAACTTCGGCGCCACGCCGTGGGCCTTCGACCACAAGGGCGTGCGCGTCATCGGCCTGAACACGATCGCGGGCGCGCCCGACTTCTGGACGGCACGCAAGATGAGCCCCAAGGAGCGCATGGGCCACATGGCCACGCTCGACGGCACGCTGGGCGGCGCCTGGTCGGTGATCGGCGAGCAGCAGTTGCGCTGGCTCAACTCCAACCTGGCGAACTGGCCCAAGGACCAGCCGGTGCTGCTGTTCACGCCACACGCCGCTGTACGAGTACTACCCGCCGTGGAACTTCTGGATCCGCGACTGGCGCGCGGCGCACGAGATCCTCAAGCCGTTCTCCAACGTCACCAACGTGCACGGCCACACGCACCAGGTGCTCTACAACGAGATCGGCAAGCTGCGCTCGATCGGCATGCTGGCCACGTCGTGGCCGTGGCCGTACGCGCCCGAAGGCGTGCCCACGCTGACCCGGCCCATGATTCGCGCCGACCCGGGCGACCACTTCGACGGCGTCGGCTGGGCCCAGCTGACGGTGCAGCCGACGGGGCGCGTCGACAACGAATACAAGATGTGGCGCAAGAGCGTGTTCGCCGATTCGCCGCACGACTCGGGCACCGAAGACAACCGCAACCAGATCCTGACGCCGCGCATGGCCGACCGGCCTTGAGCGCAAGAGGAGACGACCATGGCAACGACGAGAGCGCATATCCCGCTCCTGGCGGCGGGCGCGGCGGTGCTCCTGTTCCTGGGTGGCGATGCGCTGCAGGCGCACAAGGAGCCGCACACGGCCGACCAGTTGCGGGCCTTCGAAGAGGTCTTCATGGATCGCGTGAAGCTCGGCGATGAACTCTTCCACGGGGACGCGGCAGCGGAAAAGCGCATGAACGTCAAGCTGTCGCGCACGGGGGTGGCCTGCGCCATGTGCCACCCCTACGCGTCGGACACCCATCCGCACGAGTTCCCGAAGTTCCAGGAGCAGATCAACGAGTTCGCCACGCTGCGCGACATGATCAACTGGTGCATCGAGAAGCCCCAGGAGGGCGAGAAGATCGACCCCAACGGCGAGGCGATGAAGGCGCTGGAGACCTACATCTACTGGTCGAACAAGAACTCGAAGCTGGATCCGGGACGCGCACTGAACCTGTGCGAGGGACAGTCATGGCCATCGCGAGAGCCGCCGACGACACACAAGCGTTTCCAGACCTCGACACCCTGATCGATCGGGACCTGATCCTGAAGTGGATCTATTGGGGCCTGTTCTGGCTCATGTTCGCGCCGACGATCGGGGTCACGATCTCGGCGCTGTTCAACTACCCCGACTACCTCGGAACGTCGAAGTACCTCACCTTCGGCCGGCTCAGGCCGATGCACGTGAACGGCGTCATCTTCGGCGCCTTCTCCACCCTGTTCATCGCGCTGTGCTACTACCTCGTGCCACGCTTGTGCGGCGTGCGCATGTGGCGCGAGGAGTGGGGCCACTGGCTGGTGTGGGTATGGAACCTCGGGCTGCTGGCCGGCATGGCGTCGCTGATCCTGGGCTACAACCAGGGCCTCGAGGCGGGCGAGTTCCCGCTGGCGATCGACACCGTCATCTTCTTCGTCATCACCGTTCTGACGGTGCAGTTCCTGATGACGATCGCTCGGCGGCGCGAGCCGCAGCTCTACGTGGCGCTGTGGTACCTGATCGGCGCAATGGTCTGGACCGTGATGAACGTGGCCTTCGGCAGCTACCTGCTGCCGTACACCTTCACCGGCATCAACAGCGCGGCCTGGCACGGCCTCTTCATCCACTACATCGTGGGCCTGTGGATCACGCCGGCGGGCTATGTGCTGATCTACTACTTCCTGCCTGCCAGCGTGAAGAACCCGATCTACAGCCACAAGCTTTCGCTGGTGGGCTTCTGGTCGCTGGCTGTGTTCTACCCCTTCGTGGGCATCCACCACTACCTGTACAGCCCGATCGCCGACTGGGCCGAGACGCTGGCCATCATCACGTCGATGCTGCTCATCATCCCGGTGTGGACGGTGCTGCAGAACTTCTTCGGCACCATGGTCGGGCGCTGGCAGACCTTCGGCCAGAACCTCACCGCGAAGTTCCTGATCATGGGCGCGCTGATGTACCTGGTCGGCTGCTTCCAGGGCTCCACCGAGGCCTTGCGCTCGGTGCAGCAGCCCACCCACTTCAGCGACTTCGTCATCTCGCACTCGCACCTCACGATCTTCGGCACCTTCGTGGTCTGGGCGATCGCGGGCACGGTGTACGTGGTGCCCCGGCTCGTGCAGCGCCCGCTGTGGTCGTTCAAGCTGGGCAACTGGTCGTTCTGGCTCATCACGGCCGGCATCTCGCTGATGGGCATCGACCTGACGATGGCGGGGCTGCAGCAAGGCTTCATGCTGATGGCCGGCACCGAGTGGCTCGACACGCTGGTCGCCATTCGGCCCTATTGGCTGGTGCGCACCGTCGCCGGCATCACGATGGACATCGGCATGTCCCTGCTCGTCTACAACCTGATGCGCACGGTGCTGTCGGCGCGCACGGCTTCCCAGGATGAACGCCTCGTGCCGGTGGGCGTGCGGCCCGCGCCGGCGAGGAGCACCGCCGCATGAGCGACACGGGCAGACGCTACGGCCTGCGCTTCTACGCCCTGGTCGCAGGGTTCGGAATGATCACGCTCGCCGCGTTCGTGCAGGGCCTGCTGCCAATGCTGGAGCCGCAGTCGCGCACCGACAAGGTCACCAAGGTCGTGCGCACCGAGCTCGGCGAGCTGAAGTGGATCGAACACCGTGCCAGCGACTACACGCCGGTGGAGTCGCGCGGCCGCGAGGTCTACACGCGCGAGGGGTGCTGGTACTGCCACTCGCAGTACGTGCGGCCGGTCACCGGCGAGACGCGCCGCTGGGGGCCGGTGACGCAGGCGGGCGAGTACGCGTTCGACCTGCCGCACCTGTTCTCCACCCGCCGCATCGGGCCGGACCTCTCGCGCGTGGGGCTCAAGTTCAGCAACGCGTGGCACCTCGCGCACTTCTGGGACCCGCGCATGCTGTCGCCCGACTCGATCATGCCGCGCTTCTCGGAGCCTTTTCGAAGGGCCTTACGCGGCGAAGGTCGTCGATGGCCCGGATGGGACGCGCACGCTGGAGAAGAACGCCACGACGCGAGAAGCTGTTCGACTTCGACAGCCCGAAGCCGGCTGCTGCTCACGCCCAACGCCGACGGCCTGCTGTTCGTGCCCACGCGCGGCCAGTCCCCGGTGATCTTCACGCCGAACAAGGAGTTCACCGGCAACACGGTGAAGCTCGTGGCCGAGACCGAGGACCTCACCGCCCTGGTCGCCTACCTGCAGAAGCTGGGCACCAACCGCGGCATGTGGCGCGACCGCTTCGAGCCGCAGTTGCTCGAGGCGTCGCAGGTCTCGGTGCCGCGTTCGGCGCTGTGGATCGCCCAGGGCAAGCAGGTCTACGAGCGCCGCTGCCTGGGCTGCCATGGCGTCAACGGCGACGGCAACGGGCCGGCCGCCGCCTTCATGCAGCAGGACCGGCCGCGCAACTTCACGCTCGGCGTGTTCAAGTTCCGGCTCACGCCCTCGGGCTCGCTGCCCGACGAGGGCGACCTGCTGCGCACCATCACGCGCGGCGTGCGCGGCACGGCGATGCCGAGCTGGCACGAGCTGCCGCAGAAGGACCAGCTGGCGGTCATCCAGTACATCAAGTACGAGTTGTCGGCCGACCGCACCGACCCCGCCAAGCCCTACTTCTACTTCGACGAAGAGCCGCCGAAGCTGCCCATCCAGATCGGCGAGGTGCCCAAGCCCTCGCAGCAGATCGTCGACCGCGGCAAGCAGGTGTGGCAACAGGCCAAGTGCTGGGAATGCCACGGCCAGACCGGCCGCGGCGACGGCGAGAAGGCCGCCGGGCTGAAGGACGACCTCGGCTTCCCGATCCCTCCGGCCAACCTCACGACCGGGCAATTCAAGTCGGGCCCGAGCGTGCGCGACATCTTCCGCACCATGACGACGGGCCTGTCGGGCACGCCGATGCCGTCGTACGCGGCCACGGTGTCCGAGGAGGATCGCTGGGCGCTGTCGTACTTCGTGCTGGCGCTGTCGGCGTTCAAGGACCCCCTGACCGGGCAGCAGATCCGCATCACCGAGGCCGACCGCCACAAGCTCAACGACCCGGCGCTGGTGGCCGACGAGTCCAGCCTCGCCTACCGCACCCTGGCGCCCGATGCGGCGCCGCAGTACGCCGGCGCAGCGTGGGCGAAGAAGCACGGCTTCGACTTCGCGACGTCCGCGCGAGCCGCCAAGCCGGACGACAAGTGAGGGTGAGGCGCCGCGATGGAAACGCTGACCCTGCTTCAGTTCGTCGTCGCGCTGTTCATGAGCCTCGGCGCGGTGTGCCTGTTCATCTGGGCCGTGCTGTCGGGGCTGTTCGAAGACGTGGAGGGCATCAAGTACAAGGCCTATCGCACCGAGGTGAATGACGATGGACAAGGCGATGACTGACGACGACCCGGTCACCCCTGCGGAGCACGAGCCGTACGAGGCAGATACCGAGAGCTTCGGCGGCGGTCATATCCGTGCCCGCCACGGCCGCGTCAACCGCTGGCTGCTGGTGGTCTACCTGGCGCTGTTCGCCTGGGGCGTGTACTACGCCATTGCTCTACTGGGGCGGGCTCGGGCCGGGGCTGGACCTCACGATCTAGGAGCGCCGCATGGTCGCGAGAGTGCTGCTTGTGCTGGCCGTTGCCAACCTGCTGTTCCTGCTGGCCGAGCTGGCGTTCAACACGCTCGGTGCCGGCCTGCCTTGGTAAGGAGGCCGGACCATGACGCTCAATGAAGCGATTGCCTTCTGGATCTTCATGGCCCTGGTGGCGGGTTTCGTCGTCTGGGTGATCTGGCTCGCGCGCCCGACGGTCGAGGGCGACCCCCGCACACCCGACCGCAAGGAGGACCGTTGACGCCCTACCTGCTCGTCTTCCTGGCCGGGCTGGCCGGCAGCATGCATTGCGTCGGCATGTGCGGCGGCTTCGCCTGCGCGATGGGCGGTGACGCGCGCGGGCCGGCTGCCAGCCTGCTGCGCCACCTCGTCTACAACGTCGGGCGCGTGTCGAGCTACTGCTTCCTCGGCGCCCTGGTCGGCTACTCCGGTGCGCTGCTGGTCGGGCATGGCGGCGAGGGCAGCGCCGGCAGTGCCGCGCAGCGTGCGCTCGCGCTGCTGTCGGGCGCATTGATGGTGTTCATCGGGCTGCAGTTCCTCGGCGTGCTGCGCCGCACCGCGCCCGCGCTGGCGAGCGCAGGCGTTGGGTTCGCGGCGGCCGTGCGCGGCCTGCTCAGGACGCCCGGCTACGCCGCGCCGCTGGCCTTCGGCGTGCTCAACGGCCTGCTGCCGTGCCCGCTGGTCTACGCCTTCGCGGCGCAGGCCGCGTCCAGCGGCGGCCCGCTGGCGGGGCTGCAGATCATGGCGGCATTCGGCCTCGGCACCTTCCCGGCCATGCTCGCGATGGGCGGCGCGGGGCTGTGGCTGCGGCGCGCGCCGATGCCGCAGATCGTGCATGCGACGTTCCTGCCGGCGCCGGCACGTGCGCTGCACATCGACTGGCGGACGGCCGCCGTGCGCGTGGCCGGATGCTTCGTCGTGCTGCTCGGGCTGGTGACGCTGGCGCGCGGCGTGGTGCCGATGGCCGCGCACCTGCATGGGTGACGCGCCATGGGGTGCAGCCACTGCCAGCTGCCGGTCGGCCGCCTCGGCCGCGAGCGCGAGATCCGCGGCGAGCGGCATGCCTTCTGCTGCTACGGCTGCGCCCTCGCCTACCAGCTGCACCACGGCGAACGCGAGGAGCCCGAGGCCGCCGCGTGGCTGATCCGACTGGGCGTGGGCGCCTTCCTGGCGATGAACGTCATGACGCTGAGCTGGCTGCTCTATGCCGGCGCGTTCAGCGGCGACGACGCATGGCTTGCGCAACCGGTCGGCTGGCTCATCTGGGTGCTGGCCACGCCGCTGGTGGCCATCCTCGGCGCGCCGTTCTTCGCCAACGCGGGGCAGGCCTTGCGCGAGGGCCGGCTGGCCACCGACACGCTGGTGTGCGTGGGCGTGCTGGCGGCGTACGTCTATTCGGCCTGGCAGGTGCTGCGCGGCTCGGACCTCGTGTACTTCGACACCGCGGCCATGGTGCTGGTGCTCTTCACGCTCGGGCGCTACCTCGAAGCCCAGGGGCGGGTGCGCGCGGCGCGCAGCCTGGCGCCGATGCTCGCGGCCGAGCGGGCCGAAGTGCGCCTCGTGCGCGACGGTGTGTCCGCGCTCCGGCCGGTGCTCGAGATCCAGCCCGGCGACCTGGTGCGCGTGCTGCCGGGTGAGCGCATCGCGGTCGACGGCATCGTGGTGGAGGGCCGCTCCGAATGCGACGAGGCCATCCTCACCGGTCAGCCGACGCCGAGCGCCAAGTCGCCGGGCGCGCCGGTGCATGCCGGCAGCCTGAACGGCGGCGGGCTGCTGCTCGTGCGCGCCACCGTGCCCGGCACGCAGACGCGGTGGGTGCGCATCGGCCGCCTGGTGCGCGATGCGCTGGCCGACAAGTCGCTGATGGGCGACACGGTGGACCGCGTGGTCGCGGTCTTCATTCCGGGCGTGCTGCTGCTGGCCGCGGCGACCGCGGGGTTCTGGAGCGGGCGCGGCACGTTCGAGGACGCGCTGCTGGCCGGGCTGGCGGTGCTGGTCGTGGCCTGTCCGTGCTCGCTGGGGCTGGCCGCGCCGCTGGCGAGCGCCCTGGCCATCGGCGAGGCGGCGCAGCGCGGCATCCTGATCCGCAATGGCGCCGTGCTGGAGAGGCTGGCGCGTCTTGCGGGCGTGGCGTTCGACAAGACCGGCACGCTGACCGAGGCCGCGCTGCGGCCGGTGTCGCTCAGCGTGCATGGCGCGACGGCGGCCGAGGTGCTGCACTGCGCCGCGCTGCTGGCGCGCGGGTCCGACCATCCGATCGCCCGGGCGCTCGCCGAGATGGGCGGAGGCCAGAGCTCGCAGGTGGCGGACAAGATCGAGGTGCGGCCCGGCGCGGGCGTGGTCGGTCGCATCGACGGTCGGCAGTGCGCCATGGGCTCGCGCCAATTGATGACGGCGTTGCACTGGACCGTGCCGGACGCGTGGTCCCGAACGCCGCCCGCGTGCACGAGCGCGCTGATCGGCTGGGACGCAGCCGTGCACGGTCTCGTCGAGCTCGCGGCCACGCCGGTGCCGGAAGCGCACGACGTGATCGCGGCCCTGCACCGGCGGCATCTGTCCACGCTGCTGCTCAGCGGCGACGCCTCGGCCGCCGTGGCGCAGGTTGCGTCGGCGCTGGGCATCGGCGAATGGCGCAGCGAGGTGGAACCCGAAGCCAAGGTCCATCTGCTGCGAGCATGGGCCGCACGACGCGGTCCGGTCGCGATGGTGGGCGACGGCCTCAACGACGGGCCGGTGCTCGCCGCCGCGTCGGTCGGCATCGCGGTGGCCGGCGCGGCCGACCTGGCCAAGGAGAGCGCCGATGTCGTGCTGCCTCGCGCCGGGCTGGGCGCGCTGCCGTGGCTGCTGGCCAAGGCCGACCAGGCCCGGCGCTCCATCCGCGCCAACCTGGCCTGGGCCTTTGCGTACAACGCGGTGGCCCTGACGCTGGCTGCAAGTGGCCTGCTGCTGCCGGTGATCGCCGCGGCGCTGATGGCCGGTTCGAGCCTGCTCGTGGCCGCGCGCTCGTGGCGCGCCGGTCGCCGCACGGCCGAGCCGCAGGTGCTGCACGCGGCGCCGCTGGCGCCGGCCGCCCCTTGAGCATGGAGCACGCCATGTCACGCCTTCCGTTCGCGCTGTGCGCCGCAATGCTCGCCAGCGGCCTCGCGCTGGCCCATCACCACGCGGTGCAGAACGCGGACCGCAGCAGCGCCGGCTGGCCGGTGGGTGATTTCGCGTTGACCGACCACCGCGGCCAGCCCTACACGCAAGACCGGCTGCGCGGTCGCTGGACGTTCGTGCTGCTGGGCGACACGCGGTGCGCCACGCCGTGTACCGCGCCGCTGGAGGCGGTGGCCGGGCTGCGACGCCGCATCGCCGGCACCGAGGCGCTCAGGACGACCCAGGTGGTCTTCGTCTCGCTCGACCCGCAGCGCGACACGTCGAGCCGGTTGCGCGAGTACGTCGCGCCGTTCGACGAGAGCTTCATCGGCGCCACCGGCCCGAAGGACACGCTCGCCGGACTGGCCGACAACCTGGGGATGAACGGCGAAGCGGAAAACCTGCAGGGAACGCTGGTGCTCGTGGGGCCGGACGGCGCAGTCCGGGTGCAGTACCTGCCGCCGTTCGACGTGAAGCTGCTGACGGCCGACTACCTGAAGACGCGGGCCCGCAAGTGACGCGGGAGACTTCGATGCACACCCGTCGAGCCCTGTTCCGCCGTTCCGCGAGGGTGGCGGCGCTGCTGGCCATGGCGAGCCTGCTGCCGGCTGGGGCCCTTGCGTTCGACCGTCGGCGCGCCTTCGATGCCGAGACCATGGCGGAGCTGATGAAGGTGCTCGGCGCCGGTCGTCCGACCGAGAGCAAGGACGTGACGCTCACCGCGGACGATCTCGTCGAGAACGGTGCGGCGGTGCCGATCGCGGTTGCGAGCGCGCTCCCAGGCGTCAAGCGCATGCTCGTGCTGGTGGAGAAGAACCCGGGGATCCTCGCGGCGTCGTTCGACGTCACCGACGCCGTGGAGGCCAGCTTCTCGACGCGGGTGAAGATGCGCATGTCGTCCAGCGTCTATGGCGTCGCGATGATGAGCGACGGCCGGGTGCTTTTTGCGCAGAAGGACGTCAAGGTCACGATCGGCGGCTGCGGCGGTTGAGACTCGACTCCAGAATCCCTGTGGCCCGGGGTATCACTCCACGCGGCGCCAGGTGTTGTCGCTCGTGCGCTCGTGCGCACGCCATGGCCCATCGCCTTCGCGGCAGGCGCCGAACCGGAACGGCATCGAGCCGCGGCCCGGCGTGAGGAAGCGCAGGTCAATGAACCACACGCAGGCAGAGCCGGCCGTGACGCCGTCGAACGCCGGCACCGCCGCGAACCAGCGGAAGAAGGCGAGCGCAGGCGACTCCCACGCCTGCCTGGCCACCGGCGCGACGTCCGTCCCGCCGTACCGTGGATGCGTCTGCCATGCGGCGCCCGCGACCGGCTGGTACGCGGCGTCGAGCCGGGAGATGAAGCCCGCGTCGGGCCCGGCCGTGCGCGGCTCGTCGCGGCGCAGGTTCACGTGCGCGACGTGGTGCGCCTGCGCATCGCTCACGTACAGCGTCCAATTGAACGGCGACACCGGCCGGGGGTCGGCGCGCACTGTCGCGTCGCGCAGGCCCAGCGCGGCGGCATGCGCGCGCGCGACGTCCAGCGCCTGTTGCTTGAGCACGGCCTGCGCGCCGACGTAGGCCACCAGCAACGCGGCGGCGCACCTGGCCGGCACAGGCGAGCGCCGCAGTGCCACTGACGCGACCAGCCCGGCCACGATGATCCCGGTGAACCACAGGTCGATGATGAACGTCGTGCCGAGCGCGGCGCGCCAGTCCGACAGCGGCGCGAAGACCATCGTGCCGAAGCTCGTGATGACATCGCCGGCGATGTGCGCGGCCAGCCCCATCGCAGTCACGCCGAAGTAGGCGCGCCAGCCCCGCCGGTCGCGCAGCAGCAGCGGCCAGCAGCCATGACAGCAGCCACGCCCACGCCGGCAGCAGCAGCAGGCGAGTGGCTGACCCCGCGATGCAATTCCAGGTAGCGCACCGGCCCGAGGAAGCCGACGACGAAGTCCAGGTCGGGTGCCGCGCACGCGAGGAAGCCGGCCCCCACCCGCTTGAGCGTCTGCGCGCCGGTCGCACCGCCCGGCGCAGTGGCGCGCGCGAGCAGCGCGCCCGACAGGGCATGGGTCAGGGTGTCCATCGCGCGGAGTCTGCCTTGCCCGCGAGGCGAGAACTGCGCCGCCATCCTTTACCTGCCAGGTCATTGAGAGTCGGCGCGTGGCCTCCCATAGTCGGGGACATCGCCACGTAGACAAAGGAGATCGAGATGTCCGAAGCCATCGCACTTCGAAGCGAACCAGGGAGCACGCCGGACCTGCGGCGAGTGCTGGGACTTGATGCAGCCACTTGCCTCTTGATGGGACTGCTGCTGGTGTCTGCCGAGTCGCCGCTGAGCGCGGCGCTGGGCCTGCCCCGCGGGCTTGTCTTCTGGGCTGGCGCGGCGTTGTTCCCATGCGCGGCGGTGATGGCCGGTGCCGCGGCAATGCGCAGCCCGCCGCCACTGCTCGTATGGCTCGTGATCCTGGGCAACGCGGCGTGGGTTGCGGCAAGTGTCGCCGTCACGATGGTGTTCGATCCAACGTGGATCGGCGTCGCGTTCGTCATCGGACAGGCCTGCGTCGTGTTCTTCCTGCTGATTCTCGAACGGCGCGGCCAGGCGGCATCGTCGGTGCAATGAGGTGACAACGTCGCCGGTCCGCCGAGCGGATAATCCCCGCTTCGCCATGCCCGTATTTCATGTCAGCGTGATCTTCGAAGACGTCTCTCCGTCTGACTGGGCCGGCGCAGGAAGGCTCTACGGGCCTCGTCCCGTCAAGAGCTGAGGGGCGACAGACATGCTGCCTCACCTCCTGATCGTGGCGATGGCGCTGTCAGTCTCGCGGGCCGCGCCGACTGCGCCGAGCGCGTGGTCGTGGGCTCCAAGCGGTTCACGGAGAGCTACATCCTCGGTGACATCGTGGCCCGCACTGCGCAGCAGGCCGGTGCCGACGCCCTCCACAAGCCGGGGCTGGGCAGCAGCGCCGTGGTGCTGGAAGCCTTGAAGATCGGCTCCATCGATCTCTACCCGGAGTATCTCGGCACCATCGAGCAGGAGATCCTCAAGCTGCCGGCCGGCAGTTCCACTGAGCGAATCCAGCAAGAGCTCGCGAAACAGGGGCTCGCCTTCGGTGTGCCCCTGGGCTTCTCCAACAGCTACGCTCTGGCCACCACGGCGGCGCGCGCGCAAGAGCTCTCGCTGCGCACGATCTCCGACCTGCGCGCCCATCCTCAACTTCCCGTCGCGGTGTCCCAGGAGTTCCTCGGCCGTGTTGATGGTTGGCCTGGGCTCGCCGCGCGATATCGGCTGCCGCAACGGCCTACAGGGATCGATCACGGCGTCGCGTACGAAGCTTTGGCGAGCGGGCGCGTCGCGGTGACAGACATCTACACAACCGATGCCAAGATTGCCGAACTGGGCCTCGCAGTTCTGCGCGACGATGCCGGATACTTTCCGCGTTACGACGCGGTGCTCCTCTACCGGATGGATCTGCCTGCACGCGCACCGGCCGCCTGGAAGCGGCTCGCTGCGCTTGAAGGCCGAATCGATGCGGACCGGATGATCCGCATGAATGCCGAGGCGGAACTGCGCGGACGCTCGTTTGCCTCGATCGCAACGGAGTTCGTCGAGGGGCGGGCGCCGGGCGCCGGAACGGGCGAGGCTTCGGCTCGCGCAGGTCTGCGCGAGCGCCTGTTCGGTCCGGACCTCGGTCGCCTGACGCGCGAGCACGTGAGTCTCGTCGCTCTCTCTCTCGCGATTGCAGTGCTGGTGGGCATCCCGCTTGGCGCTGCGGCGTCAGGAAAGCGGCTTGCGCCTGCAATTTTCGCGGTGGTGGGAGTGCTGCAGACGATTCCGTCCCTCGCACTGCTCGCAGCACTGATTCCGCTGCTTGGTCAAATCGGTACTGTTCCCGCTGTGGTCGCACTATCGGTATACGCGTTGCTGCCGATCGTGCGGAACACGGCCACAGGCCTGCAGCAGGTCCCGCAAGGGCTGAAGCAAGCTGGCATTGCGCTCGGTTTGACGCGGCTTCACCGGTGGCGCTTTGTCGATCTCCCGCTGGCTCTCCCCACGGTGTTGGCGGGTATCAAGACCGCCGCGGTTCTGACAGTAGGCACCGCCACGATCGCGGCCTTCATCGGCGCAGGCGGCTACGGAGAGAGGATCGCGCAAGGGCTTGCACTCAACGACAGCACCGCGCTGCTCGCGGGTGCCATCCCTGCCGCGGTCCTTGCGCTTGCGACGCAACTTCTGTTCGGCCTCGCGGAGCGGCTGGCCATGCGCCATCAGCGCCAGACCAACTCTTCAAGCTAGCTGAGAAGCAACCACGCCGAGCGGCTCCACGCACCGAACTCCGAGAGGCGACCACCATGGATGAAGATCTCGACTCGATGCCGCGCGACGCCCTGATTGCGGAAGTGAAGAAGCTCCGATCAGGGATCCGGGAGCATCGAGACGCCACGGGAAACGATCTCTGCTGGCATCACCCCGCGTTGTGGTCCCTGCTGCCCGAGCAAGTCGATCCGCAAATCGCCGTCCCAGCCTGGCCACAGTTCATGCGCGGCTGCGTCAGGTACCGTCAGTCGCTGGACGATCAGGCGGCGGGCGCACCCCGCATCGATGTCGAGGCTGGCGAGTAGCTGGCAGGGCTGCACGGGGATCTTCACCCTTCGGCGGGCCCGTGGGAAAAAGTCACTCGGCCCCGGCGACATGCTCACTCGGCGGCAGCCGCAGCGAAGCCTAAATTTCAGTCACGCGATCCAGACAAGCAACGAACCCCCGGAGACCATCATGAACGCACGCATCGGCCAACTGTTCGACGCGATCCTGACCACCACGATCGGCCTGGCCTCGATGTCCGTGGTTCTGGCGATGGCCGCCGGCGCCTGAAGCGCCCCAGCAGCACGGCGGCCCGCCAATCCCGGCGAGCCGCAGAGACCTCAGTCGGACGAGTCCCCGTCCAGCAGACGAAGCGCACAGCGCTCTGCCCGGGCGACCTCCAGCTCAGCTATCCGGTCGAGAAACAGCGGAAGCTCGTCCGCATAAAGGGCGCGCTCGAGGAGCAACTCCGCGGCCTCGCGGCTTGGCATCGCGAACTGGGCGCGGGCGCCCCATGGGATCGCCGAACAGGCCGATGGCCAGGGCCCGAGCGTTGACCGCATCGCCGGCTCAGTTCGTTGGCGCCGATGGGTCGAGCAGTCCGGCCAACTTCAGTTCGCTCCATAGCCCCGCCGGCACCGCCTGATCGGCATCGGCCGCGTTGGCAGCGATCTCCACGGGGCTCGCGGCCCCGAGGACGACCGAGACGACCGCCGGGTGCGCCATCGCGAATTGCAAGGCGGCCCGCCGGATCGGTGTGCTGTGCGCGGCGCAGATCGCCTCGATGCTGCGTACCCGCTCCATGATCTCCGGCGGCGCCGCCGCGTACTCGAACTTGGCGCCCGGCACGGCGCCCGTCGCAAGGATCCCGGAATTGAACACGCCGGCCAGCATGACACCCATCTTCTTCTCTAGGGCCAACGGCAGGAATTCGGCCATGCCGTTCTGGATCAGCAGCGAGTAGCGTCCCGCCATCATGGCCACGTCGAAGTCGCCAGCGCGCGCGAACTTGACGCATGTGTCAGCCTCGTTGATGCCGAAACCGATGGCCGCGACCGTCTTCTCGCTGCGCAACTTGTCCAGCGCGCGATAGGCGCCGTCCATGGCCTCCTTGAAGCGTCGTCCCGCGTCGGCGCCGTGCGTCCAGACATCGCAGTCATGGATCAGCAGGATGTCGATCTCGCTCAGGCCCATGCGCAGCAGGGACTGCTCGACGGAACGCATCGTGCCGTCGTACGAATAGTCGAAGCGCGGCGCATGCGCGTACCCGCCTACGAATCCCGGCGAGTAGACATCCTTGTTGCGCGGCGCAGGCTTCGCGAAGGGATCCATCACCCGGCCGATCTTGGTCGAGACGAGGAAGTCGCTGCGCGGCGCACGACGCAGCCCGGCGCCCAGGCGCGATTCGGCGATGCCGTTGCCGTAGTGAGGCGACGAATCGAAGACGCGAATGCCGCTGGCGAAGGCCTGCTCGACCGTCGCGATGGCCGTCTTCTCGTCGATGAGCTCGTAGAGTTCGCCGATCGGCGCGGAGCCGAAGCCGATGGCCGAGAACTTGAGGTCTCTTCCGTTGCGGGTCCGGAATGCACGCGTCTTCATGGCGTTCTCCTGCAGGCAAGGTACTCGCGCGACGGCGGTTCGACGGATCGGGCGAAGAGCATAGCTCGCACCGCATCCAGGAGCAGCCCTATTGCGCCAACTACTGGAAGACGATCGACGAGGACCTGAGCCGGTGGGCTACCGGCGGGTCGCAGGCCGGCGCTGAACGTCATGCACCGAGCATCCGGTCGATCGACAGGCGCATGGCGCGAAAGACGGAGTCGACCGACTCGCGCAGCATCGGCAATGCCGGATGCTCGGCGGCCTTGCGCACCAGCAGAACCAGTTCCTCCCGCTGCGCCGGCCCGGACAGCCGGCGCAGCCGGACGCCGGGCACGCCCAGCAACGCCGCAGACGCCGGCACCAGCGCGACGCCGAGGCCGGCGCCGACGAGGCTCAGCACGCCGTGCAGCGTGCTGGCCTCGTAGCGGATGCGCGGGCTGAACCCGGCCTGCGCGCAGAGGTGGATGGACTTGTCGAAGTAGGCCGGCCCCCGATATCGCGTGAAGCCGACGAAGGCGTTGTCGCCGTAACGCCGCAACTGCAAGGCCTGCGGCAGCCCGCGGGACTCGTGCAGCGGCACGGCGAGGCAGAAGGGGTCGGGCATCTGGGCGGCCACCTCGAGCCGCGGATGGTGCGGCGACGTGCGAGCGAGGCCGGCGTCGATGTGCGCCGCCAGCAGGCCCTCCGCCTGCTCCGAGCTGATCATTTCGCGCAGTTCCAGGTCGGGACGCGGGGAGCCCTTGCGCAACCGGCGCGCGAGGCTTGGCAGCACGGTGCTCACGGCCGACGGGACGTAGCCGATCGACAGGCGCACGCCCTCTCCGGCGCCGCGGACTGTGTCGCGCAGCCGCGCGGCGCGATCGAGCAGCGAGCGCGCTTCCGGCAGCAAGGCCTCGCCGGCGGCCGTGAGCCGTACGCCCTTCGCATGGCGGACGAACAGCGGGGCGCCCACGTCCTCCTCCAGCTGCCGGACCTGCACCGACAGCGGCGGCTGCGCGATGAAGAGCTTTTCGGCGGCCCGGCTCAGGCTGCCGGCTTCGGCGATGGCGACGAAGTAGCGCAGGTGGCGCAGTTCGAGGGTAGTCCATAGCTGTCAGGTATGGCATTGCATACTGCATCGATCTTTGAAGTATGGCTCGCCGCATCCCAGAATGAAAGCGATCAGCACCCATCCTGGAGACACCCGTGAAGACAGTCGCCGCCCTCCTCCTGGCCTGCAGCCTCGGCCTACCCGCGTCCGCGCATGCGCAATCCTGGCCTTCCAAGCCGGTGAAGGTGGTCGTTCCGGCGCCGGCCGGCAGCTCGCTCGACATCATCGTGCGCACGCTCGGCGACAAGCTGCGCGCCGCGCTGGAAGCAGCCCATCGTGGTCGAGAACAAGGCGGGCGCCGGCGGCATGCTCGGCATGGACGCGGTGGCGAAGGCGGCGCCGGACGGGCACACGATCGGCATCGGCTTCAACGGCCCGATCGCGTTCGGCCCCTACATGTACAAGAAGATGCCGTACGACCCGGCGAAGGACCTGCGTGCCGGTCGTGCTGACGACCTCGCAGCCCAACGTGCTCGCCGTGCCGGCGAACAATCCGGCGCAGACGCTGCCGGAGTTCGTGGCGTGGGCGCAGCAAGCAGGGCGGCAAGCTGAGCTACGGGTCGGTGGGCAACGGCAGCTCGTCGCATCTGACGATGGAGCTGTTCAAGGACGTGGCCGGCTTCGAGGCGGTGCATGTGCCGTACGGCGGCTCGCCGCCGGCGGCGCTCGCTGGCGCGCCGAGCGAGGTGCAGCTGCTGTTCACGGTGGCGCCGGCGCTGATGCCGCTGATCCAGGGCGGGCGCGTCTGAAGCTGCTCGCTGCAACCAGCGCAAAGCGCCGGACGGCGCTGAAGGACCTGCCCACGGTGGCCGAGTCGGGCTACCCCGGCTTCGAGGCGATGGCGTGGAACGGCCTGTTCCGCGCCGAAGGGCACGCCCGACGATGTCGTGCGCAGGTCAACGCCGACGTGAATGCGGTGCTGAAGCGACCCGGCGGTGCGCGACGACGTTCGCGAGCCAGGGCCTGATCGGCGGCGGCGGCACCCCGGCTGAGTTCAAGAGCTTCATCGCGAGCGAAAGCGCAGAAGTGGGGCGCGATCATCAAGAAGGCCGGCATCACCACGATTGAGGAGCACGCGATGCAAGCCCTTCGCAAGACTCGTGCCGCTGCCGGCGTCGAACTGGTCGACGTACCGTTGCCCGAGGTCACGGGCACCGACGAGGCGCTGGTGCGGGTGCTGGCCGCCGGCATCTGCGGCAGCGACCTGCACGTCGACGACTGGACGCCCAGCTACGCGTTCATGCGGCGCAGCCTGCCGGTCACGCTCGGCCACGAGTTCGTCGGCGTGGCGCAAAGCGGGCCCGCTGCGCGGCCACCGCGTGGTCGTGCGCCCGTCGGTGACCTGCGGCACGTGCGCGGCCTGCACCAGCGGACGGCACGACGCCTGCGAGCGGCGCACCGGCATCGGGATGACGCGCGACGGCGCCTTCGCGCCGTGGGTGCGCGTGCCGCTGCGCAACTGCGTGCCGGTGCCCGACGGCTTGAGCGACGAACTGGCCGCGCTGACCGAGCCGCTGTCGATCTCGATGCAGGCGCTGCGCGTGGCCGGCGACGTGACGGGACTGCGCGTGCTGGTGATGGGACCGGGCACCATCGGCCAGGGCATCGCCGTGCTGGCGCGCCGCGCGGGCGCGGCCGGCGTCGTGGTCAGCGGCCGCGACGACGCGGCGCGGCTTGGACGCGTTGCGCCGCATGGGGTTCGACGCCGTGGTGGATGTGGCACGGCAGCCGCTCGCGGCCGCCGCGGCGCCGCACTTGCAAGGCGGCGGCGTTCGACATCGTGTTCGAGGCGACCGGCGTGCCGGAGACCATCGCGCACGCGACCGCGCTGCTGCGGCGCAACGGCATCGTCGTCGTCACCGGCATCCATGCGCGGCCGCTGCAGCTCGACCTGACGACGCTGGTCCGCAAGCAGCAGCAGTTGCGAGGCTCGTTCCGGCCGCCCGAGTCGGACTGGCCGCAGGCGCTGGAGCTGATGCGCGAGCTGGGCGACGTGATCGCGCCGATGGTCAGCCACGTGCTGCCGCTGTCGCACGCCCTGGAAGGTTTTGCGCTCGCGCACGGCAAGCAGGCGAGCAAGGTGCTGCTGCGGCCGGAGACGGGCGATGCCTGAACACGCGCACGGCCTGCTGGTGCTGTGGAACGACGTCGATCCCGCAGTCGAGGTCGAGTACGAAGATTGGCATGCCAACGAACACGTGCCCGAACGCCTCACGGTGCCCGGCATCTTCTGGGCGCGCCGGTATGAGCGCGTGGGTGACGGCGCGATGCCGCGCTACATGACGCTGTACGGCCTGCGCGACAGGGCCGTGCTGGAAAGCGAGGCGTATCGCCGTCTGCTCCGTGAGCCGACACCCGCGAGTCGGCGCATGCGCCCGGCATTGCGCAACGTGTGCCGGTGGGTGTGCGAGCTGCTGGAGGACCGGAGCAGCGAAGCGGCCTCTGTGGCCGCGCGGACCTTCCCGCTGCAGGGGTTCGAATGGTTGTCGCAGTCCGAAGAGGGTCGCACCGTTGCCCGTCGTGATATCGGTGCAGCGGACCTGCCTTGGCTCGGCGGCGGCCAAAGCAGCTCAGTCGAAGGAGACTGGTTCGTCTGCGAGGCGCAACACGGAGGAACGTTGTTTCCGGCTACGGCCACTGTATTCAGGAGGCTGTGCATCTCCGGTAAGCGATAAGACAGGCTCATGCGCCGCTAACCGGCGCGCCGAAGCGTCAGGTTGAATCGGTGGCGACCCGCTTGCGGATGCTGGCCGTCGAGGAGCGGCGAAACGCCGTGGTAGTGCAGCCGCGCCGGGCCACCCAGACCACAACGTCGCCGTGGACCAGCGGCACGCGTCTGACCTTGTCGGTGCGGCGTGCACCACCGAACCGGAACACGGCCGGCAAGCCCAGCGACACCGAGACGATGGGGTGGCGCTTGTCGCGCTCGTTGCGGTCCTGGTGGAGCGTGAGGCGTGCGCCAGGCTCGTAGCGGTTGAGCAGGCAGGCGTCGGGCTCGAACCTGTCGAAGCCGGCGAGCGCCGCCGCGCGGGCGGCGATCTCGCGAAAAGACTCGGGCATCGGCGGCCAGGGCCGGCCACTCGACGGGTCTGCCGCATCGTAGCGATAGCCACCGGCGTCGCTGACCCACCCGAGCGACCCGCAGTTGGTCATCGCCACCGACATGCGAAAGCCGCCGGGTGTGACCATGAAGCGCAAGGGTGCCGCTTCGAGCACGCGCGCCACATCCGCCATGAGGCGTTGTGCATACGGCAGCGCCAGGCCACGCAGCAGGACCGCGCCCTCGCACAGCGGTTCTCGTGCTGGGGACTCGAACAGGTCGAGCGTCTCAGCTTGCGTCATGGAAAAGATGACGACATGGCGCCATTGTCCTCGTGCCGCAGTGCCCCCGACCGCCTCAATGCCGGCACCTCCGCACCGTC
>CAWIVI010000011.1:0-86144 GCA_963839465.1 uncultured beta proteobacterium
CGGCGCCGAAGCGGTAGCGCCATGGATCCTCGCCGCAGCCTCGTGATCCTCTGGCCGGCGTTCCTGATGGCGAGCGTGCTGGAGATGCTGGTGTTCGCCGTGGTGGACCCGGCGAGCGTGACCTGGTTCGGCGTCGGGCCGCTCGGCTGGCCGGTGCAGGCGGTCTACACCGTGGCGTTCTTCGTGTTCTGGACGGTGATCGCCATTTCGAGTGCGATCACGCAGTGGCTGGAGGCCGACACCGAAGGGCGCTAGCAGCCCGCCCGGCTCACCAGCCTGCGCAGTGCCTCTTCGTCGACGATGCGGATCGAGCGCTGCTTCACCTCGAGCAGACCCTCGTCCTGGAAGCGGCTGAACGCGCGGCTCACCGTTTCCAGCTTGAGGCCGAGGTAGCTGCCGATCTCGGTCGCGCGTCATGCGCAGCACGAGCGCCGAGTGACGAGAACCCGCGCGCCTTCAGCCACAGGGCCAGGTTCAGCAGGAACGCAGCGAGCCGGACTCGGCGCGCATGCTGCCCAGCAGCAGCATCACGCCGTGGTCGCGCACGATCTCGCGGCTCATGATCTTGTGGAACTGGCGCTGGAGCTCGGTGAACTCGCGCGACAGGTCCTCCAGTTGCGAATACGGGATCACGCAGACCTGCGGAATCCTCGAGCGCCACCGCGTCGCAGTGGTGCTGGTCCGTGCCGATCCCGTCCAGCCCGAGCAACTCGCCTGCCATCTGGAAGCCGGTCACCTGGTCGCGCCCGTCCGCCGTCGAGACGCAGGTCTTGAAGAAGCCGGTGCGCACCGCGTAGATCGAGCGAAACGCCTCGCCGCTGCGGAACAGCGCCTGGCCGCGGGGCACTGCCTTGCGCAGCGCCACCAGGCCGTCGAGCCGGTCCAGGTCGGGCTTGGAAAGGCCGATCGGCAGGCACAGCTCGCGCAGGTTGCAACTCGAGCAGGCCACCTTGAAGCCGTTGAGCGTCGTCATGACTGCGATGTTCCGCCCTTGCCCGAGGCCGGCCCTTGACCGGGATCAAGCCGCGAGGCGCGGAGCCTGCCGCACAGTGCCGGCATGCTGGACCCAACCCTGCTCGAGCGCTTCGACGTTCCCGGGCCGCGATACACGTCATACCCGACCGCGGACCGCTTCGTCGAGGCCTACGGTCCGCCGGAGGCGATGCAGGCGCTGCGCAGCGGCGGCGGTGCGAGGTGGGCGCATCGCCGCGCGCTGTCGCTGTACGTGCACATCCCCTTCTGCGAGTCCGTCTGCTACTACTGCGCGTGCAACAAGGTGATCACCAGGCACCACGAGCGCGCCGCCGAGTACCTGGACGCGCTCGAGACGGAGATCGGCCTGTACGCCGGCGTGCTCGGAGCCGGGCACGACGTGTCGCAGCTCCACCTGGGCGGCGGTACGCCCACCTTCCTCTCGGACGCCGAGCTGGAGCGGCTGATGAAGGCCCTGGGCCGCGTGTTCCGCTTCGCTGCCGGCGCGGAGCTGTCGATCGAGGTGGACCCGCGCACCGTCACGCCCGAGCGCCTGCGCACGCTGGCCACGCTCGGCTTCAACCGCCTCAGCTTCGGCGTGCAGGATTTCGATCCCGACGTGCAGCAGGCGGTGCATCGCGTGCAGCCGTTCGAAAGCGTGCAGGCGCTGATGCGCAGCGCGCGCGAGATCGGCTTCGCGTCGCTCAACGTCGACCTGATCTACGGCCTGCCGAAGCAGACCGAAGCCAGCTTCGCCCGCACGGTGGCGCAGGTGTGCAGCCTCAAGCCCGACCGCATCGCGCTCTACGCCTATGCCCACCTGCCGCAGCGCTTCAAGCCGCAGCGGCGCATCGACGCGGCGCTGCTGCCGGTGGCCGCGACACGGGTCGGGATGCTCGGCAACGCGGTGGCCGGCTTCCTGGCGCAGGGCTACGTGTACATCGGCATGGACCACTTCGCGCTCCCCGACGACTCGCTCGCGG
Organism: uncultured beta proteobacterium; assembly: GCA_963839465.1. Taxonomy (GTDB): domain Bacteria; phylum Pseudomonadota; class Gammaproteobacteria; order Burkholderiales; family Burkholderiaceae_C; genus CAWIVI01. The sequence continues at coordinate 1,956 of CAWIVI010000011.1, forward strand.
TGGCCAAGCGGCAGGGCCGGCTGCACCGGAACTTCCAGGGCTACAGCACGCAGCCGGATTGCGACCTGATCGCGCTCGGCGTGTCGGCGATCGGCCGTATCGGCGCCACCTACAGCCAGAACGCGAAGACGCTGCCCGAGTACTACGACGCGCTGCGCCAGCGCCAGCTGCCCATCGTGCGCGGCACGGCACTGAACCGCGACGACCTGCTGCGTCGCGCGGTGATCATGGCGCTGATGTGCCAGGGGCGCGTGGAGTTCGAGTCGATCGAGCTCGCGCACCTGGTGGACATGCGCTCGTACTTCGCCGACGAACTGGAGCGGCTGCAGCCGTTCGTCGAGGCCGGGCTGGTGGCGATGGAGCCGGGCGCGATCCAGGTGACGGCCGCCGGCTGGTACGTGGTGCGGGCAGTCGCCATGGTGTTCGACCGCTACTTGCATCTCGATCGCCAGCGCGAACGGTTCTCGAGGGTGATATGACGACCCCCACGCTCCTCCCGTCGCTGCAGGAATTGTTGGCCCCCACGCTCCTCCCGTCGCTGCCCCCCGAGGGGGCTCTTGCTGCGGACCGGCGGAGCCGGATCCGCGCAAGGGCTTAGGTGGCCCCGACGCTCTCTCCCGTCGCTGCCCCCCGAGGGGGCTCTTGCTGCGGACCGGCGGAGCCGGATCCGCGCAAGGGCTTGAGGTGAGCGCGACGCTCGTTCTCGGCGCGCTGCTGCTCGGCTTCGGCGGCTCGCCGCACTGCGCGGCGATGTGCGGCGCGCCGTGCAGCGTGCTCACGCGCGGCGGCGGCCGCTGCGCTGCCGGCTTCCACGGCGGACGCATGCTCGGCTACATGGCCGCAGGCGCGCTCGCGGCCGCAAGCATCTCCACGCTCGGCGCCTGGCGCGATGCCTGGCCGGTGCTGCGCCCGCTCTGGGGTCTGCTGCACGTGGCGGTGCTCGCGCTCGGCTTGTGGCTCCTGGCTTCCGGGCGCCAGCCCGACTGGCGATTCGGCCGCCCGCCCGCCGTGCTGGCCCCGGCCGGCGGCTGGGCGCCGATGAGAGGGCCGGCGCGTGCCGGTGCTGCGGGCCTCGCCTGGGTTGCTTGGCCTTGCGGCCTGCTGTATGGCGCGCTCACGATGGCGGCGCTGGCCAACGGGCCGCTGGGCGGCGCTGCCGTGATGGCCGCATTCGCGCTCGGCTCGCTGCCGGCGCTGGCCGCGGCGCCGTTCGTGTTGAACCGGCTGACCGGAGCGCGAGCGAAGGCCGTGGCGGTGCGTGCCGCCGGAGCACTGCTCGCGGCGTCGTCGGCCTGGGCGCTGGGCCATGGCGTGTGGGAGCGCGTGCTCGCGTGGTGCTCGACTTGAAGCGTCGACTCCCTCTCCCGCGGAGCGGGAGAGGGTTGGGGTGAGGGCGCTGCGCGGGCATCGCACGGCCGGTGTCTACGCGAGAGGCCGCGCCCTCACCCCGGCCCTCTCCCACGAGTGGGAGAGGGAGCTGCGTCACTGGAAGACCATCGTCCGGCCTCATGCGCCGAATCCAGGCTGGCGCCGCGTCGAGAGCTTTGACGCCAGTCAAGCGGCGGCCGAGCGCGGCTCGTTGCCGGCCAGCCGCCTCAGCGCCGCGCCGTCGCGCACGCGGATCAGGTAGCCCTCGACGTCGATCGCGCCCATCTCGCGCAACAGGCGCAGCGTGCGCGAGAAGGTCTCGGGCGTGGCGCCGATCTGCGACGCGATCGAGCGCTTGCGCTGCGCCAGCAGCACGGTGGCGCCGTCGCCGCTGACCCCTGCCGCGTCGAGGAGCCAGCTCGCGCAGCGCGCCATCACGTCCTTCGACAACAGGCCGTAGGTGATCTCGGTGAGCTGCAGCACGCGCTTCGCCAGCAACGCCAGCAGGGCGCGCGAGACCGGCGGATGCGAGGCGCAAAGGCGTTCCACGTCGGCAATCGGGAACTCGACCAGCGCGCTGTCGGTCTCCGCGACGGCGCGCTCGGGCGCCGGCAGCTCGAGCCATGCGCTGGCCGCGTCGAGCCACTCGCCGCCGTGGACCGTGCGCGTCGCGCGCCATGGGCGGCCAGCCTCCTGGCGATGGCCGACCGTGACGCAGCCACGGGTCAGGAGCCACAGCGCATTGGCGCGTGTCGCGTGCTCGAACAGCGTCGATCCGGCGTGGACACGATGCTCGCGGCCGAGCTCGGCAAGTCGGCGCGCTGCGCAGTCGTCCACCACCGCAGGCCGGCAGGCAGCCTGCAGCAGCGTGGCAAGCGCATCGATGGCGGGTGGGCGGGTGTCGATGTGCATGGCGATCCATGGGACTGTTGTCGTGCCGCCAATGTGTGCCGCCGCTGCCGGTCCCGCTTTGCGTCTGCGCAAGGGATTGCGGGCGCCGCGTTTGATCCGCGTCAACAGCCGGCGCGATCAGCCGATCGTGTTGGCCAGCAGCGCTTGCACGATGTAGAAGCGGTCGTCGGCGCGTTTTGCGTCGTCGATCGGCCCGGTGCGGCCGGTGAGCGTCCAGTGCGTCCGGCTCGACGCGTCGATCACGAAGTCCGCGTCTGCTGCCGGCCCGTCCAGGCCCAGGTGGATGCCGGTGAGGCAGGCCGCCTGCCGCAGCGCTTTGCCGCACGGTGTCTGCGGATCGCCGATGAACAGCAACTTCAGTCCCGACAGCGGCTTGCCGGCGTGTTCCTGCATCGAGAGCAGTTCCGCAATGACACGGGTCGGATGGTCATCGGACCCCAGGCCGTTGAACACCGGCACGCCGGCATCCCGGTTGAGCTGCTCCAGCGCTGCGGCCGCCATCGGCCCAGCGTCCACCGCGTCGTAGAGCCGGCCGAGCACGCGTGCGCTGCCGTTCAGCCCACGGGCGTCCGGGGAACAGAGGAAGGCCACCTTTGCGCCGAGGGCCGTGGCGGCGCTCATCAACAGCTCGTTCTGAAACTCGCCGAGCAGCGCGAGGTTCTTGCCGCGCAACAGCGTGAAGGGCTGGCCCGCGCGAGCGGCCCGCTTCAGGCAGGCCGCACCGTCGAGCAGCGCCAGCAGGTCGTCGCGGGACAGGCTTTCGAGCGACCAGACGCTGCGGTGAGGGAGCACGGGAGTCGATATTGGCACTCGGCAAGCCTAGCCAGCGCCAAGACGCCTGGCTTGACGCCAGTCAACCGCGGGCGCTCCGCGATGTGCCGACGCACGCCGGACACGAACCGTTCACGCAGCGTTACGCAACGGCAAGCGCCGTTGTCACGCCGTTGTCTCGTGCCTTCTACGCTGAAGCCATAAACAACGAAAGACTTGCAATGACCGCCCAGACGCACCAGCAGGCCGCCCAGCGCATCGTCGACACCCTGAAGCTGTTGCAAGACCAGTTGCCGATCCAGCGCCTCGTCGTGCGCGCCGGCGACACGGTGTACCAGGCCGGCCAGCGCTTCGAGAACCTCTACATCCTGAATTCCGGCTTCGTCAAGATCGTCAATCTCTCGGCGGACGGACGCGAGCAGGTCGTCGCGCTGCACTTCAAGGGCGACTGGCTGGGCTTTGACGGCATCGCGAACGGCCAACATGGCTGCGACGCCGTCGCGATGGACACAGGCGAAGTGTGGGCGATCGGCTACGGCGCGCTGATCCGGGTGGCCACGAGCCAGCCGGCGGTGCTGAGCGTGATGCACCAAGCGATGAGCCGCGAGATCGGGCGCGACCGCGAATCGATGATGTCGCTCGCCACCTTGCCGGCCGATGCGCGGGTGGCCGATTTCCTGCGCACCTGGGCCGATGCGCTCGCACAACGCGGCTTGCGCACCGACCAGATCACGCTGCGCATGACGCGCGCGGAGATCGGCAACTACCTCGGCATGACGCTGGAGAGCGTGAGCCGAGCGCTGTCGCGCCTGGCGCGCGGCGACGTCATCCGCTTCAACGAGAAGGGCCGGCGCGACATCCAGATTCCCGAGGTCGGCGCGCTGACCGCCTTCATCCAGCGCTGCATGGCGCCGGCGGCCGCCGCGGTGCATTGACCTGTGCGCGCCAAGGAGAGCCCGGCACCTTGGCGATCGTCGCCACGCAGCAGCGTCGACGTGTGGAGCACATGATGTTGAAATGCGCATTGCATTAACATACGATTGCGCATGGAACTCAAGACCGCCCGGCTCACGCTGCTGATCGACCCGGCCAAGAAGGAAGCGTTCGAGCGCCTGTGCGCCCGGCAGGACCTGACACCGTCGCAGGTCGTGCGCCAGCTCATCCGCGAGTACCTGGCGCACCACGGCGTGTCCTACGTCCCGAGCGGCACGGCGCCGGCGAAGGCGCGGCGGCGCAAGGGCTGAGGCGGTGGAACTGCATCGCTTCCGGCCGCGGATCCTCGATGCGCTCGCCGGCTACGACCGGCGCCGCTTCCTCGCCGACCTGGGCGCCGGGGCCACCGTGGGCATCGTTGCGCTGCCGCTGGCCATGGCGTTTGCCATCGCGTCGGGCGTCAAGCCGGAGGCGGGGCTCTTCACCGCCATCGTCGCGGGCCTGCTCATCTCGCTGCTCGGCGGCTCCAACGTGCAGATCGGCGGGCCGGCCGGCGCGTTCATCGTCATCGTCTACGGCATCGTCGAGCGCTACGGCCTGGCCAACCTGCTGATCGCCACCGCGCTGGCCGGCGTGCTGCTGTTCGTTCTCGGGCTGCTGAAGCTCGGCGCGCTGGTGCGCTACATCCCGGTGTCCATCGTCATCGGCTTCACCAACGGCATCGCGGTGCTGATCGCACTCTCGCAGGTGCGCGACCTGCTCGGCCTGCGCATCGACAAGCTGCCGGCCGACTTCGCCTCGCAGCTGCACACCTACGCGCTGCATGCGCACACCGTCAATCCGCATGCGCTGGCGCTCGGCGCCGCCTGCGTGGCGGGGCTGGCGCTGTGGCCGCGGCTCTTCGCCGCCGGCCGGCTGCCCAGCGCCGTGCTCGAGCACGGCTCGGTGCGCGGCCTCTCGCGCGTGCCCGGTCCCATCGTCGCGCTCGTCACGCTCACGGCGGCCAGCACGCTGCTCGACCTGCCGGTGGAGACGATCGGCAGCCGCTTCGGCGGCATCCCGCAGGGGCTGCCGGCGTTCGCGCTGCCGGCCTTCACTTGGGACACCGCGAAGCTGCTGTTCATCCCCACGGTGACCATCGCGCTGCTCGGCGCCATCGAATCGCTGCTGTGCGCGCGCGTGGCCGACAACCTCGCCGATCATCCGAGGCACGACCCCAACCAGGAGCTGATGGCGCAGGGTGTCGCCAACTTCGTGACGCCGTTCTTCGGCGGCATCCCGGCCACGGGCACCATCGCGCGCACCGTGACCAACGTGCGTGCGGGCGCCGGCACGCCGGTGGCCGGCATCGTGCACGCGCTCGTCGTGCTGGCCATCGTGCTGGCCGCTGCGCCCCTGGCGGTGCACGTGCCGCTGGCGGTGCTCGCCGGCGTGCTGCTGTTCGTGGCGTGGAACATGGGCGAGTGGCGCGAGTTCGCGCACCTGCGCCGCTACAGCTTCCAGTACCGCACCATCCTCGTCGGCACCTTCGCGCTCACGGTGATCTTCGACCTCACCGTGGCGGTCGAGGTCGGCCTCGTGCTGGCGTGCGTGTTCTTCATCTGGCGCATGGGCACGCTGTTCCACGTGCGCCCGCTCGGCGGCGCGGACGACGGCGTCCAGGTGTTCGAGCTGTACGGCTCGCTGTTCTTCGGGGCCGTCGGCAAGGTGGAGGCGCTGCCGGCCCAGGTGTCGCCGGGCGCCCGCTGCCTCGTGCTCGAGATGCACCGGCTGGTCTCGATGGACACGTCCGGCATCGACGCGCTGCGCCAGCTGCAGCGCACGCTGAAGCGCCAGGGCGTGTCGCTCGTGCTGGCGGCGGTGAACGAGCAGCCCCTGTCGCTGATCCGCCGATCGGGCTTCGAGGCCACGCTGGGCGCCGGCGCCATCGTCGGCTCCGTGGCGCAGGCGCGCGAGGGCGCCTGCTCGACCATGCCCGTCGACTGAAGACGCGTTCAACGAGCCGATCTCAGGCGGCCTTGGGCAGCTTGCCAAGCACGGTGCTGGCTGATTCCGCGCCGGCCCAGCGGGCCGAGGCCAAGGCTTGGCTGACGATCTCGAAGACCAGGCGTCGGCTTTCTCGAACCGCCGCTGAGTGCGTGCGGGCCTGGTTCTCGCACAGCGCCCAGGTCATGTAGAGCCCGCGCACCGGAGACCAGGTGATCGCATCGCCAAGCTGGTGATCGACCACCGCGCAGGCCGGCACGACGGTGTACCCGATGCCGCGGCGAGCCAGGTCCAGACAGAGTGTCAGCGTGTCGGTCTCGACAGCGACCCTGAAGGCCATGCCCTTGCGCGCCAAGGTGTGCTCGACTTGTGCGCGCAGAACGTTCGGGCGGCCCGGCAGGACGAGCTGAACACCATCGAGCTTCGACACCGGGCTCGGCTCGCTCGCGCTGAGACCGGCTTTGGCATTCCCTACCAGCACGAGCGGCTCGCGCACCAGCGCGGTCTGGCGGTATCCGGCAGCCGGCGTGGTGGCGAACGGCACGATGCAGAGGTCGAGCAGCCCGGCGAACATGTAGTCGCGCAGCACGTGGCTCACCCCTTCGTGGACGCGCAGCGACACGCCCGGATGCTGCGCCAGCATGCGTTCGACAAATGGAGCCGTGAACACGTGCTGCCAGGACGGCGGTATGCCGATCGAGACCTGTCCCGATGCCATCTCGCCGACCTGCTCCTTGAGGATCGCGAACTGTCGCAGCAGCGGCCTGGCCCGGTCGGACAGCAGCTTGCCGCTGTCCGTCATCACGACGCCGCCCTGCGTGCGCGTGAACAGCTGCGTGCCCATCTCGTGCTCCAGGGCCGCGATGTGTCTGGATAGCGCAGGCTGCGAGAGGTGCAGATCGGCCGCCGCCTTGTTGATGCTGCCGAGCTCGGCGACGCGCAGAAAGTATTCGAGCAGCTTCGAATCCATGCTCCGTTCTCCGGAAGTCGGATAACAACTATAGAAGCCCAGCATTATTCGGCTAACGGGGTGAACACTAGGATGAGTGCATGCCGAGCGTGGCGCACCACGCCGCCTTCCCCCAGGAGACATCGATTGAGCACACCTCAGAGCCGCGCCTCGGCCGCCCCCGACACCCGTCGACGTGACAACCTTCAGCGTCTGCTGGCACCTCGGTCCATCGCCATCGTCGGCGCCTCCGCGGACCCCGCAAAGGCCGGATCGCAGGCACTGCGCTCGCTGAGCGGCTTCCCGGGCCGCTTGGTCGCGGTGCACCCGCGCGAGAAGGAGATCCAGGGCTTTCCCTGCTATCCCAGCCTGTCGGCGCTGCCTGAGCCGGTCGACCTGGCCGTGCTCGCGATTCCCGCGCAGCACTGCGTGCAGGCGGCCCGGGACGCCGCGGCGCGGGGTATCGGCGGCATCTTCGTCATCTCCGGCGGCTTCGGAGAATCAGGCCCTGCCGGCCAGGCGCTGCAAGACGAGTTGCAGGCGATCTGCCGCGACAGCGGGCTGCGCCTGCTCGGGCCCAACACCTCGGGCTTCGTCAATCCGCACCGTGCCTGCGTGGCCAGCTTCGTGCCGGGCGTGGACCGGCTGGAGAAGGGCCACGTCGCCGTGGTGGCGCAATCCGGAGGCATCAACCTGACGCTGGCCTTCCTGCTCGATCGGCTCGGCGAAGGTGTCTCGTTGGCCGCGGGCCTCGGCAACGCGGTGGACGTGCGCAGTCGCGACGTGCTGGAGATGCTGGCCGACGACGAGCACACTGCGGCAATCGCGCTGCACCTCGAGGGCGTTCCCGATGGTCGTGAGCTGTACGAGACGGTCCGTCGCATCACGCCGCGCAAGCCCGTGGTGGCCCTGGTGGCTGGGCGTGCCGACGTTGGGGAGTTTGCCGTGTCGCACACCGGCAACCTGATGGGCTCGCACCTGCGTACGACGTCCGCGCTGCGGCAGGCGGGGGCCGTGGTGGTCGACACCACGGAGGAACTGGCGCAGGCAGCAGCGGTGCTCGCTAACGTGCGTCTCGCGCCCAAGGCGCGCAATGGATTCGGTCTTGTCACAGGCCAGGCAGGCCCCGGTTTGCTGATCATCGACGGCTTGAAATCCGCCGGCTTGGACGTGCCGGGCCTTGCTCCCTCGACCATCGCCTCCATCGAAGCGTTGCTGCCTCCGATGACATTCGTGAAGAACCCGGTGGACACCGGTCGTCCCGGACCGGGCTTTCCGGAAGTGGTGCGCCTCGTGGCTGCCGATGAGCGCATCGACGCGGCGCTCGTCTTCGGCTTGTGCGAGCCGGCGGTTCTGGACCCCGTGGCGGCGGTCCAGCCGGCGCGCAGCATCGGCAAGCCGGTGCTGTTCGGAACGATGGGCCTGACCGACGATCTTCGACCCCAACTGGAGCAGGTGAAGTCGGCCGGCGTGCCGGCGGTGCTGAGCCCGGAGCGGCTCGTTCTGGCCGCGCGGGTCCTCGATGAAGACTCCCGAGCGCAATGGCGACTGCGCCGGGAGGAGGCGCCTCAGGCGACGTCGCCTGCGATCGCCGCTCCCCTGACGGGCAGGATCGACGAGTCCCGTGCGAAGGAACTGCTGGGCGGCCTCGGTATCCGGAGCCCTCGGCGACGGCTCTGCCAGGGTCGTGCAGAGGCGATGGCGGCATTTGGCGCGTTGAGCAAGCCGGTGGTCGTGAAGATCGCCGCCGACGACATCGCGCACAAGACCGAGGCGGGCGGCGTGTTCCTCGACGTGCGGAACGAAGCTGCAATGGAGGCGGCTTGCGCCGCGATCGAAAGGATCCCGACGGCGACGCCCGGCCGATTCCTCGTCGAGGAGATGGCCGGCCCGGGCGTCGAGCTGATCGTCGGCGCCGTGCGCGATGCCTCGTGGGGTCCGTGCGTGGTGGTCGGCATCGGCGGCGTGACGGCCGAGGCGATGGCCGATTCGGCGGTCCGGCTCGCGCCACTGACCGAAGCCGACGTCGACGACATGGTCGACAGCCTGCGCGCCAGGCGCCTGCTGGAGGGTTTCCGCGGGCTTCCCGCGTGCGACCGGCACGACATCGCCGCGGTCGCCCAGGCGCTGGGTCGCCTGCTGGCCGAGCATCCCGAGATCGCTGAAGTGGAGATCAATCCTCTGCGCATCACGGCGAACGGCGCACTGGCGCTCGATGCGCTCGTGGTCCTCGCCAACCAACCTGACACGGAGACGAAAGCGTGAAGATCAAGATCCTGGGCGCCGGGCCGGCGGGCCTGTACTTCGCTGCGCTGATGAAGCAGCTCGATCCCTCGCACGAGGTCACGATCTTCGAGCGCAACCCGCGCGACGCGACGTGGGGCTTCGGGGTCGTCTTCTCGGACCGGGCGCTGGAGTTCCTGAAGGCCGACGACGACGCGCTGTACCAGTACCTCACCCCGCACCTGGAGAACTGGCCGGACATCACGATCGTGCACAACGACACCACGATCCCGGTTGCCGGCAACGGGTTCGCATCGATCGGCCGTCTGGAGCTGCTGACGCTCCTGTACGACTACGTGGAGAAGCTCGGCGTGAAGCTGCAGTTCAAGACCGACGTGACCAGCTTTGCGCAGATGGGGGAGGCCGACCTGATCGTCGGCGCCAACGGCGCGTTTTCGTGGATCCGCAGCGAGAACGAAGGCAAGTTCGGCACGACCACCGACTGGCGCCCGAACAAGTTCATCTGGTACGGCACGACCAAGGCCTTCAACAGCCTGACGCTCACGTTCCGCGAAACGGATGGCGGGGTCTTCTGCGCGCACCACTACCGGTATCAACCGGACCGCAGCACCTTCCTGGTCGAGGTGACCGAGGAGACGTGGAAGCGTGCGGGCTTCGAAGGCATGAGCCCGGACGACACGATCAAGTACTGCGAACGCGTATTTGCCAAGGATCTCGACGGCCACCCGATCATCTCGAACAACTCGTACTGGCGAAACTTTCCTGCGGTCTGGAACGAGCGCTGGAGCTTCGACAACGTCGTCCTGCTGGGCGACGCGCTGCGCACGGCGCACTTCTCCATCGGCTCCGGCACACGGCTCGCGATGGAGGACTCCGTCGCGCTGTACAAGGCGTTCCGCGAGGTCGGTACGAAGGACATCCCGGCCGCGCTGGCTCGTTTCCAGCACATGCGGCTGCCACCGATGAAGAAGATCCTGGACGCGGCGAACGTCAGCATCCGCTGGTACGAGGACATGGACCGGCTTGTGCCCGAGCTGACGCCGGTGGAGTTCACCTACAGCTACATGACACGCACCGGCCGCGTCGACCACGCGGAGGTGAAGCGTCGCGACCCGAAGCTGGCCGCGGCCTACGAGGCGCTGCACCCCGAAGTGGCGGCGGCCTGAAAGGAGACGAACGATGAGCAATACCCTGGGTCGGCTCGAAGACCTGCCGGCGGACTACCTGAGCGCGCTGCGCGCTCAGAACACATTGCCCCTGTGGCCCTCGCTGCGCGCGGTGCTCCCGCACGGCAAGCCGAGCCGGGCCACGCAGCCGGTGATCTGGCGCTGGCGGGACATCCGGCCGCAACTGCTGCGCGCCGGCGAGCTGACGCCGATCGAGAAGGCCGAGCGCCGCGTGCTCGTGCTGTGCAACCCGGGCCATGGCCTGGAAACCATGAAGGCCACGGCGACGATCTACATCGGGCTGCAGCTGATCCTGCCCGGCGAGACGGCGCCGAATCACCGGCACACGCCGTCGGCGGTCCGCTTCGTCGTGGAGGGCGAGGGCGGCTTCACCGTCGTCAACGGAGAAAAGCTGCCGATGGAGCGCGGTGACTTGATCCTGACCCCGCCCGGCCTGTGGCACGAGCATGGCCACGAAGGCCAGGGACCGGTCGTCTGGCTCGATGCGCTGGATCTGCCGCTGGTCTATGGCATCGAGGCGTCGTACTCGCTGGAGGGCCGCCCGCAGAGCGTCGACAAGCCGCTCGGCCTCGGCAGTGCGAGCTTCGGCACGGGCGGCGTCGTGCCGTACCGCTCGCTGGACGCACAGCGCCAGCCGTTCCCCATGCTGCGCTTCCCGTGGCGCGACGTGAAGCGTGCGCTCGGCGAGCTGGCATCGGTGACGCCGCGCGACGAGGCCGTGCAGTTGGCCTACGTCAACCCGGAGACCGGCCGCGAGTGCCTGGCCACGCTCGGCTTCTCGGCGATCCAGCTGCGTCCCGGCGAAGAGCTGCGCCTGCCGCGCCGGTCTTCGTCCGCCGTGATGCACGTGGTCGAGGGGGAGGGCTCGGCGGTCATCGACGGCGCCGAGCACCGCTGCTCGCAGACCGACACGCTGGCCGTTCCGACGCACGCCGACGTGCGCCTGGCCAATGCGTCGGGGACCACTCCCGCGTTCCTGTTCGTCGTCGACGACGCGCCGCTGCAGCGAAAGCTCGGCATCTACGAAACAACTTCCGCCACCCAACCATGACTACTTTGCTGTTCCCCGCCATCGAAACGCCCACCGTCGCGATCCGCGGCCGGAGCGAGCGCCTTCCGGTACGGCGCATCTTCTGCGTCGGCCGCAACTACGAGGCCCATGCCAAGGAGATGGGTGTCGCCGTCGACCGCGAGGCGCCGTTCTACTTCACCAAGTCGAACGAGCACGTGGTCGCCTCCGGCAGCACCATTGCGTACCCGCCGGGCACGTCGAACTACCACTACGAGATGGAGCTCGTCGTCGCCATCGAACGGGCGGGCTTTCGCATTCCGGCCGGGCGCGCGCTGGAGCACGTCTACGGCTACGCGTGCGGGCTCGACATGACGCGGCGCGACCTGCAGCTCACCGCACGGGAGCAGCGGCGGCCTTGGGACCTGGGCAAGGACGTGGAGCAGTCGGCCGTGATGGCCGAGCTGGTGCCGGCCGCCGACATCGGGCATCCGACGAAGGGGCGCATCGAGCTCAAGGTGAACGGGCAGACGAAGCAGTCTTCCGACCTCGGCCTGCTGATCCATGGCGTGCCGGCGCTCATCGCGCACCTGTCCGGCTACTACCACCTCCAGCCCGGAGACCTGATCTACACCGGCACGCCGGAAGGGGTGGGGCCGGTGGTCGTGGGGGACCTGATCGAGGGTTCGATCGAGGGCATCGGCACCATTGCGCTGCGGATCGGCGCCGCCGAGTAGGCGCCTGGAGGGCTCCCCATGAAAGGGATCGTAGGTTGGCCGGCCGAACTGGCCGAGCGCTATCGGACCGCGGGACTCTGGGAAGGCATCACCGTTGGCGAAATGTTCGAGCGCAGCGCGCGCCGCGCGCCGGACAAGCTGGCGCTGGTGCACGGCGACGCACGGCTCAGCTATGCGGAACTGATGGCCCGTTGTGAGGACCTCGCGGCGCGGCTCGCGGGCATCGGGCTGCGCCGCGGCGAACGGGTCCTGATGCAGCTGCCGAACACGGTCGACTTCGTCGTCACCTACCTGGCGCTCAACCTGATCGGCGCCATCCCGGTGATGGCGCTGCGCGCGCACCGGCATGCCGAGGTGCGCCACTTCCTGCGCGCCTCAGGCGCGTGCGCCTACGTGATTCCGGACGTCGTCGGGAACTTCGACTTCCGGGCCATGGCGGCCGAGATGCAGCGCGAGTTTCCCGACGTCCGGGTCCTGGTCTCAGGCGTCGCGAGCGACGGGCAGACCGCGCTGGACGCGCTGCCCAGGGCAGCGACGTGGTCCCGCTCGGAAGGACCGTCGCCGTCGGACGTCTCCACGATGCTGCTGTCCGGCGGCACGACGTCGATGTCCAAGCTGATCCCGCGCACGCACGACGACTACGTGCTGAACGCCCGCCTGTGCGGCGCCGCGGCCGGCTTCGATGAGCGCACCGCTTTCATGGCGATCCTGCCGCTCGGCCACAACTACAACCTCGCGTCGCCGGGGATGCTCGGCACCTTCTACTACGGCGGCACGGTGGTCGTCGCCACCGGCACCGCGCCGCAGGACGTGTTCCCGCTCGTCGAGCGCGAGCGCGTCTCGGTGATCGCCGCGGTGGTGCCGCTGATCACCGCATGGCTGAACAGCGATGTGCCCGGCCGACACGACCTGTCGTCGCTGAGGGTGGTGCAGAACGGCGGCGCGCGGCTCGCGCCCGAGCTGCGGCGGCGCATGCGCGAGCGGCTCGGCTGCACGCCGCAGGAGATCTACGGCACCGCCGAGGGCCTGATCAACATGACGCGGCTCGACGACCCGGACGAGCTGCTGCTCGAAAGCTCCGGTGCGCCGGTGTGCGACGAGGACGAGATCCGCGTCGTCGACGACGAAGGCCGCGACGTGCCCGACGGCGAGCCGGGCGAGCTGGTCACGCGCGGTCCCTACACGATCCGCGGCTACTACGACGCGCCGGACAAGAACGCGGAGGCCTTTTTGCCCGGCGGCTGGTACCGCATGGGCGACATCGTGCGCAAGCGCGGCCGCCACGTCTACACCGAGGGACGTCGCAAGGACATGATCAACCGGGGCGGCGAGAAGATCAGCTGCGAGGAGGTCGAGAACCTGATCCTGTCGCACCCGAGCGTGAAGTCCGCCGTGCTGGTGGCGATGCCGGACCCGGTGTTCGGCGAGAAGGCCTGCGCCTGCGTCGTGCCGCTGCCCGGCCGCACGCTCGGCTTCGAGGAACTCGTGGCGTTCCTGCGCGGCAAGCAGATCGCGTCATTCAAGCTGCCGGAGCGGTTGGAGCTGTTCGCCGAATTCCCGGTCAGCCCGGTCGGCAAGATCCTCAAGCGCGAGTTGCGGGAGATCGTGTCCGGAAAGCTGGAGGCCTCAGGCGGCCGCGCTTCGGCTGTGGGAGGCGACATCCCGATCATCGGTTCCGTCGACGAGGCGCTGGACATGGCGGGCCGCCGCATCGGTCCCACCGACTGGCTCACAGTGACGCAGGACATGATCGACGCATTCGCGTCCACCACGGGGGACCGGCAATGGATCCACGTCGACCCGTTGCGGGCCGCGTCCGGACCGTTCGGCGGTTGCGTCGCGCACGGCCTGCTGACGCTGTCGCTGGCCGGAGGCGGTTTCTTCCACCAGCTCGTGAGGACGACGGCGCGCACGGGCGTGAACTACGGCTGCGAGCGGGTGCGATACCCGGGACCGGTGAGGGCAGGCGCTCGCGTGCGTGCCGTCGCGGACGTCGCGGAAACGTCCCGCACGCCTCGGGGCGAAGTGCAGATGACGGTGCGCGTCACCGTCGAGGTCGAAGGCGCCGAGCGTCCGGGTTGCGTCGCCGACTTCGTCGTTCGCTACGGATTCTGAAGCGGGAGGAAGGCCGCGGAATCGCCTCGCCCGTAGCTATCCACGAATCGGATACCGCGTATAGCCTCGCAGCATTATTCGGTTAACCCTCTTCTGCCTACGATAACTCTCGAGCCGTCGACATCGAGCCGGCATCCAGGAGACAAGCCCATGAGCAAGCCGAAGGTCATCGTCACCATTGCCCCGACGGGAGGCATGGCGAGCAAGAAGCAGACGCCGCACCTGCCGACCACCCCGAAGGAGATCGCCGACGACGTGCTGCGCTGCTACAACGCCGGCGCGAGCGTCGCGGCGCTTCACGCGCGCCGTGCGTCGGACCAGGAGGCGACTTGCGACCCCAGGCTCTACGGCGAGATGAACGAGCTGATCCGCTCGAAGTGCGACATCGTGCTGAACAACTCGACCGGCGGCGGCATCAACGGCGACATGGTCCACGAGCTCAACAACGGGCTTTGGGAGATCAACTTCGAAGAGCGCCTGAAGGGCATGGAGGCGCCAGGCGCCGAGATGTGCACGCTGGATGCGCAGACCATCTGCGCGAGCTTCGGCGGCAAGGAGATCCTCGTGCCGACCACGCCGAAGCGCATCCGGCAGCTGGCCGAGAGCATGAAGGCGCGCGGCATCAAGCCCGAGTGGGAAGTCTTCAGTCTCGAAGACATCGTGCAGGACGTGAACCGCGCGATCGCTGAAGGGCTGGACGAGCCGCCGTACTTCGTCAACATCGTGCTCGGCGTGAACGCGTTCCAAGGTGCGCTGCCCTACACGCCGAAGATCCTGCAGCTGATGGTGGAACACCTTCCGAAGAACTCGGTGTTCAACGTCAGCGCCATCGGCTCGGCGCAGCTGCCGGCGACGACACAGTCGCTGCTGCTGGGCGGCCATGTGCGAGTGGGCCTGGAGGACAACCTGTACTACGAGCAGGGTGTGCTCGCCACCAACGTGCAGCTCATGGAGCGCATGGTGCGCATCGTGCGCGAGCTCGGCTTCGAGCCCGCCACGCCGGCCGAAGCCCGCCAGATCATGGGTCTTCGCCCGCTGAACTGACCGCCGCCCGTCGGCCCCTCCGATCAACCGAAACGCCGGCCTTGAAGGCCGGCCATGGAATGCTCATGCCTTCCGAAACCTACCTGCGTCCCGAAGAGATCCGTTCCGTCGCCGTGATCGGCACCGGCTCCGTCGGCGCAAGCTGGGCGGCGCTGTTCCTGGCGCACGACCTGGAGGTCGTCGCGCACGATCCCTCGCCGAACGCCGAGGCGCGCGCCCAGGACTTCGTGACCCATGCCTGGCCGGCGCTGAAGGCACTCGGCATTGCCACCGCCGACCGCCCGCCGCTGGCGCGCATGCGCTTCGTCGCGACCGCGGCCGAGGCGGCCCGCGCCGCGGACCTCGTGCAGGAGAACACGCCCGAGAAGCCCGAGCTCAAGGCCCGCGTGATGGCCGAACTGGACGCTGCCGCGACGCCCGACAAGATCATCCTGTCCAGCACGGGAGGCATCCCGCCGTCGGCATTGCAGGAACCCTGCGCACACCCGGCCCGCGTGGTGGTCGTGCACCCGTTCAACCCGTCGCACCTGGTGCCGCTCGTCGAGGTTGTCGGCGGCAGGGAGACCGCACCCGAGGTCATCGAGTGGGCCCTGGCGTTCGCGCGCCTCGTCGGCAAGCAACCGATCCGGCTGAACGTCGAGGCTGTCGGGCACATGACCAATCGCCTCCAGTTCGCGCTCGTGCGCGAGGCCGTGGCCTGCCTGCTGGAAGGCGTCGCGAGCGCCGGCGACATCGACAAGGCCGTCCGCTACGCGCTGGCCCCGCGCTGGATGCTGATGGGCAGCCTGCTGACGCTGCACCTGGCCGGTGGGCCCGGTGGCATGAAAGGCATCCTGGATCACGCCGGCCAGGCCATCGAGGAGTGGTGGACTCCCAAGGCCCAGCCTCGCCTGACGCCGGACGTCAAGGAGCAGCTCGTGGCCGCGAGTGCCGAGGTGTCGGCGGGGCGGCCGGTGAGCGACTGGGTGCAATGGCGCGACGAACAGCTCGTGGACGTGCTGAAGCTGCAGCACGCGAGCGAATCGACCGAGCCGCGCGAATCCTGACGAGGAAATGACATGACCGAGATCCGCAATGAATGGCCGGTGGCGCTGCCGCAGTGCGTGCAGGTGCAGCGGCACGGCGCCATCGCCGTCCTCACGCTGAATCGTCCCGACAAGCGCAATGCACTCAGCGACGAGCTGGTGCTGGGCCTGCAGACCTTCTTCTCCTCCATCCCATCTGACGTGCAGGGCATCGTCATGCACGGCGCCGGCGACAACTTCTGTGCCGGCCTCGATCTCAACGAGCTGAAGGAGACGAGCGTCGCCGACAGCTTCGAGACCTCGCAGATCGGACAGCGGTTGAACGACACGGTGCAATTCTGCAAGGTGCCCGTCGTGGCCGTGCTTCGCGGGGCGGTGATCGGCGGCGGCCTGGAGCTGGCGGCGGCCGCGCATGTGCGCGTGGCCGAGAAGAGTGCCTACTACGCGTTGCCGGAAGGCACGCGGGGCATCTTCCTCGGCTCCGGCGGCTCGGTCCGGCTGCCGCGGCTCGTCGGCACGTCGACCGTCATCGAGATGATGCTCACCGGTCACGTGTACGGCGCGGACGAGGGCCACCAACTGCTGCGCCTCACGCACTACCTGGTCGATCCCGGCGCCGGCCTTGCGAAGGGCATCGAGCTGGCCGAGAAGATCGCCCGCAACGCGCCGCTGGCGAACTACGCGATCATCCAGGCCATTCCTCGCATCGTCGAACAGGATCCGAACGCAGGCCTGTTCACGGAGATGCTGATGGTGGGCATCGCGCAGGGCGACGACGAGGCGAAGCGGCGCCTGCGCGACTTCCTGGAGCGCAAGGCAGGCAAGGTGGTCCGGTCATGACCGCCCTCTCGCAGGCGCTCACGTTCGGCGATGTCCTGCGTGGCCACGCCGAGGAGCGGCCGCACAAGGTTGCCTTCGAGACGCTCGAGGGCCAGGCGGTCACCTTCGGCGACTTCAATCGCCGGGTGAATCGGCTCGCATCGGCGCTCACTTCGCGCGGCGTGGCGTCGGGAGACCGCGTGGCGATCCTGTCGCGCAACCGGCCGGAGTACGTGGAGGTATACGGGCTGTCGAAGGCGGGCCTCGTGATCGTGCCGCTGAACTGGCGGCTCGCAGCGGGCGAACTCGCGCGCCTGATCGCCCACAGCGCGCCCAAGGTGCTGGTTGTGGACGAAGCCCACCGCGAGGTCGCGGAGCGGCTGCGCGCGGAACTGGGCAGCCTCGTTCACTTCGTGCTGATCGGTTCGGCGCGCGAGGGGTGGGCGTCCTACGAGGAGCTGATCGCTAGCGGCCTCGAACAGGAACCGCAGGCGCGGCCCGCGCCCGAGGACGTGCTTTGCCTCATCTATACGAGCGGGACGACCGGCGCGCCCAAGGGCGTGGCGATCACGCACGCCGGCGCACTGGACAACGTGCGAACCGCGGCCGACGAAATGCTCGGCATGACGGATCAGGACCACACGATGGCCGTGATGCCGCTGTTCCACGTCGGCGGCATGTGGTACCACCTCGCGCCGAGCTTCGCCACGGGTTGCACGCACGCTCCTCGTGTCGGAGTTCGATCCGGGCACCGTCCTGCGTGAGCTCCAGGCGAGGCGCATCAGCAACGTGCACCTCGTGCCGACGATGATCGCGGCGCTCCTGAGCCATCCGGACGCGGCATCCGCGGATCTCTCGTGCGTGCGGCTCATGTTCTATGCCGCATCGTCGATGCCCGCCGAATTGTTGCGTCGCTCCATGGCGGCCTTCCCGGAATGCGGCTTCGCGCAGGCCTACGGGTCGACCGAGGCGGGCGTGGTGACGGTGCTGGACCCGGCGGCCCACCGGCGCGCCCGCGAGCCGCAGGGCGAACATCTGCTGCTTTCGTGCGGGCGAGCCTTCAGCACGAGGGAAGTGCGCATCGTCGATCACCAGGACCGCCCGGTGCCGACCAAGCGACATCGGCGAAATCGACGTTCGAAGCGCCGGCCTGATGACGGGGTACTGGCACAACGACGAGGCGACGCATTCGGTGCTGCGCGAAGGCTGGCTCAAGACCGGCGACCTCGGGTACTGCGACGACGAAGGCTGGCTCTACATCGTCGACCGCAAGAACGACATGGTGGTCACCGGCGGCGAGAACGTGTACCCGACCGAGGTCGAGGGCGCGCTGTACCGCGACCCCGACGTTCTGGAGGCTGCCGTGTTCGGCGTGCCGGACCCGGTATGGGTCGAGAAGGTCGTCGCGGCCGTCGTGCTGAAGCCCGGCGCACAGGTCACGGCCGAGGACCTCATCGCGCGCCTGCGCACCCGGCTGGCGGCCTACAAGTGCCCGAAGGCCATCCACTTCACGGCCAGCCTGCCCAAGAGCGCCGTCGGCAAGGTGCTGCGCAAGGAACTGCGCAAGACCTACGCGCCCGACGCCTGAGGAGACATGTGATGAACCTGAACATCGATCGCGCCCGCGCCGAGGCCGAGGAGTTCCGCAGCTACGTCGCGCGCTGGGTCGACGAACGGCTCGTGCCCGAGGCGGAAGCCATCGACCATGCCGGCGAATTTCCGCATCAGCTCTTCCGCGAGCTGGGCGAGCTCGGCTACTTCGGTGCGATGTACCCGGACAGCGTCGGCGGCAGCGGACTGCAGCATCCGTACACCTGCTTCACCGTGCTGTGCGAGGAGCTGGCCCGCGGGTCCATGGGCTTCGCGGCCGGGGTTTGCATGCAAGGCTCGACCGCGACGCACACGATCTACCAGTGGGGCGGCGCGAACCTTCACGAGAAGTATCTGAAGCCGGCGCTGCGCGGCGAGAAGATCGGCGCCTTTGCGATCACGGAACCGAACGCGGGCTCGGACGCCGCCTCCTTGCGCACGAAGGCCGAGAAGGTCGATGGCGGCTGGCGCCTGAACGGCACGAAGATCTTCACGACCAACGGCACCGTGGCCGACTTCATCACGGTGGTCGCCACGACGCAGCCGGGGAAGGGCGCCAAGGCGCTGGAACTCTTCGTCGTCGACACGACGACGCCCGGCTTCTCGGTGGGGCGTCGCCTCGACAAGTTCTCGGTCCACTGCTCCGACACCGCGGAACTGGTCTTCGAGAACGTGTTCGTGCCCGACGACCACAAGCTCGGCGCCGACGACGAAGGCAGCGGCTTCCTGAACGCCTACAAGTCGCTCACGGTGGATCGGATCTTCACCGCCGCGCTCGCGCTCGGCACGGGCCGCGCCGCCTACGACGCCGCGTTGCGCTACGCGAAGGAACGGTCGCAGTTCGGCCAGCCGATCGGCAAGTTCCAGGCCGTGCAGTTCAAGCTCGTGGACATGCTCGCCAAGCTCGAGCAGGCGCGGCTCTACACGTACCACGCCGCGGCGCTGGCCGATGCGGACCAGCCGATCACGACGGAAGCCGCGCTCGCGAAAGTGGTCGCGGGCGACGGCTGCAACGAGGTCTGCCAGATGGCGATGTCCATCTTCGGCGGCTACGGGCTGATGAACGAGTACCCCGTGCAGCGCTTCCTGCGCGATTCGTATTTCCCGATGGTCGGCGGCGGCACGAGCGACATCATGCGTCTCGTCGTCGCCCGGCAATTGGGTTTCTGACGGCCGCCGCAAGGGCGAGCCGTTCTTTCAACCATAGGAGACGACGATGTCGAAGAGTTCTCTGGCCGCAGCGACGGTGCTGCTGGCGTTCAGCTTGCCCGCGGCCGCGCAGGTGAAGGTGGGCGTGATCACCGGTGCCACCGGTCCCGGCGCGTCGCTGGGCATTCCCTACAAGAACACGTTCAGCGTGCTGCCCAAGACCTTGGGCGGGCAGCCGGTGCAGTACATCGTGATGGACGATGCCACCGACCCGACCAACGCGGTCAAGACGGCGCGCAAGCTGATCGCCGAGGACAAGGTGGACCTGCTGATCGGGTCCAGCAGCGTGCCGGCGGCCACCGCGATGACCGACGTCGCTGCCGAGCAGAAGACACCGCAGATCGCACTGTCGCCCGTGGGCGGCGCGGCTTCGAAGAACGCTTGGGTGTTCTCGGTGCCGCAGCCGGTGAACATCATGATGGGCGCGGTCGCCGAGCACATGAAGGCGAAGAACGTGAAGACGGTGGCCTACATCGGCTTCTCGGACTCGTGGGGCGACCTCGTGCTCGCCGGCCTCAAGGCCAACATCGAGGGCACCGGCGCCAAGATCGTGACCGAGGAGCGCTACGCAAGGCTGGATACCAGCGTCGCGGGCCAGGTGCTCAAGGTCATGGCGGCCAATCCGGATGCCGTCGTTGTCGGCGGCTCCGGCACGCCGGGCGCGCTGCCCAACGTGTCGCTGGCCGAGCGCGGCTACAAGGGCATCGTCTATCACAACCACGGCGTCATCAACAAGGACTTCCTGCGGGTAGGCGGCAAGAACCTGGAGGGCGCGTTCGCTCCCACCGGGCCCGTGATGGTTGCCGAGCAGCTGCCCGACAGCAACCCGATCAAGAAGGTCTCGCTGGAGTTCACGAAGGCCTACGAGGGTGCGCACGGCGCGGGGACGCGCAACGCGTTCGCGGCGTACTCCTGGGATGCCTACCTGCTGGCCGACGCGGCGGTCGCCGTCGCGTCGAAGAAGGCCAAGCCGGGCACGCCGGAGTTCCGCCAGGCGCTGCGCGATGCGCTGGAGAGCACGAAGGACGTGGTGGGCACGCACGGCGTCTACAACATGTCCGCCACCGACCATGCCGGCGTCGATCAGCGCGCCCGCGTGCTCGTGCGCGTCGAGAACGGCGACTGGAAGCTCGTGAAGTGAGGCCCTGAACGGCCGACTGTCAATGCGCGACCGTCCGGGCCGCGCTCAATCAAGGAGACAAATCATGGCGAAGATGATGCGTGCTGCGCGGCTGCACAGCGTGGGCGGGCCGTTCCAGGTCGACACGATTCCGGTGCCCGAAGTGCGTCCCACGGACGTGCTGGTGGAGGTGAAGGCCGCCGGCGTCGTGCCGAACCTGCGCAACGTGGTGACGCACTACCCCACGTGGTTTCCGTTCCTGCCGCTGCCGAAGCTGCCTGCGATCTACGGCCTGGACTCGGCCGGCGTCGTGGCGGAGGTGGGCAGCCAGGTGCGCAACGGCATCAAGCCGGGCGACCGGGTGTACGTGAACCCGGGCCTGTCGTGCGGCGCATGCACCGCCTGCCGTCGCGGCGATCACGTCAACTGCACGGCCTACACCTTCCAGGGCTACTTCGGCTTCGGACCCGGATCGCAGCAGATCTACGAGGACTACCCGTACGGCGGCTTCGGCCAGTACCTTACGGCGCCGGCCGCCAACCTGGTGAAGCTGCACGACGGCATCAGCTTCGAGCAGGGCGCCCGGTTCGGCTATCTCGGCACGTCGTACTCCGCGCTGCGCAAGGCGCAGTTCCAGCCGGGCCAGACCGTGCTCGTCGACGGTGGCACCGGCACGCTGGGGCTTGGGGCCGTGATCCTGGCTCTCGCGATGGGGGCTGCGAAGGGTGTTCGCCACCGGCCGCAACACGGCGCTGCTGGACAAGCTGCACAACCTGGACCCGAAGCGCGTCGTGCCGATCGCGCTCGGCCAGCGCCCCACCGCGGAGATCGTGATGGAGGCGACCGGCGGCTACGGCGTCGACGCGTTGATCGAGACGCTGGGTCCGAACGCGCCGGTGTCCACCGTGCTGGATTCCTTCAACGCACTGCGTCGCGGCGGCAAGGCGATCAACATCGGCGGCGTCGCGGACCCGATCCCGCTGGAGCCGTTCCCGCTGATGTGCCTGCAGAAGTCGTACATCGGCTCCCTGTGGTTCACGACCGCCGAAGGCCAGGACATGGCCGACATGGCGCATGCCGGCACGCTGAACCTCGGCGTGTTCGAGCACGAGCGGTTCGGCCTCGACCAGGTCAACGAGGCGCTGAATGCGATCGAGCAACGCACCGGCGGCTTCACCAACGTCGTGATCATGCATTGAGGAGAGCACCATGCAAGTCCGACGCATCGTCACCGGCCACGCGGCCGACGGCAAATCGATCTTCGTTTCCGACGCACCGACGCCGCGCAGCACGGCGTTCAGGCACGTGCCGGGGTTCGTCACGACCCTGGTGTGGGAGACCCGGCCAGGCGCGTCCGTGCCGGCGTCCAAGGGCGATCCCTCGATGGAAGCGCCGTCGTGGGTGCCGAACCCCGGCGGCACGAACCTGATGTTCATCACGTTCCCGCCCGACTCCGTGATGATGTCGCCCGGCTTCGATCCCGCGGCAGCGGGCGCAGAGTACGTGCAGGTGCTGCCCGGACTCGCGGAGAAGTTCGAGCGCGACCATCCCGGCATGCACACCACCGACACGGTGGACTACGGCGTGCTGATCGACGGTGAGGTCCACCTGGAGCTCGACGACGGGCAGACGAGGAAGCTCGCGCCGCGCGATGTCGTGATCCAGAACGGCACGCGCCATGCGTGGCGCAACAAGAGCGAACGGCCGGCGACGATGCTGTTCGTGTTGATCGGCGCAGCGCGCCAGGAAGGTGCCTGAGATGGATCTCACGATCGCTGCCTTCCTCACGCAGGACGGTCTCATCACCGGAGCCATTTACGCCTTGATGGCGGTGGCGATCGTGCTGGTCTTCACCGTGACGCGGGTCATCTTCGTGCCGCAGGGGGACTTCGTCGCCTTCTCCGCGTTGACCATGGCCGCGTTCCATGCGGGGCGCATACCGGGCACGGCATGGCTGCTGCTCCTCATGGCGGCACTGGCCGCCGGCATGGAGGCATGGGGCTGCCTGCGGCGCGGCGACGCTCGCGGCGCGCTGCGCGGCATCGCCGTCTACGGGCTCGCCCCGGCTCTGCTCGCGGCCGTTGTCGTCTGGGCTGCCCAGGCACAGCTGCCGTTGATGGCCCAGGCGGCACTGACGCTCGCGGTCGTCATCGCGATCGGGCCGTTGCTGTACCGCGTGGCCTACCAGCCGGTCGCGCAGGCCACCGTGCTGGTGCTGCTGATCATCTCCGTCGCCGTTCACCTGGCCCTCACCGGGTTCGGCCTCATCGTGTTCGGCGCCGAGGGCTCCCGCACGCCGGCCTTCAGCGACATCCGGCTTCAGCTCGGACCGCTGCAGGTCACCGGGCAGTCGTTGTGGGTGCTCGCCGCCAGCGTGCTGGGAATCGCCGCGCTGTTCTGGTTCTTCGGCCACACGTTCCGCGGCAAGGCGTTGAAGGCCACCGCCGTGAACCGCGTCGGGGCCGAGCTGATGGGAATCCGAGCCAGCAGCGCCGGGCTGCTTTCGTTCACGCTGGCGGCCGCCATCGGCGCACTGTCGGGCCTGTTGATCGGGCCGATCACGACGATCTTCTACGACACCGGCTTCCTCATCGGCCTCAAGGGATTCGTCGCCGCAATCATTGGCGGGCTCGTGAGCTACCCGCTGGCCGCCGGCGGCGCCGCTCCTCGTCGGAATGCTCGAGTCCTACTCGTCGTTCTTCGCAAGCGCCTACAAGGAAGTGGCGGTCTTCACGCTGATCCTGCCTGTTCTCCTTTGGCGCTCACTGCAATCACGCCATGTCGAGGAGGACGAAGAATGAAGCCGCAACACGCATTCCTCGGCGCGCTCGTCGCACTCGTGCTGCTCGGGCCGCACCTGCTGCCCGAGGGGTTCGTCACGGTGCTGAACTACACCGCGCTGTTCAGCCTGGTGGCGATCGGGCTGGCGCTGCTCACCGGCATCGGAGGCATGACGTCGTTCGGACAAGCGGCGTTCGTGGGAGTCGGCGCCTATGCCACGGCCTATCTGACGACGACGGCCGGCTTGTCGCCCTGGGTCACGCTGTGGATCGGCATTGGTGCGACGTCGCTCGTCGCCTTGGCGCTCGGTGGTTTGACGTTGCGGCTGGCGGGTCACTACTTGCCTCTCAGCACCATCGCCTGGGGCCTCAGCCTGTTCTTTCTCGCCGGCAACCTGAAGTTCATCGGCGGGCATACCGGAATCAGCGGCGTGCCGGTGATCGAGGTGTTCGGCTGGGCGGTGGATAGCGGGACGCGCTTCGCGTACCTGGCCTGGGGGTTCGTGTTCCTCGCCATCGCGCTGATGGGCAACCTCCTGTCCTCGCGCGAGGGCCGGGCAATTCGATCGCTGAAGGGCGGCCGCGTGATGGCCGAGTCCATGGGAGTCGACATCCCTCGCACGAAGCTGATCGTCTTCCTGATCTCGGCGGTTCTCGCAGCGGTGAGCGGGTGGCTCTACGCCCACCTGCAGCGCTTCGTGAACCCGACCCCGTTCGGGCTCAACTATGGCATCGAGTACCTCTTCATGGCCGTCGTCGGTGGCGCGGGCTACCTGTGGGGTGCGGTGCTCGGTGCGGGGCTCATCACCGTGCTCAAGGAAGGACTGCAGATCCTCCCTCGCCTGATCGGGCACAGCGGCAACTACGAAGCCATCGTGCTGTCGGTGCTCACCATCGTGCTGTTGCATCGGGCGCCGGATGGGCTGTGGCCCCGTCTGGCCGGCGCCTTCCGGCGAGACGACGCTCCACCGCGGGACCTGCAGGTTCATGCCGCTGCGGCGCTGGAGCGGCGGCCGATGCCCGAACACGGCACGACACTGCTCGAAGTGCGCAATGCCACCAAGCGATTCGGCGGGCTGACGGCCGTCGGAGACGTGAGCCTGGACGTCAAGGCCGGGGAGATCCTGGCGCTGCTTGGCCCGAACGGCGCCGGCAAGAGCACGATGTTCAACCTGATCTCCGGCGTCGCTCCCGCCACGTCCGGCGAAGTGACGTTTCGCGGCCATGCCGTCGGCCGGCTCGATCCCCATGAAGTCGCCGGCCTGGGCATGAGCCGCACGTTCCAGCACGTGCGCCTGCTGCCGCACCTCACCGTGCTGGAGAACGTCGCCATCGGCGCCCACCTGCGTGGCGATGCCGGTGTGCTGAAGGCGGCGCTGCGGATGGAGCGCAGCGAGGAGCGGCGGCTGCTGGCCGAGGCGGCGAAGCAACTGGAGCGAGTCGGCCTCGCGTCTCAGATGCATGCGCCGGCGGGCAGCCTGCCGCTCGGCGACCAGCGCATCGTCGAAATCGCGCGCGCGCTCGCCGCCGACCCCTGCCTGCTGCTGCTCGACGAGCCGGCGGCCGGACTGCGGCACAAGGAGAAGCAGGCGCTGGCCGAGCTGCTGCGCAAGCTGCGCGCCGAAGGCCTGGGCATCCTGCTCGTGGAGCACGACATGGACTTCGTGATGGGTCTCGTGGACCGAATCGTCGTGATGGAGTTCGGCCAGAAGATCGCCGAGGGGTTGCCCGCGGAGATTCAGCGTGATCCGGCGGTGCTGGAAGCCTACCTGGGGAGCGTTGAATGAAGGCGATGAGTCGTTGAAGTCGCTGCCGTGGCGCGGCCGCTGCTGCAGGTGCGCGACCTTTCCGTCTTGTACGGGAAGGTGGAGGCGCTGCACGGCGCGAGCATCCAGGTCGGCGAGGGGCAGATCGTGACGGTGATCGGGCCGAACGGTGCCGGCAAGACGACGATGCTGGCGGCCATCATGGGACAGCTCGCGTCGAGCGGCGACGTGAGCTTCCTGGGTCACAGCCAAGCCGGCGTGCGGGTGGAGCGGAGGGTCGAGGAAGGCATGAGCCTGGTGCCGGAGAAGCGCGAGCTCTTCGGGACGATGACGGTGGAGGACAACCTGCTGATGGGCGCGTTCGCGCGACACAGCCAGGGCCACCGGGATCATCGGCACACCATGGACGCAGTGTTCCAGCGCTTCCCGCGCCTGAAGGAGCGGCGCGGGCAGCTCGCCGGGACGTTGTCGGGTGGGGAGCGCGCCATGCTCGTGCTGGGCCGCGCATTGATGGCCAAGCCGAAGCTGCTCCTGCTCGACGAGCCCAGCCTCGGACTGGCCCCCCTGATCGTTCGAGAAATCTTCAGGATCATCGCGGATCTGAGGAAGGCTGGTGTCGCGGTGCTGCTGGTGGAGCAGAACGCGCGCGCGGCCCTGCAGGTCAGCGACTACGGGTATGTGCTCGAGACCGGGGCTGTCGTGCTGGAAGGACCGAGTGCCGACTTGGCGAAGGACGATCGGGTGACGGCGACGTATCTCGGCGGCGCGGCTTGAACGCCTGACCGGGCGACGGCCTGCTCAGGCGCGGTCTACTTCCGGACCGCATGCCGTCGGCTACCATGCCTCCGGCGTGCAAGGGCTCGACCTGACTTGACGGGAACCACAGCAATGACAAGCAACGCGCTATTGCCGGCCACGGTACAGGCACCATCGAACAGGCAACGACTGTTCGTTCGTTACTTCACGGCGATCCTGATCGACCTGGTTGTACTGAATCTCTTCGTCGAGTATTCGGGGAAGGTGGCGATCGACTCGTTCACGACATCCTTGCTGGCTGCCGTGCTGCTGCAGGTGCTTCTGAAGTTGACGATCGCCGTCGAGCACCGGGTCGCGGCGTACTTCAAGGCCAGGCCCGGCGGCCTCATGACCTTTCTCCGATTCTTCTTTGCGTGGCTGGTGCTCTTCGGGTCGAAGTTCGTGATCCTCGAGGCGATCACGCTGGCATTTGGCGACAGGGTCCGGTTCGAGGGTGTGTTCCACGGGATCGTGACGCTGATCGTCGTGATCGTGGCGATGCTCATCGCAGAGGAAGTCGTGGTTCGGCTCTATCGAAGGCTAGGCGGCGGAATCGACTAGAACGGGCTCACTCGGGCTTGGCGTCGATCGGAGCCTTGTCTCAGCGCCGCCAGAACTCCGGCGTGAAAAGCACCAGCAGGGACATGACCTCCAGTCGCCCAAGCACCATCGTGAAAGAGCAGACCCAGGTCTGAAAGTCCGTCAGCGGAATGAAGTTGCCGGCGGGCCCGATCTCGTTGAGCCCCGGTCCCATGTTGTTGATGCACGCCATCACGGCAGTGAATGCGGTGACCAGGCCAAGTCCCGATCCGACCAGCACCAGCGTGATCGTCACAATGGAGCCGCCATAAAGCAGCATGAAGGCGAGGACGGCGAAGATCACCGGGGGCGCCACGATCGTGCCGTCCAGTATCACGAGTCGCACGGCTGCGGGGTGAGTCACTCGCGCGATGTTCGCGCCGAACTGCTTCGCGAGGATGATGGCGCGGACCATCTTGATGCCCGCGCCGGTGGAGCCCGCGCTGGTCGCCACGCCGGACAGCATGATCATGAGCATCGGCGCAAAGATCGGCCAGCGCGAGTAGTCCGTCGTGGAGAACCCGGTGGTGGATCCGATCGATACGGTGTTGAAGAAGGCCATGCGCATCGCCTCCTCGACGTCGTGGTAGGTGCCTCGCCACAGCAGGAAGCATCCGATGAGCAGGCTCGCACCGACCAGCAGGGCCAGCGTGCCACGCAGCTCGGTGCTCGTCCGCAGTGGCCCCAATGACTTGCGGTGCAGCGCCGCGAAGTAGAGCGCGAAGTTGCAGCTGGCGATCAGCATGAACAGGACGCACGTCCATTCGAGCGGCGGCGAGCGGAAGTGCGCAAAGCTCGCGTCGTGGGTAGACAGGCCGCCGAGACTCATCGTGGCGAACATGTGCGCCCATGCGTCGACCCAGCTCATGCCGCCGAGCTTGTATGCGAGCAGGCACAGGATGGACAGTCCGCCGTAGACGGTCCACAGCCCCTTTGCGGTGTCCTCGACTCGAGGCGTGACCTTCTTGTCCTTGATCGGCCCGGCCGACTCCGCCTTGAAGAGCTGGCTGCCGCCGACCCCCAGCACCGGCAGGATGGCCACCATCAGAACGAGGATGCCCATGCCGCCCAGCCATTGCAGGAAGCAGCGCCACAGGTTGATCGAGACCGGAAGCTGGTCCAGGCCTGAAATGACGGTGGCGCCCGTCGTGGTCAAGCCGGACACGGCCTCGAAGTACGCGTCGGTGAAGGACATGGGCGTCCCTGTCTGCCGGAAGTGGAACCACAGCGGCAAGGCGGCGAATGCCGGCAGCACGGTCCACACGAGGGACACCAGCAGCATGGCGTCGCGTGGCTGCAGCTCCCGGCGCTCGCCGGCCCGGCTCATCCACCACAGGACGGCGCCGCACAGCAGGGCCATGCCGACGGCGGGCGGGTATGCGCGCGCCGCCCCGTCGCCGCTCGCCCACGAGACGAGCAGCGGCAGCACCAGGAGAGCCGCGAACGCCGCGACGATGGCGCCAAAGACGGACAGGACGGGAGACAGCGAACGCACGACGGGACTTCAGATCTGCACCCGGGTGCCGAGCTCGATCACCGAGTTGTTGGGCAGCCGGAAGAACTCCGCGATTCCGCTCGCATTGCGAGACATACTCGCGAAGAGCTGTTCTCGCCAGCGGGCCATGCCGGCACCCGGGCTGGGCACGACAGTCTCGCGGCTCAGGAAGTAGCTTGTCTCGAACAGGTTGACGGCCAGGCCATGCGGGCGGCACAGCTCCAGCGCCCGCGGAACGTCCGGAAGGTCCTTGAAGCCGTAGTGCACGCGCACCTGCCAGAAGCGGGCTGACAGCGGCTTCGCCTCCACGCGCGCTTCGTCGGAGATCCAGGGTGCGTTGTGATACTCCACCGTGAGGATCACGTTCTGGTCGTGCAGCACCCGGTTGTGCTTGAGGTTGTGCAGCAGCGCCTGAGGCACCGTGTGGGGGTTCGCCACGGCGTAGACGGCCGTCCGCGGCGCATGAGGGATGTCATCGCTCACCAGAGCCTTCACGAACGGCAGAAGCTCCGGGCCCTCCGCGCCGATGTTGTCGAGCAGAAGCTCCCTGCCGCGCTTCCACGTCGCCATGATCGCGAAGACGCAGAAACCGAGGACCAGCGGGAACCAGCCGCCGTCCCAGAACTTCAGCATGCAGGAAGCGACCAGAACCGCGTCGATGAACAGGAACAGGCCGGTCGCACCGAGCGCAACGGCCAGCGGATAGCGCCAGACGTGCCGCACCACGAAGTAGGTCAGCACCGTCGTGATCAGCATTGTCAGCGTCACGGCGATGCCGTAGGCACCCGCAATCGCGGAGGTGCTGCCGAAGCCGACCGTGGCGAGCAGGACCACGACCAGCAGCACGGCGTTCACGAGCGGCATGTAGATCTGGCCCTCTTCGCGCGCGGACGTGAACAGCACCTGCATGCGAGGCAGGAAACCGAGCTGGATCGCTTGCCGAGTCATCGAATAGGCGCCGGAGATGACGGCCTGCGACGCGATCACCGACGCGCACGCCGACAGGATCACGGCGGGGATCAGCAGGCTGTCCGAGAAGAGCAGGTAGAACGGGTTGGCGAGCGCCGCGGGATCGCGCATCAGCAGCGCGCCCTGCCCGAGGTAGTTCAGCGCCAGCGCCGGCAGCACCAGGCCCGTCCAGGCGAGGCGGATCGGCTTCGCCCCGAAGTGCCCCATGTCGGCGTAGAGCGCCTCGGCACCGGTCAGGGCCAGCACGATGGCGCCGACGGCCGCAAAGAGCTGCCATCCGCGCTCATGCAGGAACTGCCAGGCGTGCAGCGGGTTCAGCGCCTGAAGGACAGCAGGCTCCTGGAGGATCTGCAGCGTGCCCGTGACGGCCAGCGTGGCGAACCACAGGCCGATCACCGGTCCGAACAGCTTGCCGACTGCGGCGGTGCCGTGTCGCTGCACCGCGAACAACGCGACGAGGATCGCGACGCTGGCGGGAACCACAAACGGCTCGAGGGCCGGCGTGACGACTTGCAGGCCCTCCATCGCGCCGAGCACCGAGATGGCCGGCGTGATGACGCTGTCGCCGTAGAACAGAGCGGCGCCGAACACGCCGAGCAGCATCAGTGCGGTTCGGCGCCGCGCCGACGTGCCTGGCGCGCCTGCGGCCAGGGCCGTGAGCGCCATGATCCCGCCCTCGCCGCGGTTGTTGGCACGCAGGATCAGCACCACGTACTTCAACGTGACGACCAGCATGAGCGCCCACAGGATGACCGACGCGGCGCCGACGATGTGTGCAGGATCGAGCGGCACACCGGCGTGCGGGCCGAACACTTCCTTCATCGTGTACAGCGGGCTGGTGCCGATGTCGCCGTAGACGACGCCGAGGGCACCCAGGGTGAGTGCGGCCACGCCGCTGCGTTCATGCCGGGAATCCATGGGGCCTGCGGTTGTGGCGACGCGACGTTGTATGCGCGAACGCGTAAAGACCGCATAAACGGCCGTCCCCGCGGCCCGCCTCGGCTGCGGCGGCGGTCAGTCCAATGCGAGCCGGTAGCCCACGCCGGGCTCGGTGAGCAGGTGGCGCGGCTCGGCCGGATCGGGCTCGAGCTTGGCGCGCAGGTTCGCCATGTAGATGCGCAGATAGTGCGTGTGCGTCGTGTATTCGGCGCCCCACACGTCGGCCAGCAGCTGCCGGTGCGTGACGACCTGCCCGGCGTTGCGCACCAGGCGGGCCAGCAGCTTGAACTCGGTGGGCGTCAGGTGCACCGGCGAGCCGTCGACCTCGACCAGGCGCTGCTCCACGTCGACGGCCAGGCCGTCGGTGACGTACCGGGTGACGGCGGCGGTGACGCGCGTACCGCGATGGCGCAGCGCCACGCGCACGCGGGCCAGCAGTTCGCCGACACCGAAGGGCTTGACGAGGTAGTCGTCGGCTCCGGCGTCCAGCAAGGCGATCTTCGCCGCCTCGTCGTGGCGGGCCGACACGACGACAACCGGCGGCGAAGCCATGCCGCGGGTGCGCTGCAGGAGGTCGGCGCCGTCGCCGTCGGGCAGTCCGAGGTCGAGGATCACGAGGTCGGGGCTGTCGTGCTGCAGCAGTGCCTGGGCCTCGCGCACGGTGACCGCGCTGCGCACCTCGAAGCCTTCCACGGCCAGCACCGACATCAGAAGGCCGCGGATCTCGCGGTCGTCCTCCACGACGAGCACCTTCAGCGTCACGGGGAGGCCTCCGACGCGATGGATGGCGCCGCCGGCGCCGGCAGCGCCAATCGGAAGCACGTCCCGCCGCCGGCGCGAGGATGCGCTGTCAACGTGCCGCCATGGGCATGGGCGATCGAGCGTCCTACCGCCAGGCCGAGGCCTGCCCCGCGCACGGAAGACATGCTGGCGCCGCGGTAGAACATGTCGAAGACGCGTGGCATGTCGTCGTCCGGTATGCCAGGCCCGCGGTCGAGCACCTGCACGTGTATCTCGTCGGGCTCGGCGCGGACGCTCACCTGCACCGGGCCGTCCGAATACTTGAGGGCGTTGTCGATCAGGTTCTCCAGCAGCTGGGCGAGCAGCACGGCGTCGGCGCGCACGAGGGGCAGGCCGCCGGGCACGTCGGCCTTGACGCGGCGGTCCGGGTCGCGGCGGCGCACGCGCGCCAGCACGCTGCCGACGATCTCCTCGACGGACTCCCAGTCGGACCGCAGCACGGGCTCGGAGCCGGACAAGCGGGCCCACTGCAGCGTGTTCTCGGTGACCGAAGACAGGTGCCTCGCCTCGGCATCGATCTTGGCGAGGAGGCTCGCGCGGTCGCGGTCGCCCAGCTTGTCTTGCTGCGTCTGCAGCGACGACACCGCGCCGACGATCGACGCCAGTGGAGTCCGAAAGTCGTGGGACACGGCCGCCAGCAGGGCGCTGCGCTGCTGCTGCATCTCGGACTCCGTGCGCGCACGTATCGCAGCGGCCGCATGCCGGGTGCGCTGCAGCGCGCCGGTCAGGAGGTCCGCGATGGCTTGGGCGTGGTCGCGCACCTCGTCATCGCGCTCGCGGGCCGGGACGGACAGTGCGCCGAGGCATTGACTGCCGGCACGCAGCGGCAGGTACCAGTGCGACAGCTCGTTCCAGCGACCCGTGCCGGGGCCGAGAGGCTGGCCTTCCCGGGCGCAATGCTGGAGGGCATCGTGGTCCGGACCGTCCGCCGGCGGGGCAACGTCTTCCGCATCGACGTGCATGCGCAATGCGTGACCGTCGTACAGCGCGACGGTGACGGGCGAGCCGGCCGCGGCGTGCAGGCTGCGCTGCGCGGCCCGCACGAGCTCCGCAACATCGTCGAGATGGGACAGCTCGCTGGCCAGCCGCTGGAGCGCCCATGCGCGTTGCTCCCGCTGCCGGGCCACCTGCACTGCGCTGCGCAGCCGCGAGGACAGGGTGCTCACGAGGAGCGAGACGCCGAGCAAGGCGGCCAGCGTGAGCAGGTTCTCCGTGGCGTGGACGGCCAGCGCCCCGCGCGGCGGCACGAACATGAAGTTGAGGCCAATGACGGCCAGCAGCGCCGTCACAGCCGATGCAGCGAAGGAGACCCAGTACGAGACGACGAGTACGGCGGTGAGGTACACCAGCGCCAGGACCGCCAGCGATACGTAGGGGTCGAGCGCAGCAGCAACGAGGCTTGCGGCAGTGACCGCAACGAGTGCGATGGCGAGCTGCGTCAGGGATGGATGATTCGCGGCGAGCAATTCAACTCTTCTTCACCGACCCGTCACGCTCGAAGTCCGGCCGGCGTTTTTCAATGAAGGCCGTCACCGCCTCGCGGTGCTCCCAGCTCTTGTGGGCGATCGCCTGGGCGCTGGCCGATGCCTCGAGCAGGCTGTCCAGGCTCAGCTGCTGGCCCTCGCGCAGCAGCCGCTTGGTCAGGCGCAGTGTCGGCCCAGGGTTGGCCGCGATGCGCGTGGCGAGCTGCTGCGCCTCGGCGAGCAGGGCGTCGTGCGGCACCAGGCGCGACACCAGCCCCCATGCCAGGGCTTCGGCCGCGGGCAGCGTGTCGCCGGTGAACGACATCTCCAATGCGCGCGACATGCCGACGATGCGCGGCAGCAGCCAGGCCCCGCCGTCGCCCGGCACGATGCCGACCTTGATGAAGCTCTCGGCGAAGGTCGCCTTGTCGGATGCGATCCGGATGTCGCACATGCAGGCAAGGTCGCAGCCCGCGCCGACCGCCGCACCGTTGACGGCGGCGATCGTCGGCACGTCGATGTTGTACAGCGCGCGTGTCAGGCGCTGGATGCCGTGGCGGTATTCGTCGCGGATCGCCGCCGGCGTGAGCGCGTCGTCGAAGAAGCGCTTCATGTCCTTGACGTTGCCGCCGGACGAGAACACCGGGTCGGCGCCCGTGACGACGACGACGCGCACCGATGCGTCGCGGGCCACGCTGTCGGCCAGCTCGACGAACTCCTGCACCGCCGTGTTGCCGGTCAGTGCGTTGCGGGTCTCGGGCTGGTTCATCGTGACGGTCAGCACGCCGCCGGCGCGCTGGTGGTGCAGGAACGAGCTCATGGACGACTCCTCTTCGTCGGGTTCAGAATTGGGCGGCGCCCAGTCGTTCGAGCGTGAAGTCGATCGCGCGCCGATGGGTGCCGCTCCACCAGTGCCGCGCCACCTGCATCGCCCAGTGCGACGGCGAGCCGGCCTGCGCGCGCCAGGCGAGCAGGCGGCGCGTGTACAGCTGCAGGTCGAATTCGGCGGTGATGCCGATGGCGCCATGCACCGCGTGGCTCCCCGCCGCGATCACCGCCGCCGCCTCGCCGGCCACGGTCTTGCCCATCGCGGCCAACGTGCGATCCGGCAGGTGGGTGGCGGACGCGAAGCTCAGCTGCGCCGCCATGCGAGCGGCGCAGGCCTGCTCGGCCATCACGCTGAGCTGGTGCTGCACCGCCTGGAAGCTCCCGATGGCCTTCCCGAACTGCGTGCGCTGCTGCGCATGGGCGATCGACATCTCGAGCACCCGCTCGGCCGCGCCGGCGATCTGGGCCGTGGTCAACGCGGCGTGCAGCGCGCTGCGGTCCTCGGCCTGAAGTGCATCGCCGATCGCGTCGAGTGACAGGGGACCATCGGGCCACTCGCGTCCCGCGTGTGCCAGCGCGGCGCGCACAGCCATCGTCTCGGCAAACGGAAGCGGCAGCGCGTGATAGCCGCACGCCTGCACCAGCGGCAGCACCTGGTGCAGCGACAGCCCCGCGCCGTCGCGCGCCTCGGGCACCAGCGCATCGACGAAGCCCGACTCGACGAGATCGCGCCACAGCGCTTGCGCCGAGTCGCCGCGCTCCACCTGCCGCACCACGTCGGGCGTGCAGCGGTCGGCCAGCAATTGCCCGAAGGCGTCTCCGAATTCGTTGTCCATCGCGGTTCCTATCGAAGGCCGAGGCCGCGCGCGATCATGCCGCGCAGCACCTCGCGGGTGCCGCCGCGCAGCGAGAACGCCGGCGCGATCTGCGACACGTATTGCAGCGTGCGGGACAGTCCCTCGGGCAGTGTGGCATCGGGATCGTCGCCCAGCGCATCGGCGATCGCCTCCGGGATGAACTGCTCGAGCGTCGTGCCCAGGTCCTTCACCAGCGCGGCCTCCACGACCGGGCTGTGCCCTTCGGCAAGCCGGCCGTTGACCGACACCGAAAGGCTGCGCAACACCGCCAGCGACGACAGCACGCGCCCGGCCAGCGCCAGCGATCGCTCGGAGGGCTCGCGCCGGGTGCGCAGGTGGGCCAGCCATTCGTCCAGCAGCACGACGCTGGAGTAGATGCGCTCGGGGCCCGAGCGCTCGTACGCGAGCTCCGAGGTCACCTGGTTCCAGCCGTCGCCCTCGGCGCCGATGAGCGCGTCTTCGGAAAGCTGCACGCCGTCGAAGAAGACCTCGCAGAAGTGGGCGTCGCCGGTGAGGTCGGTGATCGGGCGGATCGTGATGCCGGGCAGCGACAGGTCGACGATGACCTGCGACAGCCCCTTCTGCCGGCTGCCGGCATCGCCGGACGTGCGCACGAGCGCGATCATGTAGTGGGACCGATGCGCGTTGGTGGTCCAGATCTTCTGGCCGTCCAGGCGCCAGCCCTGGTCGTTCCGGGCCGCGCGCGTGCGCACGCTCGCGAGGTCCGAACCCGAGCCGGGCTCGCTCATGCCGATGCAGAAGAAAGCCTCGCCACGGCAGATGCGCGGCAGGTAGAACCGGGCCTGCTGCGGCGTGCCGAACTTCAGGATGTGCGGCGCGCTCTGCCGGTCGGCGAACCAGTGCGCGGCCACGGGCGCGCCGGCCCGCAGCAGTTCCTCGACCAGCACGAAGCGGGCATAGAGACTGCGCCCGCCGCCGCCGAACTCCTTCGGCAGCGTCAGGCCGATCCAGCCACGCTGGCCCAGCGCGCCGCTGAAATCGGCATCGAACCCGCTCCACGAGCGCGCTCGCACTTCGGGCGGCACACCTTGCAGCGCCTCGTCCAGGAAGGCCCGCACCGGGGCGCGCAGCGCTTCGTCCTCGGCCGGAATGCGTGTCAACGACAGCGAATCGAACACCGGTGAGTCTCCTTCAGATGATTTTCTTCGCCTGCAGCCCGGCGATGCCGTCCGCGTCGTAGCCGAGCATGCCGGACAGCACCTCGACGGTGTGCTGGCCGAGCGTCGGCGGTGCGTTGCGGTACTCGACGGGGCTGGCCGACAGCCGGATCGGGTTGGCCACCAGCGGAATGGGGCCGGCGGTGGGATGCTCGGCCTCGAGCTTCATGCCGCGCGCGAGCACCTGCGGGTCGTCGAACACATGCGCGAGGTCGTTGATCGGCCCGCAGGGCACCTCGACCGCTTCAAGGGCGGCGACCCATTCCATCGTGGTGCGCCGGATCGTCTGCTGGCGCAGCATGCGGATCAGCTCCGCTCGGTGGGCCACGCGCATCAGGTTGGTCGCGAAGCGCGCGTCGACGGCCAGCTCCGGCTGGCCCAGCGCGCCGACGAGACGAGCAAACTGGCCGTCGTTGCCGACCGCGATGATGACGTTGCCGTCCGCGGTGGGAAAGTCCTGGTACGGCACGACGTTGGGGTGCGCGTTGCCGAGACGGCCGGGTGACCGGCCGCTGTAGAGGTAGTTCATGGCCTGGTTCGCCATCGTCGCCACCTGCACGTCGAGCAGCGCCAGGTCGATGTGCTGCCCCAGCCCGCTCTTCTCGCGCCAGGCCAGCGCCGCGAGGATCGCATTCGACGCGTACAGGCCCGTGAAGAGGTCCGTCACCGCGACGCCGACCTTGATCGGCCCGCCGCCTTCCTCGGTGTCGGCGCGGCCGGTGACGCTCATCATGCCGCCCATGGCCTGGACCAGGAAGTCGTAGCCGGCACGGGGCGCGTAGGGCCCGGTCTGGCCGAAGCCGGTGATCGAGCAATAGACCAGGCGCGGGAAGTCGGCGTTCATCGACGCGTAGTCGAGCCCGTACTGCGCGAGCCCGCCGACCTTGTAGTTCTCGACCAGCACGTCGGCCTGCGCTGCCAGCTCGCGCACGAGGCGCTGGCCCTCGGCCTTCGTGATGTCGATCGTCACCGACTTCTTGTTGCGGTTGGTGCAGAGGTAGTACGCCGCGTCGCGCGTGGCCTGGCCGTCGCGGTCCTTCAGGAACGGCGGGCCCCAGCCGCGTGTGTCGTCGCCGACGCCCGGGCGTTCGACCTTGATGACTTCCGCGCCCAGATCGGCAAGCATCTGGGTGGCCCACGGACCGGCCAGCACCCGGGACAGGTCCAGCACCTTGACATGAGACAGTGCACCGCTCATGGCATCACGCCGCGAGCATGTGCAGACCGGACCCCAGGTGCGCCGCACCGTCGATCTGGATCAGCTGCCCGGTCATCAGATGGCCGGCGGGACTGCCGAGGAACGCGACCAGCTCGGCCACCTCTTCGACCGTTGTCGCCCGCCCCATCGGCGTCGCGTCGACCAGCCGGTCGAGCATCGCCTTCGCCGCCTCGCCGGCCAGGCCCTCGGTGATGACCGCGCCGGGCCCGATGCAGTTCAGCGAGATGCCGTCCTTGGCCCATTCGAGCGCCAGCGTGCGCATCAGGCCCAGGACCCCGGCACGCGCCGCGATCGAGTGCGCGATCCCCATCGATCCGCGGTCCACGCCCGACAGCGAGATGTTGACCACCGCGCCCTGCCGCGCCTTCAGGAACGGATGGGCGGCCTTCGTGACGACGAAGATGGCCGACAGGTTGACGTCGATCACCGCGTCCCATCCCTTGCGGCTGATGCCGGTGGCCGGCGCGAAGAACTGGCCGCCGGCATTGTTGACCAGCAGGTCGATGCCCTGGCGCTCGCCGACCTCTGTCACCAGGGACTCGATCGCCTCGGTCTCGCGCACGTTGCACGGCTCGAAGCCGAACCGGCCCGGGAGGCCCTCGGCGAGCTGCCCGGTCTCCTGCAGTGCCTCGGCACGGCGGCCGGTGCCGAACACGTCCATGCCCAGCGCCATCAGCCGCAGGGCGATGCCGCGGCCGATGCCCGAGCCGGCCCCGGTGATGAAGGCCGAGCGTCCCTGGTGCAGCCCGGGCCTCAGGACCTGCGTCGCGTTGTCGTTCGGCGATGTGGAAGTCTTGGCCATCGAGGGCTCCTGAAATTGGGTGGGGGACGGGAGAGGCGTCAGAGCGGCCGGCGCGGCCCGCCCACCTGTGGCGTCGCGCTGCGCTCCGGGCGTTGGCCGTCGAACAGTGCCGGGAACACCGGCACGTGCTCGCCCGACGGCATGGCCTGCGACACGGCACCCGGCCGCAAGGCCCGGATCATCGTCACCGCTTCTTCGGGCGGTCGCACCGCGCCGGCGGGAATCTGCAGCTCGCGCATGCGCGCCAGCACGTCGTCGCGTCGCTGCGGGCGGGTCCAGGCTTCGACGTGGGCATCGAACTCGGGCGCGCGCGCGATGCGCTCGTCGATGCTCGCCTCGGGGGCGTCGACGAGCGGCCGCAGCCGGGCCCAGTAGGCGTCGAGGCCGCCGAGGATGTAGACATGCCCGTCGGCGCAGCGGTAGATGCTCGACGGCGCGGAAGCGCGATCCCGGTTGCCCATCGGCGGCGCGAGCGCGTTGCCTTCGCTGACGGCCAGCACCGCCGGGCCGAGCAGCATGCTCGCGGCCACTTCCATCATCGACAGGTCGATCAGGCAGCCGCGACCCGACGGGTCGAGCATCGCCATGGCGCAGCACAGGCCGGCGAGCA
This sequence comes from uncultured beta proteobacterium, assembly GCA_963839465.1. Lineage (GTDB taxonomy): Bacteria > Pseudomonadota > Gammaproteobacteria > Burkholderiales > Burkholderiaceae_C > CAWIVI01. Next base: position 40,055 of record CAWIVI010000011.1, read on the forward strand.
GGCCGCAGCTCATGTCCACCGGCCAGCTCGTCGCCAGGCGCGGCGCACCGTCCTCGTCGGCATTGAGCATCGCGAAGCCCGACTCGCATTGCGCGATGGTGTCCATGCACACGCGCGAATCCTGCTGGCCGTAGCCGGACACCAGGGTGACGACGAGCCTCGGAAACCGCTCGCGCAGCGTCGGGCCGTCCAGGCCCAGGCCTTTCAGCGAGGCCGGCGCGAGGTTGCAGACGAAGGCGTGCGCGTCCTCCAGCATCCGGTCCAGCTCGGCGCGGTCGGCCGGCTCGCGCAGGTCCAGCACGCGGCTTTGCTTGCCGCAGTTGAAGCTGCGCGCGTAGTAGCTGCCGAACCCGTTGCCTGGCAAGGTGCGCACGCCGTCGCCCCGGGGCGACTCGACCTTGGTCACGTCGGCGCCGAAGTCGGCGAGATACATCGCCGCGGTCGGGCCGGCGATGAACTGGGACAAGTCGACCACGCGCATGCCCGCCAGCGGGCGCGGCACGCCACGATCGCGCGGTTCACTCATGGACCACCCGCTTGGCCTTGTGCACCGTGCGCGGCAGCGTGCCGGCCGGCACCACTTCGACCTGGAAGCGCACCTGCAGCTTCTCGCGCAGGCGCTTCTCCAGGTCGTGGGCCAGGTCGGGGCCGGCGTCGGCGGCCGGCTCGACACGCAGCTTCACGCCGGTGAGGAAGCCTGTCTTCGGGTCCTTCACGCTGGCGTCGATGACGAGCAGGTACTCGTTGGTCAAGCCGGGGAAGGCCCGCACGATGTCTTCCACCGCTGTCGGGAACAGGTTGACGCCGCGGATGATCAGCATGTCGTCCGAGCGGCCCATCACGCCGCCGGCCAGCCGGGCATGGGTGCGCCCGTCCGGCGCGGGCTTGCTGTCGCGCACCACCATGTCGCCGGTCCACCAGCGCACCAGCGGGCAGGCTTCCTTGTCGAGATGGGTCAGAACCAGCACGCCGCGCTCGCCGTCGGCCACCGGCTCCTGGGTCTCCGGGTGGAGGATTTCGACGTAGATGAAGTCCTCGGCCAGCGTCGGCCCGATCTGCGCAGCCGTGTCCCAGCCGATCGGCTGGCATTCGAGCGCGCCGTAGCAGTCGAACATCCTGGCGCCCCACTGGCGCTCGATGCGCTCTCGCGTGCCAGGAATGCTGGCCCCGGGCTCGCCGCCGACGCAGACCATCTCGACGGTGGAGCCGGCCAGCTCGCGGCCCAGCTTCTCGGCGGCTTCGGCCATGTGCGCCATGAACGACGGCGTGCCGATCACGCAGCGCGGCTTGTACTGGAAGATCGTGTCGATCTGCCGCTCGGTGTCGCTGGACGAGGCAGGGATCACCAGCGCACCCAGGTGCTGAGCGGCCAGCGTGGCGCCCAGTCCGCCGACGAACCAGGCGTAGCTGAACATGCACTGGAATATGTCGCCGCGCCGCAGGCCCTGGGCATACAGATAGCGCGCGTAGAGGTCGGCCCAGCGGTCGATGTCGGCCTGGGTCCACAGCACCGGCGCGGGCCGCGCCGTGGTGCCCGATGAGAAGTGGACCCGCACGGCTTCGCCGGGCTTCACCGCGGCCAGGCTGCCGAACGGCGGCTCCGCCTGCAGGCCGGCGACATAGTCGGATTTGCGGGTGAAGGGAAGGCGCCGCAGGTCGGCGAAGCTCTTCAGGTCGCCGGGCTGGAAACCGGCTTCGGCAAAGACGCGACGGTAGTGGTTGCTGCGTTCGCCCACGCGCTCGATCTGGCGGCGCAACGCATCGAGCTGGAAGGTTTCGATGCGGTCGCGCGACCAGGTTTCGCGTTCATCCCAGAGCGTCTCGGAGAACGGCTGTCTTTCGTGCTGCTTCATGGTTCGGGTCTTTCAGGATGCCCCGCAGCGCGAACGCGGCCAGGGCGTGTGCAATGTCGTCGACCGCTTCCGCGCTTTGCAGGCGGCGCTGGCTGAACCACACGGTGGCCCAGTTCAGCGCACCGAAGAACGGCTTGGTCGCCAGCTTGGAGGGCAGGTCGACGAACAGGCCTTCGCGGATGCCTTCGTCGATGACCTCGCAGAACATCCGCTCGTAGTCGTCGCGCATCTTGACCACCGAACGCAGGCGCTTCGTCGCCGCGGAGGCGCCGAGCAGGTGCCGCTCCAGGCCTTGCACGGCCACCTTCTGCATCGGCAGCTCGGTCAGGATGATCTGGGTATGGCGCAGCGCCATCGCGGCCAGGCGCTCGACCGCGTTGCCGGGCCCGCGCGCGATCGGCTCGATCTGCTCGTTCAGGCGGCGCATCGCGGCGGTCTGCACGTCAAAGAACAGATCGGCCTTGCTGCGGTAGTGGTGATAGATGCGCCCCTTGGTGCGCCCAGGCGCTCGGCGACCGCATCGATCGACGTCGCGGCGTAGCCGAACTCCATGAAGAGCTCCGCCGCCGCGCGAAGGATCTCGTCGCGCGATTCGTTGCCATTGCCTTGGGCGGGCATCTGTTCCGCCATATTCATCACCTTCCCCGTCGTGGATCACGTCAAGCTGCCCGTTCTTCCACCTCCTTGCGAACGGCGCGCGCCAGCACGAGCCGCTGGATTTCGGAAGAACCCTCGTAGATCTCGAGGATGCGCTGGTCGCGGTAGAGCCGCTCCGCCACGGTGGGCTTGCAATAGCCCAGGCCGCCCCAGATCTGCACCGCATTGTCCGCGGCCCGATGCGCCACTTCCGAGGTGAACAGCTTGGACATGGCGCCGAGGTTGGAGACGTCCTCGCCGCGGTCGTACGTGCGCGCGGCTTCGTACAGCATCATCCGGGCAGCCGAGATCTCGGTGGCCATGTCGGCCAGCCGGAAGCCGATGCCCTGGTTGTCGATCAGCGGGTGGCCGAAGGTGCTGCGCTCCACCGCGCGGCGCGACGCCTCTCGGTAGGCCGCGAGCGCCAGGCCCGACGGACTGCGCCGACACCATGATGCGGCCGACGTTGAGCGTCTGCAGAGCCAGGCGCAGCGCGCGGTTGACCTCGCCGATGCGGGCGCTGTCGGGCACGACCAGGTCGACCTTCAGGTTCGAGGTCTGCGTGCCGCGGATGCCCATCTTGTCGGACAGCTCGTCGATGACGGCACCCGGCTGTTCCTTGTCGACCATGAAGGCGGTGATGCCGCGGCCGCCGGCGGCAGGGTCGGTCTTTGCGAAGACGACGTAGTAGCGCGACGCGCCGCCGTTGCCGATCCAGTACTTCTCGCCCTTGATGCGCCAGCCGTCGCCTTCGCGCACGGCGGTGGCCTCGATGGCGGCGGCATCCGAGCCGGCGCCGCGCTCGGACAGCGCGAAGCTGGTGGCGCGGCCCTGCGTCATCTCGCGCAGGTAGAAGTTCTTCTGCTCGTTGCGTGCCGGCAAGGAGGATCGGGAAGGCGCCCAGCTGGTAGGCGCACATGATGGCCGCGGTGGACGCGCAGTGCGAGCCGAGCGTCTCGACCGCCGCGACGGTGGCCGTGAGGCTCTGGCCCTGGCCGCCGAAGTCGCGTGGCAGGAACAGGCCCGTGAAGTTGTGCTCGACCAGGGCCGAGATGGTTTCCCACGGGTAGCGCTGCTCACGGTCGAGTTCAGGGGCGAGCGGCGCGAACCGTTCGCGGCCCAGTCGGTCGGCAAGGGCCTGCCACTGGGCGGCGGCCTCGTCGAGTTGGGGTGTCCAGATGAGGTTCACTTGGGGTTCTCCACGGTGGTGACGACGGGTTGCGAGGTTTCTCGCGGCTTGGGCGCGCGGCGGAAGGCGCGGCGCAGCGGCCGCATCAGGCCCATCAGCCCTTGCGGGAAGAAGGCGAGCACGAGCACGAGCACGCTGCCGAGCACGATCTTGTCGACGTACCCGCCGAGCGAGAAGAACTTCTCCTGCATCAGCACCAGCGCGGTCGCGGCCAGCGGGCCCAGCAGCTGGCGCCGGCCCATCAGGACCACGGCCGTCAGCATCAGGATCAGGAAGTAGTTCTCCAGCACGTCGGCGCTGACGAAGGCGCGCTGGTAGGCGTAGAGCCAGCCGGCCGCGGCGCTGATGGGCGCCGAGAGCAGGAAGACCTGCAGGCGCACGCGCGCGGGATCGATGCCGCTCATCGTCGCCAGGCGCGGGTTCAGGTGCGTCATGATCGCCGCCGCACCGAGCCGCGAATGGCGGAAGCGGTCGACCAGGTAGATCGTGATCGCGAGCAGCGCGAAGGCGTAGGGCCACAACTCGCCGTCGTTGCGCGCGGTGAGCGGCAGGCCCGCGATCGACAGGTCGAGCATCGGGATGCCGCGGATGCCGTCGGAGCCGCCGATGAAGGCCCAGTTCGACGCCACCGACATGGCCACCACCGCGACAGCGTAGGTGACCAGCGAGAAGACGAACTCGCGCAGGCGCAGCGTCACCAGCCCGATGAAGGCGGCGAAGATCAGCACCATGGCGATCGACGCGCCGAGCGTCACCCAGGCACCGGCGCCGGCCTTGGTCGACAGCCACGCCGTCGTGTAGCTGCCGACGGCGAAGAACACGGTGTGTGCGAGGCTTACCTCGCCGAGGTCCGACACGATGACGTCGAGCCCGTAGGCCATCACCGCGAAAATGGCGATCAACACCGCGGCGCTGTAGACGGAGCCGGTGCCGCCGAAGGCGGCGGGCGCGACGAAGACGCCGAGTCCGACCAGTGGCAGCGCGACGCGCTGCAGGCGCTGGGATGTCATCAGTGCGCTCCCGCCGCCGGTCCGGCGCTCAGGCCGCGCGGCCTCAGCACCAGCACGGCGATCAACACCAGGAAGGCGGCGGCCGTCGTGTAGGCGGGCGACACCAGCGCGCCGAACAGCGCCGTGAACAGCCCGAGCGCGACACCGGCCACGTAGCTGCCGGTCACGCTGCCGATGCCGCCGAGAACCACCACGACGAAGGTCATGATGACCTCCTCGAAGCCCATCGACGTGAGGATGGGCGTGCGCGGCGCCACCATGCCCGCCGCGAAAGCGACGGCCGCGCCCTCGAACGCGAACACGCCGTAGTAGACGCGCCGCACGTTGACGCCGGCCAGCATCGCCAGCTTCGGGTCCTCGGCGACCATCCGCACGAGGCGCCCGACACGCGTGCCGTCGAGCACCCACTTCAGGCCGACGAACACGACGATGGCGGCGATGACGATGGCCGCGTCCTGCCAGGTGAGCCACAGGTCGCCGATCGTGATGTCGCTGCGCGACAGCGCGGTGTCGAGGATCTGCCCGGTGGAGCCGAAGACCAGCGCCGCGCCGCCATGCAGCACGTAGCCGAAGCCCAGCGTCATGATCATGATGGACACGAGGTTCTGCTCGAAGGTCGCCTTCAGCATCACGCGCTGCATCACCAGGCCGAACAGTGCGCCGACCGCCATCGCGATCGGCACCGCGAGCACGTACGGCACGCCCGCCTTGACGACCGCCCACCAGGTGACGAAGGCGCCCAGCATGTACATCTGGCCGTGGCCGAAGTTCACGAGGCGCGCGACGCCGAGCAGCAGCGTCCAGCCGATGGCGACCAGCGCGTAGGCATGCCCGAGCACGATGCCGTTGATCAGTTGCTGGGTCAGGTTCATGTGTGCTCCCTGGGCGCTTCGCGCCGTCCCTCCGAGAGGGAATTCGCACCTTCGGGCGGCCGTGCGGTGCTCATGCCGTGGCGACTCCGAGATAGGCTTGCGCGATGCGCGGGTCGTTGCCGACCTGCGCGGCCGGGCCCTCGAGGACGACTCGGCCGCGCTCGAGGAGCAGCAGCCGGTCCACGACTTCCAGCGCGGCGCGAACGTTCTGCTCCACGAGCAGGATGGACAGGCCCGAGCGGGCCAGCGTGCGCATCGTGTCGAGCACCTGCTGCACGAGCTTGGGCGCCAGGCCGATCGACGGCTCGTCGAGCAGCAGCACGCGCGGGCCCATCATCAGCGCGCGCCCGATGCCCAGCATCTGGCGTTCGCCGCCCGAGAGCTGGGAGCCGAGGTGGTGGCGCCGTTCCTTCAGGCGCGGGAAGAGCTCGTAGATCTCGTCGCGCGTGTAGACCTTGCGGCCCGGGGCGGCCAGCGGCACGAACGCGGTGGAGAGGTTGTCCTCCACGTTCATGCGGCCGAACACGAGGCGGCCTTCGGGCACCAGGAGCAGCCCGCTGCGGATGCGCTCGTGCGTGGGCCGGCCGTCGACGCGCTGGCCGCCGAGCGCCACTTCACCGCTCAAGCGCGGCGCGCCGCGCGACCAGCCGGCCAGCGCATTGACCAGCGTGGACTTGCCGGCGCCGTTGGCACCGACGACGCCGACCACCTCGCCCAGGCCGACGTCGAGCGACTTCAGGTCCAGCGCCTGGTTGCCGGCATAGGCGACGCGAAGGTCGCGAACCGTCAGAACGGCATTCCCGGCGGCGCTCATTTCGGCTTCCCCAGATAGGCTTCGAGCACGCGCGGATCGTTCTGGATCTGCGGCGGCGTGCCGTAGGCGAGCGGCCTGCCCAGGTCGAGGACCACGATGCGGTCGGCCACGGCCATGATCAGATCCATGTGGTGCTCGATGACGACCAGGGCCACGCCCTCTCGCTTCAGTTCGCCCAGCAGCTCGATCAGACGCGCCATGTCGTCACCGCCCAGCCCGGCGGCCGGCTCGTCCAGCAGCAGCACCTTGGCGCCGTTGCCGTAGGCGAGCGCGATCGACAGCATGCGCTGCACGCCGTAGGGCACCTCTTTCGGACTCAGCGGGTGGTAGGAGGCGGGCACGCCGAAGCGCACCAGCTGCCGCGCTGCGTAGCTGGCCGCCTCGGCGCGACGGCGCGCGGCCCCTGCCGGGTTCAGCACGCTGCCTGCCAGGCCGGCGTGGGCACGCTTGCCCAGCACGGCGACCATGTTGTCGAGCACGCTCAGGTCGTCGAAGAACGCGTTCTGCTGGAACGCGCGCTTGAGCCCCAGTTCGGCCAGGCCGTAAGGCGGCACGCCCGTGACGTCGGTGCCCTGCAGCTCGACGCGGCCGGTGCGTCCCACCATCGCGGTCACCGCGTCGTAGCACGAGCTCTTGCCGGCGCCGTTCGGCCCGATGATGCCGAGCAGCTCGCCGGGGTGCACTTCCCAGCTGACGCCGTCGAGCGCGACGAGCGCGCCATAGCGCACGCCGAGCGCATCGACACGCAGCGCCGCCTGGCGGGCGGACGCGGGGGTCGCGTGGGCGGCAGTCGCTTGCATGTGCCGGCCCCGCCTACTGCTTGACGGCGATCTTGCCGTCCTGGACCGTGAACAGGTAGTGCTTCGACAACAGCTGACCGTTGGGCTCGAACGTCAGGTCGCCCATCACCGTGCCGTTGAACTTGCCGCCGCGGATGCGCTTGGCGATCGGCTCGCGATCGAGCGTCTTCAGCTCGTTGGCGGCCATCGCCCAGACCTGCAGCGCGGTCGCGCCCAGCGCCATGAACTTGTCTGGCGTGTACTTGAACATCTCCTGCGTCTTCGCGACGAAGCGCTTGTTGACCGGGTTGGACGCGAACGGCTCGACCTGCGGGAAGTAGATGTCGGCGCCGACCAGGCCGTTGGCTGCGTCGCCCGCGACCTCGATGACGCTGGGGGCCACGGTGCCCACAGCCGCGACGAGCGTGCCGGGCAGCCGCCCCTGCTTCGCCTGGCGGATGATGGCCGGCATGCCCAGGCCTTCGTTGGCGTTGATCGCCACGGTCACGTCGGGGTTTGCCGCGCGCACGTTGGTCAGCGCGACGCGGAAGTCGGCTTGCGCGAAGGGGAATTTCTCCTCCGCCACCTTCTCGTAGCTGTGGTTCATGCGCTTGAGCTCCGATTCGATGGAGGCCTGCGCGCCGTTGCCGTAGGCGTCGTTCTGCGTCAGGAAGGCAATGCGCTTGGCCTTTGCGACGTTCACGATGTAGTTGGCGATCACCGCCCCGTCCTGCGAGTTGGAGCTGTTGATCCGCACCGCCAGCGGGTTGCCTTCGCCCGACAGGATCGGGTCGGCCTTGGACACTGCGGTGATGTCGAGCACGCCTGCACGCGCGATCACCGGCTGCATGGCCAGCGTGACCGGGCTGTTCCAGCCTTCGATGATCACCGACACGCCGGCGCTCACCAGCTCCGTGGCGCGCGACACGCCGACGGCCGGCGTGGATTCGTCGTCCCGGACGACCAGCTCGATCTTGCGGCCGAGCACGCCCCCGCCGTCGTTGATCACCGCCGCCATCGCCTGCATGGCCTGCGTGACGTGCTGGCCCTGCGGCCCGGCACCGCCGGACAGCGGGAAGATGGCGCCGACCTTGATCGGGCCCTGTGCCTGCGGCTGCGCCTGTGCCGCGGCGACGAGCCCGAGGGCCATGCCCAGCGCAGCGAGGAACTTGCAGATCGACTTCATTCGTTGTCTCCTTCTTCGGTTCACACCAGCGTCGTCGCCGACGCGCTCACTTCTGGACGACGATGCGTCCGTCGCTCACCTTGAACGTGTGGGTGCGTGACTGCAGCTGCCCGTTGGAGGCGAAGGTCACGTCGCCGAACACCGTGTTCTGGAAACTGCCGCCGCGGATGCGCTTGGCCAGCGCCTCGCGGTCCAGCGTCTTCAGCTCGTTGGCGGCCATCGCCCACACCTGCAGCGCCGCGGCGCCGACGGCCATGAACTTGTCCGGCGTGTTCTTGTGCGTCGCCTGCATCTTGGCCACGAAGCGCTTGTTGGCCGGGTTCGACGCGAACGGCTCGACGTCGGGGAAATAGATGTCCACGCCCATCACGCCGTTGGCCGCCTCGCCGGCCACCGAGATCACGCTCGGCGCGACGGTGCCCAGCGCCGCCAGCAGCTGGCCCGGCACGCGGCCCTGCTTGAATTGGCGCAGGATGGCCGGCATGCCCAGGCCTTCGTTGGCGTTGATCGCCACCGTGACGTCGGGCTCGGCCGCACGCACGTTGGTCAGCGCGACACGGAAGTCGGCCTGCGTGAACGGAAATTTCTCCTCGGCCACCTTCTCGTAGGCGTGGTTCAGCCGCTTCAGTTCGGCTTCGATCGACTCCTGCGTGCCGTTGCCGTAGGCATCGTTCTCGGTCAGGAAGGCGATGCGCTTGGCCTTCAACTGGTTCGCGATCACCTGCGCTACCGCGGCGCCGCCCTGCGTGTTCGAGGCATTGAAGCGGATCGGCAGCGGATTGCCTTCGCCTGACAGGATGGCGTCGGCGCTCGCGAACATCGTGATGTCGAGGATGCCGGCGCGGCTGATCACTGGCTGCATGGCCAGCGCCACCGGGCTGTTCCAGCCCTCGATGATCACCGACACGCCCTGGGCGACCAGGTCGTTGGCGCGCGACACGCCGACGGCGGGCGTGGATTCGTCGTCGCGCAGCAGGACTTCCAGAGGCCGTCCCAGCACGCCGCCCGATTCGTTGATGAGCGATGCCATGGCCTGGATCGCCTGCGTCACATGCTGGCCTTGCGGGCCGGCGCCGCCCGACATCGGAATGATCACGCCCACCTTGATGGGTGCCTGGGCGTGCGCTGCGCTGCACAGCACCAAGGCGAGGCCTGCCATGGCAAGCGTTCTGCGTATCCGGTTCATCGAGTCTCCTGGTCCATCGAATCACGTGGGAACGGAACATACCAGTGCGTATGTCGTCGTGTCAACAACCACGTTGCCGTCATGTCCGGGTCCCTGTTCGTCCATAGGTCCGACATGGCGGCAGGGTCAAGCGCCTGGGCCGCATTGCCAAGATACTGAGCGGTATGTACCATGGCGCGGACCTCATCCAACTGCCGGAGCCCGACCCTCATGAACACCCAAGGAATCACAGCGCTCGTCACCGGCGGCGCATCCGGCCTCGGCCTGGCCACCGTCAAGCGGCTCCTGGCCGGGGGCGCGAAGGTCGTCATCGCCGACCTGCCTGCGTCGCAGGGGCAGGAGATCGCCGCGAGCCTGGGCGAGGACGTGCGGTTCGCGCCTGCCGACGTGACCAGCGAAGCCGACATGAACGCGGCGCTGGACGTTGCCGAGACGCTCGGCCCGCTGCGGGTGCTGATCCACTGCGCCGGGCGCGGCGGCCCCGTCCGCCTCATCGAGAAGGACGGCTCGCCCGGCTCGCTGTCCGCGTACGAGAACATCATCCGCATCAACCTGATCGGCACCTTCAACACGCTGCGCCTGGCGGCGGTGCGCATGGCGCGCAACGAGCCGGTCGACGGCGAGCGCGGCGTCTGCGTGCTCACTGCGTCGGTGGCGGCCTACGAAGGGCAGATCGGGCAGATCCCCTACGCATCGTCGAAGGCGGGCGTCGTCGGCATGACGATCGTCGCGGCGCGCGACCTGGCCAGCAAGGCGATCCGCGTCTGCACGATCGCGCCCGGCATCTTCGACACGCCGATGCTCGCCCGCGTTTCCGAGGAAGCGCGCAAGACGCTCAGCGCCTCGGTGCCGCACCCCGCGCGCCTGGGCGCACCCGACGAGTACGCGCAGCTTGCGCTGCACATCGTCGGCAACGCCATGCTCAACGGCGAGACCATCCGGCTCGACGGCGCGCTGCGCATGGCCCCGCGCTGACTCCCCCCATCGAACAGAAAGGCCCCAGGCATGAGCACTGAAGTTCTCGTCGACATCCAGGACGGCATCCAGACCATCACGATCAACCGGCCCGAGGCGCGCAATGCCATGACGCTCGCGGCCGCGCAGCTCATCGCGGCAGCGCTGGACGAGCTGGACAGCCGCGACGACTTGCGCATCGGCATCCTGACCGGCGCCGGCGGCACGTTCTGCGCCGGCATGGACCTGAAGGGCTTCCTGCGCGGCGAGCGCCCGAGCATTCCGGGCCGCGGCTTCGGCGGCGTGACGCTCAAGCCGCCGCGCAAGCCGCTGATCGCCGCGGTGGAGGGTTACGCCCTGGCGGGAGGCTTCGAGCTCGTGCTGGCCTGCGACCTGGTCGTCGCCGCCGAGAACGCGCAGTTCGGCGTGCCCGAGGTCAAGCGCGGCCTGGCTGCCACGGCCGGCGGACTCGTGCGCCTGCCGCGCCAGCTGCCGTATCGCATCGCGCTGGAGCTGGCGTTGACCGGCGACATGTTCCCCGCGGCGCGCGCCCATCAATACGGGCTGATCAACCGGCTCACGCGGCCCGGCGAGGCACTGGCCGAGGCGCGCCAGCTGGCCGGCACGATCGCCGCCAACGGCCCGCTGTCGGTGGCGGCGAGCAAGCGCGTCATCGTCGAATCCGAGGACTGGTCGGCCGCCGAGATGTGGGACAAGCAGAAGGCATTGACCGAGCACGTGTTCACCTCCGCCGACGCACGCGAGGGTTCGGCCGCGTTTGCCGAGAAGCGCAAGCCGGTTTGGCAGGGGAAGTGACCGCCATGGCCACGGACTCGAGATTCGACGGCCCCGGCCCCGGTGCGCAGTTCCTGCAGGCGCTGGGCGAAGGCCGCCTGATGCTGCAACACTGCCAGGACTGCGCGGCAGTGCGCTTCCCGCCGGCGTTGGTGTGCCGCAGCTGCGGCAGCCCGCGGCTGGACTGGCGCGCGTCGCCGGGCCAGGGCATCGTGTACTCGACCACCACGGTGCGCGACCGCGCCGGCGACTACAACGTCGCGCTGGTGGAGCTGGAAGGCGGGGCCCGGATGATGAGCCGCGTCGAGGGCGTTGCGGCCCAGGACGTGCGCATCGGGCAGCACGTGCAGGCGCGCATCGTCGCCGGTGACGAGCCCCATGTCGTCTTCACGCTGACCGATGGAGCCGCCGAATGAGTCATCCCTTGCGAGGCCGCACCGCCGTCGTCGGCATCGGCAACACCCGGCGCTGGAAAGCCCCCGGCCGCACGCCCTTCGACCAGTTGCAGGAAGCCGCCGTGCTCGCGCTGGAAGACTGCGGGCTGAGGATGACCGATGTCGACGGCCTGTTCTGCGCGATGTCCACCTCCGGCCTGCCGGTGCTCAACGTCGCCGAACGGCTGGGGATCAGGCCGCGCCACGCCGACGGCACGATGGTCGGCGGCGCATCGTTCCTGTTCCACCTGCAGTCGGCCATGTCGGCGCTGGCCAACGGACTTTGCGACACGGCGCTGATCTGCTACGGGTCGAACCAGCTCACCTCGGGCGGCAAGCTCGCGTCGATGCCCGACCCCCAGCCCTACGAAGCACCGTTCAAGCCGCGTTACCCGATCTCCAGCTATGCGCTGGCTGCCGCCCGTCACATGCACGAGTACGGCACGACGCGCGCGCAGCTGGCGGACGTGGCCGTGGCCGCGCGCGACTGGGCGCGGCTCAACCCCGACGCTTTCGTTCGCGACCCGCTGACGCGCGACGAGGTGCTGGCCTCGCGCATGGTCAGCGACCCGCTCACCCGCGCCGACTGCTGCCTGGTCACCGACGGTGGCGCCGCGATCGTGCTGACCCGCGCCGACCGCGCCCGCGACCTGGCTGCCACCCCGGCCTACGTGCTGGGCACCGGCATCGCGGTGAGCCACCGCCAGATCTCGGCCATGCCCGACCTTGCCACCACCTGCGCCGTCGAATCGGGCCAACGCGCCTACGCGATGGCCGGCGTGACGGCGGAGGACATCGACCACCTGATGGTGTACGACGCCTTCACGATCAACACGCTCCTCTTCCTCGAAGACCTGGGCTTCTGCGCCAAGGGCGAGGCGGGCTCCCTGGTGTCCAGCGGCGCCATCTCTCCGGGCGGCAGGCTGCCGGTCAACACCAACGGCGGCGGGCTGTCGTGCAACCACCCCGGCATGTATGGGCTGTTCACGCTCATCGAGTCGGTGGAGCAGCTGCGCGGCCAGTGCGGCGCGCGGCAGGTCGACGGCGTCGAACTCTCGCTCGCGCACGCCAATGGCGGCGTGCTTTCCAGCCAGGCCACCGCCATCCTCGGCACGGCCGCCACCCTCTGAGCCCATGACGATCCAACCCGAACAGCTCCTGGCCGCACGGATACCGACCATCGAGCAGCGCTACGGCTGGCGCGACTGCGTGATCTACGCGCTGGGCATCGGCGTCGGCCTGGACCCGATGGACGAGGACGACCTCCCGTTCGTCGACGAGACTCGTCTCGAGGTCGAGCCGACGATGGCCAACGTCCTCGGCTATCCCGGCTTCTGGCAACGCGACCCGGCCTTCGGCCTGGACTGGGTGAAGACCGTGCACGGCGAGCACGCGGTGCGCATCCACAAGCCGCTGCCGAGCGTTGGCCAGGTGGTCGGGGTGAGCCGCATCGTCGACCTGGTCGACAAGGGGGAGGGCCGCGGCGCGCTGATCTTCGTGCAGCGCGACATCACCGACCAGGCCACCGGCGATCTGCTGGCCACCGTGCACCAGACGGTCTTCTGCCGCGGCGACGGCGGATTCGGCGGGCAGGCCAAGCCGCGGTCCGCGCCGCACGCGATTCCCGATCGCGCGCCCGACACCAGCATCGACATGCCGACCTCGCCGCAATCGGCGCTGGTCTATCGGCTGTCGGGCGACTTCAACCCCCTGCATTCGAACCCGGCCACCGCGCGTGCCGCCGGCTTCGAGCGGCCGATCCTGCATGGCCTCGCGACCTTCGGCGTGACGGGCCATGGCCTCGTGAAACGGCTGTGCGGCAGCGACCCGACGGCCCTGCGGGCCATGGGCGGACGCTTCTCGTCGCCGGTGTTCCCCGGCGAGACGCTGCGCGTCGACATCTGGCGCGACGGTGGGGGGAGGGCCTCGTTCCGCGCCGTCGTGCCCAGCCGGCAGGTCGTCGTCGTCGACAACGGCCACTTCGAGTTCAGCGCCTAAGGAGTGACATGAGCGGACTGCTTTCCAATATTCGCGTGCTGGATCTCAGCCGCGTGCTGTCGGGCCCGTGGGCCACGCAGATGCTCGCCGACTTCGGCGCCGACGTGATCAAGGTCGAGCGGCCGGGCATCGGCGACGACCTGCGGCAGCAGGGCGCGCGACTGAAGGACACCGACGGCAACGACACCGACGAGCGCTCGACCTACCTCGCGACCAACCGCGCCAAGCGCTCGATCACCATCGACATCGCGAAGCCCGCGGGCCAGGACCTGGTGCGCCGGCTGGCCGAGAAGGCCGACGTGTTGCTGGAGAACTTCAAGGCCGGCGACCTGAAGCGCTACGGGCTCGACCAGGAGTCGCTGCGCAAGCTGAACCCGCGCCTCGTGTATTGCTCGATCAGCGGCTTCGGCCAATCGGGCCCCTACAGCCATCTGCCCGGGTATGACCTGATCTTCCAGGCCATGAGCGGCGTGATGAGCATCACCGGCGTGCCCGATGGCGAGCCGGGCGCCGGCCCGCAGCGCGCGGGCTACCCGGTGTCCGATTTGACGTCGGGCTTCTACGCGACGATCGGGGTGCTGGCCGCGCTGCACCACCGCGACACCGTGTCGGGCAAGGGCCAGTACATCGACCTGTCGCTGCTCGATGCCCAGGTGGCGGCGGTGTCGTCGATGGCGATGAGCTACCTCGTGGCCGGCGAGCTGCCCAAGCGCGTCGGCCTGGGTTCGCAGCTCACCTGCCCGTACGGGGACTTCGACTGCGCCGACGGCAAGATGATGATCGCGGTCGGCAACGACAAGCAGTTCGTGCAGCTGTGCAAGGTGATCGGGCGGCCCGACCTGACCCGGGACGAGCGCTATGCCACCACGTCGCAACGCGTGGCCCACAAGCACATCCTGCTGCCGATCGTCGCCGACGCCCTGAAGCAGCGCACCATGGCCGAATGGATGCCGCTGCTCAGCGAGGCCAACGTGCCCAGCGGGCCGATCAACGACTTCAGGCAGGTGTTCGACGATCCGCAGATCAAGCACCGCGGGATGGTCCGCACCATCCCGCACCCGCTGTCCGGCTCGCTGTCGGTGGTCGGCAACCCGCTCAACTTTTCCGACACGCCGCTCGAGTACCGCCGGCCACCGCCGCTGCTCGGCGAGCACACCGCCGAAGTGCTGCGCGACCTGCTCGGCCTGGACGACGCCGAGATCGCACGCCTCACCGAGCAGCGGGTGGTGGCGCCATGAGGGCCGTGCTGTGCAAGCGCTACGGGCCGCCGTCGGAGCTGGTGGTCGAGGACGTCCCTTCGCCGAAGCCCGGTGAAGGGCAGGTGCTGGTGGCCGTGCATGCCGCCGGCGTGAACTTTCCGGACACGCTGATCATCCAGGGCAAGTACCAGTTCAAGCCGGACCTGCCGTTCTCGCCGGGCGGCGAGGTGGCCGGCGTCGTGCGCGACATCGGCCCCGGCGTCACCGGCATCCGGCCCGGCGACCGCGTGATCGCCGCGACGACCTGGGGCGGCTATGCGGAAGAAGTCGTGGCCGAAGCCAAGCGCATCATCCCGATGCCCGAGGGCATGGACTTCAGCACGGCCGCGGCCTTCGTGCTGACGTATGGCACCTCCCACCACGCGCTGAAGGACCGCGCCGCACTGAAGCCCGGCGAGACGCTGCTGGTGCTGGGCGCCGCCGGCGGCGTGGGGCTGGCCGCGGTCGAGATCGGCAAGGCCATGGGCGCGCGTGTGATCGCGGCCGCCTCCAGCGGCGACAAGCTCGCCACCTGCCGCGAGCACGGCGCCGACGAGACGATCGACTACACGAGCGAGAACCTGCGCGAGCGCATCAAGGCGCTGACCGACGGCCGCGGCGTCGATGTCGTGTACGACCCCGTCGGCGGCGACTACAGCGAACCCGCGCTGCGCGGCATGGCCTGGGGCGGCCGCTTCCTGGTCGTCGGCTTCGCGGCCGGCAAGATCCCGAGCATCCCGCTGAACCTGACGCTGCTCAAAGGCTGCGCCATCGTCGGCGTGTTCTGGGGCGCCTTCACGCGCAACGAGCCGCGGCGCAACGAGGAGAACCTGCAGGAGCTGCTGGCCTGGTTCAAGGCGGGCAAGGTCCGTCCGCACATCTCGGCCAGCTATCCGCTGGAGCGGGCGGCCGATGCACTGCACGACGTGATGGACCGCAAGGTCAAGGGCAAGGTCGTGCTCACGACGGGGGCCTGAAGCGCATGGGCAAGGTCTTGATCGTCGGCGCGCTGGGCGTCGTCGGCCGCGCGGCGATGGAGCGCTTCGCGGCGCGCGACGACACGAGCGTGGTCGGTGCTGGCGCGTCGCGCGCCTGACTTCGCGCCCGGCGCCACGTGGGTGTCCGCGGACCTGCGTGATCGCGAGGCGACGCTGTCGGCGCTCGCGCCGCACCGCGACGCGACGCATGTCGTCTACGCGGCGCTGAACGAGCAGGCGGACCTGGTGCATGGCTGGCGCGACCCCGCCAACGTGGCGCTGAACACGCTGATGCTGCGCAACACGCTCGATGCACTGGACGGCGCGCCGCTGCAGCACGTGACCCTGCTGCAGGGCACGAAGGCCTATGGCGTGCACACCGGGCGGCCGATGCGCGTGCCCGCGCGCGAACACGATGCGGTGCGCGACCATGCGAACTTCTACTTCGACCAGCAGGACCTGGTGTCGCAGCGCGCCAGCCGCGCCGGCTTCCGCTGGACCGTCCTGCGGCCCCAGATCGTGCTCGGCGTGGCGCTCGGCAGCGCGATGAATCCCGTGGCGGCGCTCGGTGCCTATGCCGTGCTGTCACGCGAGCTCGGGCGCCCGCTTTCGTTCCCGGGGCACCCGCATCTGCTGACCGAATGCACCGACGCCCGGCTCATTGCCGCGGCGATCGAGTGGGCCTGGGGCGAGCCGCGCGCGCACGGCGAAGCCTTCAACGTGGCCAATGGCGACGTGATTGTCTGGAGCACGTTCTTCGAGCAGCTGGCCGACTGCTTCGCGATGCCGCTCGGCGAGCCGACGGCCTGGCGCCCGAGCGAGGAGATGCCGCGCCATGCGGCGCTGTGGCGCAGCATCGCGCAGCGCGAGGGCCTGCGCGTCGCCGATCTGGAGGTGCTGGTCGGCCTGTCGTGGCAATACGCCGATGCCACCTGGGCCTCCCGCCGGCCGTTTCCGGTGCCGCCGCTGGTGTCGACGATCAAGCTGCGTCAGTTCGGATTCCACGATTGCATCGACTCGCAACAATGCATCGTCGAACACCTCGGCATCATGCGGGAGATCGGCTACCTGCCGAAATCGTGAACCGCAGATGAAAGAAGGGCCCGCATCGCGGGCCCTTCTTGTTTGCCGGGACTAGTCCTAGTCGGCCTTGATGTTCAGCCGCTTGATCAGGTCGCCCCAGCTCTTGCTCTCCCGCTGCGTGACGGCCAGCAGTTCCTGGGGCGTGCTCGTCTGGGCCTCGTTGCCGAGCTTGCGCATCGCCTCGCCGAAGCTCGGCGAGGCAGTGATCTTGCGCAGGGCCGCGCCGAGCTTGTCGACGATCGGCTTGGGCGTGCCGGCCGGCGCGAACACCCCGTACCACGTTTCGCCGACGACCGATGGATAGCCCAGCTCCTTGAAGGTCGGTACGTTGGGCATCAGCGGCTGGCGCTGCTCGCTCAACACCGCGAGCGCCCGGTACTGGCCGTTGTTGACGTTCGGCACGGCGTTGGTCAGCGCCTCGACGTTCGAGTCGATCTCGCCGCCGATCATCGCCATCGTCGCCGGTGCAGCGCCCTTGTAGTGCACATGGGTCAGCTTCACGCCCAGGCCTTGAGCGATGAGTTCCCCCAGCAGGTGCACCATGCTGCCCTGGCCATTGGTCGCGTTGTTGATCTTGCCCGGATTGGCCTTGGCGTAGGCCGCGTACTCGGCCAGGGTCTTGGCCGGGAAGTCCTTCTTGACCACGAAAGCGAACGGCACGGTGGCCACCGTGGCGACCGGCTCGAAGTCCTCGAGCTTGTAGGGCACCTTCTCGCCCAGATGCGGGATGACGGTGAACGTCGTTCCGGCCGACAGCAGCACCGTGTAGCCGTCCTTGGGCGCGCGCGCCACGGCGGCTGCGCCAATGGCGGTCGCGGCACCGGCCTTGTTCTCGACGACGAAAGTCTGGCCCAGTTCCTCGCGCAGGCGCTCCGCGAGCTGGCGTCCGACCACGTCGCTGGTGCCTCCGGGCGGGTACGGAACGATGAGCGTCACCGGCTTGTCGGGCCATGCGGCCGCGTCGGCAGCCTGGGCACCGACGCTGAACGGGGCCGCCGCCATGGCGGCCATGGCGCAGGCCAGCGCGAGGACTTTCAAACGAATGCGCATGTCTTGTCTCCTTGAAGGTCAGGGTATGGGGTCAGACGGTGGCCACGGGCGTGGCGGGCGAGCCCACCGCGCCGGGCAGCCGCAACGGCGGGGCGGTGAGCAGGAAGCTCGAGCGCCGGTTGGCGCGCAGCCATTGAGCGAGTTCGGCGAAGTACCACAGCTCGCCCAGGTTCAGGCCCAGCTTGAACAGGCAGTGCGCATGCAGCGGCAGGCCGGGGTAGTGCTCGCCCTTGCCGGGCTGGGCGGGATAGGCTTCGACCGCGAAGTTGTCGGCGCAGATCGCGACGATTCCGGAGTCGGTGATCCACTGCAGCAGCTTTTCGTCGCGCCCATCGAGCACCGCGCACGAGCGCGCCAGGATCTCGCCGTCCGGCTGCTTGTTCATCTCGAGCACGAGGTCGGCAAAGCCGGTGTACAGACACAGGAAGTCGCCAGGCTCCACGGTGGCCCCTTGCCCCTCCAGGGCGGCCATCAGGCCGTCGTAGCCGATGAGCGCGCGCGAGCGACCGTGGAGGCGCTCCAGGTCGACCAGGAGGCCCCGGCCCTGCACGCCGGCGGTGGCGAGGCGCTCGATGCCGATCGACTTGGCGCCCCAGCCGCTTTCCGCGTCACCCGGGCCGATCACCTCGACACCGGCGCGGTAGCCGTTGTAGTAGACCTTCTCGGGCAGCCCATCCCCGTCGGCGTCGAACATCTGGCCGACATGGCCCAGGCCATCCCATTGCGTCGAGTACTGCGTGTACAGCATCACACCGTCGTCGGAGATGACGTCGTCGAAGCAGCTGCAAACGCTGGACAGGCGGTAGTTGTAGTTGAAGGTGTCGCCGCGCCGCTCGTGAAAGAACCGGGGTTCCTTGCGGTGCTGGAACAGCGTGTTGCCGCCGGGGTAGTCGAGCGGCAGGCTCAGGCAGAACGCGATGCCATGCTCCACTTCGCGTATCGCGCGAAGGCGCGTCTGCGGCGTCAGCAGGTTCATGCGGCCGATCTGGTCGTCAGGGCCGAAGTCTCCCCAATTCGAACCTTCAGGGCGTTGTTTCCAGCGCGGGGTGTTCATGGATGCGTTCCGTTGAATGGGTCAGTGAGGCATTGACCGAAACATACTAGGCGGTATGGAGGATGTCAACGACGATCTGAAGAGCAGGGTATAACTGGAGGAAACACTCAGGTCGATTTGTTTATGGAATCGATAGATACCATGCGGTATGCTGTCAGGCAGATGAAGGCCGTCTGTTCAGACTCGCTGACGGCCGTTGCAGCCGTTGTAGTCGGCAGCGATGTGTGCATCGAGAGGTCACGGTCGACGCCGGCGGCCTTCGGGACGAAGACCTCCAGGCCTAACCCGTCGATCAGCCGTGTGGGCTAAACCCACGGCAATAGATCACGCTCGATGAGACCACCCGAGACCGAACATGCGCCTTGGTACCGCATACTGCCTCCACCCGAAAACCACACGAACTGAATCGATGGTGAAAGCACTCGCAATCCTTCTCACCGCCGCGGCACTGTCCGGCTGTGCCGTGTACACGCCCTCGGGCGCGGTTGTCATCGATCCCCAAGGTAGCCACACCCAAAAGAGCGGAGGCGTCTTCTGCCCGCCGGGGCAGGCCAAGAAGGGCAACTGCTGAAGGTTCGCTGTCATCGTGACTTGCGTCGGTCGTTCCGTGCTCGCTCGCCGGCCTCGGAAGGGGCTCACACTTCCAGGCAATCCAAACCAATGTCGAAGAGCAGCGCAATCTTTGTAGCCGTAGCGGGGGCCGCACTGGTCCTGGCCGTCATCTTGAATCCGTCACACGAGCGTCACCGCTTGCGGATCAAGGAGATGATCGCGGAGCGCAGCCCCATTGCAGCCACGTTCGGCGTCGGTTCCCTGGCAGCTTTCGTGTCTACGTACCATTCGCTGGGTCTCGCGTCGTACACCACTGCCGGTGAGCGAACACTTTCGTTCGGGGTGCTCGGCATGGTTTTCGTCTCGCAGTAGCTTTAGGGCGCTGACAGCTCGGCCCTGCGGTGCGGCTCCACGGCCTTCGGGTCGGCACCGCGGCACGGCTGGGGACCTGCTAAGCTGGACGAACATGGCGGCGCGCTCTGCGTGACCACGCTCGGTCGACGCCGCAATGGAGGTGGCGCAACATGGCTGAGCACGGCGGATCGCATTGCTGTGGGCCGGGCTATGCCTCGCCGGCCGAGGCGATCAAGGCACCTCGCGAGAAGGTCCTTTATACGGTCGCCCTCTATATCGGCACCGGCATCCAGAAGCCGGACTACCTGGCGACCATCGACGCGGACCCGGAGAGCCCGACCTACAGCCAGGTCATCAGCCGGCTGGAGATGCCGGGCATTGGCGACGAACTGCATCACACGGGCTGGAATGCATGCTCGTCGTGCCATCACGATTCAACCAGGCAACGGCGCTACCTGATCGTGCCCGGCGTGCGCTCGTCGAATCTGCACATCGTCGACTGCGGTGTCGACCCGAAGGCCCCGCGCCTGCACAAGGTGATCGAAGGTGCCGAGATCAAGGCCAGGACAAATCTGTCGGCGCCGCACACGGTGCACTGCCTCGGCTCCGACATCATCATCTCGATGCTCGGCGACGCACGGGGAAACGCGCCCGGCGGCTTCCTGCACCTGAACGAGGATTTCGACATCGTGGGGCGATGGGAGAACGACCTGGGCGGCATGAAGTTCAACTATGACTTCTGGTACCAGCCGCGCCACAACGTGATGGTGTCGTCTGAATGGGCGGCGCCGAACACGTTCATGCCGGGTTTCGATCTCGAGGAGGTCGGCCAGCTCAAGTACGGCCGCGAGATCCACTTCTGGGATTTCAAGAACAAGCGCGTCGAGAACACCATGTATCTGGGCGAGGACGGGCTGGTGCCGCTCGAAGTCCGGTTCCATCACGATCCGGATTCGAGCCACGGTTTCGTCGGCGCCGCCCTGTCGTCCAACATCATTCATTGGTACAAGCGGGACGGCAGGTGGATCTGGGAAAAGATCATCGATGTCGAGAACGTGCGCCACCCGGAATGGCCGATCCCCGTGCCGGGCCTCGTCACCGTGATCCTGATCTCGATGGACGATCGGTTCCTCTATTTCTGCAACTGGCTGCACGGGGACATCCGCCAGTACGACATCTCGGATCCCTCGAATCCGCGTTTCACCGGGCAGGTCTGGATGGGCGGGCTTGCTGAACAGGGCCTCCGTCGTCAACGGACGGCGCATCACCGGTGGGCCGCAAATGATCCAGCTCTCGTTGGACGGCAGGAGGTTGTACGTCACGACCTCGCTGTTCTCGACCTGGGACAACCAGTTCTATCCGGACATCCGGCACAACGGGGGATGCATGCTGTTGGTCGACTGCGACCCCGAGCGCGGGGGCATGTCGATCAACCCCGATTTCTTCGTCGACTTCGGCAAGGAGCCGAACGGCCCCTCGCGCTGTCACGAGACGCGGTATCCGGGCGGCGACTGCACCTCGGATATCTGGATGTGAAGTAGTGACCCCCCCGAAGCGCCTTCGGCGCCTCCCCCCAGGGGGCGCAACCAGCGGACCGGCGGAGCCGGGGATTGTTGGCCCCCACGCTCCTCCCGTCGCTGCCCCCCAAGGGGGCTCTTGCAGCGGACCGGCGGAGCCGGATCCGCGCAAGGCCCTTGCTGAGATGTTTGAGGTCACGATCACGCTCGCCAACCGGGGCGGTGCGTCGTTCCGGGTCGATCGGCGCAAGCCGCTGCTCGACGCGCTGGAGGCGCAGGGCATGTCGCTGCCCTATGGCTGCCGCTACGGCGGCTGCATCTCCTGTGCCGCGAAATTGCTGTCCGGTGAGATCGACCAGCGCGCAGGTGTCGCGCTGAACGGGCGGCAGCTCGCCGACGGCTACGTCCTCCTCTGCGTGGCGCGGCCGCTGACCGACTGCACATTCGACGTCGGTGTCGAGAGCCATGACCGGCTCTATCGCAATCCGTTCGCCAGCCCGCTGGCGCCGCATGAGTTGAAACCCGACGGCGCGACACTCCGGGAGGATGTGTCATGACCACCGTCATCCACATGGACCATGACCAGGACTACCCGGCGGACTATCTCGCCACCATCCTGAGGGAAGTGAAGACCATCGCCATGGTCGGCGCCAGTTCGGACCCCACCAAGTTCAGCTATGGCGTGCTCAGGGTTCTGCACGAAACCGGCTATGACATGGTCCCGGTCAATCCCAACGAGGCGGGCGGCGAAATTCGCGGTCTGCGGGTCTTCGAGTCCCTGGCGGCGATCGACCGTCCGGTGGACATGGTTCAAGTGTTCCGGGTCTCCGATGCGTTGCCCGGGATTGCCCGCGAGGCGATCGACATCGGCGCGAAGGTGCTGTGGGCGCAGCTCGGTGTGCGCAACGACGAGGCGGCCCGGTTGGCGGAGGCCGCGGGGCTGAAGGTGGTCATGAACCGCTGCCCGAAGATCGAGCTGTTCCGCCCGTTTTGGAAGCCCCGTCTGAACCAGACGATCTAGCCCTCGCAGATAGGTAGAATTTGCGCCCCCCTTGAACCTTCCCAGGAGGAAGCCATGGCGACGATACAGGACAAGGCCGTCAACAACGACAAGCCGGTCGACAACGGCGTCAACGTCGAAGCGCTGTTCGGCGCGCAGGCGGCGCTCGCGAACGCGCCGGAAGCGGCGAAGTTCAAGTGGCGCTCCACGGTCGAGTGGATCAACGGCACGCGCAGCCGCTCGACGATCGAGGGCTTCTACGGCCTTGGCGCCGAACAGAAGCACAAGACCAGGTTCACCTTCGACGCCGACCATCCCGAGGTGTTCGCAGCTGAAGACCAGGGTGCGGCCCCGGTGGAGATCGTCCTGGCCGGTCTGGCAAGCTGCCTGACCGCCGGTGTCGCAGCCGTCGCCCAGGCGCGCAAGGTCCAGTTGCGATCGGTATCGGCAACGCTCGAGGCCGGGATGGACATACGCGGCATCCTCGGCATGGACGAGGACGTGCGCAACGGCTTCGACGGTATCAAGGTCACCTACAAGATCGACGCCGACGCGTCGCCCGAAGACATCAAGGCCATCGTCGCGCAGTCGCAGAAGCGCTCCGCGGTCTACGACATCATTGCCAACCCGACCAACGTCTCGGTCGAGGTGGCCTGAAGCCGTGTCGCCACCCGAGTGCGCACGACGGCCGTCGTAGTCGGCGCGGGTCAGGCCGGCCTGGCCATGAGCTGGTGGCTCGCCGCGCGCTCGATCGACCACGTGGTCCTCGAGCGCGGCGAAGTCGCAAACACCTGGCGCACCGAGCGCTGGGCATCGCTGACTCTGCTCACCCCGAACTGGCAGAGCCGCTTGCCGGGCTTCGGCTATGACGGCGGCGATCCGGACGGCTTCCGGACGTTGCCTGAAACGATCTCGTTCATCGAGCGCTACGCGAAAGCGTTCTCGCCGCCGCTGCGAACGCATTGCCCGGTTCTGTCCGTCCGGCGCTCGGCGGATGGCTACGAGGTCGTGACGGCGGAAGCCGCTTGGCATTGCAAGGCGGTCGTCCTGGCGACCGGCGCATTCAACATCGCTCAGCGACCTGCGGTCGCGCAAGCGCTGCCGCCGGGCATTGCGCAGCTCACGCCGGTCCAGTACCGCGACCCCGGAACCCTCGCTGAGGGCGGCGTCATGGTCGTCGGCGCTGCCGCCACCGGCGTGCAGATCGCCGACGAGATCCAGCGCTCCGGGCGGCCCGTGACGCTCGCCGTCGGTGAGCACGTGCGCGCCTGTCGCACATACCGTGGCCGAGACCTCCAGTGGTGGATGGACGTCACGGGCCTGAACGACGAGCGCTACGACGAGGTCGAGAATCTGCGGCGCGCCCGCAACCTCTCCTCCTTCCAGCTGGCGGGCTATGCCGATCGCCGCGACGTCGACTTGAACGCGCTCACATCGCTCGGAGTCAAGCTGGTGGGCCGGCTCGCCGGGGTCCAGGACGGCAAGGCCCAGTTCTCGGGATCGTTGCGCAATCTTTGCGAGCTGGCCGATCTCAAGCTGAACCGGCTCCTGAAAGCGATCGATGAGTGGGCGCAGGAAAACGGCGTGCGTGGCGAGCTCGATCCGCCGCATCGCCCCGAGCCGACGCGCGTCGACGTATCGCCTCCGCTGGGACTCGATCTGGCTCGCAGCGGCATCCGGACGCTTGTCTGGGCGACCGGGTTTCGCCCGGACTACTCCTGGCTGGACATCCCGGTCTTCGACTACAAGGGCAACATCCGCCACGATGGCGGCGTCGTGACGGAAGCGCCGGGCCTGTACGTCATGGGCCTGCCGTTCCTTCGGCGCCGGAAGTCGAGCCTCCTCGACGGCGTCGGGGACGATGCGCGTGACCTGAGCGCTCACCTTGCCGCCTATCTCGGTGCGCGGAGCGCCGCAACCGTCTGAACCGATGCCGGCGTTGCACTGACTTCAGCTTTGTACTCGGACGGGTGCTGCTTCCTTCAGGAACGGGAGGAACACGAACGGCCGCTGGCCTGGGACTCTGCATCTGCCGCAAGATCATGCGCGCCAAAGGCTGGTCCTGCCTCGACGGCACCACTCAGAACCCGATCGACAAGCCCAGCAGGACCTCGGCCTGCGTCAGGGTGTCGCCACGAATCGAGACCACGCAGCCGCCGGAGCACAAGAACCCGCCGCTGGTGTTGATCAGGGTAAGGTAGCCGCGCAGCTCGGTGCGCAACGCGATGTTGGGGGCCAGCGTCCACTGCCAGCCGACGCCGAGGTTGCCGGACGGTCGCAGCTCGTCGGACAGCCCGGCAAGCCCCGGCGAGAAGTAGGTGGCGCCGAGCCCGCCGACGAGATAGCCGCCGCCTTGCCTCGCATCGCCTTCGAAGAAGACACGCCCGCCGAGGTGCAGATGGCTGATGTTGACCGACACCTCGGCCGGTTGACCGAATGCCTCGCCGGGAAGCTCGCTGCGCTGGAACGAATAGAAGACCTGCCCGAGCTGCCCATCGTTGAGCCGCCAGTCGACGCTCGCCGACACCGCCGCGCCGCTGCCGAGCTTGAAGGTGTCGCCGTTGCCGGCGTCCTCCAAATCGCCGCCGCTGCGCGCGCCGCCGTACAGCGTCATCGTGGTCTGTGCGCCGGTTGCGGTGGCAAGAAGGGCGAGCCCAGCGACGAATCCGCCACGGACCAGGAGGCCTGCGCATGCACGCAGGCGCGCTAAAGGCGATTCACTCATGCTGCCCCCCCAAGCCGCCTGGATCGCACGAGCGACAGGCGCGGCGCTGTGGAGCTTATCAGCGCTTCGGGGAACCTTGCTGGACGCGCCCGCCGCGCGGCCGGCTATTCTTGGCGCCGCGTCGGAAAGGACACACATGAGCGTTGCCCAGTCGCACGAGACCGATCCGTCGGCCCGGGCCGGTGAGGCCCCGGGGCCCCGGCTCGCGGCCGAGTTGCGGCCGTGGCGGCTGCTGCAGACGCTGAACGCGGCGCTGATGCTGTACCTGCTCACGACGATCGTCACGATCTCGATCGCCGCGCTCGTCTGGGCCGGCCCGCTGTCTGCGCATCTGCCCCACGCCCTCGGAGGCGTGCTGATCGGCACGGCGCTGCTCGTCGCGCTCGTGAGTGCGCTCGGCTCGTGGGGCGGCGCCATCGCGCCCGCGGAGGACGCGCCCGGCGTCATCATGGCGCTCGGCGCGGCCGCGGCCGCATCGGCGCTCGTGGCGGCCGATCCCGCCACGCGCTTCGCGACGGTGGCCGTGCTCGTCGCCGGCATGACGATCGCGATGGGCATCGTGTACTTGCTCGTGCGCGCGTTTCGGCTCGGGGCCCTCGTGCGCTTCATGCCACATCCGGTCATGGGCGGCTTCCTCGCCGGCACAGGGTGGCTGCTCGTCGTCGGCGGGATCGGCTTGACGGCGGGCGTGCCGCTCGGCCGCGGCTGGTTCCAGGCCGACACGCTGGCGCGCTGGCTGCCCGCCTTCGCATTCGGCCTGCTGATGCTGCTGCTCGTCCATCGACGGCGCAGCGCGGCGCCGCTGCCGGTGCTGCTCGTGCTGGGGCTCGTGTCGTTCCATGCGGTCATGGCACTGCTCGGCCGTTCGCCGAACGACATCGAGGCCGGCGGCTGGCTGCTCGGGCCGTTTCCCGACGAGCTGTCGTGGCGCTTCCCGCTGGCGCCGGGCATGCTGGCCGAGGTCGACTGGGGCGCGCTCGCCGTCGCCGCGCCGATCGCGGCGCCCGCGCTGCTGATCGGCACCATCGCGTTGCTCTTGAACACGAGCGCCCTGGAACTGGTCATCAAGCGCGACATCGCGCTCGACCGGGAGCTGCTCGCGCACGGCGCGGGCAACGTGCTTTCCGGGCTGGCCGGCGGCGCAATCGGCTACACGGCGATCAGCTTGTCGGCGCTGAATCACACGCTGGCCGGCGGCCGCCGGCTGCCCGGCCTGATCGTCGCGGCGCTGCTCGTGGCCACCGCATGGTTCGGCACGTCCCTGGTGTCGTCGATCCCGCGCTTCCTGATGGGCGGGCTTCTGGTCTTCATCGGCCTCGGGCTGCTGCACGAGTGGATCGTGCGGGCGCGCCGCACGCTGACGCGCGCGGAGTACGCCATCGTGCTTGCGATCTTCGCCGTCATCGCGATCGAGAACTACCTGCTCGGCGTGGCGGTGGGGCTGGTCGCGACCACGCTGCTGTTCGTCGTGAGCTATGGCCGCATCGTGCCGGTGCGGTTCGAGCTGTCGGGGGAGGCGGTTCGCAGCCGCGTCGTGCGCGGCTCGCGCGAGCGGCAGCGGCTGAAGGAGCAAGCCGGCCGGCTGTTGCTCTTCCGGCTGCACGGCTACCTCTTCTTCGGAACCGCGAACGGGCTGCTCGAGCGCGTGAGACAGCGGCTGGCCGCGGGCGCTGCGCGGCGCTGCGTGCTGCTCGACTTCGAGCAGGTGGCCGGCATCGACTCGACCGCGCTGATCAGCTTCGGCCGGCTCGCGCAGCAGGCGGCGGACGAGGGCGTGGAGCTCGTTCTCTCCGGGCTGCCCGATCGCGTGGGGGATCTGCTTCGGCGCGACCCCGAGCTGGCGCGGCTGCGCTGCTTCGCCGATCTCGACCGCGGCATCGAATGGTGCGAGGAGCGGCTCCTGCGGGAAGAGGGCGGAGCGGCGCACGCAAGCACCTCGCTGCGCGAAGAGTTGCAGGCTGTGCTGCCTGACGCCGCGCGCATCGATGCCTTGCTTGCGCGCACCACGCGCTTCGAGTTGCGCGCCGGCGGGCACCTGATGCACGAGGGCGACGAGCCGGATGCGCTCTACTTCGTCGAAGCGGGCCAGCTCAGCGCGCAGATTCCGCGTGGCAGCGGGCGCGAGGGCGTGCGGCTGCAGACGATGCACGCCGGCAGCATGGTCGGCGAGCTCGGCCTGCTGCTCGGCGGGCCCCGCAGCGCGGACGTGGTCGCCGACCGCGACAGTGTCCTGCGCGTGATCGATCGCGAGGAGTGGCGGCGCATCGTCGAGCGCGAGCCGGATGTGGCGCGCACGATCGACGCCCTCGCGCTGCGCCTGCTCGGCGAGCGCGTCATGCACCTCACGCGGGTGGTGGACGCGCTGCAGCGCTGAGGTTTTCGCGCTGCCATGGTTCGATCGTCAGCGGCTCCACCTCGAAGCGCGGCACCGCGTTCGGCGGGATCGTGCCGCCGCCGGCGCCGCACTCGCGGTACGCGATCGCCGCGGGGCAAGTGGTGTACGCAGCATGTCAGTCGAAGATGTCGCTCAGCCAGGACTTGCGCCGGTAGCCGCCGGACCGTTTGCCGAAGTCGGAGTCCTCGAACTCTGGCCGGCGCGCGTGGGGCGCGGCGCTCGGGGTGGATGGAGACGACGACACCGCTTGCCGGGCGCCGAGCTGAATGAGCTTGTCGAGTTCACCACGGTCGAGCCACACGCCGCGGCAGTTCGGGCAGTAGTCGATCTCGACACCCTGCCGTTCGGACATCAGTAGCGTTGCATCGGGGCAGACCGGGCACTTCATCATTCGCCTCTCGAGGTTCAACGAACCCGTATGAACCTCGGTGCGGGCAGGAGTTCCGCTCTGGGGACGCGGCTTGCCGACCGTCGGCGTCGGGGTCGGCATAGGGACGCCGGGTTCGCGCCTTGCTGCGCAGAGCGCCATGAAACCGAGATTCCTCATCCTCGCGACTGGCGGCCGCCACGTGGCGATCGCCATGTGTGGAGGGCCGAGGCGCGGGACGCGGCAACCCCGGGGTCGACCAAATGGCGCTACGCTTCAAACATGATCGACGACTGGAGTAGCAGACATGTCCAACGATGCAAGGAAGCACAGCGGCAAGGATCATCACCGCATCGACATCGCACGAGAGGAGGAAGTGCGCGAGTGGGCCAAGAAGTTCGATGCCTCTCCACAACAGATCAAGGACGCAGTGGAGGCCGTGGGCACCCGAGCCGATGATGTCGAGCTGCACCTCAAAGGAAGCCGCTCCACCGAGACCGGTGACCGCGTGCGCGAGAACCTCACGAAGACGGAGCGGAAGCCTCGTTAGCTGCTGCCGCGAGGGTGTCGTTGGCGCCGGATGTGTCCGCGGCGAGTGGGCAGCAACTCACATTCCGCCCATGTTGTCGCCCCAATTCACAGGCATGCCCCTTGCTCGCGCGAATTCGAACCGTAACAAATGGAGAGCGCAATGCCCGACAACCTCGAGAAGCGTGGCGGCCAGGATCGAAAGCGCATTGATGTAAGCCAAGAGCATGAACTGAGAGATTGGTCGAAGAAGTTCGGCGTGTCGGCCGACCGGCTCAAGGAAGCTGTGCAGGCCGTCGGACCACAGGCCGACAAGGTGCAAGAGCACCTGATGTCAGGTGGAGACCGCAAACCGGCGAAGCGGGGCAGCGAGAGGGCAGGGTGACCGACCGACGCGAAGAGGACTATCGCGGTCACACGATCTGCGTGGAGGCGGACGAGCGCCGGCCAAACTGCTGGGGATGGTTCTACCTCATCGACGGGCGCATCTCATCCATCAGCCGCGTCGCTTTGTTTCCGGGAACTGAGGAGGCGCTCAAGCAGGGCATGGCCGCGGCCCAGTCACGCGTCGACGGCATCGAGGCCTAGGCCTCAGGCGATGACAAGGCGGCAATGGCGGTTGCCGCGAACAGCCTATCGGAAGTTGCGCAGTTCCGGGCGGGAAGCCGCAACCTTGGCGATCAGGTCCAGCAGGGCAGCTGGCTGGACGGGCTTGACGAGGTGATGGTCGAATCCGGAATCGAGAGACTTGCGAACGTCGGCGGGCTGGCCCCATCCGGTTACCGCGACGATCGTCATGGAGCCTCCATCCGGCTGCAGCCTGATGCATGAGCACGCTTCGTACCCGTCGATTTGTGGCATGCCGATATCCAGCAACGCTATGTGTGGGCGAAAGTCGGCTGCAGTCTGGACAGCCGCCATTCCATCGCCGACCCGGCGCACGGCGTGCCCCATTTGCTCCAGCAGCATTGTGGTCGTGGCCGCCGCATCGTCATTGTCGTCCGCCACCAGGATCCTGAGGCTGCAGGCAGCTTCAGGGATCTGCGCAACCTGTCGCGCTTCGTCGGCACAGATGTAGACGCCGTCCTGCACGAGCGGAAGCCGAATCACGAACTCGCTGCCAGTGCCGAGGCCATTGCTGAATGCCGAGACGCTCCCGCCATGGAGTTCGACCAATCTTTTCGACAGCGACAGGCCGATGCCCAACCCGCCGCGAGAGCGCGATATAGCCGTTTCGATCTGCGAGAACATATCGAACACGCCGATGAGCCTGTCCGGCGCAATGCCTATGCCTCTGTCCTTGAAGCATACTGCCACGTCGTCATGCTCCTTTCGGACATTCACCTCGATAAGTCCACCGCGGTCCATGTACTTGGCGGCGTTGTTCAGCAAGTTCATGAACGCCTGGGCCAGCCGCGTCTGGTCGGCGAGAACGACAAGTGTCTCGTCAGGAAGATTCACGACCAGATCATGTTCGCACTCTTCGATGAGAGGCCGGGTGGTCTCGATCGCTTCCTGCAACACCGCACCAACGCCAACGCGCGCGCGCCTCAGTTCGATCCTGCCCTGATCGATGCGGCTTACGTCCATCAGGTCGTCAATCAAGCGGGTCATCGAACGCACTTGCCGGTCGATGAGATCGCATGAATTGCTCAGCCACTCGGCGTCGATACCCTTGAGCCGAAGTAGTTGCACCGCATTGCTTACAGGGGCAAGCGGATTGCGAAGTTCGTGGGCCAGCGTGGCGAGAAACTCGTCTTTGAGGCGGTTGGAGGCCAGCAGCTTTGCCTCGCTGTCGCGCAGTGCGATGGTGCGCTCGGTCACGCGGCGATCCAACGACTCGTTGAGTTCGTTCAGGCGGGCCTCGGCCCGCCGGCGCTCGATCACCTCCGCCTGCAGCGCACGGTTGGCCGCCTCCAGCGCAAGGCTCTTTCGATGAAGTTCCGCAAACACCGATACCTTGCTCTGGAGCACTGTCGGATTGACCGGCTTGTGCAGATAGTCGACAGCGCCACTGCCGTACCCCGCAAGAATGTGCTGATCTTCGCTGTAGTACGCGGTCAGGAAGATGATTGGTATGCGCGCTGTCCGCTTTCGTTCCTTGATCAGCTGAGCCAGTTCGAACCCGGTCATCCCGGGCATGTGAACGTCCAGGACCAGGACCGCGAAGTCGTTGGCGATCAGCGCCATCAGCGCTTCATCTCCCGAATTTGCCCGCACCAGGCGGTAGCCCGGGTCCGCGAGTACGGTTTCGAGCACCAGCAGGTTTGCCGGCTCGTCGTCCACGATCAGAATGTTGACCGTGTCGGTGATTGTGTGAACACCTTCGACGAGGGAAACGGCATTGCGCACGATTCTTCCTTGCGGCATCGCTCAACGGAACAGCCACACCCTCATCAGTGAAAGAAGCTGGTCAGTGTTGACGGGCTTGGCAATGTAGTCACTGGCGCCGGCGTCCAGGCACTTCTCCCGATCACCCTTCATTGCCTTGGCCGTCAAGGCCAGAATGGGCAAGGTTCTGGAAGCAGGGGCCTCGCGGATTTGTCTCATCGTTTCGTAGCCGTCCATCTCCGGCATCATGATGTCCATCAGCACCATCGCCAGATCTGGTGTCGACTTGACGATTTCGATCGCATCTCGCCCGTTGGTTGCGCTCACGACAATGACGTCGTGATTTTCCAGCACCGAGGTGAGAGCGAAGATGTTACGGGCGTCATCGTCGACCACCAAAACCTTGCGGTTGTGCAGAACCGCGGACGAGGTGTGCAGGCGCTCGAGCATAGCCTGTTTCTCCGCAGGCAAGTCGGGCACCACCCGGTGCAGGAAGAGCGCCGTTTCGTCCAGCAGCCGCTCAGGCGACCTGACGTCCTTCAGCACGATGCTTTTCGCCATCGAGTTCAGGCGCCGCTGCTCTTCCAGGCTCAATTCCTTGCCGGTAAACACCACCACCGGGATCGTTGTCAATCCAGGATCGGCGCGCATGTCCTCCAAGAGCTCGAAGCCTGTCATGTCTGGAAGCTTCAGGTCGAGGACCACGCAATCGAAATGCTGCTCGCGCAGCGCGGACAGCGCGTCGTCGCCCGTGCCGACGGGGACGATCTCGATGTCCCGGAATCCGAGCAGTTCGATGACGGCGTTGCGTTCGATATCGTTGTCTTCCACGACCAGCAAGCGGCGCGTGCGCGGGACCGTGAACTCCTTGATGCGGTCGAACGCCGCTTCCAGGCCGGCGGTTGTCGGTTCCTTGACCAGATAAGAGAACGCGCCATGGGCCAGACCGTGCTGGCGTTCTTCTTCCACGGTCACGATCTGCACCGGAATGTGGCGCAGCCTGGGATCCAGCTTCAATTGGTTGAGTACCGTCCACCCCAACATGTCGGGGAGGAAGATGTCCAGCGAGATTGCGGCCGGCTCGTATTGGCGGGCCAGCGCCAACCCCAGTGCGCCCTTGGTCGCCACGAGTCCCTTGAAGCCCTTGTCGCGGGCAAGCCCGAGCAGGATGCGAGCGTAGTGCGGGTCGTCTTCGATCACCAGGAACGACGGCTCGCCGGGCTGCATGGTGTCCCGGTCGTCCGGGATGTGCTCTTCGCGCACAGCGGGGAGCGCGATCACCGATGGGGCACCGTCGGCCCGGGAGCTGACGCTGCCTGCGACGGTGGCGGCGTCCGGGCCTGAGTAGTGCAGCGGGAGGTAGAGGGTGAACGTGCTTCCCTGCCCGTGCACGCTGGCAAGGCGAATTTCGCCGCCCAGAAGGACCGCCAGCTCGCGGCTGATCGCCAGGCCCAACCCCGTGCCGCCGTACTTGCGCGAGGTCCCTGCGTCGGCCTGCTGGAAGGCTTCGAATATCAGCCGTTGCTTTTCCGGCGCAACGCCGATCCCCGTGTCCTCCACCGCAAAAGCTACCACGTGCTGGGCCTGGCTGAGCACCGGGTGATCGGGGCTCCATCCTTGCGTCGCCGTTCCGACGCGAACCTCAACCTGGCCTTGCGAGGTGAACTTGACTGCGTTGGAAAGAAGGTTCTTCAGGATCTGTTGCAGCCGCTTCGGGTCGCTGTCCATCGACCGCGGCAGGTCGTCGGCGAAGCGGATGTGGAACGGCAGATTCTTGGCCTCTGCAACGTGTCGGAAATTGCGATCGATGCTCTCGCGGAGCGCGGCGAAAGATATGTCCTCGACGTCGACAGTGACGGTGCCCGACTCGATCTTCGAAAGATCCAGGATGTCGTTGATGAGGTTGAGCAGGTCGCTGCCCGACGAGTTGATGTTGCGCGAGAACTCGATCTGCTTGCCGGACAGGTTGCCGGGGGCGTTTTCGGCCAGTTGCTGGCTCAAGATCAGAATCGAGTTCAAGGGCGTGCGCAGCTCGTGCGACATGTTCGCCAGGAATTCGGACTTGTACTTCGAGGTGAGTGCCAGTTCCGAAGCCTTCTCCTCGAGTGCCCGACGTGCCTGCTCCACCTCGCGGTTCTTGCGCTCCACTTCGGCGTTCTGCTCGGCCAGCAGCCTGGCCTTGGTCCCCAGTTCCTCGTTGGTCTGCTGCAGCTCGGTCTGGCGTGACTGCAACTCCGCGGTCAGCTGTTGCGACTGGGTCAACAGGCCTTCAGTTCGCATCGTTGCTTCGATAGTGTTGAACACCGCCCCGATGCCCAAGGCAAGCTGGTCGAGGAAATTGAGATTGACGACCGTGAACGGGTGCAGCGACGCCAACTCGATAACGGCCTTGGTCACGTTCTCGAAGAGCACTGGAATGACCACGACGCTGACCTGGCGCGACTCGCCAAGGCTCGAGGTGATCGTCACGAAGTCTGCGGGAACGTTCGTCAACAGCACGCGCTTGCGCTCGAGTGCGCATTGGCCTACCAGCCCCTCGCCCAGCCCGATCTTCTGCGCGAGCGGAACATGTCCGCTCTGGGCGTAGCTCGACAGCAATGCAAGCCGGCCGTCGCTGTCTCCCGAGCCGGTGTAGTGGTAGACGGTCCCCTGGTGGGCATGGACCAGCGGGGCCAGCTCCGACAGGAGCATCTTGCCCACGGTGTTCAGCTCCCGCTGGCCCTGGAGCATG
The DNA here is from genome assembly GCA_963839465.1 of uncultured beta proteobacterium. Lineage (GTDB taxonomy): Bacteria > Pseudomonadota > Gammaproteobacteria > Burkholderiales > Burkholderiaceae_C > CAWIVI01. Next base: position 73,663 of record CAWIVI010000011.1, read on the forward strand.
CCCGTGAACCGTGCCAGGTTGGTCTTGAGCCAGTCCTGCTCGCGGTTGCTCTCGGTGGTCTCTCGAAGGTTGGAGATCATCGTGTTGATGTTGTCCTTGAGCTCCGCCACCTCGCCGTTGGCGTCAACCTGGATCGAGCGGGTCAAGTCCCCCTTGGTCACCGCCGTGGCCACCTCGGCGATGGCGCGAACCTGGGTTGTCAGGTTGGCAGCGAGCAGGTTCACGTTCCCTGTCAGGTCCTTCCAGGTTCCGGCCGCTCCAGGCACATTGGCCTGGCCCCCCAGGCGTCCGTCCACGCCCACCTCACGCGCGACGTTGGTGACCTGGTCGGCGAAGGTCGCCAACGTGTCCGTCATGCCGTTGATGGTGTCGGCGAGTGCCGCGACCTCGCCCTTGGCCTGAACGGTCAGGCGCTGAGTCAGGTTGCCGTCGGCGACCGCCGTCACCACCTTGACGATGCCTCGCACCTGCTCGGTGAGGTTGGAGGCCATGAAGTTGACGTTGTCGGTCAGGTCCTTCCAGGTCCCGCCCACGCCGGCGACCTGGGCTTGCCCGCCGAGCTTGCCCTCGGTGCCCACTTCACGAGCGACCCGGGTGACCTCGCCCGCAAAGGAGTTGAGTTGGTCGACCATGGTGTTGATGGTGTTCTTCAACTCCAGGATCTCGCCTTTCACGTCCACGGTGATCTTGCGGTTGAGGTCTCCTCGGGCCACGGCCGTGGTCACCTCGGCGATGTTTCGAACCTGCGAAGTCAGGTTGGCACCCATGGTGTTGACGGAGTCCGTCAAGTCCTTCCAGGTGCCCGCTACCCCCGGGACCACGGCTTGGACGCCCAGCCTGCCCTCGGTACCGACTTCACGCGCGACGCGTGTCACCTCGGAAGCGAAGGACCGCAACTGCTCCACCATCGTGTTGATGGTTTCCTTCAACTGCAGGATTTCACCGCGCACGTCCACCGTGATCTTCTTGGAGAGGTCGCCGTTGGCCACGGCAATCGTCACGTCCGCGATGTTGCGCACCTGGCCCGTCAGGTTCGAGGCCATCGAATTCACGTTGTCGGTCAAGTCCTTCCAGGTGCCGGCCACATCCGGCACGGCGGCTTGCCCGCCCAGCTTGCCTTCGGTGCCGACTTCACGCGCCACCCGCGTGACCTCGGAAGCGAACGCCGAGAGCTGGTCCACCATGGTGTTGATGGTTTCCTTCAGCTGAAGGATCTCCCCCTTCACGTCGACCGTGATCTTGCGACCCAGGTCGCCGCGCGCGATCGCGGTGGCCACGTCGGCGATATTGCGCACCTGGCCGGTCAGGTTGTTGGCCATCGAGTTCACGTTGTCCGTCAGGTCCTTCCAGGTCCCCGCGACACCGGGCACTTGGGCCTGGCCGCCGAGCTTGCCGTCGGTGCCGACTTCCTTGGCGACACGGCTGACTTCAGCGGCGAACGAGCGCAGCTGGTCGACCATGGTGTTGATCGTCTCCTTGAGCTCCAGGATCTCGCCGCGAACGTCGACGGTGATCTTCTTGGACAAGTCGCCGTTGGCCACCGCGATGGTGACCTCGGCGATGTTGCGCACCTGGCCGGTCAGGTTGGACGCCATCGAGTTGACGTTGTCGGTCAAGTCCTTCCACGTACCGGCCACGCCCTCGACCGCGGCCTGACCGCCGAGCTTGCCGTCGGTGCCGACCTCGCGGGCGACGCGGCTCACCTCGCCGGCAAAGGCGTTGAGCTGGTCGACCATGGTGTTCATGGTCTGCTTGAGCCGAAGGATCTCGCCTTTGACGTCGACGGTGATCTTGCGCGACAGGTCGCCCCGTGCGATGGCCGTGGCCACGTCCGCGATGTTGCGCACCTGACCGGTCAGGTTCGACGCCATGAAGTTGACGTTGTCGGTCAGGTCCTTCCACGTGCCGGCCACGCCGGGCACCTGTGCCTGGCCGCCCAGCTTGCCTTCGGTGCCGACTTCGCGCGCAACGCGCGTGACTTCGGAGGCAAAGCCGTTGAGCTGGTCGACCATCGTGTTGATGGTGTTCTTCAGCTCGAGGATCTCGCCCTTGACCTCCACCGTGATCTTGCGGGAGAGGTCGCCCCGGGCCACGGCGGTGGTCACGTCGGCAATGTTGCGCACCTGGCCGGTGAGGTTGTTTGCCATGGAGTTGACGTTGTCGGTCAGGTCCTTCCAGGTGCCGGCCACACCCCGCACCTGGGCCTGGCCGCCGAGCTTGCCGTCGGTGCCGACTTCGCGCGCCACGCGGGTCACCTCGGAGGCGAAGCCGTTGAGCTGATCCACCATGGTGTTCAGCGTGTTCTTCAGTCCGAGAATCTCACCCTTCACGTCCACGGTGATCTTCTTGGACAAGTCGCCGTTGGCCACGGCGGTGGCGACGTCGGCGATGTTGCGCACCTGGGCCGTCAGGTTCGACGCCATCGAATTGACGTTGTCAGTCAGGTCCTTCCAGGTGCCTGCCACGCCGGGCACCTGCGCCTGGCCGCCGAGCGCACCTTCGGTCCCCACTTCGCGCGCCACCCGGCTGACTTCGCCGGCAAACGCGTTGAGCTGGTCGACCATCGTGTTGATGGTGTTCTTCAACTCCAGAATCTCGCCGCGCACGTCTGCGGTGATCTTCTTCGACAGGTCGCCCCGCGCCACCGCCGTCGTCACCTCGGCGATGTTGCGCACCTGACCGGTCAAGTTCGAGGCCATGAAGTTCACGCTGTCGGTCAGGTCCTTCCAGGTACCCGCGACACCCGGCACCGCAGCCTGCCCGCCGAGCTTGCCTTCGGTGCCGACCTCGCGCGCTACACGGGTCACTTCGGAAGCGAAGCCATTCAGTTGGTCCACCATGGTGTTGATGGTGTTCTTCAACTCGAGAATCTCGCCGCGCACGTCGACGGTGATCTTCTTGGAAAGGTCGCCGTTGGCGACGGCAGTCGTCACCTCGGCGATGTTGCGGACCTGGCCCGTGAGGTTCGAGGCCATGAAGTTGACGTTGTCGGTGAGGTCTTTCCATGTGCCGGCGACTCCCGGGACCTGCGCCTGTCCACCGAGCTTGCCCTCCGTGCCGACTTCGCGCGCCACGCGCGTCACCTCCGAGGCAAATCCGTTCAACTGGTCCACCATCGTGTTGATGGTTTCCTTCAGTGCCAGGATCTCGCCCTTCACCTCGACGGTGATCTTGGAAGATAAATCTCCTTTGGCAATGGCGGTGGCCACACCCGCGATGTTGCGCACCTGGCCGGTCAGGTTCGAAGCCATCGAGTTGACCGAGTCGGTCAAATCCTTCCACGTGCCCGCGATGCCCGGCACCTGGGCCTGACCGCCCAGCTTGCCTTCCGTTCCCACTTCCCGAGCGACTCGTGTCACCTCGGAGGAAAAGCCGTTGAGCTGGTCGACCATCGTGTTGATGGTTTCCTTCAACTCCAGGATCTCGCCCTTCACCTCGACCGTGATCTTGCGCGACAGGTCTCCACGCGCCACAGCAGTGGTCACCGTCGCGATGTTGCGCACCTGGCCGGTGAGGTTGTTCGCCATCGAGTTGACCGAGTCGGTCAAGTCTTTCCATGTCCCGGCGACGCCCGGCACCACGGCCTGCCCGCCGAGACGCCCGTCCGTTCCCACCTCGCGTGCTACCCGGGTCACTTCTGACGCGAACGAGCGCAGCTGGTCCACCATCGTGTTGGTGGCCTCCTTCAGCTGCAGAATCTCGCCGCGCACGTCCACGGTGATCTTCTTGGACAGGTCGCCGTTCGCGACCGCGATGGTCACGTCCGCGATGTTGCGAACCTGCGCTGTCAGATTGCCTGCCATCTGGTTCACGGAGTCGGTCAGGTCCTTCCAGACGCCCGAGACGCCCTTTACCTTGGCCTGGCCACCGAGCTTGCCTTCCGTGCCCACTTCTCGCGCGACCCGCGTGACCTCCGAAGTGAAGACCGAGAGCTGCTCGATCATGCTGTTGACCAGCTTGGCCGAACGCAGGAACTCACCCTTCAGCGCGCGGCCGTCGACCTGGAGCTCCATCGACTGACCGAGGTCTCCCTTGGCAACGGCGCCGATGGTCCGTGCGATGTCGGTCGTCGGACGAACGAGGTCGTCAATGAGAGTATTCAACGAGTCCACCTGGGCGGACCAGCTGCCCAGCGCCCCTGGGGAAGACATCCGCTGCGACAGCCGCCCCTCCTTGCCCACTGCCGAACTCAACCGGGCGGCCTCGTCTGTCACACGCTGGGCGTTGGCTATCGCGTCATTGAACGCTTCCGCGATCAGGCCATCGGTGCCTGACCACTCCGCCGGCAGTCTGGAACTGAACTCGCCCTTGGAAAACGCCAATAGCGCGGCCAGGACTCGACGGGACCTCGCCTCCGCGTCAGCCGACGCTCTAGCTGGAGGGCGCTCAGCGCCGTTGGACTTCGGGGAGCGGGCGGCAGGCTTTGATGCCCGCTTCTTGGGTAGGGGCCGGGCTGCCTGGTCCATGGAGGCTCCGTCTGAGATGAGGTCAGGGAAAACCCCGGCCCTCGCGATAGGCCACTTTGGCCCGTGAAGGGCGAGGCACGACACGGGCCTCTATCTTGACATCATGCAAAGCCCCAGACGACGAAGGCAACGAACCCAGCTTCAAGGACCGTGGCGCCAACCACCATGATCCACTCTCGCGGGCTCACGTGGCGGCCCTCGGCGCGTGCCAGACCTTGCCGCCCAGCATGAACATTACCCGCCCTTCCTCTTCCGGACGGGCGCACCTGCAAGGGCATCGACCCAAAGCGCAAAGATGTCCCTGGTCGCGTTCGTCATCGCGGTGTTGGCTTGCCGCTTGGCTCGGCCGGCGCCGTGGCCACTCACGGAACCGGCAGCCGCATTGGCGCCGCTGAGCCAAAGGCTCATGTACGGATTCTTCTTAAGCCACAGATTTCGCATTGGGGTTCTCAAGGTTGCAAAGACTCAACTTCAATTGCGGTGTCAAGGGGTTACCTTACCAGCGGATGTCCACGAAGGCACGCTACGAGAAGCGCCGCACAAGCTTCTTCATCGGCAATGATTGCATTCGAGCTCGCCGTTGCTTCAACGTCGGGCCTCGTTTTCAACTTCACGCGGGTAGCCATCGCGATCCGAAGCCGCAAAAGTTTCCGATTGATTTTTGCTACTGCACTTTGACGCCCGCTCGCGCGTTCATTCGAAGCGCCTGTTAGGAACAATCAATCGGAAAGACTTGGCGGGCCGCAAAGCGAGTCGCCGTGCTCCGTGCACATTCGTATCGGTTGGGTCTACCGCCCCGCACCCACCGGAACTGCAAAACGCACCGACTCCCCTATGGGCGGGGGGGCGGGGGGCGATGTTATGGTCTGGCTCAACAGGAGATTCCTATCCATACACAGACTTCACATCCGAGCCTTACCCATGCGGTTCAGGCATTGCCATCGCCCGAGCGCGAGGCGCTGCGCGAAACGCTGAGCGCAACGGTTGCCCTCTTGCACCGTCGCCGGGCGCACCTGATCGGGGACGAGAAGATCGACGCCTACGTGGCGCTGCGGTGGCTCGAATGGAATGGTGGCGCCCTGCGCCTTACCGCCACGGGGCAGAGCGTCTGCGACCAGGGGCCAAAGGCCCGATGAACCCAGGAAATCAAAGCAATGCCGTGCGCATCTCGCCCGGCAGTCACTGGAGCTTTGCACATGATTGATCGAACCCGCCGTCCCAGCGATGGACGCCTTCTGCCGCGATTGCTGACAGTTGCCGTCGTTCTTGGCGCGTCTGCTTGCGTGAGCCGCGTTATGACGCGTCGAGCGGAGGCGGAGAATCCTCCCGAGGGCCACTTCGTCATGGCCGACGGCATACGCCTTCACTACACCCGGCATGGCGATCCTGCCAATCCTTCCTTGGTGATGCTCCATGGCAACGGCGCCATGGCCACGGAAATGGAGATCAGCGGATTGGTGCAAGCCGCCGCTCGTGACTTCCAGGTGTTTGTCTTCGACCGTCCCGGCTACGGTCATAGCGATCGACCGGCAGGCCGCAACTACACCCCGCAGGCGCAGGCACGGCTCATTTCGGCGGCGATCCATGAGCTTGGAATCGTGACGCCCATCGTTCTGGCGCACTCCTGGGCCACGATGGTGGCATTTCATATGGCCATCAACAAGCCGCAGGCCATGCGGGCTCTGGTTCTGGTCTCGGGCTACTACACGCCCAGCGTGCGCCTGGACGCGCCGTTGCTCGGTGCGCCGGCGCTCCCCATACTGGGAACCTTGATGCGTCACACCGTCTCGCCTTTGCTGGGCCGCTTGTTGTGGCCGCTGATGGTCCGCCGCATCTTTGCCCCGGCCAAGGTCACCGACGCGTTCAAGACTCGCTATCCGGTATGGATGTCGTTGCGGCCCGGGCAGTTGCTCGCCAGCTCGGCCGAGGCGGCCATGATGCCGCTCCAGGCCGTGCACTTGGCGCAGCGTGCGAAGGAGCTGAAAGTCCCGACGGTCATCGTTGCCGGCGAAAAGGACCGGCTCGTCATGACGGCATGGCAATCTGAGCGCCTCCATCGCCACTTGCCGAGCACGCGGTTGCGGATCGTGCCGGGCGCCGGCCACATGGTTCACCATACGGCCACTGCGGACGTCCTCGAAGCCGTTCACCAAGCCCGCGACATGTCGAAAGCCCTGACTCCTCCGATCAGCGCCATGAGCTCTGATGCACCTCGGCCTTGAACCACACTGAGCCGGCAGCTATACCATGACATGTACTGCAATCCAGGCAGCTGTTCTCGTATGTGGAGGCGCGGCTCATGGGAACTCATGGCAATGTGGAGCTGATCAAGGACGCCTATGCTGCATTCGGCGCCGGCGATGTTGAAAAGCTGCTGGGCCTGATGACTTCAGACATCGTCTGGGAATTCCCGGCCTCCAAAGCCATTCCCTGGGCCGGCACATTCACCGGGCCCGGCGAAGTCGCGGGGTTCTTTGCCGCCTTGATGCAGCACAGCGTGCCAGAGAATTTCGAGCCGCTGCAATTCGTGGCCTCGGAAGCTCAGGTGATCGCACTCGGCCGCGAGCGTTTCCGCGTTAAATCGACCGGCAGGACGTTCGCATGCGAATGGGCCCATGCGTTCACTGTGCGAGACGGGAAGATCGCCGGCTTTCGCGAGTACACGGATACAGCAGCCATTGCAGACGCGTTCAGCAACGTCTGATGCCGGGCCCACTCAGAACGTCACTTTGACCAACGGCGCGCTGCGCTTTGCCTCGCCATGGAAGACGGCCTCGATGTTGTTGCCGTCCGGTCCAGGACAAACGCGGCGTAATAGCCGGGGTGATATTGCGCTCCCCAGGTGCGCCGTTGTCCTGCCGCCGTGCTCCATGGCGGCCTTGTAGAACGCATCGACGGCGGCCCGGTCCCTGGCCTGAAACGCCAGGTGGTGGCGCCCCGTCAACTCCCCGTGCGCCGCTGCGCTGTCAGCCGTCGATACGAATAGCTCGTCGGCCCAAAAGTAGTTGTCGCCCGTACCGCCCATCGGTATCTCCAGCACCGCCAGGATGGCCTCGTAGAACGTCCGGCTGGCGGCAAGGTCGCGCACGACGAGTTGGAGGTGATCCACCAGACGGCCACGGTGCAACTCGTGTGTCTCCATCGTGCACTCCTTCCTGGCTGTGAGACATATGGGCGCGATGGGGCCCGTGGCGGCAGGCGTGCCCGATCGCCAAAGCGCCCACTACACCGTCAGGACCCGTCCGCGTTCATGGCCCTCCATTCCCAGCAAGCATAGCTGGACGGCATTGAATCGCAGGTCGCCTTGCTGGGAGAGTGCATGGCAGCACCGGCTGCCCCTGTGGTAGCCGACGCGCTCGATTGCACAACCGCTCGAAGCGAATACCGCACACCAAACCAGTAGCACGAGCAAGTTGTCGGCGCCGCTCCGTGTCACCGCTTTGTCATCCCACTCGTCCGGCATGTAGCTGCTCCGGTGGTTGTCGGCCTTTGGCGGCAACATGCGTTCCCGGCTACTGCAACGAGGCGCTGCGGGCCTTTCGAGTCAACGCTTGCCCGGCGCGTGGCGGTAGAACCGCTCCTGCGCCCGCCGCTGCGTCCTTGCACCAGAAGGCATGCCTGAAGTCACTGGTCGGAGTCGGCTGGTGCTGCTGCAGGCGCTGCGTATCCAGCTGCGAATGACGCGAAGGCCGACTTCCGGTTCAGGTTGCAAGGAAGGAACCGAAGTGAGAACGTATGAGCCCTCAGGTGAGACGATGGGCCAAGACTCCGGAAAGGACTCCATGACCGGCCGGGCAGCTTCCGAGCCGAAGATGCCTTGGCTCGATCCGCCGCCGCCGTCCCGCTGGGGGCTGGCCGGCGGCTATACGCTGCTGCTGCTGCTGGTGCTGGCCTGCGGCTCCCTTGCCTCCGTGATCTGGCACGCGATGACGGACGCCGAGGTGATGGAACTGCCGGCCACTTCAGCCGGACCGCCGGCTGCATCGCGGCCAGCTGACCGTCATGATCCCGTCACGCCCGCCGTTGCAACCTCATCGGCCGTCCCGGACCAGCGCTCCGACGACTCGGATTCACGGTCGGGCGCAGCCAGGCCGCCTTCGAAGTCCGCAGGCGGCAAAGCGACGCTGCCGCGGGCGGAAGAGGGCTGCACGCCTGGGACGGCAGCGCTTTCGTTATGCAAGCCGGATACCACTGACGCACGGCCCTAGTGGCCCCCAAGACAGCACATGCAGGATACGCAGAAGCTGCAGTCGATGAAGGGCGCGGACTTCGCCCGTGCAGGAGCATCTGAAGCTCGCGCGGGGCGTCAACGAGAGCCTCGGCGCGGGCAACAAGGCGGTGGCCCCGAAAGCACCGTCCTGACGCCGAATCAACGGCCAGCCGCGGGCGGCTTCGATTGCTTCACCTGCTGAATCTGCCTTTCCAGTTCTCGCGCGTCCCGCTGCGCCGCCGGCATCGCCTGCCATGCCGCCACCTGCTCCGCTTCCAGACGCACGAGCTTCGGATCGCGCGGTGCCGATAGCGTCAAGCGCTCGAGCCGCTGCTCGCGCCACTGAGCGAGCAGTGCGCCGCGCCGTGCGGGCTCGGGCTCCAGCACGTCGAGCAACTCGGCCATCAGTTCCATGCCGTCGGCCAGAGCGATCTCGTTGCCGTCGACACGCGCGTCGATGCCGGCGTCCAGAATGCGCGCGGCCTCCTGGAGTTCGGTCGGGGAACCGCCGCCGTAACGCAACTCGACGTATCGCTCCAGGGCCCTGCGGTAGGCGGCTTTCGCCGCTGTCGGATCGGCCGGCTCGGTGATCCGGCTTGCAGCGAGGCGCGCCGCCCGTTCGTCCAGCACCGAGCGGTCGGGGCCCGGCACCGGCGTCGTACCGGAGTACGGAGAGGGCGGGCGACTCGCAGCGGACGCAGGAGGCTGGGACACCACCACCGGCGCGTGAGCGCCGCCCTGCGGCTGCGGCCGCAGCATCCACCACCCGAGAGCCACGACGGCCGGCAGCAGCAGCGCGACGGTCAGGCGCAACCTGCCCGATGCCGACCGCATCGCCTTGTCGCTGAAGTTCATGACGCAAAAGATTATCGGGATCATTGGCCACGGCGATGACGATCCGGACTTCTTGTCAGGGCCATTCCTAACAAAGCATTAATTTCACTTGCTTGAATTCGCGTGCGAAAGAACGAAGCTAGAAGACGCGTGCCGCCGGCGGCCCGTACTCACCGCTCGGCGGGTTCACCTCAACAAGAGGAGACGAAGCATGAGACAAGGTATTGCGATCGCCGGCGCGGCATTCACCGTGCTGGCCACAAGCATTGCGTCGTGGCACTACTCGCCAGCGCTCGCCGATGGCACGGGCCACGGCTTCGGCCACAAGCCGCCCTTCGTGGTGGATGCCGATTGGCCGAAGCGGTTGCCCAACAACTGGATCGTCGGCCAGGTCGCCGGCATTGCCGTGGACCGGCACGATCGGATCTGGATCGTGCAGCGCCCGCGCAGCCTGACGGCAGACGAGCGCGGCTCCGACCCCGTCCCTCCCGACACCAGGCGCTCCGATTGCTGCGACGCGGCTCCGTCGGTGATGGTGTTCGACCGCCAGGGCCACCTGATCAAGAGTTGGGGCGGTCCGGAGGACCCGGGCTTCCTCACCGCTCGCTGCACCCCGGCGATGGGCTGCGAATGGCCCAACAACGAGCACGGCATCTACGTGGACCACAACGACTACGTCTACATCGCCGGCAACGGGGAGAATGACCACCAGGTGCTGAAGTTCTCGTCGGACGGCACGTTCATCAAGCAGATCGGCAAGGCCGGGCTGACGCGGGGCAGCAACGACACGAACGGCGCACCGAACGGAACTCCGGCGCTCGGCAATCCGGCCGACATGGAAGTGGATCCGAAGACCAACGAGCTGTACATCGCCGACGGCTACGGCAACAAGCGCGTCCTGGTGGTCGATGCGGCCACCGGGCTCTACAAGCGTCATTGGGGCGCCTACGGCGAGACGCCGAACGACGCCGACCCCGGCGACTATGTGCCGGGGGCGCCGCCCGCACGCCAGTTCCGCAATCCGGTGCATTGCGTGCGCATTGCCGACGACGGCCTCGTCTACGTGTGCGACCGTGTGAACAACCGCTACCAGGTGTTCCGCAAGAACGGCGACTTCGTGAAGGAGGCGTTCCTCGAGCCGGACACCCTCGGCAACGGCAGTATGTGGGACATCGACCTGTCGCCCGACCAGAAGAGGCTCTATGACGCGGACGGCGAGAACCAGCGCGTCTGGATCTTCGATCGCAAGACCGACAACGTGATCGCCTCTTTCGGCCAGGGGGGCCGCAACGCCGGGTACTTCCACTGGGTGCACAACCTGGCGGTCGACTCCAAGGGCAACATCTATACGGCGGAGGTCGACACCGGCAAGCGTGCGCAGAAGTTCACGCCGACCGACGGCCACCGCGGGCGGGGAGACGGCAAGGGCAAGGACGACGACAAGGACATGGACGACGCGCTGAAGTCGCTTCTCAACAGGCTCATCGGGCTGCTCGGGTAGCGGCCCGGCGCCAGCCCTGAAAGCGAGGGGACGATCGAGGTGCAGCCTTGACGTCCCCTTTCCTCGCCGCACTGCGCGGGTGGCTCTGCCTTGCCGCGGCGGCGCTGCTGCTCGTCGTCGTGCCCTCCGCGGCGCACGACGTGCCCGGCGAATTGCGGGTCCATGCTTTCGTGCGGCCCGAAGGCGATCGGCTGCGCGTGCTGTTGCGCGTGCCGCTCGACCTGCTGCTGAACATGAACCTGCCCAAGCGGGGCAACGGCTATCTCGAGCTGTCGCACGTCGATCAGGCGTTCCCGCGCGCGCTGGCCGCCCTCGGGAGGGAGGTGGAGTTCCTGGAGGACGGGGAGCCGCTGAAGCCCCTGCATGCGCAGGCCCGCATCTCGCTGCCTTCGGACACGTCGTTCCAGTCGTACGAGCAGGCGCTGGCATCGCTGCGCGGCCTGCCGTTGCCGCCCACGACCGACGTGTTCTGGAACCAGGGGTACTTCGACGCGCTGCTCGAATACCCGATCCGCTCGGACCGCAGCGGCTTCCAGGTCGACTTCCGCGTCAGCCGCGGCCTGGCGGATCGTCTGAAGCTCGACCTGCGCTACGTCCGGCCCGACGGCAGCGTGCGGGCGTTCGAGTTCGCCACCGGCACCGGTCCCGTCGCGCTGGATCCGCGCTGGCATCAGGCGGCATCGACCTTCGTGTCGTCGGGGGTCGCGCACATTCTGACGGGCTGGGACCACCTCTTGTTCCTGCTCTGCCTGGTGGTGCCCTTTCGCCGCCTGGGCTGGCGCGTCGTCGGTGTGATCACCGCGTTCACGGTGGCCCACTCGATCACGCTGATCGCCGCCGCGGGAGGCTGGGTGCCGCGTGGCGACTGGTTCCCGCCGCTGGTCGAGACGCTCATCGCCCTGTCGATTCTCTACATGGCCGTGGAGAACGTGCTGCGGCCGAACTTGCGTTGGCGATGGCTGCTCACGTCACTGTTCGGCCTGGTGCACGGCTTCGGCTTTTCATTCCTGCTCGCCAACCAGCTGCAGTTCGCCGGCTCGCACCTGCTGGTGTCGCTGCTGGCATTCAACGTCGGCATCGAGCTGGGTCAACTGCTGGTGCTGGCCGTGATGTGGCCGCCGCTCACGTGGCTGCTGTATCGGTCGGGCGTGAGCGAGAGGGTGGGCACCGTCATCGTCAGCGCCTTCGCCGCGCACGCCGCATGGCATTGGATGGTCGAGCGCGGGTCGGCGCTGATGGCTACCGGGTTTTCGAACATCGGTGTCGAGACGCTGGTGCGTGCCGGCCTCGCGACGCTGGCGGTGGCGGCATTGCTCTACCTGGTTCGCATCCTGTCAGGGGCGGTGAGAGCCCCGCGAGACACCCCTTCTCCCTAATGGATGGGATATCCGTCGCCCTGCGCCGCTGATACAAGCGTTCACAGGGAGCCGGCCGACTCACAAAGAGCGGCCGAATTGCGGCAGGGGTTCCG